>NZ_CP023702.1:2400000-3600000 GCF_008704555.1 Streptomyces nitrosporeus
ACGCCCTCGTCATGACCCTCAACAGTCTGGTCTCGGTGTCGCTCGACCCGATGCTGGTCCTGGTGTCGGTGAAGGCGGACGGCCGGATGCGGCCGCGGATAGCGCGCGCCGGGAGCTTCGCCGTGAACGTGCTGGCCGGGTCCCAGCGCGACCTGGCCCAGGAGTTCTGCCGCCCCGACCGCCCGAAGGGCCGGGCCGCGATGCTCCGGCTGGCCGCCGAGGAGGGGGTGACCGGTAACGCCGTACTGCCCCGGGCGGAGACGTACGTGGAGTGCGTCCTGGACTCCGAGCACCAAGCCGGGGACCACGTCCTCCTCATCGGCAGGGTCGTCGCCCTGTCCACCCGGCCGGACGCCGACCCGCTCCTCTTCCATCAGGGCCGCTTCGGCCGGCTCCTCCCGGTGGCGGAGGCGGGCGCGTGAACACGGACACCCTCACCTCCCCGGCCGCGTCCGCCGCGTCGGCCGCCTCCTCCGCCGCGTCCGCCTCCACGGCGCCGCCCGGCTCGCTGGTGCGGGTCGCCGACGACGTGTACGCCTTCGTCCAGCCCGAGGGCGGCTGGTGCCTCAACAACGCCGGCCTGGTCGCCGGCGGGGACACCGCCGTCCTGGTGGACACGGCGGCGACCGAGTCCCGCACCCGGAGGCTGCGCCAGGAGGTGGCCCGGGTGGTGCCCGGCGGCCCCGACTACGTCGTCAACACCCACTTCCACGGCGACCACACCTTCGGCAACGGGCAGTTCGTGCCCCGTGCGGTGGTCGTGGCCCACGCCGGGACCCGGGCGGACACCGAGGAGGCCGGCCTGGGCCTGCGCCACCTGTGGCCGGACGTCGAGTGGGGCGAGACCCCGCTGACCCTGCCGACACTGACCTTCCGGGACGAACTGACCCTGCACGGCAGCGGTGTACGCACCGAACTGCTCCACGTCGGCCCGGCGCACACCGCGAACGACGTGGTGGCCTGGGTGCCGGAGCGCGGTGTCCTGTTCACCGGCGACGTGGTCTGGTCGGGGGTGACCCCGTACCTCCTGATGGGGTCGGTCACCGGCTCGCTGGCGGCGCTGGAGCGGATGCGGGCCCTCCGCCCGGCCGTCGTCGTCCCCGGCCACGGGCCGGTCGGCGGCCCGGAGCTGCTGGACGCCACGGAGTCCTACATCCGGATGCTCCAGCGGCTGGCCGAGGAGGGTCTGCGGCGGGGGGCCACCCCTCTGGAGGCCGCCCGCCAGGCCGACCTGGGGGCCTTCGCCGGGCTGACGGACGCCGAACGGCTCGTCGGCAACCTGCACCGCGCGTACGCGGAGCTGGAGGGGCTGGCCCCGGGCGCCCGTATCGATGTGGCGGCCTCCTTCCAGGAGATGGTCGCCTACCACGGCGGACTGCCCGCATGCCACGCCTGAGGGCAGCCGCACCTTCCCGAGAAGGAGGACGCGTCGATGGAGACGCTTCTGCTCGACCGTGAGACAGCGGTCCGTACGACACCCGGTCCCGCGACACCGGGGCCCTCGACACCCGGGCCCTCGGCACAGGAGCCGGTGGCACAGGAGCCCCCGGCACCGGGGGCTGCGGCGCGGAAGCCGGTGCCGGGGCCCGCGGCCCCGGCACCGGTGCCGGGCGGCGCACCCCTCTGGGTCCCCCTGCTGCTGGCGGGCGACCCCGACGACGACGGGAGCGAACCGCACATCTGCCGGGGCATCGACTGAACACCGCACCGGGTGCCCGCACCCCGGTACGTGGACGAGGGGCCCTGTCGCACAGGGCCCCTCGTCCACGTACCGGGTGTACCGAAGCCTGGTCAGCCGACGGGCGGGGCCGCCGGGGTGTCGCGGTGGATGACCCGGGAACGCGTCAGCAGCCGGCCGTCACGGCGCACCAGCACGTCGTCCACGGTGAACGTCGGCTGGAAGTTGACCTTGCCCTCACGGTCGGTCTGGGTGACGAGGGTGTAGTACGAGACACGCAGGGTGTCCTCGTCCGCCGCGTCGGGCTCGATGATCAGGTGGCCGAACCAGTGGCGGACCGCTATGTCCTGGTACCGGGGGAGGCTGGACCGCATCCCGGCGATCATCTCCTCACGGCCGGACTGCCGGTGCCCGCCCGCGTGCACGACCTCCCCGTCCTCGGTGAACGTGTCGGCGAACCCCTCGATGTCGAGCCCGTCGACGCGGCGCATCTGCTGGGCGTAGAAGGTCTGCACCTCGGCGTACAGGTCACCGGTGACCTGCTGGCGGAGGGTCCCGACCGGCTGAGACATGACGACTCCCTTCGCGGCTGCGGCCCTCATGGCTGCGCCGTCACGCATCAGGCTGCCGGGGGCGGCTGCAGCGCCGCTGGAGACGCGCTCGCTCCCGCCGGGAGGGGCCGGGCGGCGGTGCGGCCGCCCGGCCCCTCCCCGTCAGGCGTCCGCCCACGCCTCCCGGTTGCGCGCGACGTCGTAGACCCGCTCCACCTGGGTGGGGGTGAGCACCCCGGACAGCGGTGCCAGCGAGGAGACCTGGCGCTCCCTCAGCACGCGCACCCCGGGCGGGGTGGTGACCACCTCCAGGGCCGTCACCCCGGCGAACACCACGACGGTCCCGACCGGCACCGGGAAGGCGCAGTGCGCCTCCAGCACGGCCTGGGCCCGCCCCGCGCCGAAACGGTCGTCGAGGGCGTACGGCAGGGGCTCCCCGTCGCCGACCCGCACGGTGCCGTCACCGATCCGTACGGACGCCTGCGGACGGTGCTCCGCGTGCACCGCGAACACCCCACCCGGCCCGATGAGCAGATGCCCGATCTCCCCGCCGTCCGGCAGGGGTACGGAGTGCAGGACGCGCCAGCCGTGCCGGGTCAGCCGCCGCAGTTCGGCCCCGACCCGCCGCTCACCGGCCAGGGCGGTGCGACGGGCGTCGGGCTCCTTGGTGCGGCGCAGCGCCCCGGTGGCGGCGCGCACCAGCGCTCCCGCAGCCCCGGACTCCCCCAGCTGCTCCCTCAGCGCTGTGCCGGGCCTGCGGACGGCGAGGTCGGTCGCCGGCGTGAGCGCGGGCAGCCCTGTCCGCCGGGGCGCGGGCCCCGGACGCCCCGAAGGCGCCTGCCGCTTCGGGGACTGCTCCGGGGACGACTGGTCCGAGGGCTGCTCCGGGGGTTGCCGCAGGGGCTGCTCCGGGGACTGCCGCGAGGGCTGCCCGGCGTGCTGTCCGGAAGACAGCCCGGCGGGCAGCCCGGAGGAAAACCCGGAGGACGGCTCCGCACAAGGCTCCGGTGACTGCTCCGTGTGCTGCTCCTGCCGGGGCGCCGCCGCCTGTTCCGGTACCCGGACCGCTTGGACCGGCCGCGCGGCACCGCCGGGGGCCGCGGCCCCGGCCCTCTTGCGCATCCGGCGCAACGGCGGGATGCGCGGTGCGGGCGGCGGTGGAGCCGGCGGGGCCGGGGGTTCCGTCTCGCCCAGGGGCGGGATGTCCGGTACCTGGCGGGCGAGCGCGTCGGTGACGGCGTCACGGTAGCTCGGGTGCAGCACGGTGATCGTGCCGCTGCCCAGGTCCGCCCAGCCGATCGCCGTGCCGTCGGGCAGGTTCACATAGAGCCGGTCGTGCCCGAACAGCTGCCATGACGTGACCTTCAGATCCTGCATCGTGTCCCCTCCTGTTCGCCGTTGGGCCGGTCCTCCGTCCTGCTCCCCCGTTCCTTCCAGCGTGGACGGCGCCCCGCCGCCGGCACAGGGCGCAGAGCGGGCGCGCGGTATCGAGGACCCGGCGTTCCGGGGCAGGCGGGGCTCCGTGACGCCCCGGCCGGCCCCGGTGGGCCGGTCACACCAGGGGGAGGCCCGGCGCCGGACAGGCGTCCATCATCACCTTCACCTCGGCCCTGACCTCGGAAACGGTGTCCTCGTCACCTGTACGAGCGGCTTCGACCACACGATCGATCCACCGGGCGACCGTGCCCATCGCGGCGGCCGGCACGCCCCGGGAGGTCAGGGCGGGGGTGCCGATGCGGATGCCGGACGGGTCGAACGGCTTACGGGTGTCGTAGGGGACGGCGTTGTGGTTCACGACGATGCCCGCCCGGTCCAGGGCCTTCGCGGCGGTCTTGCCGGGCACGTCCTTGCCGGTGAGGTCGATCAGGAGCAGGTGGTTGTCCGTGCCGCCGGAGACCAGGTCGAACCCCCGGGCGGCCAGCTCCTCCCCCAGGGCGCGCGCGTTGGCCACCACCTGGTGGGCGTATCCGGCGAACTCCGGTGCGGCCGCCTCCTTCAGCGCGACCGCGATGGCGGCCGTGGTCTGGTTGTGCGGGCCGCCCTGGAGGCCGGGGAAGACCGCACGGTCGATGGCACGGGCGTGCTCGGCCGTGGTCAGGAGCATCGCTCCGCGCGGCCCGCGCAGGGTCTTGTGGGTGGTGGTGGACACCACGTCCGCGTACGGCGCCGGTGAGGGGTGCGCGCCGCCGGCGATCAGCCCGGCGATGTGGGCCACGTCGGCGACCAGGACCGCCCCGGTCTCCCTGGCGATCTCGGCGAAGCCGGCGAAGTCGATGACCCGGGGCACCGCGGTGCCGCCGCAGAAGATCACCTTGGGCCGCTCGGCGCGCGCCAGGTCGCGCACCTCGTCCAGGTCCACGCGCCCGGTGTCACGGCGCACCCCGTAGCGCACCCCCCGGAACCAGGTGCCGGTCGCGGAGACGCCCCAGCCGTGCGTGAGGTGGCCCCCCATCGGCAGGGACATCCCGAGGACGGTGTCGCCCGGCCTCAGGAACGCCAGGTAGACGGCGAGGTTGGCGGGCGAGCCGGAGTACGGCTGCACATTGGCGTGGTCCATCCGGAACAGCGCTTCGGCCCGTTCCGCGGCGAGGGTCTCCACCTGGTCGATGACCTGCTGGCCCTCGTAGTAGCGCCTGCCCGGGTAGCCCTCGGAGTACTTGTTCTGCAGAACGGTGCCGGACGCCTCCAGCACGGCGGCGGACACGTAGTTCTCACTGGGGATCAGGCGCAGGGTGTCCGCCTGGAGCCGTTCCTCCGCCCGTACCAGGGCGGCGAGTTCGGGATCGGCTGCGGACAGGGCGGGGCGGCGGTCTTCGGACGGCTGTACGGCCACGGGGTCCTCCCGGGTCGGTCGCGCGGGGCGACGTGGACCCGGACTGCCCAGGCGGACGGCCTTCCGGCGATGACGCCCCGGATGCCCGGGGAGTGCCGCTCCCTCGTGGTCGTTTCCACTTCCGCGCCCTGGGGGCGCTCGCCAGTCGCGGCACGGCGCACCTTACCGTGCGGCCGGCCGGAGAGGACGGAAATCCGGGAACCGGAGGGAGCGGGGGCCGGGAGCGGGAGACCGTGCACCCCGGGACCGGCGGGAGGCGGCGGCGCGCGGAACGGGCCCCGGGGAGGGCCGGCCGCCTCCGGTCAGCCGCCTTCGCGGGGGTTGCGGTCGATGACCTTCCCGTCGATACCGGCCGTGAGGTGCGCGCCGCCGTAGTCGTCCGAGACGTAGACGCGCAGGACGGGCCGGTCCTCGTGGAAGACGGAGGCCGGCTCCACGATCACGTAGCAGTCCTCCAGGGCCGGATCGGGGACGTTGAGCGTCGTGCGCGCGTCGCGCAGGAGGGCGGGCAGCCTGTCCCAGTCGATCTCCTCCAGGTCGAGGAGCGCGCTGTCCGAGGTGAGGGGGCCTCCCGCGCCGGAACGCTCGGCGCGGCCGTCGCTGTAGGAGTAGTCGTCGTACAGCCCGGGGTCGCTCTCCAGCGGGGCGCTCGCCGAGGCGTGCCCGTCGTAGAGGGTGAAATCGGTGACCTCCGTACCGCCCATCACCTCCGCCAGCGCTTCGATCGCCTGCCGCGCCCCGCCGGGGGTCAGCAGGGTGGCGGGGGCCGGGGCGGTACCGGAGGCGGCGGGGGCGGGGTCCTCGCTCACGACCGGCGAAGGCGCGCCGCTGACCGCGGTACCGGAGCGTTTGCCGCCCTCCTCGTCGCCGGAGAGCGGGCCGAAGGCCCAGAGGTAGACGGCGACGGCGGCCAGGGTGGTGGTGAGCGACGAGGCGAGGGCGATCCGGCGGATCGTCCGCCGCAGACGCGCGTCGCGGTCGGGCCCGCCGTCCGGGACGGTCGCCGCTCCGGCGCCGGGCGAGGACCACGGGTCGTGCCGCCGCCCCGGCCCGGTGCCGGGGTCCGCGGCCGTCACCGGGTGCGGGGCGTGAACGGGCGGTACGGCCGGACGGGAGAGCGGCAGCGTGCCGGCCGGGACGGCGGGGGCGACGGAGGCGGGCGGGGTGGCGGGGGCGGGCGGGACGGCGGGGGTGACGGTTCCCCCGGCGGCCGCCTCGGCCAGCATCCGGTCGAGCGTCCCGGCGTCGGGCCGGGCGGCGGTGTCCCGGGTGAGCAACGCGCCCAGCACCGGTCCGAGCGCTCCGGCGCGCACCGGCGGCGGCACCTCCTCGTCGAGTACGGCGGCCAGGGTGGCGAGGGTGGTGGCCCGGCGCAGCGGGTGGTGGCCCTCGACGGCGACGTAGAGCATCATGCCCAGCGACCAGAGGTCGGAGGAGGGATCGCCCTCGGTGCCGCGGATGCGCTCGGGGGCTATGTAGTCGGGCGACCCGATGAGTGCCCCGGTGGCGGTGAGGCTGGTCGACTCACGGATCGCCGCGATCCCGAAGTCCGTGAGGACGGGGCGCCCGTCGGTCCGCAGGAGCACGTTGGCCGGTTTCACGTCACGGTGGTGGATGCCCGCCGCGTGGGCGGCCCGCAGCGCCGAGAGGACGCCCCTGCCCAGCTCCGCCGCCTCCCGCGGCGGCATGGGCCCGGCGGCCAGGCGGTCCTGGAGCGAGGACCCCTCCACCAGCTCCATCACGATCCACGGGTAGCCCTCCTCGCCCGGGTCCACGATGTGATGGATCGTCACCACGTTGGGGTGGTCCAGCCGTGCCAGCGCGCGGGCCTCCCGCATGACCCGGGCGCGCAGGGTCCGCGCGGCCCCGGGGTCGTGCTCGGCGAGGGCCGGGTCCGGCGGGCGGACCTCCTTGAGCGCGACATCGCGGTGCAGGGCCTGGTCCCGGGCGCGCCAGACCATCCCCATGCCACCGCCGCCCAGTCTTGCGACCAGCGTGAAACGACCGTCGACCACCCGTCCCGACGGGCCGGCGCCTGTGCTCATGCCCGGTAGCGTAAGGGGCCGCTCCGACAGATCCCCCCGGGGGTGCGGGGATCCGTTCCGCCCCCGCCCCGTCCCCGGGCGGGGTCCCGGCGGCCTGCGGCGGCGGACCGCAGCCCGCCCGCAGCTGCCCAGCACATGTCAGGAAAGGCCGCAAGCAGAGGGTGGAATTGCCGGGGCCGTGGTGCACACTCTGCGCAGAGCGCTTCACGGACACCGCCCGGCGAGGAGTGGGGCACGTGGGACGGCACGGGGAGGGGACGGCGTGTTCGCGGGGATCGACGAGGTCGACTGGGCCTCGATGGAGCACGCCTACGGTCCGGCCGACGACGTGCCGGTGCTGCTGCGCGGGCTGGCCTCGGCCGATCCGGCCGAGCGGGAGAGCGCGCTGGACGGGATGTACGGCGCGGTCCACCACCAGGGCGACGTGTACGCGTGCACGCTCGCCTGCATACCGTTCCTCTTCGAACTGGTCGTCGACCCCGGCGTCCAGGACCGGGGCAGCATCGTCGAACTGCTCACCAGCATCGGCGGCATCGATCTCGCCGAGGACGACGAGGACGAGATCGGCGAGGACGAGATCGAGGGCGCGGCGAACTACGCGATGGCGGCGGCCGCCGTCACCGCCGGCGCGGGGGTGTTCTGCGAGCTGGTCGCCGACGAGGACCCGGGGGTGCGGCTGGCCGCCCCGCTGGCCCTCGCCGCCCTGCACAGCAGACCGGCCCGGGTGCTCACCCTGCTGCGGGAGCGGCTGCCGGTGGAGCCGGAGGACGAGATACGCCTCGCGCTGGTCGAGGCGGCGGGCCGGGTGGCGCTGCGCCACCGGCCGGTGGCGGGGCAGGCCGCCGACTGGCTGAGCCGTCTCGCCGCCGAGGCGTACGCGCCGGGTCTACGGCTCGCGGCCCTCGCCCAGCTGGCCCGGTGCGCGCCCGACGTCCTGCCCGACGGTGTCGTGCCGCTGGTGTCCGGACTGCTGCGGGAGCTGCGCTCCCGCCCCGCGGGCCGGGACCCCGAAGGGTTCGCGGGCCCGGGTGAGCGGGCCGCGTCCCCGACGCTGGTCGGGCAGGTACGGGCGTTGCGCGCCGAGGAGACGGCGGGGCGCAGCGCGCCCTGGGCGACCGATCTGCTGCGGACCCTGCACGGGGGTCTGGACAACCGGGTGGAGGACCGCACCGCGCTGCTGACGGACCAGTTGCGCAGCCCCGATCCGTGGCAGCGCATCGACGCCGTGCGGATGAGCAGTGTGCTGATGCGGTCCTGGCGGGGCGTGTACGACGAACCGGTGCGCCTGATGGGGGAGCTGCTCGGCGACCCGGAGCCCCGGCTGGCGGAGGCCGCGGCGCACGCGCTGGAGGAGCTCCACTCGCTGGCCGTACCGGCCGCCGACGCGCTCGCCGCACGGGTGGCAGCCGCCCCGGACGCCTGGGTGCGGCGGTGGGCGAGCGGGCCGCCCGCACTGGGCCCGGCGGTGAACGCGCTGGCCAGGGCGGGGGACGCCCGGGTGCTTCCGGCGCTGGCGGCGGCCCTGGAGCAGTCCGAGGTGCCGCACGACGTGGGGTACGCCATCGGGTACCTGGGGGAGGCCGCGGCACCGCTCGCCGGGATACTGCGGCGGCGGCTGGGCGAGGTCGGGCTGGACGAAGGGGCGTACGACCGGGCGTCCCCCCTGCTCGCCGGGCTGACGGCGCTGCGGGCCGGGGAGGCGGCCGGGGAGGTGCTGCGGGTGCTGCGGGGGGCGCCGGAGTACCGGGGCGAGTGGCTGCGTACGGCCGCGCTGCGGGCACTGGACGCGTTCGGCCCGGCGGCGGCCCGCGCGGCGGACGAGCTGCGGGCGCTGGTACGGCGGGGCGGGACGACGGCGACGGAGGCCGCCGAGGCCCTCTGGTCGGTCGAGGGTGACGCCGCCGCGGTGCTCCCGGTGCTGCTGGAGGGCCTGCGGTCCCGGCGGGTGCACGACTGCCGTGCGGCGGCGGGCGTGCTGGGCCGGCTCGGCCCGGCGGCGGCGGTGGCGGCGCCGGGGTTGCGCGCGCTGCTGGCCCACGGCGAACTGTGGCTGCGGGTCGACGCGGCCATCGCCCTGAGCGGGGTGACCGGCCGGGACGACGAGAGCGTGCCGGTGCTCCTCGACGCCTGGGAGCACGACCGTCACACCCGTGTCCGGATCGCGGGACACCTGGCGCGGACGGGCCCGGCCGGTGCAGGCTCGGAGGTGGCGCGGGTGCTGCGTGCCGAGCTCCGCTCCGTCCGCCGCCACAACGCGCTGGACGGTGGATGCGGCAGCCATGACATCCACGAGGACGAGAAACTGCTGGCGCTCTGCCGGCGGGCTCTGGGAACCGACACAGGACAAGGGACCACATCATGATCATCTTCGGTACGAAGGGCTATCTCCACCAGCTCGCGGTCCTCACCATGGTCTGCGGCTGGTGCGGCAACCCCGCCGCGCACACCCTGCGCAAGCGGGTCACGAAGTTCACGCTGTTCTTCGTGCCGCTCTTCCCGTTCTCCACGAAGTACGCGACGCAGTGCACCTTCTGCGGCGGGGAGCGGCAGATCCCCGCCGAGGAGGCGGACCGGCTGCTGGCCCAGGCCCGGTCGGGCCAGGACGGCGACCCGTACGGCACCGCTCCGCAGCAGCCCGGGTACACGCCGGACGGCCGGAACCCGTACCAGGGCTAGAGCCAGGGCATAAGGACCACGAAACCGACATAAGAGAAATAACACCCGCCTCTTGCTACGTTGCGGGGCATGACCGCAACGACGGCGGACGCACGGCCGCCCGAGCTACGCCTGCCCAAGCGGCGGGGGGTCGAGCTGTCGCTCCTGACCGGGGCGGTGATCATCTCCGTCTACGGCTACACGGCCGTCGGCCTCGCCCGCAGCGGCGCCGTCCCGCCCGACGTCCTCGGGTACGGCGCCGGGCTCGGCCTCCTCTCCCTGCTCGCCCATCTCGCCGTCAGGTTCCGCGCCCCGTACGCCGATCCGCTGCTGCTTCCCATCGCGGTGCTGCTCAACGGCCTGGGCCTGGTCCTGATCTACCGGCTCGACCTGGAGACGCCGAAGGACCAGGCGGCGACGACCCAGCTGGTCTGGTCGACGCTGGGGGTGGCGTTCTTCATCGCGGTCGTCGTCCTGCTCCGCGACCACCGGGTGCTCCAGCGGTACGCGTACCTCTCGGTCGCGACGGCGCTGGTGCTGATGATCGTGCCGATCTTCTTCCCCGCGGTGAACGGGGCCAAGATCTGGATCCGGGCCGGTGGACTTTCCTTCCAGCCCGGCGAGTTCGCCAAGATCCTGCTCGCCGTGTTCTTCGCCGCCTACCTGGCGGCGAACCGCAACGCGCTGGCGTACACCGGCCGCAGGATCTGGAAGCTCCAGCTGCCCACCGGCCGGGTGCTGGGCCCGATCGTGGCCATCTGGCTGATCAGCGTGGGGGTCCTGGTCCTGGAACGGGACCTGGGCACCTCCCTCCTCTTCTTCGGCCTCTTCGTCATCATGCTGTACGTGGCCACCGGGCGGACGGGCTGGATCGCGGTCGGCCTGCTGCTCGCCGCGGCGGGCGCCTTCGTCGTCGGTTCCTTCGAACCCCATGTGCACAGCCGGGTGGAGGACTGGCTGAACCCCTTCGCCACCATCGAGGCCGGCCAGGGCCCCAGCCAGCTCGCGCAGTCGCTGTTCGCCTTCGCGGCGGGCGGCATGCTCGGTACCGGCCTGGGGCTCGGCCACTCGGTCCTCATCGGTTTCGCCGCCAAGTCCGACTTCATCCTGGCGACCGCGGGCGAGGAGCTGGGACTGGCCGGGCTCACCGCGGTCTTCCTCCTCTACGCGCTGCTGGTGGCCCGCGGCTACCGTGCCGGGCTCGCACTGCGCGACCCCTTCGGCCGGCTGCTGGCGGTCGGGCTGGCCTCGATCCTGGCGCTCCAGGTCTTCGTGATCGCCGGCGGGGTGACGGGCCTGATCCCGCTGACCGGGATGGCCATGCCGTTCCTGGCGCAGGGCGGTTCGTCCGTCGTCACCAACTGGATCATCGTGGCGCTGCTGATCCGGGTCAGCGACGTGGCCCGCACCCCGCGGCCCGGCCAGGCGGAGGGGGACGTGATCGCCCCCGTCGTCGAGGAGGACGCGCCGGACCCCGGCCGGCTCGGCGGGGCCGGCCGGTGATCCGCTGCATCCGGCGGGCCGCCGCCTTCTGCCTGCTGCTCCTGGTGGCGCTGCTGGTCAACGCGGCGCGGATCCAGCTCTTCGAGGCATCCTCGCTCGACGACAACCCCGCCAACCGCCGCAACACCATCGCCCGTTACGACCAGGCGCGCGGCGACATCCTGGTCGGCGACGAGCCGGTCACCGGCTCGGAGGACACCGGTGAACAGCTCGCCCACGAGCGGACCTACCGGCACGGCCCGCTGTACGCCCCGGTGACGGGCTACGCCTCCCAGACGTACGGCACCTCCCTGCTGGAGAACGCCGAGGACGACGTCCTGAACGGCACGGCGTCCGTCCTGGCCCCCCTCCCGCTGTGGGGCGACATCACCCGTTCACGGCAGCCGGGCGGCAACGTCGTCACCACGGTGAAGGCGTCCGTCCAGCGGGCCGCGTACGAGGGCCTGGCGGGCCGGCGCGGTGCGGCCGTGGCACTCGATCCGGCGACCGGCGCCATCCTGGCGCTGGTCTCCTCCCCCTCGTACGACCCGCAGCGGCTCTCCGGTACGGGCCCCTCGGTCACCGGTGCGTGGGCGGAGCTGAACGCGGCCGCGAGCAGGCCGATGCTCAACCGGGCCATCCGGCAGACCTACCCGCCGGGCTCCGCCTTCAAGATCGTGACGGCCGCGGCGGCCCTGGACGCCGGGGTGGTGACCGACCCGGACGCCGCCACCGACACCCCCTCGCCCTATGTGCTGCCCGGCACCACGACGACGCTGCCCGACGAGGCCCGGGGCTGCGAGGAGGCGTCACTGGCCGAGGCCATCCGGGTCTCCTGCAACACGGTGATGGCGCATCTCGGGGTCCAGGTGGGCCTGGACGGGATGCTGGAGGCCGCCGGCAGGTTCGGCTTCAACGACGACGGTCTGAGGATCCCCTCGGGGGTGTCCCGTTCCAACTTCGACTCGGACATGAGCGACGACCAGCTCGCCCAGTCCTCGATCGGCCAGTTCGACACGACGGCCACCCCGCTCCAGATGGCGATGGTGGCCTCCGCCGTGGCGAACGGCGGCGAGCTGCGCCGCCCGCACCTGGTGGACCGGATCACCGACCACGACGGGAGGACCGTCCGCCGGGAGGGCTCGGACGAGTACCGGGAGGCGATGGAGCCCTCGACCGCCCGGCAGCTCCAGCGGATGATGGTGGACGTGGTCGAGAACGGCACCGGGACCCGGGCGGCGATCGACGGGGTGCGGGTCGGCGGCAAGACCGGCACCGCCCAGCACGGGGTGGACAACACCGGTACGCCGTACGCGTGGTTCATCTCCTGGGCCCAGGACCCGGGCTCCGGTGATCCGGCGGTGGCGGTGGCCGTGGTCGTCGAGGACGCGGCGGCGAAGCGGGCCGACGTCAGCGGCGGCGGCAACGCGGCCCCGATCGCCCGCGCGGTGATGGAGGCCGCCCTCGGCGGGGCGGAGTGAGCCCGGCGCCTCTTCGACCTGGGCTCCGGGAGAAGGAGACGGTATGGAGCACGGGGCGGGGCACGGGGTGGCGAAGGCGCTGGCCCGGATCGGTGAACGGGACCCGGAGGTCCGGGCGTTCACCGAGGTGTGGCACGGGAGGGCGCTGGCCGAAGAGCCCGGGGCCCGGGAACTCCCTCTGGGCGGACTGCCGTTCGCGGTGAAGGGCCCGTCGGGCATCCGGTCGTACGCGGCCCGGCGGCTGATCGCCGCGGGCGGGGTCGCCGTCGGCGCGACCTCCGTCCCCGGACCGGGCACCTACTGGCAGACCTGGGGCCTGGGCCCCGGCGGCCCCACGCTCAACCCCTGGCGGGCCGACCGCGTCCCGGGCGGCTCCTCGGCGGGGTCGGCGGCCGCGGTCGCGGCCGGCATGGTCGGTCTGGCGACGGGCAGCGACGGCGCGGGATCGGTGCGGATACCGGCGGCCTGGTGCGGGGTGTTCGGACTGAAGACGACCAACGGCCTGCTCCCCTCCCCCGACCCCACGGGCCTGGCGGCACCCGGGGTGCTCGCGTCCTCGGCGAAGCGGGCGGAGGCGTATCTGCGCCATGTGCTGGACGGCTACGCCCCCCGGCCGGCCCGGCTGCCGCTGCCGGCCGTCCACAGCGAAACCCTGGGCTTCGCCGCGGTGGACCCGGAGGTGGCCGAGGTGGTCCGGGGCGCGGTCGCCCGTCTGGAGGCGGCGGGGGTCGTCCGGCTGTCCGGTGACGCCGTCACCCTGGACGATCCGGGGCCGGCGTGGACGGCGGTACGCGGCGGCGCCCCCACCGGGGCCACACGCCGGCTGCGGGAGGGGAACGACCGGCGGCTGTCGGAGGTGTTCGCCCGCGTGTCCCTGCTGCTCACCCCGGTCACACCGAACCCGCCGCACGGCCACGACGGTCCGGGTGAGGTCTTCTCCACCGCACTGACCTGGGCGTTCAACCTCAGCGGTCATCCGGCGGCGAGCGTGCCGGCCGGGTTCACCCCGGACGGCTGCCCGGTCGGCCTCCACCTGGTGGCCGACCGGGGCGCGGACGCGGAACTGCTGGGCGCGGCACGGGCGGTGGAGCGGGTCCTGCCGCCGACGCGGCCGCCCCGGTTCAGCTGAGCGGCTTGCGTATCTCGGTGCGGACCTTCGCGGTCTCCTCCGCCGCCTTCTCCAGGTCGATGGACCGCGCGTCCTTCGTGACCTGGTCGGGGCGGACGAGGGCGATCATCGCGGCGGTGTTGTCGTCACCCCAGGCGCACATCGGCACATTGGCACTCACGCCCATGTTGCTGGACTGCACGACCTGGCACTCCACCGTGATGTCGTAGCCCGCGGGGCGGAACTCCTCGGCGGGGACCATCACCTTGGCACCGTCGGCCGTGGCCGCGCCCTCCATGATCTTGCCGCGCATGAACGAGGGGCTGGAGAGCCGCCCGTACATGCCGGAGAGCACCAGCGCGCCGCCCTCGTCCGAGGTGTACTGGGCGACCGCGGCCCGGCCGTCCCGGATGCTCGGGTCGGGGGTGTTCTCGATCTTCCTGCCCTCGGTGGCGGACATGTCCTGGCTGAGGGTGAACTCCCCGTCCAGCATCGTCTTCTCCACCACCAGCTTGTGGGTGGCCTCGGGGAAGGCGGCGTCCGCGCCCTTGTCGATCAGTTGGTAGACCCCGAAGCCGAGTGCGGTCACCAGGACCAGTCCGCCGGCCACGATGCCGAGCACCAGACCGGTCCGGCTCTTGCGGGGCGGCTGCGGATAACCGGGCACACCGGGCTGCACGCCCGGCTGCATGCCGGGGTGGGCGCCCCACGGCCCGGGGGCGCCCTGGGGCTGCTGCTGCGGGTAGCCGTAGGGCGGCGGCGGGGTTTGCGGCGGATAGGGCCCGGGGGCGGCCGGAGGCTGCTGCCCGTACGGGTTCTGCGGAGGCTGGGGCGGCCCGTAGGGACCCTGGGGCGGCTGCGGCGGCATGCTCATGGCGTTCACGGTACGTCACCGAGGCGAACAGTCATTCGACACGGGGGGATCGGTGCCGGGCACCCGGCACCCGGTCGCGAGGCACGTCCCGCCGGACCGGCCGCCCGGGCCCGTACATCCACGCACATCCCTGTGCATCCCCGCACATCCCCGTACGGAACCGCCCAGTACCGCTCAGTCCAGCGGCTCCCGGCGCAGCAGCCATGCCTCGGGTACTCCTTCGAGCCCGGTGGCCGCCCCGACGACGCCCGCGGTGATGGCGCAGGTGGTGTCCACGTCCCCGAAGCCCTCGGCCGTCGCCCACAGGGCGGCCTCCAGGTCGCCCCGGTGCCGTGCGGCGGTCCACAGCGCGAACGGCACCGTGTCGTCGGCCCGGATGCGCCGCCCGCTGCCCAGCAGGTCGGCCGCCCGCCAGGGTTCGGTGGTGAAGGGCACCCCGGCGGCCCGCCGCAGCCCCTCCCGTACGAGCCCTTCGGGTGTACGCGCGGTGACCGCCTCCAGGGTGAACTCCCCGCGCACCGAGAGCGCCGCGGCGACCGCGACCGCCACGGCCCCGGCGACGCCCTCGGGGTGGGCGTGGGTGACCTCCGCCGACAGCGCCGCCTGCCGGGCGGTGTGTCCGAGGTCGGCGTGGAAGCGGGCCCCGAGCGGGGCGACCCGCATCGCGGCACCGTTGCCGAGGCTGCCGCCCTCGAACAGGCCGGGGGCCAGGGTCCGCCAGTCCCCGGGTGAGCCGAGCAGCTGCGGCAGCAGCAGGTGCATGCCGTGGCCGTACCCCCGCGCCCGGTCCGCGTCGAAGGCCAGGGCGAAGCAGAGGGCCAGCCGGTCCTGGTCGACGTGCCCGCGCTCCTCCAGCACACGGTGCAGGGCCCGGGCGAGCGCGGTGTCGTCGGTCCAGTGCCAGAGCGGCTCGTGCGGGGTGCGGCGCGCCCGCACCTCGGCGAACGCCTGCCGGGGCGGCCGGAAGAGCGGGAACCACCGCTCCCCGAAGGCGTCACCGAGGGCGAGCGCTTCGAGACTGCGGCGGGCGGCGGTCCGGTCCCCCGGGACGGGTGTGGAGTCCATGGGCGCCAGTCTTCCCGTGCGCCTGCGGGAGGTACATCCCTTTTCCGCGTGCCGGCCGCCCCCGGGGCGATTGAGTCGTACAGCCCCGGTACCTGAGTACGCGCACTCACGATCACCGGCCTTGGAGGCGGCAGGCTGGGCCCGACAGCAGACCTTTGAGGGAGCCCGAACATGTCGCACAACAGCCGTCTTCGCCGTCCGTACGCCACCGCGGCCGGTCTCGGCCTGGCCGCTCTGGTCCTCGCCCTGTCCACCACCGCCTGCTCGACGGCGGACGCGATATGCAGCGACGGCGAGTACCCGGTCATCGCCGTGGGCGGTCCCGGCAGCGCCTGCTTCCCGGACGGCGAGGAGCCGTCCGAGGGCTACGTCCGCTACCCGGAGGGCAAGGTGCCCGAGCACGTGGGCGACACGTGGGACACCTACTGGGAGAGCCGCACGGTGGACAAGGACGGCCGGACGGTCGGCCTGCCGGACGGGGAGTGAACACCGGAGCACCGGCCGCGCGGACCACTGCCCCGCCTCCTGCCCTCGCCCCTGCCCCCTGCCCTCGCCCCTGGGACCGTCCGCCGGGCCCCGCCGCGAGCCGTCGGCGGTGGCGGTGGCGGTCCGGTCAGCCGTCCGCCGGGTCCGCCCCGCCGTCGGCTATCGCCCGGGCGACCTCCGCGACCCGGGCCTGCTCCTCCTCGGCGAAGCGTTCGCGGTCGAGCTGTTCGGCTATCTCCTCGTCCTGGGCCATCAGCAGGTCGAGGCTGGAGTCGCCGAGTTCGAAGACGCCCATGTCGACATAGGCCTTCTGGAGCCGCTCGCCCCACAGGCCGATGTCCTTGACGCAGGGCACGATCCGGCTGAAGAGGAGTTTGCGGAACAGCTGGAGGAACTCGGAGTGCTCCGAGAGTTCCTGGGCCTCCTGCCTGCCGATGCCGAAGTTCTCCAGCACCTCGACCCCGCTGAGCCGGTCGCGCATCAGGTAGCAGCCCTCGATGACGAATTCCTCGCGCTCACGCAGTTCCGCGTCGCCGAGCTGCTTGTAGTAGTCGCGCAGGGCCATCCGGCCGAAGGCCACGTGCCGGGCCTCGTCCTGCATGACGTAGGCGAGGATCTGCTTGGGCAGCGGCTTGGTGGTGGTGTCGCGGATCATGCCGAAGGCGGCGAGCGCCAGGCCCTCGATGAGCACCTGCATCCCGAGGTAGGGCATGTCCCAGCGGGAGTCGCGCAGGGTGTCCCCGAGCAGTCCCTGGAGACTGTCGTTGACGGGGTAGAGCATGCCGACCTTCTCGTGGAGGAAGCGGCTGTAGATCTCCGCGTGCCGGGCCTCGTCCATCGCCTGGGTCGCGGAGTAGAACTTCGCGTCCAGGTCGGGGACCGCCTCGGTGATCCGGGCCGCGCAGATCATCGCGCCCTGTTCACCGTGCAGGAACTGGCTGAACTGCCAGGAGGTGTAGTGCTTGCGCAGCTCCCCCCTGTCGCGCTCGGTCATCTTCGCCCAGTGCGGGGTGCCGTGGAGCGGGAGCCCTTCGTCGGGGGTGCCGAGCGGGTCCGCGGGATCGACCTCGATGCTCCAGTCGATGCGCTTGTTGCCGTCCCACTGCTTGTCCTTGCCCTTCTGGTACAGGGCGAGGAGCCGTTCGCGGCCGGCGTCGTAGTCCCAGCTGAACCGGGCCGCGCCGGTGGCGGGTATCTGCCAGTCCGGGGCTTCGGGCGGGGTGGTGTAGAGGTCGTGTGTCGACACGGACAGCTCCTTCGCCTGGCGAGGATCGTAAGTTCCTTGGTGCTGGCGCCAGTTGGCAGGTTCACACGTTGGTAGACGCGCGGTCAACAAGTCGTGCGCAAGGGATTGACGCACTTGCTGACAGGCAGTCTCATAAAGCATGACCGCCGGTAACCCATGTGCGAGGTGCTCTCAGCGATGACCACGGTGAGCGAACAGGACGTCCAGGCGCTGCGCGATGCCCTCGGCCCGCTCAAGGACCGCGAGCAGGTCGCGATACGCCTGCTCGAAGCCTCGGCCAGGCACTCCTTCGACCCGGACACCGAACTCGACTGGGAGGCACCGGTCGAGGAGGGCAAGTGGTTCTGGCCGCCGGAGCTGGTATCGCTCTACGACACCCCGCTCTGGCGGAAGATGTCCGAGGAGCAGCGGATGGACCTGTCCCGGCACGAGGCCGCCTCGCTGGCCTCCCTGGGCATCTGGTTCGAGATCATCCTGATGCAACTGCTGGTACGGCACATCTACGACAAGCCGGTGACCAGCCAGCACGTCCGGTACGCCCTCACCGAGATCGCCGACGAGTGCCGCCATTCGATGATGTTCGGCCGGATGATCCAGTGGGGCGGCGCCCCCACCTACCCGGTACCGCGCGGTTACCACAACGCGGCCCGCATCCTGAAGACGATCTCCACCACGCCCGGCTCGTTCGCGGCGACCCTCCTCGGTGAGGAGATCCTCGACTGGATGCAGCGCCTCACCTTCCCCGACGAGCGCGTCCAGACCCTGGTCCGCGGTGTGACCCGGATCCATGTCGTGGAGGAGGCCCGGCATGTGCGGTACGCCCGGGAGGAGTTGCGCCGCCAGATGGTGACCGCGCCGTCCTGGGAGCGGCGGCTGACCCGGCTGAGCTGCGGCGAGGCGGCCCGGATCTTCTCCGTCTGCTTCATCAACCCGCAGGTGTACGACAACGTCGGCCTGGACCGCCGTGAGGCCGTCGCCCAGGTCAAGGCCAGCGGCCACCGGGCCGAGGTCATGCAGTCCGGGGCCAGCCGGCTCACCGAGTTCTTCGACGACATCGGGGTCCTGAACGGCGTCGGGCGCAGGCTGTGGAAGAGTTCGGGTCTGCTGGCCTGAGGCCGCTCGCCGTCGCGGGTGAGGCCGTTAGGCTGCGGGGCATGACCTCCGCACCGGCAGCACAGGCGAGAGCACAGGCGGCACCGCCGGCCCGCGCCTACCGACGGCTGGGGGTCGAGGAGCGGCGTTCCCAGCTCCTGGCCGCCGCGCTCACGCTGTTCGCCCACCGGGCGCCGGACGAGGTGTCGATCGACGAGGTCGCCGCGGTGGCCGGAGTGTCCCGGCCGCTGGTCTACCGCTACTTCCCGGGCGGGCGGCAGCAGTTGTACGAGGCCGCGCTCGGGTCCGCGGCGGAGCAGCTGACGCTCTGCTTCGCCGAGCCGGCCGCCGGCCCGCCGACCGAGCGGGTGAGCCGTGTACTGGACCGCTACCTCGGCTTCGTCGACCAGCACGACGCCGGTTTCAGCGCGTTGCTGCGCGGGGGCAGCGTGGTGGAGACCTCGCGTACGTCTGCGATCGTGGACGGGGTGCGCAGGGCCGCCGCCGAGCAGATCCTGCTGCACCTGGGCCGGGGCGCGGGGCCGGGTCAGCGACAGGCGGGTCCCCGGCTGCGGATGATGGTGCGCACCTGGATCGCGGCCGTGGAGGCCGCGTCGTTGATCTGGCTGGACGAGGGGAAGCAGCCCTCCGCCCCCGAGCTGCGGGGCTGGCTGGTCGACCATCTGGTGGCGCTGCTGGCGGCGACGGCGGCGTCCGACAGTGAGACCGCGGGTGTCGTGGCGGACCTGCTGGCCCAGGAGAGCGCCGACGGGCCCGCGGCCCGGCTGGCGGCGGGCATGCTCCCGGTCGCCTCCCACGCGGCGCACCTGCTGCCGCCCGCCTGAGGGGCCGCCGCCCGCCGGGGCCGCCCGCCCCGCCGGAAAGGCCCGGCGCGGCTGCCGGGCGGGTGGCGGGTGCACAGGGCGGGTGGCGGGCCCCACCGCCGGCCCTGCGCCAGACTGGCGGGGTGAAAAGCGAGAACACCCCCTTCACCGGCGGCCCGCTGGACGGCCGGGTGCTGCCCGTCCTGCTGGGTCCGACCGGTCATCCGCCCAAGTGGTACGAGGTCCCGGTGCCGGCGGCCGACGGCGGTCCGGCCACCGTGTACGCCTACCGGCGCGTCCCCGCCGGGTATTCGAAGAGGCTCGGGCTGCAACGCGGCTGGGTGTACGAGTACGCCCCCGGGGGCCGTGTGCGCACGCGCCCCAAGTGGCCCTGGACGAAGCCGGAACGACCGGGCTCCTGAAGGGCGGCACCGGCCCCGCCCCCCGCACCGTGACGCCGCTTCCCGTGGTCCCCCAGGTCGTAAGATCGGCGATCAGGTGCTGAAGGCTGTGTCAACAAGGGGGTGCGCCATGGAGGCGCTGAGGCAGGACGATCCACGCCACTTCGGCCCGTACACGGCGCTGGCGCGTCTGCGCGAGGCCGCGAGCGCGGTGCAGTTCCTGGCCCGCGACTCCGCGGGGGCCCGGGTCGTGGTGACGGCCGCCCGGCCCGGACTCGCCGCTGTTCCCGCCTTCCGGCGCCGTTTCCAGGCGGAGGCGCGTACGGCGGAGCGGCTGGCGGGCGGCTGGGTGCAGCCGCTGCTGGCCGGGCCGGGCAGCGGGGACGAGGGGCTGTGGACGGCCGTCGCGTACGTCCCCGGGCTGACCCTCGCCGAGGCGATCTCCCTCACGGGTCCGCTGCCGGAGCGTGCCGTACGGATACTGGGCGCGGGTCTGGCCGAGACGCTGTCACGGGTGCACGCCACGGGAGCCGTGCTCCAGGGCCTGGCGCCGGAGACGGTGCTGCTCGCCGGGGACGGGCCCCGGCTGACGGCGTTCGGGCCGCTCGGCGGGGCGGCGGGGGCCGAGGCGAAGCCGGGCGGCCAGCTCTCCGTGCGGCTGGGCTATCTGACTCCCGAGCAGGTCGAGGGACGGGAGGCGGGCGCGCCCTCCGACCTGTTCGTCCTCGGGCTGCTGCTGGCGTACGCGGCGACGGGCGCGACCCCGTTCGCCGAGGGCCCCGCCGAGGAGGCCGCGGCCCGGATCGCCCATGGCAGTGCCGAACTGGGCCCGGTACCCGACGCGTTGCGTGAGCTGATCGGCCGCTGCCTGGCCAAGGACCCCGCGGACCGGCCGGGTGCGGGGGCGGTGGCGGCGGAGCTGGCGCTGGAGGGCGCCGCCGGCATGGCCAAGGGCGGCTGGCTCCCCGAGGCCGTGGCGGCGGCGGTCACGGATCAGGCCGCGCGGGCCGGGGCGCTGGAAGCGTCGTCGGAGACGGAGGCGGAGTCGGAGACCGGGACGGAGGAGGGGCCGGAGACGGGGGCGGACGAGGTTCCGGAACCGGACGCGGGCCCGGACGCCGTGTCACCGGACACCGTCCCGGCCACCGTGCCACCGGGTGCCGCCCCGGAGCCGGGGCCCGGTGACGGCCTCGCCGCGGAGCCGGCGGACGCCGTACCGGACGCGGCGGGCGCCCCGGGGCCGGAGGGGCCGGGCGGCTTCGGCCCTGCCGCCGGCGGACCGGCGGTCCCGGAACCGGCCGACGCGGTGCCGGCGAAGGCGCTGCCCCCCGCCCCGGCCGCCGCCGGGCCCGGTACCGCGACGGGCGGGGAGGACGGCGGTACCGACGCCGACACCCGGACCACCCGTTTCCTGCGGGCCGGTCCGCGTCCGCCGTGGACGGACCGGAGCACGGCCCAGCTGGCCCTCCCCCGTGAACTCACCGGACCGCCCGCCCCCGGGACGCCCGGCTCCCCGCTTCCCCCCGCCGCCCCCGCGTCCGCACCGGAAGCCCGGCAGCCCTACCCCTACGCCTACCCGGCGGCTCCCGTCCCGCTGCCGCAGACGCAGGCGCAGTCCCCGGTACCGCCGGCCACGGCACCGGCCGCCGCAGGCGGTACCGCGACCGGCCGCCGGGCGCTGCTCACGGCTGTGGCCGCCGGGGCCGCCGGGCTGGTCGTCGGCGGGGGTTCGGTGCTGGCCCTCGGGTCCGACGAGCCGGCAGCCGCCACGGACGACAAGCCCGCGCCCGCTCCGCGCCCCACCGTGCCGGGGCAGGCGCCCGGTCCGCTGTGGATCCACACCCGGCCGGCCTCCGCTCCGGCCCCGCTGACCGCCGGGATCTGGCGGGACGAGCTGCTCGTACTGACCGACAGCGCCGGGGCGACCGGGATCGATCTGCGTACCGGGCGCGAGAAGTGGAAGAGCAAGGACGCGGCGGGCGGCCAGAAGGTACTGGCCGCGGGGGACGAGTCCTGTTTCCTGGCGAGTCCGACCGAGTTCCTCTGGCTGTCGCCCGAGGACGGGAAGGTCGAGCACCGCGTGCGGTTCGTGGACCAGTTCGACGGCGTACCCAACATGAAGGTGGCTCCGCTCACCGGGCAGTCCGGGTCCGTCCTCTGGTTCACCGGTTCCCACACGGTGACGGTCAAGGCCCCGAAGCCGAAGAAGGGCAAGAAGCCGGGCAAGGACCGCCAGGTGCCCAGGGCCTACTTCTTCGCGTACGACATCGTGCTCCGCAAGGAGGTCTGGCGGGTGGAGGTCCCGGCGGGCCGGGACCCCGGTACCCCCGCCTACCGGCTGACCGCGGTCCGGGACACCGACATCCTGGTGCTCCAGTCCCCGGCGACGCTCACCGCGGCCGATGTGAAGGCGGCCAAGGGCAAGGCGTTCTTCCGCTGCTTCGACCGGACCACCGGAAAGCTCCTGTGGAACCGGCAGTTCGGCGCCGTCTCCCCGCAGGCCGCGGCTCTCGGCGACACCGAGGGACGGCTGTACGCGGCGGTCGGGGAGGACCTCCATGCCTTCGAGACCGGCACCGGCAAACCGGTGTGGACGCTGCCCGGCGGAGAGGGGTCCGTCTTCGGCACCCCCGTCCGGGCGGCCGGGAACCTGCTCCACACCACCAACCGGAACCAGGAGGTGGGAGCGGTTGACGCGGCGACCGGCCGGCAGGCCTGGCGCCGTTCCACCGAGGTGCCGCTCGGCGGGAACGCCCCGGCGCTGACCCTGAGCGGTGGCGGCGGGACCCTGCTCGCCTCGGACCCCACCCAGGTGACGGCGTTCGCGGCGGCGGACGGGCGCCGGCTGTGGAAGTTCCAGGACATCGGCGCGGCGGACCCGAAGGGTGCCACCGTCAGCGCCCCCTACCGGGTGCTGGCCGCCGGGAAGAACGCCGTCGTGCAGCGTGAACGGGCCTTCTACGCCTTCCCGGTGGAGTAGGGGCTTCCGGACCGGAAGGGGGTCCCGCCGGCTCACGGCCCCCCTTCGGCGCGGAGCTCCAGGGGCCGGACGGCGGCGGGCCGGGGCCGGACGCCCCGGGGCCGGGCCGGTGCCGGGCGGCGTGCCCCGGCCCCGGCCCTGGGGCGTTCGGGGGATCCGCCGCCCGCCACGCGGGGCGGTCCTTGCATCGCCTGACAGCGGGTGACCGGATGGACGGGGTCCGAACACTTATGGGGTAGACCGTCCGCACGAGCGTCCGATCGTCCTGCGCGTCCCGGACGGCGGGCACGGATCCACCCCCGCCACCGGAGGTGATGTCGTGTCAGCCGGATTCGTCCGCACCCTCTGCACGGCGGCGGTGGCCGCGGTCGTCGCCGCCTCTCCCGCTCTCGCCGGTCCCCCGCCCGGCCGCGTCCCGGCCCAGCCGGCGTCCTCCCCCGCCGCACCCCGGGAACCGGCCGGCGGCAAAACGGCGGACGAGGAACCGCCCGGCGGGTCCGCCGAGGACGAGGGGGCCGCCGAGAACGGCGGGGCTCCGGCGGCCGGCGGGTCTCCGGCAGCCGGGAAGGGAGCCCCGCAGAGCGTCTCCGTACTGCTCGGACGGCTGCAGACCCTCTACCGGAAGACGGCCGAGGCCGGGCAGTCGTACAACGGCACCGCCGAGGCCCTGCGGAAGAAGACCGCGGAGGCCAGGAAGCTGGACGCCCAGCTGACCCGGGCCCGCGCCGAACTCGCGGCCGCCCGGGGCGACGCGGGCCGGCTCGCCCGCGACCAGTACCAGGGGCGGACCGGCTTCTCCGTCTACCTGCACCTGCTGCTCGCCCGGAACCCGCAGAGCGCCCTGGACCAGAGCCATGTGCTCACCCGCCTCCAGGAGGGCCGGGCCGCGACCGTGGAACGGCTCGGCAGCGCCGAGGAACGCGCCGCCGCCCTGGCGGCGAAGTCCCGTACGGTCCTGGAGCGGCAGCGGGCCCTGGTCCGCAAGCGGAAGGAGCAGCGCGACACCGTGCACGCGCGTCTGCGGGAGGTCGAGGCGATGCTGGCCTCGCTCTCCGGCGAACAGCTCGCCCGGCTCACCGAACTGGAGCGGCGCACCACCGAAGCGGCACAGGAGAAGCTGGTGGCCTCCGGCGCCCTGAGCTCCACCCGGCTGCCCTCCGCCCAGGGCGGCGCGGCCGTCCGGTACGCCGTGGAGCAGATCGGCAAACCGTATGTGTGGGGGGCCGAGGGCCCCGAGTCGTTCGACTGCTCCGGGCTCACCTCGGCCGCCTGGTCGAAGGCCGGACGCGCCGTCCCGCGTACCTCGCAGGAGCAGTGGCGGCGGCTGCCGCGCGTACCGGTGTCCTCACTGCGCCCCGGCGACCTGGTCGTCTACTTCCCCGAGGCGACCCATGTGGCGCTCTACATCGGCGACGGCCTGGTGGTGCAGGCGCCCCGGCCCGGTGCCACGGTGAAGGTGTCACCGCTGGCGTCGAACCCACTGCTCGGGGCGGTCAGGCCCGACCCGGGAAGCCCGTCACTGGCCTCGTACACCCCGCCGGAGCTGCCCCAGGGCGCGAGCGACGGGGACGACACCGGCTACGACGCCCCGGCGGCCGGCTGACCGGTCCCGGGCCGCGCCGGGACCGGGCCGTGCCGGGGGAGGCAGAGCCGGGCCGGGGGGGGCGGAACCGGTGCCGGGGGGGGGCGGAACCGGTGCCAGGGGGGCGGAACCGGTGCCGGCACCCGTCGGCCGGTCTCAGCCCTGGGCCGCCGCCGTGACCTCGGCGAGGTAGGCGTTCGCCTTGTCCGGCTCGAAGAAGAAGTTGTCGAAGTCGGCCGGGTTGTTGAACCCGTTGGCGAACCGGTCGGCGACCGGCTGGAGCTGGCCGGCCGCGCCGATCAGGTTCAGCACGTGCTCCGGCGGCGGTGCCAGCATCGCGTTCGTCCACCTCACGACGTGCTGGGTGTTCTCCCAGTGCCGGTCGAACGTGGCCTGCATCCACTCCGCGTCGAACGCGCGGTCACCGTGCTCGATGATCGAGTGCAGGTAGGAGTGCGCGCACTTGGACGCGGTGTTGGAACCCTGCCCGGTGATCGGGTCGTTGGCGACGACCACGTCACCCACGCCCAGCACCAGACCGCCGCCGGGCAGCCGGCCGATCGGATTGCGCACGGTCGGGGCGTAGCGGCCCGCCAGGGTGCCGTTGGCGTCGGTCAGCTCCACCTCGGTGGCACGGGCGTACTCCCAGGGCGTGAACTTCTCCATCAGCTCAAGGGTCAGGGCCAGGTGCTCGGACGGGTCCTTGATGCCCTGGAAGACGTCCAGCGGCCCGCCGGGGACGCCCTCCCAGAACAGGATGTCCGCGCGGCCGGTGGTCGTCAGGGTCGGCATGACGAAGAGCTCGCCGACGCCCGGGACCAGGTTGCAGCGGACCGCGTCGAACTCCGGGTGCTCCGGGCGCGGCCCCATGCCGTGGACGTAGGCGACGGCGAGCGCGCGCTGCGGGGTGCCGTACGGCGAACGCGAGGCGTCCCGGCCGAACATCGAGACCAGCTCGCCCTTGCCGGCCGAGACCATCACCAGGTCGTAGGTGCGGGAGAAGTAGTCCAGGTCGGAGACGGCCGCCCCGTGGATGACGAGCTGGCCACCGCGCTGGGCGAAGGTCTCCATCCAGCCGGCCATCTTCACCCGCTGGTCCACGGACTGCGCGAACCCGTCGAGCCGGCCGACCCAGTCGACCGCGCGGGAGGAGTCGGGGGCGGCGACGGAGACACCGAGGCCCTCGATGCGGGGGGCCTGCGACTCCCAGAAGTTGAGCTGGAGGTCGCGCTCGTGTTCCAGGGCCGTGTGGAACATGCACTGGGTCGACATGACCCGGCCGGACCGGATCTCGTCGGCCGTGCGGTTGGACATGAGGGTGACCTCGTACCCGGCGGACTGGAGGCCGAGGGCCAGCTGGAGACCGGACTGGCCGGCTCCGACTATGAGTATCTTCCGCATCGCGGTTCTCCGTTACGTGGACGTGGGTGCGGGGGGGGCACGCGAGAGGGCACGCGTCCGGTGGAACGTGCCCGGGGCGCGTTCTCTACGCGGGGGTGACGTCGAGAGCGTGGCCCACCAGGGCGAGCAGTGATTCGACGACGGTGATCCTCTTGCGCGCGTCCATGATCACAACCGGTACGTGCGGCGGGACCGTCAGGGCCTCCCTCACGTCCTCCTCGGCGTAACCGGGCGTCCCCTCGAAGTGGTTGACGGCCACGATGTACGGCAGTCCGCAGCTCTCGAAGTAGTCCAGGGCCGCGAAGCAGTCGGCGAGACGGCGGGTGTCGGCCAGTACGACCGCGCCGATCGCCCCGCGCACCAGGTCGTCCCACATGAACCAGAAACGCTGCTGGCCCGGGGTGCCGAAGACGTACAGCACCAGGTCGTCGTCGAGGGTGAGCCGGCCGAAGTCCATCGCGACGGTCGTGGTGACCTTGTCCGGGGTGGCGGAGAGGTCGTCCGTCGCCTCGCTGGCCTGGGTCATCAGCGCTTCGGTCTGGAGCGGGGTTATCTCCGAGACCGAACCCACGAACGTCGTCTTGCCCACGCCGAATCCGCCCGCGACCACGATCTTGGTCGCGGTGGGCGCACGGGTGTGGTCGAGCTGCCAGGCCTGCACCGACTCGTCGGCCTGGTCC
This sequence comes from Streptomyces nitrosporeus, assembly GCF_008704555.1. Lineage (NCBI taxonomy): Bacteria > Bacillati > Actinomycetota > Actinomycetes > Kitasatosporales > Streptomycetaceae > Streptomyces > Streptomyces nitrosporeus. The sequence goes on from NZ_CP023702.1 coordinate 2,426,465, forward strand.
CGGGGCCCCGGCCGGCGCGGGGCGAAGAGCGGCGCCTCAGAGACGGCGGAGTCCATTGAGCACCCTTTCGAGCAGTGCGCGGTCGGGCTGGCCGGTGCCGTGACCGGTCCCGTACACGCGGATCTTTCCCTGGTCGGCCAAGTCGCTGAGCAGCACCCGGACCACACCGAGCGGCATCTTGAGCAGGGCCGAGATCTCCGCGACCGTACGCATACGGCGGCAGAGTTCGACGATGGCGCGGAGCTCCGGCATGACGCGCGAGGCGAGGTTGCCGTTGGTCAGCTCACGGCGCTCCTCGGGTGCCTCCAGCGCGGCGACGAACGTCTCGACCAGCAGGACGTGGCCGAAGCGGGTACGGCCACCGGTGAGGGAGTACGGGCGTACTCGCGCGGCCTTGCGGTCGGCTCCCCGGACGGGGAGCCTGCGGGCGGGTTCGGCGGCTGACGTCACTGGGCGCTCTCCATCGATTTGCGCAGCTCACTGCGGAGTTCGGGGGTGAGTACGTGTCCGGCCCGGCCCACGAAGAGCGCCATGTGGTAGGCGACGACGCTCATGTCGCAGTCGGGGGTGGCGTGCACACCGAGGAGGGAGCCGTCGCTGATCGACATGACGAAGACACTGCCCTCGTCCATCGCGACCATCGTCTGCTTCACGGCTCCGCCGTCCATCAGCCGGGCGGCGCCGACGGTCAGCGAGCCGATGCCCGAGACGATGGTGGCGAGATCGGCGCTGGAGCCTCTCGGACCCCGCTCCTGCCCCGCGGCCCTGGCCGTGGTGAGACCGGGATCGGAGGAGAGCAGCATCAGGCCGTCGGACGAGACGACGGTGACCGAGTGGACCCCTGGCACCTCCTCCACGAGATTGCTCAGCAACCAGTGAAGGTTCCGGGCCTCGGTACTCAGCCCGAATGTGCTGGGCGCAGTCAACTGCGTGCCTCCTCGACTGTGTCCCCCGTCTCATCGGTGTGTGAAGTGGTCTCGGTGAGCTCGGCCTCCACATCGCGCCGGCCGTCCTTCGCGCCCTGGTGGAAGCCGCCGAGCCTGCGGCGCAGGGCTTCCTTGTCCAGCGTCCCCTTGCGCTCGGAGGCCGGTGCGGTGGCCGGTGCGGTGATCCTGGGGGTCCGCTTGGGCAGGCCCTTGTCCGTGAGGCGTTCCGGCGAGGGCGCCGGGTCGGGCACCTCCTCGCCCAGCCCCGAACCGGGGGCCGGCCTGGGCGGCAGCGCCGGGGGCGCGGCGGTGGGCTGCCGGGGTCCGCGGTCCTCGGCGGCGGGCTGCGCGGTGGCCGCGGCGTCCGTGGGGGCGGCGGGGCCACCGGGAGCCGGGACGGCGGCGGACGCCGGGGCGGGCCCGGCGGCGGGGCCCTTGCCGGTCCCTTCGCCAGAACCTTCGCCGGCACCTTCGTCGGTGGCCCGTTCGTGACGGTCCGGGCCGATGGCGTACGGGTCCGGGACGCGCTGCGGCGAGGGCATCCGGACCTGCATGGTGGTCTCGGAGTCCGACTCGACCGGCCGCGAGGGGGACGGCGACGGAGAGGGGGACGGCACCTGGGCTGCCGGTGCCCCGGGGGCCGGGGCCTCGGGGGACGCGGTCTCCGGTGCCCCGGCTTCCGGCGCCTCGGGGGAGACGGTCTCCGGGACCTCGGCTTCCGGTGCCTCGGAGGCCGGGGCCTCGGGTGCTTCGGGAGCGGAGGCTTCCGCGACGGGCGCCTCCGGCACGGCGGGTTCCGGCGTCCCCGTGCCGGGCCCGGCCACCGGTGCGGGCCCGGTCGTCACCGTGGCCCCGGGCGCCCCAGCGTCCGGGGCGGCTGCCGCGCCGGTGGCGTCCGGTACGGCGGAACCGGTGTCCGAGGCTGCGGGGGCGGCGGCACCGGATCCGGGGGCCGTCCCGGTCTCCGTACCCGCTTCCACGGCCGAGCGTTCCGCGATCGTGCGTTCCGCGGCGGCGATCAGCGGATCCGGGTCCTGGGTCTGGTTCTGGTCCTGGGACCCGGCCTGGTCCTGGTCCTGGGACCCGGCCTGGTCCTGGCCCTGGTCCGGTTCCTGGTCGGCCGAACGGGGCGGCAGAGCGTTGGAGTTGGCCTCGGCGACCGATCCCGGCAGGTTCAGGGTGGGCGCGTCCCCAGACATCCTGACCGGCGGCGGGGAAGCAGCGGGCGGCGCCTCGGGCAGCAGGGCCTGGGGGATGACGACGACAGCGGCCACCCCGTTCCCCTTCTGCTCGCGCAACTGCACCCGTACGCCGTGGCGCGCGGCGAGCAGCGAGGTCACCTGGAGCCCCAGTCCCGCTCCGTCCGCCGCCTGTTCGCCGGCCTCGAAGGAGGCCGGGTCGGCCAGCCTGGCGTTGAGTTCGGCCATCCGGACCGCCGACATGCCGATGCCCTCGTCCTGCACGGAGAGCATCACCTCGCCGGTCTCCAGCAGCCAGCCGGACAGCTCGACGCGGGAGTCCGGGGGTGAGAAGGAGGTGGCGTTCTCCAGGAGTTCGGCCACCAGGTGGCTCAGGTCGTCGGCGGCGAAACCGGCGATCTGCGCGTGCGGCGGCAGGGCCTGGATGGTGACCCGCTCGTACCGTTCGATCTCGCTGACCGCGGCGCGCGCCACGTCCACCAGCGGAATCGGGCCGACGTGCCCCTGGCCGTGGTCGGCGCCCGCGAGGACCAGCATGTTCTCGCTGTGGCGCCGCATGACGGTGGCCATGTGGTCCAGTTTGAAGAGCGTGGCGAGGCGGTCCGGGTCCTGTTCGCGCTCCTCCAGCCCCTCGATGACGCCCAGCTGGCGCTCGACCAGGCCGAGGGTGCGCAGCGACAGGTTGACGAAGGTGTGGTGGACGGTGTTCTTCAGCCGCTCCAGCTGCTCGGTCAGCTCCGCCACGTGCTCCTGGAGCTCCTCGCGCCGGAGTGCGAGTGCCTCGCGATCGGCGATCAGCTCGCCGCGCTCCGCCTCCAGGGTCTCCAGCCGTCCGGTGGTGCCGTGGTGCAGACCGTGCAGTTTGCCGTGCAGGGCGTTGATGGACCGTACGACCTGGGCGAACTCGTCGTTGCGTCCCGTGTAGCGGACCGGCTCGGCGGTCTCGGGCTCGGCGGCGATCCGGGCCGCGCCGATCCTGAGGACGGCCAGCGGCTGGGTGAGGGTGCGGGCCACGGCAGTGGAGACCCCGACGGCGATCAGCAGGCAGCCGCCGAGCAGGGCGAGCCGGAGCTCCAGGGCGGTGACGTCGTCGTCCCGCAGCTGTTCCAGGCGCTCGACCCGGGCGGTCCCGAGCGCGGACTCGGCGCCGCGCATCCGGTCGATCCGGGCGGAGAGGGCCGCTTCGACCTTCTTCGGGGCGGACCGGCGGTCCGCGTCGGACAGTTCGGGGCGGTCGGTGAGCCGGGTGAGGTACTTCTCCGCGGTGTTGACCTCGGAACCGGTGACCGTGGAGGCGAATCTGTCCCGGGCGGCCGGCTTCGCGGCCTGGTCGAACTCGGCGAGGGCGGCCAGCTCCCGTACACGGCTCTGCTGGGCGGCGGCGCTCAGCTCGTCGCGGGTCCGGTCGCCTTCGCCGTCGCTCCCGTCCTGGGGCTGCACGGGCAGACCGGTGAACGGATCGGTCTGCGGGGCCGCGGGTTCGGTGCCGGGGACCGCGAGGGCCGCCAGGAGCAGTCCGCGGGTCGCGGACGCCTGCTCCACCGCGTTACCGAGGGCGAGCGGGGCGCGGGTGGCGTCGGCGGCCCGCGGCGGGGTCTTCTCCGCCAGCTCGTCGGCGAGGTCGTGCAGCTTGGCGATGACGTCGGAGTACGCCTGGAAGGCTTCCAGCGCCGAACCCTTGCCGGTCAGGGCCTCACGGCGGAGCGACGGGACGGTGGAGAGGTCCCGGCGCAGCGAGGCGGGCGCCGCCGGGCTGATCTCGGCCACCTGCTGGTCGACCCGTTCGGCGGCGTCCGAGGAGCCGTTCTCACGGTCCTCCTCGCGGCCGGCCGCGATGTGCGCGATGACCTGGTCGCGTTCGTCGGCGAGGGAGTGCGCGAGGGTGATCGCCTGCTGGTTCAGCTCGGCGAGCGTGACCAGCCGCTGGGACTCGTTGAGGTCGGAGGAGGCACCGAGGGCCGCCGGAGCACCCGCGGCGATCACGGTGATCCCGACGACGGCGACGCCGGCGACCAGCCGGCTGCGCACCCGTACGGTCCGCTTGCCCGCACCCACGGCCGGAGGCGTCGCCTCGGGTCCGTCGAGCGTGCTGTCCTTGCTCCGAGGCCGCTTCTTCTGCACCGGTGCTCGCAATCTTGACTCGTCCACCCTTGAAGCAGAGATGACGCACGGTCACGTGCAATGGGCACCCCGCCCCGTTATGCGCCGTACGTCTTCCGACCATTCCAGCGCTTTTGGGAGGGGAGCGCGCATCAACGGCTCCGCCACTCGAACGAGTGAACATCACTCCCGAGACGGCGAACAAGTCTCCCCAGAGCCGCCGTCAGCCATGCATGGCGGCCCAGGTGGAACTTCCGCCCCTGCTTTGGCAGGATGCCCGCCCGCACGTCCGCGGAGCCCCGCCCTCCGCCCGGCGGCCTGTTCTGACCTGGTGGTACAGGCCAACACCCGCATCGTGCAGGCCCCGTGAAGGCATCGTGCAGACTGGCCCGATGCGCATCGAAGTCGCCACCGAGCCCGGCAGGCCGGAACACCCCAACGAGGACTGGGCCTCCGCGTCCGTCCCGGCATCCGGCCTGGGTGGTGTCCTCGTCGTACTCGACGGTGTCACGCCGCCGCAGGGGGACGACGGCTGTGTGCACTCGGTGCCCTGGTTCACCACACGACTCGGCGGGACACTGGCCGAACTGTCCGCTTCGCGCCGGGATCTGACCCTGGCGGAGGTCCTCGCCCTGTCCATCCGGCACACCGCCGACGCACACCGCTCCACGTGTGACCTTTCTCACGTACGAACGCCTCAGGCGACGGTGGTCCTCGCGCGGTGGGACGCCTCACGTGTCGAGCACCTGGTGCTCTCCGACTCGGTCCTGCTCCTCCAGGCACCGGACGGCACGGTCCGGCCGGTCCTGGACGACCGCCTCGACCGCCTTCCGCCGGGCACGCTGGCCACCGAGGCGATCGCGGACGCCCGGGCGCGGAACAAGGAGGGCGGCTTCTTCACCGCCGCGGCCGACCCCCGGGTGGTCTCGCGCGCGGTGACCGGCGAGAGCCCCCGCTCCCGGGTGCGGGCGCTGGCGGCGCTGACCGACGGCGCGAGCCGCTGGACCCAGATGTTCGAGGAGGGCGACTGGTCCGCCGCGTTCGCGCTGCTGCGCGAGGAGGGCCCCCAGGGGCTGATCGACCGCGTGCGGGAACTGGAACGGGCGGACACCGGGCGGGTGTTCCTGCGCCGCGGCAAACAGCACGACGACGCCACGGCGGTCCTCGCCGAGCTGTAGGCGGCCGGGGCGGGCGAAGGCCCCGGGCGGACAGGCACCGGAAGGGCGGAGGCGCGGCGGGGCGGAGGCGGCCGGGCCGGGGACGGCGGCTCCCTCAGCTCTCCGCCCGTGCGTTCAAGTGGTGCAGCAGGCGGGCCAGTTCCGCCACCTCCGTACGGTCCCAGTCCGCCAGCTTGCTGGCGTACCGCAACCGCCGGGCGTCACGGACCCGCCGGAAGCGGGCCAGCCCCTCGCCGGTCAGCCGGACGAGCGAGACCCGCCCGTCGGCCGGGTCACTCTCACGGGACACCAGACCGAGCTCCTCCAGGGCGCGCAGCTGCCGGCTCATGGTCGCCCTGCCGACACCGAAGTAGGCGGCGAGGTCCGTGGGGCGCTGCCGGTCCGCCGACTCCAGGCGGACGAGCAGCCCGTAGGCACCTGGCTCCAGGTCGGGATGGACCTCGCGGGCCATCTCCCCGGAATTGGCCCGCGCCCGGCGCAGGAAGACCGCCAACTCGCGCTCCAGCTCCAGGAATTCCTGGTCCACCCCGCTCCGGCCCGTCGCGCCGGGTTCACTCCCGCTTCCGCTCCCGTGCACGTCAGCACCCCTCGTACGCTTTCGGGCCGATGAAAGTTTCCGTCCACCGCGGCCATCACCGCAGCTCGGCCAGTATTTCGCAGGAGTAGACCTTAGGCGGAGCCCGGGCCCTCTTCCGCAAGGGCTGTCTACGTGCGTAGAGTCGAAATGCCGAGGTGGCATGTCCACACCATGGCGCACGCCGTTCAGGAGTGTCCCGCACCCGCTCCTGGGTCATGAGCTCCCCCCACCGAGCCTTCGGAGGCATCCAGATGCCCGTGCACAGATCCGGAACCGCAAAGACGCTCCGCCCGCGCCTCGCCGCCGCGGGCACGCTCCTCTCCGCCCTCGCCCTGCTGCTCACCCTCCCCGGGGCGGCGTCGGCGGCCGACAGCTCCGTCATCCCCGAGCGGGGTACGGCGAGGATGGGCCAGGGCGTCATCGCCCATGACGGCCAGAAGGGCGGCGCCGCGCCCATAGGCACCGCCGCCGTCCAGACCGAAGGGGTGGACGTCAGCAGCCACCAGGGCAACGTCGCCTGGTCGACGCTGTGGAACAGCGGCGTGAAGTGGGCCTATGTGAAGGCCACCGAGGGGACCTACTACAAGAACACCTACTTCGCGCAGCAGTACAACGGGTCGTACAACGTCGGGATGATCCGCGGCAGCTACCACTTCGCCACCCCGGACACCACCAGCGGCGCGGCCCAGGCCAACTACTTCGTGGACAACGGCGGCGGCTGGTCCAGGGACGGCAAGACCCTGCCCGGCGTGCTGGACATCGAGTGGAACCCGTACGGAGCGCAGTGCTACGGCAAGACCCAGGCCGGCATGGTGGCCTGGATCCGCGACTTCGTGAACACCTACAAGGCGCGCACGGGCCGGGACGCGGTGATCTACACCGCGACCAGCTGGTGGACGACCTGCACCGGCAACAACGCGAGCTTCGGCACCACCAACCCGCTCTGGGTGGCCCGCTACAACACCACCGTCGGCGAACTCCCGGCCGGCTGGGGCTTCTACACGATGTGGCAGTACACCTCGTCCGGTCCCACCGTCGGCGACCACAACCGCTTCAACGGCGCACTGGACCGCGTCCAGGCCCTCGCGAACGGCTGAGGAGACCCGCGGGCGGCGATCCCCCCGCACCCGCCGGGCCCCGGTGACCGCCCCACGGTCACCGGGGCCCGGCCGCGTCCGGCCCGGCCGCGCCATCCGCCAGTGGCGCACCGCCACCCCGCTATGCATCATGTGTATACGCTCTATGTATAGTCACGGCGTGCCGCGCCACGGGGGTGCGGACCGGTTCCGGGAGTGACGTGCTGTGCCCAGAGAGATGACGCCGCGCGGTCGCAGGTTGACCGCCGCGCTTGTGACGGTCCTCACCTTCGCGCTGGCCGGCTGCACGATGGAGACGACCGCCCCCGGCGCGGCACGGGGCGACGCCGCGTCCGACGCCAAGGGCGAGTTCGGGCCGGTGGACTGCCGCGAGGCGAAGTGCATCGCGCTGACCTTCGACGCGGGTCCGGGCGAGGACACCCCGCGGCTCCTGGACATCCTCAAGGAGGAGAAGGTCCCGGCGACGTTCTTCCTGCTGGGCAAGAAGCACGTGCTCAAGTACCCCGAGGTGGTGCGCCGCATCGCGGCGGAGGGGCACGAGGTCGCCAACCACACCTGGACCCACCGGATCCTGACGGACCACGAGCCGGAGGAGATCCGGGCCGAGCTGGAGAGGACCCAGCTGGCGATAGAGGAGATCACCGGGAAGAAGCCCCGGCTGATGCGCCCGCCGCAGGGCCGCACCGACGACACCGTCTCCCGGATCAGCAAGGAGCTCGGGCTCTCCCAGGTCCTGTGGAGCGCGACCGCCAAGGACTACTCCACCGAGGACCCGGCGCTGATACGGAGGCGGATCCTCGACCAGGCGGACAAGGACGGGATCATCCTCCTGCACGACATCTACAGGGGGACGGTCCCTGCGGTACCCGGCATCATCGGCACGCTGAAGGAACGCGGCTACACCTTCGTGACCGTCCCCCAGCTGATGGCCCCCGCCGAGCCGGTACCGGGCACGGTCTACCGCCCCTGAGCCCCGCCGGGGCCCCGGGCCGGCCGGCACACGCGACGGCCCGCCCTCCCCTCCGGGAGGAACGGGCCGCCCGTACCGGCCGTGCGCGGGGTGCCGCGCCCGTCACCGCGTGGCGCCTACGCCGCGGCCGGGATCCTGTCCCCCGCCGTGGCCGGGGCGAGGGCGATCTCCAGCACCTGGCGGACATCGGTCACCGGGTGCACCTCCAGGGTGTCGAGGACCTCGGCCGGGACGTCGTCCAGGTCGGCCTCGTTCCGCTTGGGGATCACCACGGTGGTGATCCCGGCCCGGTGGGCGGCGAGCAGCTTCTGCTTCAGGCCGCCGATCGGCAGCACCCGCCCGGTCAGCGAGACCTCGCCGGTCATCGCCACGTCCGTGCGGACCAGCCTCCCGGAGAGCAGCGAGGCCAGCGCCGTCGTCATGGTGATACCGGCGCTCGGGCCGTCCTTGGGGACCGCGCCCGCCGGGAAGTGGATGTGCGCTCCCCGGTCCTTGAGGTCGGCGACCGGAAGCTCCAGCTCCGCACCGTGCGACCGCAGGAAGCTCAGGGCGATCTGCGCGCTCTCCTTCATGACGTCGCCGAGCTGGCCGGTCAGGGTCAGCCCGGACGCCCCGGTCTCCGGATCGGCCAGCGACGCCTCGACGTACAGCACGTCGCCGCCGGCGCCGGTGACCGCCAGCCCGGTGGCCACGCCCGGCACCGCGGTACGGCGCTCGGCCGGGTCCTGGGCGGACTCGGGTACGTGGTGGGGCCGCCCGATCAGCCCCCGCAGGTCGACCTCGGTCACCGTGAACGGCAGCTCGCGGTCGCCGAGTTCGTGCTGGGCCGCGATCTTGCGGAGCAGCCGGGCGACGGCCCGCTCCAGGTTGCGCACGCCCGCCTCGCGGGTGTACTCGCCGGCCAGCTTGCGCAGCGCCGGCTCGTCCAGGGTGACCTCGTCCGCCTCCAGGCCGGCCCGCTCCAGCTGGCGCGGGAGCAGGTGGTCACGGGCGATGACGACCTTCTCGTCCTCGGTGTAGCCGTCCAGCCGGACCAGCTCCATGCGGTCGAGCAGGGCCTCCGGGATGGCTTCGAGGACGTTGGCGGTGGCCAGGAAGACGACGTCGCTGAGGTCGAGGTCGACCTCCAGGTAGTGGTCGCGGAAGGTGTGGTTCTGGGCGGGGTCGAGCACTTCGAGCAGGGCGGCGGCGGGGTCGCCGCGGAAGTCGGAGCCGACCTTGTCGATCTCGTCCAGCAGGATGACCGGGTTCATCGAACCGGCCTCCTTGACCGCCCGCACGATACGGCCGGGCAGCGCGCCGACGTACGTACGCCGGTGGCCGCGGATCTCCGCCTCGTCCCGGACACCGCCGAGCGCGACCCGCACGAACTCACGGCCCATGGCGTGCGCGACGCTCTCGCCGAGCGAGGTCTTCCCGACGCCGGGCGGGCCGACCAGGGCCAGCACCGCGCCGCCGCGCCGGCCGCCGACGACACCCATCCCCCGGTCGGCACGCCGCTTGCGCACCGCGAGGTACTCGGTGATGCGCTCCTTCACGTCCGTCAGCCCCGCGTGCTCGGCGTCCAGGACCTCTTGGGCGCCCCTGATGTCGTAGGCGTCCTCGGTCCGCTTCGTCCAGGGGAGTTCGAGGACGGTGTCCAGCCAGGTCCTGATCCAGGAGCCCTCGGGGCTCTGGTCGGAGGCGCGCTCCAGCTTCTCGACCTCCTTGAGCGCGGCCTCACGGACGTGCGCGGGCAGATCGGCGGCCTCGACGCGGGCCCGGTAGTCGTCGCCCTCGCCCTCCGGGTCGCCGTTGAGCTCGGCCAGCTCCTTGCGCACCGCCTCCATCTGGCGGCGCAGCAGGAACTCGCGCTGCTGCTTGTCGACGCCCTCCTGGACGTCCTTGGCGATGGACTCGGCCACGTCCTGTTCGGCGAGGTGTTCGCCGAGCCACTGGATGGCCAGCTTCAGCCGGGCGACCGGGTCGGAGGTCTCCAGCAGCTGCACCTTCTGGGCGGTGGTCAGGAAGGGCGAGTACCCGGAGTTGTCGGCGAGGGCGGAGACGTCCTCGATCTGCTGGACCCGGTCGACGACCTGCCAGGCCCCGCGCTTCTTCAGCCAGCTGGTGGCGAGCGCCTTGTACTCCTTGACCAGCTCGGCGACGGAACCGGGCAGGGGGTCGGGCACGGCGGCGCCGGTCCTGGTGCCCTCCACCCACAGCGCGTTCCCCGGCCCGCTGGTCCCGGCGCCGATCCGCACCCGGTCCCGGGCCCGGATGAGCGCGCCGGGGTCACCGTCCGAGAGCCGGCCGACCTGCTCGACGGTGCCGAGCACCCCGGTCCCGGTGTAGTTCCCGTCGATGCGCGGCACCAGCAGCACCTCGGGCTTGCCGCCCTCCGGCCGCGCGACGGCCTGGGCGGCCTCCACGGCGGCGCGCACCTCCGGGTCGGACAGGTCGAGCGGGACCACCATTCCCGGCAGGACGACCTCGTCGTCGAGAGGCAGCACGGGCAGGGCGATCGGCTCGAAAGCCTCGGACGTGTGGGACTCGGCAGTCATGATCTCCCCTTCGGCAGACAAGTTGAGCTATGCCGACTCAATGCTTGTGAGCCCCGGAATGTTCCCCACCCCGTGTTCGCTCTCAGCGATCACAGGTCCTCACCCCCGCACGAGGCCCCGCACCCCCTCCGCACACGCTTCCGTACGAGGCCCCGCAGGACCGCGCACCCCGGTCCGCCGCTCCCAGGGCAGCGCCGGGCGCGGTCCCGGCATTCCCGGACCCCGCGCCGGCGGGCGGCCCGAAGGGGACATGAGCCCGGCCGCCGGGCGGGCGGCGGAAAAGGCGCGGCCCGGAGGGCCGGTCCCGGAGAGGATGGGCGGACGACGACAGCCGCACGACCGGAGACCGGAGACCGCACTGATGCCCGCCACGGACGCCCGCACCCCCGTCACCCTCGACCGGCACGAAGGGCCCTACGGAGAGGTGGTGCTGCGGGAGCGCGGCGGCCACTTCGAGATCATCGCCAACGGGTGCTTCCTGATGGACACCTCCGACGGACGGTCCGAGCGCCTGCTGGTCGACGCGGCGCTGGCCGCGCTGCCCGGCGGGCGCCCGGAGCCCGCCCTGCTCATCGGCGGCCTGGGGGTCGGCTTCTCCCTGGTGCGCGCCGCCGGCTCCCGCTGGGGCAGGATCGTGGTCGTCGAACGGGAGCAGGCCGTCGTCGACTGGCACCTGGAGGGCCCGCTGGCCCGGATCTCCGAAGCCGCCCTCGCCGACCCGCGTACGGAGATCCTCCGCACAGACCTCGTCGCCCACCTCCACACCACTACGGAGCGTTACGACGCTCTGTGTCTGGACATCGACAACGGGCCCGACTGGACGGTCACCGAGGACAACGGAAGTCTCTATTCCGCCACCGGTCTGGCGGCCTGCCGGGCCCGTCTGACGCCCGGCGGGGTGCTCGCCGTGTGGTCCGCACAGCCTTCCGCCGCGTTCGAGGAAGCACTGCGGAATGCCGGGTTCCACGCGGTACGGACCGAAGAAGTAGCCGTTGCCCGAGGTGTTCCGGACGTGGTCCATCTCGCACTGCGCGGGGACTGAACCCCCTCCCCGTACGCACGGTCCCGCTCTCCCGCCGCGAAAGCGCCGTACGGGTGCCGGGCGGCCCCCTCCGCGGGGGCCGCTCCCGCGGACCGGACAACACCCTGCGTAGCCGAGAGCCCTCTTCTCCCCTTACGCTGCTGAGCGGTACAGGGGCTGTGACCCACGAAATCCACGAGCGAAAACCGTGTCCCGGGGGGAATGGCCTCCGCGAGAACGGGCAGGGGCGGGGCGATGGAACAGACACACACCACCCACAACGGCGTCGCGGCCACCCCCGGGGCCCAGCGCCGGGTCCTGGTGGTCGAGGACGACGCGACGATCGTCGATGCCGTCTCCGCCCGTCTGCGGGCCGAGGGCTTTCTGGTGCAGACCGCACTGGACGGGCCCGCGGCCGTGGACGCGGCCGAGGCATGGCAGCCGGACCTGATGGTGCTCGACATCATGCTTCCCGGCTTCGACGGCCTGGAGGTCTGCCGCCGGGTGCAGGCCCAGCGGCCGGTGCCGGTGCTGATGCTCACCGCACGGGACGACGAGACCGACATGCTGGTCGGGCTCGGGGTCGGCGCCGACGACTACATGACGAAGCCGTTCTCCATGCGCGAGCTGGCCGCGCGGGTGCACGTCCTGCTGCGGCGGGTCGAGCGCGCGGCGCTGGCCGCCGTGACGCCGCGCAGCGGCATCCTCCGGCTCGGCGAGCTGGAGATCGACCACGCGCAGCGCCGGGTCCGGGTGCGCGCCGACGACGTCCACCTCACGCCGACCGAGTTCGACCTGCTGGTCTGCCTGGCCAACACCCCCCGGGCGGTGCTCTCCCGGGAGCAGCTGCTGGCCGAGGTGTGGGACTGGGCCGACGCGTCCGGCACGCGCACCGTCGACAGCCACATCAAGGCGCTGCGCCGGAAGATCGGCGCCGAGCGCATCCGTACCGTGCACGGTGTCGGCTACGCCCTGGAGACCCCCGCGCCATGACCCGGCCCGGTTCCGGACTGCGGCCCTTCTCCATCAAGGCGAAACTCGGCACACTCGTCGTGATCTCGGTGTTCATCACCACGGGTCTGCTGATCGTCGCCCTGCGGACCCGGACCGAGTTCCGGTTCATCACGGTGTTCTCGGTGATCGCGACCCTGCTGATCACCCAGTTCGTGGCCCACGGCCTGACCGCGCCGCTGGACGAGATGCGGGCGGTGGCCCGGTCCATCTCGCACGGCGACTACACGCGGCGGGTGAGCGGCGCGGGGCGCCGCGACGAACTCGGGGACCTCGCCCGGACGATCAACCGCATGGCGGACGACCTGGAGGCGGAGGACCGGCACCGCAAGGAGCTGGTGGCCAACGTCTCCCACGAGCTGCGCACCCCGATCGCCGCGCTCAGAGCCGTGCTGGAGAACGTGGTGGACGGGGTGTCCTCCGCCGATCCCGAGACGATGCGCACCGCCCTGAAACAGACGGAGCGGCTCGGCGGCCTCGTGGAGACCCTGCTGGACCTCTCCCGCCTGGACAACGGCGTGGTGGCGCTGAAGGCCCGCCGCTTCGAGGTGTGGCCGTACCTGTCGGGCGTACTGAAGGAGGCCAACCTCGCGGCCTCGCAGCGCCGGCTCTCCTCGGGCTCCGGCAACCACTCCCGCACGGACGTGCACCTCCACCTCGACGTGTCACCGCCCGAACTGACGGCCTACGCGGACGCGGAACGCCTGCACCAGGTGGTCGCCAACCTCATCGACAACGCCGTCAAGCACAGTCCGCCGCACGGCAGGGTGACGGTGCTGGCGCGGCGCGGGGCCTGCCCCGAGTCGCTGGAGCTGGAGGTCGTCGACGAGGGGCCGGGCATCCCGGAGGCCGAGCGCCACCGGGTCTTCGAGCGCTTCAACCGGGGGCAGGTCCCGTCCCCGCACGGCCCCGGCAGCGACGGCGGCACCGGTCTGGGCCTCGCCATCGCCCGCTGGGCCGTGGATCTGCACGGCGGACGCATCGGAGTGGCCGAATCCGCTCGGGGTTGCCGGATCCAGGTCACTCTTCCAGGGAATCCACAGCTCCGCGGTTGACCGACGGTCCGAACCGGAGGCCCAAGTTCTCCCTTCTGACCAGGGAGGAGATACGGTCCAAGGGGCCGAACCTCGGCCTCGCGTACCGAAGCACGGCGGAACCCCGCTTGTTTCCCGCCATTTCGCGCACCGAAACCTGGCTTCCAATGTGATGTGCACGACGAAGACCAGGCCGGGCCTGCACGTAACGGCTTGGGAGGCGTAGCCTTGATTTCCGCTGTCCATCACCTTGTGAAGCGGAAGAGGGCGGTTGCCGCCGTGTCGTCTCAGTCCCCCAGTAACTCAAGCATCTCGACCGATCAAGAAGCTGGCTCCGGGTCCAACCCGGCGGCCGCGTTCGGCCCCAATGAGTGGCTCGTCGACGAGATCTACCAGCAGTACCTCCAGGATCCCAATTCGGTCGACCGCGCCTGGTGGGACTTCTTCGCCGACTACAAGCCGGGCACGTCCGGCACGGCGGACAAGCCCGTCCCCACGGTCCCGGTGACCCCGGCTCCGACCGCGACCCCCGCAGCCCCGGCCGCCGCCGCACCGGCGAAGGCCCCGGCGCCCGCGCCCGCCGCACCCGTGAAGGCGGCCCCGCCGGCCGCCGCCGCCCCGGCGAAGCCGGCTCCCGCGAAGGCAGCCCCCGCGAAGCCGGCCGAGGCCGCGCCCGCTCCGGCGGCGAAGGCCGACGCCTCCACCGAGGCCCCGGCCGGCCCCGAGTACGTGACGCTGCGCGGCCCGTCCGCGGCCGTGGCGAAGAACATGAACGCCTCGCTGGAGCTGCCGACGGCCACGTCCGTCCGCGCCGTCCCGGTGAAGCTGCTGTTCGACAACCGCATCGTCATCAACAACCACCTCAAGCGCGCCCGCGGCGGGAAGATCTCCTTCACGCACCTCATCGGGTACGCCATGGTGCAGGCCCTCAAGGCCATGCCGTCGATGAACTACTCCTTCGCGGTCAAGGACGGCAAGCCGACCCTGGTCAAGCCGGAGCACGTCAACCTCGGCCTGGCCATCGACCTGGTGAAGCCGAACGGCGACCGCCAGCTCGTCGTCGCGGCCATCAAGAAGGCCGAGACCCTCAACTTCTTCGAGTTCTGGCAGGCCTACGAGGACATCGTCCGCCGTGCCCGCGTCGGCAAGCTGGGGATGGACGACTTCACCGGCGTCACCGCCTCGCTGACCAACCCCGGCGGCATCGGCACCGTGCACTCGGTGCCCCGCCTGATGCCCGGTCAGGGCCTCATCATGGGCGTCGGCGCGATGGACTACCCGGCCGAGTTCCAGGGCACCTCGCAGGACACCCTGAACAAGCTGGGCATCTCCAAGGTCATGACCCTGACCTCGACGTACGACCACCGGGTCATCCAGGGCGCCGCGTCCGGCGAGTTCCTGCGGGTCCTGGCCCAGCTGCTGCTCGGCGAGAACGACTTCTACGACGAGATCTTCAAGGCGCTCCGCATCCCCTACGAGCCGGTCCGCTGGCTCAAGGACATCGACGCCTCGCACGACGACGACGTCACCAAGGCCGCGCGGGTCTTCGAGCTGATCCACTCCTACCGGGTCCGCGGCCACGTCATGGCCGACACCGACCCGCTGGAGTACCGCCAGCGTAAGCACCCCGACCTGGACATCACCGAGCACGGTCTCACCCTGTGGGACCTGGAGCGGGACTTCGCGGTCGGCGGTTTCGCCGGCAAGACGATGATGAAGCTCCGCGACATCCTCGGTGTCCTGCGTGAGTCGTACTGCCGCACCACCGGCATCGAGTTCATGCACATCCAGGAGCCGAAGGAGCGCAAGTGGCTCCAGGACCGGGTGGAGCGCCCGCGTCCGGCCCCGGAGCGCGAGGAGCAGCTGCGGATCCTGCGCCGCCTCAACGCCGCCGAGGCGTTCGAGACGTTCCTGCAGACCAAGTACGTCGGCCAGAAGCGGTTCTCGCTGGAGGGCGGCGAGTCCGTCATCCCCCTGCTCGACGCGGTCATCGACTCCGCCGCCGAGGCCCGCCTCGACGAGGTCGTCATCGGCATGGCCCACCGCGGCCGCCTCAACGTCCTGGCGAACATCGTCGGCAAGTCGTACGCCCAGATCTTCCGGGAGTTCGAGGGCAACCTCGACCCGCGGTCGATGCACGGCTCCGGTGACGTCAAGTACCACCTGGGCGCCGAGGGCACCTTCACCGGGCTGGACGGCGAGCAGATCAAGGTCTCGCTGGCCGCCAACCCCTCGCACCTGGAGGCGGTCGACCCGGTCCTGGAGGGCATCGCCCGCGCCAAGCAGGACATCATCAACAAGGGCGGCACGGACTTCACGGTCCTGCCCGTGGCGCTCCACGGCGACGCGGCCTTCGCGGGCCAGGGCGTCGTCGCCGAGACGCTCAACATGTCGCAGCTGCGCGGCTACCGCACCGGCGGCACCGTGCACGTGGTGATCAACAACCAGGTCGGTTTCACCGCCGCCCCGGAGTCCTCGCGCTCCTCGATGTACGCCACCGACGTGGCGCGCATGATCGAGGCGCCGATCATCCACGTCAACGGCGACGACCCGGAGGCCGTGGTCCGCGTCGCGCGGCTCGCCTTCGAGTACCGGCAGACGTTCAACAAGGACGTCGTCATCGACCTCATCTGCTACCGCCGCCGCGGTCACAACGAGGGCGACAACCCGGAGTTCACCAACCCGCAGATGTACACCCTGATCGACAAGAAGCGCTCGGTGCGCAAGCTGTACACCGAGTCCCTCATCGGTCGCGGCGACATCACGCTGGAAGAGGCCGAGCAGGCGCTCCAGGACTTCCAGGGGCAGCTGGAGAAGGTCTTCGCGGAGGTCCGCGAGGCCACCTCCGCCCCGGCCCAGCCGCATGTCCCGGACGTCCAGGCGGAGTTCCCGGTCGCCGTGAACACCGCGGTGACCTCCGAGGTCGTCAAGGTGATCGCCGAGTCCCAGGTGAACATCCCGGACACGGTCACCGTGCACCCGCGCCTGCTGCCGCAGATGCAGCGCCGGGCCGCGTCCGTGGAGAACGGCACGATCGACTGGGGCATGGGCGAGACCCTGGCCATCGGTTCGCTGCTGATGGAGGGCACCCCGGTCCGGCTCGCCGGCCAGGACAGCCGCCGCGGCACCTTCGGCCAGCGCCACGCGGTCCTCGTCGACCAGAAGACCGGCGAGGACTACACCCCGCTGCTGTACCTGACGGACGAGCAGGCACGTTACAACGTCTACGACTCGCTGCTCAGCGAGTACGCGGCGATGGGCTTCGAGTACGGCTACTCGCTGGCCCGCCCGGAGTCGCTGGTGATCTGGGAGGCCCAGTTCGGTGACTTCGTCAACGGCGCGCAGACCGTCGTGGACGAGTTCATCTCCTCGGCCGAGCAGAAGTGGGGCCAGACGTCCGGCGTCACGCTGCTGCTGCCGCACGGTTACGAGGGCCAGGGCCCGGACCACAGTTCCGCCCGCCCGGAGCGCTTCCTCCAGCTGTGCGCGCAGAACAACATGACGGTCGCGATGCCGACCCTGCCGTCGAACTACTTCCACCTCCTGCGGTGGCAGGTGCACAACCCGCACCACAAGCCGCTGGTCGTCTTCACCCCGAAGTCGATGCTGCGCCTGAAGGCCGCGGCGTCGAAGGTGGAGGAGTTCACCACGGGCGGGTTCCGTCCGGTCATCGGCGACGACTCGGTCAAGCCGGAAGCCGTCCGCAAGGTCGTCTTCTGCGCGGGCAAGCTCTTCTACGACCTGGACGCCGAGCGGGTCAAGCGCGGCGACACGGAGACGGCGATCATCCGTCTGGAGCGCCTGTACCCGCTGCCGGGTGCGGAGGTCCAGGCCGAGATCGCCAAGTACCCGAACGCCGAGAAGTACCTGTGGGCCCAGGAGGAGCCGGCCAACCAGGGTGCGTGGCCGTTCATCGCGCTCAACCTGATCGACCACCTGGACCTGGCCGTCGGCGCCGACGTGCCGCACGGTGAGCGCCTGCGCCGCATCTCGCGTCCGCACGGCTCGTCCCCGGCGGTCGGTTCGGCCAAGCGCCACCAGGCCGAGCAGACCCAGCTGATCAACGAGGTCTTCGAGGCCTGACCGGCTGTCGTGTCCGGAGAAGGGCCCGGCCCCCGCGGTTCGTCCGCGGGGGCCGGGCCCTTCGGTGTGGTGGCGCGCCCCTCGTGGCCGGGCGCACGGGCGGCGCTTCCCCCGCGGCGCCTTCGGGGACAATGTCCCGGGGACGGTGCGCGAAGGGCGCACGCCCTACCCTTGCAGGTAGTCGCAGGCAGGACGACGACAGATCACCCGGAGCGAGCACAGGCATGTATTTCACCGACCGTGGTATCGAGGAACTGGAGAAGCGGCGCGGCGAGGAGGAGGTCACCTTCGAGTGGCTCGCCGAGCAGCTGAGGACGTTCGTCGACCTCAACCCCGACTTCGAGGTCCCCGTCGAGCGTCTGGCGACGTGGCTGGCCCGGCTGGACGACGACGAGGACGAGTGAGCGGGCGCCTCGCGCCCCGCGTCACCGCGCGACCGGGCGCCCGCGGCCTCGGGGCCGGGCACCCGGGGCCCCTGTGCCGGACGGTGCGCTGAGGCCGGACGGTGCGCTGAGGCCGGACGGCCTGCCGGGGCCGGGGGCCGTGCCGGGGTCAGGGGCGTGCTGAGGTCAGGGGCGTGCCTGGGTTCACCGCCCCGGTAGTCCTCGCGGGTCGCGTTCCGCCCCGGCCCTGAACCGGTCGTACGCCAGTCCCAGCACTCCCTGTACGAGCAGCAGCAGGCCGGCCGTGGTCCAGCCGCCGCTGCGTCTGCCCATGCCCCACAGGGTGAGCGGCAGGCCCGCGGCGATCTGTGCGGTGGCCACGGCGCGCGCTCTCGGGCCGCGCATCCAGGGACCGAGTCCGGAGCTCTCGACGACGTCGAGCTCCACCTGGACGGCATCGCGCCAGCCGCCCCATTCGATGCGTTCCGCCTTCGGGTGCACCTCGGCCGCGGTACGCAGCCGGTCGGCCGGCGCGCCCGGGACCAGTCCTGCGGGCAGGGCCACTCCGGCGCGGGTGAGCACGGCGAGCAGTCCGCGCAGCCGGGCGGCGGCGTCCGACTCCGGGTCCTGGCGGGTGAGTTCCTCCAGTTCCTGGAGGTCCATGACCGGGTCGAGGCCCAGGCGCACCGCGAAGGTGCGCATGGCCTCGTCCTCGCCGGCCGGGGTGCCGTCGGCCAGCCAGACGTAGCCGACCGGGCGGCGGAATCCCGCGGCCAGGGTGTATCCGGCCCGGTCACCGTCCCACCACAGCGCCAGCACCGGCCAGGGCGAGCCGACCGCGAGCGCGGTGGCCCATCCGCCCATGACCCGGTCGACGGGCTCGCTCTCCGTCTCCGGGCCCGCGTGTCCCTGTTCGACGGGGCCGGGGCGCCACGGCTTCCCCTCGGGGACCAGCACGCTCCAGCCGGTCCCGGCGGGCAGGAGCAGCATGTTCTCCCGCAGCAGATGAGCCGGCGGCCGCACGGTCTCGGGGTCGGTCCGGCACAGCAGAAGCGCGCCCACGGATCTTGTGCTCATGCTCATACGCTAGGTCAGTTTGCCCATCCAAGGTGCCATTTGTACCTATATCGACCATGGCAGGCCCCATGGATCACCCTTGACTTACGCGATCCGCGATATATCGTGTTCATCAGAGACGCGATATGTTGCGTGATGCCACGCTCCAGGAGGTCAGACCCATGCCTGAATCCACGTGGACCGTCGCCGAGCCCCGGAAGCTCACCTTCGACGACCCCGTGACGACGCTCCGTGTGCGCGTCGTCGACGGCGTGGTCAACGTCGTGGGGACCTCGGAGCCGACGGCGCGGCTGGAGGTCTCGGAGATCAACGGCCCGCCCCTGGTCGTCACCCAGCGGGACGGTGTGCTGACCGTGGCGTACGAGGACCTGCCGTGGAAGGAGTTCCTGAACTGGCTCGACCGCCGGGCCCCACGGCGGCGGGCGGTGGTCTCGCTCGCGGTACCGGCCGGGTCCGCGGTGGAGGTCGGCGTGATCGGTGCGGGGGCCGTCGTCTCCGGCGTCCACGGGCGCACGGAGGTGCGGGGCGTCGGCGGTGACGCCACACTCGTGAGGCTCTCCGGGCCGGTCCGCGCGGAGACCGTATCCGGCAGCCTGGAGGTCCAGGCCATGACCGGTGATCTCCGCTTCCACTCCGTGTCGGGCGACCTCACGGTCGTCGAGGGCGCCGGGTCCTCGGTGCGGGCCGACACGATCAGCGGGGACATGGTGCTGGACCTCGACACCTCGGCGGAGCCGACGGACATCAGCCTGACCACGGTCAGCGGTGAGATCGCGATCCGGCTGCCGCATCCGGCGGACGCGAAGGTGGAGGCGAACACCACCACCGGCGCGGTCAGCAACGCCTTCGAGGACCTCCGGGTCAGCGGCCAGTGGGGCGCGAAGAGGATCACCGGCAAGCTGGGGGCGGGCACGGGCCGGCTGAAGGCCACCACCGTCTCCGGTTCGATCGCCCTCCTGCGCCGGCCACCGGCCCAGGAGGCCCCCCAGGATGCCGAGCCGACCGGAAAGGTGCTCTGACATGGCTCCCGTTTTCGCCCACGGCCGACTGCGCCTGTACCTCCTCAAACTGCTGGACGAGGCCCCTCGCCACGGGTACGAGGTGATCCGCCTCCTGGAGGAGCGCTTCCACGGCCTGTACGCCCCGTCCGCGGGCACCGTCTATCCGCGGCTGGCCAAGCTGGAGGCCGAAGGGCTGGTCACCCACGCCACGGAAGGCGGGCGCAAGGTCTACTCCATCACCGACGCGGGCCGGGAGGAGCTGGCGGGCCGCGGCGGCGAGCTGGCCGACCTGGAGCTGGAGATCCGCGAGTCGGTCTCGGAGCTGGCCGCCGAGATCCGTGACGACGTGCGCGGCGCCGCGGGCAAGCTGCGCAGCGAGATGCGCGCGGCGGCCTCCCGGGCCCAGCAGGGGCAGGGCGGCCCCGGGGAGGACGGGGCACCGGAGGCCGGGGAGAGCGACGCCTGGCGCATCGCGAAGGAGGAGCTGCGCAAGGCGAAGCAGGAGTGGAAGGAGCAGGCCCGCAGGGCGAAGGCCGAATCACGCCGGGCCCGCGAGGAGGCCGACCGGGCCCGCCGCCAGGCCCAGGAAGCACACGAGAAGGCCCGGGAGCAGATGCAGAGTGCCGCACGGCAGGTGCAGGAGCACTTCGCGCGCGGCGACTGGCCGTCCGGTGTGCGGGAGGGACTGGCCGAGATCACCGGCCAGCTGGGCAACTTCGCGAGGACCGGTTCCTGGCCGACGTTCACCGCGCCCGATCCGGCCGAACCGGACATCGAGTGGGCCGCCGACGCCCGGACCACCGGCGATCCCGCCCGCGACCTGGACCGGCTGCTGGACCGCTTCCGCGACGACATCAGGGACACCGCACGGGACTGCGGTATCGACGAGCACCGGCTGTCGGAGACCCGGCGCCACCTCTCCACCGCCGCCGCCCGCATCGAGACGCTGCTCCGCTCACCCGCCGACGACACCTCGCACCCGCGGTAAGGGGGCCCGGCGTGCGCGGCCGGGGCGGGGACACCGTGTGGCCGGCCCGGCCTGCCCCGGCCTGCCCCGGCCACACGGTCCCGGCGGGCACACCCGTCCAGGCGGGCGTACACCCGACCCGGGACCGCGGGGACCGGGCCCGGGTACACGGGGGCACACCGGGCCCGGAGAAACGAGGTCCGGGGCACGGGGCACACCGGGCCCGGGAGGACGGGCTCCGGGGCGCACCGGGCCCAGGTCCGTGTCGGCGTCTCAGCCGGCCTCGGCCCTGCCTTCTCCCCCGGTCCCGTACAGCGCCCGTTCCACCGCCGCGTAGGTCGCACCGTGGTCCGCGAGCGCATCGGCGACGATCCCGGGGCTCGCCGTCAGCGCCAGCAGGATGTGCTCCTCCCCGATGAAGCGGTCACCCCGGCCGAGGGCGACGCGAAGGGATTTCTCCAGGATCTTCTTGGCGCCCCCGGTGAAGGGGCGTCGTCCCTGCCGCCGGCGGCGGCCGGAGCGGTCAGCGGCGAGGGCCCCCTCCCCGTGCGCCCCCTCGATCCGGGCCACGATCTCGTCGACGTCGACCCCGATACCGGCGAGCGCTTCCGTGTCCGCCTTGGTCAGGCCGCCACGCCGGCGGGCCTCTCCGAGCGCCGCCTCCAGCGACGCCCGGCGGTCGGTGAGCCCCAGCGCGGTGACGGCGAAGGCCGACCTGCCGTCCCGCTGGTCCAGCAAGGACAACAGCAGGTGTTCCTCGGTCACCGAGTCCGCGCCGGCCTGCTCGGCATGGGTCACCGCCCCGGTCACCGTGGCACGAGCCGCCTGGGTGAATCGCTCGAACATCAACGCCTCCCGTACTTCTTGTGTACGGCCTGCCGGCTGACGCCCAGCTCGGCGGCGATCTCCTGCCACGACCAGCCCTGCGCACGGGCGCTCCTGACCTGGACGGCCTCAAGTTGTTCCAGCAGCCGCCGCAGCGCGGCGACGGCCCGCAGCCCGACCCTCGGGTCGCGGTCACCGGCGCGCGCGGCGAGATCCGTTGCTTCCGTCATGACGTCAACGTACGTTGACAGAGAGGGGACGTCAACCCCAGTTGACATAATCGGTGGCGAGACGGGCGTGCCGCTCCACGTCGTACCGGGTGTCCCTGTAGCGCAGTTTCGCCCGTTCGATGCCTTCCGCCGGGAAGCCGGCCCGGCGGGCCACCGCGCAGGAGGCCGGGTTGTCCGTCCGGTGTCCGAGTTCCAGCCGGTACAGCCCGAGCTCGTCGAAGGCCCAGCGGGCGAGGGCCCGCACACCGGCCGTGGCCACCCCGGTGCCGCGTGCGGTCCCGGTGGTCCAGTAGGACACCCAGCCGGATCCGTGGACCCTGTCCACGGCGGACACGGACACGCTCCCGAGGGGCTCCCCGCCCCGGACGACGGCCCAGGTGAAGGCGGTGCCGGCCGCGCGCTCCCGCTCGCGGCCGGTGATCCAGTCCCGCGCCTCGGCCGGGGTGGTGACCGGGCGGCCGCCCGACTGCCGGGACATCTCCTTCGGGGCGAAGGCCCGCAGCACAGCGGCCACGTCCTCCGCCCGCCAGGGCCGCAGCACGAACCCCCCGGATGCGCGCGGCTCGCCGCCCACCGCCACCGGACCACCGGCCCGCTCCCCCGCCGGGCCGACGGACCGCTCCCCTGCCGGACCGCTCCCCGCCGGACCACCGGCCCGCTCCCCCGTGAGGCCGCCGGCCTCTTCCGGCATCACGATGTGGTCAGCACGATCTTCCCGAACAGCTCTCCCGCCGCGAGCCGCTCGAAGCCCTCCCTGGCCCGGTCCAGCGGCAGGGTCCCGTCGATGACGGGCCGTACGCCGGTGGCGGCGCAGAACGACAGCAGGTCCTCCAGTTCGTCCTTGGACCCCATCGTGGAGCCGACGACCTTGAGTTCCAGGAAGAAGATCCGGGTCAGCTCCGCGTGGGAGGGGCGGTCGCCGCTGGTCGCGCCGGAGATGACCACGGTGCCCCCGGGCCGCAGCGACTTCACCGAGTGGGACCAGGTCGCGGCCCCGACGGTCTCGATGACGGCGTCGACCCTCCTCGGCAGCCGGGCACCGGGCTCGTACGCCTCGACGGCCCCCAGTTCGACGGCCCGCTCACGCTTCGCCTCGTCACGGCTGGTGGCGTACATCCTGAGGCCGGCGGCCTTGCCCAGCACGATCGCGGCGGTGGCCACCCCGCCGCCCGCGCCCTGGACGAGTACGGAATCCCCCGGGCGCACACCGGCGTTGGTGAACAGCATCCGATAGGCCGTCAGCCAGGCCGTGGGGAGGCAGGCGGCCTGCTCGAAGGTGAGCTCCCTGGGCTTGGGCAGGACGTTCCAGCTCGGCACGGTGACCAGTTCGGCGAAGGTGCCCTGATAGCGCTCGGTGAGGATGGACCGCGGTTCGCCGGGGCCGACCCCGTGGCCGCTCTGGCCGATGACGGAGTGCAGGACGACCTCGTTGCCGTCCTCGTCGATCCCGGCAGCGTCACAGCCGAGGATCATGGGCAGCTTGTCCTCGGCGAGCCCCACCCCGCGCAGGGACCACAGGTCGTGGTGGTTGAGCGAGGCGGCCTTGACCCGGACGGTGGTCCAGCCGGGCCGCGCCCCGGGGGCAGGGCGCTCACCCAACTCCAGGCCGTCGAGAGGCTGGTCGCGGTCGATGCGTGCGGCGTAGGCGGCGAACATGGCCACGACCCTAGGGGGTGACACGCCGTGACGTAACCGTTCGATGGTGTGACACAGACCCCAGTACGCCCGATGGCCCGGCGGGCGGGCCGACCGGCCGGCCGGCCGGAGCAGGAGCGGGGGCGGGAGCCGGGCGGGACCGGTGGTGCCCTCGTCGCGGAGGAGGCCGCGCCCTCACCGGGAGGCGGCGTCCTCACCGCGGCGGGAGGCAGAGACCGGCGCCCCTGCCTCCCGCGGCCCCGCATACACGAAGGGCGGGCGGACACGGTCCCGTGCCCGCCCGCCCTCCACGGTGATCAGCGCCGCGCCACGCCCTCGGCACGGGCCGCCGCCGCCACCGCGGCGGTGACCGCCGGTGCGACCCGCTCGTCGAACGGGGACGGGATCACGTAGTCCGCCGCCAGCTCGTCACCGACGACGTCCGCCAGTGCCTTCGCCGCGGCGATCTTCATGCCCTCGGTGATCCGGGAGGCCCTGACCTGGAGGGCGCCCGCGAAGATGCCCGGGAACGCCAGCACGTTGTTGATCTGGTTCGGGTAGTCCGACCGGCCGGTGGCCACCACGGACGCGTACTTGTGCGCGACGTCGGGGTGGACCTCCGGGTCCGGGTTGGCCATGGCGAAGACGAACGCGCCCGGCGCCATCGAGGCGACGGCCGCCTCCGGCACGGTGCCGCCGGAGACGCCGATGAACACGTCGGCGCCCGCCAGGGCCTTCTCCAGCGGGCCGCTGACACCGGCCCGGTTGGTGAGCCCGGCCAGCTCGCGCTTGACGTCCGTGAGGTCGTCGCGGTCCCGGCTGACGATGCCCTTGCGGTCGGCGACGGCGATGTCGCCGATACCCGCCTCCAGCAGGAACTTCGCGATGGCCACACCGGCCGCGCCCGCGCCGGAGATGACACCGCGCAGGTCGCCGAGGGTCCGGCCGGAGAGCTTCGCGGCGTTCCGCAGGGCGGCGAGCGTCACGACGGCCGTACCGTGCTGGTCGTCGTGGAACACCGGGATGTCCAGGCGCTCCTGGAGCTTGCGTTCGATCTCGAAGCACCGGGGCGCCGAGATGTCCTCCAGGTTGACACCGCCGAAGGACGGCGCGAGCCGCACCACGGTCTCGACGATCTCGTCCGCGTCGGTCGTGGCGAGCGCGATCGGAACCGCGTCCACCCCGCCGAACTGCTTGAAGAGGATCGCCTTGCCCTCCATCACGGGGAGGGACGCCTCGGGACCGATGTCCCCGAGGCCGAGCACGGCGGTGCCGTCGGTCACGACGGCGACGACCTGCGACTTCCAGGTGTAGTCGTGGACCAGCTCGGGCTTTTCGGCGATGGCGCTGCACACCTTGGCGACGCCGGGCGTGTACGCGAGGGAAAGGTCGTCCTTGTCACGGATCGGGACGGTGGCCTGCACGGCCATCTTCCCGCCCCGGTGCAAGGCGAAAGCCGGATCGAACGGCTCGTCCGCACCGATACCGTCCGCGCCGGCGGTGCCGGCCGTGCTGTCGCTGCGAGGATTGACGATCTCCGCTGCCATTGTGTTGACCCCTTAAGTCTTCATCATTTGAGGGTGGCCACTCCTGGTTGAGGAGGGGTGGGCGGGCACCGCGTACGTTTCCGGCCCCGGGCGGTCGTCCCGCCCTCCCGGCCGGAGAGGTGTACGCGCGGGCGCGCCGCACACGCGCCCTGAGCCCCGGATGAGGGGTGTAAAGGTCTTTCTTACCTGACGGACCAGGCCCGGGACGAGTCCATAACAACGCGGTGACATGACTCATAGTCGAATATCTGGACAAGTCCACTAAGGGACACAAAGGTCGTCCACGGGTCGAGACGTGCTGGAGATTCTCCGGCGGGGCGCTCGAATACCGAGAGATGATCCGGCCTTGCGGCACAAGCCCGTTGAGGTCCGGGGGTCGCCCGTTACCCGATTTTGACATGCCCGGCCCCCTGAATGGGCCCGTCCGAATGGCAAGATGCCCTAATCACACAAGGTGGCGACACTCGAAGGTGCGTGCGTGCCCACCTGACCAGCCTTCCCTCACCGCCGGAGGACACCGACCATGACCGCAAGCACCATTCGTCGTACGACCGCGAAGTCCCGGATTGCCGCGGTCTGCGCGGTCGCGGTCGCCGGCACCCTGCTGCTGACCGCCTGCGGGGACCAGACCGACGACGCGGCCACCAAGACCGGTGACGGTGCCACCGCCGAGAACAGCGCGCCGCTCTTCGACAAGCTCCCCGAGAAGTACCAGAAGTCGGGCGTGATCAAGGTCGGCACCAACGCCGAGTACGCCCCCATGGAGTCCGTCGAGAACGGCAAGATCGTCGGTGTGGACCCGGACATCGCCGCGGCTCTCGGCGAGAAGCTCGGTGTGCGGTTCGAATTCACCTCCGGCTCCTTCGACGGCCTGATCACCGCTCTGAACACCGGCCGCCACGACATCGCCATGTCGTCCATCACGGACAACAAGCAGCGCCAGGAAGGCCTCGACGACAGCGGCAAGAAGCTCGGCAAGGGCGTCGACTTCGTCGACTACTTCCTGGCCGGCACCGCCGTCTACACCAAGAAGGGCAACCCCGAGGGCATCAAGTCCATCGAGGACCTGTGCGGCAAGGGCGCGGCGGTCCAGCGCGGCACCACCTACGAGGAGGCCCTGGAGAAGCAGTCCAAGGCCTGTACGGACGGTGGCGAGAAGGCCGTCGACATCCAGTCGTTCGAGAACGACACCGAGGCCCAGACCCGTGTGAAGTCGGGCGGCGCGGTCGCGGGCGTCAACGACTACCCGGTCGCGGTCGACCTGGCCCGCAAGGCCGGCGGCGGCAACGACTTCGAGGTGGTCGGCGAGCAGGTCGACGCGGGCCCGTTCGGCATCGCCGTGAACAAGGACAACACCGAGCTGCGCGACGTCCTGAAGGAGGCCGTGGACGCGATCATCGCCGACGGCTCCTACCAGAAGGTGCTCGACAAGTGGGGTGCCGGCACCGGCGCGATCCCCAAGGCCGTCATCAACGGCGGCAAGTGACCGGCGCACCCCCGGAGGGCAGTCACCGTGACTGACATGTTCGACAAGGCGCCCGGCGGCCCATCGGCCGCCGGGCCGCCCGTCTCCAAGGCCGCCACCGTCGCACCGGAGACCATCAGAGCCGTTCCCGTGAGGCACTACGGCCGCTGGATCAGCGGTGTGGTCGTCGTCGCGCTCCTCGCCGCCCTCGTGTACGCCTTCTCGCAGGGCGACATCCAGTGGCAGGCCGTCCGGGACAAGCTGTTCGACGACGCCGTGCTGGCCGGCGCCGGACGCACACTGATGATCAGCGTGCTCGCCATGGTCCTCGGTGTGGCCCTGGGCGTGGTCCTCGCCGTCATGCGGCTCTCGAGGAACCCGGTGACCAGCTGGGTCGCCTGGCTGTACATCTGGTTCTTCCGCGGCACCCCGGTCTACGTACAGCTGCTGCTCTGGTTCAACCTGGCCCTGGTCTTCCCGGTCCTCAACATCCCGCTCGTCTACAAGGACGAGATGACCGACGTGATGACCCCGTTCATGTGCGCCCTGCTGGGGCTCGCGCTCAACGAGGCCGCGTACATGGCGGAGATCGTCCGGGCGGGCATCCAGTCGGTGGACGAGGGCCAGACCGAGGCCTCGCACGCGCTCGGCATGACCCAGGCCAAAACCATGCGCCGCGTGGTGCTCCCGCAGGCCCTGCGGGTGATCATCCCGCCGACCGGCAACGAGTTCATCAACATGCTGAAGACCTCGTCCCTGGTCTACGCGGTCACCTACAACGAGCTGCTGCGCTCGACCTCGCAGATCGGCTCCACCAGCTACGCCGTGATGGAGATGCTCTTCGTCGCCTCGATCTGGTACATCGTGATGACGAGCGTGTTCAGCGTGGGCCAGTACTACCTGGAGCGCCGCTACGCCCGGGGCACCCTGCGGAGCCTGCCGCCCACACCGTTCCAGCGGGTCCGGCTCGCGCTCACCTCCTTCAGCAACCGCCCCTCGGGAGGTGTCTCCTCATGACCGCCATGGTGAAGGCCGAGGGCGTCCACAAGTCCTTCGGCACGGCGCACATCCTCAAGGGCATCGATCTGGAGGTCGCCCCGCGGGAGGTCTTCTGCCTGATCGGCCCGTCCGGTTCCGGCAAGTCGACGTTCCTGCGGTGCATCAACCACCTGGAGAAGATCAACGCGGGCCGGCTGTACGTCGACGGCGACCTGGTCGGCTACCGGCAGAAGGGCGACAGGCTCTACGAGCTCAGGGACAGCGAGGTCGCCCTGCAGCGCCGGGACATCGGCATGGTCTTCCAGCGCTTCAACCTGTTCCCCCACATGACGGCCCTGGAGAACGTCATGGAGGCCCCGGTCCAGGTCAAGGGCGAGGCCAAGGCCGTCGCCCGGGCGCGCGCCGAACGGCTCCTGGACCGTGTCGGCCTTTCGGACAAGGCGAGGAACTACACTTCCCAGCTCTCCGGCGGACAGCAGCAGCGGGTGGCCATCGCCCGCGCGCTGGCGATGGAGCCGAAGCTGATGCTCTTCGACGAGCCGACCTCGGCCCTCGACCCGGAGCTGGTCGGTGACGTCCTGGACGTCATGCGGGGCCTGGCCGAGGACGGCATGACGATGATCGTCGTCACCCATGAGATGGGCTTCGCCCGCGAGGTGGGTGACGCGCTGGTCTTCATGGACGACGGTGTGGTGGTCGAATCCGGCCATCCTCGCGACGTCCTGACGGACCCGCAGCACGACCGGACGAAGTCCTTCCTGTCCAAGGTGCTGTGACCCGGGCACCGGCCGTACGCGAAGAGGGCGGCACGGGCTCCGGCCCGCGCCGCCCTCCCGCGCACCACGCCGGCACGCCCCGGGCGTCCGGCCGCTCCCCCTGCGCTCCCCTACGCGCCCGGCAGCAGCTCCGGCCGCCGCATCAGCGCGCGCAGCGCGTCCTGGCCGAGAGGCGGGCTCTTGAGCAGGGGGCCCTGCGACCGCTCACCGAGGTAACCGCTGCTGGCCCGCACGCCCAGCAGGGACCCGTCCTCCAGGCGCAGCCGCCCGACGGTCTCCGGGCCCCACCGCGGTGTGCCGCCGTCCCCGTACTCCATCG
Source organism: Streptomyces nitrosporeus (assembly GCF_008704555.1). Classification (NCBI taxonomy): domain Bacteria; kingdom Bacillati; phylum Actinomycetota; class Actinomycetes; order Kitasatosporales; family Streptomycetaceae; genus Streptomyces; species Streptomyces nitrosporeus. Next base: position 2,455,425 of record NZ_CP023702.1, read on the forward strand.
CGTCGCTCCAGGTCGTCAGGACACCGCCGTCCGGGAGTTCCTCGCGCACGCAGCCGGTGACGGGCGGCTCCTTCCCCCGCCGCACACAGATGTCGTCCTGCGGGGCACCGCCGAGCTTCCTTCCGGCGGCCGCGCTGTCCATGAAACGCACGACGAGGTAACCGACGCCGCCGTCCGCACGGATCATGTACTCGCCGTCCAGCGGCCCCGCGTACGTCGTCTCCGCCTGTTCCGGCGTCGCGTTCTTGATCAGCACGGCCAGGGAGACCTGCTCGACGCTCCCCGTACCGGGCGGCAGCAGCGCCTCGACGCGGCCGGCCCTGCCGCTCGTGCCGGTCTCCCCGGCCCGGCCGGCCCGCTCCGCCGCCACGGAGGACTGTTCGGCACCCGTCCCGCCGGTGACCCGGGGAAGGCCGACCGCCCCGGCCGCGACCACCGCGAGCGCGGCGGCCGACACGGCGGCCCGGCGCCGGAACCGGAGCCTGGCGGCCCGGACGTACACCGCCTCCGTGGAGACCGTGGGCCTGCCCGCGTCCTCGGCGGCCCGCTCCAGCAGTTCCCGTACGTCGTTCATACGAATTCCTCCGCCTTGTCCGCCATCTCGGCGCGCAGCGCCGCCAGCCCCCGGGCCGCGTGGCTCTTGACCGTGTTCTCCCGCATGCCGAGCGTCCGGGCCGTGGCCTCGACGCTCAGGTCCTCCCAGTAGCGCAGCACCAGCACCGCCCGCTGCCTGGCCGTGAGCCGCGCGAGCGCCGCCCGGACCACCAGGCCGGTGTCCGTGTCGGCCGGTGCGCCGGCCCGCTCGGGCAGTTCCCCGTACGCCTGTTCACGCCGCCAGAAGCGGCGGCGGCTCGCGATGAAGGTGTTGACCAGGGTCTTGCGCGCGTACGCCTCGATGTTGTCGAGCCGGCCGTGCCGTCTCCCGCCGAGCACCACCTTGACCAGCGCCGACTGGACGAGGTCCTCCGCCTCGTGCCGGTCGCCGCACAGCAGGTAGGCGCTGCGGAACAGCGAGGTGCGGCGGTTCTCCACGAAGGCGTACAGCGCGGCATCGTCCTCGATCCGCGTCATCGGCATCCCTTTCCGGGTCCGCGGGTGCGGACCGTCCCACCCTTCCAGTGCGGTGGGCCCGGCGGGGGGTTGCGGGCGGAGGGACGGGAAACGGGAGAGGGGCGGCACCGGGCCGCCCCTCTCCCGCCGTGTCCGGCCCCCTACTTCAGGGCGAGGACCAGGCTGTCCGACGGGGAGCACCAGACCGGCCGTGCCTCCGCGAAGCCGGAGGCACGCAGGGTGCGCGCGTGCCACTCGGGGGACGGCATGTCACCGTCGGCGTGGTCGCCGTAGATGCGGAAGCGCTCGGCGGTCGGTTCCGCCAGGACCGGGTCCGCGGCGGCCAGCGCCCACCACTGGGACCAGTCCACGGCACCGCCGGCCCGGGCGCGGTCCATCGCGGCGTGCCGGTGGGCGCGTTCGGCGGCGTTGATGCGGGGCGTACCGGTGTCGATCATGTGGTCGGCGTTCATGAACACCCCGCCCTCACGCACCAGGTGGCCGATCTGCCCGTACAGTGCGGCCAGCGGCTCGCTGTGCAGCCAGTGCAGGGCCGTGGCGGTCAGGACGGCGTCGTACGAGGTGTGCGGGAGCCGTTGCGTCCAGGCGGGGTCCTTGAGGTCGGCGGTCACGAAGGTGACCCGGCCGTCCCCCTCGAAGGTGCCGCGGGCGATGGCGAGCAGGGCGGGGTCCAGGTCGACACCGGTGCTGGTGGCCTCGGGGAACCGCGCGAGGAGGCGGTCGGTGATACTTCCCGTACCGCACGCCAGGTCGAGGACCCTCGGTGCGGGCCCCACCACGGCCTCCACCATGTCCAGCATCACCCGGAACCGCTCCTCGCGGTCCGGCATGTACCACTCCTGCTGCCGGTCCCAGCTCGCCTGCCAGGACCGCCAGTCGGCACCCACCGGTGTCTCCGTCACCAGAACCTCCATGTAATACCCTCGAATCCATGTCAGCCATTACGCTGGCCGACAACGCGACCTTAGACCCACGCCGTAAGGACTACAAGTGGAACTGGCCTATTACTCGGATTACGCCGTGCGTCTGATCAACACCGAGGAGCCGGCCCGCAACAAGGACTCCCTCACCACGGTCGAGGCGGTACGCGGCCTCTTCGGCGCCGGCGCGCAGGCCGCCAGACGCGCCACGGACGCGGACGTGACGCGCTTCCGCGCCGTGCGCGCACGGCTGCGCGCGGTGTTCGAGGCGGCCGACGGCGGCGACGAGACGCTCGCGGTGGACCTGCTCAACTCACTGCTGCTGGAGTTCCCGGTGAGCCCCCAGATCAGCGGCCACGACGTGCGCGACTCGGACGGGAAACCGGACTGGCACATGCACCTGGCCGACCACCCCTCGAACGCGACCGCCGGTTTCGCCGCCATCGCGGCGATGGGCCTGGCCTTCCACCTCACCTCGCACGGCGCGGACCGGCTCGGCCTGTGCGAGGCGGCCCCGTGCCGCAACGCCTACCTCGACACCTCCACCAACCGCTCCCGGCGCTACTGCTCCGACCGCTGCGCGACCCGTGCCAACGTGGCGGCCTACCGGGCCCGCAAGCGGCTGGAGACGGAACGGTCCGAGGAGACCCTGCGCACCGCGGACAGCGCCCAGCCGAGCATCCCGAACAGCGACCGCTGATCCGCCCGCGGCGGACGGTAACGGACACGCACCCTGGCCAGGACCAGCTCCTCCGGCACGGCCCCGTAGTCCGTACTGTCGCCGCCCGCGTACGCGTTGTCGCCCAGCACCCACCACGCGCTGCCACGCCGTTCGGCCGCCCGCTTCACCACCAGCAGGTCCTGCTGGAACGGATGACGCAGGATCACCACGTCCCCGGGACGCACCGGCGCCCCGTACCGCACGAGCAACCAGTCCCCGTGGTAGAGCGTGGGCACCATGGACGGCCCCGTCACCTCCACCACCTGGAACGCCCCGCGCGCCGACCGCCCGCGCCCTGGTCCTGGACCCGACCCCGGCCCCCGCATCAGCTCCGGCATCCGTGGCACCTCCCGTTCCGTCCTCCGGTACACCCTCGTGCGCACCGCCTCGTACAACCGGCCGGTGATCCTGCCCCGGCCCTGGACTTTTGACCTAAGCCCATGGGGGCAGGCGCAAAAACCACTCCCTCACGGAGTAATGTCCCACCTGAGAAGACGATCACGAGGAAGGACAGCTCCATGCTCTCCCGCCTGTTTGCCCCCAAGGTGAAGGTCAGCGCCCACTGCGACCTGCCCTGCGGCGTTTACGACCCGGCCCAGGCCCGCATCGAGGCGGAGTCCGTCAAGGCCGTCCAGGAGAAGTACCAGGCCAACGAGGACGCGGACTTCCGCACGCGCGCCGTCCTGATCAAGGAACAGCGTGCCGAGCTCGCGAAGCACCACGTCTCCGTGCTCTGGAGCGACTACTTCAAGCCCCCGCACTTCGAGAAGTACCCCGAGCTGCACCAGCTGGTCAACGACACCCTGAAGGCGCTCTCCGCGGCCAAGGGCTCGAACGACCCGGCCACGGGCCAGAAGGCTCTGGACCTGATCGCCCAGATCGACAAGATCTTCTGGGAGACCAAGCAGGCCTGATCTTTCATCCCTGTTCCGAAGGGGTACGACCGCTCACCGGTCGTACCCCTTCGGGCGTTCCGGGAGACGGAACGGGAGAGCGGCCGAAGCCCCGGGCAGCGGGTCGGCGGTATTCATGCCTCAGTCGGCACGGGCGGCGGGCAGCTGCGAGGCCCATGCCGTGAGCTCGGTCAGGTGCCCGGGCCGCAGCCCGAGGCGCGGGTCGGGCTGAACGAGGAGGGTCGGCGTTCCCTCGGCGGTGCGTTCCGCTGCCCAGGCGTGGTCGAGGCCGGTGAAGTCGTCGTCGATCCAGACGGCGGGGGCGTCTGCCAGCCAGGCGTCGACGTGGTCGCGCTTCCACAGGTAGCCGTTGGGGTGGCTGGTGGTGATCCGGGAGCGCGGCAGGTCGACGTGCGGCAGGGACGGAAGGCCGAGGATCGGCCCGATGAGGGTGGTGGCGTCCTGGCGCCAACTGGTGCACCAGACAGGGGTGACCAGGCCGGTGCGGATCACGTCCATGAGCATGGGGCCGTGGTCGGGGTTGAGCCAGACGGTGACCGGGTTGTCGGCGCTGCGGCCGGCGGGCACGACCTCATGGCGGACATGGGTGGCCGGGATCGAACCGCCCGTACCAGGAAAGGGGATGAGGACTCCGTCGATGTCGAGGAGCAGGTAGGTCGGACGCATCGGTCCTCCATAGGCCGGATGAGCGCGGCTGTCAGAGCCTGCGGGCGTGGATCAGCAGGGTGGCGGGCCAGTGGCCCACGCGAGGGTCGTGGAACTCCTGCGCCGAGGTGAGCCAGAAGCCCGCCTGGCTGAGGTGCTTCTCCCAGCGGTCGGTGCCGAACTCCCAGCGGGCGATGGGGAGCCGGGTGCGGTCGGGGAGGGTGACGTGGTCGCGGCGGGGACGGTCGTCGCCCGCGGGGCTTCGGCCACCACGCTGCGGGTGCGGGACGGAGAAGACGAGCACCCGGCCGGGCGAGAGGCGTTGGGCGATGGCCGACAGCAGGAGTCCAGGGGCGACCAGGCCGACGGCACCGAAGACGGAGTAGATCGCGTCGAACTGCTCGTCGGAGGCGTGCAGGTAGTGCAAGGCGTGGCCGACGACGAAGGTGAGGTTGTTCAGCCGTCCGTAGTGGGAGCGGGCGCGGTGGACCTGGAGGCCGACCAGGTCGAGGCCAGTGACGTGGGCGCCGGTTGGGGCGTCCCCTGCCCGAGTGAAGCCGAGAGCTTGGGGAAGGGTGGCGAGGTGGGCGGCGTTGTGGCCAGGGCCGCAGCCGAGTTCCAGGAGTCGCTTGCCGTGAAGGTCGGGTCCGAGGATCTCGGCTCCGGGCCCTTGGCCGGGTCTCGTGGTCCATTGCATCCGGGCGGGTACGGAGAGGGGTTCGGTGAGTCCGGCTGTGGTGCGCTGGAGGGCGTGGGCGTGCCAGGGGGATGCCTGGGCGAGCACGTCAGATCTCCAGGAGGTGGAGGACGTCGGTGAGGTGGCGGCGGACGACCTTGATGTAGCCGGGGTCGGTGGCCGGGTCGTTGATCCAGCGAACCGCCTGCTCCATGAACCACTCGACGGCCCACATGCGGTGCCAGCCCAGGGCCCAGTTCTCGGCGGTGAGCCCGCCGCGCGGGGTGAGGGCGTCGGGGGTGCCGCCGGCGGTGACGTACTGCTCCAGGAAGACGCGCAGGCGCACGGGGTGCGGCGGGTCGATGGTGCCGTGCCAGCTGGCGAGGTCGAACAGGCCGGGGCCGGTGAAGGCACGGGCGAAGTCGAGCAGCCGCCAGCCGCGCTCGCCGATGTGGAGACTGGTGGGGTGGAACTCGGAGTGCACCCAACCGAACGGTGCCAGCGTCGCTCCGGTCGAGCGGGCCTCGGCGGCCTGGGCGATACGGCCGAGCGCGTCCGCGATGTCGTCGGCGTCCTGCCACCGGTCAGCTTTGCGCAGCCGTTCGAGATGCTCCAGCGCCAGGGCCGGCAGCGTCCGCAGCCGCTCCTGGTCGAGGACGGGCAAGGGCGGAGCCGTACGGGTGCCGTGCAGGATCACGGCCGCGGCGACGCCGTCGAGGTCGTCGGCCCCGCGGACGGACGGTCCGAGGTCCTCCATGAGCATGCCGAGCCATCCGTCCACGACGGCGGAGGCGTGGACCTGGGGGACGGGTACGCCGAGGGTGCGGGCCAGGCGGAGGGCCTGGTCCTCGCTGTCGAAGGGCTTCTTGGCGTACTTGAAGACGGCCGTGGTGCCGTCGGGGAAGGCCACGCGCTCGACGCCGGACATGGACCACACGCGCACCTCCTCCCGTACGGCGGTGGTCCGGCCGGTCGCGGTGAGCAGGTTGTCGAGGAGTTCGGCGCTGGGGTTCGTGGTCACAGGAGGGCTCCGGGTAGATGGTGGCGTCCGGGGCGGGCGAAGGATGCCGGCCCGCCCCGGAGCCTGATCGGTGGAGTTACGCGGCGGGGTTCACACGGTGGGCGTAGACCTGCTCGATCCAGCCCGCCTTGAACGCGGCGAGGTCGTCGCGGAAGTTCGCCATCGAGGCACCGTAGGGCGCGACGACGCCGCCGGACTGGTCCGGCACGGACTGGCAGCCGTGCACGAGCCGGCCGCCGAGGGCGGCGTGGGCCTTGATGGACTCGATCCGGCGGTGCTCGTTGAACCAGCCGCCGTGGTAGACCTCGTCGAGCATCCCGCCCGTCTCGTCGTCCAGGTCGAAGACGACGGAGGTGGCGGCGGGGAAGAACCAGCACGGGCCGACGTTGGAGATGTGCCCGTCCAACTCGACCTTGTTGAGCGCCATGAGCGTGGCCGCCTCGTGGAGCATCCGCAGGTGCTCGGCGGTGATCTGCGGCAGACCTAGGCCAGCCAGGTGCTCCTCGCGGAAGAGGTGGGCGTACACCTCGTAAGCGGTGCTCAGGACGCGGGCCGCGTCGGAGGTGGACTCGCTGTGCTGCTTGATGAAGTCGAGCGCGAGCTGCTCGACCGCACTCTCGGTCGTCTCGTCTGCACCCAGGAGCTGGGCCTTGACCAGCTCCCAGTCGGCGACGAGCCACGTGTTCGACTCGAAGCGGAAGAAGTACTCGGCCGGGTCGATCGTGATGCGCCGGCCGTCGACCTGGATACCGGGCAGGCGGTTCCAGCGCGGGTCGAACGCTTCGGGCAGTTCGACCGTGATGGCCGTGGTGTCGATGGTGGTCACCGTGTCTCCGTCTCTGTTCGGCCGGGTTCGGGCACAGGAATGCCCGAGCCTGATGTGGGCGTACGGAACTTCGGGGTGCCGCCCGGACCAAGGGGGAGCCTGGATCACGGTCACGCCGTTCTGGGCGGCTGCTGATAAGTGAACCGGTGGTCACGCTCAGTGGGTACGGTGGAAGGCAGTTGAAGCGGTATACGCGGTTTACAGCTCCGGTGGGGAGGTGGTCGTGGTGGGGCAGAGAGATCCCAACTCCCTTCTGCGGGATGCCATAAGCGCGGCAGGATGCACCTACGAGGCGCTCGCGAGGGACGTGCGTCACGTGGCCGCCGAGAACGGCGAGATGCTCCAGACCAACAAGTCGGCCGTCTCGCACTGGGTGAACGGCAGCCGAGCCCCGTCAGGGCAGGTGGGTCAGTACCTGGCCGAGGTGCTGACCCGCCGAGCAGGACGCACGATCACCCGGACCGAAATCGGTCTGCATGCCGGGGAAGCCGAAGAACCGGCGGAGGCCGATCCCGTCCTCGCTGTCACCGACCTGGGCCGCGCCGACGTCGAACGCCGCCGCTTCCTCGCCATCGCAGCCTTCACCACCGCCGGCGTCGCCATGCCGCTCAGCCACGACCACGAAGCCACCGCCCGCATGCTCCGCGCCCGCACCGGCACGTCCCTCGTCGGCGCGGAGGACGTGGACGTCGTACGCCAGATCACCACCGCCTTCAGCGCCGCCGACGAACGCCTCGGCGGCGGGCACGGCCTGACCACCGTCTGCGCCTACCTCGCCGACACAGCCGCCCCCATGCTGCGCGGACGCTTCCCCAGCGAAATCTTACGTCGGGCCGCCTTCGGAGCCGTCGCCGAACTCGCCTACCTGGCGGAGTGGAAGCACCACGACCTCGATCAGGAAGGCGCCGCCCAGCGCTACTACCAGGTCGGCTACCAGCTCGCCTGCGAAGCCGACCCCCAAGGCCACGCCGCCTGGATGATGCGTGCCCTCGCCCACCAAGCGCTGAGCCTCAAGCAGCCCCATCACTGCGTCGATCTCGTCGAAGGCGCCCTACGCCTGGGCCTCGGCCACGTCGACGGCCAGACGGAAGCTCTCCTCCACATCACACATGCCCGCGCCTACGCGGCCACAGAGGAGAGCGCATCAGCCGCACGCGCCCTGCTCGCCGCCGAGGATGCCCTCCTACGCGACGACGGCCCCCAGCCCAGCTACTCCCGCGTGAGCGGCCCCGCCGCCGGCACCGTGGCCAGCCACACCGCCCGCACCCTGACCGACCTCGCCGACCACATCGGCACCGAGCAGCAGCACCGCGACGCCCTCACCCGCTGGGACCCCGTGAAGTACAAGCGCGTCCACGCTCTCACCCACGCCGACCTCGGCGACAGTCTCGCCGCCCAGGTTCGCGCCGACGAAGCCGTCGCCGCCTGGACCCAGGCCCTGAGCCTCATGGAGGGCATGACCTCCGACCGGACGCGCAAGGCCATCTCCTCGATCCGCTCCACCCTCGCGGTCTACCAGCACCGGCGAGTCCCCGGCGTGGCCGATCTCGCCCGCCGAGCCCGCGAAGCCCTCGCCTAACATGCCCAACAACCGCCCCGACGAAGGGAACCCCGTGGCCCAGCAGACCGACGACCAGTCGAAGGCGTTGAAGCCGGCGCTCGAATCGATGACCCTGCTGGTCGCCGCCGTCATCGTCCACGACAAGGTCACCAACCGCGTCGTTCTCCTCCAGCGCAGCGAAAGCGCCAAGTTCGCCCAGGGAATGTGGGACCTCCCCGTCGGCAAGAGCGAACCGGGCGAACCCATCACGGAGACCGCGGTCCGCGAGCTCTACGAGGAGACGGGCCTCACGGTGAAGTCCGAGTCCCTCAAGGTCGCCCACATCATCCACGGCGCATGGGGCGTGGAGGCCCCCAACGGCTTCCTCACGGTCGTCTTCGCCGCCCACGAATGGACCGGCGAACCCGAAAACCGCGAACCCCGCAAGCACTCCCAGGTCCGGTGGGTCGACGTCAACTCCATCCCCGAAGAATTCGTGGAGACCACCGACAGCGCCCTCGACCGCTACCTCGGAGGCGGGCCGCAGGTCTCGCTGAACGGCTGGGCTAGCTAACCAGAGCCCGAAAAAGGACTTACCCACGCTGGATGCCCTCGGTGTTCCAGAGGAGGCCGCGCTTCCCGTCCTGTGTCTGGGCGATCAGCGCGGTCGCATTGCCTCCCTCATACGGCCCTACGGCCAGGTACCAGGTGCCAGGTGCCAGGCAGGCAACTACGCTTGGCGACAAATCCTCGGCGACCAGCTGCCGCTCCGTGGGTACTGCAAACCAGAATGGGACGAACGACTGGTCATGGTCGGGCCCCGTCTGCGCTCGCGAGGCAGCGCCCCTGACACTTGGCTGGAGCCGTCCGTCCGCCGCATCTCTCATCCGCCCGACGTCAAGGTCGATATGGGACGCGGCTCGTCCCTGCACCTGTCCGCTCCGTGCCCACAAAGCTGCCTCGACATCAGGCAGTTCCTTTCGGAGTCTGCCCTTTCCAGCTGCCACGAGAGCCTCGTCGGCGTCGCGATCGCGTGACGCGTAGCGCAGAAGGGTAATGAGGTACGCGAGGGCAGCGGGCCGCTGGAGTCGGCCCGCGTATCGCATCAGGTTGTCCGCCAGGAACGGGTACTTGCCGTACCGCAAGGAGTGCGCCACTTCTACGAGCTCTGCCGGAGGCCAGTCACGTCCGACACGTTTCAGCGCAGCATGGACATCGTCCCTCTCCCCCGCCTCCCATCGGGCAGTGAGGGCTGGCACCAACCGCACAAGCGGCAGCCCTCCAAGGGTGCGCGCATCGAGGACAGGTTCATCGCCCTCGGCCCTTGAGGCGACTTGGGCTGGCACGTCCGGGGCAGTCCGTTCCCGAGGCTGCGGCGGGACCGCGGCCCCTGCCCCAGGGACAGCCGTGACCGTGGGCAGCGCCGCGAGGGACACCGCCGAGGAGGCAGGCGTCGGAGGCGAGTCTGAGGCACTCCGCGGCCTCTGCTGCCGAGCGATCTCCGCGAGGCCCACTCGCGCTTGCTCGGCGGTGAGTCGCGCCTCAGGCTCGCGGGCGAGCAGTCCAGCCAGAACAGGAGCCAGTTCACCTGCTCGCTCGGTCTCCTCCGGATCCTCGTGACAGATCGCGTACATGACCGCTTCCTCGATCTCTCCTGTGAAGGGACGTCGTCCCTCGACAAGCTCGTACAGGATCACCCCGAGAGACCAGAGGTCTGCCGGGGCCTCACCCCGGTGCCCGCGCAGGCGCTCGGGAGCCATGTAGCTCACCGATCCCGGCCCTGCGCCGGTCCTCGTCAGCTGTGTGGCGCCCTTGACGAGGGCGATCCCGAAGTCGACGACCACCACACGCGCACCAGCCACGAGGATGTTGGCGGGTTTAAGATCCCGGTGCACGACCTCCTTGTCGTGCACCTCGGTCAACGCGTCCACGATCGCGAGCCCTATCCCGACGGTCTCTGGGACCGACAGCGGCCCCTCGTTTCGCAGCAGTTGCTGCAGCGAGGAGCCCGCAACGTATTCCATGACCATGACAGGTGGCTCGAGGTCTTTGAGGACGTCGTGGACGACGACGATCCCGGCGTGGCGGAGGTTAGCTAGCACCTCAGCCTCGCGGATGAAGCGTCTCCGCTGGAGAGCCCGGCTCGCTTCGCTATCGTCGACGTACACGACGCTCTTGAGGGCGACATCGCGCCCGAGCGTCTCATCACGGGCCAGCCAGACCCTGCCCATGCCACCTTTTCCGATGGCTCTGACGAAGCGATATCGCCCACCGACCAGCTCGTCCTGCTCCCCAGGCATGGTCAGCATCCTAGCCCCGAACGAGATGGAAGCCCGCCTGAACCGAAGCCGCCACCAGTAGCTCCAGCAGGCATCGCAGATCGTCGGCGCTCTCGCCCACGCAGCGCCTCAGCTCCAAGTGCTGAGGCGCCGACACCTCACAGCCAGAGCGAAGCAGTCCGCACACAGTCCGCAGGACGCCCGCTCAGGACCGTCGCACCCCATCGCCAGCCAACAGCAAAAGGCCAGGTCAGCGCCCCACAGGGAAAATCCCCGCAGGTCACCGACCCGGCCCCTTACTAGGAGACCAAGCATGCCTGGCCTCCGGCCGGACCATGCGCCCCGCGATCCAGCGGGCCGCGCCGTCCGCCCACCCGCGCCCGGCCCCCGGGCCGCCGGACACGGCGGTCGCGGCGGCCGGGCGCGGTCGTCTTCGCCCCTCCGGTTCCGGTGGTACCGCGCTTGCGCGGCGGGCCGGTGCGGCAGGGGCGTTCCGTTGTCGCCCGCGGACTGCCGCCCCGCAGGCGGGACTTCCGGGGCGCGCCCTACGCCGCGCAGAACTCGTTGCCCTCCGGGTCCCGCATGACCCACCAGTGGCCGGCCGGGCCCTTGTCCACCTCCCGTACCCGGGTCGCCCCCAGGCCCTCCAGCCTCGCCACCAGCGCGTCGAGGCCGCCGGGTTCGCTGTGGACGTCGATGTGCAGGCGGTTCTTGCCCGTCTTGGCCTCGGGTACGTCCTGGAAGAGGAGCCGCCGCCCGCGGCCGACGCCGCTGGTCTCGTCGAAGGGGTCCTCGGGGTGGCGGATCGCGGCGTAGCCGCGGAAGGTCCTGCGGCCGCGGTGCTCGGTGACCGCTTCCTCGCCGATGTGTCCGGCGGCCAGCAGTTGCCCGATGAGGGCGTCGGGGTCCTCCACCTCGTACTCCAGGGCCGCGGCCCAGAAGTCCGCGAGGGCGGGGGCGTTCGCGCTGTCGATGACCAGCTTCCAACTCAACGTCATGTAACCAGTTATATTGGTTACATGAACTCCGCCGCAACTACCGGGCTGACGCTGTACTCCCGTACCGGTGCCGCCTACCGGTTCGACCCCGGCGCGCTGTGCCTGGAGCTGCTGACCACCGGCGGCCCCGGCCCCTACAGCCGGTACGAGGTCCTGCGCGAGCCCGCCGACCTGGCCGCCTGGGCGGACCGGTCGCGGCTGACCCCGACGCCCGTGCTGGAGATCTCGGCGGACGAGGTGGCCGCGGCGCGCGGGCTGCGTGACGCGTTGTTCGGGGTGGTTCTCGCCCGTACGCACGGTGAGCCGTACCCGGCCGGTGACCTGGAGGCCGTCAACGAGGCGGCCGCCCGTCCGGCCCTGGCACCCGCCGTCACGGCGGAGGGGGAGCGGCGGTGGACCGGGCCCCTCACCGGCGCCCGCCTGGCGTCCACCGTCGCCCGCGATGCCGTCGAGCTCCTGACCGGCCCTTTCGCGCACCGCATACGCACCTGCGCCTCCGAGAACTGCCACCTCGTCTACGTCGACACCTCGCGCCCCGGACGCCGTCGCTGGTGCTCCATGGAGCACTGCGGCAACCTCCACAAGGTCAGGGCGCTGCGTTCCCGCCAGACCGGGGCCGAGGGAGGCTGACCGCCCCGCCCGCGGGGCCGGCCCGGCCCGTCAGACCGCCCGTGCCAGCGGGCTGTGGTGTCTCAGCAGCCACTGGTGGTAGGCGGCCGCCCGCTGGGCCGCCTCGCGGTAGGCCGCCTCCAGCTCCTCGTAGGCCGCGTCCATGCCGGTGTCCGGGTGTGCCACCAGCAGGAGCCGTACCGCGAGCGGGTCGCCGCGCAGGGGGCGGATCGCCATGTCGTCGCGGGGGCCGGAGGTGGGCTGGCAGGGGGCGACCGCCTCGCCGAGGACGACGAGTGACGCCGCCGTGAGGTAGTCGCCGTGCAGGACCGGCGGGTCCAGGCCGGCCGCGCCCAGTACCCGGCGGACCCCGTCCCACTCGCCGTCGACCGAGGGGTCGACCATCCAGCGGTCCCCGGCCAGGTCGTCCAGGTCCACCACGGGCTGCGCGGCCGCGGGGTGGTCACGCGCGAGGGAGATGAACTGCGGCTCGCGCTCCACGAGTACGCGTTGTACAAGCCCTTCCGGTACGTCCAGGGGGCACCCCTCGACCTCGTGCACGAACGCGATGTCGAGCCGGCCCCCGGCCACCGCGTGCAGCAGCGCGGTGGCGGAGACATCGACCCTGAGGGAGATGTCGGTACCGGGCAGCCGTACCCGCAGGCGGCGCAGCCAGCCGCCGATGACCCGGCTCGCGGTGGAGCCGATGCGCAGCCGGGGGCCGTCCGCGCGGGCCGCCTCGGCTTCGGCGAGTGCGGCGCCGACCAGCGAGGACATGCCCTCGACGAGGGGGCGGGCCCGGCTGAGCACGGTGCGTCCGAGCAGGGTCGGCCGGCAGCCCGTACGTCCGCGGCTGAACAGCTCCGCTCCCAGGGCCCTCTCGATCCGCTGGAGTTGGGTGGTCAGCGCGGGCTGGCTGACGCCCAGCCGCCGTGCCGCCTGGTGCAGGCTGCCCGCGTCGGCGATGGCGCAGAGCGCCCTGAGGTGACGCACCTCGAGCTCCATGCCGATGAGCGTAGGGCCGTTCGTACGCCCGGCGCCAGATGCCCCTCCCGCCCGCGCCCCGCGCACAACGCGCTTCGAGCCAGGGGCGGTTGGCCCTCCGCTTCACCCCGGGGGGGGCGCCGGACCGGCCACACGGGTGCGGGCCCGCGCCGACCGTGGCCGGGGGCCGGTGATAGGGCCGCGCTATCGCCTGCTGACATCATCCGCGGCGGCCCGGGCGGGCCCACACTCTCTGCGTACCTCCACCCCCCACCGTCCGTTCACCGGACGGTGATCCACCGGACAGGCAGGAGAAACCCCCCATGGGACACCCCCGAACCGCCCTGGTGTCGGCCGTCGCCGGACTCGGACTCGCCGCGACGCTCGGCATCTCACCCGCGGTCGCCGCCACCGCGGCCCCGTCGGCGCCCGCCGCGTCCTCGGCCACCGCCGAGGCGGGTTACGCCGCGTACGCCGGATCGAGCGAGAACGCCGCCGCGAACCGGGCGTTCTTCGAGGCCGTGGTGAAGTCGGTCGCCGAGAAGCGCGCCGCCAACCCCGGCGCCCAGGTGGTCACCGTGGTCTACAGCGCGGCGAACGCCCCCAGTTTCCGCAGCCAGATAGCGGCCAGTACCAGCATCTGGAACAGCTCGGTCAGCAACGTGAAGCTCCAGGAGGGCTCGAACGCGGACTTCGCCTACTACGAGGGCAACGACTCCCGTGGCTCCTACGCCAGCACCAACGGCCACGGCAGCGGTTACATCTTCCTGGACTACGCCCAGAACCGGCAGTACAACTCCACCCGGGTCACCGCGCACGAGACGGGCCACGTCCTCGGGCTGCCCGACCACTACAGCGGCCCGTGCAGCGAGCTGATGTCGGGCGGCGGCCCCGGCACGTCCTGCACCAACGCCTACCCGAACGCGGCCGAGCGCTCCCGGGTCAACACCCTCTGGCAGTACGGCTTCGCGGCGGCCGTGGCCCGCGCCGCCTCCTGACCGGAACCAGGCACCCCGGCGCACGGGGCCGCTCCGCGACGTCGCGGAGCGGCCCCGTGCCCATATCGCCTACCGCTCAGGCGTTCAGCTCGGTACGGACCAGGGCCAGCAGATCGTTCTCCGCCATGCCCAGCTCCCTGGCCTGGGCGACGGCCGTACGGACCGAGTCCAGCAGCTGTGCCCGGAGGGGGGAGGCCCCCGCGGTGACCACCGCGCCCCGGCCTCTGCGCAGTTCGATCAGTCCTTCCTCGCGCAGCCGCTGGTAGCCGCGCAGCACGGTGTGGACGTTGACCCCCAGGGAGTCCGCGAGCGCGCGGGCCGCCGGCAGGCGCTCGCCGGCCGCCACCGAGCCGTCGGCCACGGCGCGGCGGGCACAGGCGGCGATCTGGTCGCCGAGCGGTACCGCGGACGAGGGATCGACCCGGAAGAGCACGGTCAGCTCTCCCCTCGGTCGCGGCCGGCCAGGGTGTTCAGCAGCGCGGCCCCGGTGGCGGAGTCGTCGATCGTGACGGTGAACTCCCGGCCGCCCTTCAGCCTGGCCACGATGGCCTCACCGGACCGGAGGATGACGCCCGAGCCCCCGGGCCGGATGCGGTATCCCCACCCTCCGTACTCGCCGAGGGCCTTGACCTCGCGGCTCGTGGCGCCCTCGACCCGCTCCAGCGGTATGCGTACCCGGGGCCAGGGGAGCAGTCCCGAGACGGTGAGTCCACGCCGGTCCACCGTGACGTTCGGGCGGCTGAAGGTCACGAGGAACGCGCCCACCACGACCAGGGGCAGCCCCGCCGCCGGTCCCGCCTCCACCGTCACGGCGACCCCGCCGGCCGCGAGCGCGACGGCACCCAGCGCCGGCCACCAGGAGGTGGTGCCCCGGACCCAGCCCGCGACCTCGCCCTCGGCCAGCGCGATACGGGCCCCGCGCCCGGCCCCCTCGTGTCCCTCCGGGCCGTCCGGCGGGGCGGGCAGCAGCCGGTTCGCCAGCAGTCCCAGCGCGGCGGCGGCGACCGCCGTGCCGGCGGCGGCGGCCATCTGCCAGGGGGAGAGGGCGGCGGCCGGTCCGCCGTCGGCCGTGTCGACGTTGGCCAGCAGGGTGGCGGCCGTCAGATAGCCGGTGAAACCGGCCACGGCGTATCCGCTGACGAGGAAGCCGTCGTACGCCCGGCCCCCGCGGAAGGTGTCACGGGCGGCCAGGAAGGACCACACGGCGCCGAGCAGGACCGGCAGTGCCACCGTGACGAGGAGGAACACCGTCCGGCCGGTGTGCCCGTCGGCCTTCCCGGAGAACGAGAAGTGACTGGCGACCCGGCCGGGGAGCCGGTCGCCGACCGCGACGACAAGGGCGAGGTCGGTGAGGACGACGAGGACGAACGGCAGGGCGCCGAGAGCCGCGTACACGAGTTTCCGATGGTTCATGCATACCTCCGTTGTTCGCATGCTAGTAGAACAATGCGAACAAGACAACGAACCTTCCGCCGGCACACGAAGACGCCCCGCCACCGGTGTTCCGGTGACGGGGCGTCAGGGGCCAGGAGCCGGCTTCCCGGGCCCTCGCGCTTCAGGCCGGTTCGGGCAGGAAGGCGCCCAGCTGCCGGGGATCGCTGTCGGCCGTCGGGCGGGGGTCGAACTCCCGGCAGCTCCATATCTCCTGGACCAGTCCGGTGCGCCGCTCCCACAGGGCCGCGAGGTCGGTGTCCTCGGCCGCGTCCCGGTAGGCGTCCTTCGCGTCACGGAAGCAGCCGAGCCCTCCGGAGATCCGCCGGGCCGGCGCCGGCAAGTAGCCGGACAGGGCGCAGGCCGCGCATATCTGCAGATGCATGTCCGGGGGCAGGATGCGCCGGATCGTGGCCAGGGCCGAGGCGAAGTCGCCCTCCGCCCTGTTGGATTCATACACCGCTCCGTCCAGGTGGAGGGCGAGGTACAGGTCCGGGTCGGCGCGGCGCAGCGACAGCAGGCAGCTGAGCGTGGCCTGCCGGACCGTGCCGGCCACCAGGACCGGCAGCGGCAGGTCCCACTCCAGTACGCAGTCCCCGAGGACCCCGTCCGCCAGGTCGAACAGTCCCGCTTCGGGCGGCGGTCCGGCCACCGGGCCGAGGCTGTCGAAGCTCTCCCCCTCGAAGTCCGTCCCCCGGACCCGGACGCGGAGCTGCCGTCCGTCTGTGGTGAGGATGACGGCCTCGGAACCGTGACGGTCCCGGTACCAGCCTGCCCACGACTCATCTGTCATGAGCAGGGACTGTAGCCGCTTCCCCCGCCCCGCCCCCTGCCGCCCTCCCCTCCCGTCGGCCGCCCCGGGCCCGTACGGCGAAACGCCTGGTAGGAGCGGTAGTCAGACACCGCGGGGTTCACGCCACATGGGCCACATCGAAGGTCCGCCGGGAAGCTCCACCGTCCGGCCCGTGAAGGCGAAGCCGAGACGTTCGTAGAGCCCGCGGCTGCGCTCGCTGCTCGCCTCCAGATAGGCGGGGACGCCCTCCCGGTCGCAGCGTTCCAGGACTCCGGCGATCAGCGCCTCCCCGATGCCTTCGCCCTGGCACCCGGGAAGGACGCCGATCATCAGCAGGTACTCATGGGCACGGTCGTGCGGGTGGACGGCACCGGTCAGCCTGCCCACCAGTTCGGCCCGCTCGTTGTCGGGGTCGGCGGTCTCCCGCATCAGCGCGGGCGTGGTGTCCTCCCCCTCGGGCTCACCCGCCGGCACCGGAAGCCAGAGGGCGGCGGCCGTGCCGTCCTCCAGCAGGTCGACCCGCCCCTCGGCCAGCGCGACGTCGGCGAAGACACCGAGGAACCTGCCGTGCACCGCCTTCCGGTGCGTCTCCTCGGGAAACACCCAGCTGCTCACCGGGTCGTGGTGGAACGCCTCCTCCAGGATCGCCACGATCCGGTCCCTGTCCCGCCCGTCCGCCTGCCGTATCCGTACGCCCATGACCGGCCCCGCCCCTCAGTACCCTCGTGATGATCTCAACTGGCATACGAGATCCTAGGGTTGGCGACGGAAGCCGGTCATCGGCGCCGCCCTGCGGGAGGGGGGGCATCTGTTCCCGGTGCGCACCGGGAACAGATGCCCCACTCCCTCAGCGCGTCCTCGGTGCGCCTTCAGCCGGTGTCCGGCCGGCCTTCAGTGCGTCCTGCGCGTCACGAACTCCGCCAGGGCCAGCAGCTCCTCGGCGGTGGCCGGATCGGGCACGGCGCGGGAGAGGTGGTGCACGGCCCGCGCCATCCGGTCGGCCGCGCACTCCTGTGCCCAGTCCCGGCCGCCGGCCCGCTCGATCACCTCCGCCGCCCGGCCGACCTCGCCGGGCGTGTTCATGGGGCCCCCGTAGAGCGCGGCCAGTTCACCGGCGGCCGGTGTACCCGAGGTGAGCGCGGCCACCACCGGCAGGGATTTCTTGTGGGCGGCGAGGTCCGCGCCGACCGGTTTGCCGGTGCGGCCGGTGTCCCCCCAGATGCCGATCAGGTCGTCGATGAACTGGAAGGCCAGACCGGACTCCCGGCCGAAACCGTCCATGCTCCTGACCGTCCCCCCGTCGGCCCCGGCGTACAGGGCGCCGAGAGCGCAGGCGCAGCCGAGCAGGGCGCCCGTCTTGGCGGTGGCCATCGCGAGGCACTCGTCGAGGGTGACGTCGCGGGGTTCGCGCTCCTCCAGCGCGCAGTCGGCCTGCTGCCCGGCGCACAGTTCGATCACGCAGGCGGAGAGCCGGGCCGCCGCCTCCATGGCCGCGGGGTGCGGGTCCTCCGCCAGCAGCCGCTGCGCGAGGGCGAGCAGGGCGTCACCCGCGATGACCGCGTCGGGCACTCCGAACAGGGCCCATGCCGTGGGCCGGTGCCTCCGGGTGGTGTCCTCGTCGATGACGTCGTCGTGGAGCAGAGTGAAGTTGTGGACGAGCTCCACCGCCACGGCCGCCCGCATCGCCGACTCCGCGTCACCGCCCAGCGCCCGGGCGGCGGCGAGGACGAGCGCGGGTCTGATGGCCTTGCCGGACGGCCCCGCGGTGGGTGTGCCGTCCGCGTCCTGCCAGCCGAAGTGGTAGAGGGCGACCCTGCGGATCGCTCCGGGCAGCGTCTCCACCGCCGCTCTGAGGTGCGGGCCGACGGCATCGCGGGTGCGCTCCAGGAGCGCCGCCGCCTCGTGCCCTTCCGTCGCGGTGCCCGTACTGGTCATGGACACGGTCAGTCCTTCCTGGCGCCTCACGGGCGCCGTGGTCGCGGCCGGACGCGGCCTGCGCCGCACACGGCCCCGGGGCGGGCGGGGCGGGCACCGCCCTGGTCCACCCCGGGGCCGCCGGGGGTCAACGCCAGCGGCTCACCTCGACGTTCTCCAGTACGCCGAGGGCGTCCGGCACCAGGATCGCGGCGGAGTAGTAGGCGGTCACCAGGTAGGAGATGATCGCCTGCTCGTCGATGCCCATGAAGCGGACCGACAGGCTCGGCTCGATCTCGTCCGGGATGCCGCTCTGCTGGAGCCCGATGACCCCCTGGTCCGCCTCCCCGGTCCTCATGCAGATGATCGAGGACGTGCGGGCCTCGGACACCGGGATCTTGCTGCACGGGAAGATCGGTACGCCGCGCCAGGCGGGCACGTGATGGCCGCCGACGTCCACGCTCTCCGGCACCAGCCCGCGCTTGCTGCACTCCCGCCCGAAGGCGGCGATGGCGCGCGGGTGGGCGAGGAACAGCTTGGAGCCGCGCCGGCGGGAGAGGAGCTCGTCCATGTCGTCGGGACCGGGAACCCCGTCGTGCGGCTGGATCCTCTGCCCGTAGTCGCAGTTGTTGAGCAGTCCGAACTCGCGGTTGTTGATGATCTCGTGTTCCTGGCGCTCGCGCAGCGCCTCGACCGTGAGCCGCAACTGCTGCTCGGTCTGGTTCATCGGCTGGTTGTAGAGGTCGGCGACCCGGCTGTGCACCTTCAGCACGGTCTGCGCGACGCTCAGTTCGTACTCCCGGGGCGCCGCCTCGTAGTCGACGAACGTGTGCGGGATGACGCTCTCCCCCACGTGCCCGGCCGACAGGTCGATCGCCGCCTCGCCGTAGTGGTTGGTCCGCTGCTGCGGGATGTTCAGCAGTCCGGCGAGATGGGTGCGGAGCGAATCCGCGCGTTCGGCGAGGTTGAGCACGTCCGCACGGCTGAGGGTCAGCAAGGTGCAGGCGGTGACGGCGCGCGTGGTGTACTCCCACGAGGCGTCCCCGTCGATCAGGGCGCGGTCACCGAAATAGGCACCGTCGGCGAGGACCCCGAGCACCGTCTCGTCGCCGTAGAGGCCGGTGCCGGTCTTCTCCACCTTGCCGTGTGCCAGCAGGTAGACGCGGTCCGCCGCGTCCCCCGCCGTCGCGAGCACCTCGCCGGCGGCCACATCGCGCTGTTCGCACCTGCGGGCCAGCTCGGCGAGCACCTCCTCGTCCTCGAAGTCCCGCAGAGCGGGAAGTTCGCCGAGCTCCGCGGGGATGACGGCGACCCGGTCGCCGGTCTGGACGAAGGTCACCCGCCCGTCCCCGACCGAATAGCTCAGCCGCCGGTTCACCCGGTAGGTCCCGCCCTGTACCTGCACCCACGGCAGCATGCGCAGCAGCCACCGGGAGGTGATCTCCTGCATCTGCGGGGCGGACTTGGTCGTCGTCGCGAGGTTCCGCGCGGCCGCCGTGCCGAGACTCTGCTGCGGCGGCTGCGTGTTGCGAACCTCTTCACCAACGGACATCCGACATCCTCTCAATCATGGGCTGACCTGCGTGAAGAAGCCTTTCAGCAGGGGGTGCCACGCGCTATTACACAAAAGAGTGCGATTAATCAGCTTCGAACTGGGCAGGCTGCCGGCGTCGCTGTCCGCGCGCCTTAAGTTGCATAGGAGATGCAAGTTATCTACTGTGACCCCCATGCGGCTGACCAGATTCACCGACGTGGCGCTCCGGGTGCTCATGCGCCTGGCCGTCACCACGGAGAGCGGGGACCTGCCGACCACCCGGGAGGTGGCGGCCACCATGCAGGTGCCGTACACCCACGCGGCCAAGGTCGTCGCCCGCCTCCAGCACCTCGGCCTGGTCGACGCACGCCGCGGCCGCGGCGGGGGCCTGGCCCTCACGTCCGCCGGCCGGTCCGCCTCCATCGGCGGCCTGGTGCGCGAACTGGAAGGACCGGGAGAGGTCGTCGACTGCGAAGGCAGCTCCCCCTGCCCCCTGCGCTCAGCCTGCCGCCTCCGCTCCGCCCTGCGCCTGGCCGAGGACGCCTTCTACGCCACCCTCGACCCGCTCACGGTCGGGGACCTCACCTCCTCCCCCACCGGCCCGGTCCTCGTCGGCATCAGCAGCGGCCCCGCACCCGGCTGATCCGCCCCGGCCCCCTCCACGCGCGCCCCACCGCGCACCGGTTCCACCACGGGCCGGTTCCGCCGCCCAAAAATACGCATTTCACATACCAATTAGAGTCCGGCCGCCACGGCCGGCCCGCCCACTCGCAACCGAGGAGTCACCCGATGCTCTCCGAGACGTCGACCGCCACCGTCAAAGCCACCCTCCCCGCAGTCGGAGCGGCCATCGGTGACATCGCCGACCTCTTCTACCGGAAGCTGTTCGACGCCCACCCGGAGCTGCTCCGGGACCTGTTCAACCGGGGCAACCAGGCGTCCGGCACCCAGCGCCAGGCGCTGGCCGGCTCCATAGCCGCCTTCGCCACGCACCTCGTGGAGCACCCGGACACCCGCCCGGACGTGATGCTGAGCCGGATAGCCAACAAGCACGCCTCCCTGGGCATCACCGCCCCGCAGTACGAGATCGTGCACACCCACCTCTTCGCGGCGATCGCCGAGGTCCTCGGCGACGCGGTCACCCCCGAGGTCGCCGCCGCCTGGGACGAGGTCTACTGGCTGATGGCCAACGCCCTGATCGCCCTGGAGGAACGCCTCTACGCCCAGCGGGGCGTGGCCGCCGGCGACGTGTGGCACGAGTGGACCGTGGTCTCCCGCACCGAGGACACCGAGGACGTGGCCACCTTCCGGATCACCCCCGCCGACGGGACCCCGGCCCCCGCCTTCCGCCCCGGCCAGTACGTCTCCGTCCAGGTGGAACTCGCCGACGGCGCCCACCAGATACGCCAGTACAGCCTCACCGGCGCCCCCGGCGCCGAACTCCGCTCCTTCAGCGTCAAGCGGGTCCGCGACGAGGGCTCGCCCGAGGGCGAGGTCTCCCGGCACCTGCACACCCGGCTGCGCGAGGGCGACCGGCTGCGCGTCTCGGTACCGTACGGCGACCTGGTGCTGGAGGACACCGGCGCACCGCTGCTCCTCGCCTCCGCCGGCATCGGCTGCACCCCGATCCTCGCCATGCTCGAACAGCTCGTGGCCGAGGAACACCGCTCGCCTGTCACCGTCGTACACGGCGACCGGTCTCCCGCCGGGCACGCCCTGCGGGCCGGCCACCTGGCCCTCGCCGGCGAACTCCCCGACGCCACCGCCCACTTCTGGTACGAGCACCCCGAGCCCGGCCAGCCGGCGCAGCGCTCCGGCCTCGTCGACCTGAGCGACGTCCCCCTCTCCCCCGGCACCCACGCCTACCTCTGCGGCCCCCTGCCCTTCATGCGCGCGGTCCGCGGCCAGCTGCTGGCCAAGGGTGTCGCGGCCTCGGACATCCACTACGAGGTCTTCGGCCCCGACCTGTGGCTGGCCCAGGGCTGACCCCCTCCGTACGCCCGGACGCTCGCGGGCTGTCCGGATCGGCTCGCACACGGCTTCGCACAGAACGCGACCCTGTAGCCCGGAGAGCGGCATTCCGGTACAAGCGGTATAGAGGGCACACTCCCCACGTACCGAAGGAGCCGGCCATGTCGTCACCCATGTCCGCGAGCAAGTTCCTCAAGGCCCTGAAGAACGAAGGACTCACCGTCGTCCAGGTGGGCGACTGGCGCACCCACAACCGCAACCACAAAGGGCCCTGGGGCCCGGTACACGGGGTGATGCTCCATCACACCGCCACCAAGGGCACCTCCCGTACCGTCGACATCTGCCGCAAGGGGTACGCGGGCCTGCCGGGCCCCCTCTGCCACGGCGTGATCACCAAGGACGGCCGGGTCCACCTGGTCGGTTACGGACGCGCCAACCACGCCGGTCTCGGCGACGACGACGTCCTGCGCGCCGTCATCGCCGAGAAGCGGCTGCCCACCGACAACGAGAGCAACACCGACGGGAACCGCCACTTCTACGGGTTCGAGTGCGAGAACCTCGGCGACGGCGACGACCCGTGGCCCGACGCCCAGCTGGAGGCCATCGAGCGGGCCGCCGCCGCCGTCTGCCGCTTCCACCGCTGGGACGCCCCCTCGGTGATCGGCCACCGGGAGTGGCAGCCCGGCAAGGTGGACCCGCGCGGCTTCTCGATGACCGCGATGCGCGCCCGCATCCACGACCGGCTGAAGTGACCCCGGACCGCCGCCCCGGCCGGGGGCGTGCCCCGACCCCTGCGAGGGGGCGCGCCCCGGCCGGGGCGACAATGGCCGGGTGAACCGGCCCGTGGACCCCGCCCCCGTACTCCGCCCCCGGCTCCCCTCCCCGCTGGAGGAGGTCCCCGACGAGCGTTTCACCCGGTACGGGCGCATCCCCGGGTAAGTGGAGAAGAGCGGGACCGGCCGGCCCCGCCCTCCTTTGCCGCTGTCCCTTCCGGCGCCGGATGAGCACGCAGGGCCATCTGGAGCCGTCAGGGCCTCCGTCAGGCAGAGAGCCATCCTGGGATGCCGTTAACGAGCGGCGAACCAGGTGACAAGTAACCCGCAAGTAGCTTCCTGGTCGGGTTTTCACTTCTCTGGGTGGCTTGTCCGGCTGATGGGTGTGCTGCTGGTCCGGCGCCACGGCTTCTCGTACTTGCCGCCGCACACCCGGCACCGGGGGAGGCAGCGGGGCCCATCTGATCGCTGGGCTCCGCGGGGTACCCGGCATTCTGGATTCTCGCGACGAGATGCGGGGTCGTGCAGGTGCAGATGTGCACGCTCGACGAGATGCGCGGGCAGGATCCGGCAGGGCCTGGGGGCGGGGCGTCGACGAAGCCGGTCCGGCTGGGGAAGAACAGGGGAGGCCGGCCAGGAGCCGGAAGGCGCGGCCGCGTACCCACCCGGGGCCGCGGCCGGTGCGGGTGCAGGTGCTGCTGAGAATGATCGCGGTCTTCGGCAACGTGACTCCTGTGGGCGAGAGCTTTCCGGGCGGGGGGAGAGCCGCGTGCGGCGGGCGCACCGGCGCCGTGGGGAAGGCCGGCGGGCCCGCCGCTGCGTGGCCGGGGGTCACCGGGCCGCCGGTCCGGTGGTGAAGAGCGCCGTCATCTCCTCCAGGCCCTGCGGGCCGAACATCGTCTCCAGGCTCTGGGCGGAGTCGGCGGCGGAGGCTTCGCTGCGCGGGAAGAGGGCTTCCTCGTAGGCGGTCAGGGCGGCCTCGGTGTCGCCGGGGTGGGTGGCGACGGCCGAGGCGAGTTCGGCGCCGTCGAGCATGGCGAGGTTCGCGCCCTCTCCGGCGAAGGGCGACATCACGTGAGCGGCGTCGCCGAGCAGGGTCACACCCGGCGCGCGATCCCAGCGGTGGCCCACCGGCAGTGCGTGGATACGGCGCGGGGTCATGGTGTCCGCGTCGGCGATCAGGCCGCGCAGGGTCTCGTCCCAGCCCTCGAAGTGGGCGAGCACGGCCTGCTTGGCGGCCGGCGGATCGGTGAAGTCGACCGTGTCCAGCCAGCCCTCGTCCGCTTTGAGGGCGGTATAGACGTGGACACTGCCGTCGGTCTCCTTGTGGGCGAGGAAGCCGCGCTCGCCGCCGAGGCAGATGAAGAACCCGCTGCCGACGACGGCCACGCTGCGCGGGTGGCGGGTCTCGGCCTCCAGCAGGTCGGTCTCCACGAAGGAGATGCCGGTGTAGGCGGGCACAGCCTCGGAGAGCAGGGGACGGACGCGTGACCAGGCGCCGTCGGCGCCGATCAGCAGGTCGGTGGTGATGGTGGAGCCGTCGGCGAAGGTCACCTCGTGGCGTCCGCCCTCCTGGGCGCGGGCTCCGGTGACCTTCCTGCCCCAGTGGACTGTGCCGTCGGGCAGGGAGTCGAGGAGCAGGTCGCGCAGGTCGCCGCGGTCGACCTCGGGCCGGCCGCCGGTACCGTCGTCCTCTTCCGCGACGTGGACGGTGCCGTCGGGGCCGAGCAGGCGCATGGCCTGGCCGCCCTCGTGGATGATCTTGAGGAAGCCGTCATGGAGGCCGGCGGCGTGCAGGGCCTTCTGGCCGTTCTCCTCGTGGATGTCGAGCATGCCGCCCTGGGTGCGGGCCTCCCTGGACGGCTCCAGCTCGAAGACGGCCGCCTCGATGCCGTTCACGTACAGAACGCGGGCGGCGGTGAGGCCACCGAGGCCTCCGCCGATGATCGCGATGGGGTGGTGCGTGCCCATGGGAGGCCTCCTGGGGGTGGGGGACGATGCCGCAGGCGCCCTCATCAGCCTGCCCCTCCACCGTAACGAACATGTTCGTTACGAACAAGTTCTTCAGTGGGTGTGCCGCGACCCCTCCCGCGGCCTTCGCGCGCGGACCGTCTGCCGGCAGCGGGAATCCGCGAGAGCTCAGCCGGTGGTATCCGGTACCGGGGTGTGGATGATCCCGTTGATCACGACGTTGAGGCCCCAGGACAGGCGGGCGTCCTGGGTGCCGGACAGCAGTGTCGGCAGGTGCGCCTTGATCATCGGGTGCCCGGCCTCGTCCACCCCGTGCGCGGCACGGGTGAGCGCGTCCCAGTCGCCCTGGCTCATCGGCTCGTGTTCCTGCGTAGCGTGCTCCGCCGCGGTCGCGGTCGCGTACTGCAGGAGGCTGTCCACGCCCCAGGCGACCTGCTCGCGTGGGGCGCCGCTGCGGGAGAGCAACAGCAGAAGGCGTTCGACCAGGTCGAGGTAGTTCGCGCCGCTGGGGCGTGCGACCAGGGCGGAGCGGGCCAGCTGAGGATGCTCGAAGAGCAGACGGGTGTAGGAGGTGAGGACCGCGACGAGATCCTCACGCCAGCCGGTCCCAGGCCGGTCGGTGGACAGCTCCACCTCGCCCAGGAGCGCGTCCAGCACCGCCGCGTGCAGCTCGGCGGTGTTGGCCACGTAGACGTAGAGCGAGGCCGGGCCGGTGTCCAACTCCTGGGCCAGGCGCCGCATGGTCACCTTCTCCAGCCCCTCGGACCGCATGACCCGCACCGCCGCATCGACGATCCCCCACCGCGTCAGGGCCGGCTTCGCGGGGCGCTCACGCCGGCTGATCGGTTCTCGCTTCGCAGTCATACCTCGATCGTAACGAACATGTTCGTCGCCCCGAGGGGTGCGGAATCGCGTCTCACCCCGAAAACCCCGCGGAGCCGGCGCCCTGGGCGGGCTCCTTCATCGCGGGAGCACCGGACCGGTACGCCCGTCAGGCCACCGGCCGGGCAAGGGCGAGCACCGCCAGTGCCACCGGCACCACGGTGCCGAACCCCTCCGGGTCCCGCACCCCCGGGGCCGCCGCCAGGACGCCCACGACCACTAGCGCCGGCCCGACCGCTCCCAAGGTCCAGCGCCGCGGCCAGCGCTCCGCCCGCTCCTCCGCACGGCCCGCTTCTGGTCGATCTCGACCTGGAGCGCCTCACGGCTGACGCGCACCATGACTGCCATATGGAGACGCGTTTCAGCCATGCCGAGGACGCGGTGAACCATGTATCCCTGGCTGTGTTCCGCTTCGATCACGACGCACTCGTCACACCTCATCTGGCCCGGCTCGTCGGACACGACTCCCCACTCCTCCACCTGCGCCGCCAGGGGAGACGGCGGGATGTCCGACCGCTTCGCCGAGCATGCGGAGGAGCTGTGGGGCCGGGGCCCCCGGCCCCTGTGAGGGGGCGCGCCCCGGCCGGGGCGACAATGGCCGGGTGAACCGGCCCGTGGATCCCGCCCTCGCACTCCGCCCCCGGCTCCCCTCCCCGCTGGAGGAGATCCGCGACGAGCGTTTCACCCGGTACGGGGTGGCTCTGCTGCTGAAACGGGACGACCTGATCCACCCGGATCTGCCGGGCAACAAGTGGCGCAAACTCGCCCCCAATCTGCGGGCCGCCGCGGGGCGTACCGTGCTGACCTTCGGCGGGGCCTACTCCAACCACCTGCGGGCCACCGCCGCGGCCGGGCGGCTCCTCGGCTTCCCCACCATCGGTGTCGTACGGGGGGACGAGCTGGCGCACCGCCCGCTGAACCCGTCCCTCGCCCGGTGCGCCGAGGACGGGATGCGCCTGCACTTCGTGGACCGGGCGGCCTACCGCGCGAAGGGCTCCCCCGAGGTCCTGGACGGCCTGCTGGACCTCTTCGGGGACTGCGCGGTCGTCCCGGAGGGCGGCAGCAACGCCGCCGCCGCGCGGGGCTGCGCGGAGCTCGGCCGCGAGCTGTCCGGACAGACCGGGCGGGCCGGGCAGGCCGCCGGTACGGTCGCGGTGGCCTGCGGCACCGGCGGCACCCTGGCCGGGCTGGCCGCAGGGCTCGGGTCCGGGCAGCGCGCCCTGGGCATACCGGTGCTGCGGGGCGGTTTCCTCGGGGCCGCCGTGCGCGGCCTCCAGCGGGAGGCGTTCGGCGGGCCCGCCGGGCGGTGGTCGCTGGACGAGCGCTTCCACTTCGGCGGCTACGCCCGTACGACACCGGAACTGCACGCCTTCGCCGAGGACTTCGAGGACCGGCACGGACTGCCCGTCGAACGCCTCTACGTCGCCAAACTGCTGTACGCGCTGACCACGCTGGCCGCCGAGGGCGCCTTCGCGCCGGGATCGGCGGTCGCCGCGGTGATCACGGGGAGGCCCGGCCCCCTTCAGGACCCGTCCGTCTCCCGGTAGGCCGCGGCCTCCTCCAGGTCCAGCCGGCGCAGCAGGGTCCGCAGCATCTCGTCGTCGATCCGCCGTTCGTCCCTGAGCCGGACGAAGACCTCGCGCTCGGCCCCGATCATCTCGCGTGCCAGACGCCGGTAGGTGTCGTCCGCCGACTCGCCGGTGACCGGGTCGAACGCCCCGAGCCGCTCCCACACGGCGTTGCGGCGCCGTTCCATGACGGTGCGCAGCCGGTCCGCGAGGGGTCCGGGCAGCTGGTTGCGCGGGTCGGCCAGCAGGGCGTCCAGCCGGGCCTCGGCGGCGGTGGACGCCTCGCTCTGCGCCTGCGCCTCGGCCAGTGTCTCGGCCGTCGGGTCGCGTCCCGGCAGCTTCAGCACCCGCACCAGGACGGGCAGGGTGAGCCCCTGGACGACCAGCGTGCCGATGACGGTGGTGAAGGTCAGGAACAGCACGAGGCTGCGGGCCGGGAAGGGCTCCCCGTCGTGCGTGGCCATCGGGACGGAGAAGGCGATGGCGAGCGAGACGACCCCGCGCATCCCGGCCCAGCTGACGATCAGCGGCGAGGTCCACGGCATCGCGGGCTCGCGCTCCCTGATCCGCCTCAGGAGCCGGCGCGGGAGGTAGGTCGCCGGGTAGACCCAGACGAAGCGCACCACGACCACCGCGGCGAACACCGCGACCGCGTAACCGGCCGCCTCGGTGACGCCGTACGCGCCGAGTTCCCGCAGCACGAAGGGCAGCTGGAGGCCGATGAGCGCGAACACCGAGGACTCCAGGACGAAGGCGACCATCTTCCAGACCGCCGCCTCCTGGAGCCGGGTCGCGAAGTCCACCTGCCAGGAGCGGTGCCCCAGGTACAGCGCGACGACGACCACGGCGAGCACCCCCGAGGCGTGCACCCGCTCCGCCGCCGCGTACGCGACGAAGGGGATCAGCAGCGACAGGGTGTTCTGGAGCAGCGCCTCCCTGAGGTGGGTGCGCAGCCAGTGCAGCGGCACCATCAGGACCAGTCCGACGCCGACTCCCCCGCCGGCCGCCAGCAGGAACTCGCCGATGCCGGCGCCCCAGCTCATGCCCTCGCCGACGGCGGCGGCCAGGGCGACCTTGAAGGCGGTGATCGCGGTGGCGTCGTTCACCAGGGACTCGCCCTGGAGGATCGTGGTGACACGGGCGGGCAGTCCGACCCTGCGGGCGATGGCGGCGGCCGTCACCGCGTCGGGCGGGGCCACGATCGCGCCGAGCACCAGGGCGGCGGTCAGGGGCAGGCCGGGCACGACGAGGTGGGCCAGCCACCCCACGGCGACGGTCGCGAACAGCACGTAGCCGACGGAGAGCAGGGCGACCGGCCGCACGTTGGCCCGCAGGTCGAGGTAGGAGCTGTCGATCGCCGCGGTGTGCAGCAGGGGCGGCAGCAGCAGGGGCAGCACGATGTGGGCGTCCAGCGTGTAGTCGGGCACCCCCGGCAGGTACGAGGCCAGCAGCCCCACGGCCACCAGCAGCAGCGGGGCCGGCACCGGGGTGCGCCGCGCCGCGCCCGCGACCGCCGCGCTGACCGCGACGAGTGCCACCAGTGGCCAAGCGTCCATTCCACCGTCCCCACGACCGGATCCGACCGACGTACCGTTGTCATCATGAGTGAGTGCACGCACGTCGCCGAACTGCCGCGCCCCGAACCCGCTCCGCTCAGTGACACCTGTCCGGAGTGCCTGGAGGCGGGGAGCCACCCCGTGCAGCTGCGGCTCTGCCTGGTCTGCGGACACGTCGGCTGCTGCGATTCCTCGCCCCTGCGGCACGCCACGGGACACTTCCGCGAGACCGGCCACCCGGTGATCCGCAGCTTCGAGGCGGGGGAGAGCTGGCGCTGGTGCTTCGAGGACGGTTCGATCGTCTGACGTCTGGGTACGTCAATCCGGCGCCGGTTCTTCACAATTGCCCGCCGCCGCCCCCCGGACACCGTCCGAACGCATGGGCCTACCATGAGTGACGGCCGGGGAAGGGGTCGCGGGGACACGGCATCATGGACCGCGACAACGTCGCCGGACCACACGGCCGGCGGCGTACCGGACGGCCCCGGGCACGTGTCCCGGAGTCTCGAACGAGTGTGTGCCACCTTGGAGGTGAGGGTGTCCCAGATCGCAGGCGAGCCCGGGAACCAGGACTTCGTTGAGGTCCGGCTGCCCGCTGCGGGTGCCTACCTGTCGGTGTTGCGTACGGCCACGGCCGGTCTCGCAGCACGCTTGGACTTCACCCTCGACGAGATCG
Source organism: Streptomyces nitrosporeus (assembly GCF_008704555.1). Taxonomy (NCBI): domain Bacteria; kingdom Bacillati; phylum Actinomycetota; class Actinomycetes; order Kitasatosporales; family Streptomycetaceae; genus Streptomyces; species Streptomyces nitrosporeus. The sequence continues at coordinate 2,484,696 of NZ_CP023702.1, forward strand.
AGGATCTTCGCATCGCGGTAGACGAGGCCTGCGCGATCCTGCTCCAGCAGGCCGTGCCGGGCTCGGTACTCAGCTGCGTCTTCCGTCTCGTCGACGACTCCCTCGACGTGACCGTCTCGGCCCCCACGACGGACGGCCGCGCCCCCGAGCGCGACACCTTCGCCTGGACGGTGCTCTCCGCACTCGCCGGCAAGGTCGACTCCACGGTCGCCGACGACCGTACGGTCAGCATCAGCCTCTACAAGCAGCGCGGCGCGGGACCCGGGCCGGCGTGAGCGACGGGAACGGGGACGGTCCTGTGCGTGACGAGACGATCGGTTCCGGAGTGGTGGGCCCAGCCGCCGTTCCCGAGCAGCAGGCCCGCCCGCATCCGGCCGACGGGGCGGGCGGAGCGGACGGCGAGCGGGAGCCTACGGCCGCGGTGGAGCGGTCGCAGGTGAAGCGGGCGGGCCGGATGAGCGAGCACGGGGACCACGATCCGCACGACCGGAGCGCGGCACGCGCCCTCTTCGTCGAGCTGCGGGCGCTGCCCGACGGTTCGCCGGAGAAGGCCGAGCTGCGCAACCGGCTGGTGCGGATGCACCTGCCGCTGGTGGAGCACCTGGCCCGCCGCTTCCGCAACCGCGGCGAGCCGCTGGACGACCTGACCCAGGTCGCCACGATCGGGCTGATCAAGTCCGTGGACCGGTTCGACCCGGACCGCGGCGTCGAGTTCTCGACGTACGCGACGCCCACGGTCGTCGGCGAGATCAAGCGTCACTTCCGGGACAAGGGATGGGCGGTACGGGTGCCGCGCCGCCTCCAGGAGCTGCGGCTGTCGCTGACCACGGCCACCGCGGAGCTCTCCCAGCAGCACGGCCGTTCGCCCACCGTGCACGAGCTGGCGGAGCGCCTGGGCATCTCCGAGGAGGAGGTGCTGGAGGGGCTGGAATCGGCCAATGCCTACAGCACGCTCTCGCTGGACGTGCCGGACACCGACGACGAGTCTCCGGCCGTCGCGGACACGCTGGGCTCGGAGGACGAGGCCCTGGAGGGGGTGGAGTACCGCGAGTCGCTGAAACCCCTGCTGGAGGGCCTCCCGCCGCGCGAGAAGCGGATCCTGCTGCTGCGCTTCTTCGGCAACATGACCCAGTCGCAGATCGCGCAGGAGGTCGGCATCTCCCAGATGCACGTCTCCCGGCTGCTGGCCCGCACACTCGCGCAGCTGCGGGAGCGCCTGCTGGTCGACGAGTAGCCGGGCGGGCGCGGGGCGGGCAGGAGGCGACGGGCCGTCCACGCGGCCGGCCCGGTACGCCCCGCCGACGGGCCCGGTGCGCCGCCGTGGCCCCGGGCCGCACGGCGGCGCGTCCGGGGCGGCTGCTAGGCGTCAGGGGTCGTACGCGGGTCCCTGATGCCCAGCGCCTGTGTGGTGGCCGGGTTGAGCAGCAGCACCAGTCCCGTCACCGCGACCACGGCCAGGACGATCCCGGCGGGGATCAGCGCGCCCTGCGACCGCAGCAGCGTCCAGGCCACCGGCAGCGCCATGAGCTGGGTGATGAGGGCCGGTCCCCGGCTCCAGCTGCGGCGGCGCAGCAGACCGCGGGCGGCGAACAGCGGGATGAGCCCGAGCGCCACCAGGGTCAGACCGCCCGTCTCGGCCTGCCGGGGGCTGTCGGGGTGCCCGACGAGCCCCATCACCAGCATGTAGAGCCCGCCGAGGACGAGAGCGGCCCCCTCAAGGGTGTTGAGTGCGGCCAGCAGGGGGATCCGGGCCGGCTTCCCCTCGCCGGCCGGGGGCGGGGAGAGGGGCGCGTTCGCTTCAGTACTCACGCCCTTCAGGTTGGCATCCCCGGCCGCCCGGAGCGAAGCCGGGGCCGGAGCCGCCTGTCGCGCCGACGGGGATCATCACCCTGTGTGACCGACTCCGGACCGTGAAGTCCGCGGCTTCTGGGAGGTACCGCACGGTAGGTAGGCTTACGCCATGCGCGCACTCCTCGTGGTCAATCCAGCCGCCACCACCACCAGTGCGCGGGTCCGTGACGTGCTGATCCACGCCCTGGCGAGCGAGATGAAGCTGGAGGTCGTGACCACCGAGTACCGCGGTCACGCCCGGGACCTGGGGCGGCGTGCGGCGGACGCCGACGACATCGACATGGTGGTCGCGCTGGGCGGTGACGGCACGGTCAACGAGGTGGTCAACGGCCTGCTGCACCGGGGCCCCGACCTGGAGGGGCTGCCGGCCCTCGCCGTCGTCCCCGGTGGCTCCACCAACGTCTTCGCGCGCGCCCTCGGCATCCCCAACGACGCCGTGGAGGCCACCGGCGCCATCCTGGACGCCCTCGCGGACCGCAGCGAGCGCACGGTGGGACTCGGTGTGACGGCCGGCACCCCGGGTACCCCGGACGAAGCCGTCCCGAAGCGCTGGTTCACCTTCACCGCCGGCCTGGGCTTCGACGCCGGCGTCATCGGCCGAGTCGAACAACAGCGCGAGCGCGGCAAGCGTTCGACCCACGCGCTGTACGTGCGCCAGGTGCTCCGGCAGTTCCTGGAGGAGCCGCACCGGCGGAACGGTCTGATCACCCTGGAAGTTCCCGGCGAGGCCCCTGTGACGGAGCTCGCACTGTCCATCGTCTGCAACACCTCCCCCTGGACCTACCTGGGGAATCGACCGATGTACGCCACCCCCCGGGCGTCCTTCGACACCGGCCTGGACGTGCTCGGACTGAAGCGCCTGTCCACCGCCGCGGTGACCCGGTACGCCACCCAGCTGCTGACTTCGAGCCCCGAGAGAGGCCCTCGCGGCAAGCACGCCGTGACCCTGCACGACCTGACGGACTTCACCTTGCATTCGAAGGCGCCACTGCCCTTCCAGATGGACGGCGACCACCTGGGACTGCGGACGAGCGTGACGTTCACAGGCGTACGCCGTGCACTGCGTGTGATTGTGTGAGTGGAAGGGCCCAAAGTCCTTTAACTCGAACGTTTGGGCTGGCCCCCACCCCTTAGAAGTACGGCTGTGACCTAGTCGACACCGAGGAATCAAAAAAAACTTTCCAGAAGGGGTTGTATCCGCCGTCGAGGTTTGGGAATCTCTACTTGGCGATCGGGACAGCCCGCAGGACCGGCATCCCTGAGAGCCAGAACCCCTCCTTATCACAACAGGGCCACAACCAGTTCTTCTGGGAGTCGGACCTTCACCTACGGGGGGATTCGTGAAAGCGTTCACATTCACAAGCAACATGTATGTAATACCAAGGAGAGGTAGCAGCCATGGACTGGCGTCACAACGCCGTTTGTCGTGAGGAAGACCCCGAGCTGTTCTTCCCCATCGGCAACACCGGTCCTGCGCTGCTGCAGATCGAGGAAGCCAAGGCCGTCTGCCGTCGCTGCCCCGTCATGGAGCAGTGCCTGCAGTGGGCGCTCGAGTCCGGCCAGGACTCCGGCGTCTGGGGTGGCCTCAGCGAGGACGAGCGCCGTGCAATGAAGCGCCGTGCCGCTCGCAACCGGGCGCGTAACGCCAGCGCCTGACCGACGCCCCCGCATCACGAGCCTCAGCCAGGCGGCGCGTACAGAGCGTACGCACAGCCCCGCCTTCGAGTCGCAGCGCGCAGTACCCCCGAAGCGCATCGCACCGTGAGCATCACCCAGTGGGCCCGGACCGTCACCACGGTCCGGGCCCACTGTCATGCGCTGCCCTACGTGGCGCCGGGCACGCGCCCTCCGGGAGAGGGCTCCCGGGAGGCGCGCGGTCACTTCACGGCGCGGGCCGTCACCTCTCGGCCCGGACGGTCACCTCACGCGGGCGGTCACCTCCCCGCGCGAACCGTCACTTCTCGGCCCGGACGGGGACGTCGAGGACGACCTGGGTGCCGCGTTCGGGGCCGGGCACCATGCCGAAGCTGCCGCCCAGTTCGCCTTCCACCAGGGTGCGGACGATCTGGAGCCCCAGATTGCCGGCCCGCTTCGGGTCGAAGCCCTCGGGCAGCCCCCGCCCGTCGTCCGTGACGGTGATCAGCAGCCGCCCCTCGGCCGAGGTGCCGCCGCGCACCGCGGAGACCTCCACCGTGCCGTGCTCGGCCATGGTGAAGGCGTGCTCCAGGGCGTTCTGGAGGACCTCGGTGAGCACCATCGACAGGGGTGTGGCCACTTCCGCGTCCAGGATCCCGAAGCGGCCCGTACGGCGGCAGGTGACCTTGCCGGGCGAGATCTCCGCGACCATCGCGATCACCCGGTCGGCGATCTCGTCGAACTCCACCCGCTCGTCCAGGTTCTGGGACAGCGTCTCATGCACGATGGCGATCGAACCGACGCGCCGCACGGCCTCGTCGAGCGCCTCACGGCCCTGCGGCGAGTCCATCCGGCGCGACTGGAGGCGCAGGAGGGCCGCCACCGTCTGGAGGTTGTTCTTGACGCGGTGGTGGATCTCCCGGATGGTGGCGTCCTTGGTGATCAGCTCCCGTTCACGGCGGCGCAGTTCGGTGACGTCCCGCAGGAGCACCAGCGAACCGATGCGCACACCCTTGGGTTTGAGCGGGATCGCCCGGAGCTGGATGACCCCGCCGGCCCCCTCGACCTCGAACTCCCTCGGCGCGTAGCCGCTGGCCACCTTGGAGAGGGCTTCGTCCACCGGCCCCCGGGAGGGGGCGAGTTCGGCGGTGGTGGCGCCCAGGTGGTGGCCGACCAGGTCGGAGGCGAGGCCGAGCCGGTGGTAGGCGGAGAGGCCGTTGGGGCTGGCGTACTGCACGATGCCGTCGGCGTCGAGCCTGATCAGCCCGTCGCCCACGCGCGGGGAGGCGTCCATGTCGACCTGCTGGCCGGGGAACGGGAAGGAACCGGCGGCGATCATCTGGGCCAGGTCGGAGGCGGACTGCAGATAGGTCAGTTCCAGCCGGGAGGGGGTGCGCACGGTGAGCAGGTTGGTGTTGCGGGCGATGACACCGAGGACCCGGCCCTCCCGGCGCACGGGGATGGACTCGACCCGCACGGGCACCTCCTCGCGCCACTCCGGATCGCCCTCGCGCACGATCCGGCCCTCGTCGAGGGCGGCGTCCAGCAGCGGGCGGCGTCCGCGCGGCACCAGGTGGCCGACCATGTCGTCCTGGTAGGAGGTGGGGCCGGTGTTGGGCCGCATCTGCGCCACGGACACATAGCGGGTCCCGTCCCGGGTGGGCACCCACAGGACGAGGTCGGCGAAGGACAGGTCGGAGAGCAGCTGCCACTCCGAGACCAGCAGATGGAGCCACTCGAGGTCGGATTCGCTCAGGGCGGTCTGCTGGCGGACGAGGTCGTTCATGGAGGGCACAAGGGGGAGCGTACCCGTGGCAACCCACAGGTTCCGAACCGTTCACCCCGCCCGTACGTGACACTGGGGAAGGCCGCGTACACGGGGCGAGAACGTCCGTGCCCGCGGATGGACACAGCATAATGGTCTAGTCCACAATGCCGGTGTACGGCAGTGTTCTACGGGAGGGGCCGAAGGGGCGCGGAGAACCGCCCGCACACGGCAGACTGCACCTGTACGACAGACCTCCGCTCTCCCCGCACAGGAGAGCGGACCGAGGCACCCGGCGCTCTCTGCCCTGACCGCGCCAGGCGCCTCACCGTGGCCGGAGGCACCGCACACCGCCGGCCGGAAAGCTCCGGGCTGCGGTGCCGGACGGGCTGAGGGTCCCGTCCCGGCGCCGCGGCCCGCGGGTGTTTCAGGGCCCCTCCCCCGGCCCCCTCCCCGCGCCGCTCCCGGGACCGCCCGGCCCGCTCCCTTCCCCCCTGCCCCAGGGACACCCGGCCCGCTCCCCGCCCCGCCCCCGGGGCCGCCGGCCCCGCTCCTCTCCCCCCGCCCCGGGCGCGGCCGGATTCCGTACGGCGCCGTTCGCCCACCGGGCCGCCCGGTTCTGCTAGATTGAGCCCATAATTGGTCTATACCACATGAGCTCTCTTCAGATCGGCAGGCACAGCGTGGAAGTTGTCATCGTCCCGGACGCCACGGCAGGCGGCGAACTCATCGCGGAGGCCATCGCCGCCCTGCTGAGCCGCAAGCCCGACGCCCTGCTGGGCGTTGCCACCGGCTCCACCCCGCTGCCCGTCTACCAGGCCCTGGCGGCGAAGGTCCGCTCCGGCGCCGTGGACGTCTCACGCGCCCGCGTCTGCCAGCTCGACGAGTACGTCGGCCTGCCGGAGGGCCACCCCGAGTCCTACCGCTCGGTGGTGCTGCGCGAGGTCGTCGAACCGCTCGGTCTGTCCGAGTCCTCCTTCATGGGCCCCGACGGCTCCGCCGAGGACATCCAGGCGGCCTGCGAGGCGTACGACCGGGCGCTCGCCGAGGCGGGCGGGGTGGACCTCCAGCTGCTGGGCATCGGTACCGACGGACACATCGGCTTCAACGAGCCCTGCTCCTCGCTGGCCTCGCGCACCCGGATCAAGACGCTCACCGAGCAGACCCGGATCGACAACGCGCGCTTCTTCGACGACGACATCGAGCAGGTGCCGCACCACGTCATCACCCAGGGCATCGGCACCATCCTGGAGTCCCGCCACCCGGTCCTGCTGGCCACGGGCGAGGGCAAGGCCGACGCGGTGGCCCGGACGGTCGAGGGCCCGGTCGCCTCGGTCGTGCCCGCCTCGGCCCTCCAGCTGCACCCGCACGCCACGGTCGTCGTGGACGAGGCCGCCGCCTCCGGTCTGAAGCTGGCGGACTACTTCCGCGCCACCTACGCGGCGAAGCCGCGCTGGCAGGGCCTGTAAGGGCTCCGGGCGGGAGGGGGCGCCCCTGCTCTCACGGCGCCCCCTCCCCGGAGCCCCGCAACCGCGAAGAAGGCCGGGCGGCCCCGATCGGGGCCGCCCGGCCTTCTTCCGTTCCGCGTGCGGGAGCGCTCCCCCGCCCGCTGCTACGGGATACGCGTGCCGGTGACGGCCTCCGCGGCGGCGAGGCCGCACACCCGTGCGGCGCCGTGCGTGGCGATGTGCAGGGCGCCCCGGGCGGGTGCCTCGGGCAGCCCCATCTCGACCACGACCGTGTCGGGGCGCGCCGCCAGCAGGCCGTCCAGCGCCTCCCCCATCCAGGCGTGCCGGTGCTCGTCGCGGACGACCGCGACGATGCGCCGCTCCCCCGCCGCCCGGAGCACCTCGCCGGTCTCGGCACCGCTGTAGCTGCCGGCCTCGGTGCCCGGCAGCAGCCGCGCCAGTTCGGCGGCGACGCCCCACGGGGTCTCGGCGCCGACGGCGATGTTCGCGACCGGGGTGAACGAGGCGACGTACACCGGCTCGGTCTGCGGGGCGAGGGTGCCGGTCAGCCGGACCGCACGGCGGGCCGCGGCGAGTCCGACGTCGTTGCCCACTCCGGTGCCGGGCGCGGTCCCCTCCTGCACGTCCGCGCCCGGCGCCGGCACAGCCCCCCTGGCCCCCTGCGTCCAGGACGCGAGGGCCCGTACCCGGGCGGCGGCGTCGGCCAGCCGCTCCTCGGGCAGGTCGCCGCCGCGGACGGCCGCGACCAGCGCGTCACGCAGCCGCAGCACGGTCTCCTCGTCCGCGAGACCGCCGCCGACGCAGATGGCGTCGGCGCCCGCGGCGATGGCGAGGACGGAGCCGCGCTCGATGCCGTACGTACCGGCGATGGCGTCCATCTCCATGCCGTCCGTGACGATCAGGCCGTCGTAGCCCAGTTCCCGGCGCAGCAGACCGGTGAGGATCTGCGGGCTGAGGGTCGCGGGGCGGGTGGGGTCGAGCGCGGGCAGCAGGATGTGCGCGCTCATCACGGATTTGGTCCCCGCCGCGATCGCCGCCCGGAAGGGCACCAGCTCGCGGGCGTGCAGGGTGTCCAGGTCCACGTCGATGGCCGGCAGCGCGAGGTGCGAGTCGACCGCGGTGTCGCCGTGCCCGGGGAAGTGCTTGGTGCAGGCCGCGACGCCGGCGGCCTGGAGGCCCTCGACGTACGCGGCGGTGTGCCGGGCCACCAGGTCCGGGTCCGGCCCGAAGGACCGGACGCCGATGACCGGGTTGCCGGGGTTGGAGTTGACGTCCGCGGACGGGGCCCAGTTGAGGTTCACCCCGCACTCGGCCAGCCTGCGGCCGAGCTCCCGGGCCACCGCCCGGGTCAGCTCCACGTCGTCGACGCGGCCGAGGGCGTAGTTGCCGGGGAAGGAGGAACCGTCCCGGACCTCGAGGCGGGTGACGTCGCCGCCCTCCTCGTCGATCGCGACGAGGACGTCGTCGCGCTCGGCCCGCAGCTGGGCGGTGAGGGCGGCGAGCTGCTCGGGTGAGTGGATGTTCCGGCCGAACAGCCCGACGGAGGCCAGCCCTTCGCCGACCCGGCGCAGCAGCCAGTCGGGGGCGCTCGTCCCGGTGAACCCGGGCTGGAGCACGGCGAGGGCGTCGCGGGTGACGGTGTCCGTGGAGGATACGAGGGTGGTCATGGCAGGGCGTTATCCCTTCACGGCGCCGGAGGTGAGCCCCGTCGCCATCTTCCCCTGGATGATCATGAAGAAGATGACGACCGGGATGGAGATGAGCGTGGAGGCCGCCATGAGGGCGCCGTAGTCCGTACCGCGTTCGGTCGTGAAGGTCATCAGCCACACGTTGAGCGTGTACTTGGAGTTGTCGTTGATCAGGATGTACGCGAAGAGGTACTCGTTCCACGCGTTGACCAGCGAGAAGATGGAGGCGGCGGCGAGACCGGGCGCCAGCAGGGGGAAGATGACCCGGCGGAAGGCCCCCATCCGGGTACAGCCGTCCACCATCGCGGACTCCTCGAGCTCCACCGGGATGTTGATCACGAACCCGCGGATCATGATGGTCGCGAACGGCAGCGTGGAGACCAGGTAGACGACGATGAGCCCCCAGTACTCATCGATGCCTCCCAGGGCGTTCAGCTGGAGGTAGATCGGGATCAGCATCGCGGTCGGCGGCAGCATCTGGACCAGGATCATGACCATCATCAGCGCCTTCCGCCCGAAGAAGCGGAAGCGTCCGATGGCGAGCGCCGCGAGCGTCGCGATGATCATGCCGCCGACGACGGCCGTGACCGAGACGATGAGGCTCGACTGGATCGCCGTGGCGAAGTTGTCCTGCTTCACCGCACGGGCGAAGTTGTCGAAGGTGAGCGAGGACGGCCACAGGGTCTGGTCGTACGAGCGGATCTCGTGGTTGGGACGCAGCGAGCTGACGACCAGCCAGTAGACCGGGAACGCCATGATCACGGCGGTGACGAGCGCCAGGATGTTGTAGCCGAGGCGGTTCTTCTTGCGGTCGGGCCTCAGGACCTGGGCCGGCGCGTTCGTGGGCGTGGAGGTGCTCATTCGACCTCTCCCGTCTTGATCAGCTGGCGCAGGTAGTACACGGCTACTCCGGAGAGCAGCAGGACGGTGATCAGCGCGATCGCGCTGCCCTGGCTGAAGGAGGTGGACTCGAACGCCTTGGAGAAGGAGTAGAGGCCGAGCGTCTCGTACTCGGGCTCGGGCTTGTTGCCGCGCAGCAGCCAGATCTGGCCGAAGACGTTGAAGTCCCAGATGACCGAGAGCGTGGCGACCATGATGAAGACCGGCTTGATGACCGGCCAGGTCACGAAGCGGTAGACGCCGAACGCGGAGGCGCCGTCGAGGGCCGCGGCCTCTTCCAGCTCCTTGGGGACCTGGGTGAGGGCCGCGTACAGGGTGATCACGACGAACGGGATCGCGCCCCAGACGACCAGGACCATGATGATCCCGAAGCCCTGGACCGGGTCGAGGAACCAGTTGTGGCCGAGCCACTTGTCCTCGTTGCCGGTGATGTCGGCGAGCAGGGTGTTGATCAGGCCGTAGTCGGAGTCGGAGAGCCAGCGGAAGACCGACGCGGCGACCATGAGCGGCATGGACCAGGCGGCGACCAGCGCCACGGTGAGGGTGAGCCGCACCCAGGTGGAGAGCCGCAGCATCATCAGGGCGATCAGCAGGCCGAGGCCCATGGTCAGCACGACGCAGACGGTCATGAAGACGATGGTCCGGACGACGACCCACCAGAAGTCGGCGTCACCCAGGATGACGGTGAACTGCTCGAAGCCCACCCACTCGGCCTCGGCGTTGCCCCACAGCGCCGCCCGCCCCAGGTCCTGGAAGGACATGATGACGGTCTTGGCCAGGGGATAGACGTAGACGGCGGCGATCGCCAGGATCGCCGGCAGGATCAGGAGGTAAGGGAGGAGCTCTCCCTTGGTCCGCCGCTTCTTCGGGCGTGGCCCAGCGGCGTCCTGAGTGGAGGGCGATTTCCCGGTCTTCTCCGGGGCATCCGGTACGGGGACCGGTGGACCGGCGGCCTGGGTGTCGGCAGCAGTCACGTGGCTGACCTTCCATCGGGATTCCGGGGGTGTCCGCCCGGCATCACGGCGTTCTCTACCTACCAAAGAGGGGCGGGGACCCGGTGACGTGCCGGGCCCCCGCCTGGCGAGCCGAGGCTCGGTGCGACTACTTGTTGATCAGCTCGTTGACACGGGCGTCGGCCTTCTTGGTGGCGTCGGCCACGGAGCTGCCCTTGAGGATCTCCAGGAGCATGTTCTCCAGGACCTCCTCCTTCTCGATCGAGGTCCAGCCCGGCGCGATCGGCGTGAACCAGGCGTCCGGCACCGCGTTGGCGACGGCGGCCGTCTCAGGGTTCGACTTCAGCGGCTCGAGCTGCTTCTCGTTGTTCGGGAGGATGTTCTTGGAGGTGAGCACCTCCTGCGACTTCTCGCTGGTGAACATCGAGATCCACTCCTCGCCCAGGTCGGTGACCTTGGACTTGGCGGTCACCGCGAGGTCCGAGCCACCGATGAAGGACGGGAGGGCCTTGCCGTTCGGGCCGGGCATACCGGCCGTGGCGATCTTGCCCTCCAGCTTCGGGTTGCCGTTGTTGGTGCCGTCGGTGACGGAGCCCGACTCCCAGCCGTTGCCGTAGATCAGGGCCGCCTTCTCGTTGGCCATGACGTTGGCGTGGTCCTGCTCGTCCTTGGTCTGGTCAGCCTTGTTGTACTTCTTGACCAGGTTGATGAAGTGCTCGACGCCCTTCTGGGACTCGGGGGAGGAGAGGTTGCCCTTCCACTCCTTCGCGCCCTCGTCGTACTCGGCGATCGAGCCGCCGAAGCCGGCGACGTAGGACATGGCGGCGTACCAGTAGCGGCCCGGCAGGTAGAGGGACGAGGCGCGCTTGTCCTTCTTGCCCAGCTCGGCCGAGACCTTGTCGAGCGCCGTGAGCAGCTCGTCCTCGGTCTCCGGCAGCGCGTCGCTGCCGGTGCCGGCCTTGAACATGTCCTTGTTGTAGATCGCCACACGGGCACCCGCGTAGTAAGGCACGCAGAACTGCTTGCCCTCGAAGGTGCAGGTGTCCTTCAGACCCTTGATCCAGGTGTCCGAGTTGTCGTACTTCTTGGGGTCGATCTCGGCGAGGGCGCCGTTGAGGATGTACTGCATGGTCTCGGTGTTGCCGAGCTCGACGACATCCGGGAACTTGTCGCCGCCGAGGGCGGTGTCGAGCTTCTTGGCCTTGTCCGCCCACTGCTGGTACTGGACGTTGACCTTGACCTTCGGGTACTTCTTGTTGAACTGCGCGTTGACGTCCTTGACCAGTTCCGGCCAGGTGCTCTGCGCGTCCACCATCAGCCAGACCGTCAGGCTCTCGCTGCGGTCCTTCGGGTCCTTCGCAGCGTTGTCGTCGTTTCCGTCCCCGCCACACGCCGCGAGACCGGTCATCATCGCTGCGACGCCGACCGCCGCCATGAGCTTGCGCTTCATGCCACACCCTCCTCAGGGATACCAGCAACCCCCCGCCCACCGCGAAGACGTACGCCTGGTACTGCCTGTGGGGCTGGGATCTGGTCTTTAATGGTTTAGACCAGTACCGGGAGCTTGGCCTAGACCTTTAGGGGTGTCAAGGGTGTATAAGAAGTGCACTCGCGTCCGTTATAGGACCGACATCTAAGGGAGGGCGACGAGCCGTGACCGGACCGTGCCACCATGTGAGCCGCGACAGACGGAGGAGCCGGTGACGGCAGCGACACAGCAGTCGGGAAGGCGGGCCATGGGTGCCGACGGGGGCAGTACCACCAGTGAGACGGGGGTGGCCACGCGCACCGCGCGCGTACCGAAGTACTACCGGCTCAAACGGCACCTCCTCGACATGACCGACACCATGCCGCCCGGTACGCCGGTACCCCCCGAGCGGACCCTGGCGGCCGAGTTCGACACCTCGCGCACCACGGTCCGCCAGGCCCTCCAGGAACTCGTCGTCGAGGGCCGGCTGGAACGCATCCAGGGCAAGGGCACCTTCGTCGCCAAGCCGAAGGTCTCCCAGGCGCTGCAGCTCACCTCGTACACCGAGGACATGCGCGCCCAGGGACTGGAACCCACGTCCCAGCTGCTGGACATCGGCTATGTCACGGCGGACGACACGCTCGCCGGCCTGCTGGACATCACCGCCGGCGGCAGGGTGCTGCGGATCGAGCGGCTGCGGCTGGCGAGCGGCGAGCCGATGGCCATCGAGACCACCCATCTTTCGGCCAAACGCTTCCCGGCGCTGCGCCGTTCGCTGGTGAAGTACACCTCGCTGTACACCGCCCTGGCCGAGGTCTACGACGTACGCCTCGCGGAGGCCGAGGAGACCATCGAGACCTCGCTGGCGACCCCGCGCGAGGCGGGCCTGCTGGGTACGGACGTCGGCCTGCCGATGCTGATGCTGTCCCGGCACTCGATCGACGGGCGGGGGGAACCGGTGGAGTGGGTGCGCTCGGTGTACCGGGGCGACCGCTACAAGTTCGTGGCCCGGCTGAAGCGGCCCCTCGACTGAGGAGCCGCCCGGCCGGAGGACAGCTCGGCCGGGAGTCCGCTCGGCCGAGGAGCCCCTCGGCCGGGAGGCCCCGGCGGGAGGGGGGCCCGCGAGCCGGGCGCCCTTCCGCACGGCCCTCCGGCGCCGAATGGCCTGAAGCGGCTCCTTGACAGGACGATCCGCCGCACATCGATCCCCTCGCCCCGGCGGGGGGATCGGTCGTTTCCCGCCCGGGTGAACCTCCGCCCCCCGGCGGCCGTGTTCCCTGCGGGCGCAGGGAACGGAGGGGCGTGCCGGGACCGTTGCAGGACCGCAATGCGGACGAGGGGTGACGGTGGCCGGAGACCTCCCCTAGATTTCCTGCGCGTTGCCACAGGCGATCGACGAGGGGACGGAGAGCCATATGCCGGAAGAGAACGACGCGAAACCACCAACGGTGACACCCATGAGGGTGGTGATCGCCCTGTGTCTCATCGCTCCGTTCGTCGCGATGCTCTGGGTGAGCTCGTACGCGAAGATCGAGCCGACCTTCATCGGCATCCCGTTCTTCTACTGGTACCAGATGCTCTGGGTGCTCGTCTCGGCCCTGCTCACCATGATCGCCTACAAGCTGTGGCAGCGTGACCAGCGTGCCCGCAAGGGGGGTGCGTCGGCATGAAGGACGGCGTGAACGGCGTCGCACTCGCCGTCTTCATCTTCTTCTTCCTGGCCGTGACGGTCATGGGGTTCATGGCCGCGCGCTGGCGCAGGGCCGAGAACGAGGCCACCCTGGACGAATGGGGTCTGGGCGGCCGGTCGTTCGGCACCTGGGTCACCTGGTTCCTGCTGGGCGGCGACCTCTACACGGCGTACACCTTCGTCGCGGTCCCGGCCGCGATCTACGCGGCGGGCGCCTCCGGCTTCTTCGCCGTCCCGTACACGATCCTGATCTACCCGCTCATCTTCACCTTCCTGCCGAGGCTGTGGTCGGTCTCGCACAAGCACGGTTACGTCACCACCTCGGACTTCGTGCGGGGCCGTTTCGGCTCCAAGGGGCTGTCGCTGGCGGTCGCGCTGACCGGCATCCTCGCCACCATGCCGTACATCGCGCTCCAGCTGGTCGGCATCCAGGCCGTGCTGGACGTCATGGGCGTCGGCGGCGGCGAGACCACGCACTGGTTCGTCAAGGACCTGCCCCTGCTGATCGCCTTCGCCGTGCTCGCGGCCTACACCTACTCCTCCGGGCTGCGCGCCCCGGCGCTGATCGCGTTCGTCAAGGACGGCCTGATCTATCTGGTGATCGCGGTGGCGATCATCTACATCCCGATCAAGCTGGGCGGCTTCGACCAGATCTTCGACGCGGCGAGCAAGGCGTTCGAGGAGAAGAACGAGGCGGCCGGCAAGCCGGTGGCCGGACTCGCACCCGGCGTCTCCGGCCAGTGGGGCTACGCCACGCTGGCGCTCGGCTCGGCGCTGGCGCTCTTCATGTACCCGCACTCCATCACGGCGACGCTCTCCAGCCGCAGCCGCGAGGTGATCCGCCGCAACACCACGATCCTGCCGCTGTACTCGCTGATGCTGGGGCTGCTGGCCCTGCTCGGCTTCATGGCGATCGCCGCGGGCATCAAGGTCCAGAACGGCCAGCTCGCCATCCCCCAGCTGTTCGAGAACATGTTCCCGGACTGGTTCGCCGGTGTGGCCTTCGCCGCCATCGGCATCGGCGCCCTGGTACCCGCGGCGATCATGTCCATCGCCGCGGCGAACCTGTTCACCCGCAACATCTACAAGGACTTCCTGAAGCCGGACGCGACGCCCGAGCAGGAGACGAAGGTCTCCAAGCTGGTCTCGCTGCTGGTGAAGGTCGGCGCGCTGGTCTTCGTCCTCACCATGGACAAGACGGTCGCGATCAACTTCCAGCTGCTCGGCGGGATCTGGATCCTCCAGACCATGCCGGCCCTGGTGGGCGGCCTGTTCACCCGCTGGTTCCACCGGTGGGCGCTCATCGCCGGCTGGGCGGTCGGCATGATCTACGGCACCGTCGCCGCCTACAACGTGTCCTCCCCGACCCAGCCGCACTTCGCCGGGTCCTCGAAGGAGATCCCCGGCATCGGGGAGATCGGCTACATCGGTCTCACCGCGTTCGTGCTGAACGTCGTCGTGGTGGTCGTCCTGACCTTCGTCCTGAACGCGGCGAAGGCCCCGGCCGGCATCGACGAGACCTCGCCGTCGGACTACACCGCGGACGTCGGCGACCCGGGCGTCAAGGCGGAGCTCCCGCCGGCCACGGCGGGCGCCCCCGGCGGCCACTGACCCGCCGGTCCGTCCACGGCGGATGCCCGTCGCACCCCCTCCCGGGGCGCGGCGGGCATCCGCCGTCCCGGCCCGGAAAACCCCGGGCGGCTCCGGCCGCCCCACGGCACACTGCCCCGCATGGACGTAACCATCGAACGGGTGCACCCCTCGCGGTACGCCGCCCTCGGCGAGCTCACCGCCCTGGCCTATCTCGACGAGGGCCTGCTGGACCTCGGCGCCGACGACCCCTATCTGGAGAGGCTGCGGGCCGTCGCGCGGCGGGCCGAGGAGGCGGAGGTGCTCGTGGCCCTGGACGAGGACGGCACGCTGCTGGGCGGCGTGACCTACACCGTGGCCGGCGGGCCCTGGGCCGACATCGCCCGCCCCGGCGAGGCCGAGTTCCGGATGCTGGCCGTCTCCCCCGGGGCCCGTGGCCGGGGCACCGGCGAGGCCCTCGTACGGGCCTGTATCGACCGGGCGCGGGCCGCTGACGGCGTCAGGGCACTCGTGCTCTCCAGTCAGCGGGCCATGCTCGGCGCCCACCGCCTCTACCGGCGCCTGGGCTTCGTCCGGACCCCGGAACGCGACTGGGCGCCGATGACCACCGGCACGCTGCTGACGTTCCGTCTGGAGCTGTGAGCCTTCCCCCGGCACACCCGTACACAACATGTGGGGGCTGTCCTGACGGGCAGCCCCCACATGTATGCTCGTGCTCGCTGTCGCCGCAGGGGAATCCGGTGTGAATCCGGAACTGTCCCGCAACGGTATGACCGGTGTGCTTTCGCGCACCCGCAAGTCCGAGGACCTGCCGGCAGCGCGTCCGGCTCGACCGAACCGGACGCCCTACGTCCGGGCCTCGCGGAAGGCCGGTGGACGCCGTGCGCGGTACGCCCCTGCCGGGGCCGCCGGCCTGCCCGGCTGCCCCTGTCCCCGCCGGCCCCGAGCCGAGCGAGGACAGCCCCCGTGAGCATCGCGCCAGCCGACCCTGTTTCCGTCCCGGATCCGGCCCCCCCGGCAGGGCCCGGGGCCGGAGCCGCCCCCGACGCCCCCGGTGCCGCCCTGCTGCGGACCCTGACCGCTCTCACCGCCGACCTGCCGGACACCGACCCGGGCCGGATCGCCGCGGCGGCGCTCCGCGGCCGCAGCGCCCACGCGGACGAGGACGAGCTGCGCTCCCTGGCCACGGAGGCCGCCGCCGGGCTGATCCCGGAGGACCCGTCCTACTCCCGGCTGGCGGCCCGGCTGCTCACCCGCTCGATCGCCCGGGAAGCCGCGGGCCAGGGCGCGGTGTCCTTCTCCGCGTCCGTCGCCGTGGGCCACCGCGAGGGTCTGATCGCGGACCGTACGGCCGGGTTCGTCACCCGGCACGCCGCCTTTCTCGACGCGCTGGCAGGCCGGGCGCTCGCCGACGGCGCCGACGACCGCTTCGGCTACTTCGGCCTGCGGACGCTGTACAGCCGCTATCTGCTGCGCCACCCGCTCACCCGCGAGGCCGTGGAGACTCCGCAGTACTTCATGCTGCGTGTGGCCTGCGGGCTCGCCGAGGACGAATCCGAGCGGGCGCTGGACGAAGTCGCCTCGCTGTACGGCCTGATGAGCCGGCTGGACTACCTGCCGTCCTCCCCCACGCTCTTCAACTCCGGCACCCGCCATCCGCAGATGTCCTCCTGCTACCTGCTGGACTCGCCGCTGGACGAGCTGGACTCGATCTACGACCGCTACCACCAGGTGGCCCGCCTCTCCAAGCACGCGGGCGGCATCGGTATCGCCTACTCCCGGGTCCGGGCGCGCGGTTCGCTGATCCGGGGCACCAACGGCCACTCCAACGGCATCGTGCCGTTCCTGAAGACGCTGGACGCCTCGGTCGCCGCGGTCAACCAGGGAGGCCGGCGCAAGGGGGCCGCCGCGGTCTACCTGGAGACCTGGCACGCGGACGTCGAGGAGTTCCTGGAGCTGCGCGACAACACCGGCGAGGACCAGCGGCGCACCCACAACCTGAACCTGGCCCACTGGGTCCCCGACGAGTTCATGCGCCGGGTCGAGGCGGACACCGCGTGGTCGCTGTTCTCCCCGGCGGACGTCCCCGAGCTGACCGACCTGTGGGGCGGGGAGTTCGACACCGCCTACCGGGCCGCCGAGGCGAAGGGCCTGGCCCGTAAGTCGGTTCCGGCACGTGAGCTGTACGGCCGGATGATGCGGACCCTCGCCCAGACCGGGCAGGGCTGGATGACCTTCAAGGACACCGCCAACCGCACCGCCAACCAGACCGCCGAGCCTGGCCGGGTGGTGCACTCCTCGAACCTCTGCACGGAGATCCTGGAGGTCACCGACGACGGCGAGACGGCCGTCTGCAACCTGGGTTCGGTCAACCTCGGCGCGTTCGTCGCCGACGGCACCATCGACTGGGAGCGGCTGGACGCCACCGTCCGCACCGCGGTGACCTTCCTCGACCGGGTCGTCGACATCAACTTCTACCCGACCGGGCAGGCCGCCCGCTCCAACGCCCGCTGGCGCCCGGTGGGCCTGGGCGCGATGGGCCTCCAGGACGTCTTCTTCCGGCTGCGGCTGCCGTTCGACTCCGCCGAGGCCCGCGCCCTCTCCACGAAGCTGGCGGAGCGGATCATGCTCGCCGCCTACGAGACCTCCTGCGACCTCGCCGAACGCGCGGGTCCGCTGCCCGCCTGGTCCGCGACCCGCGCCGCCCGCGGGGTGCTCCACCCCGACCACTACGCCACCGAACCGGCCTGGCCCGAGCGGTGGGAGGCCCTGCGGGCGAGGATCGCGCGGACCGGGATGCGCAACTCCCTGCTGCTCGCCATCGCCCCGACGGCGACGATCGCCTCGATCGCCGGGGTGTACGAGTGCATCGAGCCGCAGGTCTCCAACCTCTTCAAGCGCGAGACGCTCAGCGGTGAGTTCCTCCAGGTCAACGCCTACCTGGTGGAGGACCTCAAGCGGCTCGGCGTCTGGGACGCCCGGACCCGGGAGGCGCTGCGCGAGTCGAGCGGCTCGGTGCAGGGCTTCGGCTGGATCCCCGAGGACGTACGGGCGCTGTACCGCACGGCCTGGGAGATCCCCCAGCGCGGCCTGATCGACATGGCGGCGGCCCGTACGCCCTACCTCGACCAGAGCCAGTCGCTGAACCTGTTCCTGGAGACACCGACCATCGGCAAGCTCTCCTCGATGTACGCGTACGCCTGGAAGCAGGGTCTGAAGACGACGTACTACCTGCGTTCGCGCCCGGCGACCCGGATCGCCCGCGCCGCCTCCGGCGGCGCCCCGGCCACCGCCGCCGTCCCCGTACAGCAGGCCCCCGCTCCCGACGCGGACGCGGTCGCCTGCTCCCTCGAAAACCCCGAGTCCTGCGAGGCCTGCCAGTGATGAGTACGTCCAAGAACAAGAACCTGCTCGACCCGGGCTTCGAGCTGACCCTGCGCCCCATGCGCTACCCGGACTTCTACGAGCGCTACCGGGACGCGATCAAGAACACCTGGACGGTGGAGGAGGTCGACCTGCACTCCGACGTCGCCGACCTCGCCAGGCTCTCCCCGGGCGAGCAGCACATGATCGGCCGGCTCGTGGCGTTCTTCGCGACGGGCGACTCGATCGTCGCGAACAACCTGGTGCTGACGCTGTACAAGCACATCAACTCCCCGGAGGCGCGGCTGTACCTGTCGCGCCAGCTGTTCGAGGAGGCCGTGCACGTCCAGTTCTACCTGACCCTGCTCGACACCTACCTGCCCGATCCCGAGGACCGGGCGGCGGCCTTCGCCGCGGTCGAGAACATCCCGTCGATCCGCGAGAAGGCGCAGTTCTGCTTCCGGTGGATGGACTCGGTGGAGAAGACGGACCGGCTGGAGTCCCGGGCCGACCGCCGGCGTTTCCTGCTGAACCTGATCTGCTTCGCCGCGTGCATCGAGGGCCTGTTCTTCTACGGCGCCTTCGCCTACGTCTACTGGTTCCGCTCACGCGGCCTGCTGCACGGCCTCGCCACGGGCACCAACTGGGTGTTCCGTGACGAGACGATGCACATGAACTTCGCGTTCGAGGTGGTCGACACCGTCCGCAAGGAGGAGCCCGGGCTCTTCGACGACGCGCTGCGGCAGCAGGTCACGGACATGCTGCGGGAGGCCGTCGAGGCGGAACTGCAGTTCGGCCGCGACCTGTGCGGGGAGGGACTGCCCGGCATGAACACCGAGTCGATGCGCCAGTACCTGGAGTGCGTCGCCGACCAGCGCCTCACCCGGCTGGGCTTCCCCCCGCTCTACGGCTCCGAGAACCCCTTCCCGTTCATGGAGCTGCAGGGGGTCCAGGAGCTGACGAACTTCTTCGAGCGCCGCCCCTCGGCCTACCAGGTCGCGGTGGAGGGCTCGGTCGCCTTCGACGACGACTTCTGAGCGGCTCCCGCACCTGTTCAGATCCGCGCCCAGGACCTGAGGTAAGGGCGCCGCGTGGCCGTGAGCGGCTGCGCGGCGCCCGCCGCTTCCGGGAGCCGTTCCTCCCTCCTCCGTTCCGCCTCCCGCAGTTCCCGGGAGATGCGCCCTTCCCGGGCGAGGCCGAGGAGCACGGGCAGCAGGACGAAGGCGAAAAGTGCCGTTATGGACAGGTAGCTCAGGAATGTGTTCATGACCCCACTCTCCCCGCCCCGGCCCTGCCACGGCAGTGGCAGGACTGTCACACAGCATCGAATTACTGCCACACTGTTCTCATGCTGAAGAATGTGGCGGCCCTGCTGCTCGACGAAGTCCACCCCTTTGAGCTCGGCGTCCTGTGCGAGGTGTTCGGGCTCGACCGGTCCGACGACGGACTGCCGGTCTACGACTTCGCGGTGGTCTCCGCGGAGGGCCCGGCGCTGCGCACCCACGCCGGCTTCACCATCAGCACACCGCACGGCCCCGAACGCCTGGAGGAGGCCGACCTCATCGCCGTACCGGCGGGCAGCCGCTTCGGGGACCGCGAGTACCCCGAGGAGATCCTCGAAGCGCTGCGCCGCGCGGTGGCACGCGGGGCGCGGGTGATGAGCGTCTGCTCCGGCGCCTACCTCCTCGGCGCCGCCGGGCTCCTGGACGGCCGCCGCTGCACCACCCACTGGCGCCACACGGAGGAGCTGGCCCGCCGCCACCCGAAGGCCGTGGTGGAGCCGGACGTGCTCTACGTGGACGACGGCCCGGTCATCACCTCGGCGGGCACCGCCGCCGGGATCGACGCCGCACTGCACCTGGTGCGCCAGGCGCACGGTCCCGCCGTCGCCAACGCCGTCGCCCGCCGGATGGTGGTGCCCCCGCACCGGGACGGCGGCCAGGCGCAGTACATCGCGCGCCCGCTGCCCCGCACCCGCTGCGACACGGTCGGCGGGACGCTCGCGTGGATGGAGGGCCACCTCGACCAGGAGCTGACCATCGAGCAGCTGGCCGCGCACGCGCACATGTCACCGCGGACGTTCGCCCGCCGCTTCCAGCAGGAGACGGGGACGACCCCCTACCGCTGGCTGCTGCGCCAGCGGGTCCTGCTGGCGCAGCAGTTGCTGGAGTCCTCGGACGAGACCGTGGACACGATCGCGGGGCGCACCGGCTTCGGCACCGCGGCCGCCCTGCGCCACCAGTTCGTACGCTCGCTCGGCACGACCCCGCAGGCCTACCGCCGCACCTTCCGGGGGCCGTCCGCCCTGACCGGCGCGGCCTGACGGACGGCCCCCGGGCGCGGAGGTCAGATGCCGCAGCTGGGGGCCGACCAGTAGTGGCTCGGGCCCTGGTTCACGTGGATGTGGTCGTTGTGGCCGGGGTAGCCCGGGCCGAGGATCCCGTTGAAGCCGTGGTAGCGGGCCTGCTTGGCGATGGTGCACAGCGAGTGCGGCCCGGATCCGAGGTCGACGGCGTCGCCGTACATGTGGCGGCTGTTGGAGGCCCCGCCGACCGCCGAGTTGCAGGAGGCCGACCGGAAACCGCTGGTGACCCGGAGCGGCTGGTCACCCAGCGCGTGCCGGAGCGCCTCCAGCTTCCACATGGAGCTGAGCGCGTTGGCCTTGGCCGTACCGGCCGCCACCTTGCCGCCGGCCCAGGTGCTGTTGCACTGGTTGAGCTCGGGATAGGTGAAGTGGATGGGGGTGCAGTCGTTGTCCTGGAGCGCGTAGAGCTTGGACTGGGTGGCCGGCCCCGCGACTCCGTCGGCGGCGAGCCCGTAGGCGGCCTGGAAGCGCTTGACCGCCGCCTTGGTGGCGGGGCCGTACGAGCCGTCGATGGCCAGCACCGAGTTGTACCCCGGGTAGCCCGCCACTCTGATCTGGAGCTGTGTGACGTCGTTGCCCGTGGCGCCCTCGGAGAGCGTCCGGGTCCAGGTGTAGCAGCCGTCGGCCTGCGCGGTCCCGGCGGTGGCGAGAGCACCACCCACACAGAAAGCCATGATCATGACAAAGCCGAGCAGGGCGCGCGAGATGCGTCGGAGCATGTTCTCCCCTCTCGTGGACGAGATGTGGGGAGAGCCTCCCGGAAGGCATCTACCCGCGTCAACCACGCCCGGGGAAACGGTTGTCGACGACAAGCCCCGCGAGAACCCCGGCAGTTGACGGCAGGGCCCCGCCCGGCTCCCCGGGCGGGGCCCTGCCGTCGGCGGACGGTTCCTCAGTCGTTCGCGACGACCGGGTAGCGCGGCGTGCCCTCCGCCATCTGCTTCAGGGCGTCCTTGCGGTCCCGCTTGGAGAGCCGGTCGATGTACAGGTAGCCGTAGAGGTGGTCGGTCTCGTGCTGGAGGCAGCGGGCGAAGTAGCCGTTGCCGCGCACCCGCACGTCGTTGCCCCGCGCGTCCTTGCCGCGCACCACCGCGTAGTCGGGCCGGGCGAGCGAGGCGTACGCCGTCGGCACGGAGAGGCAGCCCTCGTTGGAGTCGTCGAGGTTGCGCTGCTCCGGTGCCAGGTCCTCCAGCACCGGGTTGCAGATCGCGCCGACGTGCCGCACCCCGTCGTCGTCCATGCAGTCGTAGACGAAGACCTTGAGGTCCACACCGATCTGGTTGGCGGCCAGGCCCACGCCCTCCGCCGTCCGCTGGCTGGCGAACATGTCGTCGATCAGCCGGGCCAGTTCGTCGTCGAAGGCCGTGACGTCCTTGCACTCCTTGTGCAGCACCGGGTTGCCCACCACCGTGATCGGGCGGGAGGTGCCACGCTCACGATGCGCGGTCTCCCGCGCCTCGCAGTCCTCGGTGTCCACGAGGAAACCCTCGTCGTCCACGCCGACCTGCTCGTCCGTCTCCTGCTGCGACATGTCCGCCGTACGCCTTCCTGCGACCCGAAACCCGTGTACCGCACCACGACAGTGCCCGTACAGCCTACGGGCTGCGGTCAGCAGACTTCTTCCAGATCCCGCCACTCACGGCTGTCCGGGCTGTCCGCGACCCAGCCGTCCAGCAGCCCGCGCACCAGTGCGGACGGGGCGGCTATCCCGCACTCACGCTCCGGCACCCACAGCTCCCCGGCGGTGCGGTGGCCCAGCGGTCCCGGGTGGCCGGGCTCGCTGTGGTCGTGCGGGTCCAGGTGCTCCCCGTCGCCCTCGTCGCTCTCCATCCGGCTCTCCGAACACGCCCGGCACAGCAGCCGCACGGAGGACGACCAGTCCTCGGCGGCGAACCCGGCGTCGGAGGCCAGCTTCTCCAGCGCGTCCCGGTCCGCCTCGGTGGCCGCCTCCAGGAGCACCACCCAGGTCGGCACGGGGGACGGCGCCCACAGCTCGATCTCGTCGAAGACCGGATAGGACGGCCCGGCCGCGGTGACCCGCTCGCCGTTGGGGACGCCGTCGTGCAGGACGACCTCGCCCCAGCGCCGCCCCGAGGACGGCAGCGGGATCGACAGCACCTCCAGGCGCGCCGGGTCCAGCCGGCGGCCCCAGACCACCTCCGCCTCGCCCTCGGGCGACAGCCGCACGGCCGCGCTCCCCAGCTCCATGCCCGCGGGCTCGCTGGTGGAGGCGGCGTTGTACTGCCCGCCCGGCACCTTCAGGCCGTACGCCTGCCAGGCGCGGCGAGCCAGCGGCCAGTCCTGGAGCGCGGTCGCCGCGATCCCCACGTTCCACCAGTCCGGAGCCCCGGCCTCCCGGTCCAGCAGGGCGACGGCACGCAGCCCCGCGGCCCGCGCCTGCTCCCAGTCGTGCCGGAACTTGTGCAGCAGCGCCAGATTGAACCAGGACTCCGAGAGCCAGGGTTCCAGATCCGCCGCGCGTGTCAGCAGCGCGCCCGCGTCCTCGTACCGGCCGTCGCCGATCAGCGTGAACGCGCGGTCCGTGGCCTGCCGCCAAGAGGCGGAGGGCCGATGCCGTACCTTCCCGAAGATCCTCACGATTCCCGCCTGTCCCGACTGGACACCCACATAGCCACGCTCTCTTCGCATCCAACCATGCCCGGCCGGACGCCCGCTCATTACCCATGGGTTACCCGGTACGCACCGGGGTCAGACCTCCGCGCGCCAGGACCCGCGCCAGCGCCTCGACCACCTGCGGCTGGTAGTCGTGGCCGGTGCCGAGCCTGAGCGCCTCCAGCGCCTCCAGGGCCCCGCCGGGGCCTTCCCCGCACAGGTCCTCGTACGCGTTGACCACGCGGACGATACGCGCGGCGGCCGACTGTTCCCGATAGGGGTCGGCCTGCTGTTCGACCACCACCGCGACCGCGGTGTCCACCCCGGTCCGGCGGACCACGGCACCGCCGAGCAGTGCGATCCGGCGCTGCTCGGCGGGCGGGAGCCCGACCGTCGCACCGCCCGGCACCGGGTCCACCAGCGAGAGCTGGCCGATGTCGTGCATCAGCGCCGCGTGCTCCAGGACGGTCAGCTCCGCTCCGGACAGGCCGAGCTCCCTCCCGACGGCGGCGGAGAGGCCGGCCACCCTGCGGGCGTGCCCGTGCGGGGTGTAGCCGGCGATCTCCGTCGCCCTGGCCAGCGAGGCGATGGTCTGCCGGTAGGTGGTGCGCACGGCCGCGTACCGGCGGAAGGAGATCTGGGCCAGCAGCAGCGGTACGCACAGGACCGGCAGCGCCCACAGCCCGGCGACGGCGACCCCGAGCGCCATGACCGCGCCGGTGGCGCAGACCGCGGGGCCGATACCGGCGAGCGCCCGGAGCTCGTCGCGCAGCAGTGGCCCGAAGCGCCGGCCCGACGGCGTGGTGAGCGCCGCGAGCACGGCGTCGCACAGGGCGGTGAGGAACAGCAGGACCAGGAGGAAGAGGGCGAAGTGCGGGCCCTCCCCGAACCAGCGCGCCGCGAGGCCCGCGTGCGAGAGGGGCTGGAAGCACACGGCGGCGAACCCCACGGCCAGGACGCGGCGGGCCGCCCGGTCCGGCTCCAGAGCGCTGCCCCGGGCCGTCTGCGGTACCGAGGCGAGCAGTTGGGCCGCGACGACGACCGCGACCACCTGGAGGGCCCCGTGCCCGGTCGGCTCCCCCCGGCTGCTCCCGAGCAGCGCGTACGCCAGTGCTCCGGCCGCGCCGAGGGGGGCGGGCTCCCGCTCACCGGGCGGCGAGCCCCAGCGCGCCAGTTCACCGACGGTGATCAGGGCCCCGAAGGCGAGCGCGTGTCCGGGCCCGGCGAGGCCGTTCCAGAAGGTGTGCCCGAGGGCCACCAGGGCGAGGAGGAGGGCGGCGGCGCGGACGGCGGGGGCGGCCGGGCGGCGCACCGGCCTCACCGCCGCCTCCCCCACCGGCCTGCGGGACGGGCGGCGGCGGGGGGCAGCGGTCCCGGGCCGGACCGCTGCCGCGGCGGCCGGGTGTCCGTCTCGTCCGAGGTCACCGCGGTGGCGGCGGACCAGCCGTACCGGTCCAGGGCGCGGACCAGCGCCCGTACCATCCGGGGGTCGAACTGGCTCCCGGCGCAGCGTTCCAGCTCCGCCACGGCGGCGGGCACGGGGCGCCCGGGCCGGTAGGAGCGGGTCGAGGTCATCGCGTCGAAGGCGTCCGCGACGGCGACGACCCGGGCGAACTCCGGGATGGCGTCCCCGCTCAGGCCGTAGGGGTACCCGCTGCCGTCGAGGCGTTCGTGGTGGTGCAGGATCGCGGCGCGCGCCTCGTCCAGGAACTCGATGCCGCGGACGATCTCGTGGCCGTACTCCGGGTGCAGTTCGATGAGCCGGCGCTCCTGCGGGGTGAGGGGCCCCTCCTTGCGCAGGACCCGGGTGGGGACGCCGAGTTTGCCGACGTCGTGCAGGATCCCGGCGAAGCGGAGCGCCTCCGTCCGCCTTTCCCCCATGCCGAGTTCACATGCGATCAGCTCGGACGCGCGGCCCACCCGCTCGCTGTGCCCGCGGGTGTACCCGTCCTTGATGTCGACGGCCTGGACGAGCGCCCTGATGGTGGCGCGGTGCGCCGCGTGCCGGCGGTGGTACTGGGCGAACATCCAGCAGGAGATGTACATCGGCAGGAGCACGACCAGCGCGGACAGCGGCCCGTAGGGGCTGCGCCACAGCACGGCCATCATCAGCCCGGCGGGCGCGTGCACCAGGTGCGGTCCCACCGACGCCGGGAGCCCCCGCCAGGCCCGCCGCAGCGGCACCCGCTCGGCGGCGGCGAGGATGCCGCCGTCCAGGGCCCCCTGGACGGCGCTGAACACCAGCGCCGCGGCACAGGCGGGCAGCAGGGCGTACGGGAGGCCGGGCCCGGCCTCCCCTCCGGGCCCGCCGAGGCTCGCCGGCCCCCCCAGCGACGCGTACGCCGACGAGGCCGCCCCCACGGTGAGGGCGAGTTGCGCCGCCCGCCAGACGCGGCGGGCGGCGACGGGCGGCCGCTCGACCCGCCCGGCCAGCGCGCCCGGCACCGCGGCCAGCGCGGCGGCGGCGGGCGGCAGCAGGAAGGCGGCGGCGAGCAGCAGGGGAAAGAAGGAACCGGCGGCGACCGGCACGAAGTCGCCGGACGGCGGGCGGCGGCCGGGCAGTTCGCACACCAGGTAGAGCGCGGCGAGGAGGGCGAGGGTGTCCCACGGGGTCCCGGCTCCGGGCAGGAGGGCCGGCAGGGCGCAGCCGACGGCACCGGCCGACACACCGAGGATGTAACCCCGCGCCGCCCACGGTGTGCCCCTCACCCGTATCCGCCCGCCCCAGCCTGGTCGTTGGAGGCGCCAGGCTAGCGAGTCAGGGGTGTCCCCCGGTCCGGGGAAGGACCGGATTAGCACATTCGGGTGATACCGCGGAGATCCGGCCCCGGCGGTGGGGCAGCGGGAATCCGGCTGCCCGGCCGGGGCGGGGGCTCCGGCCGGCGGTCAGCGGGAGGGCGGCGCCACGGGCGCCGGTGTCACTCGGCGGTGGCGGCCGGCCGGCCGGCGCCGCCCAGGGAGATGTCCTGCTCGGGGACAACCTCCCCGGCCCGGATCAGCTCGATCCGGCCCATCACCTTGGACCGCAGGTCGGTCGGGACGTCGTCCTGTCCGCAGCAGCGCTTGACCAGCTTCTTGACCGCCTGCTCCAGGCCGTACTTCTCCAGGCACGGCGAGCACTCCTCGAAGTGCACCTCGAACTTGGTGCAGTCGCCCTCGGGCATCTCGTGGTCGAGGAACTCGTAGAGATGGTCGAGGACCTCTGAGCAGTCCGTCTCGTGCGGCTCTCCGCAGCTCATGAGGCCGAGCCTTTCCTGTCGTCCGACTCACCGGCACCGGCCGGGACGAGCCCGCGCTCGCGCGCGTAGTCCTCCAGCATGCCGCGCAGCTGGCGGCGCCCCCGGTGCAGCCGGGACATCACCGTACCGATGGGTGTCCCCATGATGTCCGCGATCTCCTTGTAGGCAAAGCCCTCGACATCGGCGAGATACACGGCGATGCGGAACTCTTCGGGGATCGACTGGAGGGCGGACTTCACGTCGGAGTCCGGCAGGTGGTCGAGTGCCTGGGACTCGGCCGAGCGCAGACCGGTCGACATGTGCGACTCGGCGCGCGCCAGCTGCCAGTCCTCGATCTCCTCGGCGGCACTCCGCTGAGGCTCCCGCTGCTTCTTGCGGTACGAGTTGATGAAGGTGTTCGTGAGGATGCGGTACATCCACGCCTTGAGGTTGGTCCCCTCGCGGAACTGGTGGAAGGACCCGTACGCCTTGGCGTACGTCTCCTGGACCAGGTCCTCGGCGTCGGCGGGGTTACGCGTCATGCGCAGGGCGGCGGAGTACATCTGGTCGAGATAGCCCAAGGCGTCCCGCTCGAAGCGCGCGTTGCGCTCGGCGGTCGTCTCCTCCGCACGGCCGTCGTCGGTCCCCGTGTCGGTCCCAGTGACCGGACCCACCTCCTCCAACGAAGTGGCGGAGCCGAAACCGGACCCGCTCGCATCGGAGAATAGTCGACCCCGCCCCTGCGCGGGCTGACGACCGGCTCCGGACACGGCGCGCCCGGGGGTGGTCCTCGCCGCGTGCAGCACCGTCCACTCCAGGTCAGCGGTGTTCGAACGGCGCGGGCAGATGGTCGAACCCATGCGACGGACTCCCTCTTCCACGTACGACTGCGTTGTACCGATGTCACGGACAACAGCCGTCCCCCGCGCCGCATTCCCGGGAGCGCGGCGCGGGGGGCGGGAGGCGGGCGAAGCCGCTACAGGCCCTGCTCCGGCAGCGCGTCCAGCCAACCGGCCACCGCGCCGGTGAGAACGCCCAGCGCCTGATCCTGGGTCACCGGCGCCCTCCTGGGGACCGCGAAGCCGTGGTCGCCGTACGCCACCTCGGCCATCCGGTACTCCCCCGCCGGGAATTCGTCCGGCCGTCCGAAGGGGTCGCGGCCGCCCTGCACGACGAGGGTGGGCACCCCGGTGCCGAGGAGTTCGCCGGCCCTCGACCGCTCCGGGCGGCCCGGCGGGTGCAGCGGGAAGCTCAGCGCGAGCACCGCGTGGGCGCCGAGCCCGGCCGCCGTGCGGCAGGCGACCCGGGCCCCCGCGCTGCGGCCGCCCGCGACCACGGGCAGGCCCCGGGCCGCCAGCCGGGGCCACAGCCCGCGCCAGCCGGCGTCCAGGGTGCGGGGCGCGGGGGCGACCTTCTTCCCCGCCACCCGCCAGGGCTGTTCCACCAGGGCGACGGTCACCCGGCGCCCGGGGAGGACGGCGGCCAGCGCGGCCAGGTCCCGGGCCCCGACGCCGCCGCCCGCGCCGTGGCCGAGGGCGAGCAGCAGCCGGGGCCTTTCGGCGGGCAGCCAGGTGATCCTCGCCACCCCTGCCTCCGTCTCGACGGTCTCGGTCCCACGACCGCTCTCCACCGGGCTCACCGCACCGTCCCGCCGGCTCAGAAGAGCGTGCCGAGTTCGGGCGCGGCCAGTTCCTCCAGGAGTTCCGGGCCGTTGTTGCGGACGCTGCTGACGGCGGTGGCCACGGGGTAGGCCCGCATCAGGCCGGCCGGCGGCGGCTCCAGCAGCGGCCGCAGCTCCTCCGTGCCGGTGCGGGCCGGGTCCAGCCACGCGTCCCAGCGGTCCGGGGTGAGCATCAGCGGCATCCGGGGGTGGATGTCGGCGAGCGCGGCCGGCCCTTCGGCGGGTGCGACGGCGAGCGGGGAGGTCTCCGCCTCGGTGGTGATCACCGAGCAGGTCGCCCACCAGGCCCGCTCGTGGTCGTCGGGCAGGGTGCGGTCGCGCCAGAACTCGTAGATCCCGGCCATCGCGAAGACGGAGCCGTCGGCGGGGGTCACGAAGTAGGGCTGCTTGCGGGGCCGCTTCTTCTTCCCCTCCTCCTCCAGCTGCCGCTCGTCCGCGGCGGTCATCCACTCGTAGTAGCCGTCGGCGGGCAGGATGCACCGCCGTGCGGCGAAGGGGCGGCGGAAGGAGGGCTTCTCGTGGACGGTCTCGGCCCGGGCGTTGATCATCCGGGCGGCGCCGTCCGGTGTCTTCGCCCAGGAGGGCACCAGACCCCATCTCAGCGTGCGCAGCTGGCGAACCGGACGCCGGTCCCCGGCGTCCTTCACAGGACGCTCGAGAACGGCGTGGACCTCCTTGGTCGGCGCCACGTTCCAGTCGGGCTCCAGGGCCTCGGCCGGTTCCCGTTTCTCCACTCCGAAGAGCCCGGCCAGTTCCTCCGGCCGCCGGCTCGCTGCATACCGTCCGCACATAAGTGCCAGACTGCCACGACCCGCGGGGCGAGCGGACGTCTTCGCCCCGCGTACACCTTCGTCCCGCGTACACACCTTCGTCCCGCGTACACCTTCGCCCCACATACACCGAGGAGCCGCCCCGTCATGGACAGCACCGAACTGGGCGGTCTGTGGGATCGCGTCTTCGGCACCCAGCCCGCGCCCGAGCAGTGGCTGGTGGTCGTCACCGCCACCGCCGCGCTCGTCGCCGTCGTACCGAACGGCCTGTGGCGGCTGACGCGCAACGCGATCACCATCGCGCACGAGGGCGGCCACGGGCTGGTCGCCCTGCTGACCGGGCGGCGGCTCACCGGCATCCGGCTGCACTCGGACACCAGCGGCCTGACCCTCAGCCGGGGCAAGCCGGCCGGTATCGGCATGATCCTCACCGCGGCGGCGGGCTACACCGCTCCCCCGCTGCTCGGGCTCGGCGGCGCCCGGCTGCTGGCCGACGGACGGATCACCCTGCTCCTGTGGCTGGCCACGGCGCTGCTGGCGGCGATGCTGGTGATGATCCGCAATCCGTACGGGGTGCTGACCGTCGTCCTCACCGGGGCGGCCTTCCTGCTGGTGTCCTGGCTGACCTCGTCCGAGGTCCAGTCGGTGTTCGCGTACACCGTCGTCTGGTTCCTGCTGCTGGGCGGGGTGCGCCCGGCCTTCGAGCTCCAGTCGGCGCGCCGCCGCGGCGGCGCGCCGGACTCCGACGCCGACCAGCTCGCCCGGCTCACGCACGCCCCGGCCGCGATGTGGCTCCTCCTCTTCCACGCGGTGTCGCTCTGCTCGCTGATCGGCGGGGGCGGCTGGCTGCTCGGGCGGTGACGGCACGGCACCCGGGGCCGCACCCACCGCCCCTGCCCGGCTCGCCCCGCACCGCCCCAGCCATCCTTGCGTTACGACCAGGTTTCGCCCCTTTTGTTGGAGATCTGTGTTCGTGGTGAGCCACTAAAGTGAGGGCATGACCGAGAGTTCCGTGCACCCCGCCCTCTGGCCTGCCCCCCACGCGACGGAGGCCGTCGACGCGACCGTCACCGTGCCCGGATCGAAGTCGGTCACCAACCGCGCCCTGGTCCTCGCCTCGCTGTCCTCGGAGCCGGGCTGGCTGCGCCGCCCGCTGCGTTCGCGGGACACCCTGCTGATGGCCCAGGCGCTGCGGGCGATGGGCGTGGGCATCGAGGAGGGTGTCGGCCCGGACGGCTCGGGCGAGGCCTGGCGGGTCATCCCGGCCGGTCTGCGCGGCCCCGCCTCCGTCGACGTCGGCAACGCCGGGACCGTCATGCGCTTCCTGCCGCCCGTGGCCGCCCTCGCGGACGGCCCCGTCCACTTCGACGGGGACCCCCGCTCCTACGAGCGCCCGCTGCACGGGGTGATCGACGCGCTGCGGGTGCTGGGCGCCCGTATCGACGACGGCGGCCGGGGCTCGCTGCCGCTCACCGTGCACGGCGCGGGGGCGCTGGACGGCGGAGCGGTGTCCGTCGACGCCTCCTCCTCGTCGCAGTTCGTCTCCGCGCTGCTGCTCTCGGCCCCCCGCTTCAACCAGGGCGTGGAGGTGCGCCACACCGGCTCGGCCCTGCCGTCCATGCCGCACATCCGGATGACGGTGGAGATGCTGCGCGCGGCCGGCGCCCGGGTCGACGAGCCGGAGACCGGCGGTGAGCCGGACGTCTGGCGGGTCTCCCCCTCCGCCCTGCTCGGCCGCGACCTGACGGTGGAGCCCGACCTGTCGAACGCGCAGCCGTTCCTCGCCGCCGCCCTCGTCACCGGTGGCCGGGTCACCGTCCCGGACTGGCCCCTGCGCACGACCCAGCCGGGCGACGCCCTGCGGGAGATCTTCACCGCGATGGGCGGCAGCTGCGAACTGACCGGGCACGGGCTCACCTTCACGGGCTCGGGCCGGATCCACGGCATCGACGTCGACCTGGGCGAGGTCGGGGAGCTGACCCCGGGCATCGCGGCGCTCGCCGCCCTGGCCGACTCCCCGTCCACCCTGAGCGGTGTCGCCCACCTGCGGCTGCACGAGACGGACCGGCTGGCCGCGCTGACCCGGGAGATCAACGCCCTGGGCGGTGACGTCACGGAGACCGCGGACGGCCTGCGGATCGAACCCCGCCCGCTGCACGGCGGCACCTTCCGCACCTACGACGACCACCGGATGGCGACGGCGGCCGCGGTCATCGGCCTCGCCGTGCCCGGCGTCCTGATCGAGAACGTCGCCACGACCGCGAAGACCCTGCCGGACTTCCCCGGCCTGTGGACGGGAATGCTCACCTCCGATCCGGACACGGTCGGCGTGTCGCCCGGCGCGCTCGGGATGTCCCCGGAGAGGTCCGGGGCCTGAGCAGATGCGCCGCTACGGGAAGAACCCCGACGAGGACGACATCCGCGTCCGCCCCAACCGCAAGGGCAACCGGCCCCGCACCCATATCCGCCCCAAGCACGAGGACGCCCAGGAGGGCATGGTCCTGACCGTCGACCGGGGGCGGCTCACCTGCCTCGTCGGCGACCGCACGGTGATGGCGATGAAGGCCCGTGAGCTGGGCCGCAAGGCGGCCGTGGTGGGCGACCGGGTCTCCCTGGTCGGTGATCTCTCCGGTGACAAGGACACCCTGGCCCGTATCGTGCGCATCGGTGAGCGCGCCTCGGTGCTGCGCCGTACGGCGGACGACGACGACCCCTACGAGCGGGTGGTGGTCGCCAACGCCGACCAGCTGGCGATCGTCACCGCGCTCGCCGACCCGGAACCGCGTCCGCGCATGATCGACCGCTGCCTGGTCGCGGCGTACGACGGCGGGCTCTCCCCGCTCCTCGTCCTGACCAAGTCCGACCTGGCCTCCCCGGACAAGCTGCTGGAGGCGTACACCCCGCTGGGTGTCCCGTACGTCGTGACCAGCCGGGCGGAGCTGGAGACCGGGGACGCGGCCGGCCGGGTGCGGGAGCTGCTGGACGGCAGGGTGACCGCCTTCGTCGGGCACTCCGGGGTCGGCAAGACCACGCTGGTCAACGCCCTGGTGCCCGAGGACCGCCGGCGTACGACCGGTTCGGTGAACGCCGTCACCGGCCGTGGCCGGCACACCACCACCTCGGCCCTCGCGCTGCCGCTGGACGGCGGCGGCGGCTGGGTGGTGGACACCCCGGGGGTGCGGTCCTTCGGGCTGCACCACGTCGATCCGTCCCGGGTCATCCACGCCTTCCCCGATCTCGAACCGGGGACCGAGAACTGCCCGCGCGGCTGCACCCACGACAGCCGCCAGGCCGAGTGCGCCCTGGACGCCTGGGTGGCCGAGGGCCACGCCGATCCCGCCCGGCTGGACTCGCTGCGCCGGCTGCTGTCGACCCGGGAGCGCCGCGAGGGCGACTGAGGGAAGACCCCTTCCGTCCGGAACTCCTGGTTGCGGCCGCCCGACTCGCGCATGTCTGCGGGTTCCGACGGCAGGTAAGGGCATAATCGCGTCGAGCGTGCGCGCCGGACGCCGCCGGGCGGGCGGTACAGCCCTTAGTGGTCACCTACGCGGGAGGCACCTGACGATGGCGTGGTTGCTGGTCGTGGTCGCCGGACTGCTGGAGACCGGCTTCGCCGTGTGCCTGAAGCTCTCCCACGGGTTCACCCGGCTCTGGCCGACGGTCGCCTTCTGCGCGTTCGCGCTCGGCAGTTTCGGCCTGCTGACCATGTCGCTGAAGAAGCTGGACGTGGGCCCCGCGTACGCGGTGTGGACGGGCATCGGCGCGGCCGGTACGGCGATCTACGGCATGGTCTTCCTCGACGACGTGGTCTCCACCCTCAAGCTGGTGTCGATCTCCCTGGTGATCGTCGGGGTGATCGGGCTGCAGCTGTCCGGTTCCGCGCACTGAGGGATCGCGCACCAGGGGCCGTGCGCGGGAGTCGTGCGCCGGGGAGCGCGCGCCGGTGGCGGGGCGCGGTCCCGCGTAGCCCGGCCGGGTGGCCGGTGGATACTGTGGCGGCATGCCCGATTACCACGATGACCTGCGCCTGGCCCATGTCCTGGCGGACGCCGCCGACGCGGCGACGATGGACCGGTTCAAGGCCCTGGACCTCCAGGTCGAGACCAAGCCGGACATGACCCCGGTGAGTGAGGCCGACAAGCACGCCGAGGAGCTGATCCGCGGTCACCTCCAGCGCGCCAGGCCGCGCGACGCGGTCCTGGGCGAGGAGTACGGCATCGAGGGCAGCGGCCCGCGGCGCTGGGTCGTCGATCCGATCGACGGCACGAAGAACTACGTGCGGGGCGTCCCCGTGTGGGCGACCCTGATCTCGCTGATGGAGGCCGGCGAGAACGGTTTCCAGCCGGTGGTCGGTGTGGTGTCCGCCCCGGCGCTGAACCGGCGCTGGTGGGCGGCGAAGGGCGCGGGCGCGTTCACCGGGCGCAGTCTCACCTCCGCGAGCCGGCTCGCGGTCTCGAAGGTGGAGCGCATCGCGGACTCCTCCTTCGCCTTCTCCTCGCTGACCGGCTGGGAGGAGCAGGGCAGGCTGGACGGTTTCCTGGACCTGACCAGGGCCTGCTGGCGCACCCGCGGATACGGCGACTTCTGGCCGTACATGATGGTCGCGGAGGGTTCGGTGGACATCTGCGCGGAGCCCGAACTCTCGCTGTGGGACATGGCGGCCAACGCGATCATCGTCCAGGAGGCGGGCGGGCAGTTCACCGGCCTGGACGGTGTCCCGGGTCCCGGCGGCGGCAACGCGGCCGCATCCAACGGTCTGCTCCACCGGGAACTGCTGGACTACCTCAATCCGCGCCATTGAGCCGGTGCGGCACCTCTTGTGCCGGTGCGTCCGGGGATGTCACCCTGGGGGACCCCCACTTGTGAACGTGTGAATCGGTTCGGGAGACCCGGTCCACCCGGTCACCACGACGCAGGAGGTGGCTCCCTTCATGCTCGTCCGTGACGCCATGAGCACGGTGATCCTCACCATCGGCCCGGCCCATACGCTCCGTCAGGCGGCCCGGCTGATGTCGGCCCGCCGCATCGGCGCGGCCGTCGTCCACGACCCCGACACCTGCGGCTTCGGAATCATCACCGAACGCGACATCCTCAACTCGGTCGGTGCCGGACAGGACCCGGACACCGAGACGGCATCGGCCCACACGACCGCGGACGCGGTCTTCGCCTCTCCCGCCTGGACGCTCACCGAGGCGGCCCAGGCCATGACACACGGCGGCTTCCGCCACCTCGTCGTACTGGACGGTGACGGGCCGGTGGGCATGGTCTCGGTGCGCGACATCATCCGGTGCTGGGTGCCCGCGGCCCGCCGGCCGGCGAACCTGACCGTCTGACGGCCGCTGCGGCCGGGCCCGCGAAGGGCCGCCCGGACACACCGGCGGGCCGGGTCCCCCAGGACTTCCTGGGGGACCCGGCCCGCCGGGTCACGGACGGTGCTCAGCCGCGCAGGGCCTGGACCGCGGCGTCGAGCCGCTTGCCGAAGTCCCCGTCGGCCTGGCGGAAGTTGTTGATCGCGCGCTCGGCGATGTCGTCACGCGACACCTTCGCGATGAACCCGGAGAGGTTGTCGATCAGACGGACCTTCTCCTCCTCCGTCATCAGCCGGTAGAGGTTGCCGGCCTGCACGAAGTCGTTGTCCTCGGCGTGGACCGGGGTCACGTGGTTCCCGGTGCCCCCGGTGAGGGGGACGGGCTGCCAGAGCGGCCGGTCCGTCTGGTGCGGGCCGCCGAAGCTGTTCGGCTCGTAGTTCTTCGCACCCTTGTGACGGCCGTCGTACAGGTAGCCGTCCCTGCTGTTGGTGCGCGCCTCGGTGGCGTGCGGACGGTTCACCGGCAGGTGGTCGGCGTTGATGCCGACGCGGTAGCGGTGGGCGTCGCCGTAACCGAACAGGCGGCCCTGGAGCATCTTGTCCGGGGACGGGCCGATACCGGGCACGAAGTGCGCCGGGCTGAAGATCGACTGCTCGACCTCGGCGAAGATGTTCTCCGGGTTGCGGTTGAGCTCCAGCTTGCCGATCTCGATCGGCGGGTAGTCCGCGTGCGGCCACACCTTGGTCAGGTCGAACGGGTTGAAGCGGTACGTGGCCGCCTCGGCCGCCGGCATGATCTGGACCTGGACCGTCCAGGTCGGGAAGTCGCCGCGCTCGATGGACTCACGCAGGTCGCGCTGGTGGCTGTCCGGGTCCGTGCCGGCGAGGAGGGCGGCCTCCTCGGAGGTGAGGTTCTTGATGCCCTGGTCGGTCTTGAAGTGGTACTTGACCCAGAAGACCTCGCCGGCCTCGTTGTTCCACTGGAAGGTGTGCGAGCCGAAGCCGTCCATGTGGCGGTAGGAGGCGGGGATGCCGCGGTCACCGAAGAGCCAGGTCACCTGGTGGGTGGACTCCGGCGACAGACCCCAGAAGTCCCAGACGTTGTCCGCCTCCTGGGACCCGGTGTACGGGTCGCGCTTCTGGGTGTGGATGAAGTCGGGGAACTTGATGGCGTCCCTGATGAAGAACACCGGGGTGTTGTTGCCGACGAGGTCGTAGTTGCCCTCCTCGGTGTAGAACTTCAGCGCCCAGCCGCGCGGGTCGCGCACCGCGTCGGCCGACCCGAGGTTGCCCGCGACGGTGGAGAAGCGCAGGAACGTCTCGGTCTCCTTGCCGACCTCCGAGAGGAACTTCGCGCGCGTCCACTGCGAGACGTCCCGGGTGAGCGTGAACGTTCCGTACGCGCCGGCGCCGCGGGCGTGCACCACGCGCTCCGGGATGCGCTCGCGGTTGAAGTGGGCGAGCTTCTCCAGAAGCAGCTGGTCCTGGACGAGAACCGGTCCACCCGGGCCAGCGGTCTCGCTGTTCTGGTTGTCGGCGACCGGCGCGCCGGCCTCCGTGGTGAGCGGTCCCTGCGTCACGTGCGCCTCCTGCGTCATGTCCTGCGCAGTCGTCGTCTTCTGCGCAGCCTGTCCCTTGGCGAATGCCGATACCGATCCTACGATGGACTTTGTCTAAGTCAAGTGAACATCCAAAGTCACACCTATTCGGGACTCGGTCCCCTCACTGTTAGGCTGGATTCCATGAGTGACCTCCTGGAACGACTTCGCGGGCGCGGCTGGCGCATGACCGCACAGCGGCGCGTCGTGGCCGAGGTGCTCGACGGGGAACATGTGCATCTGACGGCGGACGAGGTGCACGCCAGGGCCGCCGACCGCCTGCCGGAGATCTCCCGGGCCACCGTGTACAACACCCTGGGCGAGATGGTCTCCCTCGGTGAGGTCATCGAGGTCTCCACCGACCACCGGGCGAAGCGGTACGACCCGAACGCCCACCGCCCCCACCACCACCTGGTGTGCGCGCGCTGCAGCGCGATCCGGGACGTCCACCCCTCGGGCAACCCGCTGGCCGACCTGCCGGTGGACGAGCGC
This sequence comes from Streptomyces nitrosporeus, assembly GCF_008704555.1. Lineage (NCBI taxonomy): Bacteria > Bacillati > Actinomycetota > Actinomycetes > Kitasatosporales > Streptomycetaceae > Streptomyces > Streptomyces nitrosporeus. The sequence goes on from NZ_CP023702.1 coordinate 2,521,113, forward strand.
TTCGGCTTCACCGTCTCGGACGTCGAGGTGACCTACCGAGGGATCTGCCCGAGCTGCGCCAAGGCCGCCTGAGAACACCGGCCGCCCGCGGCCTCCGGCTCCGCCCGCACACGGCGGGGAGCCCTCACTTCGCCTCCGGTCCTGGCCGGATCACGGCCGAGGATGCCTGACGCGCCCACACGGACATACGACGGTGGCCCGGATCCTCGAAAGGATCCGGGCCACCGTCTTCAGTAGCGGGGACAGGATTTGAACCTGCGACCTCTGGGTTATGAGCCCAGCGAGCTACCGAGCTGCTCCACCCCGCGTCGTTGTGTTCATAACCTTACGTCACCCTGTGGACCAGCGCAAATCCATTGGAGGGACACAGGGCTCCCCGGTACGAGGGCCTTCCGGCAGGCGCGAGGGCCTTCCGGCAGGGAGGGACGCCCGGCTTCAGGCGGTGAGTTCCTGGTGCAGCGCCTCCAGGAGCCGGGCGGCGCGCTCGGCCACCTCGGCCGGCCCCAGTTCGACCGCCCGGGAGCACCACCGCTGCCCTTCCGTGAGTTCGCCCCGGCGGGCGGCGAGCAGCGCCAGGCGCAGCGCGGCGCGTCCGTGGCCGTCGCCCGCCGCGCGCGTCCACCACAGGGCGGCCTCCCGCTCGCTGCCCTCCCGGGCGAGGAGCAGACCGAGGTTGAACGCCCCGTTGCGGCTGCCGGACTCGGCGGCCTCGCGGTACCAGCGGGCGGCGCCGGACAGGTCGCCGCGTGCGGCGGCCAGCATGCCCGCCCTGACCTGGGCACGCCGGTGGCCCTGTTCGGCCGCCCTCTCGTACCACTCCTCGCATTCGGTCTTCTCGGGCACCGGTTCGCCCAGCGCCGGGCGGTCGGGCGGCGGCTGGCGCAGGTCGAGCAGTCCGGCCAGCCGGAACGCGGCCTCCGCGCTGCCGCCTCCGGCGGCACAGCGCAGATGGCGTTCGGCCTCCTGCTCCTCGCCGTCGCGCAGCAGAGCCATGCCGACCTGGAGCGCGGCGTCGGTGTGCCCGGCCGCGGCGGCCCGCCGGTACCAGCCGAGCGCCGCGTCGTCCTCGTCCCGCCCGGCGTGCAGGATGCCCAGGTTGAAGGCCGCGTCCACGCTCCCGGCTTCGGCCGCCTTGGAGAACCAGGGCTCGGCTCCCGCCGCGTCGCCCGCCTGGAGGAGCAGCACGGCCAGCGCGTTGGCCGCTTCGCGGTGACCCGCGTAGGCGGCCCGGCGGTACCACTGCTCGGCCTGGGCCACCCGGTCCTGGGCCGCGCAGAGCAGGCCGAGGTTGTAGGCGCCGTTGACGTCCCCCGCGTCCATGGCGGTGCGGTACCAGCGCTCCGCGGTCTGCTGTTCGCCGCGGGCGGCGTGCAGCGCGCCCAGCGCGTTGGCGGCGTTGCCGTCGCCGTCCTGGGCGGCGCGCAGCCACCACACGGCCGCGCTCTCCTCGTCACCGGCGTCCCTCAGCAGGAAGCCCAGGGCGCAGGCGGCCCGGGGCTCGCCCTCCTTCGCCGCGGTCAGGTACCAGCGGCCGGCCTCCTTCAGCTCACCGCGCGCCTCCAGGATCGATCCGAGGTGCAGGGCCGCCCGGCAGTGGCCGCGTGCGGCGGCCTGGCGGTACCACTGCTCGGCCTCGGCGCGGCCCGTAGCGGAACCGTCCCGCTTCTCCGCGACGCCGGGTACGAGCGCGCTCAGACCCATGACGGCGCCCGCACCGCCGTCGCGTATACCGGAGGCACGGGCGCCGAAGGGGTCGGACCCGCCTCCGGACGCCCGGCGCTCCAGGGCGCGGGCCAGCCGGTAGGCGGCCTCGCGGTGGCCCTGTTCGGCGGCGGCCCGGAGCCAGCGCTCCGCTCCGACGTCCCCGCGGTGCTCCAGGAGGTCGGCCAGGGCGTAGGCGCCCAGCGCGTGCCCCTCCTCGGCGGACTGGCGCAGCCAGTACTCGGCGCCGGGCTCGTCACCGCGCTCCCTGAAGTGGCGGCCCAGGGCGTGCGCGGCCGCGGCCGAGCCGGCGACCGCGGCGATGCGCCACCAGCCGGCGGCCTCGTCGGCGTACCCGCGCTGGTGGAGCAGGACGCCCAGGTTGTTGGCGGCGGCACGGTCGCCCTCCCCCGTGGCCGCGCGCAGATATGCCTCGGCGCCGTCCAGATCCCCGCGGCGCAGCAGGAGCGCGCCCAGGACGCTCATCGAGGCGGTGTCACCGGCGTCGGCGGCCTTGCGGTGGCGGGCCTCGGTCTCCGCGGGGTCCACGGCCTCCGTGGCGTCCGGGACGGCGGCGTCCGCACCCGGCGCAGCGGCCTCCGCGGCCAGGGCACCGGTCCCCGCGGCCGGGCCCGTGCCGGTGGCGGGGCGACCCGCGGGGCGCCGGGCCGGGGAGGGCGCTCCCCCGGCACGCGCGCGGGGGACGGCTCCGGCCGGTGCGACCGTCGGGACGGGCACGGCCGGGCCGGACACGCCGGTACGGGTGTCCTGCGGGGCCATGACGGATTCCGCGGCCTCGGCGACGGCGGCGGCGAGCACCTCATCGGCCACGTTCTCCGCCGTCCGGACCCGTCGCTGCACAAACCGCCCTGTCTCCAACAGAGTTGCCCTGTCCCCCATAAATACCATCGTCCCACCACCTACAACCCGCGCACACCTGGTATACCGCGGCCAGGTAGGTCACTTCGGCGTTTTGTCGACATGCCCACAGAGAGACAAGTGAAACACGTCCGGTCTCAACTCGTGCCCCGCGAACCGCGCTTCACACGGCCGGCTTGACAAAGTCGTCCACCACATGATGAAGGCCCGGATCCTCGAAAGGATCCGGGCCTTCATCTTTCAGTAGCGGGGACAGGATTTGAACCTGCGACCTCTGGGTTATGAGCCCAGCGAGCTACCGAGCTGCTCCACCCCGCGTCGTTGTGTTCAAACCGTACCACGACGCGGGGTGGAGCCTTCTCAGCTGCTCCGGTCGCCGGCCTCTCCACCGGACCCGTCGGACGCTGCGGCGTCGGCCTTGACGGCGTCCGCCTCGTCCGCACCGGCCTTCTCGGCGTCCGCCCCGCCGGCGCCCGCGGCATCGCCCCCGGAACCGCCGGCTCCCGAACCGCCGGCCTCGGGCTGGGCCGCGGCAGCCCGCTTGAGCGCCGCCTCCAGATCCGCCTGGGCCTTGCCGTAGGCCTCCCAGTCCTGTTCCTGGAGCGCCTTCTCGCCCGCCGTGTACGCCTTCTGGGCGTCCGCGATGGCCTTCTTCAGCGCGGCGTCACCGGTGGCCGGGGGCTCGGTGGTGTCACCCGGCTCGTCGGGCTCCGTCGGCGGTGTCGGCGTATCGGAGTCCTCGACCCCGAAGACCGCGTTCAGCGCCTCCCCGAGACTGTTCTCGAAGACGATCTTCGAACCGTACGAAGCGGCCACCTTCCGCAGCAGCGGGTAGTTCTGTGTGCCACCGCGCGTGTACACCGGCTCGATGTAGAGGAAGCCCCCGTCGAGCGGGACCGTGAGCAGGTTGCCGTACTCGATGTCCGAGTCGGTTCCCTTGAGGTTCCTCACGAACTCGGCGACGTCGTCGTTGCCGTTGAGCTCACTCTGGACCTGGCCCGGCCCCTTCACCGTACTGGTGACCCTCAGCAGTCTGATGGTGCCGTAGTCCTTGCTGGCCGCGTCCGCGTCCACCGCCATGAACGCCCCCAGGTTGGGGCGCCCCTTGGGGGTGAAGGTCGTGGTCAGGGAGAACGTCTGGGTCTCCTGGCCGGGCATCTTCATGCTCAGGTAGTACGGCGGGACGGACCCCGGCTCCTTGTTGGTGGGGTCGTCCGGCACCTGCCAGGCGTCACTGCCGCTGTAGAACTGCCGGGGGTCCTCGACGTGGTAGCGGGTGAGCAGCTCACGCTGGACCTTGAACAGGTCCTGCGGGTAGCGCAGGTGGTCCATCAGGTCCTGCGGGATGTCCGCCCGGGGTTCGACCGTGCCGGGGAACGCCTTGCGCCACGTCTTGAGCACCGGGTCCTCGGTGTCCCACTCGTAGAGCTTGACCGTACCGTCGTAGGCGTCGACGGTGGCCTTCACGGAGTTCCGGATGTAGTTGACCTGGTTCTGCTGGGCGACGACCGCGCGCTGGTTGGTGGTCAGCGAGTCGGCCGTGGTGTCGCCGAGCGTCGTACGCGAGGCGTACGGGTAGCCGTTGGTGGTGGTGTACGCGTCGACGACCCACTGGATCCGCTTGCCGACGACCACCGGGTAGGCGTCGCCGTCGATGGTCAGCCAGGGGGCGACCGCCTCGACGCGCTCCTTGGGGGTGCGGTTGTAGAGGATCCGCGACCCGTCGCCGATGGCTCCGGAGTAGAGGATCTGCGGCTCGCTGAAGGACACCGCGTAGGCCGCCCGGTTGAAGGCGTTGGAGAGGCTGACGCCGCTGTCGCCCTTGTAACTGGTGGTCTTCTCACCGTCCTGCTCGTAGTCGAGCTCCTTCTGGGGCCCGCCGACGATGGAGTACTGCTCGGTCTTCTCGCCGTAGTAGATCCGCTGCTCGTACCCCTTGTCGAGCTCGCCGGTGGTCGGCAGGCCCGACTCCGTGAAGTCCGGGGAGCCCACCGGGTTGGTGCCCGTGGTGGTGCCCCGGGCCGCGATGGCGCCGTAGCCGTGGGTGTACGTGAAGTGGTCGTTGATCCAGTTCCGCTTGGGGAGGCCGTCGAGGTTCAGCTCGCGCAGGCCGATGACGGTGTCCTGCTCCTTGCCGTCGGCCCCCTTGTAGCGGTCGACGTCCAGCGTCTTGGGGAACTGGTAGTAGTTCCGCTTCTGCTGGAGCTGCTGGAACGCGGGTGAGACGACGTTCGGGTCCATCACGCGGTAGCTCGCGGCGGCGTCGGCGCCGGCCCGCAGCTTGGCGCTGTCCTCGGTCGTGCTGGTGCCCGTGTAGTCGTCGACCTTCGCGTCGTCGATGTCGTAGGCGTCCCGCGTGGCGTCGATGTTCTTCTGGATGAACTCGGCTTCCTTGGCCTGCTCGTTCGGCTGGACCTGGAACTTCTGCACGATCGCCGGGTAGAGGCCGCCGATCAGGATCGCCGAGAGCACCATCAGACCGAAACCGATCACCGGCAGCTGCCAGGTCCGGCGCCAGAGGGTCGCGAAGAACAGCACCGCGCAGATGACCGCGATGCAGAAGAGGATCGTCTTGGCCGGGAGGTAGGCGTTGGCGTCGACGTACCGCAGGCCGGTCCAGTTGTCCGTGGCCTTGAAGTCACTGGACTTCACGGCGAGGCCGTACCGGTCGAGCCAGTACGCGACCGCCTTCAGCGAGACGAAGATGCCGAGCAGCACCGAGAGGTGGCCGGTGGCCGCGCCCGTGGCCCGCGCGCCGGGGCTGGTGATCCGCAGCCCGCCGTACAGGTAGTGGGTCAGCGCGGCGGCGATCAGCGACAGCACCGCGGCGGCGAACCCGAAGCCCAGCAGGAAGCGGTACCACGGCAGGTCGAAGGCGTAGAAGGCGACGTCCAGTTCGAACTGGGGGTCCTTCTGGCCGAACGGCACACCGTTGACGTACATCAGCCAGGTCCGCCACTGACCCGAGGCGGAGGCCCCGGCGATCAGTCCGACGAGCGCGGTGATCGCGAGCAGTACCCACTTCTTGAACGGGGCGACGCTCATCCGGTAGCGGTCCAGGCTCTGCTGCTCCAGCGACATCGCGCTCAGCGGCGGCCGCAGCCGGTGCGCCAGCCAGATGTTCAGACCGACGGCGAGCGCCATCAGCAGTCCGAAGACGAGGAACAGTCCGATCTTGGTCCACAGGGTGGTGGTGAAGACGGACGAATACTCGACCGACCTGTACCAGAGCCAGTCCGTCCAGAACCCCGCGAACATGACGAAGGCCATGGCGAGAACCGCCAGGACCCCCAGTGTCATGAGCAGGGTACGGACGCGCCGGGACGGGCGGCCGACTCTGATCCGTGGCCCGGTCGGGCCTCCGCCGCGGTCCGGCATCTGGAAAGCCAACGTGCGCACCTCGAAGTTCGCGGTCGTGTGTAGCAGGCCCAGCGATCGTAGAGCCCACCTATGCAACTTACTGAGGCTTTACCTAGTTCCCGTTACCGGGGCGGAAGGAGGCAGGATATTGACCATGTCCAACGTTTCCCCCTCAGGTCCCCCGATGGCGTCCGGTCCGCTGACCGTCGCCGTCCTCGAAATCGACACATATGCCGCGAGTCTCGGCTGGGACCAGCCGGCACGGCTGTTCGCGCTCGTCGACACCGCCCGGCTGCGCGCCCAGGAGCCGGGGCTAGCCGCCCAGCTGGGCCTCGACGACCCGTCCTCGTCCGGGTCCGCCCTCACCCCCGTGGAACAGGAGGAGATCCCGGCCGGCACGGCGCTGGACGAGTTCCTCGCCACGATCGCCTGGCCCGACGCCGTGGCCGGCTGCGCCCTGACGGTGGAGCGGCTGATGCTCCCGCCGTCCGCGGAGGCGTCCGTCCCGCAGGGCCTCGACGACGGCGAACTCACCGCGTGGGTGGCCCGCCACCCCGACCGGCAGGAGGTGCGGATGACCGTGGCCGTGATGCGCGACGGGTCGCGCGACTCCGCCGTGCGCCTGCGGGAGAAGGACTCCCCCACCGAGGTGCTGACCGGTGCGGGCCTGGTGCCCGGGCTGGCCGAGGCGCTCGCCGCCACCTTCGAGTCCTGACACGGGCGCCCGGGCCGGGGCCGGGCGGTCTCAGCCCGCCGAGCAGCTCGGCAGGCCGGCCGTCTCCCCAGCGCGGATCCTGTCCAGGGACTTCTTCGCGTCGTCCAGGGTCTTCACCCGCACCAGGGTGAGGCCGTCGGGTGTGTCGGAGGCGGCCGCGGTGCAGTTGTCGTCGGGGGTCAGGAAGTAGCGGGCGCCCGCGTCGCGCGCGCCGACCAGCTTCATGTTGATGCCGCCGATCGGGCCGACCGCGCCGTCGTCGTCGATGGTTCCGGTACCGGCGATGAACTCGCCGCCCGTCAGCTTGCCGGGCGTCAGCTTGTCGATGATGCCCAGCGAGAACATCAGTCCCGCGCTGGGGCCTCCGACGTCGGCCAGCGTGATGTCGATCTCGAACGGGAAGGTGTGGTCGGTTCCCGCCTGGATGCCGACGATCGCCCGGTCCTCCGAGGGGTTCGCCGGGTCCGCGGGGGCCTTCCGCGTGGTGAGGGTGACGTCCTTCGAACCCTCGGGTTCCCTGCCCGCCTTCTCCGCCGCTGCGGCGGCCTTCGCGGGCACGACCGTGAAGACGGTCTTCTCGCCGGGCTCGTGGCGGGTGACCAGCTTCGCCACGTCCTCCGGCTCGTCCACCGCGGTCCCGTCGACGGCCTCGATCACGTCGCCGGCGTGGAGCTTCCCCTCGGCCGGGCTGTCCTTGACCACCGTGGAGACCACGACCCTGGAGGTGACGGGGATGTCCAGTTCCTTCAGGGCGGCGACCTTGGCGCTCTCCTGGGACTGGCTGAACTCCTCGGCGTTCTCCTGGGTGGACTCCTCCTCCGTCTTGCCGTCCGGATAGAGGGTGTCGTGCGGCACGATCACGCTGTCGTGGGCCAGCCAGCCGTAGACGGCCTCGACGATGTTCATGTCGTAGTCGGCGCCGGTGACCCGGACCGTCGTCATGTTGAGGTGCCCCGACGTCGGATAGGTCTTGTGACCGGAGATCTGCAGGACGGGCTCGCCACGCGCGTCACCGAGCGTGTTCACCGTCGGGCCGGGAGACATCTCCGAGTACGGCACGGGGATCAGCACGCCCGCGCAGAGCAGCGCGATCAGGACGAGTGTGGAGGCGAGCATCGTCGCGGTGCGGCGTGGCATGGAACGACAGTACGGGAAGGGCCTGTCGGCGCACCGTCGGGGCCGGTCCGTACGGAGCGGTGACGGGGGTGCCCGCCGCGGACCCCGGGCGGTTCACGCGAGGGCGGGCGGGGTGCGGGATCTGCGATTGCGTACAGCCGCCGCCTGCTCAGGCGGCTCCGGAACCGGAGTGCGTCTTCTCCATCGCCTCACGGAACCGGGCGTAGCCGGCGAGTTCGGTGACATCGCCCGTCGTGCGGTTGCGGGCCGCCCACCCTCCCCATATCGCCGCGCCAAGAGCAGCGAAAAGCGGAATCAGAAGCCAAGCGAGTACTGCCATCACGACCTCCCTACCCCATGAGCGACCGCAACGGGACGATCAGAAGATTAGCTGCGTGCGGAACCAACGCTGGTGGCAGGGGTGGGGTTACGCAAATCGGGGCTGATGTCGCCGTGGGCGGTTTGCGGTCAGCGGGCCCCGACCCATTCCTCGGTGCCGTCCGAGAAACGCTGGTGCTTCCAGATCGGAACCTCGTGCTTGAGGTCGTCGATGAGCTTGCGGCACGCCTCGAACGCCTCACCCCGATGGGCGCAGGACACGGCGACGACGACCGCCAGATCGCCCACCGCCAGATCACCCACCCGGTGGACCGCGGCGAGGGCCCGCACCGGGTGGTCCGCCACGACCTTCTCGGCCACGCGCCGCAGCTCCGCGAGGGCCGTCGGGTGGCAGGAGTACCCGAGCGCGCCGACGTCCTGGCCGCCGTCGTGGTTGCGCACCGTGCCGACGAAGAGCGCGGTGCCTCCGGCGGCGTCGTCGCCGACGGCCCGGAAGACCTCGTCGACGCTCAGCGGCGTCTCCCGGATGTCCAGGAGCCGGATCGGGTCGTGGGATGCCTGCTCACCGGGGTGATCGTGGGTGCGTGCCATGGCCCCATCGTGCCGTACGCCACCGGCGTCGTGGAACAGCCGTTTCATCCTGTGGCGCGCCTGCCTTCCCGAAGGCTCCTGCGAAGACGGCGCACGGCCAGGCGGCCGCCCCGCTCAGAACCGGCGGCGGGCCTTGCGGGCCCGCCTGACGAGCGCGGCCGTGCCCAGGAGCGCGACGGTCGCGCCGGCGGCGCCCGCGGCGGTGGCGTCCTTGCGGCCGAGCCGGCGTCCGGCGACGGTGTGGCGCCCCTCCACCTCCTCCAGGAGCGCGGCGAGCACCTCCTCGTTGGTCCAGCGGGGCCGCCAGCCGGCGTCGTGCAGCCGGCTCACGCTGACCACCCAGGGGTGCATCGTGTAGGCGAGGTCGCCGGCCGGTGAGGGGGTGAGGCCGATGCGGTGCAGCCGGGCCGCCGCGCCGAGCGCGACCGCGGACGGCAGTTCCATCCGGCGTACCCCGGAGAGCTCCTCCACCTGCTCCTGTTCGAGCCAGCCGTCGCAGCCGACCGCGAACTCCCCGTCGATGCGTTCCAGGGCGGCGTACTCCAGGGCGGTGACCAGGTCGTCGACGTGGCAGAACTGCCAGGCCGGGCGGGAACCGGCGACGACCAGCAGTCTCGGCGACTCGAAGTAGCGGGTCAGGGCGGTGTCCGTCCCGCCGACCAGGACGGTGGGACGCACCACGGTGACGTCGAGGCCGGGGTGGGCGCGCGGGGCGCGCCGTCCCAGCCGCTCGATCTCCAGCAGGTCCCCGACGCCGGTGGCCTCCGCGGTGGCGCGCAGTTCGGCGTCCTCGGAGAGCGGGATGTCGTTGTCGGGCAGGGCGCCGTAGACCATCGCGGAGGTGCAGAGCACGACCCGGCGCACCCCGACGGCGGCAGCGGCCGTCAACACGGTCTGGGTTCCGCGCACGTTGTACGCGGTACGCGCCGCGGGGTCGGTCTCCAGGTCGAGGTCGAGGGCCAGGTGCACGACGACGTCGGCGCCGCGCATCTTCTCGGCGATCGCCGGGTCGCGTACGTCGAGGGTGTGCCAGGTCGCCTCGGGGACGTCGCCCCGCCGTTCGTCCATGGCGATGACGTGCCTGATCTCGTCACTGGCGGCGAGGTGCGCGGTGAGGAGGGCTCCTACGCCGGTCGCGGCGCCGGTGACCGCGACGACGGGACCCCGGCTTCCGGGCCGGTTCTTCGTGGGTTTGCTTTCGGGCGAGGGGTCGGCCAGGTTTCGCGCTGCGCGAACCTGAGGATCTGGGGAACTCACCGGGCGTCTCCAGCGGTTGTCTTCAGTACGTACCGGAAAGGCGCGTACGTACCAGGTGGCGTCCATCCTGCCGCAGGCCGGGTGCCGGCGGAGCACCGAGGCCCTGAGCGGCTTCAGGTGTCTACGCTGGATGGTGATGTCGGGCAGCCGCCGTCGGTTCCAGCCGGCGGCCCTACGAGCCGAGGAAACCCGTGAGTGACACCCCATTCGGATTCGGCCTTCCGCCGGAGGAGCCGGGAGACGGCGACGAGGGCAAGAAGAAGGACCCCACCGGAGGTGGGCAGGGCTCGGGCGGGCCGGCGAACCCGTTCGGCTTCGGACCCGGCGCGGGCGGGGACAACCCGTTCGCGGCGATGTTCGGTTCCATGAACCCGAACGACCTGGGGGCGGCCTTCCAGCAGCTCGGCCAGATGCTGAGTTACGAGGGCGGTCCCGTCAACTGGGACATGGCCAAGCAGATCGCCCGCCAGACCGTGTCCCAGGGCACGCCGGACGGCAGCAAGGACGCCAGTGTCGGCCCGTCGGAGCGGTCCGCGGTCGACGAGGCGCTCCGTCTCGCCGATCTGTGGCTGGACGGGGTGACCTCCCTGCCCTCCGGTTCGGTCTCGGCGGTGGCCTGGAGCCGCGCGGAGTGGGTCGAGGCGTCGCTGCCCGCCTGGCAGCAGCTGGTGGACCCGGTCGCGGAGCGGGTCGGCCTGGCCATGGGCGATGTGCTGCCCGAGGAGATGCAGGCCATGGCGGGTCCGCTGATCGGCATGATGCGGTCGATGGGCGGCGCCATGTTCGGTCAGCAGATCGGGCAGGCCGTGGGTGTGCTCGCCGGCGAGGTCGTCGGCTCGACGGACATCGGGCTGCCGCTGGGTCCGGCCGGCAAGGCGGCACTGCTCCCGCTGAACGTCGAGCGGTTCGGCAAGGACCTCAGCGTTCCGCAGGACGAGGTGCGGCTGTACCTGGCGCTGCGTGAGGCCGCCCACCAGCGGCTCTTCGCCCATGTGCCGTGGCTGCGCTCGCACCTCTTCGGCGCGGTCGAGGCGTACGCGCGCGGCATCAAGGTCGACACGAGCAAGCTGGAGGACGTGGTCGGTCAGTTCGACCCGTCGCAGCCCGAGCAGTTGCAGGACGCTCTTCAGCAGGGCATGTTCCAGCCGGAGGACACGCCGGAGCAGAAGGCGTCGCTGGCCCGCCTGGAGACCGCCCTCGCCCTGGTCGAGGGCTGGGTGGACGCCGTGGTGCACGAGGCCGCGAAGAGCAGGCTGACCTCGGCGGACGCGCTGCGGGAGACGATGCGGCGGCGCCGGGCGTCCGGCGGTCCCGCCGAGCAGACCTTCGCCACCCTGATCGGGCTCCAGCTCCGGCCGCGCCGGCTGCGGGACGCCTCCCGGCTGTGGGCCTCGCTCACGGACGCCCGGGGCGTCGACGGCCGGGACGGTCTGTGGGAGCACCCGGACATGCTGCCGACCGCGCGTGACCTGGACGACCCGGACGGCTTCGTGCACCACGAGCAGCTGGACTTCTCGGAGCTGGACAAGATGCTCGGTGAGGCCGCGGAGGGCCGCCGGACGCAGGACGGGAAGGAGCCCGGGGACGGGCCTTCGGCCCCCGGGGACGACGGCAAGGACGACGACGGCCGGTGACCCTGCACGACGACGCCGTCCTCGTCCTCAAAGGGTACGAGGTGGAGGACCCGCGGCAACGGGAACTGCGGCAGACGTATCTGGACCATCTGGCCGCCCGTCCCGACGGGATGTGGAAGGCATGCGGGGGCGGGCACCTCACGGCGAGCGCGCTGGTGATCGACCCCGAGGGCGGCCGGGTCCTGCTGACACTGCACAGGAAGCTGCGGATGTGGCTGCAGATGGGCGGCCACTGCGAGCCCGGTGACACGGCTCTGGCCACGGCCGCTCTGCGGGAGGCCGCGGAGGAGTCGGGGATCACCGGGCTGACCCTGCTGCCCGGCGGTCCGGTGCGGCTGGACCGGCATCCCGTTCCCGCCCCGTGCGAATGGCACCTCGACGTGCAGTACGCGGCGACGGTTCCGCCGGGCGCCACCGAGCGGATCAGCGACGAGTCGCTGGAACTGCGCTGGTTCCCCTACGACCGGGTGTCCGAGGTCGCGGACACCTCCGTCGTACGTCTGGTGGAAGGGACCCTGGCCCGGCTGGGGGCTCTGCCCGGGGTGTGACCCGGGCTCCGGGCCCGCCGGCTGACGGCGGGCCCTTGCGGCCCATGGCACCGGTCCCGGGCGGGGCGGTCTCCGCATGTACACGGAGAACGCCCCGGCCGGATCCGTCCGCCCCGGGCGGCTCGTGCCGGGGGCCTGGCTGCTCATGCCGGGAGCCGGGCGGCTCGTTCCGGGGGCCGGGCGGTCCGGAGGGCCTCAGTTCCAGGAGTTGTTCTGGTTCTGACCGTGGGAGCCGTGCTGGCCCATGCCGAACTGGGCTGCCGCGCCCTGGCCGATCTGGGCGTTCTGCGGCGGCATGACCTCGCTCGGCTGGACGAGCGCGAAGCCCTGGCCGAGGAAACTCAGCTCCCAGCCCTCGCCCGTGTCGCCACGGCGCCGGAACACCCCGGAGGAGTGGGTCTGCGCCTGCATCTGCACCCGCAGCCCGCTCGACCAGGCGACGACGGCGTCGGCGTCGGCGTTCACGTACTTCTCCGGCGTCACCTGCATCATCAGCGGTTGGCCCGAGGTCATCAGGGCGACCTTGCCGGTGCCGGAGATGTTGAGCTGGTACTTGCCGGTCCCGGAGATCCCGTACTGGCTGTCCACGGCGATGACCTCGGTGTGCAGCGAGGAGTCCAGGGCCAGGACGTACGCGCTGTCGACCGTCATGCCCTCGTGGTCGACGTCGACCACATGGATGTACTGGGCGAGGTTCGCGAGGTAGACCGTGCCCTGGCCGGAGCAGCGCATGAGGTCGAGGCCCTCGCCGGTGCGCCGGCGGGCGTTGCGCTGCGAGTGCGACTGGTACTCGCCGTCGAACTCCATGAGCCCCTGGTAGGCGACCATGGCGCCCTTGCGGGCCAGCACGTCGTCGTGACCGGTCAGCGAGACCCGCAGCATCTGCGGGTTCTGGACCGTGTAGCGGTCCATCGACTGCTGCTCGGTGTGGCTGAAAAGTGGACTCTGCATGGTGTTTCCTCCCCCGCTCAGTGCCGGACGCGCAGGCGGTCGGTGCTGTCCTCGCTCGGCTGGACCACGACGATCCCCTGGCCGGAGAACGCCATCTGGTAGGCCTCGCCGCTGCCCCGTCCGATGAGGGAGCTCGCCTTGAAGCTGCGCTTCCCCTTCACCTTGAGGTTCGGGGACCAGGCGACGAGGGCGTCGGGGTCGACGTACGTCTCGTCCTCTCCGCGGCCGCAGTCGACGACGATCGGTGTACCGCGTGAGGTGATGGCCACCCAGCCGGTGCCCTGGATGCTGACGTTCCACAGGCCCTGGCCGGCGAACTTGGCGAGGCCCTTGACGCGCTCGACCCCCCAGCTGAGGTGGCTGTCGAGGGCGAGGAGGTTGGTGCCGTTGACCGACAGCGAGTCGTTGTCCAGGTTGATGACGACCACGTCGGCGCCGTAGTCGGCGAGGTAGAGAAGCCCGTCGCCGGCGCACTTCATGAGGGGCGCGCCCTCACCGGTGATCCACTGCGAGGCGATCTGGCGGACGGCCGGCGGATTGGGCTCGTACTGGATGAAACCCTCGTAGGCCACCATCGAACCGGTACGTGCGTAGAGGTCCTGGCCGGTGGCCATGGCGACCTTGAGCATCGTACGGCCGTGGTTCTCCATCCGGGCCGTGACGGGGGTCGGGGCGAAGCCCGCGAGTTGCTGGTTCATGACGGGCTCCCTCAGACCTCGTAGGGCTGGACGACGATGAAGTTTCCGGGCGCTCCCCGGAACTGGAGGTTCACGGTCTCACCGCTGTGTCCGGGGTAGGCGTTGCGGCGCAGCCGTACCTGGCTGGAGATGATCACCTGGGACGCCGAGGACCAGGCCACCACCGCGTTGCAGTCGGCGAAGGTGGTGGGGGTGACGGGGAGGACGACCGGTACGCCGTGGGTCTTGACGACGACGGTGCCGGTCCCCTGGAACTGCATGGTGAACAGCGCGCCGCCGGGGATCCCGTGGCCCTCGATGCGGCGCACCTCGTACTGCAGTGACTCGTCGAAGGCGAGGACGTTCTCCGCGGAGACGCAGATGCCGTCGCCCTGCAGCTCGATGGGGTGCAGATGCGATCCCTCATCGGCGAGGAATACCTGGCCGCGGCCGGTGCAGCGCATCAGCTGCATCTCCTGGCCGGTGGCGTTGCCGACCATCCGTCCCGTGAAACCGGCTCCCTTGTAGCCGAAGTCGACCTTGCCCTGGTACATCACCATGCTGCCCTGGCGGGCCAGGACCGGGGTGCCGCCCATGGTGAGGTCGGCCCGCATGAGCTGCTGGTTCTGCGAGGTCCAGCGCTGCCCGGTGGCGGCCTCCTTGTACGGCTGCAGCGCGGCCCGCAGGCCCGCGCCCGCCTGCGGTACGCCCTGGGGCACGCCGTGCGGCTGCCCGCCGAACTGCGCAGGGGGCTGCTGGCCGAACGGCGCGGGAGGCTGCTGTACGAACGGGGGTGCCGCGGGCGGGGCGCCCTGTCCCGGGACCTGTCCGAACTGCGGCTGCTGGAGCGGCTGTCCGTACGGGCCGGGAGCCTGGGGGGCCATCGGAGGCTGGGGGGCCTGGGGGACCATCGGGGCCTGGGGGGCCATCGGAGGCTGAGGGGCCATCGGGGCCTGGGGCGCGGCCGGTGCCTGAGGCGGCATCGGTGCGGCGATCGTGGGCGCGGCGTGCACCGGCTGCGGCTGCTGGTACGGGCCGGGGGCGGCCGGGGCGCCGAATCCCGGCGCGGGCTGCGGGGGCTGGGGAGCGGCCGCCGGTGCGCCGAAGGCCGGGGGCGCCGCCTGGGCCGGGGGTGCGAACGAGGGGACGGCTGCCTGTTGCGGTGCGGGCTCCTCCGCGGCGACCTCGCCGCCGAAGTTGCGCAGCAGGGCCTCCAGTCCGCCGTCGAAACCCTGGCCGACCGCGGCGAACCGCCAGACGTCCTTGAGGTAGAAGTCGCCGAGCATGACCGCGCGCTCGGTGGTGAACTCCGAGCCGGTGAAGGAGTACTTCACCACTTCCTCGCCGCCCGCGACGATCCGGATGTATCCGGGCCCGACCTGCGACATCTGTCCCGCGCCGTCGATCGTCGCGGTGAACGACAGCTTGTGGATGTCCGCCGGAATGCGGTCGAGGGTGACGCGGAAGGACTCGGTGTCACCGGCCTGGGCGCCGAGAAGCTGAATGGACTCCTCAGGTGACTTCGGCTGATTGAAGAAGATGAAATACCGGTCGTCGGACAACTGCTCATTGGCGTCGAGACCGAAGCAGCTGATGTCGAACGTCAGGCCCGGGGCATTGATCTGCACACCTACGTACAGATCCGTCCCAGCCGTCAGATCACTGATCTTGGCCTTGTGGCCCCGTTGAAATTCCCTGGCCATGCGTAACGACCGTCCCCCATCCCGAAGGTGAATACGTCGCGTCAGGCTAACCGCAAACCGCGCCGCCGGGCCAAGCCGGTACAGACCCGGTACACAACCACCGCGCGCTCACTCGTCACGCGAGGCGGGCAGCTGCGGCAGCCGGTCCGCCGCGACGACTCCCTCGAGGTAGCCGCGCGCCCGCTCGGTGCGGGGGTACGGCTCCAGCAGGCGCCAGAACCGGGGGCCGTGGCCCGGCACCAGCAGGTGGGCCAGCTCGTGGAGGAGCACGTAGTCGACGACGTACTCCGGCATGCCCTGCAGCCGGTGCGAGAGGCGGATGCTGCCCTCGGCCGGGGTGCAGGACCCCCAGCGGGTGTTCTGGTTGGTCACCCAGCGCACCGACGCGGGCCGGGCCCGGCCCTGAAGGTACTGGCCGGACAGCCGCTCCGCCCGCTCGGCGAGCTCACCGTCCCCGATCACGCGCTTGCTCTCCTGGGCGGCGAGCTTGTCGAGCATCACCCCGACCCAGCGCTGCTCCTCCGCCTCGGACATCCGGGCGGGGATCAGTACGACGGTGCGGTCGCCTTCCCGGTAGGCGGAGACCGTCCGGGAGCGCCGGGAGCTTCTGCGGACCTCCACCGCGCCCGTCACCGTGGCGCGGGGCCGGTGGGCCGCCGCGCTGTGTCGTGGGCGCACGGCGCTGCGCTCGGGGGTCTCCCCGGCGAGGCCGAATGAGGGGTCGGCGGGCACGCCCCGACGTTACCCTCCGGGAGAGCGGGAAGTCCCGCCCCGCCCACGGTCCGGGTTGATCGACTTCTCTTCCCGCGCCATTTGAACGATTAATGCCCGCCCCTGTGGATAACTTTCGGCACGTATCTCCCCTCGCGTTGCATTCTGGCAACGGATCTGGACACCACGACCGGGGAGAAGTCATGCATCCGATGCTCAAGCCCGCACTGCGCCGGGCCTGGCGCGGGCGGAACACCGTGCAATTCGGTGTGACCCCCGCGCACGCCGTGACGTTGGGCCCGATGGATATCGCCACGGGGAGTTTCCTCGAACTGCTCGACGGAACACGGGGCATGCCTCTGCTGCGGGAAGAGGCCAGAGCTCTGGACCTGTCGGATCGCCATGTCGACATCCTGGTGGCACGGCTGGCGGCGGCGGGGCTGTTGGACGATCCGGAGGCGGGCGGCCCGGAGGCCGCGGCGTTACGCCGGCGGGCCGAGGTCCTGGACCGGCAGCGTTCCGACGCGGCGTCGCTCTCCGTCGTCCATCCCTCACCCGGCGGCGGACTGCGCAGACTTGCGGCGCGGGGCGCGATGAGGGTCCAGGTCAGGGGCGCCGGCCGGGTCGGTGCGGTGATCGCGTCCGTGCTCTCCGCGTCGGGAGTGGGCCATGTCGATGTGCTCGACGGAGGCCGCACGGAGCCGTGGGACGTCGCTCCGGGGGGACTTCCCGCCTCTGCGGTCGGGGAGCGGCGGGACGTCTCGGCCCGGCAGTTGGTCCGGCGCTCCGCGGTGGGAGGTCCGCGCAGGACGGCCGGGGCGGACGGCGCGACCGGAGCCCGCCCGGCGGAAGAGGCGCCGTTGTCCCTCGTCGTACTCGCCCCCAGGGACGGTCTCTCGGTGTACGCCCCCGAGCCGGACGCGTCGGCGTCCTGGATCGCCTCGGGCACCCCTCACCTCTACGCCGGCGTGATCGAGGCCACCGGGGTGGTCGGCCCGCTGGTGCTTCCCGGCGGAACCGGCTGTGCGGGCTGTCTGGCCCTGCACCGGGCGGATCGCGATCCGCAGTGGCCCCGGATGCTGGCGCAGTGGAAGTCGGGCCGTCGGCGCGCCGCGGTACCGGCCTGTGACCTGGGGCTGGCGACGGCGGTGGCCGGGCTCGCCGCGGCGCACGCGCTGTGCTTCCTGGACGGCGAACTGCCGGCCAGCACAGGGGCCCGGTGGGAGGCGGCCCTGCCCCTCCTGGAGTGGCGTACGGAGCGGCTCGGGCCCCATGTCAACTGTGCCTGTGGCGCCGGTGGGCAGACTGAGGGAGAGCTCACCTCCACGTCGGGTGCGGCTCGGGACACAATGGCCGGGTGACCGCTGCCGGCGGAGCAGGGCGAGATGCACGCGCGGCACGGCAGTCTGTGAACTGGAGGGGCACATGTCTGATCTTCCCCGCAAGGCGGTCACCCGCACCGCGAAGCTGGCCGCGCTGCCGCTCGGCTTCGCCGGCCGCGCCACCTGGGGCCTGGGCAAACGGATCGGCGGGAGGTCCGCGGAGATCGTGGCCCGTGAGGTCCAGCAACGCACGGCGGAGCAGCTCTTCAAGGTGCTCGGTGAACTGAAGGGCGGGGCGATGAAGTTCGGGCAGGCTCTGTCCGTCTTCGAGTCGGCTCTGCCGGAGGATCTCGCCGGCCCCTACCGCGCGGCGCTGACCAAGCTCCAGGAGGCCGCCCCGCCGATGCCCGCCCGCACCGTGCACAAGGTGCTGGCCGAGCGGCTCGGGGAGGACTGGCGGGAACTGTTCATCGAGTTCGAGGAGAGTCCTTCGGCCGCCGCGTCGATCGGCCAGGTCCACCGTGCCGTCTGGCACGACGGTCGCGATGTCGCGGTGAAGGTGCAGTATCCGGGTGCCGGTGAGGCACTGCTTTCCGACCTGGCCCAACTCGGCGTATTCGCACGGCTGCTCGGTCCGCTCATCCCTGGGATGGATGTCAAACCGCTCATCACGGAGTTGCGGGACCGCGTCTCGGAGGAACTCGATTACGCCTTGGAGGCCCACGCCCAGCAGGTGCACGCGACGGAGTTCGCGGGCGACCCCGACGTGGTGGTCCCCGGGGTGGTGCACCAGTGCGAGCAGGTGCTGGTCACCGAGTGGATGGAGGGGATACCGCTGTCGGAGGTGATCGCCGACGGCACTCCGGAACAGCGGGACCGCGCGGGGCAGTTGCTCGCCCGGTTCCTCTTCTCGGGCCCTGCCCGCACCGGCCTGCTCCACGCGGACCCCCACCCCGGCAACTTCCGGTTGCTGCCCCCTGCGGCGCCGGACGAGGAGAGGGACGAGGCCCTGGGCGCCTCGGATGCTCCGGACGACCGGGACATCGGTGGTGGCGTGGCCACGGCGGCCGAGCCGGGGGGCGAATGGCGATTGGGTGTCCTCGACTTCGGCACCGTGGACCGAGTGCCGGGCGGGCTTCCCCGCCCCATCGGCGAAGCGCTCCGGATGACTCTGGACGGCGAGGCCCAGGCGGTCTACGAGATGCTCCGCGAGGAGGGCTTCGTCAAGGAGTCCATCGATCTCGACCCGGACGCCGTGCTCGGTTACCTCCTGCCGGTCATCGAGCCCGCGCAGACCGAGGAGTTCACCTTCACCCGGTCCTGGCTGCGTTCCCAGGCGGCTCGGATCGCCGATCTCCGTTCACCGGCGCATCAGCTGGGCAAGCAACTGAATCTGCCTCCCTCCTACCTGCTGATACACCGGGTCACCTTGAGCACCATCGGGGTGCTGTGCCAGCTGGGCGCGACCGTCAGGCTTCGCGGGGAACTCGAGTCCTGGCTACCGGGCTTCGTCCTCGACCCGGAGAGGGAGGAGGGAACTCCGGCCGATATCTGACCCCTGAGCGCCACGACGGTCCGCACAGCAGCGCCCCGGCCGCGATCACCCGCCATCCGATCATCCGGCGTCCGACCGTCTGGTGTCCGGCGTCCGACCGTCCGGCATCCGACCGTCCGCATCCGACCGCCTGTCGGCTGATCAGTTCCGTTCCGCCTGCCGGTGGTTGTCCGACCGCCGCTCGTCCATCCGTCCGCCGCCGCTCGCCCGCCCGTCCGCCGCTCACACGCCCGTCGTCGGGACGCCGCTCCGGCGCCGTCCACCACAGGATCGCCTCTCCGCGGGAACGCACCGCGGGGCCGGTCCGTCGGACCGGCCCCGCGGTGTGGGGTGGGTGGCCGCCGGGACAGAGCGGTTGCCCCGGCGACTGTGAAGCAGGTGGTGCGGGCAGTGCAGGTGGTGCGTGGTACAGGTGGTGCGTGGTACGGGCGTTTCACCGTGCGGGCGGTGGGAGCGGTGGCCTTTTCGGCTCAGGGAGCATCCGGCACGGTTCCTGCCGGGGCCCTCCCCACGCCGTCGGGCATCTCCTCAGTGCATGACCGCCATGGCGAGGGCTCGGCGGGCACGCATCGAGGCGCGCTCCGCCCTGCGCTGCATCCGCCGGGCCGCCACCAGACGCATGGCCTGGCGGTCCGACTCGGCTTCCCTCAGGCGGTCGTGCATATGCGCACGCGCCAGGGCTTCTGGAATGAGTTGCATTTCGCGGGTCCTGTTCTGACGCGAGTCGTTCGCGCCGATGATGGTGACGTCCGGTGTCGCGGAGCCGACGGGCTCCTTCGTGGGCGTGGTCATGAGAGCTCGATTTCGCGGGTCATGGGTCTGGGGACGATCGATACTTCCGAGGCGCTTGTCTCGCGAGGGGGACATGACCCCCAGGCCGGCGGTCACGCTGCGACCGGGTTCTTGCGCGGACGGCCACGCGGCCGCTTCCGGGCTACGACGACGCCCTGGACGAAGAGTTCGCCGCCCCAGACGCCCCACGGCTCGCGCCGCTCCTTGGCGCCGGCGAGGCATGCCTCGACGAGCGGGCAGGTCCGGCAGAGGGACTTGGCGTACTCGACGTCGGCCGGCGACTCGGCGAAGAAGACCTCCGGGTCGTAGGAGCGGCAGGGGACGGGCACACCGAGGTTCTCGATGGCGTCGTCGAGCGCGGTGAGCGCGGTGAGGGGGATCAAGGTGGAGTCCTCCGTGAGGCCGGGCGGGGAGATCGTGTCGGAAGGCGGTACGGACGGGGCGTGCGTCTCGATGGGCACGGGGTCGTTGTCCTCGTCTGGTCGTGCCGGCCTGTTGGCCGGTTGGCGGCTGGTACCAGGTCCTGCTGTCCCGAGGCTCCTTCGTCACGTCTCGTCCGTTCGGACAAAACAAAAGGGCCGCGGATCCCGAGTGGGGTTCCGCGGCCCTGAAGGCGCCGGCCTGACTGATCAGGCTGGATCACTCCAGGGTTCAGGCCCACGGAAGGCCCACATCGTGTGGTGGTGCTGCGTCATCTGCTTCTTGGCGGCTCCGGCACCGGCTGCCGCAAAGGCATAGGCCTGCGCCTGTGCCTTCGCTACTGCTGCCGCCGGTGCCTGGGTCGGTCGCTCATTGCGCTCCCGCACGGGAAGGGAGGCCAGAGGCAGCGGGCTGACGGCGGAGATGCCGGACACACCGGTGCCACGGAGCGAGATTTCCGAGGAACGCGCGACGTCGAGTGAGCAGGTGGAGACGACCGAGAGATCGGTCATTTTGATGGTGTTGATGATGCTGATCACTTCAATCGCCTCCTCTCGGCGTCTCGGGGGACCGGCGGGCCGGTCCTGCGGTATTCGGATAAGTACAGCACGGAGTCAGGGCTTCAGAGAAGTCGCTGTTCCCGTGGTTAAGAACCTATGGTGATTGCCGCTGCGGGCGCAAACTATTTTTCCGACGAGTTTTCCTCACCCGTCCAGCCCACCGCCCGGATCCTCGTCACCTACCGTCCGACCTGCGCAGATCGCCAGAACGTCGGCCCCGAACCGGGTCAGCTTCCGGTTGCCGACGCCCGGGATGACGACCAGTTCCGACTCCGTGTCCGGCGCCGCCTCCGCGATCGCCATCAGGGTCTTGTCGGTGAAGACGCACCAGGCGGGCTGCCTGGTCTCCTGCGCCCGCGCCGCCCGCCACTCCCGCAGCCGCTCGTACAGCCCCTCGTCCATGTCCGAGGGACAGTCCTCGCAGCGCATCAGTTTCATCTCCCCGGCGCCGGTGAGGGTCCTGCCGCAGACCCGGCAGCGCACGGGGCCGCGCCGGCGGGGGCGGTCCTCCCGGCCGCCGCCGGCCGTACCGCGTCCGGCGGCGGTGCCGCGGTCGATCCCGCCCCCTCCCCCGGTGCCACCCCGGGTGCCGAGGGCGGTGGAGCCGGGCCGCAGGCCGTTCAGGAACCGGGTCGGCCTACGGCTGGAGCGCCCACCGGGGGAACGGGACAGCGCCCACGAGAGCGAGAGATGGAACCGGGCCCGGGTGACCCCGACGTACAGCAGCCGGCGTTCCTCCTCGACCTGCTCGTCCGTCCTGGCGTACGCGATCGGCATCATGCCCTCGGTCATCCCGACCAGGAACACGGCGTCCCATTCCAGCCCCTTCGCCGAGTGCAGCGAGGCGAGGGTGACGCCCTGGACCGTCGGGGCGTGCTGGGCCGCCGCCCGTTCGTCGAGCTCCGCCACCAGGTCGGAGAGCGTGGCGCCCGGCTTCGCCCGCTCGAAGTCCTCGGCCAGCCGCACCAGCGCGGCGAGCGACTCCCAGCGGTCCCGTGCCGCGCCGGAGCCGGTGGGCGGTGTGGTGGTCCAGCCCTTGGTCGAGAGCACCGCCCGGACTTCCGCCGGCAGGTCGTCGGCCCCGTCGAGCAGGGGGTCGTTGCCTCCGGCGCGGGCGGCCCCGCGGAGCGCCACGCCGGCCTCGCGCACCTCCGCCCGGTCGAAGAACCGTTCCGCGCCACGCAGCTGGTAGGGCACCCCGGCGTCCGCGAGTGCCTGCTCGTACACCTCGGACTGGGAATTGACCCGGAACAGCACCGCGATCTCACCGGCCGGCACCCCGGCGGCGATCAGGTCACGGATCCTGCGGGCGGTGCCCTCCGCCTCCGCGGGCTCGTCCTGGTACTCCGTGTAGACGGGTTCCGGGCCCTTGTCGCGCTGCGAGACCAGCTCCAGCCGGTGCTCGGCCGCCCGGCCGTGGGCCTGGCTCAGCAGTCCGTTCGCCAGGTGGACCACCTGGGGTGTGGAGCGGTAGTCCCGCACCAGTTTGACGACCGTGGCCTGTGGGTGGCGGGTGCGGAAGTTCAGCAGGTGTTCGGGGGTGGCCCCGGTGAAGGAGTAGATCGTCTGACTCGCGTCGCCGACGACGCAGAGATCGTCCCGGTCCCCCAGCCAGAGGTCGAGCAGGCGCTGCTGGAGCGGGCTGACGTCCTGGTACTCGTCCACGACGAAGTGCTGGTACTGCCGGCGCACATGGTCGGCGATGTCGTGCCGGTCCTGGAGGATGCCGACGGTGAGCAGCAGGACGTCCTCGAAGTCGATCACCGACCGGTCGCGTTTCAACTGCTCGTACGTGGAGTAGATCTGTGCCAGCTCGGCGGGGTCGCGCGGGGCGTCGCGCAGGGTCTTGGCGACCGCCGCCGGATAGTCGGCGGGCACGGTCTGGGTGACCTTGGCCCACTCGATCTCGCTGGTGGCGTCCCGCAGCTCGTTCCTGTCGAGGCGGATACCGCAGCGGGCGGCCGCCTCGGCGACCAGCTGGACCTTGCGCTCCAGCAGCCGGGGCAGCTCACCACCGACTGCTTTCGGCCAGAAGTACTGGAGCTGGCGCAGGGCGGCGGAGTGGAAGGTGCGCGCCTGGACGCCGGTCGCGCCGAGCTGCCGGAGACGGCCGCGCATCTCGCCCGCCGCGCGGTTGGTGAACGTGACGGCGAGCACGGTCGTCGGCTGGAGGATCCCGGCGCGCACCCCGTAGGCGATGCGGTGGGTGATCGCCCGCGTCTTGCCCGTCCCCGCTCCGGCCAGCACGCACACGGGCCCGTTGACGGCCAGCGCGACCTCGCGCTGTTCCGGGTCGAGGCCGTCCAGCACGGCGTCGGCGGACTCGGGGACCCGGGGGAAGAGGGTGGAATGCGTTGCTGCTGTCACCCCGCCATGCTGCCAGGTCGCCGGGGGCGGGCGCGGAGGTTGTCCACAGGGACCGGCGTTCGTCGTACCGGTGGGGCGCCGGTACGGGAATGGCGGTGGGGTCACGTACGTTTCCTGATACGGGAACGACTACTTCCTCCCTGCGGGAACGCACGGGACCGGGCTGTCCGCCTCCGGGCCGGACGGACGAGACAAGGAGCACCGACGACATGCCGGGCACTGTGACGATGTACAGCACCACGTGGTGCGGCTACTGCCGCCGGCTCAAGGGCCAGATGGACCGCGAAGGCATCCCGTACACCGAGGTCAACATCGAACAGGACCCCGCGTCGGCGGCTTTCGTCGAGAAGGCGAACGGCGGAAACCAGACAGTGCCCACGGTTCAGGTGGTCCCCGCCGGCGGGGGCGCCGAGGTCGTCATGACGAACCCGAGCCTGGCACAGGTGAAGCAGGCGCTCGGCGTCTGACCCCGCTCGCACCACGGCCCCCGGCCGGCACGGGACCCCCGGGTCCCGCGCCGGCCGGGGGTTCTGTGTATCAGCGGTCCGTCGGTGGTCTTTGCCGCCCCCGGCGGGAGACGCCCCGGGCACGGTCCGCGGCGGGCGGCCGGAGGTGCCGGCCCGCAACGGGCGGCCGGAGGCACCGCAGCGGGCGGTCGGAGATACCGCAGCGGGCGGCCGGAGGGACCGGCCCGGGCAGGAGGCACCGCGGCAGGCGGCCAAAGAGACCGGCCCCGGTCCGGACATGCCGTCTCAGACCGGGCGTCCCGACCGGGCCGGGAGCGGCTTGCCGTACCAGAGCTCGACCAGCCGGGCCGCGATGGAGAGGCCGAAGGGCGGCAGGATCTCGCCCGACTCGAAGGCCTCGGCGAGTTCCTCACGGGAGAACCAGCGGGCCTCCTCGATCTCCTCGCCGTCCACGTTGATCTCCTCCGTCTCCGCGCGGGCCATGAAGCCCAGCATGAGACTGGACGGGAACGGCCAGGGCTGACTGGCGACGTACTCGACCTCGGAGACGGTGATACCGGCCTCCTCGAAGACCTCGCGGGCCACCGCCTGCTCGATGGACTCCCCCGGCTCGACGAAGCCGGCGAGGGTCGAGAAGCGGCCCTCGGGCCAGTGCACCTGGCGGCCCAGCAGGGCGCGGTCCTGGCCGTCCGTGACCAGCATGATCACGGCGGGGTCGGTCCGCGGGTAGTGCTCCGCGCCGCAGGCGGGGCAGCGGCGGATGTGGCCGGCCGCCGCGATGACGGTCCGCTCGCCGCAGCGTGAGCAGAAGCGGTGCAGCCGCTGCCAGTTCTCCAGGGCGACGGCGTGCGCCATCAGGGCCGAGTCACGGGCGCTGAGGAGCATTCCGGCCTCGCGCAGCCCGGCGGGGCGCGCCGACTGGTCCATGCGGCCGGGCAGCGCGTCCTTCTGGAGCGCGAAGTAGCGCACGCCTTTCTCGTCGGTGCCCAGGAAGTAGCGGTGCGTCTCGGTCATCGGCGCCTCGAAGGCGGGCGTCATGAGGAGTTCCGTGCCGCCGTCCGGGGTGTCGTCGATCAGCGCCTGGCCTCCGGACACGACGAAGACCCGGGTCGTCGGGTGGCTCCAGGCCGCGGCGAGCCAGGCCTCGTCGAGCCGGTGGTGCGCGGCGCGGTCGATGCCGCTGGGCGCGGTGAGACCGATGGGACGGTCTGCGGTGGCGTTGTCGAAGGTGCTCACAGGTGCTTCCTACTCCCCCGGGGGTGGATCGGGTGTTCAGAGATTCAGCGGAGTGCCGTGGCCAGCTCACCCCAGAGGTGGGCGGCGGTCTCCGCACCTTTGAGGAGGAGACCGGTCTCGGCCTTCTCGTCGGGGCCGTGCCAGCCGTCGGACGGTACGGAGACGCCCAGGAAGAGGACCGGGGCGCCGAGTACGTCCTGGAGGTCGGCGGCGGGGCCGGAGCCGCCCTCACGGGTGAAGAGGATCTCCTTGCCGAAGGCACGGCCCATGGCGCGGGTCACCGCCTGGAGGGCGGGGTGGTCCAGCGGGGTCAGGCAGGGGCGGGTGGCCGGGGAGAAGGTGATCCGGTGGCGGATGCCCGCGGGGATCCGGGCCTCGGCCCAGGCGCGTACGAGGTCCTGGACACGGTCCGGGTCCTGGCCCGCGACGAGCCGGAAACTGATCTTGGCCAGCGCCGACGAGGGGACGACCGTCTTGCTGCCGGCGCCCTGGTAGCCGCCGCCGATGCCGTTGACCTCGGCGGTGGGGCGGGCCCAGACGCGTTCCAGGGTGGAGTAGCCCTTCTCCCCCGCGGTGGCCCCGGAGGCCGCGGTGCGCAGCCAGGCGGCCTCGTCGAAGGGCAGCCGGGCGAAGAGGGCCCGTTCGGCGTCGGTGAGTTCGGCCACGTCGTCGTAGAAGCCGGGGACGGCGACTCCGCCGTCGTCGTCGTGGAGGGCGGCGACCAGCCGGGCCAGGACGGTCGCCGGGTTGGGGACGGCCCCGCCGAACGACCCCGAGTGGATGTCGTGGGCGGGCCCGCGCAGTTCGATCTCGCACTCGGCGAGGCCGCGCATGCCGGTGCAGACGGTGGGGGTGTCCTCGTCCCACATGCCGGTGTCCGAGACGATCACGGCGTCGGCGCGGAGCCTGCCGGCCCGCTGTTCGACCAGCGCGCGGAAATGCGGGGAGCCGGACTCCTCCTCGCCCTCGATCAGCAGTTTGAGGTGCACGGCGGGGGTGGTACGGCCGGTGGCCGCGAGATGGGCGCGCACTCCCAGGGTGTGGAAGAGCACCTGGCCCTTGTCGTCGGCCGCGCCCCGCCCGTACATCCGGCCCTCGCGTACGACGGGCTCGAAGGGGTCGCTGTGCCAGCCGTCCTCGCGGGCGGCGGGCTGCACGTCGTGGTGGCCGTAGACGAGGACGACGGGCGCGTCCGGATCGGCGGAGGGCCACTCGGCGAAGACCGCAGGTGCGCCGGGCGTCTCCCAGATCTCGGTGACCGGGAAGCCGGTCTCCGACAGCTCGGCGGAGAGCCACTCGGCACTGCGCCGTACGTCCTTCTCGTGCTCGGGCTGGGCCGAGACGGACGGGATGCGGAGCCACTCCGCGAGGCTGTCGAGGAATGCCTCGCGGTGCTGCTCGGTGTACAGACGGACGGCGCTGTCCGGGGTGTCGCTCATGCTTCGAGCCTATCGGCCCCGCGGAGGTGGCTCGTCCAGCAGGAGCCTCTCCAGCTCCGCCCGCCCCGGCAGCCGGGCCGGGCGGACGGTCTCGCCGGTGCGTACGTAGAGGAAGGTCGCGGTGACCGCCTCCGGGTCCAGGTGGTGGAGTTCGGCCCAGGCCAGGCGGTAGACGGCGAGCTGGAGCGGGTCGGCCGTGCGGTGCCGGGTGGTCTTCCAGTCGACGATCTCGTAGGTGTCCCCGGTGCGGTACACCGCGTCGATACGGCCGCGGATCACCCGGCCCGCGAGGATGATCTGGAACGGGGTTTCCACCCGATAGGGAGTGCGCCGGGCGTACGCCGTGCGCTCGAAGGCCTCCTTGAGCTCGGCGAGGTCGCGTTCGTCGGCGATCTCCGTGTCGTCGCCCCCGGGCAGCTCGTCCGGGCCGAGCATGGGCAGCGGCAGCTCCTCGAACCGGGATTCCACCCAGGCGTGGAAGCGGGTCCCCCGGCGGGCCGCGGGCTGCGGCGGCTTGGGCATGGGGCGGGCCAGCTCGCGCGCGAAGCCGTCGGGGTCGTCGGCGAGGTGCAGCAGCTGGGTGGCGGAGAGCGAGGCGGGTACGACGACGTCGTGCACGGCCGCGCGGGCGCGGCGCAGCTCACCGGCGAGGGCGTCGAGGTCACGGTCCCAGGAGGCGAGGGTCCGCAGCTCCTCCGGGGTGAGGTCCGGCCCGTCCGACGGGAGTCCCGCCCCGTCCGGCGCGGCGGCCGTCCCCGCGGTGAGGGCTCCCGCCTCCTCGACGGGCGCCCGGGCGGCGGGCACGCGCGGGCGTGCGGGACCGCCCGCGGGCGCGTCGTGGCCGTACGGGGTCCCCCCGCCGTGGGGCTCACCCTCTCCGTGGGGCTCACCCTCTCCGTGGGACGGCTCCTCGTCGCGGAGCGGCTCCACGTGACCCGGCAGTCCGTCGCCCGGCAGTCCGTCGTACGGAGGTTCGTCGTACACAGGTTCGCCGTACGGGGGTTCCTCGTCGTAGGGCGGAGGCTCCTCCTCGTCGTAGGGCGGCTCCTCGTCGTACAGAGGCGGCTCCCCGTCGTGCGGCAGGGCGGCGTCGTGCGGTGGCCGCCGGGCCGCCGGCCGGTCCGGTGTCCCGTACGCGCCGGGTGCCGGGGCGGCCGACAGTGCCTCCAGGTGGGCCAGCACCGTGTCGCGGGCGGCCCGGCGGCGGGCCAGGGCGCGCTCGTCCAGCGGGAGGGGCCAGGCCTGCTCCGCCTCCTGTTCCCGGAGTGCGGGGTTCTCCTCGTCCGGTTCCGGCTCGTCCGCCCAGACCTCGATCTCCCCGTATCCGGCCGCGCAGTGCTCGTACAGCGCGTCCAGGAAGGCGGACGGGCCGTGCGGTTTCTTCTGGGTGGGCCCCCACCAGTGCCCGGAGCCGAGGAGCAGCCGGCGCGGGCGGGTGAAGGTGACGTACCCCAGGCGCAGTTCCTCGGTGTGCTGGTGGGCCTTCATCGCGTCCTTGAACGCCTTGAGGCCCTTGGCGTCCCAGGAGCCGACGGCCGGGAGGGTCGGGGCGTCTCCGCGCAGGGCGTGCGGCAGCACCTTGGACTGCGAGGTCCAGGCGTCCCTGGGCCGGGTGCTGGGGAACTGGCCGGTGACCAGCCCGGGGACGGCGACCACGTCCCACTCCAGGCCCTTGGACTTGTGCGCGGTGAGGACCTTGACGGTGTTCTCGCCGCCGGGCAGGGCGTTGTCGAGGCCCTTCTCGTACTGGGCGGCGGTGCGCAGGAAGGCGAGGAAGGCGAGCAGGGACGCCTCCTTGTCGACGGCGGCGAACCCGGCCGCGACGTCCAGGAAGTTGCCGAGGGTCTCGCGGCGCCGGGCGGCCAGGGCCTGCGGCGAGGCGGAGAGTTCCACCTCGAGGCCGGTGGCGGCGAGGACCCGGTGGAGTACGTCCATGAGCGGGTCGGCCAGCGAACGGCGCAGCTCCCGCAGCTCGGTGGCGAGGCGGGCGTACCGCACCCGGGCCTCGGTGGAGAAGGGCAGCTGGTCGTCCTCGTGGCCGCCGGAGTCCAGGAAGGTGTCGAGGGCGTCCGCGAGGGAGATGACCTCGGCCGGGTCGGTGCCCTCGACGGCCTCCGCCAGCCGGCGGTCGGGGTCGGCGCCGTCGCCCTGCCCGGTCCGGTGGACGAGGAGCCGGGCGCGCCGTCCGAGCAGGGCGAGGTCGCGGGGGCCGATCCGCCAGCGCGGGCCGATGAGCAGCCGGACCAGGGAGGCGTTGGCCCCCGGGTCCTGGAGGACCTCGCAGACGGCGACGAGGTCGGCGACCTCGGGGAGGTGCAGCAGCCCGGACAGGCCGACGACCTCGACCGGGATGTCGCGGGCGACGAGCGCGGCCTGGATGCGGGGGAAGTCTCCGGCGGTCCGGCACAGGACGGCGATCTCGCCGGGCGGTGTACCGGTGCGCACGAGGTGGGCGAGGCTGTCGCCGAGCCAGTCGATCTCCTCCGCGTGCGTACGCAGCAGGGCGCACCGGACCGTGCCGTCCCGTTCGGCGCCGGGGGCGGGGCGCAGTGCCTCGACGCCCTCGTGCATGGCGCGCAGGGGGTCGGCGAGGCCGTTGGCGAGGTGGAGGAGCCGGCCGCCGCTGCGCCGGTTCTCGCTGAGGGAGTAGCGGGTGGCGGGGGTGCCGTCGGCGTGCGGGAAGTGGCGGGGGAAGTCGTCGAGGTTGGCGACGGACGCACCGCGCCAGCCGTAGATCGCCTGGCAGGGGTCGCCGACGGCGGTGACGGCGTGTCCGGTGCCGCCGTCGGGGCCGCTGCCGAAGAGGGCGGAGAGCAGCAGCCGCTGGGCGACGGAGGTGTCCTGGTACTCGTCGAGCAGGACGACCCGGAACTCCTCGCGCAGCAGCGCGCCGACCTCGGGCCGGGTGAGGGCCAGCTCGGCGGAGAGGGCGATCTGGTCACCGAAGTCGATCAGGTCCCGGCTGCGCTTGGCCTCGCGGTAGCGCCGGGTCAGTTCGAGCAGTTCGCGGCGGGCCTCGGCGGTCTCGGGGATCTTGCGCAGGTCGGCGTTGGTGAGCTTGGCCGTGGCGAGTTCCCGGAGCAGCCCGGTGTCGTACCGGGCGAGCTGTTCGGGGCGTACGAGGTGCTCGGCGAGTTCGGCGTCCAGGGCCAGCAGGTCGCTGACGAGGGTGGGGAAGGACCGGGTGAGGGCGGGGTAGGGGCCGGGGGCCTCGCGCAGGACCCGGGCGGCGAGCTGGTAGCGGGTGGCGTCGGCCAGGAGGCGGGTGGTGGGTTCGAGTCCGATCCGCAGCCCGTGGTCGGTGAGCAGCCGTCCGGCGAAGGCGTGGTAGGTGGAGATGCCGGGTTCGCCGGGGGGGTTGTCCGGGTCGATGGTCTCCGGGTCGGTGATCCCGGCGGCGACGAGGGCCTTGCGGACGCGCTCGGCGAGCTCACCGGCCGCCTTGTTGGTGAAGGTGAGGCCGAGGACCTGTTCGGGGGCGACCTGCCCGGTCCCGACCAGCCACACCACCCGGGCGGCCATCACCGTCGTCTTGCCCGAGCCGGCCCCGGCCACGATCACCTGCGGGGCGGGCGGCGCGGTGATGCAGGCCGTCTGCTCCGGGGTGAACGGGATCCCGAGGAGCTCCTTGAGCTGTTCCGGGTCGGTGAGGCGCGGGGACACCCACAGAGGCTAACCGGAGGCGCCGACAGCTCCGCCCGACGGGGACGCGGACGGACCCCGGCGGCGGACGCGGACGAGGGGCGCAAGGGGCGGAGGACGGGGCACGGGGCGGGCGTCACTCCGCCCGGCGGGCAGGGCCCCCGCCGGGCGGAGCGGTGGCGAACACCTCGGCCGGGCGTCCGCTCACTCGACGATCTGCCGGCCCTCGGGCTGGGCGCTGCACGAGGCCCGGAAGGCGCAGTGGGCGCAGTGCTGGCCGCTGGTCGGGGTGAACCGTTCGTCCAGGACCTTGCCCGCGGCGGTGGCCAGCAGCTCGGGCACCCACTCCCCGGACAGCGGTTCCTGGCTCTGGACCTTGGGCAGGGCGTCACCGCCCTCCTTCTTCGGCGCCGCCTGGCGCAGGTGGACGAGTTCGGCGCCGCCGGATTCCGGGCGGCCTTCGAACACCTCGTCCACGGCGCCCTCCCGGACGGCGAGCTGGTAGACGGCGAGCTGGGGGTGGACGGCCACCTCGTCCTTGGTCGGGGCGGTCCTGCCGGTCTTGAAGTCGACGACGTAGGCCCGGCCTTCGGTGTCCCGTTCGACCCGGTCCATGGACCCGCGGATCCGTACGGCGTACTCGCCCGCCTCCAGGGTCACGTCGAACGCGTGCTCGCCCGCGACGGATGTGCGCCCGGCGCGGTCCATGACGTGCCAGCGCAGGAAGCGCTCCAGTGCGGCGCGTGCCTGCTCCTTCTCCTGCTGGGACTTCCAGGGGGCGTCGAAGACCAGCCCGTTCCAGACGGAGTCGAGACGTTCCATGAGGACGTCCAGGTCGGCGGGGGTACGCCCGGACGCCACCTCGTCGGCGAGTACGTGGACGACGTTGCCGAATCCCTGGGCGGCCGTCGCCGGGGCGTCGGCCTTCACCTCGCGGCCCAGGAACCACTGGAGGGCACAGGTGCGGGCGAGCTGGTCGAGCGCGCTGCCGGACAGGACGACGGGGCGGTCCCGGTCGCGCAGGGGCACCTCGGAGCGGGTCGGTTCGTTCAGTCCCCACCAGCGGTACGGGTGCGCGGCGGGCACCAGGGGCTGCCCCTCGTCGTCGGTGAGCGCGGCGAGCCGGGCGAGGCGGCGGGCGGCCGCGTCGCGGAGCGCCGGCGAGGCGGCCGGGTCGACGGTCGTCGCCCTCAGTTCGGCGACGAGCGCGGCGACGGCGAGGGGCCGCCGGGGCCGGCCGGTGACGTCCCGGGGCTCGACACCGAGTTCGGTGAGGAAACGCGACGGCTGGTCGCCGTCGTCGGCGGGTGCCTTGACCGCGGTGACGACGAGCCGGTCCCGGGCGCGGGTGGCGGCGACGTAGAAGAGGCGGCGCTCCTCGGTCAGCAGGGCCCCCGGGGGCAGCGGATCGGCCAGGCCGTCGCGCCCGATCCGGTCGGCCTCCAGGAGGGACCCCCGGCGCCGCAGGTCGGGCCAGAGCCCTTCCTGCACACCGGCGACGACGACCACCCGCCACTCCAGGCCCTTCGAGCGGTGCGCGGTCATCAGCCGTACGGCGTCGGGGCGTACGGAACGCCGGGAGAGGGTGTCGGCGGCGATGTCCTGGGCGTCGATCTCCTCCAGGAAGTTGAGCGCCCCCCGCCCGCCGGTACGTTCCTCGGCACGGGCCGCGGTCTCGAAAAGGGCGCACACGGCGTCGAGGTCGCGGTCGGCGTTGCGTCCGCCGGCGCCGCCGCGCAGGGCCGCCCGCTCCAGCCGGCCCGGCCACGGTGTGCCGTTCCACAGGGTCCACAGCGCCTCCTCGGCGGTTCCGCCGCCTTCGAGGAGCTCGCGCGCCTTCTGCAGGAGCGCGCCGAGCCGCTGGGCGCCCCGGGCGTACGCCGGATCGTGGGTGGCCAGGCGCTCGGGCTCGGCGAGCGCCCGCGCGAGGAGTACCCCGGACGGCGGTGGCAGCGGGTTGCCCGCCGCCCTCTCGTCGTCCCGCAGCGCCCGGCCGAGGCGGCGCAGGTCGGCGGTGTCCATGGCGCCGAGAGGGGAGGTGAGCAGGGTGAGCGCCGTCTCGGTGTCGATCTCCGTGGCGGTCTCGGTGCCGGCCTCCGTGGCGGTCTCGGTGCCGGCCTCGGTATCGATCCGGCTCGCCATGGGGGCCCCGCCCGCCATGGGGACCTCGTCCGTCCCCGGGCCCTCGTCCGCCCCTGGGCTTTCACCCGTCTCCGGGCTCTCGTCCGCCCCCGGGCCCTCACCCGCCTCCGGGCTCTCGTCCGCCCCCGCCCTCCCGTCCGCCGCAAGGACCTCGTCCGCCCTGGGAGCACCCTCCTCCCCGTCCGCACCGGGCGGGGTCCCGTCCGTCGCGGTGTCGGGGCTCAGGGCCGCCGTGGCGACGGTGCGCAGGGCGGTCAGCAGGGGTGCGACGGCGGGTTCGTGGCGCAGGGCGAGGTCGTCGCCGTCCACCTCCAGCGGTA
Organism: Streptomyces nitrosporeus; assembly: GCF_008704555.1. Lineage (NCBI taxonomy): Bacteria > Bacillati > Actinomycetota > Actinomycetes > Kitasatosporales > Streptomycetaceae > Streptomyces > Streptomyces nitrosporeus. The sequence goes on from NZ_CP023702.1 coordinate 2,553,557, forward strand.
CCCCGGCGGAGGTGAGGGCCCGGCGCACGGCCGGGATCGAACGGCCGCCGGCGCGCACGAGGACCGCCATGTCCCGCCAGGGCACCCCGTCCTCCAGGTGTGCGCGCCGCAGCAGATCGGCGATGTTCTCCAGCTCGGTGGACGCGGTCGGGTAGGTGTACGTCTCGACCTGCCCGCCCCGGCGTACGGCGGACAGCTCCCGGTGGGCGCGGACCTTGTCGGAGGGCAGACGCGTCAGCGGCATCCGCCGGGTGAGCAGGCGGGTGGCCTCCAGCAGCTTCGCCCCGGAACGGCGCGAGGTGGTGAGGACGCCGACCGGTGCGGGGGAGCCGTCCTGGCGCCGGAAGGTGTCGGGGAAGTCGAGGATGCCGTTCACATCGGCGCCCCGGAAGGCGTAGATGGACTGGTCGGGGTCGCCGAAGGCGATCAGCGTGCGGCCTCCGCCGCCCGCGCCGGGTGTGGCCGTGCCGTTGCCGGCCAGTGCGTGCAGCAGCCGTACCTGTGAGGGGTCCGTGTCCTGGTACTCGTCGACGAAGACCGCGTCGTAGGCACCGGCCAGCACCGTGGCGACTTCGGGCCGTTCGGCGAGCAGGACCGCCCGGTGGACCAGTTCGGCGTAGTCCAGGACGCCCTGTGCGTCGAGGACGTCCAGGTATTCGGCGAGGAACTGCGCGGCCGCGCCCCAGTCCGGGCGGCCGGTGCGGCGGGCGAAGGCGGCCAGCGCGTCGGGGCCCAGGCCCAGTTCGCGGCTGCGGGCCAGGACCGCGCGTACCTCGTCGGCGAAGCCCCGGGTGGTGAGGCAGGCCCGCAGTTCGTCGGGCCAGCGGACGTGTGCGAGCCCGGCCTTCTCCAGACCCGCCTGGCCGGCCAGGAGTTCGCGTACGGCGACGTCCTGCTCGGGGCCGGAGAGCAGGCGCAGCGGGTCGGCGAACAGCTCGGCGTCCTGGTGGGCGCGGACCAGGGCGTAGCAGTACGAGTGGAAGGTGGTGGCCTGCGGGCCCCGGGTACCGCCGAGCCGGGCCGCCATGCGGTCGCGCAGTTCGACCGCGGCCTTCCGGCTGAAGGTGAGGACCAGTATCCGGGCGGGATCGCCGCCCGCCGTGACCCGCGCGGCGACCGCTTCGACGAGTGTCGTGGTCTTGCCGGTGCCCGGCCCGGCGAGGACCAGCAGCGGCCCGTCCCGGTGGTCAACCACCGCGCGCTGCCCTGCGTCCAGGAGGGGGGGCTCCACGGAGCCCGGCGGCGTGCGCACCAGCCGGTAGGCGCCCGGGGGCCGCCGCCGTGCCTGAGGGTGCGGGCCGTTCCGGGTGGTGGAGGAGGAACTCACGTGGGTCGCCGGTCCTGGTGGGTGTGCTCGGTCTGCTCGGGGCTGGGCATGCTGCGGACGGCAGGCGGGCGGAAAGAGGCCCGGGTGCCGTGCGCTGATGACGCTACGCGAGCCGTGGGGCGGAGCGCAGCGGGTGTGCGCCGCCGCTCCTCCCGGATACGGCCGTGGCACCGGGGCGGCGGCCGTATCCGGCCCGGCGCACCGGTCCGTACGGCGCGATGGCCGAAGCTGTCACATGTGAGCTTTCTCGCCCCGGCTCGGCCCGCCGCCACCGTCCGGTCCGTCACCACCCCGCGGCCCGCCACCGTCCGGCCCACCACCACCCGGCCCGTCACCGTCCCGCGGCCCACCACCGTCCGGTCCGTCACCGTCCCGCGGCCCGTCGCCGCCCCGCTCCCCGGGGCCGGCGCCGGGTCCGCCGGGCGCGCCGGAACCGGGGCCGGGACCGTCCGGCCCCGGAGGGCCGGGCGTGCCGGAACCGGGAACCGCGTCCCCGGCTCCGCCCGCGCCGTCCCACCGGGCGCGCCTCATGTCGAGACGCGGGAGGTGCCCGTCCGCGTTCCGGGAGGCGCCGCGCAGGGGGGTGCCCTCCTCGCGGTAGTGGTCCAGGGCCCGCAGTCCGTGGCCGGGCAGCAGTGTCCCGTCGGCCCGGACGACCCGCCACCAGGGGGCGAGGCCGCCGTACAGCGCCATCACGCGGCCGACCTGCCGGGGCCCGCCCTCGCCGAGCCACTCCGCGATGTCGCCGTAGGTCATCACGCGGCCGGGCGGGATCAGGTCCGCGACATCCAGGACCCGCTCCGCGTACCCGGGCAGTTCGGTCACCCGCGACGCGTCTTCGCGGGGAGCGCCGCCCGTCCCGTCCCCGCTCCCGTCTTCGCTCATCCGGCACATCTTGCCGTACTCCACCGACAACGGTGCCGGTTCGGTGTCGTGATGATCACACCGCGTGCGCGCCGGAGCAAAGGGGCGTATGTTGCGCTTCTCTCGCCCGCGCGACGCACCCTGATGCCCTCCCGTGTCCGCCGGCCGTGCCACCATCATGCGGGCGGTGACCGGTGATACGAGAACACGAAGAGCAGTCCGAGGCGATGAAGGAGCGGGGCGTGCAGCCACCGAAGGCGGCCGACGCCTCCGACGACGGGGAGCCGCGCCAGGAGGGTCCCGGCGGACCGGGGAGCGCCGGCTCCACCGGCCGGGCCGGCCTCCCGGACGCCGGGGAAGGCGCCCCGGACGGTTCCGGCGAAGGTGCTCCCGGGGGCTTCCACGGGCACCTCGCGGGTTCCACGCTCGTCCCGGCCGACGCCGATCCGGCCGACCAGGTCTCCGGCGACGAGCCGCTGCTGCCCGCCCGGGTGCACCGCCCGTCCGACCTGATGCGGCTCCTCATCGGCGTGGCGGCCGTCGCCCTGCTCCTCGCCGTCGCGGCCTTCGCCCAGAACACCACCACCGGCCTCGAGGACGACATCTCCAAGGGCACGGACCAGGCGCCCGACCTGCTGATCAAGCTCGCCGGTCTGGTGTCCAGCATCGCCGTCCTGCTCGTCCCGGTCGCCTTCGCGATCGAACGGCTCGTCAAGCGGGACGGGCTGCGCATCGCGGACGGGGTGCTCGCCGCGGTGCTCGCCCACGGGGTGACCCTGGCGACCGACCTCTGGGTGGCCCGGTCGGCACCCGGCACCATCCGGGACGCGCTGACCCAGCCCCAGCCGGGCGACGCGCTCACCGACCCGGTGCACGGCTATCTCGCTCCCGTCATCGCCTATATGACGGCGGTCGGGATGGCGCGCAGACCACGGTGGCGGATCGTGCTGTGGTTCGTGCTCCTCCTGGACGCCTTCGCGATGCTCGTCGGCGGCTACACCACGCCGTTCTCGATCGTGCTGACCGTGCTGATCGGCTGGACGGTCGCGTACGGCACCCTGTACGCGGTCGGCTCGCCGAACGTACGCCCGACCGGCCAGCATCTGATGGCCGGTCTGCGGCACGTCGGGTTCCGGCCGGTGGCGGCGATGCGCGCCGAGGAGGGGCCCGAGAACCTCGACCAGGCCGACCGGGGCCGCCGTTATCTCGTCACCCTGGAGGACGGCCCGCCCCTGGACGTGACCGTCGTCGACCGGGAGCAGCAGGCGCAGGGCTTCTTCTACCGGCTGTGGCGCCGGCTCACCCTGCGCAGCATCACCCAGCGGCGGTCCATCCAGTCGCTGCGCCAGGCCCTGGAGCAGGAGGCGCTGCTGGCGTACGCGGCGATCGCCGCGGGGGCCAACGCCCCCAAGCTGATCGCCACGTCCGAGCTCGGTCCGGACGCCGTGATGCTGGTCTACGAGCACATCGGCGGGCGCTCGCTGGACGCCATGGAGGACGAGGAGATCACCGACGGGCTGCTGCGCGGTGCCTGGCAGCAGGTGAAGGCCCTCCAGTCGCGGCGGATCGCCCACCGCAGGCTCACCGGGGACGCGATCCTGGTGGACCGTTCCGGCGCGGTGTTCGTCACGGATCTGCGGGGCGGTGAGATCGCCGCCGGCGACCTGATCCTGCGTATGGACGTGGCCCAGCTGCTGACCACGACCGGGCTGCGGGTGGGTGCCGAGCGGGCGGTCGCCGGGGCGCTGGCCGTCCTGGGGCCCGACGCCGTGGCCGACTGCCTGCCGCTGCTCCAGCCGATCGCGCTCAGCCGTTCCACCCGGGCGACGCTCCGCAGGCTCGCCCGGGAGCGTTCGCAGCGGGAGCGCGAGGCCGTTCTGGAGGCGTCCGGGGCCGCCAAGCAGGAGCGGACGCGGGAACAGGAGCCGGCCGGGGCGGCGGGCGGAGCCCGCAAGGCGGCCCGCAAGTCGCTGCGTACGGAGAAGCAGGCCGAGAAGCGGGCGATGGACGATGCCCTGGAAGAGGCCCGCGAGGAGGACATGCTGGCCCAGATCCGCCGCCAGGTGCTGCTGATCCGGCCTCAGGCGCCGGTCGAGCCGGTCCGGCTGGAGCGGATCAAGGCACGCACCCTGATCAGTTTCATCGCCGGGGCCATCGCCGCGTACTTCCTGATCTCGCAGGTCACCGAGGCGGACTTCGGCACGGTGGTGGAGCAGGCCGAGTGGGGCTGGGTGGCCGCGGCCCTCGGCTTCTCCGCGCTCAGCTACGTCGCCGCGGCGATGAGCCTGCTGGGCTTCGTGCCCGAACGGGTGCCGTTCGGGCGCACGGTGCTGGCGCAGGTCGCCGGTTCCTTCGTGAAGATCGTCGCCCCGGCGGCGGTGGGCGGTGTGGCGCTGAACACGCGCTTCCTCCAGCGCGCGGGCGTACGCCCGGGGCTCGCCGTCGCGAGTGTCGGGGCGTCCCAGCTGTTCGGGCTGGGCTGCCACATCCTGCTGCTCGCCCTGTTCGGCTACCTCACCGGTACGGAACGGACGCCGGACTCGCTCACCCCGTCGAGGACGGTGATCGCGGGCCTGCTCACGGTCGCCGTGCTGGTCCTGGTGGTGACCGCGATCCCGTTCCTGCGGAAGTTCGTGGTGACCCGGGTGCGATCGCTGTTCGCCGGGGTGGTGCCGCGCATGCTCGACGTGGTGCAGCGTCCGCAGAAGCTGGTCACCGGCATCGGCGGGATGCTGCTGCTGACGGGCCTGTTCGTGCTCTGCCTGGACGCGTCGATCCGCGCCTTCAGCGGTCCGGACGTACCGCAGCTGAGCTACGCCAGCATCGCGGTGGTCTTCCTCGCGGGCAACGCCCTGGGGTCGGCGGCGCCCACCCCGGGCGGCATGGGCGCGGTGGAGGGTGCGCTGACCCTGGGACTGATCGCGGTCGGCCTGCCGAAGGAGGTCGCCGCGCCGGCCGTGCTGCTGTACCGCGTGATGACCCTGTGGCTGCCGGTGCTGCCCGGCTGGATCTGCTTCAACCAGCTGACCCGCAAGGGCGAGCTGTAGCGGTACGCGGGGCGGCACGCCACCGGGCCGCCCCGCCCCCCGCGCGGGCCGCGCCCCGCCCACGCGCATGGACCGCGGCCCCGGGCCGCCCCCGCCCACTCGCATGGACCGCGGTCCCGGGCGGCCCCCGGCGCGCCGACCCACGATGGGGGCATGAGGACTCCCCCTGCTCTGCGTGCCACCGCCCTCGCCGCCACCGCCACCGTGCTGCTGCCCCTGGCAGCCTGTTCGGGCGGGGACGACGGGGGTACGGACCGGGCGCGGCCCTCTGCCGCGTCGACCGCCTCCCCCACGGCGACGCCCCGCGACCTGGCCTCCCAGAAGCTCAGCTGGAAACGCTGTTCCGCCCCGAGCGAGGCGCAGGGCAGCGGCACCGCCCCCTCACCGCTTCCCGGCGGCACGGCGTGGGAGTGCGCCTTCATGGACGTGCCCCTGGACTACGGGGACCCCGGTGGCCGCACCATCGAGCTGGCGCTCGTCCGGGCCAGGGCGAAGGAGCGGGACGAGCGCATCGGTTCGCTGGTGTTCAACTTCGGCGGGCCGGGTGCCTCGGGCGTCGCCACCCTGCCGTCCTTCGGCACGGCGTACGACGCGCTGCGCACCCGGTACGACCTGGTGAGCTTCGACCCGCGCGGGGTGGGCCGCAGCGAGGGTGTGGTGTGCTCGGACGACGAAGCCCTCGACGCCCGCTACCAGATGGACGGCACCCCGGACAGCCCCGAGGAGGAGAAGGCCTTCGTGGAGGACCTGAAGTCCTACACCGCGGACTGCGAGAAGAACTCCGGGGAGGAGCTCCCCTACGTCGGCACGGTGAACGCGGCCCGGGACATGGACCTGCTCCGCCAGGTGCTCGGCGACGACGAGCTGTACTACTTCGGGATCTCCTACGGGACCGAACTGGGCGGTGTCTACGCCCACCTGTTCCCCCGGAAGGTCGGCCGGGCGGTGCTGGACGCCGTCGTCGATCCCACCGAGGACGCCGAGCAGTCCTCCCTCGGCCAGGCCGAGGGCTTCCAGCTGGCCCTGGACAACTTCACCTCCGACTGCGCGGAGCGGGACGACTGCCGGCTGACGGGCTCCACCTCCCAGGAGGTGGAGGAGTGGATCGCCGGTCTGCTGGCGAAGCTGGAGAAGGAGCCCGTACCGGGGCTCGGCGAGCGGAAGCTGACCCAGACCCAGGCCACCACGGGCATCGCCGCGTCCCTCTACTCCCAGGAGACCTGGCCCCTGCTCGAACAGGGGCTCGACGAGGCGGACGGCGGGAACGGCGGGCTGCTCCTGGCGCTGGCCGACTCGCTGAACGGACGTTCCCAGGACGGCCGCTACGACAACTCGAACGCGGCCAACACGGCCGTCAACTGCGCGGACTCGGCGCAGCGGTTCGACCTGGAGCGGACGAAGGCCGCGCTGCCCGCCTTCCGCGAGGCGTCCCCGGTCTTCGGCGACTACCTGGGCTGGGGGCTGATGTCGTGCACCGGCTGGCCCGTGGCGGGCACCTGGAAGACCCCGGACGTCAGCGCACCGGGTGCCGCCCCCGTCCTGGTCATCGGCAACACCGGCGACCCCGCGACCCCTTACGCGGGTGCGAAGGCGATGGCCGGGGAACTGGGCGAGGGCGTGGGGGTCGAGCTCACCTACAAGGGTGAGGGGCACGGCGCGTACAACGCGGGCAACAGCTGTGTGCAGAAGGCGGTGGACGGCTATCTGCTGGACGGGAAGGTCCCGGCGGCGGGGACCGTCTGCGAGTGACCCGCGGCGGGACCGCGCCCGCTGCCGCGGACGGGGTCGTCAGCACGGCCGCGCACCACCACCGGTGCGCGGCCGTGCCGGTACGGAGCGGGCGGCGGGGCCGGGCGCACGAGGGGGAGATGAACCTTGCGGATACGGGGACGGACCGGCCGCGACCGGCCTGCCGGGTGCACGGGGCGGCCCGCCCGGGCCCGGGCGGCCACACCGCCGGGGCCGGCCGTCGCTCTGGTGCTGGCCGTCGTGCTGGCCGCCTGCGGCACGGCGGACTCCGGGCCGTCCTCCACCGTGCCGGGCTCCCCCTCCGGCTCGCGGGCCTCCTCCGACCCGTCCGCCCCGGGGCCGGCCGGGCCGGGGCCGCTGGAGTGGAAGCGCTGCGAGGCCCCGGAGGGCGGCAGCGCCCCCGGGCCTGACTGGCGGTGCGCCACCCTCGAAGTGCCCCTGGACCACGCGGAGCCGGAGGGCGGCACGATCGGCGTCGCGCTGGTCCGCAAGCAGGCCACCCGGCGGGGCGAGCGGCTCGGGTCGATGCTCTTCGACTTCATCGACGGCTACTTCCTGGACGGGAAGGTCCCGGCCGACGGGCGCGCCTGTTCCTGAGCGGGCGCGCGGAAAGGGGGCCGGCCCCGTGTGGGACCGGCCCCCTTTCTCCGCGTGTGCGAAGCCCTGAAGGCTGGAGCGGAACGTCCGGGACGGCCTTCAGTAGACCGGCTTGGCCGGCTCGATCTGGTTGACCCAGCCGATGACGCCGCCGCCGACGTGCACCGCGTCGGCGAAGCCCGCCGACTTGAGGACCGCGAGGACCTCCGCACTGCGGACGCCCGTCTTGCAGTTCAGGACGATGCGCCGGTCCTGCGGGAGGTCCTGGAGGGCGTTGCCCATCAGGAACTCGTTCTTCGGGACCAGCCGGGAGCCGGGGATCCGGACGATCTCGTACTCGTTGGGCTCACGGACGTCGATGATCTCGATCTTCTCGTCCGCGTCGATCCACTCCTTGAGCTGCTTGGGAGTGATCGTCGAACCGGCCGCCGCCTCCTGGGCCTCCTCGGACACGACGCCGCAGAAGGCCTCGTAGTCGATGAGTTCGGTGACGGTGGGGTTCTCGCCGCAGACCGCGCAGTCCGGGTCCTTGCGGACCTTGACCTGGCGGTACTGCATCTCCAGCGCGTCGTAGATCATCAGACGGCCGACCAGCGGGTCGCCGATACCGGCGAGCAGCTTGATGGCCTCGTTGACCTGGATGGAGCCGATGGACGCGCAGAGCACGCCCAGGACACCGCCCTCGGCGCAGGAGGGGACCATGCCGGGCGGCGGCGGCTCCGGGTAGAGGCAGCGGTAGCAGGGACCGTGCTCGGACCAGAAGACGGACGCCTGGCCGTCGAAGCGGTAGATCGAGCCCCAGATGTAGGGCTTGTTCAGCAGGACCGCGGCGTCGTTGACGAGATAGCGGGTGGCGAAGTTGTCCGTGCCGTCCACGATCAGGTCGTACTGGGCGAAGATGTCCATCACGTTGTCGGCCTCGAGCCGCTCCTCGTGAAGGACCACGTTCACCAGGGGGTTGATGCCCTGGACGGTCTCCTTGGCGGACAGCGCCTTGGACTTGCCGATGTCGGCCTGACTGTGGATGACCTGGCGCTGCAGGTTCGACTCGTCGACCTCGTCGAACTCCACGATGCCGAGCGTGCCGACACCGGCCGCGGCCATGTACATCAGGGCCGGCGAGCCGAGGCCGCCGGCACCGACACAGAGCACCTTCGCGTTCTTCAGCCGCTTCTGTCCGTCCATCCCGACATCCGGGATGATCAGGTGGCGGGAGTACCTGCGGACCTCGTCGACGGTGAGCTCGGCAGCGGGCTCGACCAGGGGTGGCAGCGACACAGGAACCTCAACAATGCAGGTGGTCGGTTTCTACGTACTTCATCTGCGTACGGTTGTTCTCCCGTAACACTGCCACGCGCCTTCTCATTCCGAGATACCAGGTCCGATCCGCGAGACGAATTCGTCCCAGTAACTGGGCAGTGTCGCGAATGGATCGGTTTGCCCCCTCGTTCCGTCCCGGTCGGTGAAGAAGACCGTGCCCGCTCCCTGCCGGCGGGCGATCCGTATGGCCTCCTCCAGGTGCGTACGCGGCAGCCCGTGGACGAAGTGCGCGAAGCGGCCGGGCCCGTAGGCGGCCGTCCACTCGGCCGCCTGTGACCAGCGGTAGTCGGCCCATCCCCCGCGGAAGGTGACGAGCTGGTCGGCGGCCTCGGCGTATCCCGGGTACGGGTGGGTGCCGTGGCCCAGGACCAGCCGCCCGCCGCCCTCCTGCTCCGCGCCGTCGTCGAGGAGGGCGGCCAGGGTGCTCGTGAGCCGGCGGACGGCGGGCAGGCCGGCGCGGTCGGCCGGGCAGCGGTCCAGGTAGAAACCGCCGACCCGGTACCAGTCGAGGAAGGACCGGGCGTCCTCGACCAGCTCCCCGTGGGGACGGCGTCCGTACGCCAGGTCGAGGTGGCCGAGCAGCCTGCCGCCGGCCGCCCGGGCCGCCTCGTCCGGCATCTCGCCGCGCAGGGCCCGGCGGCGGGCGTCACGCAGCCGGCCGGCGGCTTCCAGGCAGTGCGGGTCGGGCCGGTACCCGGGCCCGTTGTCGATGTTGAGCACGGCCCAGTGCAGGGGCGTCCCGGGCCGGCCCAGTTCGGCCCATTCCCCGGGCGCGAGCAGCGGATGGCCGTAACCGGGGACACCGACGCCGGGCTGCGGACCCCTGCCGGTCCGCAGCCCGGGACCCGTGCCGGTCAGATGCGGCACGCCGCCTCCATCCAGATGTCGGCGAGGGACTCCTCCAGGTTGATCCGGGGGCGCCAGCCGAGCCGGTCCCTGGCGGTCCGTACGTCCGCCTGCTGCCAGGCCCCGCAGCCGTCGGGGTAGGGGGACGGGGTGACCGGGTGGTGTTCGACGGCGGACTCGACGGAGGTGCGGGGGGCGCCGATGGGCAGCCGGCCGGGCGGCGCGTCGAGTTCGTGGAGCGCGCCGCCGTATCCGGCGACCCGGGCGAGGACGGCCGCCGCGTCCCGCAGCCGCACGGCACGGCCGGTGCCGATGTTGACGACCCCCTGCGCGGCGGAGAGCGAGGCGGCGTGCACGGCGCGCGCCACGTCCCGTACGTCGACGAAGTCACGCTGGACGCCGAGGCCGCTGAGTTTCAGTTCGGGGTCGCCGGACTGGATGGCCCGCCGCATGGTCTCGGCGAGCCGCCCGAGTGGGGAGCCCGCCGGGGTGCCGGGGCCGACCGGGGAGAAGACCCGGAGCACGACGGCGTCGAGCCCGGATCCCAGGACGAGTTCGGTGGCGGCCAGTTTGCTGACGCCGTAGGGGCCGCCGGGACGGGGCACGGCGTCCTCCGCGGTGGAGGAGCCGGGCTGCGAGGGCCCGTATTCGGAGGCGCAGCCGACCTGGACGAGCCGGGCGCTGCACCGGCTGCGGCGCATGGCCTCGCAGACGGTGGCGACCGCGACGGTGTTGTGGCGGGTCAGTTCCCTGGCCCCGCCCCGGGTGGCGCCCGCGCAGTTGACGACGACCCCGGGATGGACGGCGTCCAGGAAGCGGGTGAGCGCTCCCGGGCTGCCGCCCGCGAGGTCGAAGCGCACGTCGGCGTCGTCGCCGCGGCCGAGCGCGGTGAGGTGGACCGCGGGGTCGGCGAGCAGGCGGTCGGCGACGAACCGGCCGAGAAACCCGTTGGCTCCGAGCAGTAGAACCCTCATCACGCGCCCCCTCGCTGCCGACGGCGGGTTGCCGGTGCTGGGGTCTGGGGGGTCATGTCCGGTATCTCCTTTGAGGAAGGTGTGCTGTACGGAAGGTCCGCGGCGTCGGCTCCGCGGCGGGACGGGCTCTGCGGCTACGCGTTCGCGTGGGCAGAGGCCCGGGTGAGGACGGTCGGGGCGTGGATCAGCAGCCCGAGGGCTGCGGTGCCACAGGCGAGGACGGGGACCCCGCCGGGGCCGGCCGCGGCGACCAGGAGGTCGACCGGCCGGGAGAGGAGGCCGAGGCCGGGCAGACGCCCGGCCAGGACCAGGCAGACGGCGGCCGTCTCGGTGGCGCAGGCGGCGGCCAGGGCGGTGGCCCCGGGCTCCGGGAAGCCGTGGACGGCCAGCAGCCGGGCCAGGAAGATCAGGGTGCCCAGTGCGGCCGGGGCCACCAGGGGTCCGCCTCCGTAGCCGAGTCCGGCGAGGTGGAGCAGTGCGGTGGTGGCGCCCGTCTGGAGCGCGACCACCCCGAACAGCAGGGGGCGCACGCCGGCTCCGGATTCCGCCGGCGCATGGTTTCCGGCCGGGGCCCGGCGCACGGGTACGGCGTACAGGCGGGCGCACCAGACGGCGGGGGCGACGGCCAGGGCCAGCCCGAGGAGCGGGGCGGGGGTGGCGTGCCAGCCGCCCTCGGGGCCGCCGCTGATGACCTGGGCGAGCAGGTCGTCGCCGTACACGGCGTACCCGAGGAGCCAGCAGACGTACAGAGCGGTGCGGGAGCCGGGCCCGGTGCACAGCGGTCCGCCGCGCAGACAGAGCTTCAGACCGGCGAGGACGAGGAGCGCACCGGCGGCCGTGACGGCGAACCGCGCCCGGCCGCCGAGGATCCCCTCGGTCAGCCGGAGGACTCCGGCGGTCGCGAGGCAGGCGGCACCGGGCAGCAGGGCGAGCAGGGCCCGGCCCGCCGCCCGTGCCTCGGAGGCAGGCCCGGCGGGGCGGGCGGGGCCGGTGGAGCGCGTGGGGCCGGTGGGACAGCCGGACCCGGCGGTACCGGGCTCACGGGCGTGGAGCCCCTCGGCGGGTGAGAAGACGTCACGGCGCCGGCAACCGGCGGCGGCGCGGTCGGTGACACCGCGCGCCTCCAGGCCCGCGGCGGTCTCCAGCGGGCCCGCGGTCCGCTCGCGGAGGTCGCGGTGGCGGTGCGTCAGGGCCTTCCCCGGATCGGCGGATCCTCGCCGAGCCCCGGCCCGGCGGAAGGAGTGGCCGGCGATCTCCGGCGCCCGCGACTCCGGGGCCGCGGAAGCCGTCCCGCCCGGAGCCACGGGGGTCGTCCCGCCCAGGGCCACAGGGGCCGCCTCGTCCGGGGCCACGGAAGCCGTTCCGTCCGGGGCCACGGGAGCCGTTCCGTCCGGGGCCGGTACGCGCGTACCTCCGGGTCGGCCCCGGGGGGCGCCCCGGCGCTCGTCGTCGGTCATGGGGTCACGCATGGCCGCCACCCGCCCCGCGTGCGCCCGCGCACACGCCTTCGGGCCGCGCCCCGAAGGTCCGGCCGGGCTCCTCCGGCGCGCCGGAGGCCACCGGACGGGCGGGGGGCGGCTGCCCCGGCAGGTGGGCTCCGGGGGGCGGGGCGGAGGGGCGCGGCCCTCCGGCGCATCCGCCCGGACCGGCTTCCCCCGCCCGGCGCGCCGGGGTCTTCGCCACCGGGTCCGGACAGATGGGGGCGAAGGCCGCGAGGTGCTGTCCGACGGTGAGGAGTCCGAGCGCCCGGGCGCGCACCGGCGCGCAGAACGCGCCCCCCGGCCCTGCGGGACGGTGCGCGCGCGCCGGAACCCGGCGCTCCGCCACCGGCGGCGGCGCTCCGAAGAAGCGTTTGGCCAGCAGCCCGGGAAGGACCGCGGCCCCGCCGGACGCGGCACGGCAGAGGCCGCCCTCACCCGGATCACCCTCGTCGTACCGGCCGGGGAGGAGCGGGCGCGGACCGCGCACCGGACGATCGCACCCGAGCCTGGACCCACCGGGCGCATACGGATGACCAGCATCCGCGAGAAGTCCGATCCGCACGAGCACACCCCCGATCTCCCTTGTGCGCGGCTGCCGTTGATCGGCAACCAGCCAGCGGGACGACCGTAAGCGGATACGCCGGTGGCACGACGGACGGTTGTCCGCCGCACCACCGAAAGGGGTGAACCGGCGTAACTTTCCCGCCCCGGTCGCGTTCTGTCGCGGTACAGAGCGTTTCGAACACACGAAGTCAGGCCGTGGCCTTCTTTCCGGCGGACCGCACCGGGACATCGGCGGACCGCACCGGGACGTCAGCTGCCGGGATACACCCACGGGTTGGCCCGGCACTTGACGCCTTCGAGCTCCAGGGTCTTGGTCTGCTGCTGCATCACGGGCGCGAGGGCGCCGGGCGTACGGCAGCTCTCGTGGTTGTGGCCCAGCCGGTGGCCGACCTCGTGGTTGATCAGCATCTGCCGGTAGGCCAGGAGCTGGTCCGGACCGAAGGTCGCCGCGCCCTGCGCCCACCGGTAGGCGTTGATCATCACGCGGTCGGTGGCCGCGGAGTCGCAGGAGACGTTGTCCTCGGTGGTGTCCAGGCCGGACTTCTCGCACCAGTCCGCGGTGGTCCCCGGACTGGCCAGCGTGATCACGAAGTCGGGCGTGCCGGAGGAGATGCGCTCGAAGGTCATGGCGCCGCCGTGCGCCCAGCTCCGGTCGTCGTTCAGGGTCCGCTGCACGGCCTGGGCGAAGAGCTCCGCGTCGAGGCCGAGCCCCTTCTCGACATCGATGCGGTACCGGTGCTTCTGGCCCCTGCCCGGCGCCTTCGCCGTCCCGGGCACCGCCTCGAACTCCCCCGATGCCTTCATATCCGCCGCCAGAGGATAGGCCGCGGCCATCTTCTCCTCGTACGAGAGGGACTTCGTCTGCGCCTTCTGCGGCTTCGGGTCGGAGCGGTCGTCGCGGGAGACGTCGCCGGATCCGTCCCGGCCGGCGTCCGCGGCCTGTGATGCGGCCACCTGGCCGGAGTCCTGGGCGACCTGCCCGGCGACCACCACCGCCAGCACCGTGGTGACGGCCGCCGCCGCGACCCCGGTGAGCGTGCGGCCCCAGCCGCCCCTCCCCTCCCGGGCGGAGCCGTCGGCGGGTTCACCGCCCCCGTGTCCGCCGCCGGCGTCCCGGCCGGCTTCTCCGCCGCGGGCGCCGCCGGTGCCGTCGGGCCCGGAGCGGGGACCGCCGTCGTCGCTCCGGGCGGGCGGCGCCGGCTCGGCGCCGAAGGCCTCGACGAACTCCTTGCGGGGGCCCGGTATCAGGGGGGCGCCGGAGGACGGACCAGCCGTCTGCGCACGTCCGGCGGCCGCACGCTGCGCGGCCTGCTGCGCGGTCAGCTGACGGATCACCGCCTGCCGGGCGTACGCCTCCTGGCTCCGGTCCTCCGGACCGCCGTCGTGGCGGGGCTGCGGACCGGTGCCCCAGCCACCGCCCGGCTCACGCTGCTCGGGGTGTCCGCCGCGCACCTGCGGGGCGTCCCGGAAGGGGGTGTGCCCGTCACCGGCGGCAGGGGCGGCCAGGTCGCGCCTGCGCCGTCCGGTGCCGGGGCCGGCCCTGCCGGTGTCCGCCGTGCCGTCGGCGGCGGTCCCGCGCCCCTTGGTCTCAGGGCCCTTGCGGCTGTGTCGTCCCACGCCCCGGATCAGCTCCCGCCGCATTCGTCCAGCAGTTCCCGGAACGCCTGGGCGACCGCCTCCGGGTACTCCATCATCGCCACATGCCCGGCGTCGGGCAGTGTCAGCAGCCGCGAGTCCCGAAAGGCCGCGGACGCCCTGCGCGCCATCCGGTACGAGACGAGCTGGTCCCTGCCGCCGTACACCAGAAGGGTCGGCGCCAGCACCCGCTCGGCCTGGCGCCACAGCCCGTGCTGTCCGCCCAGGGTGTAGGCGTCGACGATGCCCCGGGCCGAGCGCGCCATGGCGTCCCAGAAGTACGGCAGCTCCAGTCGTCGCTCCATCTCGGCCACCGCATGGCGGAAGGCCTCGTCGGAGACGCGTGCCGGATCGCCGTAACAGAGTGCCATGACACCGCGGGTGCGCTGCTCCGCGGTCCACTCACGGGTGAGCCTGGCGAACAGGGAAGCGACGCCCGGGAGTGCGAGGAGTCCTGTCGGTACGGCGGGCCGCTGCACCCGGATCTCGGGCAGGGCGGGCGAGACCAGCGTCAGGGTGCGCACCAGATCGGGCCGGACCGCGGCGACCCGGGTGGCAACGGAGCCGCCCAGTGAGTTGCCGAACAGGTGGACGGGCCCGCGTCCGCCCGCGTCGAGCAGCCGGATCACCGCCCTGGCGTGGCCGGTGACCGAGTAGTCGCCGTCGTCCGGCGGCGGGGAGTCCCCGAAGCCGGGCAGGTCCACCGCCTCCCCGTCGACCGCGTCGGCCAGCAGGGGCATGAGCGCCGACCAGTTCTGCGAGGAGCCGCCCAGTCCGTGCACGTAGAGCGCGGGGGGCGCCCCCGGGTCCGGCGCGGGGCGCGAGCGGACACCCAGCGTGAGGCCGGGCAGCTCGACGGAGCGCGTCTCCTCACCCGCCGTGGTTCCGGCGGCGCCGGCCGGCGGGGCGGCGGCAGCAGCGGCGGCGCGGATCCCGGGCAGCTCGGTCGAAGACATGCGGCAATGTTACGAGACGATCACGCGCCGGTTCATGTGTTCGCGGTCACAGGACGCATCGCATCGCGGGAGGGTTGCTCCTACGCTGCAAGGGAGGAAGGGAGTGCTCCATGACGGTCGACCCCACCGATCCGCGGACCTTCGAGGACGCCGGATCCAACGAGCAACCCGCCGAGCCGACCCGCGAGGCATCCGAGGCCGACGCGGCGGAGCAGGAAACCGACCTCCGGCAGGAGGAGCCCGACGAACCCCTCACGGAGATCGACCGGACCAGGATGAACGAGGCGGACGCGGCGGACCAGCGGCGCGTCGTCCGGCACGACGAGGACGATTACCGGTAGTACATTCCGCTTTGTCGTACCGCCCGGCGGAACGACGGCTACCGCAGCCGTCCGGTCCGTGAAATTCTGCGTCCGCGCCGCACACACCCGGGTTACCGAAAAGTACGATGTCCGCACGGCGCAGCATGCACAGAACGGCTGTGTCCGATCACGAATTTGGGAGGCGGCGTGACAGCCATCGAGCAGACCGAGGCAGCGCGCCCACGGGGAACCCGGCTCCCCCGCCGAGCCAGGCGCAATCAGCTGCTGGGCGCCGCGCAGGAAGTCTTCGTCGCGCAGGGTTACCACGCCGCCGCGATGGACGACATCGCCGAGCGGGCGGGCGTCAGCAAGCCGGTGCTCTACCAGCACTTCCCCGGCAAGCTGGAGCTCTATCTCGCCCTGCTCGACCAGCACTGCGAGTCACTGCTCCAGGCGGTGCGTACGGCGCTGGCCTCGACCACCGACAACAAGCTGCGCGTCGAGGCGACGATGGACGCCTATTTCGCGTACGTGGAGGACGAGGGCGGTGCCTTCCGGCTCGTCTTCGAGTCCGACCTGACCAACGAGCCCGCGGTGCGCGAGCGCGTCGACCGGGTGTCCCTGCAGTGCGCGGAGGCCATCTCCGACGTGATCGCGGGTGACACCGGGCTGTCCAAGGACGAGTCGATGCTGCTCGCGGTCGGTCTCGGCGGCGTCTCGCAGGTGGTCGCCCGCTACTGGCTCTCCAGCCGGTCGGCCATCCCCCGGGACTCGGCGGTGCAGTTGCTGACCTCGCTGGCCTGGCGGGGCATCGCGGGATTCCCGCTGCACGGCACCGAGCAGCTCTGAGGGCACCCGGCGACGCGGCGGGGGCGTGCGCCGGGCGCCGCGGGCCGGACGTCCTTCCCGTCCGGGGCTCCGGGAAGGGGCGGCTGTTCGCTGCGGGCGTTGCCGGTCGGGCTCTGACCGGTCCCTTCACCGGGCTAATGTGGGCTGGGTACGGCGCGGTTCACCGCGCACAGACGGACCGTCGGAGGGACATAGCCGTGGAGGTCAAGATCGGGGTGCAGCACACGCCCCGGGAGATCGTTCTGGAGAGCGGACTTTCCGCCGAAGAGGTCGAGAGTGCGGTCGGCGAGGCGCTCACCGGCAAGGCGCCGCTGCTCAGCCTCACGGACGACAAGGGCCGCAAGGTCCTGGTGCCGGCCGACCGGATCGCGTACGTGGAGATCGGCGAGCCCGCGACCCGGCGTGTGGGGTTCGGCGCGCTGTAGACGGCGGACGAGGAGGGGCCCGGCGGACGGATCCGCCGGGCCCCTCCTCGTTCCCCCGGCCCTTCCGGGGCGCCGGGCCGCGTGTCCGCCGCCGGTCGCCGGTCGCCGGTCGCCGGTCGCCGGTCGCCGGTCGCCGGGGAGGGTTGCGTTCCGCGGGTGCCGGGTAGTACCGCCTAGGACCGATCCTCCTGCCGCGTACTCAAGCGAGGTGACCGCCTGTGCTCTGGGAATCCATCAGCTCCGTCGTGCTCGGACTCGCCCTGGCCTGGGTGGCGCTGCGGGTGATGCCGGGCAGGCTCCCGTCCGCCGGCCCGGTCCTCCTCGCCGGAGCGCTCGGTGCCCTGTTCGGGGCGTTCCTCACCCACTCGACGCTGGGTTCCGTGCACGTCCTGGCGACATACGCCGGCGCGGTGCCGGTGGCGGCGGTGGCGGTGTCGCTCCTGATCCGTCCGCGCGGGCGCCGTCCGGTGCGGCCGGCGCCCGCGCGGTGATGGTCCGGTCCCTCAGGCGGCGAGACCGAGCGCGGCCATCCGCTTGGTGTGCGCCTCGGTGATCCTGGAGAACATCCGGCCGACCTCGGCGAGGTCGAAACCGTCCGCCACACCGCCCACCAGCATCATCGACAGGGCGTCGCGGTCGGCGACCACCCGCTGCGCCTGGGAGAGCGCCTCCCCCATCAGCCGGCGCGCCCACAGGGCGAGCCTTCCGCCGACCCGGGGCTCCGCCTCGATGGCCGCGCGCACCTTCTCGACCGCGAAGTTGCCGTGCCCGGTGTCGTCGAGCACCGCGAGGACCAGGGAGCGGGTGTCGGAGTCGAGGCGGGCCGCGATCTCCCGGTAGAAGTCACTGGCGATCGAGTCGCCGACGTACGCCTTGACCAGGCCCTCCAGCCAGTCCGAGGGGGCGGTCTGCCGGTGGAAGTCGTCCAGGGCCCTGGCGAAGGGGTCCATGGCCGCGGTCGGCTCCTCGTCGATCGCGGTGAGCCGGTCGGTGAGCTGCTCGAAGTGGTGGAACTCGGCGGACGCCATCCTGGCCAGGGCCGCCTTGTCACCGAGCGTCGGCGCCAGCTTGGCGTCCTCGGCGAGCCGCTCGAAGGCCGCCAGCTCCCCGTAGGCGAGCGCGCCGAGCAGGTCCACCACCGCGGCGCGGTACTGGGGGTCGGCGGAGGCCGTGGCCCAGTCCCGGGCGGCGATCCCGGTGGGTACGGGTGCTCCGTCGGTTGCTTCCGTGGCGTTGTCAGGCGTCTCCATGGAGCGCAGAATAGCCCGCTCGCCACAGGGCGGACGGGCCCGGCCGATCGAAGACATCACACCGTTCCCATGAATTCGCCCAACACACATGCGCGAATCCGGGGTACAGTGGTATTGCGCTTACTGAGCATTTTTCTTGTGCCAGAAGCGCGACCTTGAATGAGGATGCCCGGTCGGTGGCCCGATCGGCTCCGACCCGACAGCCCTCCACGCGGGTCGTACACCACGTACGACCGCAGATGAGGGGCCCCCTCAGCGGCACGAGCGCTCGAGCGACGGCAGTGGTCCCGCGCCACCCGGCCCTCCCAGGGCCGGATGACCAACCCAGGCACGGTTGGACCCCCGCGTTCGCCTCGGGCCGCGTCTCACAGAAGAGGCAGCACCCTGACTACGTTCCGCGACCTCGGAATCCTCACCGAGACGGCCGAAGCCCTTGAGGCGGTCGGCATCACTTCCCCCTTCCCCATCCAGGAGATGACGCTCCCCGTCGCGCTCTCCGGCTCCGACGTCATCGGGCAGGCCAAGACCGGCACCGGGAAGACGCTGGGCTTCGGCCTGCCGCTTCTGGAGCGTGTGACCGTCCCCGCCGACGCCGAGGCGGGCCGGGCGGCCCCCGAAGAGCTGACGGAGGCGCCGCAGGCGCTGATCGTCGTCCCCACCCGCGAGCTGTGCCAGCAGGTCACCAACGACCTGCTCACCGCCGGCAAGGTCCGTGACGTCCGCGTGCTCGCGATCTACGGCGGCCGGGCGTACGAGCCGCAGGTGGAGGCCCTCAAGAAGGGCGTCGACGTCGTCGTCGGCACGCCCGGACGGCTGCTCGACCTGGCGGGCCAGCGCAAGCTGGACCTGTCGCACATCCGCGTCCTCGTCCTCGACGAGGCCGACGAGATGCTGGACCTCGGCTTCCTGCCCGACGTCGAGCGCATCATCACCATGCTTCCGGCGAAGCGGCAGACCATGCTGTTCTCGGCGACCATGCCCGGTGCGGTCATCTCGCTGGCGCGCCGCTACATGTCGCAGCCGACGCACATCAACGCCACGTCGCCCGACGACGAGGGCACGACGGTCAAGAACACGACGCAGTTCGTCTACCGCGCGCACTCGATGGACAAGCCCGAGATGGTCTCCCGCATCCTCCAGGCGGAGAGCCGCGGGCTCGCGATGATCTTCTGCCGTACGAAGCGGACGGCCGCCGACATCGCCGAACAGCTGGAGCGGCGCGGTTTCGCGTCCGGCGCGGTCCACGGCGACCTCGGCCAGGGCGCCCGCGAGCAGGCGCTGCGCGCCTTCCGCAACGGCAAGGTGGACGTCCTCGTGTGCACCGACGTCGCCGCCCGCGGCATCGACGTCGAGGGTGTGACACATGTCATCAACTACCAGTCGCCCGAGGACGAGAAGACCTATCTGCACCGCATCGGCCGCACGGGCCGCGCGGGCGCCAAGGGCACCGCGATCACGCTGGTGGACTGGGACGACATCCCGCGCTGGCAGCTGATCAACAAGGCGCTGGGCCTGAGCTTCCCGGACCCCGCCGAGACGTACTCCACCTCTGCCCATCTCTACGAGGACCTCGGCATCCCGGCGGGCACCAAGGGTGTGCTGCCGCGGGCCGAGCGGACCCGGGCGGGTCTGGGCGCGGAGGAGATCGAGGATCTCGGTGAGACGGGAGGCCGCGGCCGCAAGTCGTCCGCCGCAGCCCCCGCACCGCGTACGGAGCGGGCGCCGCGCACGCCGCGTCAGCGCCGCCGCACCCGGGGCGGGGCCGAGGCGACGGCGGACGCCGCCGTCGCCACCGTGCCGGCGCCGTCCCCGGAGGCCGGTGCCGACGAGCCCGCCCAGCCGCGGACCCCGCGCCGCCGGCGCCGTACCCGTGTCGGCGTGGCCGAGGGTGCCGTCGAGGCCGCGGTGGCCGTCGTCGACGCGCCGGCCGTGGCCGAGGCTCCCGCCGGGGCTCCGGCCGTGGCCGAGGCGGAACCGGCCGCCGGGACCAAGCCGCGCAGGCGTCGTACACGTGCCGCGGAGGCGGCGGTGGCCGAGGCCCCGGACGCATCCGTGGCCGAGGCGGAGCCGGCCGCCGGGACCAAGCCGCGCAAGCGCCGTACACCTGGCGCCGCTCCCGAGGCCGAGCCGGTGGTGGCCGCGGCCGTCGCGCCCGTGGTCGACTTCCAGACCGTGGCGATGGCCGCGGCGGAGCCCGTGACCACCCGGCCGCGCCGCCGTCCGCGCGTCGTGAAGCCGGTCGCCGACGAGGTGGACTTCCAGATCGCCCCGGTCTCGGAGCCGGCGGGTGAGTCCCGGCCGCGTCGCCGCCCCCGCGCCGCCGCGAAGCCGAAGACCGAGGCCGTGGCCCCGGCGGCACCCGTCGCCGAGTCCCCGGTGGAACCGGCGGACGCGGCGGCGGAGACCAAGCCCCGCCGTCGCCGGGCCCGTGCCGCCGTGAAGACGGAGGACGCCCCGGTGGCCGAGGCCGTGGCGGGTGAGGACGCGGCCCCCGCGAAGCCGCGCCGCCGCCGCAGCCGTACGACGGCCGCCGCCACGGAGTCGGCCGAGGCCTGATTCCGGCACGTCAGGCCGGGCCGAGGGCCCCGGGTCCCGCATCTCGCGGGCCCGGGGCCCTCGGCGTGTCCGGGCGCCCCTCCGGCATGTCCGGCCGTGGCGCGAAGGCCCGCGGGAGCTCCCCCGCCGGTGCCCGCGCCGGGGGCCGCCGGGCCGGCTCCCGGCGGGGCGGGGCGGGGCGGGCACCGGTCGCCGGGACGGCGATAACCTCGCCCCATGAGCCGGCCTCCGACCTTCACCCCGCCGCCCTGCGCCCGTGCCCGCGTCCTGCGCACCGGGCGCGGGGACTTCGCCGTACTGGACGCCGCACCGCGTACCCCGCCGCGTGCCACCGCGCTGCTGCTGCCCGGTTACACCGGTAGCAAGGAGGACTTCATCGCGATGCTCGAACCGCTGGCCGGGGCCGGGTTCCGGGTGGTGTCGGCGGACGGCCGAGGACAGTACGAGACCGAGGGGACGGGCCGTCAGGAGGATTACGCCCAGAAGGAGTTGGCTGCCGACGTGCAGGCGCAGGCCGCCGCGCTCGACGCTCCCGGCGGTGTCCACCTGGTCGGGCACTCCCTCGGCGGCCAGATCGCCCGGGCCGCGGTGCTGGCCGACGCCTCGCCGTTCCGGTCGCTGACGCTGATGTCGTCGGGACCCGCCGAGATCTCCCCGGCGCAGCAGGAGAAGGTCCGGCTGCTCGGCGAGGTGCTGGCCACCCTGACCATGGAGCAGGTGTGGCGGGCGATGCGCGCCCTGGATCCTCCCGAGGACGCCGACGCCGACGGCGGTGAGGACATGCGCCGCCGCTGGCTGCGCCACGATCCGGCGCAGCTGCTCGCCACGGGGGCGCAGCTGTCGGCGGAACCGGACCGGGTCGACGAGCTCGCCGCGCTGGCGTTGCCGGTCCATGTGGTCTCGGGCGGGACCGACGATGTCTGGCCCGTGCCGCTGCTGGACTCGATGGCACGCCGGCTGGGCGCCCGCCGCACCGTGATCGAGGGCGCCGAGCACTCCCCGAACACGGCGCGGCCGGCCGAGACGGCGGCGGCGCTCGTCTCGTTCTGGGACGACCTCTGATCCGAGCCGGATCCCGTCCGGGGGGCGGCCCGTCTGCCGGTCCGGACCGGGTTCGGGCCGGTCCGGCGGTCCGCCGGGGCCTGCCGGGTCAGTACTGCGCCTGGAGGTGCTGCCAGAAGCCGTCGCGCAGCGCGCGCCGGAGGTGGGCGTGCCCGCGGAGGGAGCGCTGGAGCAGCCGCTCGGCCTCGACGAGCAGGTCCTGGTCGACGGAGCCGGGGAGGTAGGGGCGGCCGGGCAGCAGGTCGGCGAGGGCGTCCCGGCCGCGGGTGGCGAGCCAGCCGGCGGCGATCTGCGCACCGACGAAGCGCACGTCCTCGCGTGCGGGGGCCGGGCTGTCCTCCTCGTACATCGTGACGGGGCGCCGGGTCACGTACGGCCGGCAGAAGTCGAGGTCGAAGGTGCGCTGGCTGTCGACCTCCCAGAGCAGCGGCTCGGCCTGGTTGCGGCCCTCCCCCGCCTCGATGCCCCAGAGGTGGACGCGGGCGCCGTACCCCTGGGCCGCCTCCACGGCCGACACCAGGTCCTCGTCGCCGCCGACGAGGGCCGCGTCGCTGACGGCCCGGTGCCGGGCGAGCGATTCGAGGTCGGAGCGGATGAGTGAGTCGACGCCCTTCTGCTGGTTGTTGGCGTTGAGGTTGCCCAGTCTGACCTTGACGTCGGGCAGTTCGGCGATGGCCTGCTGCTCGGTGGTGTGGATGCGGCGCCGGGCGCCGTCGTACCAGTAGACGCGGAGCAGTCTGCTGTCCGCGAAGATGGTGCGGGCCTTGTCGATGAACGCCTCGATCAGCCCTTCCGCGTCGAGGTCGAAGGAGCGGCGGTCCTCGGTGCCGGTGACGAGGAGTCCGGCGGCGGCGTAGACATAGCCCGCGTCCACGAAGATCGCGTGGGTGGAAGGGGTCTTCGAGACCTCGGCGAGCACCCGCTGGAGCAGCTCGTTGGTGCGGTCCAGCTGTTCGCGGAGGCCGGGCCCGCCGTCCGGCTGCGGGTCCCTCCCGTTCATGCCGGCCTCATCGGCTGCGTACGGCTCGTTACCGACGGGTACTTAGGCATCCAAAAATTTTCCTTAGCATAGGGAATGTTTGCAGGCTGCAAGTCGTTGGACCCTTTGTGGAGCGCGGGACGCGAGCGTCGTGTGCTCCCATCCTCTCGGACGGCAGACCCGTCCATCCAGTAGTTCTCCATCAGGAGGATCAGACGAAGGGAAGCCTTATGCGCTTCGAGATCACGCGCCTGGACGACGTCGACGGTACCGCCGTGGACAGCACCGTCGTGGACGCCGCCTCCGTCAACCGGATCGTGCAGCAGGCCGCCTCCATCGGCCAGCGCATTCTGATCCGTCCGGCCGACACGCCGGTTTCGTAACGCCTTGGGCCGCACGGCGCGGCCGAGCCGACGCAGATGCGCCCCCGTACGGAAGACGTCCGTGCGGGGGCGCGGTGCTGTCCCGGTCAGGCGTTCTGGACGACCTGGGTGACCCCGTTGATGATCTGCTGCACCGCGATGGCGGAGAGCATCATGCCGGCGAGCCGGGTCACCAGGACCACTCCGCCGTCCTTGATGACCCGGATGATCAGCAGCGAGTAACGCATCGCGAGCCAGAGCACCAGGTGCATGGCGACGATCGCCGACCAGACCGATATCTGGCCGCCCACGCCGTCGGCGTCCTGCACGGCGAGGATCACCGAGACGATCGCGCCGGGGCCTGCGAGCAGCGGCATCCCCAGCGGTACGAGGGCCACGTTGACGTCCTTGGTCTGCGTGGGCTCGTCCGTCTTCCCGGTGAGCAGGTCCAGCGCGATCAGCAGCAGGAGGAGCCCGCCCGCGATCATCAGGGCGGGGACCGAGACGTGGAGGTAGTCGAGGATCTGCTGGCCGAGCACGCCGAAGACGGCGATGACTCCGAAGGCCACGGCGACCGCCTGGGCGGCCATCCGGCGCTGCACCTTGGCGGGGCGGCCCGCGGTGAGGGCCAGGAAGATCGGGGTGATTCCGGGCGGATCCATAATCACAAAAAGGGTGAGAAAGAGGGATCCGAAGACAGCGACGTCGAACACAGTGAGCCTTGCGAGAGAAGAGCGGGCCGAAACAGGGGGCGCCCGCGGCACCGGACGGGCGCGCGGGGGTACGGAAGACAGGAGCGGTGACGGGGAGCCGGGCGCACGGGAGCGCACGGGACCCGGGGGGCGGCGGCCGGAGCGCGCGGAGGGCGCGTTACGCCTGGAGGGCTCCACCGGCGCCCGGCACGGGGAAGGCTCCCGTGGCGCGCCGGGTGATCTCGCCGTAGATCTCGGGGTCGGTGGTGTACTCCCCGAGGCGGACGGTCTTACGGGTGCCGTGGTAGTCGCTGGAACCGGTGGGCAGCAGGTCCAGCTCGGCGGCGAGCGCGCGCAGGCGGGCCCGGGCCGGCTCGTCGTGGTCCATGTGGTCGACCTCGATGCCGTCGAGGCCGGCCTCGGCCAGACCCGCGATCACGGCTTCGGGCACCACCCGGCCGCGCTTCACGGCCATCGGGTGGGCGAAGACGGTGACTCCGCCCGCGGCCTTGACCAGGCGGACGGCGTCGAACGGGTCGAGTTCGTGCTTCCCGGCGTAGGCGCGGCCCCCGTCGCCGAGCCAGGCCGGGGCGAAGGCGTCGGAGACCGAGCCGACCACCCCGAGCTCGACCAGCGCGGTGGCGACGTGCGGACGGCCGACCGAGCCGTCCCCGGCGATCCGGGCGACCTGCTCCCAGGTGACGGGGACCCCGAGCTCCTGGAGCTTGCGCACCATCGCCTTGGCGCGCGGCACCCGGTCGTCCCGCACCAGTTCGCGTTCCCGCGCCAGTTCGGGCTCGGCGGGGTCGAAGAGGTACGCCAGCATGTGCACGCCGATGCCGTCGACGCGGCAGGACAGCTCGGCGCCGGTGACCAGGGTCAGCCCCTCGGGCAGCGCCGCCACCGCCTCCGCGTGGCCGCCCACGGTGTCGTGGTCGGTGAGGGCGACGACGTCGAGGCCCGCAGCGGCGGCGTTCGCCACCAGCCGGGCGGGGGTGTCCGTGCCGTCCGACGCGGTGGAGTGGGTGTGCAGATCGATGCGCACGACGCGGACTCCGGTGCTGGTGGACGGGCAGGGACGCTCAAAAGGATAACCGGCGCTTTCCGGGCCCGGGGCCCCCGGCCGGGCCTGTCCGGTCACACCCGCGCCCGGGGCCGGGCCTGTCCGGCTCCTATACCCGCGCCCGGGGGCCGGGCCTGTCCGGCCTTCCACACCCGCGCCCGGGGCCGCCCCTCGTGTCCGGGCCGGTGCCGCCGCGTCCCGGCGCCCTCCCCGCGCCCGCCCCGGGCGGACCGCTCAGGGCCGGGAGAGCAGCCGGGGGGTGAGGGCCCCACAGGGCACGAGGTCCACCTCGGCGCCCGCGTCCCGCAGATCGGTCAGCACCAGCTCGTCGTACATCAGGAGTCCGGACTGCTCGGGCCAGAGGATCGCCCAGAGCCACAGTCCGCGCGCCTCGCCGGCGAAGACCGCACGGTCGCCCGGGGCGTCCTTGACGTGCCACAGCGGGGTGGGCCGCCCGGCGGCCAGCACCTTGGCGTCGGGCGCCCCGGCGACGTCCAGGCCGGTACCGGGGTCGGGCCCGTCGAGGCCGGCGTACCGCGCCCCGAGCCCGACGCCGAGTTCCTCGGCGACCAGCACCAGCTCGCCCATACCGCCGAGCGGGCCGGGGCCGGAACAGGCGACGGCGGTGGCACGGCCGCCGCTGCGGTCGTCGCCCGCGTACGCCGCACCGGTGAGCAGCCAGCCCACCGGGAGCGGCCAGGGCATCCACACCGGCACCCTGGAGCGGTGCACCACGACGCCCAGCGACTCCACGCTCGGCGGGATCACCGGCTGCATGGGGTGGACCGGGCCGTGCGCGGCACACTGCCAGGAATCGGTGAAGAGACCGGGCGCCCTGACCCGGCCTCCGCACTTCGGGCAACTGGGTTCGCCCCTCATAACGCCCCACGGTCCTCTCCGGCCGCCGCCGCGTCAAGGACGATCACCCGTCCGCAGCGCGGCGGACCCCGGGCGGTCAGTCCAGCGGTACGGAGCCGCGCAGCGGGTCGCGCAGGTCGGTGCCCCGCGCGAGCCAGCGCTCCTGGAGTTCCTGGGCGCCCCGGACGCGCTTCCACGCGGCCTCGTTGTGCGTCATCGGCAGCAGGGGCAGGAAGCGCACCGGGTCCATCGGCCCGTCCAGCTCCAGGTCCTCCACGAGGCCGCCGGGTTCGGCGACCAGGACGGAGCTGAACGGCGCGCCGGGCCAGAGCGGCTGTCCCAGGTCGAGGGAGGCCCCCGGCGCGACGACCAGGCCCTCGACCTGGGGCGAGGCGGCGAGTACGGCCAGGGGCCGCAGCACCTGGTCGGTGTCGGCGCGTCCCGCCCGCACGGACAGGACCAGTTCGGCGCGGGGCCCCTTCACCGGGTCGGCCAGCGGGGAGGTGGGGTCGGCCATGGGCTGCCCGGACATCCCGAGCGTGACGTAGCGCACCACGTCGCCGTCGGCGAAGCGGAGCACCTCGATGCGGTCGGTGCCGATGAACGTCACCCCGGCCCGCGCGTCCGGCTCGCCCAGGGCGCTGCGGAGCCGGGCCTCGACCAGCTCAAGAATTTCTCCCATGCGGCGAGCATAGAACGGGTCTGCGACGGGCAAAGTAAGGGATTGGCCCATGGGCGGCTGATAGCCTGGGGCGTCGGTCGGGACAGCGCGCAGAAGCGGCTTTCGGTCCTGACAACACGTGATCCCCCACGGGGGACCGGCCGGAGGAGGTGGGGCTGCGGTGGATCCAAGTCGACCGTGCAGTACCAGCCGCCCTTCCGTGCGAGGCCTCCTCTCCGCCGTCTGACGCTCCCGTCGGACCTGCCCACGGCCGTTCGCGCACCGGAAGAGCCCCTCGTTTCCGCTTCTGCCTGTCTGTAGCGAACGCCGTCATCGCGCCGTGCGCGGTGCCGCCCGCTTTGCGGACGTGGGTCCACGTCCTCGTTCCGGGCTGTTCCACGCCCCGCCGACGGCTCTCCGTGAAGAGGAGCCAGCCATGTCGATGATCCGTGACCTGCGCGCCGCGGTGCGCCCGTCCCTGCGCAAGAGCAGCACCCCGTACAGCGGCTACGACACCACCCGCGATCCCTCCGCCTCCAGCGCCGTGGTGGACTGCGCTGTCTACCGGGACGGGCGCCGGGTCACCGAGGCCGCCTGCCTGACGCCGCACGAGGCGATGCTGCGGGTCCGGGAGGAGGGCGGTTTCGCCTGGATCGGCCTGCACGAGCCGACCGAGGAGGAATTCGCCGGTATCGCCCGCGAGTTCGGCCTCCACCCGCTCGCCGTCGAGGACGCCGTCCACGCCCACCAGCGGCCGAAGCTGGAGCGGTACGACGAGACGCTCTTCACGGTCTTCAAGACCATCCACTACGTCGAGCACGCCGAACTCACCGCCACCAGCGAGGTGGTGGAGACCGGTGAGGTGATGTGCTTCACCGGCCGGGACTTCGTCATCACGGTCCGGCACGGCGGCCAGGGGTCGCTGCGCGGGCTGCGCCACCGGATGCAGGACGATCCGGAGCTGCTCGCCAAAGGGCCCTCGGCCGTGCTGCACGCCATCGCGGACCATGTGGTCGACGGGTACATCGCGGTGGCCGGCTCGGTGCAGGACGACATCGACGAGGTGGAGATCGACGTCTTCTCCACCCCGGCGAAGGGCGGCCGCCGCGGGTCGGACGCCGGCCGGATCTACCAGCTCAAGCGTGAGGTGCTGGAGTTCAAGCGGGCCGTCTCACCGCTGCTGCGCCCGATGCAGCTGCTCAGTGAGCGGCCGATGAGGCTGATCGACCCCGACATCCAGAAGTATTTCCGCGACGTCGCCGACCACCTGGCCCGGGTGCACGAGGAGGTCATCGGCTTCGACGAGCTGCTGAACTCGATCCTCCAGGCCAATCTGGCGCAGGCGACGGTCGCCCAGAACGAGGACATGCGCAAGATCACGTCCTGGGCCGCGATCATCGCCGTACCCACGATGATCTGCGGGGTCTACGGCATGAACTTCGACCACATGCCCGAACTGCGCTGGACCTACGGCTATCCGATGGTCCTGGGTGTCATCGCCGTGGTCTGTTTCTCCATCCACCGCTCCCTCAAGCGCAACGGCTGGCTGTAGGAGCCCCCGGCGGAAAGAGGGTCCGGGGCTCCGGTGCCCCGTCCCATAGAGTGCGGGCATGACTGCTGCTGACACGCTGCTGGGCCGGGCCCTGATCGAGGAGGCCACCAAGAAGTCGGGGCTGGTCTGGGTGCGCGGCTCCGGCCCCGCCCGGGCGTTGTGGCACGTCTGGCACGAGGGTGCGGCCGTGCTGGTCGGGGACGGCCCCGGTGAACAGCCGCTGCCCGCGGGGCTCGACGCGGGCGGTACCGCGGAGGTGACCGTGCGCAGCAAGGACAAGGGCGGCCGGATCGTCGCCTGGACGGCGGCGGTCACCGTCCTCGAACCGCGCTCCGCGGAGTGGGAGGCGGCGGTCGGCGAGCTCAAGGGCAAGCGGCTGAACGCACCGGACGCCGAGCGGTTGGCCGAGCGCTGGGCGCGGGAGTGCCGGGTGGTACGGCTGACGCCCGGCGAGCCCCTGCCCGAGCTGCCGCGGACCTCCCTGGCCGCGGTGCCCCTGCCGACCGGGGCGACCACCAGGCGGCCCGTGCCCGCCGCCCTCCCCCGGCTGCTGCTGAAGCGCCGCGGGAGGAGCTGAGTCCGGCCGGGCCCCCTGCCCTCAGCTCTCGGCCCTCAGCCCGAGGACTTGGGGAGTTCGCCGCCGTAGTCGACCGTCTCGTCCTCGGCCGGTGCCTCCAGTTCGAAGGCGTGGCCCCAGTCGGCGAGGGTGACCGACCCGCCGCCACCGCCCCGGGCGACCCGCAGGGGGTAGGGGGTGCCCTTCAGGGAGACGTCGAGCGTGCCGCCCTCACCTTCTCCCCCCGTGATCTGCACGGTACGCACCCCTCCGACCGAGCCGCGGTCGCCCTTGCCGACCTTTCCGTGCAGGGTCAGCACACCGTCGAGGAGGGTCTTCTTCTCCGTGAAGCCGCGCAGTTGCCGGTAGGTCGGATCGTCCTCGGGGACCTTCACGTACTTGCCCCCCAGCTTGCCGGCGGCCTGGGCGCTCCCGTCGTCGCTCCCGTCCTTCCAGAAGCCGGCGTCGGCCTTGAGGTACAGCTCGTCGCCGATCCGGAGCAGGGCGAAGGTGTTCTCCCTGGAGGTGACCGAGCCGGTACCGCCGTCGGCGCTGAGCTGCATGTTCAGGGAGTACGTACCGCCTTTGCTGACGAGTTTCCCGGTCAGCCGCACCGCTCCGGCCGCGTCGGCCGCGGCCCGTGTCCTCGTCTCGATCTGTGCCGCCGTCAGCTTCCCGACCCCGTTGGTCCCCGCGTCCGGGTCCTCGCCCGCGCAGGCCGTCAGCGCGGCGGTCAGTCCCGCGCAGAGCACCACGGTGAGCGCGGTCCGGCGGCGGGCCCGGACGGCGGGGGCCAAGGGGGTCACGGCGCACTGCCTCTCATCTGTGTCTGGGTGGCAGACCGCAGCGTACCCGTGCCCCGTGTCCCGTCCGGAGCCGCTCCGGACGGCCGGTCCGCCGGAGCGGCCCGGACCGGTACGGGCTAGCCTGATCACGGCGGAAGACGGACACGGCGGACGGAGGGAGGCCCGGAGATGGCGGCTGGTGTGCCCCGGGTCTTCGTCTCGCACCTGGCCGGCGTCCCCGTGTTCGACCCCAACGGCGACCAGGTCGGCCGGGTCCGGGACCTGGTGGCGATGCTGCGGGTCGGCGGGAAGCCTCCCCGGCTCCTCGGCATGGTGGTCGAGGTGGTGAGCCGGCGCCGGATCTTCCTCCCGATGACCCGGGTGACGGGCGTCGAGTCCGGCCAGGTCATCACCACCGGTGTGGTCAACATGCGGCGCTTCGAGCAGCGCCCGACCGAGCGACTCGTCCTCGGCGAGTTCCTTGACCGGCGGGTGCGCCTGGTGGAGACGGACGAGGAGGTCACGGTCCTGGACGTGGCCATCCAGCAGCTGCCGGCCCGCCGTGACTGGGAGATCGACAAGTTCTTCGTGCGCAAGGGGCGGGGCGGGGCGCTGCGCCGCAAGGGCGAGACCCTGACCGTGGAGTGGCCGGCGATCAGCGGCCTCTCGCTGGAGCAGCACGGGCAGGGCGCCGAGAGCCTGGTCGCCACCTTCGAGCGGCTGCGCCCCACCGACGTCGCCAACGCCCTGCACCACCTGACGCCGAAGCGCCGGGCGGAGGTCGCGGCGGCGCTGGACGACGACCGGCTCGCGGACGTGCTGGAGGAGCTCCCCGGCGACGACCAGGTGGAGATCATCGGCAAGCTGGAGGAGAACCGCGCCGCGGACGTGCTGGAGGCGATGGACCCGGACGACGCGGCCGACCTGCTCTCCGAACTGCCGGAAGCCGACAAGGAGCGCCTGCTGACCCTGATGCGGCCGGGGGACGCGGCCGACGTACGCCGGCTGCTGTCGTACGAGGAGCGGACCGCGGGTGGGCTGATGACGACCGAGCCGATCATCCTGCGGCCCGACGCGACGGTCGCGGACGCGCTGGCCCGGGTGCGGCAGCAGGACCTCTCCCCCGCGCTGGCCGCCCAGGTCTACGTGTGCCGCTCCCCGGACGAGACCCCGACCGGCAAGTACCTGGGCACCGTGCACTTCCAGCGGCTGCTGCGCGACCCGCCGTTCACCCTGGTCAGCTCGCTCGTGGACAGCGACCTCGTGCCGCTCGCGCCGGACACCCCGCTCTCCGAGGTGACGAGCTATCTGGCCGCGTACAACCTGGTGTCGGTGCCGGTGGTGGACGAGAGCATGTCCCTGCTGGGCGCGGTGACCGTCGACGACGTCCTGGACCACCTGCTGCCCGAGGACTGGCGGGAGACCGACTTCGACAGCGGGGAGGCGGTCGGCGGTGGCCGCTGAGGACCGTGACCGCGTGAAGAGCGGTCCGTCGGGCGCGTCGGGCATCGTCCGTCCGCCCCGGTCGCGGCTCGACCAGCCGAAGGCCCCCCGGCGCCGTCTGCTGCCGGAGTACGACCCGGAGGCGTTCGGGCGGTTCTCGGAGCGCATCGCGCGGTTCCTGGGGACCGGGCGGTTCATCGTCTGGATGACGCTGACGATCATCCTGTGGGTGGTGTGGAACATCGTCGCGCCCGAGCACCTGCGCTTCGACGAGTACCCGTTCATCTTCCTCACCCTGGCGCTGTCCCTCCAGGCCTCCTACGCCGCCCCGCTGATCCTCCTCGCGCAGAACCGGCAGGACGACCGCGACCGGGTCACGCACGAACAGGACCGCAAGCAGAACGAGCGCTCGATCGCTGACACCGAGTACCTCACGCGGGAGATCGCCTCGCTCAGGATGGGCCTCGGTGAGGTCGCCACCCGGGACTGGATCCGCTCGGAGCTGGAAGCCCTGGTGAAGGACATGGAGGAGCGCCGGATCATCTCCTCCGCCGAGAGTGACGAAGCCGACCGCTGAGGCGCTACCCGCGCGTAGCACCCGGCGCCGTACCATCGTCCCTATGGCTACGGAAGACGCGGTGCGCGAAGCACTGGCGACAGTGAACGACCCGGAGATCCACCGACCGATCACCGAGCTGGGCATGGTGAAATCCGTCGATATCGATCCTGACGGTGTGGTCGCTGTCACCGTGTACCTCACGGTCTCCGGCTGTCCGATGCGGGAGACGATCACCCGGAACGTCACCGAAGCGGTGGCCCGTGTCGAGGGCGTGTCGCGGGTCGAGGTCACGCTCGACGTGATGAGCGACGAGCAGCGCAAGGAGCTCGCCGCCTCGCTGCGCGGCGGTACGGCGGAGCGGGAGGTCCCGTTCGCCAAGCCCGGTTCGCTGACCCGGGTCTACGCGGTCGCGTCCGGCAAGGGCGGCGTCGGCAAGTCCTCGGTGACGGTGAACCTCGCCGCGGCGATGGCGGCCGACGGTCTCAAGGTCGGCGTGGTGGACGCGGACATCTACGGCCACAGCGTGCCCCGGATGCTCGGCGCGGACGGCAAGCCCACCCAGGTCGAGAACATGATCATGCCGCCGTCCTCGCACGGCGTGAAGGTGATCTCCATCGGCATGTTCACCCCGGGCAACGCCCCGGTGGTCTGGCGCGGCCCGATGCTGCACCGCGCGCTCCAGCAGTTCCTCGCCGATGTGTACTGGGGCGACCTGGACGTGCTGCTGCTCGACCTGCCGCCGGGCACCGGCGACATCGCGATCTCCGTGGCCCAGCTCGTGCCGAACGCCGAGATCCTGGTCGTCACGACCCCGCAGCAGGCGGCGGCCGAGGTGGCCGAGCGGGCCGGCTCGATCGCCGTGCAGACGCACCAGAAGATCGTCGGTGTCGTCGAGAACATGTCGGGCATGCCCTGTCCGCACTGCGACGAGACGGTCGACGTGTTCGGCTCCGGCGGCGGTCAGCGGGTCGCGGACGGCCTGACGAAGACGGTCGGCGCCGAGGTGCCGGTCCTGGGCTCCATCCCGATCGACGTACGGCTCCGGGAGGGCGGCGACGAGGGCAAGCCCGTCGTGCTGTCCGACCCGGACTCCCCGGCCGGTGCGGCGCTGCGGTCCGTGGCGCAGAAGCTGGGGGGCCGTCAGCGCGGCCTGTCCGGCATGTCGCTGGGGCTGACCCCGCGCAACAAGTTCTGACGCGCCGTCGGGCGTACGCGGACGGGCCGGCCCTCGCACGGGGGCCGGCCCGTCGGCGTACCCGGCTCAGTTCTCGTACGTCCTGATGTCGCCGATCACCGCGAAGCCCAGGCCGTAGGCGCTCAGCCCGCGTCCGTACGCGCCGATGTGGACACCGTCGGGCGCCGAGCCCGCGAGGACCCAGCCGAACTCGGACTCGCGGTAGTGGAAGTCCACCGGTACGCCGTCCACCGGGAGCGACAGCGACGACCAGGGGGCCTGGCCCAGTTCGTCGGCGAGCGCGAAAGCGGTCTCGGTCTGCTGGCTCAGCCACTCGCTCCGCAGGACGTGGTCCATCTGCGCGGGCCAGGTGCGGGTGAGCAGACCGGAGCCCGCCAGCAGCGCCGCCGAGGACGCGGTGACGGCCTCCAGCACCCCGGTGCCGTCGCCGCTGTGGCGCAGCGGGCCCGCGCCGACCGTGACCACCACCGCGAAGCGGGCCTTCTCCGCGTTCTCACCGAAGCGCAGGACGGGTTCCTCGCCGTGGCCGGTGCAGCCGTGCTGGACCACGCCCTCCGCGTCGGCGGTGACCTGCATCAGCCAGCGTTCACCGGTGAACGCGTCGTCCAGGCCGTACCAGGGGAACGGCGCCTTGAGATAGCCGTCGACGGTACGCCGGGCCGCCGGCCCGCCCTCCGCGGGATCGGTACCGGGGGCACCGTCCGCCTCTGCCCGACTCGTCGTCTCCATCTGCCCGGCCGCCTCCTCGATCTGTCACTGCTCCGGAGCGGCCCTCCCCCTCGGGTGTGGGCAACCTCGCAACCGGACAGATGGAGAGAATAGCCATACGGTCGTGGCGAGCCGGGAATGACGGCCGTCCGGGCGGTGTCCGGCCCGGTCCGCCGGTGAGCGGGAAGCCGGTGCGCGGCCCCTTCCGGGCCGGTCCCGGTGTCCGCCGCGGACCTCGGTCCGTGACCCCGCGCCCGGTGTCCGCTCAGGTGGCGTCCGCGTCGAAGGGCGGGCGTTCGTCCTTCGCGGGTGCGGCGGGCTTCTTCAGGAGGTCGGGCGTGGCGGCGCCGGCCGCCGCGGCGGCGGGCGCGGCGGGCGCGCTCTCCCGGCCGTTCACCGCGTCGGTGACCTCGGCCATCTCCTTGCGCAGGTCGAAGCTCTCGCGGATCTCCTTCAGCCCCAGGTCGTCGTTGCCCTCCGCGAGCTGCTTGCGGAGATACGTCTTGGGGTTGAGGTCCTCGAACTCGAAGTCCTTGAACTGCGGCCCGAGCTCCGACCGGATGTCCTCCTTGGCGCTGTCCGAGAACTCACGGATCTTGCGGATGGTCCGCGTGACGTCCTGGATGACCTTCGGCAGCTTCTCGGGGCCGAAGACGAGCACGGCGAGAACCACGAGCGTCAGCAGTTCGAGTGCGCCTATGTCGTCGAACACCTTGTTGCTCCTCGTGTTCTCTGCGGGTTCTTCGCGGTTCCGCCCCGGGGTGCCGTGGCCCGGACCGCTCCACGGTACCCGGGGAAGCTGTCCGTGCGGTACCTGCCGATGGCCGTCAGGTGCCGCTCGCCGAACCGAGTGTCAACGTCATGGACAGGTCCTTGCCTCCGCGGATCAGCCGGAGGTCCAGCCGGTCCCCCGGCCGGTGGGCGCGAATCTTGATGATCAGTTCCTCGCCGCTGTGCACCCGCTGGCCCTGCACCTCGGTGATGACGTCACCCGTCCGGATCCCGGCCCTGTCCGCCGGGCCGCCCTCCGTCACCGCGGGTCCGCCGTCGGCGGCCTTGCCGCCGACCCTGGCGCCGTCCCCGGTGAACTGCATG
The DNA here is from genome assembly GCF_008704555.1 of Streptomyces nitrosporeus. Taxonomy (NCBI): domain Bacteria; kingdom Bacillati; phylum Actinomycetota; class Actinomycetes; order Kitasatosporales; family Streptomycetaceae; genus Streptomyces; species Streptomyces nitrosporeus. The sequence continues at coordinate 2,587,869 of NZ_CP023702.1, forward strand.
TCCAGCGTGACACCGATCACGGGGTGGGTGGCCTTCCCCGTGTTGATCAGCTCCTCGGCGACCCGTTTCGCCTGGTTGATGGGTATCGCGAAGCCCAGGCCTATGGAGCCGGACTGGCCGCTGTCGGAGCCGGACCCGGTGCCGGCCGCGCGGATGGCGCTGTTGATGCCGATGACCCTGGCCTCGGTGTCGACGAGGGGCCCGCCGGAGTTGCCCGGGTTGATCGGGGCGTCGGTCTGCAGGGCGTCGACGTAACTGACGTCACTGCCGTCGCCCTTCTCGCCGCCCGCGGTGATCGGCCGCTGCTTGGCGCTGATGATGCCGGAGGTGACCGTGTTGGACAGGTCGAAGGGCGCACCGATGGCCACCACCGGATCACCGACCTGGACGTTGTCGGAGTTGCCGAGCGGCAGGGGCGCGAGCCCCGACACGCCGGTGACCTTGACCACCGCCAGGTCGTAACCGCTGTCCTGGCCGACGATCTCGGCCGACGCGGTCTCACCTCCGCTGAAGGTGACCGTGATGTCGCCGGAGGTTCCCGCCGGGGCGACGACATGGTTGTTGGTGAGGATGTGGCCCTTGGCGTCGAGCACGAAGCCCGTGCCGGTCCCCGACTCCGCGGCACCGCTGACGTGCAGGGTCACCACGCTGGGCAGGGCGCGCGAGGCGATCCCGGCGACGCTGTCCGGCGCCCGGCCCCCGCTGTCCCGGCCCGCCTGGGGCAGTTCGACGGTGGTGAGGCCGCCGTTGCGCTCGACGTACGCGCCGACCCCGCCCCCGATGCCTCCGGCGACCAGGGCGAGCAGCACCGCGCCCGCCAGGAGCGCTCCCCGGCGGCTCCTGCGCGGCTGCCCCGCGGTGGCGGAGTCCGGGGCGCTCAGGGGCTGGTGGGGCGGCCGGGGGGCTCCCCAGGGGTCGTAGCGGAGCCACTGGCCGGTCTGCTGCGGGTGCGCGGCGGCCCGGGGCTGGTGCTGTGCCGGGCCGGGCTGGCCGAAGGGAGCGGGCTGGTCGGGCTGGCCGAAGGGAGCGGGCTGCTGGGCGGTACCGGAGGACCCGGCCTGCTGGTGCGGCAGTGTGTGCGCCGCGGAGGGCGGTGCGAAGCCCGCGCCCGGGGGCGGGTACTCCTCGGCCGGCGGGGCGTGCGGGGGAGCCCCCGGGCCGTGCGGGCCCGCGTAGGGCGGGGGTACGGGGGTGCCGTGGGCGGGGGTCGGCACCGGCCGCTGGACGGGCGGCGCGGGGGCCCAGGGCCCCGGTTCGCCGTAGGGCGGGGTGCTGTACTCGTCGGCCGGGTGCAGCGGCCGCGGCCGGGGCGCGGGCTCCCCCGCCGCCACTGCGGCCTCGGCGGGCGCGGACGGTACGGGAGGCCCGGCCTGCGGGACACCGGCGGGCGGAGGGCCGGGCGGGGCGGCGGGCGCGGGCGGCTCGGCGCGGGCCGGCTCGGACGGGTCTGCCACCGGCTCGGCGCGGGGGCCGGGTCCGGGGGCCGGCGGTGCGAGCCGGAACGACTCGTCGGCCTCGGCGGCGGGGTCCATCCCGGGCTCCGCCTGGCCCGTGGCCGGGGGCGCGGGGCTCTCGGCGGGGCCGGCCGCGGGGGCCTGCCCCGTGCCGGCCGTGCTGCCCGGCGCGGGCACCGCGTCTTCCGGCCCGGCGGGGTGGGCGCGCCCCGTGGAGGGGCGGTTCCACCACTTCGTCCTGGGCCCGCTGGGCTTCCCGTCGTCCATGCTCTCCCCGCCCCTGGCCTCTGCGTGCCTCCGCGGAGGCGTTCCTCCCGGAATTCAACCAGGTTTGCCGACCCGTGCGCAGAGGCCGCTTCAGCGCAACGGTGAGAGCGGTATCGCCCGGTCGGCCGACGGTGGTGACGCGGAGGCGGTCGCGGAAGGCGGTACCGACCGCGGATCGGCCGCACGGCCGGGCGGGGACGAGAACAGCGGTCCCGCGTCGGTCGGGCTTATCAGCGGCGGCACGGTCACGTTCAGCGCCGGAAACGCCTGCCCGTGCCCGAGGACCTGCCCGTGCCCGAGGAGCGGCGCGGTGACCAGCAGGGGGGGAGGGCGCCGTCACCAGGACCGGGCCGGGGGGCGCGGACACCGGGGGGACGGGGGCCGGGCTCCGGCCGGACCGGTCGCCGACGGCCAGCGCGCCGCCGCCGCTGCGGCTGGCCGCGGAGCTCCCGCCGCCCGTGCGCGTCTGCTCGTCGAGCGGGGTGGCGGTGGTGCCCGCCCCCTCCGCTCTGAGCGGTGTCTCGGGGGCGTACTCCAGCGGCAGGGTGCCGCCGAGCGCGATGGCCGCCAGGGACACGGCCCCGGCCGCGGCGAACGCGAAGCGCCGGGCACGCAAGGAGGAACGGTCCGCCTCACGGCCCGCCCCGTGCACGGGGAACCCCGCACGGACAGGACCGCCGGGCAGCACCGCGGTGGAACCGTGTGCCGTGGGGAGGTAGCCGAAGCCGCCGGGGGCGCTCCCCGAGCGCCCCCGGGGGTGCCGTGTCACCGGGAAGACGTCCTCCCCGAACCGGCCGGCGCCGCCGAAGGGCCCGTCCGGCCCGCCGCCTCCGCCGCCGGACCCCGCGGGAAGGCCCTGGAGGCGGGCGAGGAAGCCCTCGGAGGGCGGCGGAGGGGTGGAGGCGGCGAAGGCGCTCTTGAGGCGGCGCTGGGCGTCGGCCTCGGCCTTGCAGCGGGAACAGGTCGCCAGGTGGGCCAGGACCCGTTCACGCGCGTCGTGTTTGAGCTCGCCGTCGACGAGCGCGGCGAGGCGGTCCCCCAGGTGCTGCTCCGCGGGGGTCGGGCCGGTGGGACTCACGCCGTTCCGACCTCCCCTGTCAGCACCGCGTCCGCCAGGGAGCGCTGCTCGGCACGGGCCTCGGGCGAACGGTGCCGCAGCGCCTTGCGCAGGTGCGAGCGCCCGCGGTGGATACGGCTGCGGACGGTGCCCAGCTTCACGCCGAGCGTGGCGGCGATCTCCTCGTACGAAAGGCCCTCGATGTCGCAGAGCACGACCGCGGCGCGGAATTCGGGCGCGAGGGTGTCCAGCGCCTGCTGGACGTCCGCGTCGAAGTGCGTGTCGTTGAAGACCTGCTGCGGGGACGGCTCCCGGCTCGGGAGCCGTTCGGCGGCGTCGTCGCCGAGCGAGTCGAAGCGGATCCGCTGCTTGCGGCGGACCATGTCCAGGAAGAGATTGGTCGTGATCCGGTGCAGCCAGCCCTCGAAGGTGCCGGGCGTGTACGTCGACAGCGACCGGAAGACCCGGACGAAGACTTCCTGCGTCAGGTCCTCGGCGTCGTGCTGGTTACCCGTCAGCCGGTAGGCGAGGCGGTACACGCGACCGCTGTGCGTGCTGACGATCTCTTCCCATGAGGGTGGGGTCCACGCCTGGGAATCCGCATCTGAGGCGAAGGTCGCGGTCGGTGCGGAAACGTCGGAAGAACGGTCAGCGGTGTCGGTCACGGATTTCGGCTCACCCGCCGACCTGAGAAAGCGCCGCAGCACTCCGCCCCGATCCACAGGCGCAGCCGCACCTCCCCTATCGGCTCTGGTGGTGTCCAGTGGAGCCCCTACCATAGCCACCTCGCCCGTTAGCTCCGGATAAGCCTTTATTCCCTGAGGGCCCCGGAGGTCCGGGGAGCAAGGGAACATTCCGGGCCGGCCGCCGGGCCGGGCACCGTGTTTTCCCCTGCGTGTTCCTAACGTCCGGTCCCATCTGCGGGTTCCCGGTCACAGCGGATACAGTCACCGTTGCGTCAACTACGGGGACAGGAGAGGGTCATTACCGCCAACCGGCAGACGAGCTGGGCGTTCGCCGACGCCTTTGTCGGCGAGGACGAAGCCCTGCTCAGGGCCCGGGAACGGGCTCACGAGGCGGGGATCCGCTCGGTGTCCCCCGGCACCGGCGCCGCGCTGCGCCTGCTCGCTGCCACCGCGGACGCCAAAGCCGTGGCCGAGATCGGCACGGGCACCGGCGTGTCCGGCATCTACCTGCTCCAGGGCATGCGGCCGGACGGCGTACTGACCACCGTCGACCCGGAGCCCGAGCGTCAGCAGTTCGCACGTGAGGCGTTCCGCGCGGCCGGCTTCGCCACCAATCGCGCGCGCTTCATCCCCGGGCGCGCGCTCGACGTACTACCGCGGCTCGCCGACGGCGGATACGACCTCGTCTTCTGCGACGGCGACCGGCTGGAGGGCCTGGACTACCTCGCTGAATCGTTGCGCCTGCTGCGGCCCGGCGGGCTGGTCTGCTTCGAGGGCGTCTTCGCGGACGGGCGCACGGTCGACTCCGCCGCGCAGCCGGCCGAGGTGCTGCGCCTGCGTGAGCTGCTGCGGGCCGTACGGGAGAGCCCCGTGCTCCTCGCGACCCTGCTGCCGGTGGGCGACGGACTGCTCTGCGCGGTACGCCGCGGCTGAGCCGGCCCCGGGGGGCCCGGCGGGCCCGCGGCGCACCACTGCCCCGGCACGCGGGGCGTGCCGGGGCAGTCAGGTGTGAAGGGTGGGCGCTCCGCTCAGCCGACGACCTTCTTCAGCGCGTCGCCGAGCGCGTCGGCCTCGTCCGGAGTCAGCTCGACGACAAGCCGACCGCCGCCTTCGAGCGGAACGCGCATGACGATGCCCCGCCCCTCCTTTGTCACCTCGAGCGGGCCGTCGCCCGTCCGCGGCTTCATGGCCGCCATGCTCGTTCCCCTTCCTGAAACCAGCTCATCGCAACCGGCGGCCCCATGACAGGCGCTGCCTCACCGGCGTCGAACACAATGCTTCCTCCGCATTATCCCGCATCACAGACCCCGATGACCAACATCGGTCGGCATCGCTTGGGCAACGCGCTCTCTCAAAACCACCCAATTCGGCGATCCGGCTGCGATACTGCGCCGCTGCCGCCCCTCAGCCGAGAGCCAATTGTTAGACGTGGGTCACATTTCCGGCCCGCCCGTCGTCGGCCATGCTTGCCTGGACATCCGATGCCGGAGCCGTAAGGGGACCGAGGAATGGCCGACACCATGGCAGACGCCGTGCTCATGGACGTGGAAGACGGGCTCGCGACGATCACGCTCAACCGTCCGGGGGCGATGAACGCCATGGACACCGCGGCCAAGGCCGCACTCCGCGACGCGCTGGCAGAGGTCGCCCGGGACACCGCCGTACGAGCGGTTCTGCTGACCGCCACCGGGCGCGCCTTCTGTGTGGGCCAGGACCTCAAGGAGCACGTGTCCAAGCTCACCGAGGCACGTGAGCAGCCGGGCGGCAACGCGCTGAGCACCGTCAAGGAGCACTACAACCCGATCGTGCGGGCCCTCACCGGGATGGAGAAGCCCGTGGTCGCGGGCGTCAACGGGGTGGCGGCCGGGGCCGGCTTCGGGTTCGCCCTCGCCGCGGACTACCGCGTGGTCGCCGACACCGCCTCCTTCAACACCTCGTTCGCCGGGGTGGCGCTGACCGCCGACTCGGGGGTCTCCTGGACGCTGCCCCGGCTGATCGGGGCGAGCCGCGCCGCGGACCTGCTGTTCTTCCCGCGTTCCGTCACGGCGCAGGAGGCGTACGAGCTGGGCATCGCGAACAAGGTGGTGCCCGCCGCCGACCTCGCCGAGGAGGCGCGGGCGGTGGCCCGCGCGCTGGCCGACGGCCCGACGGTGGCGTACGCGGCGCTCAAGGCGTCCCTGGCCTACGGAGCGGGGCACACACTCGCCGAGACGCTGGAGAAGGAGGACGAACTCCAGACGAAGGCGGGCGCCTCCCGGGACCACACCGCCGCGGTCGAGGCGTTCCTGGCCAAGCGGACGCCGGAGTACCTCGGCAGGTGACGGCCTCACCCGCGGCCGCCGGCGGATGAGGAGGCCGCGGGCGGAGGCGGATGAGGAGGCCGCGGGCGGGGGGTCAGCCGCCGCCCCGGGCCACGCAGTCGGCCAGGTGGTCGTCGACCAGACCGCATGCCTGCATCAGGGCGTAGGCCGTGGTGGGGCCGACGAAGCGGATGGACCGCTTCTTGAGTTCCTTGGCCAGTGCCGTGGACCCGGGGGTGACGGCCGGGACGTCGCCGAGGGTGCGGGGGGCCGGGCGGGCCGCGGGGTCGGGGGCGTACGACCAGATCAGGGCGTCCAGCTCCCCCTTCTCCCATCCGGCCAGCACCTTGGCGTTGGCCAGGGTGGCGTCGACCTTGGCACGGTTGCGGATGATGCCGGGGTCGGCGAGGAGGCGTTCCCGGTCGGTGTCCGTGAACTCCGCGACGGCCGGGATGCTGAAGCCGGCGAACGCGCTGCGGAACCCCTCGCGGCGGCGCAGGATCGTCAGCCAGGAGAGCCCGGACTGGAACGCCTCCAGGCAGAGCCGCTCGAAGAGGGCGTCGTCGCCGCGGACCGGGCGGCCCCACTCCGTGTCGTGGTAGGTGAGGTAGTCCTCGGTGGCGAGGCCCCACGGGCAGCGCAGGCGGCCGTCCGCCGCGGGACGGGCCCCGCTCACCGGCGCTCCTCCCCGTCCGCCGCCCCGCCGTCCCCCGGCTCCGCGGGGCCCGTCCCGCCCTCCGGGCGGTCACCGGACCGCTTGAAGAGGTCGGGGCCGGTCACCGCGGTCGCCTGGGCGCCGGCCAGCGCGGATTCCAGTTCGGCGATCCGGGCGTCCCGCTCGGCGAGTTCGGCGCCGAGCCGGCCGAGGGCGTCGTCCACGTCCGTCATGCGGTAACCGCGCACCGCCAGGGGGAGCCGCAGGGCCTCGATGTCGGCGCGGCCGACGGGCCGTCCGGCGGGCAGCGGGTCGGTGAGCCGTTCCGGCTCGGCGTCCTGCAGGACGGCGCCGCCACCACCGCCGACCACCGCCAGCGTGACCGCGGCCACCACCACGGCCATCGTGAGCAGCAAGAACCAGAACACGCGCATCTCCCCTGGGAGCCGAAACCTGTCCGGGTCAGATCGTGCCATGCGCCGCCGGAGGTTAGGGTCTTTGGTTTGGATCGGTCCGGCCCCGGGGCCCGGCGCGATCCGGGTTCGAGGCCCTGGGGTGCGGGTGACCGATGAGGAGGAAGCAGGCATGCGAAGCGGTGTGCTCAGGCTGGGACGACGGGAGTTCGGCGTACACGAACCGGTGGTGATGGCCATCGTGAACCGGACCCCCGACTCGTTCTACGACCAGGGCGCGACCTTCCGCGACGAGCCGGCCCTCTCCCGGGTCGAGCAGGCGGTGGCCGAAGGGGCGGCGATCATCGACATCGGCGGGGTGAAGGCGGGGCCCGGCGAGGAGGTGACGGCCGAGGAGGAGGCGCGCCGCACGGTCGGTTTCGTCCGCGAGGTGCGCCGCCGCCACCCGGACGTGGTGATCAGCGTGGACACCTGGCGGCACGAGGTGGGCGAGGCCGTCTGCGAGGCGGGGGCCGATCTGCTGAACGACGCCTGGGGCGGTGCGGACCCGAAGCTGGCCGAGGTCGCCGCCCGCCACGGCGCCGGGCTGGTGTGCACGCACACGGGCGGCGCCGAGCCGCGCACCCGGCCGCACCGGATGGCGTACGAGGACGTGATGGCGGACATCCTGCGGGTCACGGCGGGCCTCGCCGAGCGGGCCGTGGGGCTCGGGGTCCGGCCGGACGGGATCATGATCGACCCGGGGCACGACTTCGGGAAGAACACCCGGCATTCGCTGGAGGCGACCCGCCGCCTGGAGGAGATGACGGCGACGGGCTGGCCGGTCCTGGTCTCGCTGTCCAACAAGGACTTCGTCGGGGAGACGCTCGACAGGCCCGTCAAGGAGCGGGTGATCGGGACGCTCGCGACGACCGCGGTCTCGGCCTGGCTGGGGGCGCGGGTGTACCGGGTCCACGAGGTGGCCGAGACACGGCAGGTGCTGGAGATGGTGGCGTCCATCGCGGGCCACCGCGCTCCGGCGGTGGCCCGTCGCGGCCTGGCGTAGGCCGACCGCCGGCCGCCGACGACCCGTGCCCGCACCGCCCGGAGGGCGCGGGCCGGAGGGCGCGGGCCGGGCGGACAGGGCGGGCGGATGCGTACGGGCCGGGCGGACAGGGCGGGCGTACGGGCCGTGGGAACGGGCCGGGCGGACCGGCGGGCGGGTGCGTACGGGCCGCAGAGGGCGGGCGGGCGGCTACCGCCCGACCTCCTTGGTCACCAGCCGCACCGCCTCGTCCACGTCGTCCGTGACGTGGAAGAGCAGCAGGTCCCGCTCGGACGCCTTGCCCTGGGCGACCACCGTGTCCCGCAGCCAGTCCACGAGGCCGTTCCAGTAGGCCGAGCCGAACAGCACGATCGGGAAGCGCGTCACCTTGCCCGTCTGCACCAGGGTCAGGGCCTCGAAGAGCTCGTCGAGGGTGCCCAGGCCGCCCGGCAGGACGACGAACCCCTGGGCGTACTTGACGAACATCATCTTGCGGACGAAGAAGTAGCGGAAGTTGAGCCCGATGTCGACGTGCGGGTTGAGCCCGGACTCGAAGGGCAGCTCGATGCCCAGCCCGACGGAGATGCCCTCGGCCTCCCGGGCACCCTTGTTGGCCGCCTCCATCGCCCCGGGGCCGCCGCCCGTGATCACCGCGAACCCCGCCTCGACCAGCGCGTTGCCGAGCCGTACGCCGGCTTCGTACTCCGGGGTGCCGGCCGCGGTGCGGGCCGAGCCGAAGACGCTGATGGCGCTCGGCAGTTCGGCGAGCGTGCCGAAGCCCTCCACGAACTCCGACTGGATGCGCATGACCCGCCAGGGGTCGGTGTGCACCCACTCGGAGTCACCCTCGGAGTCGAGCAGCCGCTGATCGGTCGTGCCGGGCTGCACCTGGTCCCTGCGGCGCAGTACCGGCCCCAGCCGCTGTTCCTCCGGCTTGACCGCGCCCTCGGGAATCTGCGCGCCCTCGGGGATCCGTGCGTCCTCCGGGTTGCCCATGACCTGCTCCCTCCGCCGACCCGCGATGTGCGTGCGTCGTCGCTTCAGCGTAGATCGGCGGAGGTTACGAACAGGGGAATACCGCGGGTCAGCCGGTCAGCCAGGAGCGGAGCCGCTCCTCGCAGTGCGTGATCCGTTCGACCCGGACGTGCTCGTCGCGCTTGTGGGCGAAGAGCGGGTCCCCGGGACCGTAGTTGACGGCCGGGATGCCGAGGGCCCCGAAGCGGGAGACGTCGGTCCAGCCGAACTTGGGCTTGGCGGTGCCGCCGACCGCCTCCATGAACGCCTTGGCCGCCGGGTGCGAGAGGCCGGGCATCGCCGCGCCCGAGTGGTCGTCCACCGTGAACTCGGCGACACCGCAGTCCGCGAACACCTCGCGGACGTGCGCCTCCGCCTCCTCGCCCGAGAGGTCGGGCGCGTACCGGTAGTTGACCACCACGGTGCAGGTGTCCGGGATCACGTTGGTGGCGACCCCGCCCTCGATCCTGACGGCGTTGAGGCCCTCGCGGTACTCCAGCCCGTCGATGACCGGGCGGCGCGGCTCGTACGCGGCGAGCCTGGCCAGCACCGGCGCCGCGGCGTGGACGGCGTTGGACCCCATCCAGCCGCGCGCGGAGTGGGCCCGCTCCCCGTCGAGCCGCAGGAACATCCTCAGCGTGCCCTGGCAGCCGCCCTCCACCTCGCCGTCGGACCCCTCCAGGAGGACCGCGAAGTCGCCCTCCACCCAGTCGGGGTGGGCCTCGGTCACCCTGCCCAGCCCGTTGAGGTGGGCGGCGACCTCCTCGTTGTCGTAGAAGACGAACGTCAGGTCGCGGTTGGGCTCGGGCACCGTCGCCGCGATGCGCAGCTGGACCGCGACACCCGACTTCATGTCGGAGGTCCCGCAGCCCCACAGCACGCCGTCGTCGTCGAGCCGGGACGGCACGTTGCCGGCGATCGGCACGGTGTCGATGTGCCCCGCCAGGACGACGCGCTCGGCGCGGCCGAGGTGGGTGCGGGCCACGATGTTGTTGCCGTACCGGTCGACCGTCAGGTGCCCCAGCGGGCGCAGGGCCGCCTCGATCGCGTCGGCCAGGTCTTTCTCCTGCCCGCTGACCGACGGGAAGTCGACGAGCCGGGCGGTGAGGGCCGGGCCGTCCAGGGCGAGGTCAAGGGTGTGTCCGTCCATGGCCACGACCCTAGTCCGTCGCCGCGCCCCGCCACCGGCCTGTCCGGGTGCCGGGCCGGCCGCCCGCCCCGGGGACCCGGCGGGGGTACCGGCGGCAGGGGGCTCGGCTCCGCCCGTACCCTCCAGTACGGTGGGCGCGTGCCCCGGACCGAGACTCCCGCCCGCCGCAGCCTCCTCTCCCGTGCCACGGCCTCCCTCGCCGTCCTCACGGCCCTGGGCGGCTATGTGGCCGTGCAGTACGCCACCGGCCCCCAGGGGTCGCCGCGCTGCACCGTGCGCTCCGACGGCGGGGGCGACGGGGGCGGGTCCGGCGGCTACGAGCTGAGCCCCGAGATGGCCGCCAACGCCGCGACGATCTCCGCCGTGGGCACCGCACGGGGGCTGCCGGAGCGCGCGGTGACCATCGCCCTGGCCACGGCGCTCCAGGAGTCCTCGCTGCGCAACATCGACCACGGCGACCGGGACTCCCTCGGCCTCTTCCAGCAGCGGCCCTCGCAGGGCTGGGGGACGGCCGAGCAGATCATGGACCCGGTGTACTCCGCCGGTGAGTTCTACGAGCATCTGGCCGAGGTACCGGGCTATTCACGGCTGCCGCTGACCGAGGCGGCGCAGCGGGTGCAGAAGAGCGGCTTCCCGCAGGCGTACGCGAAGCACGAACCGGACGCGGCGCTGCTCTCGGCGGCGCTGACCGGACGCGCCCCCGCCTCCCTGAGCTGTTCGCTGCCGAAGGAGACCGCGGGGGCCGCCGGGAGCGCGGAAGAGGTGCGGTCCGACCTGGTGCGCTCCTTCGGGAAGGACGTGCTGCCCGCGACGGAGTCCGCCGGTGCGGCCGCCGCGGGCACGGTGTCGGTGCCGGTACGGGACGGGACGCGGACGGCCGGCGGCGACCGCTCCCGGCGCGGCTGGGAGCTCGCGCACTGGGCCGTCGCCCGGGCCGGCACGCTGGGCATCGCCGAGGTCTCCTACGACGGCCGGGTGTGGAAGCCGGAGACGGGCTGGCGGAAGCAGCGCACGGATCCCGCCTCCACCGCCTCGGTCCGGATGCGGCTCGCCCGCTAGGGACCGTACGGGGCAGCGGGGCGGCGGGCCGGGCGGGGCACCGGCCGTACAGGGACCGGCCGTACAGGGCGGCGGGCCGGGCGGCCCTTCCGTGGCCGGCCGTGCGGCGCATTACGGAGTCTTTACCGCGGCGCCCCGCAACCTCCCCCGCCCCCGGGCCCGTTGTCAGGGCGTCCGATCGCCGGACAGGCGGATTCCGTTCCGCCGCGGCCCGCCGGCGCCCCGCCGGCGCCCGTCGACCTCCCGTCGAAGGAGCATCATGTCCCTCCCCCTGTCCCGCCGGATCGCCCGTGCCGCACTGCTGATCGCCGCGGGGGCGGCCTCCGCGGCCGGCGCCGCGGGCACCGCCGGTGCCGCAGGCCTCCCGCAGGCCCCGGAACTCGGCGGCCTGACCCAGCTCGACGGCGCGCGTGTCGGCGACACCCTGGACTCCACGGCGAAGCAGGGTGCCGAGGTCGCGAACGGGACGGGTGGCAAGGTCGTGGGAACGGCCCTGCCCGCCGCCTCCGGCGCCCTCCGGACGGCAGGCACCGTCGCCGACGGCGAGCTGGCGGACGACTCACTGCCCAAGGGCCTGCCGCTGGGCTGACGGCCGCCGTGCCGGGCCCGCCGCCCGTGGCGGCGGGCCCGCCGGCCTCAGGACAGCCGCTTGACCGCCGCGTCCACCCGCTCGTCGGTGGCCGTCAGGGCGACCCGTACGAAACGGTCGCCGGCGGGCCCGTAGAAGTCGCCCGGAGCCACCAGGATGCCGAGTCCGGCCAGGTGCGCCACGGTGTCCCAGCAGCCCTCGCCGCGGGTGGCCCACAGGTAGAGGCTCGCCTCGCTGTGCTCGATCCGGAAGCCGTGCGCCTCCAGCGCCGCCCGCAGCGCGGTGCGGCGTCGTGCGTAGCGTTCCCTCTGCTCGGCGACGTGGGTGTCGTCGCCGAGCGCGGCGACGGTCGCCGCCTGGACGGGGGCGGGGACCATCATCCCGCCGTGCTTGCGGATCTGGAGCAGCTCGCCGAGCACCGCCGCGTCACCGACGACGAAGGCGGCACGGTATCCGGCGAGGTTGGAGCGCTTGGACAGCGAGTGGACGGCGACGAGGCCCTCGTGGTCGCCGCCGCAGACGTCGGGGTGGAGCACGGAGACCGGTTCGGCCTCCCAGCCGAGCTCCAGGTAGCACTCGTCGCTGAAGACCAGCACCCGGTGTTCACGGGCCCAGGCGACGATCCGTGCCAGCTCCTCCTTCGCCAGCACCCGGCCGGTCGGGTTGGACGGCGAGTTGAGCCAGAGCAGCCGGAGTCCGGCCGGGTCCAGTTCCGTCGGGTCGTCGTAGGCGACGGGCTCCGCGCCGCAGAGCCGCGCCCCCACCTCGTAGGTCGGGTAGGCGAGCCGCGGGTAGGCGACCTTGTCGCCGGCGCCGAGCCCGAGCTGGGTGGGCAGCCAGGCCACCAGTTCCTTGGAGCCGACGACCGGCAGGACGTTCTCGTGCGTCAGGCCCGTGGCTCCGAGCCGCCGCCCGGCCCAGCCGGTCAGCGCGTCCCGCAGCGCCGGGGTCCCCCACACCGTCGGATAGCCCGGGCTGTCGGCCGCCGCGACCAGTTCCCGCTGGATCAGGCCGGGCACCGGGTCGACGGGGGTGCCGACGGACAGGTCCACGAGGCCGTCCGGGTGGGCAGCGGCCGTCGTCCTGTAGGACGTGAGCTTGTCCCAGGGGAAGACCGGAAGGCGTGAGGAGACGGGTGCTGCTGCGGACACGGGACTCTGCTTTCTCGTACGTGGGGGTGGGCCCGGCGCGTACACGGGCCCGGAGAACACCTCGGTCCCGCACGGTGACGAACCGTACGGGACCGGGCGGCGCTCATGGGGCCGGTGTCACTGGTTCTGCGGCGGCAGCGCGGCGACGAACGGGTGGTCGCGCTCGATGAGGCCCAGCTTGGAGGCGCCGCCCGGCGAGCCGAGGTCGTCGAAGAACTCGACGTTCGCCTTGTAGTAGTCCTTCCACTCCTCCGGGGTGTCGTCCTCGTAGAAGATCGCCTCCACCGGGCAGACCGGCTCACAGGCTCCGCAGTCGACACACTCGTCCGGGTGGATGTACAAGGACCGCTGGCCCTCGTAGATGCAGTCGACGGGGCACTCTTCGATGCAGGCCTTGTCCTTGACGTCGACACAAGGCTGTGCGATGACGTAGGTCACGCTGTCGTTCCTCCTCGGTAGGGCGTTGGCTCTCGCGCGGGAGCGCGGCGTCGTCGATGCCCGCCCTAGTATCTCCGTTCCGGAGCATGAACCGAACAGGAGGGGCGGACTCAGCGGTGGAATTCACCATCAGCGGACGGCTCGAGGTTCGCATAACACCTGCTGACGTGGGTAAACGTGTATCGGTCCGGCAGGTGTTGGAAGGCGGCCGCGAGGGTGCCGGGTTCACGGACACGGTAGGGGTTCTCACATCGTGGACCGGCGGCGTGCTGTCCGTCACGACGAAAAGTGGACAGAGTGTCCACATTCCGGAGCCGGCGCTGGTGGCGGGGAAGACCGTACCGGCGGCTCCGGCGCGCCGGCGCGGTCCGGCCGCCTCCTTCGAGGAGCTCACCCGTGTCACCGCGCGCGCCTGGCAGCCGGTGGAGGAGGAGGCGCTCGGCGGCTGGCGGCTGCGTGCCGCGGCCGGTTTCACCCGCCGCGCCAACTCCGTTCTGCCGCTCGGCGATCCGGGCCTCCCGCTGGAGGCGGCCCTGGAGCGGGTGGGGCGCTGGTACGCGCAACGGGGCCTGCCCGCCTACGTCCAGGCCGGTACGGGCGCCGAAGGCGCCCAGGAGGGGCTCTGTGCCGGGCTGGAGGAGCACGGGTGGCGGCGCGAGGTGTCGGCCGAGGTGCGGATCGCCGCGCTCGCCCCCCTGGGCGACCTGGAGGCGGACGCCTCCCGGGTGCGGCTCGCCCGTGCCGCGGACGACGCCTGGCTCTCCCGCTACCAGCGTTTCAGCACCCTGGGGCGCGCCCCAGGCGCCCCCGTGCTGAAGGTGCTGGGGAGCGGTCCCTCGGTGTGGTTCGCGTCGGTGCCGGGTGACGGCCCGGACGCGGTTCCCGCCGCGATCGGGCGTGCGGTGGTGGACGGCCGCTGGGCGGGGTTCATGGCCGTGGAGGTGGGCCCGGAGCACCGTCGGCGCGGCCTGGGCACCGCGGTGATGACGGCGCTCGCCCGCCGGGCCCTCGACGAGGGCGCCTCGGCCGCCTGGCTCCAGGTCGAGACGGACAACGGGGCGGCCCGCGCGCTGTACGACGGCATGGGCTTCGCCACCCACCACCTGTACCACCACTTCCGGGCCGCCGAGGGCGTGTTTCGAAAGTAGCGCCGTCCGCCCGGAGGGCGGGAAGGCGGGACTTTCGAAACACGCCCCAGGTCCCAGCAGCAGGAGCAGAACGGTATGGACGCCAGGGATCCCGGCAGGGCGGAGCGCCGACGGCGGTTCGCGGACGAGGCACGCGCCGAGCGGCCGGATATCGCCCTGCTCTGCCTGCTGCTGGGCGCGGAGGCGGTACCGGCCGACCCCGCCTCCCCGGCCGATCCGTACGGCATCGACGCCGCGCAGGCGGAACTGGACCGGCTGGCGGGGATGGTGCCGTACGGGGCGCGTCCCGCCCGTGCCTGGGTGCCGGTGTTCCACGAACTGCTGGGCGGGCGCTACGGTTTCGGCGGTCTGCCCGCCGACTACCGGCGGCTGGAGTCCTCGCTGCTCCAGGAGGTCCTGCGCCGGCGGCGGGGCCTGCCGATCCTGCTCTCGGTGGTCTGGACGGAGGTCGCGCGCCGGGCGGGCGTCCCGGTGTACGGGCTGGCGCTGCCGGGTCATTACGTGGTCGGCTTCGGCGACCCCGCCGAGGGCGTGCTGGCCGACCCGTTCGCCGGCGGGGCCCCGCTGAGCGGCGAGGACGCCGCGCTGCTGGTGGCGGGCACGACCGGGGTGCGGCCGGACATGTCGGCTTTGGTTCCCGCGGATCCCTCGAAGACGGTGCTGCGGATCCTGGCCAACATCAGGGCGTGGGCGGCGGCCAGGCCCGAACGCACGGATGTGGCGCTGTGGGCTCTGGAGTTGTCGCTGCTGCTGCCCTCGCACCCGGCCGGGCTGCGTTACGAGCGGGCCGAGCTCCTGGTGCGGCGCGGGGAGTTCCTGCGGGGGGCGGCGGAGATGGAGGAGTACGCGGAGATCGTCGGCGCCGTCGAGCCGGCGGCGGCCGAGGAGATCCGCCACCGCGCACGGGCCGCCCGGTCACGGCTCAACTGAGCCGGTGCGGGCCGGGCCGCCACCCGCCCGGCCCGCACCGCCGCCGTACCGGCACCACGAGCGCGTACGGCACCGCCCCCGCCGGGTCCTCCGGGCGGGGGCGGTGCCGTAGCGGGAGCGGAGCCGCAGGACGGGCGTGCGGCGTCAGCCCTCGCCGCCGAGGTCGATGACGACGGTGCGCTCGGCGGGGGTCTTGCCGAGCAGGGCGGTCTGCATGGCGTGCGCCACGTCGTCGGCGCCGACCTGGTGCTGCTTGCCGTCGCCCTTGGTGATCATGATGCCGTCGAAGACGCCGTCGAGAAGGGTCTCGATCGCCTTCTTGTCGTACACCTCGACCAGCCGGCCGTCGACCGGCTTCATGGACAGGATCTTCGGCAGCGACAGGGCGGGGCCGAAGTCGATCGACTTCGGTCCTGCCTTGATCGTGATCAGTCCGGACATCGCCGGTTCGGCGAACTCCTTCATCGCCCGGTCCAGTTCGGCCTGGCCGATGGTGGGCTCCGTCTCGGTGACGGGGAGTTCGACGACGGATGCCTTCCCGGTCTCGACCTGCGCACGGTAGGCGTCCCGTACGGAGATCAGCGACCGGTTGACGTCCAGTCCTTTGCCCGGCTTGCCGGGGACGGCGACCGCCTTGTTCGGCTCGAACCTGATCGTGCCGTCGTTGCCGCCGGACGAGACGCCGGCGAGGTCGGCCAGGGCGACGCCCAGCTTCTCCTCGTCGACCGGGATCACGGGGTCGGCGGGGCGCGCCCCGCCGAACAGCGAGCCGATCACGGAGACCGGGTTGTAGTCGCTGCCCGCGGCACCGCGCACGGTCTCCTGGCTGTCCAGGGTAAGGCCGGCCTTCTCCGGGTCGAGCTGCTGCTTCCTGCCGTCCACGGAGAGCTGGAGAGGAGCGTGGACACGCTTCCCGAAGGCGGCTTCCAGCCTGGAGACCGCCTCCTCCTTCGTGCCTCCGCCGATGTCCACACCGAGGACGGTGGTGCCCTTGGGAACCTCCGAGTGGTTCATCAGGAGCCCGGCACCGTACGCGACGCCCAGCAGGACCACGAGACCGGCGCCCAGCAGGACCAGCTTGGAGCGCCCCTTCCTGGCGGGCGGCGCGGGCCTCGGCTCCGGCTCGGGGGCCGGGGCCGCGGGCCTGCCGGAACCAGGGCGTCCGGGTGCGGCGGGGCCGCCGCCGGGCCCGCCGGGGAACGGCGGGCGGGGCTCGGCGGGCACCACCGGGACACCGCTGGTGAGGGTGTCGCCGGAGACGTTGCCGCCGGGCTTCGGACCGGGGGCGGGAGCGGGCGCCTGCGGCGTCAGGATCGCCGTGTCGTCCGACATCCGCGGCGGTACGCCGCCGGGCGCCCCGGGGGCCGGAGCGGCGCCGCGGGGGACCGTCTGGCCGGTCTGGGGCGGACCGAAGATCTTGTCGAGGTCGGGGGTCAGGGACGAACTCCCGGTGACCGGACCGGCGGTGGGCCCGGAGGGCTCCGCCGCGGGGCCGCCCGGAGCGTCCGTACCGAGCGCGTCGAGGCCGCTGCGCTCCCGCCGGGGCGCACCCGCGCCCGGCGGCGGACCGTCCGAGCCGTACGGCCGGCTGTCGCGGCGCGGCAGGGGCGAACCGCCCTGCGGGGCCGCCGGCCCGCCCGCCCCGGGGCCGGGTACCGGACCGGGAGCGGAACCCGGGCCGGGAACGAACCCGGATCCCGGCCCCGCGCCCGTCCCGCCGCCCGGAGCGGGGACCTGGCCGGAACCGCCACCCGTACCGGGACCGGAACCCTGTCCGGGACCGGAAGCCTGTCCGGGACCGGACTCCGGACCGGGGGCCTTGCGCGGCGCGAACCAGTCGCTGCCGCTCTTCTCCTTGGCGGGCTTGCCCTCGGGCGCCTCACCGTCCGGGCGGCCCCCCTCCCGCACCTGGGGCGCGGCGGCGCCGCGTTCATGGGTGACGGCGTCGCTCCCGGAGGGCGCGGGTACGCCCGGCCGGGGGGTGCTGCCGGTGCGCTCGGCGTCCGGGCGGCCCTCGGCCGCGTCGGTGTCGCTCACCGGCGTACGCATGACGACGGGCGGGATCGGACGCGAACCCGGGATGTTGATCCGGATACGGGTCGTCAGCGTCGTCTCCGTCCTGGGCTCCTCGGGCTGCGGCGGGCCCGCAGGCTCGGGAGCCTCCCCCTGCCCGTCCTCGGACGGGTGGAGCGACGGATACCGGCGTGATCCGTACGGCGGCGTACCCGACGGGTACGCGGCCCCTCCACGCCCCTGGGGCCCGGAGGGCGAACTGTCAGTTTCACGACTCAAAGCAGGTTCTCCCGATTGGCTCCGCCGCCCGTACTTCCCCCATGCCGCAGGCCAGGGGACGGCTCGGCGCGCGCACTACCTTACTGGCCGCAGCCGTAGGACATTCCGCTCGTGTGCGTGAGGGGAAGGCGCCCGCCCCTCCCCGCGGCGGCGGCGGGGAGGCGGACGCAGCACCTCACGTACCGGGCGGGCGGGGGCCGTCGGCCGGATACGGCAGCCGCGACATCGTGGCACACATCACAGCGATGCCCATCGTGCCGAGCATGAAGAGCGCGAGCCCGAGCTCCTCGCCGAAGACGAAGTCGCCCTCGGGCCGCCCGCCCAGCAGCAGGACCACCACGACGAACCAGCCCACCGCGGGCGCCAGCGCGCCGAGCTGGGTACCGGTCAGCACCCGGCCGCCGTAGAAGACCCCCGCCGCCGCCAGCAGCGCCAGCAGCAGTCCGCCCGGGAACAGCGCCCCCTGGAGCAGCGTGCCGGCCAGTCCGACGGCCGCGCCCAGCACCGCGAGGCCGGCGTACGCGGCGATCCGGCCGGGCTTCGGCGCGGCCGCCAGGCCGGTGGGCTCCGGGGCCCGGGGCGGGGCGTTGGTGCGCGGCGCCCGCGAGGAGGCGCGCGGTCTCTGCCTGCTGCTCATGTCCGTGCTCCCGGTGCGGCCGCCACGTCCGGCAGTCCCGCGAAGAGGTCGTGCTCCCTGGCGCCGGGGCCGCCGCCCGAGGGGCCCCGCACCAACTCGTAGTACTCGGTGGTGAAGACGGGCTGACCGAGGTCGTTCGAAAGAGCGAAGAAGGGGCCGTCCACCGCGATCTGGGTGGCGTGTGCCCGCATGGCCACCGTCTTCGCCCCGGCGTGGGCGGTGCCGTCGATCTCGGTGGTGATCCGCCCGTCGTCCACCACCCCGGGGACGTCACCGACCTCGGCGACACCGCCGAAGGCGTCCGGCGCGGTCTCCCGCAGCCGGGCGAAGGCGGCCTCGGCCACGGTGCGCGGCACCCGGTTCCAGTAGATCTTCGCCACGGTGTGCGCTTCGCCGGGCACCGCGCCGTACGCGGTGTCCCCGGCCAGTTCGGCGGCGCGCATCGCGACCCGGTGGGCCTGGATGTGGTCGGGGTGGCCGTAACCGCCGTCGGGGTCGTAGGTGACGAGGACCTGGGGCCGCACCGAGCGGATCACCTCCGCCAGGAGCCCGGCCGCCTCGTCCACGTCGGCGTCCCAGAAGGCACCCGGCCGGTGGTTCTGCTCGGTGCCCATCATCCCGGAGTCCCGGTACCGCCCGGCGCCGCCCAGGAAGCGGTGGTCGGTGACGCCCAGCGCCTTCATCGCGGCGGCGAGCTCGCCGGCGCGGTGGGCGCCCAGGGTGCCGTCCCGGTCGGCGGCGAGGTGCGCCAGGTCCGGCGGGATCACCTCGCCCTCTTCGCCGAGCGTGCAGGTCACCAGGGTGACGTGGGCCCCCTCGGCCGCGTATCTGGCCATGGTGGCACCGTTGTTGATCGACTCGTCGTCGGGGTGCGCGTGCACCAGCAGCAGACGGCGGGCGGGATGGTCCTTCATGGGACCAGCCTACGAGCAGCCCGGCCCCGCGGCCGACCGCCCCACGCCCGGGTGCCCGGCGCCTTCCCCCGGGGCCGGGCCCGGCCGTCAGAACTTGATGCCCCCGATCATGCTCGACACGTTCGACGTCACCTCCGAGATGGTCGGGGCGATCGAGGAGCTCGCGAGATAGAAGCCGAGCAGCATGCAGACCACCGCGTGTCCGCCCTTCAGTCCGGATTTCCGGATCAGCAGGAAGACGACGATCGCCAGCAGCACCACCACCGAAATCGAGAGTGCCACGGCGGTTCACCTCCATCGGTACGGTCGGGACAGGCAGCACACATGGAGCCGGCGGGTTCCTACCCACCGAGCGCTACGAATCATAACTATCCGTGCCGACGCATCGATCGGTGCACAGCAGCACGAGGGGCGCACGGACCGGCGCCCCGGGACTAGGTTCGACGCCATGACCTCGAAGAAGCTGTCTTTTCCCCGCCTGCACGCCCGGACCCAGCGATTCGCTCTCGGCGCACCCCGGGCCTTCACCGTCTCACCGGATGGGACGAGAGTGGTCTTTCTCAGGTCGGCGTCCGGCACCGACCGGGCCAACCGCCTGATGGTGCTGGACACCGGGACCGGCGAGGAACGCGTCGCGGCGGACCCCGGTGCCCTGCTGGGCGGTTCGGCGGAGAAGCTCTCCGCCGAGGAGCGTGCCCGCCGCGAGCGCACCCGGGAGGGATCGGCGGGCATCGTCGGCTACGCGCTGGACGGCGCGGCCGAGTTGGCGGCCTTCGCCCTCTCCGGCACGGTGTACGTCGCCGAGCTGCGGGCGGGTACGGCGCGCGCCCTGCCGGTGCCCGGCCCGGTCATCGACCCCAGGCCCTCCCCCGACGGCAGGCACGTCGCCTATGTCTCACGCGGCGCCCTGCGGGTCGTGGGGGCGGACGGCGGGGGTGACCGGCCGCTCGCCGAACCGGAGGACGGGCACACGGTGTACGGCCTCGCGGAGTTCGTCGCGGCCGAGGAGATGGGCCGCCACCGGGGCTTCTGGTGGTCCCCGGACTCGGACCGGCTGCTGGTGGCCCGCGTGGACGACCGTGCCGTCCAGCGGTGGTGGATCGCGGATCCGGCGAACCCGGGCAGCAAGCCCGCCGAGGTCGCCTATCCGGCCGCCGGCACGGCCGACGCCGAGGTACGGCTCTTCCTGACGGACCTGGACGGCACCCGTACCGAAGTTGTCTGGGATCGCACCCGCTTCCCGTACCTGGCCCGGGTCCACTGGTCCGCCCACGGTGCCCCGCTGCTGCTGGTCCAGGCCCGTGACCAGCGCAGTCAGCTGCATCTGGCGGTGGACACGGAGAGCGGGGCGACCCGCACGGTCCATGTGGACGAGGACGATGTCTGGCTGGATCTTTTCGCCGGTGTACCGGCCTGGGCACCGGACGGAAGGCTCGTGCGCGTCGCCGACGAGGGCGGGGCGCGGGTGCTCTCGGTCGGCGACCGCCCGCTGACCGGACCGCAGCTGCACATCCAGGCGGTCCTGGACATCGGGGAGTCGGACGTCCTGGTGTCGGCGGTCGCGGGTGAGGAAGCGGCGGAGCCGGAGACCGGCCAGGTCCACGTCTACCGGGTCAACGAGCTGGGCGTGGAGCGGGTCAGCGAGGGCGCGGGCGTCCACACGGCGGTGCGCGGGGGCGGGGTGACGGTGCTGCTCTCGGCCACCCTCGACCGCCCGGGGACGGCCGTGCGCGTCCTGCGGGACGGCAAGCGGATCGCCTCGGTCGCCAGCCTCGCCGAGTCCCCCGGACTGACGGCCGCGCCCGTACTGACCGAGGGGGGCGCACGCCGCATTCCGTGCGCCGTGCTGCTCCCCACCGGCTACAAGGAATCCGACGGTCCGCTTCCGGTCCTGATGGACCCGTACGGCGGCCCGCACGGCCGCCGGGTCGTCGCCGCGCACAACGCGCACCTGACGTCCCAGTGGTTCGCGGACCAGGGCTTCGCGGTGGTCGTCGCGGACGGCCGCGGCGCCCCCGGCCGCTCGCCCGCCTGGGAGAAGGCGGTACGGGACGACTTCACCCTCACCCTGGACGACCAGGTGGAAGCCCTGCACGCCCTGGCCGGCCGCTTCCCGCTGGACCTGACGAAGGTCGCCATGCGCGGCTGGTCGTACGGCGGTTACCTCTCCGGTCTCGCGGTGCTGCGCCGCCCCGACGTCTTCCACGCGGCCGTCGTGGGCGCCCCGGTCACGGACTGGCGGCTCTACGACACGCACTACACGGAGCGCTATCTCGGCGACCCCGCGGCGCAGCCGGAGGTGTACGCGGCCAGCTCCCTGGTCACCGACGAGGGTCTGTCACGCCCGGCCGCCGAGGTGCGCCCGATGCTGATCGTCCACGGGCTCGCCGACGACAACGTGGTGGTCGCGCACGCCCTGCGCCTCTCCTCGGCCCTGCTGGCGGCGGGGCGCCCGCACGAGGTGCTGCCGCTGAGCGGGGTGACCCACATGACCCCGCAGGAGCAGGTGGCCGAGAACCTGCTCCTGCTCCAGGTGGACTTCCTGAAGCGGTCCCTGGGCCTGCCGCGCGCCTGAGGACCGTCCCCTCCCGGCCGCGGGCCGTCGCCGCGGGGTCACCAGCCGGGCGGTACCGGCCCCGGCGGCGGCGGGGCCGGCGGGGCCCCGGGCGGCGGCCCGAACCCGCCGGTGCCCCCCGGCTGCGGGTAGCCGTAGCCATGGCCGGGGGCGGGGCCGGCCGGCGGGTAGCCGTAGCCCTCGGGCGGGTAGCCGTAACCGCCGTAGCCGGGGTCCTGCCGGTCGTCGGCCGTCCCCCGGGGGGCGAGGGCGAGCAGGGCCGCCGCTCCCGCGAGGGCGAGGAGGAACGAGGTGGCCACGTTCAGCTGGTATTCGAGGGTGAGCTCGCCGAAGTGCTCCAGCACCTCGTGGTGGGCGGCCTGGGCGATGGCGAGGGCGCCCGAGACCAGCAGGAAACCTCCCGCGGTCAGACCGAGCGGCCGGGCGTGGACGGCCCTGAAGAGCGCGGTCCACGCCGCCACCAGGCAGGCGGCCGAGAGCGCCACGCTGTTCCAGCCGGGCGGGGCGCCGGTCAGCGACACCGGGATCGCGTCCCCGCCGGTGAACCAGTCCGGGTAGACCGCGTCGGGGAGGACGAACAGCCGCCGGATCTCCCACGCCACCGACACGGCACCGGCGGTCCCGAGCGCCAGGAAGGCCACGACCCCGGCTCCCTGGGCGGGCCGGGCGGGCAGCGGCTCGTAGGCGTCCGCGGGCTGTCCGCGCCCCGCGCTCCCGGTGACGATCAGCGCGAGGGCGGCGGCCAGGACCACGAAGGCGCTGACCAGCGCCCGGGTCCGCAGTTCGTCGCTGTAGCGCCCGTCCATCCAGGAGGAGCCGGCCGACCAGACGGAGGGCAGCCGCAGGACGAAGGCGACCACGCCGGTGACCACCATCGTGGCGGCGGCGGCCGTGGAGTGCCGGACGGTGGCGCCGGCGACGGCCAGGACGGCGAACAGCACCGCGTCGGTCTGTGTGGTGGCGGGTGACGCCCCGGGGTGCGCGTCCGCGTAACCGGCCCAGAAGCGCAGCAGTTCGAGCGGTTCGTCCACCGCCAGGACGTCACGGACGATCCAGCAGACGACGACGGCCCCGAGCACGGCGTACAGCACCGCGCCGGTGATCCTGGCTCCCCGGGTGAGTGTCACCCCAGCGATAATCCACCGCGCTACACGGTTGGACAAGGGGGCCGGGGGCCGGGCGGGAAGGGAAGACCGGCCGGGGCGGCGTGATGCGCCCCGGCCGGCTCACGGCACCCGCACGGCCGTACGTTCTCCATGGTGGAGCGTTCGTATATCGGTGAGGTGACGGCCGGGTTGCCTCTGTGTTAGGTCCTGTCCGGGGTCCGCCGGGCAGGCCGTGACACCGCTTCCACGGTCATCCCGGATGGCCGCCGTCCCGCTCCCCGCCGTCCGGCTCCCCGCCGTCCCGCTCCCCTCCGTCCGGCTCCCCTCCGTCCGGCTCCCCGCCGGAGCGTGTGTGGCCGGTCCCGTCCCCGGTGTCCCGGGCGTCGGCGGGCTCGGGCGTCTCCAGCAGTCCCTCCGGCGGGACCACCTGCTTCTCCTCGGCGAAGTGGCAGGCCGAGTCGTGCCGGGCCGCCGTGTCCGAGTCCCGGAACACCGCCGGGACGGCCAGCAGGGGCACTTCGCGCGCGCACCGCTCCTGCGCCTTCCAGCAGCGGGTGCGGAAGCGGCAGCCCGACGGGATGTTCGCCGGTGACGGTACGTCCCCGTGGAGGATGATCCGCTCGCGGTACTCACGGGCCGTCGGGTCGGGCACCGGGACGGCGGACAGCAGGGCCTGGGTGTAGGGGTGCGTCGGGTGGTCGTAGATCTCCTCGCCGGTGCCGGTCTCGACGATCCGGCCGAGGTACATCACGCCGACCCGGTCGGAGATGTGCCGCACGATCGACAGGTCGTGCGCGATGAACACGAAGCTCAGCCCGAACTCCGCCTGGAGCCGGTCCAGCAGGTTGACCACCTGCGCCTGTACCGACACGTCGAGCGCGGAGACCGGCTCGTCCGCGACGATGATCTCCGGGTTGAGGGCGAGGCCGCGGGCGATGCCGATGCGCTGGCGCTGGCCGCCGGAGAACTGGTGCGGGTAGCGGTTGATGTACTCCGGGTTCAGCCCGACGACGTCCAGCAGGTCCCGCACCCTCTGCCGCCGGCTGCCCTTGGGCGCCACCTCGGGGTGGATCTCGTACGGCTCCCCGATGATGTCGCCGACCGTCATCCGCGGGTTCAGCGAGGTGTACGGGTCCTGGAACACCATCTGGATGTTGCGGCGCACGGCCTTCAGCGCACGGCCGGACAGCTTGGTGACGTCCTCCCCCTTGTAGCGGATCGCGCCCCCGGTCGGGGGTTCCAGGTGGACCAGCATCCTGGCGACCGTCGACTTCCCGCAGCCGGACTCCCCCACGATGCCCAGCGTCTCTCCCGCCGAGAGGTCGAAGTCCACGCCGTCGACGGCCTTGACCGCGCCGGTCTGCTTCTTGAAGAGGATGCCCCGGGTCAGCGGGTAGTGCTTGACCAGTCCCCGTACCTGGAGGATCGGATCACCCTCCGCGTACGGCCGCCCTTCGCCGGATTCCCGTGCCACGGCCTGGAGCGTGGCCCCGCCGCCGGCCGGACGGCCGGTGTCCTCAGCGCGCATCGAGCGTCTCCTTCCAGAAGTGGCAGGCGCTCCTGCGGTTCTCGTCCACGGTGTAGAGCGGCGGCTCGTCGGTACGGCACACCGGCCGGGCCATCGGGCAGCGCGGGTGGAAGGCGCAGCCGGGCGGGATGTGCAGCAGGTTGGGCGGCAGACCCTTGATCGCGTACAGTTCCTGGCCCTTCTGGTCCAGGCGCGGGATCGACCGCAGCAGGCCCTTGGTGTAGGGGTGGGCGGGTGCCCGGTAGATGTCGTGGACGGGCGAGGTCTCCACGATGCGGCCGGCGTACATCACCGCGATCTTGTCGGCGACGTCGGCCACCACGCCGAGGTCGTGGGTGATGAGGATCAGTCCCATGTTGAGTTCGCGCTGGAGCTCGGCGAGCAGGTCCATCACCTGGGCCTGGACGGTGACGTCCAGAGCGGTGGTCGGCTCGTCGGCGATGATCAGCGAGGGTTCCAGCGCCATCGCCATGGCGATCATGATGCGCTGGCGCATACCGCCCGAGAACTGGTGCGGGTAGTCCCCCACCCGCTCGCGGGCGGCCGGGATGCGCACCCGGTCCATCAGCTCGACGGCCTTGGCCCTGGCGTCGGAACGGGACATCCCCCGGTGCACGACGAACATCTCGCCGAGCTGGTCCCCCACGCTGAGCACCGGGTTCAGCGAGGACAGCGCGTCCTGGAAGATCATGGCCATCTCCTGGCCGCGGATCCTGCGGCGTTCCTCGGCCTTGAGTTTCAGCAGGTCGCGGTCCTTGAAGATGATCTCGCCCCCGCTGATCCGCCCCGGCGGCATGTCGAGGATGCCCATGATCGCCTGGGCGGTGACGGACTTGCCCGACCCGGACTCGCCGAGCACGGCCAGCGTCTGCCCCGCCTCCACGCTGTAGTTGACCCCGTTGACGGCCTGGGCCACGCCGTCGCGGGTGTGGAACTCCACGTGCAGGTCGCGCACTTCGAGCAGCATGGCGGTGGACTCCTCAGCGCAGCTTGGGGTCGAGGGCGTCGCGTACCGCGTCGCCGAGCATGATGAAGGCGAGCACGGTGACCGCGAGCGCCCCGGCGGGCCAGAGCAGCATGTGCGGCGCGTTGCGGATGTACTGCGAGGCGGCGGAGATGTCGATCCCCCAGGACACGGCCGGTGGTTTCAGTCCGACCCCGAGGTAGGAGAGGGTCGCCTCCAGCGAGATGTAGGTCCCCAGGGCGATGGTCGCGACGACGATCACGGGGGCGATGGCGTTGGGGGTGATGTGCCGCAGCATCATCCGCGCGTTGGAGGCCCCGAGCGCCCTGGCCGCCTGGACGTAGTCGTTCTGTTTGGCGGTGATGACGGAGCCGCGTGCGATACGGGCGATCTGCGGCCAGCCGAGCAGGACGATGAAGCCGATCACGGGCCAGACGGTGGAGCTGGTGACCACGGAGAGGAAGACCAGGCCGCCGAGGACCACGGGGATGCCGAAGAAGACGTCCGTGATGCGGGAGAGGACCGCGTCCCACGTCCCGCCGAAGAACCCGGCCAGCCCGCCCAGTACGCCGCCGAGCAGGGAGACCCCGAGCGTGGACAGCACGCCGACGGTCACCGAGGTCCGCGCGCCGTAGACGGTGCGGGTGTAGACGTCGCAGCCCTGGCCGTCGAAGCCGAAGGGGTGGCCGGGCTGGGAGCCTTCCTGCGCCTTGCCCAGGTCGCAGTCGAGCGGGTCCTGGGAGGCGATCAGCGACGGCCAGACCGAGATGACCACCAGGAACAGGATGATCAGCCCGGAGATGATGAAGACGGGGTTGCGGCGCAGGTCGCGCCAGGCGTCGGACCACAGGCTGCGGGGCTTGCCCGCGGGCCCGGCCCCGTCGGGGCCGCCCGGGGTTTTCTCCAGCGTCGCGCCCTCGTCCATCGCGAGGTCCATGGCCCCGCCCGCCCCGGCCCCCGAGATCGCTCCGCTCCCCGACGGGTCGTCCCACGGCTGCTGCTCAGGCATAGCGGATCCTCGGGTCGAGTACGGCGTACAGGAGGTCGACGATCAGGTTGGCCGCCAGGAAGACCAGGACCAGGACGGTCACGAACCCGACGACGGTCTGGGAGTTCTGGCGCAGGATGCCCTGGTAGAGCTGGTAGCCGACGCCGTGGATGTTGAAGATCCGCTCGGTGACGATCGCGCCGCCCATGAGCGCCCCCACGTCCGTCCCGATGAAGGTGACGACGGGGATGAGCGAGTTGCGCAGCAGGTGCCGGATCACCACCCGGCGCCTGGGCAGCCCCTTGGCCACGGCGGTGCGGACGTAGTCCGCGCGGGAGTTCTCGGCGATCGAGGTCCGGGTGAGCCGGGTGACGTAGGCGAGGGAGACCGAGGCGAGGACGAGTCCGGGGACGATGAGCTCGTCCAGCGGTGCGCCGGTGGAGACGGACGGTTTGATGACGCCCCACTGGACGCCGAGCAGGAGCTGGAGCAGCAGGCCGGTGACGAACGTCGGCACGGAGATGACGATCAGCGTGAGGATCAGCACGGTGGTGTCGACGGGCCGGCCCCGGCGCAGGCCCGTGACGACGCCGAGGCTGATGCCGATGACGATCTCGAAGACGATGGCGACGACGGTCAGCCGGATGGTGACGGGGAAGGCGGTGCCCATCAGCTCGGTGACCTTCTGCCCGTTGAAGGCGGTGCCGAAGTCGCCGGTGAAGACGTTGCCCATGTAGGTCACGTATTGCTGCCAGACGGGCTTGTCCAGGCCGAATTCGGCCCGCAGCCGGGAGGCTGTCGCGGGGTCGCACTGCCGGTCGCCGCAGAGGCCCGCGATGGGGTCTCCCATCACGTTCACCATGAGGAAGATCAGAAGCGTGGTGCCGAAGAAGACGGGGATCATCTGCAGCAGCCGCCGGATCACATAACGTCCCATGAAGGGCTCCGGGGGTCGGGGCGAGGAGGCCGGGCGGGGATGCGGGAGGCCGGGCGGCCGGTGCGCGGACGGCGCACCGGCCACCCGGCCCCGGTCAGGTCACTTGACCTTGATCTCGTTGTAGACCGGCACGCTGAACGGGTTGAGCGAGACGCCGCTGATCCGGTCCGAGTAGCCGGCGCTGCCGTTCTGGTACCAGAGCGGGATGGCCGGCATCTGCTCGGCCAGGACCTTCTCGGCGTCCTGGAAGGTGGAGACCGCCTTGGCCTTGTCGGTCTCGGCGTTGGCCTTGTCCACCAGGCCGTCGAACTCCTCGTTGCTCCACTTGCCGTCGTTGGAGGAGGCGTCGGTGTAGTAGGTCGGCTGGAGGAAGTTCTGGATCAGCGGGTAGTCCATCTGCCAGCCGGCCCGCCAGGCACCGGTCAGTTTCTGGTTGGAGACCTGGCTGCGGAAGTCGGCGAAGGTGCCGACCGGGGCGCCGACGCATGCCTTGTTGTCGCCCATGACGTTGTTGATGCTGTTGCAGACGGCGTCGACCCATTCCTTGTGCGAGCCGGTGTCCGCGTTGTACGAGATCTTGAGCTGGCCGCCCGGGATCCCGCCGCCCTCCTCGATGAGCTTCTTGGCCCCCGCCTTGTCGTACTCGCACGGGGAGCCGCACAGGCCCTTCTTGAAGCCGCCGTCCTTGCCGAGCACCGGGGAGGTCCAGTCGGTGGCCGGGGTGCGGGTCTTCCGGAAGATCTGGTCGGTGATCTGCGCGCGGTTGATCGCCTTCGACAGTCCCTGGCGCACCTTGGCCGCGTCGGGGGTGTCCCACTTCTTGTCGTAGAAGGGGAAGGCGAGGGTCTGGATGATCCCCGCGGGGGTGTTGATGTACCGGTCGCCGAGGTCGGCCTGCACGTTCTTGAGCTGCGAGGCCGGGATGTCGTCGACGAGGTCGAGGTTGCCGGCGGTCAGGTCGGTGTAGGCGGTGTTGTTGTCGGTGTAGACCTTGAGGTCGATGCCGCCGTTCTGCGCCTTGTCCGCCCCCGGGTACCCGTCCCACCTGCGCAGGCTCATCGAGGAGCCCTTGTCATAGCTCTCGATGGTGTAGGGGCCGTTGCCGACCGGCTTGGAGAGCCATGCGTCGTGGTCGTCGTAGAAGGCCTTGGGCAGGGGCGCGAAGGCCGCGTAGCCGAGGGTGTCGGGCCAGGTGGAGAACTTCTGCGACAGCTTCACGGTGAAGGTGGTGTCGTCCACCGCCTTCAGGCCGGAGAGGGTGTCGGCGCTCGCGTCGCCCGAGTCGGGGTGGACCTTGTCGTAGCCGTCGATGTAGCCGAAGAAGTAGGCGTTCTTCTGGTTGTTCTCCAGCGCGGCGCCGTAGTTCCAGGCGTCCACGAAGGACTTGGCGGTGATCTTCTCGCCGTTGCTGAAGGTCCAGTTGTCCTTGATCTTCACGGTGAAGTTCTGCGAGTCCTTTGACGTGATCGACTGGGCGATCTCGTTCTTGGCCTCGCCGGTCTTCGGGTCGTAGCGGACGAGTCCCCGGAAGACCATGTCGAGGACCTTGCCGCCCTGCACCTCGTTGGTGTTCGCCGGCTCCAGCGGGTTCTGCGGGTCACCCCAGGAGGAGCTGACGATGCCGTCCGCGCCGCCTCCGCCGCCGCCACCGCCGTCCCCGCCGCCGCAGGCCGTGGCCGCCAGGGCGACGGCTACGGCACATGCGGCCCACCTGGCCTGTGTGGCTCCGCGCATGGAGTGCCTCCTAGGGTTCCCTTGAGTAGCTCAATGCCCTATATCACCCCATTTGACGGTACGTCGCATGCGTATGTCCTCCGTACGGGCGCGCCCGTAACACGCGAAGGCGCCCGGCCCCCCGTGTCGGGGAGGCCGGGCGCCTGTCGTCGTCCGCGCCGGGCGGGTTACGCCGCGTTCACGACGTTCTTCTCCTCGGCGAAGTGGCACGCCGACTCGTGCGCCGCGGGCGTGTCCGTGGCCTTGAAGCGCTCGGGGACCGCCAGCAGCGGCACCTCGGTGGCGCACTTGTCCTCGGCCTTCCAGCACCGGGTGCGGAAGCGGCAGCCCGAGGGCGGGTTGGCCGGCGAGGGGACGTCACCGGTGAGGATGATCCGCTCGCGGCCCTCACGGGCGTCCGGGTCGGGGACCGGGACCGCCGACAGCAGCGCCTGGGTGTAGGGGTGCGTCGGGTGGTCGTAGATCTGCGTGTCGGTACCGATCTCGGCCATCTTGCCGAGGTACATCACGCCGACCCGGTCGGAGATGTGCCGCACGATCGACAGGTCGTGCGCGATGAAGAGGTAGGACAGGTTGAACTCGTCCTGGAGCTTCTCCATCAGGTTGATGACCTGGGCCTGCACCGACACGTCGAGCGCGGAGACCGGCTCGTCGCAGATGATGATCTCCGGGTTGAGCGCGAGGCCGCGGGCGATGCCGATGCGCTGGCGCTGGCCGCCGGAGAACTGGTGCGGGTAGCGGTTGATGTACTCCGGGTTCAGCCCGACGACGTCCAGGAGCTCCTGCACCCGGCGGCGCCGGTCGCCCTTCGGGGCCACCTCGGGGTGGATCTCGAAGGTCTCCCCGATGATGTCGCCGACCGTCATCCGCGGGTTCAGCGAGGTGTACGGGTCCTGGAACACCATCTGGATGTTGCGGCGCACGGCCTTCAGCGCACGGCCGGACAGCTTGGTGATGTCCTGGCCCTTGTAGAAGACCTCGCCCGCGGTGGCCCGCTCCAGCGTCATCAGCAGCTTGGCGACCGTGGACTTGCCGCAGCCGGACTCACCGACGATACCGAGGGTCTCGCCCTGGTAGAGGTCGAAGGAGACCCCGTCCACGGCCTTGACCGCGCCGACCTGCTTCTTGAAGAGGATGCCCTGGGTCAGCGGGAAGTGCTTGACCAGGTTGCGGACCTGGAGGATCGGCTCCCCCTTGGAGACGGGGGCGTCGATCGCCGCCACGGCCTCCGTCTCGGTACCCGCGTTGACGGTCGCCACTTCGGTGACGTTCGGGGTGGCGTCCACGGACTCCTTCTTGAGCTCAGCCATGGATCGTCTCCTTCCAGAAGTGGCAGGCGCTGCCGCGGCCGGCCAGCTCGGTGCCGTCCTGCTCGGTCACCGGGAGCAGGGCCGGGATGTCCGTACGGCACACGTCCTGCGCCATGGTGCAGCGCGGGTTGAAGGCGCAGCCGGACGGCACGTGCAGCAGGTTGGGCGGCAGGCCCTTGATCGCGTAGAGCTCCTGGCCCTTCTGGTCCAGGCGCGGGATCGAGTCCAGCAGCCCCTTGGTGTAGGGGTGCGCGGGACGCTTGTAGATCTCGTGGACCGGGGCGGTCTCGACGATCCGGCCCGCGTACATCACGGCGATCTTGTCGGCGACGTCAGCGACGACACCGAGGTCGTGCGTGATGAGGATCAGACCCATGTTGAAGTCACGCTGGAGCTCCGCGAGGAGGTCCATGACCTGGGCCTGGACCGTCACGTCGAGCGCCGTGGTGGGCTCGTCCGCGATGATCAGGTCCGGCTCCAGGGCGAGCGCCATCGCGATCATGATGCGCTGGCGCATACCGCCGGAGAACTGGTGCGGGTAGTCCGAGACACGGGCCTTGGCCGCCGGGATCTTCACCCGGTCCATCAGCTCGATGGACTTGGCCTTGGCCTCCTTCTTGGACATGCCCTTGTGGACCCGGAACATCTCGCCGAGCTGGTAGCCGACGCTGAGGACCGGGTTGAGCGAGGACAGCGCGTCCTGGAAGATCATCGCGATCTTCCGGCCGCGGATCTGCCGGCGCTCCTCGGCCGACATCTTGAGCATGTCCTGGCCGCGGAAGAGGATCTCGCCCTTCGGGATGCGGCCGGGGGGCATGTCCAGGATGCCCATGATCGCCTGGGCGGTCACGGACTTGCCGGAGCCGGACTCGCCGAGCACCGCGAGGGTCTCGCCCGCGCTGACGTTGTAGTTGACGCCGTTGACGGCCTTGGCGACCCCGTCACGGGTGTGGAACTCCACGTGCAGGTCGCGGACCTCGAGCAGCGGGCCGCCCGTGTCGTCGGACCCGCGCGGAGCGGGGACGTCCGCGGTCTTGTCGATGATGGTCATGTACGCCTCCCTCAGCGCAGCTTGGGGTCGAGGGCGTTGCGTACAGCATCGCCGAGCATGATGAACGCCAGAACGGTGATCGACACCATGACCGACGGGATGATCAGCACGAACGCGGCGTTGCGCAGCTGCTCCTGGCCGGAGGAGATGTCGACACCCCACGACACGGTCGGCTCGGCGAGTCCGATGCCCAGGAAGGACAGCGTGGCCTCGGCCGAGATGTAACCGCCGAGGGCGATGGTGGCGACCACGATCACCGGGGCCATGGCGTTCGGCAGGATGTGGCGGAGCAGGATGCGGCTGGTCGAGGCGCCGAGCGCCTTGGCCGCCATCACGTAGTCCGCCTGCTTGATCGTCAGCACGGAACCACGCGCCACACGGGCGATCTGGGTCCAGCCGAGGAAGGCCAGGGCCAGGATGACGACCCAGACGTGACGCTCGTCGAACGAGGTCAGGATGACCATCGCGCCGAGGATGAAGGGGACTCCGAAGAAGATGTCGGTGACCCGGGAGAGCAGCGTGTCGATCCAGCCGCCGAAGTAGCCGGCCAGCATGCCGACCACGGTGCCCAGGATCGTGACGAGGGCGGTGACGATCACCGCGACCATGATCGAGGCACGGGCGCCGTAGATGACACGTGCGTAGATCGAGCGGCCCTGGATGTCGTAGCCGAACCAGTCCTCCTGGAAGAAGTTCCCCCACTTGGGCTTCTGGAGGTAGTGGTTGGCCAGGTCCGCGTAGCGCGGGTCCGCGCCGGTGAACAGGCCGGGGGCTATCGCCATCATCAGCAGGAAGAAGATCAGGACGGCCGAGACGATGAACAGCGGGCTGCGCCGCAGGTCGTGCCAGGCGTCCGACCACAGGCTGCGGGGCTTGCCCACCGGCGCGGAGGCCGCCTGCTCGGCGGCCGAGTCGGCGGACAGGCCGGTGGGGGCTTCCTTGAGCACCTCAGGCATAACGGATCCTCGGGTCCAGGACCGCGTAAAGCAGGTCGACGAGCAGGCTGGTGACGAGATAGACGATGACGATCAGCGTCACGATGCCGACGACCGTGGCGCCTTCACGGTGCTGCAGCGCACCGAAGACCGCCCGGCCCACACCCTGGACGTTGAAGATCCCCTCGGTGACGACGGCGCCGCCGAGCAGCGCACCGAGGTCGGTACCGAGGAAGGTGACCACCGGGATCATCGAGTTGCGCATGAGGTGGACGCCGATGACGCGACGGCGCGGCAGGCCCTTGGCCACCGCGGTGCGCATGTAGTCGGCGCGCAGGTTCTCCGCGATCGACGTACGGGTCAGGCGCGCGACGTACGCGAGGGAGAGCGACCCGAGGACGACCGCCGGCAGGAGCAGCTCACCCCAGTTCGCTTCCGCGCTGACGTTGGGGTCGACCCAGCCGAGCTGGTGGGCGAAGAAGTACTGGGCGAGGAAGCCGAGCACGAACGACGGCACCGAGATGAGCAGCAGCGTCAGGACGAGCAGGCCGCGGTCGCGGAGGGTGTCGGCCTTGAGTCCGGCGAAGACGCCGATGGAGATACCGACGAGAACGGTGAAGACGAAGGCAAACAGCGCCAGCCTGATCGTGATCGGGAAAGCGTCCGCGATGGTCTCGGACACCGGACGACCGCTGGCGATCTCCGTTCCGAAGTCACCCTGGAAGAGCCCGACCAGATAGTTCCAGTACTGGTGCCAGAACGGCAGGTCGAGGCCGAGGTCCTTCTTCATGGCCGCGATCTGTGCGGGGTCGACGGTCTGCTCGCCTGCGAGTGCGCGCACGGGATCGCCGGGCAGCACATACATCATGGCGAAGACCAGCATGGTTGATCCGAGGAAGACCGGGATCATCTGGAGCAGTCGCCGCGCGACGTAACGCCCCATGTTTGCCTCCGATTTGGGGTCATGCAGCCCGGGGACCGCGCTCCGGATATCGAAGCGCGGCCCCCGGGACCTACTGCCTGTGTGGGCGGCTGATGGCCGAGTGGGGCCCTCAGGCGTGGTTACTTCACGGTGACGTCGGTCATGACGTAGTCACCACGGAAGTCGATCGCGACGTTGTCGACGGACTTGCCGTAACCGCCGTTGATCTTGTACTCCCAGAGCGGGATCGCCGGCATCTTGTCGAGGACGAGCTTCTCGGCCTCCTGGTACGCCTTGATCGACTCGTCCAGGGAGGGGGCGTTGTCGCCCTTCTTGAAGGCCGCGTCGACCTCCTTGTCCGAGAACCGGCCGTTGTTGGCCTCGGCGGTGGTGCCGTACAGCTCCCGCATGAAGTTGACGTTCAGCGGGTAGTCGGCGACCCAGCCACCGCGGTACATCGACTTCACCTGGTCGTTGTCACGCGCTTCCAGGTCGGTCTGGAAGTCCGGCTTGGCGTCCGGGATGCAGTCGACACCGGTCGAGTTGCGGATGGACTCGCAGACCGCGGTCACCCACTCCTTGTGGCCGCCGTCGGCGTTGTACTGGATCCAGATCTTGTTGTCCGGAACACCGCCGCCTTCCTTGACGAGCGCCTTCGCCTTGGCCGGGTCGAACGTGAAGACGTCCGTGTCCAGCTGCTGGTTGCCGGCGACGCCCGGGGGCGTGAAGCTCTTCGCGGGCTCGCGGGTGCCGTTGAGCACGGTCTTGGTGATCGTGTCACGGTCGATGCCCATGGACAGACCCTGGATGACCTTCGGGTCGATGTCCTTGAAGGTCTTCGAGTAGAAGGTCGGGACCAGCGACTGGACGGCCGCGTACGGCTCGTCGATCACGCGGTCACCGAGGTCCTGCTTGTACTTCGGCAGGTCCTTCGGGCCGACCTGGCGGATCATGTCCAGGTTGCCGGAGATCAGGTCCTGGTACGCGGCCTCGACGGTCGCGTAGTTCTTGAACAGGATGCCCTTGTTCTTGGCCTTGTTCGGACCCTGGTAGTCCGGGTTGGCCTTGACCTGGATGAGCTTCTTGTGGTCCCACTTCTCGAAGATGTAGGGACCGTTGCCGACCGGCGCCTGGCCGAAGGCCTTGGTGTCCTTGTAGAACACCTCGGGCAGCGGGGCGAAGGTGTAGTAGCCGAGCTTGTACTCGAAGTACGGGACCGGCTTGTCGAGCTCGATCGTGAAGGTGGTGTCGTCGACCGCCTTCAGACCGGACATCTCCTCGGACTTCGGGTCACCCTTCTCCGGGTGGACGTCCGCGTAGCCCTTGATGTCCTCGAACCAGAAGGCGTTCTGCTGGTTGTTCTTGATGTTGGCGTACCAGTTCCACGCCTTGATGTACGACTCGGCGGTGACCGGGGTGCCGTCGTGGAACTTCCAGCCGGGCTTGAGCTTGACCGTCCAGGTCTTGGAGTCCTCCGTCGTCACGGACTCCGCGTTCGTGTAGACGATGTTGCCCTCGCCGTCGAACTCCAGGAGCTGCGTGAACACGGCCTGGATGACGTAGCTGCCGAGCTGCTCGTTCGTGTCGGCCGGGATCAGGGGCTTCTGCGGCTCACCGACGTCGACGGAGACGTAGCCCGCGGGCTTGCCCTTCTCCTTCGAAGCAGAGTTGCTGCTGTCGTCGCCGTCGCCCCCGCCGCAGGCGGTCGCGGCCAGGGCGATGATTGCCGCTCCCGCGACCCACTTGGCGCTCTTGGCACCGCGCATGGGTTTCCTCCTCATGAGTCCACTTTTGACTACAAGAAGGGCACTGGAGAGATCCACCGACACCCCTGACGGCGATCGTTTCCCGTGCCCCGAGTGTGCTCGTGAGTCGGCACTCCCCACAGTGCGCTGACCCATTGACCCGAGCTCAATGGAGCCAACTATTAAGGAACACCGGGCTGTAAACCACACTTAAAGGGTCTCGGTTTGACAACATCAGGACACCCCGGATGACCGAAATCCGGACAAAGTGATCCCAGACAGACACCCCCGAAACGGACCGTTAACACATGTTCCGGAGAGCGACGCACGATATCCGGACACCTCGGTCAGATAATCCGGTTGACGGAAAGGCCCGGGCCCCCACAGTGTCTGCGGGGGCCCGGGCCTCGTGTCCATGGCTCATCGGCCGGTTCGCCGGCGAAGGACGGCGCTCCGGGACGGCTCAGCCGTGCTTGGCGCGCGAGGCGGTGCGTCCGCGCTGCTTCTGGTCCAGGACGACCTTGCGGATGCGGACCGTCTCCGGGGTGACCTCGATGCACTCGTCGTCGCGGCAGAACTCCAGGGACTGCTCCAGCGAGAGCTTGCGGGCCGGCACCACGTTCTCGGTGGTGTCCGCGGAGGCCGCGCGCATGTTGGTGAGCTTCTTCTCCTTGGTGATGTTCACGTCCATGTCGTCGGCGCGTGAGTTCTCACCGATGATCATGCCCTCGTAGACCTCGGTGCCGGCCTCGGTGAAGATGACACCGCGCTCCTGGAGGTTGACCATCGCGAAGGGCGTGACCGTGCCCGCGCGGTCGGCGACCAGCGAGCCGTTGTGGCGGGTGCGCAGCTCGCCGAACCACGGCTCGTGGCCCTCGAAGATGGAGTGCGCGATGCCCGTACCGCGGGTCTGGGTCAGGAACTCCGTACGGAAGCCGATCAGGCCGCGGGAAGGAACGATCCACTCCATGCGGACCCAGCCCGAGCCGTGGTTCGTCATGGTCTCCATACGGCCCTTGCGGGTCGCCATCAGCTGTGTGATGGCACCGAGGTGCTCCTCGGGGGAGTCGATCGTCATGCGCTCGATGGGCTCGTGCGTCTTGCCGTCCACCTGCTTGGTGACGACCTCGGGCTTGCCGACGGTCAGCTCGAAGCCCTCGCGGCGCATCTGCTCGACCAGGATCGCCAGCGCGAGCTCACCGCGGCCCTGGACCTCCCAGGCGTCGGGGCGCTCGGTGTCCAGGACGCGGAGCGAGACGTTGCCGATCAGCTCGCGGTCGAGGCGGTCCTTCACCTGGCGGGCGGTGACCTTGTGGCCCTTGCCGCCCTTGCCGACGAGCGGCGAGGTGTTCGTACCGATGGTCATCGAGATGGCGGGCTCGTCGACCGTGATCAGCGGCAGCGCGATCGGGTTCTCGGGGTCGGCCAGGGTCTCGCCGATCATGATGTCCGGGATGCCGGCGATGGCGCAGATGTCGCCGGGGCCGGCCTTCTCGGCGGGCTTGCGGGTGAGCGCCTCGGTCATCAGGAGCTCGGTGATGCGCACGTTGGACATCGTGCCGTCGCGCTTGATCCAGGTGACCGTCTGGCCCTTGCGCAGCTCGCCCTGCTCGACACGGCAGAGCGCGATACGGCCGAGGAAGTTGTCGGCGTCCAGGTTGGTGACGTGCGCCTGGAGCGGGGCCTCGTCGTCGTACTCGGGAGCCGGGACCGTGGAGAGGATCGTGGTGAAGAACGGCTCCAGGTTGTCGCTGTCGGCGGGGACGGTGCCGTCCTCGGGCTTGGTCAGCGAGGCGACGCCGTCACGGGCGCAGGCGTAGACGATCGGGAACTCGATCTGGTCCTCGTCGGCGTCCAGGTCCAGGAAGAGGTCGTAGGTCTCGTCGATGACCTCGGCGATACGCGAGTCCGGGCGGTCCGTCTTGTTGATGCAGAGGATGACCGGCAGCTTGGCGGTGAGCGCCTTGCGCAGCACGAACCGGGTCTGCGGGAGCGGGCCCTCGGAGGCGTCGACGAGCAGGACGACCGCGTCCACCATCGACAGACCGCGCTCGACCTCGCCGCCGAAGTCGGCGTGGCCGGGGGTGTCGATGATGTTGATCGTGATGGGGTCCCCGCCGTCCTTGGGGTGATACTTCACCGCCGTGTTCTTGGCGAGGATCGTGATGCCCTTCTCACGCTCCAGGTCGTTCGAGTCCATCATGCGTTCGTCGAGGTTCTCGGCAGCGTGCGCCGCGAAGGCGCCCGCCTGCTTGAGCATGGCGTCGACCAGGGTGGTCTTGCCGTGGTCGACGTGGGCGACAATGGCTACGTTACGGATGTCGTGGCGCGTGGGCATGGGTGGCTTGCGCTTCTCTCGATCGTGGGATCAGGCGTCTCTGTCGGTCTCGAGTCCTCGTACGCCCGCCGGGCGGACACGCCACGGCTGGTCCAATGGTACGGGCACGACGCGCCCGGGGCTTCCCGGCCCGTTCCGCGAGACGGTTCGCCGGGCGTTGTCCAACGGGTGTTCAGCCACGGCCGCTGCGGCGTCCGGGGGCCCTCGGGGCCGGACGGCGTGGGGTGCGGGGTGGATGCGGAGCCCGGGTCCAGGCAGCCACGACCTTGCCCGCCGGCACTGCCGACGGGCAAGGGAATTGAGCGGATCCTGAGCTTTGGATACCGCCGTGACCTGCTACTTCGCGCGTTTCGCAGGGGATCCTGCCGCTTGGCCCTCCAGGAAGCCGATGTCCTGGTAGCGGGGGGTGGCGAAACCGAAGGCGCCGACGTTCCTGAGCCGCTTGTCGACGGCGACGAGCTGGGGCCGCTGGTACAGCGGAATCGATCCCGCGGCGGCCCAGATCCGTGCGTCCGCCTGCTTCAGCAGGTCCCTGGCCGCCTTGGCGTCGAGTTCCGAGACCGCCCGGTCGAAGAGCTGGTCGATGTGGTCGGAGCCGACCCGGGTGTAGTTCTGCTCCACGATCAGTGATCCGTCGGCGGCCGGTTCCGGTTTGGCGTAGATGGGGCGGCCGTCGGTGGCCGGGTAGGCGGTGGCGGGCCAGGAGTACAGGGCCATGTCGTAGTCGCCGGAGGCGATGTGGTCCTTGAAGTAGCTCTCGTCCTCGACCTTCACGATCCGGGCGCCGATACCGACCGCGTCCAGCATCCGGACGATCTTGTCCCCGACCGCGCGCAGCGACCGGGTGCCGGGACCGGAGGGCAGGACGAAGCGCAGGTCCAGCGGCTTTCCGTTCCTGCCCAGGCGGTTGCCGGCCGGGGCGGGCGCGGGCGCGGGGGCGGCGGTGCCCTGTGGGGCGTACGCGCCGGGTGCCCCCCCGGGCCGCTGGTCCTGGGCGCGCGGGCCGGCGGCCCGTTCGTACGGCCGGTCGCCCGGCTTGCCGTCGGCGCCGGCGCTGTCGGCCTCGCTGCCCGCCTTGACGTCCTCGGGCGGCTCGCCCGCGCCGTCCCGGGTCCAGCCCGCGTCCGCCAGCAGGGCCCGGGCCTCCTCGGTGCTGTGGTCGCCCAGCGCCCCGCTGGCGTCGTGGTAGGCGGGCTGCCCGGCCAGGGCCAGGTGGCTGCCGGGCGGCCGGGCGGGCAGGCCCAGCGGCTTGAGCACGGTCTCGGCGAGTTCCCGGCGGTCCAGGGCCCGGGCGATCGCACGGCGGACCCGTTCGTCGGAGAGGGGGCCGGAGGTGCCGTTCAGGGCCAGCTGTGTGGTGGCGGGCTCCAGGGACTTGCGTACGGCGAAACCGTTCAGCGCCTTCTGTTCGGCCGCGTACGCGGCGACGGCCTCGCGGTTCTCCGCGCGGGCCGCCCGGGCGGCCTCGGCCGCCTCCTCGTCGGACCCGTGGGCCAGGGCCCAGGACCGCAGGGCGGCGGCCGGGGTGATGCCGGCGCCGGGGCCGTGCGCGGGTGCGCCGCCGCCGGTGCGGTAGCGGGCGGCCCGGGCGAGGGTGTCCGCCGCCGCGGGGTCGACCTCGGCGACGTCCACCGTGCCCTCGGTGAGGGCCTCGGTGCGGTCCTCGGGCTTCACGGCCCGGAAGACCAGTGATCCGAGCCTGGCCCGGTCGCCCCACCAGCGGGGGTTGCGGTCGAGGGTGACCGTCCCCGCGTCCTCGTCGGTCTTCCCCAGCCGGAACGGTCCGGCGGTGTTCTCCAGGGCGGTCCGGGCCCCGTCGTTGAAGGCGTCGGGCGAACCGGTCACGTCCTTCGGGTAGAGCGGGGAGAAGAGGGAGCGCCAGTCGGCGTACGGCTTGGCGAAGGTGACCCGGACCTCCAGGTCGTCCTTGCCGCGTTCGATCTTCTCGATACGCTCGTAGCCGGCGTTGCGCGCGGTCCAGAACGCCGAGTCCCTGCCGTTGAGCGCCCGCCACTGGGCGAGGAAGTCGGGGGCCCCGACCTCCCGGCCGTCGCTCCAGACGGCCTGCTGGCTGAGCTTGTAGAGCACGACCTGCCTCGGCTCCCGCTCGATGACCTCCGCGGATTCCAGGTAGTCGGGGTTGAGCCGGGGCTCCCCGCGCGCGTCCATCGTGAAGAGGGCGGGCAGCACGGCGCCGGTGATCCGGGCGGTCGCGCCGTCCGCGTCGGCCTGGAAGGCGTTGAGGGTGGTGGGCAGCGCGTCGACCGCCCAGGTGAGCGTGGAGCCGTCGGCGAGCCGGTCGCGGGGGGCGGGGGCGATGTCCTGTCCCGCCGCCACCGGGACGCGGGGCTCGTCGTCGGAGGTGCAGCCCGCCAGTCCGGGAACCGTGAGTACCCCCGTCACCAGGAGTGCGACCGAGCGGCGCTTTCGGGCCGTCCCGCGCGGGACGCCGAGGTGGGCCATGGCTGATACCTCCGGGGCCGGCCCGGCCCACCCGTACCGGAATGGACCGGATGATTACGTTCTGGTGTCATTTGCAGTTCATCAGACTGATCCGCTGATCCACTGAACGCCACCTCTTCGCGCACGAGGAGGCAGGCGCGGCCGGTGCGATGACCGCTGTCACCCGTGCGGCCCCGGGGGACGTACTCGAGTACGTCGTACGGATGTGCGGCATTTCGGCGGACGCCGTTCCCCGTCTCCGGTGCCGTCACGGCGCCCGGAAACGGCGGGTCCGGGCGGGCCGGAGCGGTGGGCCCGGCATCAGGGGAGGGGCGGGTTCCGGCGGCCCGGGGTCAGGGGGTGCGGGTGGCGTCGGTGACGCGGTCGATCCGGTAGTAGTCGGCGACGCATCCGCCGGGCCAGTAGGCACGCCCGCCCTGGCTGAACGGCTCCAGCATCCCGCTCACCACGAGCCGTTCGTACGGGAGGACCCGGGCACCGGCGGCGGCGCCCTCGCGCAGCCGCCGGTCCTGGGCGTCCCACTTCTCCGCCCGTTCCCGCATCGTGGCGCCGAGGCCGTCCAGCGCGACGGCCGGACCTGCGCAGACCAGGACGCACAGCACCGCGCAGGCGGCCGTCAGGGCTCCGGTGCGCCGGGCGTGCCGCCGGGCCGCCGCCCCGAGCAGCGCTCCGGCCCAGACGAGCAGGGCGACGAGGAGCAGGAGGTAGTCGTTCCAGAGCCGGTTGGCTCCGGGGTCGCTCACCCGGTCCCGGAAGACCGGGTAGGTGAGGACCGTGCACAGGTAGCCGGCCAGGAGGAGCGAGAGCACCCCGGCGGTGGCGAGCAGCGGCCGGTGGGCGGGCGGGCGCGGGAGGCCGCCGTCAGGCCTGCGGGCCGACAGCCCCAGGAGCACCCCGGCCGCGAGCGCGCCGGCGTACTGCCAGGTGGTGGCGACGGTGGCGGCGATCTCGGCGAAGCCGCGCAGTGAGGCGGCGAGGGACTCCGGCGCGAGCATGGACGCCGTGCCCGCCCCGAACCGGTCCCGCCGGGAGTTCGAGCCGGGTGAGGTGACCAGCACGAGGGCGCCCGCCCCGGCCCCCGCGATGCCCGCGGCGCACCAGAGGCGGACGAACGCCCGGGAGGGGCGGGCGACGACGCGTCCGCAGAGCAGGAGGACGGCCGCCAGCAGCACCACCACCACGACGGCGGTCTCCTCCGACAGGGTGCCGAGCACCAGGCCCGCGGCCAGGGCGACGGCGACGGCCGCCCCCCTGCCCCGGCGGGTGCGGGCCACCAGGAGCGGGATCAGCGCGGCGCACGCCAGCACCGGGGGCAT
Organism: Streptomyces nitrosporeus; assembly: GCF_008704555.1. Classification (NCBI taxonomy): domain Bacteria; kingdom Bacillati; phylum Actinomycetota; class Actinomycetes; order Kitasatosporales; family Streptomycetaceae; genus Streptomyces; species Streptomyces nitrosporeus. The sequence continues at coordinate 2,628,959 of NZ_CP023702.1, forward strand.
CGTGTGGGAGACGGAAGCCGCGGGCCAGTAGAACGTCTTGTAGGTGTTGGGCGTGACGAAGAGGAAGAGCGCGGTCGCCATCGCCGCGACCAGGAGGGGCACGCCCCGGGGCACCACGAGCCGGGCCCGCCGCAGCGCGAGCACCGTGACCGCCCACAGCACCGCGAGGGTCAGTGCGCCGCTCACCGCGCCGAACCACTGGTGGCCCGCCACCTGGAACTTCGCGTAGGCGCCGACCAGCACCGCGTTGGCGACCCTGCCGTTGTCGTCGAGGTAGAACTTCCCGACGAGGCCGGTGACGCCGCGGTCGCGTACGGCGGGCAGGAAGCACCAGTCGTCCGCGCCGGGCCGGACCCACCGTCCCAGCCACGCGGCGGCGGCGAGCAGGGCGAGGGGCGGGAGCGCGAGGACGGCCGGCAGGAGCGAGGCCCGGCGCCGCGGCCGGCGGCGGTGCGCGGGCCCGGCCGGTGCCGGGCGGCCGGGCTCCGGGTCCCCGCCCTCCGGCCGGCCGGGGACCTCGGTCCCCGGTGCGCTGTCGCTCATCCGCGCTCCCCGGTCCGGTCCGGGGCGGGGGTGGCTGGGGCGCCCGCCGGCGGTTCCCGCGGTACGGCGCCGGGCCCTTCCGCCACGGGGGTGCCGGCCCGGCCGGACATGATCGCCCAGCGTGCCACCAGGAAGGAGAGGGGGGTGACGAGGACGCCGGCGGCGAGGGCGGCGAGGTTCTTGTCCATCCCGAGGCCGCTGACGGCTCCGTAGAGCAGCACGCCCGAGGCCACGAGGTTGACGGCGCTCGACAGGGGGAAGCGGACGAATCCGCGCCAGGTCGGCCTCGTCCGGCAGGTGACGTAGGAGTTGAGCAGGAAGGAGCAGACGATGCCGACGGCGTATCCGAGCACATGGGCGGTCAGATAGGGGACCCACCGGTTGAGCGTCGCGTAGACGCCGAGGTAGACGGCCGTGTTCACGAAGCCGACCAGGACGAAGCTGGTGAACTGGCGGACGGTGCCCGGCCGCCCGGCGCCGGCGGCGGCCACCGGCGGTGCGGTCACCACGGGCGGGGCCCGGTCCGGGGCCGGAGCGTGCTCCGGTGGCGCCGGACAGGTCTCGTCGGTCTCGCGCACCACGTAGGGCGGGCGGTGTTTCGCCTCGTGGTAGATGCGGCCCACGTATTCGCCGATGACGCCGAGGGTGACCAGCTGGATCCCGCTGAGTGCCACCACCGCGGTGATCAGGGTGGCGTACCCCGGGGTGTCGGCGCCGTGCAGCACGACCTTCACGACGGTCCACGCCGCGTAGGCGAGCGCCGAGACGAACACCCAGAACCCGGTGTAGATGGCCAGGCGGAGCGGACGGTTGTTGAAGGAGAGCAGTCCGTCGATGCCGTAGTTCAGCAGCCGTCTGCTGCCCCACTTCGACCGGCCGGCCACCCGCTCGCTGTTGCGGTAGCGGAAGCTGACCGTGTCGAAGCCGATCCAGGAGAAGATCCCCTTGGAGAACCGGTTGCTCTCGGGCAGGGACAGCACGCTCTCCACCGCCCGCCGGGACAGCAGCCGGAAGTCTCCCGACCCGTCGATGAGTTCCACGTCCATGCAGCGGCGCACCACCGCGTAGTAGGTGTGGCTGAGCGTGGTGCGGACCATGCCCTCGCCCGAGCGGTCGCGGCGGGGGATGACCTGGTCGTAGCCGTGCCGGTGCAGTTCGAGCATGCGCGGGATGAGTCCGGGCGGGTGCTGGAGGTCGGCGTCCATGATCACCACTGCCGAGCCCCGCGTCATCCGGAGGCCGGCGAGCATGGCCGCCTCCTTGCCGAAGTTCCGGCTGAACGCCGTGTAGCGGACCCGTCCGTCGCGGGTGGCGAGGGCGTTGAGCAGCAGCCGGGTGCCGTCGCGGCTGCCGTCGTCGACGTAGCAGATCTCGAAGGTCTCCCCCAGGTCCGCGAGGACGGCGTGCAGGGCCGTGTGGAAGGACTCGATCACCTCGGCCTCGTTGAAGCAGGGCACGACGACCGACAGCTGAACGTCGGTCACCGCGCACCTCCGCACGTCCGCCCCCGGCCGCGGGGCTCCGCTCTCTCCCGGTGCCCAGCATCGGCCCGGCCGGTGGTGAGGGGCCGTCCCGGCGGCCCGGACGCGCCGGACCGGGCGGACTTTCGCGCGAACGGCGCAGGCTCCCGGGGGCCGCCGGCGGCGCCCCGGGCCCCGGACGGGCGCCGGGTCGCTGGGGGTCTCGGCCGTACATATCATCACAAAGGTGATGCGCTCCCTGGCCCGCGGGCGGAGTTCCGCGCCCGGCGGGGCTCTCCTCCCCGCCCTGCTCGCCGCGCTGGCCGCCCTGTGCTGGCTCGCGGTCCCCGCCGCCCCGGGCGCCCGCGCCGACGATCCCGTCCGGCTCTCCCGTGCGGGGCAGGTCACCGACCGGGTGGGCGCCCTGGGCGACCGGACGGGGCAGGTGGAGGCGGCGCTCGACCAGCTGTACACGGACCACCGGATCCAGCTCTTCGTCGTGTACGTACGCGACTTCTCCGGCCGTTCCGCGCAGACCTGGGCCGACGAGACCGCCACGCGCAACGGCCTGGGGCAGGACGACGTGCTGCTGGCGGTGGCCACGCACGACCGGCGGTACGCCTACTCCGCCGGACAGGACGTCCGGCTCACCGACGGGCAGCTGCGGGACGTGGCGGGCACGGCGGTCGAGCCGGCCCTGCGGGAGAACGACTGGGCGGGGGCCGCCGTCGGCGCCGCCGACGGTTACGCCGCCGTCCTCGCCGGTGATCCCGTCCCCGCCCCCGCGATCACCCCGGGACCGGCGGACCCGGGGGCGGGCGCCGGCGTCTCCAGAAACCTCGTCCTGCCCCTGGCCGTGGTCCTCGTGGCCCTCGCCGTCGCGGGGTACGCGTGGCTGCGCCGCAGGCGGCGTACGACGACCCGGACCACCCCCGCGGTGCCCGGGACCGCCACCGGCCGGCCCCTGCCGCTGCCCGAGCTGGAGGCGCGGGCCGAGGCGGACCTCGTGGACACGGACGACGCGGTGCGTACGAGCGAGGAGGAGCTGGGCTTCGCCACCGCCCGGTACGGCGAGGAGGCGGCGCGGCCGTTCGCCGAGGCGGTCGCGTACGCGAGGAGCGAGCTGACGGCCTCCTTCCGGCTGCGGCAGCGGCTGGACGACGCCTTCCCGGAGACCGACGCCGAACGCCGGGGCATGCTCGACGAGATCGTGCGCCGCTGCGCCGGCGCCAACGCCCGGCTGGACGCCGTGGCCGAGGACTTCGACCGGCTGCGCGACCTGGAGGAGAGGGCTCCGGAGGCGGTGGCCGCGGCCGAGTCCTCCTTCCGCGAGCTCCTCGGCCGGGTTTCGGCGGCCGAGAGGACCCTGGGCGGGATGCGGGAGCGGTACGCGCGGCCGGCCTCCGCGCCCGTGGCGGACGCGGTCGAGCAGGCCAAGGACCGGCTGGTCTTCGCGACGTCGAGCCTCAACCAGGCGCGCCAGGCCGTGGACGGCGACAGCGCCGGGGCCGCCGTCCACCTGCGCGCCGCCGAGGGGGCGATCAGCCAGGTCGCCACGCTGGTGGAGGCGGTGGAACGGCGGGCGGCGGAGCTGGCCGAGGCGGAGGAGAGGCTGCCGGGGGCGCTCACCGAGACGGAGACGGACCTGGCCGACGCCCGGGGCCTGCTGGAGGGCACTCCGGGGGACGTGCCCACGGCGGATCTCCGGGGCAGGACCGGGCGGGCCGAGGCGGTCGTGAGCACCGTGCGGGAGGAGCTGCGGTCCGGGCCGCTGGACCCGGTCGACGCCCTGCGCCGGGTGGAGGAGGCGGACGCCGCGCTGGACGAGGGGCTCGCCGGTGCCCGGGAGCGGGAGCACGGCGACCGGCGTGCGCGTGACCTTCTCGGCCAGGCGATGCTGACGGCGCGTTCGGCGATCGGCGCGGCCGCCGGCTACGTCACCACCCATCGGGGCGCGGTCGGGGGGCAGGCCCGTACCCGGCTGGCGGAGGCCCAGCGCCGGTGGGAGCGGGCGCGCGCGCTGTCGGAGGGCGACGACCCGCAGGGGGCGCTGGCCGAGGCCCGGCAGGCGGACGCACTGGCCGCGCAGGCGCAGGCCCTGGCCGAACAGGACGTCCGCCGCTACCTCGACCGGCAGGACCCGGGCGGCCCGGGGGCGGGGGGCGGCATGGGCGGCGCGGTGCTCGGCGGCATCCTCCTGGGCGGCCTCTTCGGCGCCGGGCGGGGCGGGCCCGGAGGGTTCGGGGGCGGCCTGGGAGGCGGCTTCGGCGGGGGGCCCGGCAGTTTCGGCGGCGGTGGCACCCGGGGCCGGCGGGGCGGCGGTGGCCGTTTCTGAACGTTCCGGCGCGGTGGGACGGGCGGCGGGTGGCGTGCCCGCCCCGCGTCCGCCGCGCGGGTGGACCCGTCCGTACGTACAAGGAGAGGTATCCATGACCAAGCAGACCGTCCTCGGACGTGTGACCCAGCTGGCGCGGGCCAACATCCACGCTCTGCTGGACCAGGCGGAGGACCCGCGGAAGATGCTGGACCAGCTGATCCGTGAGTACACGGGCAACATCGCGGAGGCCGAGCAGGCGGTGGCGGCCACCATCGGCAACCTCCGGCTGATGGAGGAGGACCACCGGGAGGACGTCGACGCGGCCCGGGAGTGGGGGCAGAAGGCCCTCGCGGCCAGCCGGAAGGCCGACGAGCTGCGTGCCGCGGGGGCGGGGCCGGAGGCCGACAGGTTCGACAGCCTCGCCAAGGTGGCGCTCGGCCGCCAGCTCCGGGCGGAGCAGGAGGCGAAGACGGCGGAGCCGTCCATCGCCTCGCAGACCGTGGTGGTGGAGAAGCTGAGGACGGGCCTCGACCAGATGAGGTCCAGACTCTCCGAGCTGAGCTCCAAGCGGGACGAGCTGGTCGCCCGCGCCGCCTCGGCCCGCGCCCAGGACCGGATGCTGGACGCGGTCAAGAGCCTGGACGTGATGGACCCGTCCAGCGAGCTCGGCCGTTTCGAGGAGAAGGTGCGGCGCGAGGAGGCCAGGGTGGTGGGCAGGCAGGAGCTGGCGGCCTCGTCCCTGGACGCCCAGTTCGAGGAGCTGGACGGGCTGGGTGAGTCCGCCGAGATCGAGGCACGGCTCGCCGCCCTCAAGTCGGGCGTCTGACCCGGGGGGAGGACGGCGGTCCGGGAGCCACCGGGCGGCGGGGCGGCGGCGGGCAGCGGGGCCGGTGGTGGGGCTGCCGGGCGGCGGCGAGGGGACGGGGGCCTGCGGTGGAGGCTCGACGGACCGTGCCGCCCCGGCCCCACCGCGCCACCGCCCGGCCGCCCCTTTCAGTACATGCTCAGCAACTGATCGACGGAGAGTTCGGGACTCGCGGCCCCGTCGGGCAGGGCCAGTTCGAACCAGACCGTCTTGCCGCGTGGTGTGCGGCGCGAGCCCCAGGCCGCGCTGAGCAGTCCCACCAGTTGCAGCCCGCGGCCCCCCTCGTCGGTGTCCCGTGCCCGCCGCCGGCGGGGCTGCACCAGGCCCGCGTCCCAGACCTCGCAGACGAGGGTGCGGTCGCGCAGCAGTCTGAGCCGGATCTCGCCCTCGCCGTACCGCAGGGCGTTGGTGACGAGTTCGCTCACCAGGAGTTCGGTGGTGTCCACCAGACCTCCGAGGTCCCAGGCCAGCAGCCGGTCGCGGGCCAGTTCGCGGGCGCGGGCGACGGACCGGAGCTCGCGGGGCAGCAGCCAGTCCCCCACCGCCTCGGCCGGCAGCCCCTGGATCCGGGCGGTCAGCAGCGCGATGTCGTCCTCGCCGTGCCGGGTGTCGAGCGTACTCAGCACGTGGTCGCAGACGTCCTCCAGCGGCCGGGCCGGACCGGCGAGGGAGTCGCGCAGCGCCTCCAGTCCCTCGTCGAGCGGATGGTGGCGGGACTCCACCAGGCCGTCGGTGTAGAGCGCGAGCAGGGTCCCCTCCTTCAGCTCCACCTCGACCTCCTCGAAGGGCTCGCCGCCGACCCCGAGCGGCATCCCGGGCGGCACGTCGAGCAGCAGGGCCGGCTCGCCCGGCTCCACCACGACCGGGGGCAGATGGCCGGCGTTGGCGAAGGTGCAGCGACGGGTGACGGGGTCGTAGACGGCGTAGACGCAGGTCGCCAGGTAGACCTCGGAGAGGTCGGCCTCGTGCGAGGTACGCGCGGTCCTGGCCGGCCACCGGCCGCCGCTCCGGTCGCCGCCTCCCGGGGCCCCGAGACCCCGGGCGACCTCGTCGAGGGCCGAGAGCACTTCGGCCGGCTCCAGGTCCAGCAGGGCCAGGGTGCGTACGGCGGTGCGGAGTTCGCCCATGGCGACGGCCGCCCGCAGACCGCGTCCCATCACGTCACCGACGACCAGCGCGGTGCGGTGGCCGGGGAGTTCGATCACGTCGAACCAGTCACCGCCCACCTCGGTGGCCGTGTTGCCGGGGAGGTAGCGGCAGGCGATGTCCAGGCCCGCGGCCTCGGGGTCGCCCGGGGGCAGCAGGCTGCGCTGGAGGATCAGCGCCCGTTCGTGCTCCCGGCGGTAGAGGCGCGCGTTGTCGATACAGACGGCGGCGCGTGCCGCGAGCTCGGTGGCCAGGGCCCGGTCGCGCTCGCCGAAGGGTTCGCTGCCCTTCGTACGGGAGAACTGGACGAGGCCGACGACGCTGTCGTGGGCGACCATCGGCACGGCCAGGGTGGAGTGGACGAAGCCCGTCCCGTCCACGGGTACGTCCATGACGCGGGCGGTACGCAGGGCTCCCGCGCAGGGCGAGCGGAACGGGTAGCGGTGGACCGCGCCCAGCGGTGGCGGGCCGGTGTCCTCGGCTCCCTGGAGCCGGTAGGCGCCCGGGGTCCCGTAGGCGCCGGGGACCTCCGCCGCGTACCCGGGTCCGGGGACCGAGCCGGGCGGGGGACCGGGCACCTTCCCGGTCAGGATGCCCGGCAGGACGTCGGGCACCGCACTGGCGTGGGCGACGCGCCGCAGTTCCGCCGAACCGCTGCCGGATTCCTGGTGGCGGCTGCCCCAGCTGCCGGGGGACGCCTCGTCACCGGTGAGCAGTGTCTCGTACAGGTCGACGGAGGCGAGGTCGCAGAACCCGGGCACGGCGACGTCCAGGAGTTCCCGGGCGGTGGCCTCCAGGTCGAGGGAGTTGCCGATGCGTGCGCTGGCCTCGTTGAGGAGGGCGAGGTTACGCCGGGCGCTGGCCGCCTCACGCGCGGCGATATGGCGCTGGGTGACGTCCGTGGCGAGGCCGGCGATGCCGACGGGGCGGCCGGAACCGCTGTGCACCCGGTAGAGGTTGACGGACCAGTGGCGGCGGTCGGCGGATCCCGGGACGGTGCCCACGAGCTGGAGGTCGGTGACGGCGTCCCCCGTGGCCAGGACCCGCTTCAGGGTGGCCAGGAGCCGGTCGGCCTCGGACCGTCCCAGGTAGTCGTCGACGGTGCGGCCCCGGTGGTCGTCGACGTCCCCTCCGAAGACGGTGGCGAACCGCTCGTTGGCACTCACCACGCTGAAATCGGTACCGAAGAGCACGAACCCGAACGGCGATTGGCCGAATATCGCTTGTGAGGCCGCCAGGTCGGTCTCGATGCGCCGCAGTGCGCGCACGTCCACGACGATGCAGAGCGCGGCCCGTTCACCGGTGCCCGTCTCGCTCGGCATGACGTAGATCTCCGCGAGTCCGCGGACTCCGTTCTCGCCCGGCAACCGGAACGGGACGAGGCCCGTCCACTCCTTGCCGTCGAGGATCTCGCCGATCCGACGGTGGGCGCGGGGCCGCAGTTCGGAGGGCATGAACGCCTCGACCGGGTCCCGGCCCACCACCTCGCCGGACTCCATGCCGAACAGGCCGGCGGCCCGCCGGCTCCACTGCTCGACCAGCCCGTCGGGGCCGATCGAGAAGGAGGCGACCCTGATGTAGTCATAGATCGAGCCAGGCGGGCTGCTCTGCCACACGACGTCGCCCGCTGTCCCAGGTATCTCGCTCACGCGACCGTCCCCTCCAGCTCACACACCGGACCGGTCCTTCCCGCAGTATTCAGCACCACGGCCCCGACCGACACGGCGTTCACGATCACAGCACGGTCTCAGTCCTTTTCGGCCAGACCTTCCGACCCCGGTGATCGCGGCTGTGTCCCCTCCACTCCTAACCAGGCAGAGCGAGCTCGAACCACACCGTCTTGCCGCTGTCTCTCCGCCGGATCCCCCAGCGGCGCGCAGAACAGGCCACGAGCTGCAACCCCCGGCCCCCTTCGTCGTCGGGTCCGGCCGTGCGTTCGGTGGGCGGATCCGGAAGAGGATCGGAGACTTCCACCAGCAGGCCACGCCCGGGGCCGGCACCGTCCCCGTCGGGACACGGGCGCACCAGCCGGACCCCGATGGGGCCGGAGGTGTAGCGGAGGGAATTGGTCACCAGCTCACTGACCAGGAGGACGGCGATGCCGCTCACCTCCGCACCGATACCCCAGCTGTGCAATGCGTCACGTACGGCGTGCCGGGCGCCGCGCACCGACCCCGGCCGTGCGGGAAAGCTCCATGCGGCACCGTCGCCTCGGACACGGCCTTCGGTACCGGTCACACCGAATCACTTCCCAGGGGCCGACAGCGGGGCAGTCCTCACGCCCCGGAAAAGCGGGACTGGTCAGCACATACCCGGCATCCAGGACGCCGTATCGCGAGAGGCGGCGGGTGACGGCGTACGGGTGGGGGCCGGTGGAGTGCGGCGAGGCGCCCGCGGGGGGCGGGAAGGCGCGGGAGGGCGGACGGAGCGGGGCACGGGTGCGCCCCCGGACCGGTCGTGGTCCGGGGACGGCCGTGGTCCGGGGCAGCCGTGGGCCGGGGGCGGCCGTGGTCCGGGGCAGCGGCCCGGGGGCGGGCCGCTCCGGGACAGGCGCTCCGGGGCAGGCGCTCCGGTCGCGGAACGGCTCAACGGCGGCCCGGGGCACGGTCCGTGCGGTTCAGCGCAGTTCGCCCGCGGCCTTGAGGTCGTCGAAGAGCAGCTGGTCGACGGGAGGGACGTGGGGCCGGTCCGCGTAGGAGAACCAGGCCATCTCCTCTATCTCGTTGCTGACCGCGAGCGTTCCGCTGTAGTCCGCGTAGTAGCAGCTCATGCGCACCCGCACCCCGTCCGGCCGGCCGTGGGCCTGGGCCTCGTACGTGCCCGCGTGCCGGACGCTCGACGGGTCGACGGTGACCGTCAGCTCCTCCTCGACCTCGCGCACCAGGGTCTGCAGGTCGCTCTCGCCGTCCTCCCGCTTGCCGCCGGGGATGTAGAAGGCGTCCTTGCCCTTCGACCGGGCGCAGAGGATCCTGCCGTCCTCCACCCGCACCCAGGCCACCGTGTCGATCAGTGCCGTCATCGTTCCGTCCCTGCTCCGCCTTCGGACCCGTCCGGCCCTCACCTTAGGGCCCTGCGCGGAGCCGGCGGCCGGGGCCGGTACGGGGGGCGCGGACGGGGCGCGGACGGCGGACCGCGTGCGCCGGGCGCCCTTCGGCGTCAGGGGTGCGTGCTCTGGCTCACGCGCTCCACCCGGTAGAGCTGCCGGCGCGCCTGACGGTCCAGGCCGTCCGCGATCTTCTGGGCCTCGTCCCGTGTGGCGTAGCGCCCCACCCGGTAACGGCTGCCGTTGTCGTCCCGTCTGATCACCATCCAGGGCAGGACGGCACCGCTGTCGGTCATCGCGCCCCTCCCCGGCATGTCGCCCCTCCCCCTGTCACCGTGCACGTCTCTAAGGATCCCCAGGAAACCGCAGTACGCATATGCCCGAGCGTACGCCTGACCTTCACGCAGAGGATGCGTGTTTACACAAAGAGGTACGCATCCGGCCATGCCGAAGGGGGCGCACCCAGACGAATGCGCCCCCTTCGACCCCCAGGGCCAGCCGGGCGACGGCCGAAGACCCGTCTTCGCCGTACGGGGCGCGCGCCAGGTGCGCGCCCCGTACGGCGACGGTGGAACACCCCGGAACTTCCGGGAGCGAGGGGCTATTTGACCGGCAGGTGGTAGGCGACCCGGTAGCGGTCGGCCGGGACGACCACGTCGGCGGTCTCCACGGCCCGGCCCGAGGCGTAGTACGTCCGCGCGATGACCATGACCACGTGGCCGGGCACACCGCCGAGCGTCAGGAGTTCCTCCGCCAGCCCCGGGCGCGCGCCGACCTCCTCGGCGACGTTGTCCACCACGAGGTCGATGGCCGCCATCCGCTCGACGACACCGCAGCCGCCGAGCGGCCCCTCCTCCGGGAGCATCACCGGGGTCCGCCCCGTGACGGCCAGCGGCTCCCAGGAGGTGGAGAGCATCATCGGCTCACCCGCGTCCCGGTAGACGTACCGGGTGCGCATCACCCGGTCGCCGGGCTCGATGCCGAGGCGCTCGGCGATCTCGGCGCTCGCCCCCTCCTGTTCGCTGCGGGACTCCCAGGTACCCCTGGCACCCTCCGCCGCCTGCTCCTGCCGGAACGGTCCGGCCCCGGACTCTGGGCGGTAGCCGGAGCGGGCGATCCGGCGCGGCACGGGGCGCTCGCGCACATAGGTACCGGAGCCGGAGCGCCCCTCGACGAGCCCTTCGGCCATCAGCACCTTCCGCGCCTCCAGGGCGACGGTGTCCGAGACGCCGTACTCCTCACGGATACGCGCCTGCGACGGGAGCCGCGTATGGGGCGGCAGCGTGCCGTCGACGATCTTCTCCCTGAGATCGCTCGCCACGCGCAGATAGGCAGGCTGCTCACCGAAAGCCACGGGCCACTCCCAACAGGTTGACTGAGAGCAACAGCGTGACAACCCTCGGTTGGCCCTCGCAAGCGCAGGCCAGAGATTAACTCGAAGTGTTGACTCTCCCCCGACCAGCGCATACCCCGACCGAAATCGAACAATGTCTTGACCATTTTTGGTCCAGACCAATACTTTCCCTGTGCACAGCACGGCCCTCGTCGCCCTCAGCACTTCCCCGCGTCCGACTCCCGGCTTCCCGCCCGGACCGCCCTGCCCTGCCCGGAACCACGTACAGGAACGAGCCCATGCGTCGAAGAAACCTGACCGCACTGACCACCGCCGCCTGCGCCTTCGCACTGCTGGCCGGAATCGCCCCTTCCGCCGGAGCGCACGGAGCCGACCGGGGCGAGAGCCGTCACGACCGCGCGTACAAGCGCGTCGGTTATTTCACCCAATGGGGTGTCTACGGGCGTGACTTCCAGGTCAAGGACCTGGACACGAGCGGTACCGCGGCCAAGCTGACCCACATCAACTACGCCTTCGGCAACGTCAGCGCGGACGGCAAGTGCTTCACCGGGAACGTGCCGGGCGAGGCCGACGCCTGGGCGGACTACGTCCGTCCGGTGAGCGCGGCCGAGTCCGTGGACGGGGTCGCCGACACGGACACCCAGCGGCTCGCCGGCAGCTTCAACGAGCTGCGCGAGCTCAAGGCCAAGCACCCGGGCCTCAAGGTGATGATCTCCCTGGGCGGCTGGAGCTGGTCCACGCACTTCTCCGACGCGGTGCGCACCGAGGCGTCCCGCAAGGCGCTCGTCTCCTCCTGCATCGACCTCTACATCAAGGGCAATCTGCCCGTGGACGGCGCACGCGGCGGGGACGGGGCCGCGGCGGGCCTCTTCGACGGGATCGACGTCGACTGGGAGTGGCCGGGTTCGGCCGGTGACTCCGACACGGTCTACCGCCCCGAGGACAAGCGGAACTTCACCGCGCTGGTGCACGAGTTCCGCACCCAGCTCGACGCCTACGCGAAGTCCCAGCGCAAGCCGGGGAAGAAGGCCAGACACTACGACCTCTCGGCCTACGTCCCCACCGACCCCGCCAAGATCGACGCGGGCTTCGACGTCCGCCGGATCATGCGGGACTTCGACTTCGTGAACCTGCAGGGATACGACTTCCACGTCTCCGGGGAGCCGAGGACCGCCCAGCAGTCCGCCCTGTACGCCAAGGGCGACTTCAGCGTCGACCAGACGGTCCGGGACTGGAAGAAGCGCGGCGCGCCCGCCCACAAGCTGGTGATGGGCATGCCGTTCTACGGCCAGGGCTGGACCGGAGTCACCGGCGGCGGGGACGGTCTCGGCCAGCCGGCCGCGGCACCCGCTCCCGCCACCTACGCGGCGGGTTACGAGGACTACAAGGCCCTCCGGAAGCTGGCCGGTTCCGGCGCCTACACCCTGCACCGGGGCAACGGCCACGCCTGGCTGTTCGACGGTACGACCCTGTGGACGTACGACGACCCGAAGGTGCTGCGCACCAAGTCCGCCTACATCCGTGAACAGGGTCTCGGCGGTGCGATGTTCTGGTCGCTCGACGGTGACACGGAGGACGGCGAGCTGATCAGCGCCGTCGACCGGGGCCTCGGCCGGCGCTGACGGTCCCCCGGCACGGCAGGCGGGGCGGGCGCCGGTCCCGGCGTCCGCCCCGCTGTACTTCACGGGTTCAGCGTGTGGCGCGGATCAGAACTGCAGGGCCCAGGAGTTGATGCGCCCGGTGTCGTAGGTGGCGTTGTCGCCGACCCGGAGCTTCCAGGTGCCGTTGGCCGTCTCCGACGAGGCGTTCACCGTGTAGGTGGTGATGACGTTGTCGGCGCTGCCGCCGGTGCCGTACGCCTTCAGGTTGTAGACCGAGCCGTCGGGCGCGACCAGGTCGATCCTCAGGTCCCCGGAGTAGGTGTGGGTGATGTTCACCGGGACGCTCAGCGCGGCGGGGGCGTTGCCGGCGACTCCGGTGACGGTGATCGGTGACTCGACCGTGGCGTTGTCGGCGATCGTGTAGCCGGTGGTGCTCTCGAACCTGTCACCGGGGGGCGGGGTGGTTCCGCCGGTGCCCACGTACAGCAGCTTGTTGGGCGAGCCGGTGCCCGGGTTGGTGACCACACCGCTGGTCGCGGCGGCGACGAGGCCCGCGGAGACCTGCGCCGGGGTCTGGCCCGGGTGGTCGGCCAGGTAGAGCGCGGCGGCGCCGGCCACGTGCGGGCTGGCCATCGACGTACCGGAGATGGTGTTGGTGGCGCTGTCGCCGGTGTTCCACGCCGAAGTGATCGAGGAACCCGGGGCGAATATGTCCACGATGCTGCCGTAGTTCGAGAAGCTCGAACGGGCGTCGGTGCTGGTCGTGGAGCCGACCGTGATCGCGGCGGCGACCCGGGCGGGAGACTTGGTCGACGCGTTGGTGGACTCGTTGCCCGCCGCGACGGCGAAGGTGATGCCGGCGTCGATGGCGCCCTGCACGGCCGCGTCCAGGACGGAGTCCGCGCCCCCGCCGAGGCTCATGTTGGCGACGGCCGGCTTGACGGCGTTGGCCGCCACCCAGTCGATACCGGCCACGACCTGCTCGGTGGTGCCGGAGCCGCTGTTGTCCAGGACCCGGACGCCGACGATCTTCGCCTTCTTGGCCACGCCGTACGAGGCGCCGGCGACGGTGCCCGCGACGTGCGTGCCGTGGCCGTGGCCGTCCTGCGCGACGTTGTCGTCGTCGATGGCGTCGTACCCGTTGGAGGCCCGGCCGCCGAAGTCGCTGTGGCTGATGCGCACCCCGGTGTCGATGACGTACGCGGTGACGCCCTCGCCCGCCTTGTCGGGGTAGGTGTAGCTCTGGTTCAGCGGCAGGGCCGCCTGGTCGATCCGGTCCAGGCCCCAGGACGGCGGCGAGGGCTGGGTGGCCGAGATGGTGAAGGTGCGGTTCTGGACCACGGACTCGACGGCCGGGTCCGCGGCGAACTTCTTCGCCTGTGCCTCGGACAGCCGGACCGAGTAGCCGTTGACCGCCGTGCGGTACGTCTTCTTGATCTTCGCGCCGTACTCGGCGGCGAGGGCCCTGCCCTCGGCCGATCCGGCCTCGGCCGCCGACTCGTCGAGGGTGACGATGTAACTGCCGCTGATGGCGCCGGGGACGCCGGCGTTCTCGATCACGCCTTCCGGCGCGTTCGTCGAGGCCAGGGCCGGGAGGGACGCGGCGGTCGTCAGGGCGAGAGCGGCGCCGGTGAGAACGCTGGTCGCGGCCAGTCTTCGCGCGTAGTGCGCGGGTCGCTTCACTGCCATGGTGAGGGTTCCCTTTCGGTTGCGGTGCGCGGGTGGGGGATGCACGGGTACGTGCATGTCCCGCATCGCGGTGTGGGGGTGCAAGGGCGTGTGCGTGGGGGGTGCAGGGGTGTCTGCGGGGGCGATGTGGGAGGTCCACCCCTACAGCCAACATGGGCATGACAAGTAACCACGTCTTCTCCGCCCACATGTGGCTCCATGCGAGCGGCATGCCCTGCCGACAGCGAAAGATTGGCCGATCCACAGGAATCGCACAAGGGCGCACCTCGCCCGGCCGCACGCTCTCCACCCGCCCGCCATCCGGTCATCCGCCCGCGCCCCCCACCGTCCGCCACCCGGGACCCGGCCCGCGAAACCGCCCCCGGCCTGGGCGTTCTCCCGCCCGACCGGCCGCCGGCCCGGGAGCACCGGTGTCCTGTCAGCGGGCGGCGCAACCCGCTGACAGGACGCGCGAATTCATCACGGTGTTACGAACGGCGGCCACCGCCACCGGCCGGCGGCAAACCTGACGTCCCGTCAGTGTGCTGGGGAGGCACGCCCTTCCGCTCCCGCGCGCCGCTGCCTCCCCGGCACGGTTCTTCCTTACCTTCGTACGGTGAGCCTCAAGCGCATCCCCCTTCTCACGTCCCTGGTGGCCGGCGCGCTGATCGCCCCGCTGCCCCCGCTCTCCCACGCCGCCGCACCGCCCGCTCCCCCGGTACCCGTGTGCGGCGGGACCGGGGCCACGGACGCGTCCTGGAACCGCTCGTCCACCGTCTTCGGCGAGGCCGGGGGCTACGACCCCTACGTCGGCAACGGCTACCTGGGCCACCGGGTCCCGCCCGCCGGAGCCGGATACGCGTCGACCGGCCGGAAGACGGGCTGGCCCCTCTACACCCCGCACTACGACGGCGCCTTCGTCGCCGGGCTGTACGCCCGCGACGGGGATCTCGCCGGGGGGCGGGAGATGGTCGCCGCCCTCCCCAGCTGGACCACCCTGGACGTACGTGTCGGCCGGGAGACGTACGGCACCGGGACACCGGCCGGGCGCGTCTCGCGCTATCGCCAGACCCTGGGCCTGCGGTGCGGTGTCGTGGTCACCTCGCTGCGCTGGACGACCGCCGACGGCCGCGCCACGGACCTGACGTACGAGGTCGTCGCCGACCGCTCCGACGTGCACGCCGGTGCCGTCCGGCTGCGGATGACCCCGCACTGGAGCGGTACGGCGACGGTCACCGGGCGGCTGGACGAGCGCGGGGCGCGCCGGGTCGCCGTCGCGGACGACGGCACGTTCGAGACCCTGGGGACGGGCACGGAGGGCGCGGTCGTCCAGAGGGGCAGCGGGGCCGGCGCGCACACCGTCCGGGTCGCGGCGGGACGTTCGTACACCTTCGAGAAGTACGTCGGTGTCGACACGGCGCTCACCTCGCGGGACCCGCGGGCCTCCGCCCGGGCCGCCGCCCGGCGCGCGGAGCGGCGCGGCTGGTCCGGCGTCCTCGACGACAACGCGGCGGCCTGGCGGGCCGCCTGGGCCGCCGGCGTCGAGGTGAAGGGCGGCGGTGACCTGACGGGCCTGCTGCGGGCCGCGCAGTACGGGCTGCTGGCCTCCACCCGCCCCGGGGCCTCCGAAAGCATCGCCCCGGCGGGCCTGACCAGCGACAACTACGCGGGAATGATCTTCTGGGACGCGGAGACCTGGATGTTCCCGGGCCTGCTCGCCACCCGCCCCGAGCTGGCCCGGTCCGTCGTCGAGTACCGCTACCGCACCCGTCACGCGGCCCGCGCCAACGCCGAGAAGCTGGGCTACGAGGGCCTGTTCTATCCCTGGACCAGTGCGAGCAGGGGCCGGCTGGACTCCGAGTGCCAGAGCTGGGACCCGCCGCACTGCCTGACCCAGAACCACCTCCAGGGCGATATCGCGCTGGCCGTCTGGCAGTACTACCTGGCCACCGGCGACCGGGACTGGCTGGCGGAGCGCGGCTGGCCGCTGCTCAGGGGGATCGCCGGCTTCTGGCGGTCGCGGGTCACCGCCAACGCGGACGGCAGCTACTCGGTGAACGACGTCGCGGGCCCGGACGAGTACAGCAACGGCGTCGACGACGCCGTGTTCACCAACGCGGTCGCGGCCACCGCCCTGCGCCACGCCACCCGCGCCGCCGGTCTGCTCGGCGAGAGCGCCCCCGAGGACTGGGCCCGGATCGCCGACGGGCTCCGCATCCCGTACGACCCGGAGCGGAAGATCTTCCTCCAGTACGCCGGGTACAACGGCTCGACCATCAAGCAGGCCGACACGGTACTGCTGGTGTATCCGCTGGAGTGGCCGATGGAGGAGGGCGCCGCCGCCGCGACCCTCGACCACTACGCGGCCCGCACCGACCCGGACGGGCCCGCGATGACGGACTCGGTGCACGCGGTCGACGCGGCGGCCATCGGGGCGCCGGGCTGTTCGACGTACACCTATCTCCAGCGCTCCGTACGGCCGTTCACACGCGGCCCGTACGACCTGTTCTCCGAGGCGCGCGGCGAGAAGTCGGGCGCCGGGGACCCGCTGTCCGGCTTCCCAGCCGAGGACTTCCTCACCGGCAAGGGCGGCTTCCTCCAGGTGTTCACGCACGGCCTGACCGGGCTGCGGCTCCGGGAGGACGGCGTACGGCTCGACCCGCTGCTGCCGCCGCAGCTGGGCGAGGGCGTCGAACTGACCGGGCTGCGCTACCGGGGGCGTACCTACGACGTGTCGATCGGAGCCCGGACGACGACGGTCCGGCTGACGGCCGGTGACCCGTTCACGGTCCACACCCCGGCCGGGCCGCGCCGCCTGGCGGACACCCTGACCCTGCCGACCCGCCGTCCCGACCTCGCCCCGACCCCGGACGCGGCCCGGTGCCGGCCGGCGACGGCGAGCTCCGAGACACCGGGCCTGTACGCGGAGGCGGCGGTGGACGGCAGCCCGGCGACCGCCTGGGCGCCGGCCGGGGGGACGGGCACGCTGACGGTGGACCTGGAACGGCGGGTGCGGGTCACGTCCCTCTCCCCCGTGTGGACGGACGTCGCCCCGGCCTCCCACACCCTGGAGACCTCGCCGGACGGACGGACCTGGCGGCCCTTCCGGGCCGGGGACGTGGCCCGGAAGGTGCGTGTGACGGTCACGTCCGAGGACCCGGAGAAGCCGGCGGGAGTGACCGGACTGACCGCCGGTACGGAGGAGGGCTGAGGAGGACCGGCGGAGCGGCCGGGTTCCTGGGGGCAGGAGGCGGGCCGGGTTCCTGGGGCAGGACGCGGCCGGGGGTGGTGGGGCGGGAGGCGGGCCGGGGGTGTCCGGCGCCCCGGCCCGGCGGGGCGGTTCACCAGTCGATGTGCGCCTCGATCCACTTCTCCAGCGCCTCCCGGTCACCCTCGGGCGGCAGTCCGGGAGCGCAGTCGAGCGGGGTGCAGGAGAGCTGCAGGTGGGTGAGGTAGCCGTAGGGCCCGTTGTCGGCGCACGGTCCGAGTACCAGGGCGTGGGCCGGGGTGCGCCAGACACGATGGGTCAGCGGCGGCCCGGTGACCACGGACGCGGACGAGACCGCACTCCGCTCGGGCCCCGCCCCCAGGTGCTCGGACACGGCCCGTGCCGCCGCTTCGAGCACCCTCTCGCAGTCCTCGGCGGTGCAGTTCTCCCGCGCCTTCCAGCCCGGCAACCCCCTCCAGGTGTCCATGTACGGGCCCAGCCAGGCCCCGCCGTCCTCGTAGCCGTCGTCCGGGTCGTGCGGGTGCATCTCGCCGAAGACGAGGAACCGCCGGGCGTCCGGGTACCCGAACGGTTCGTATCCGTCGACGCACACCACATGCCCGTGCCCGGTGAGAAGCGAGTCGCAGACCGCTTCGTGTTCCCAGGCCCACCCGCGCCGCCGTACCTCCGCGTCGACGGCGTCGTCGTCACCGTGGAAACAGACCCCGGTGGGCAGGGCGACGAACTCGGCGACGGCTTCGGTGGTCAACTCGCGGTGAGCCAGGGCGTGTACGGGGTACGGCATCGGGTCAGCCTACGGCCCGCCGGGGCGAGGGTGTACGCGCCCCCGCCCCGGGCACGGGTGCGGGGCGGGTGCGGGTGCGGGTGCGGGTGCGGGGCGGGTGCAGGTGCGGGTGCGGGTGCGGGGGTCAGCCCAGCTTGGCGGCCTGCGCTTCGATGACGGCGGTCGGCTGCCCGTACGCCTCGCCCCGGGCGACGGACGCGATGTTGAAGGACGAGAACCCCGCGAGGGTGGTGCCCTGCCGGAAGACGACGACCTTGGTGTCGGCGGCCGTGCCGTCCGACTTCGTCGCCACCGTCCAGGCCACGGCGTCCTCACCGACGGCGAGCTTCTCCTCGCTGATGCCGGTGATGTGCTGCTCCTCCCCGTCGGCCGTCATGGTGAAGCCGCCGGCGCACTTCCCACCGGCCTCGCGCAGCGCGGCGAGGCTCTGTTCGGCACCGTCGGCGTCGTAGGACCACAGCGAGGTCATCGTCTTGGTGATGTCGAGCGAGTCGATCGTCGCCTCCTCGGCCTCCTTCTCCGTCATGCCGGCGAGTTCCTCGACGGAGGGCATGCCCTTCCCGGCCGCCTCGGTCTCGTGGACGACGAGCCGCTGGACGCTCGCCACCGGCTCGCCGGCCGGCAGGGACGTGAGCACCCGGGCGACGGGCTCGCACTCGGCCCTCTCCGCGGAGACGGAATTCGGGTCGGACACCTCGCCCTTGCCCGGCTCCCCGACCTCATGGCCTTCCACGTCACCCTCGGTGACCATCAGCTTCGCCAACTCGTCGGCGGTGAGCGCCTTCGCCGCGGTCTTCCCGGGCCCGGGGGCGCCCTTCGCCGGAGCGTCCCCGCTGCCCTGCGAGCCGCCCCCACAGGCGGTGACCAGCAACGCGAGCGAGATCGCGGAAGCGGAAAGGACGCTACGACGCATGGCAACTGCTCGCACTACGGGTCTCCCTGAACTCACACCCCACGCCCGATGGCGCGGAGCCTTCATGATCAAGACCCTTGTGTCCGGAGCAGGGTTGTACCCGCGGCCAGGAAATGATCATGCGAGGGGCCGCGCCGGCCGGCCCCGTCAGCCGGATCCGTCCTCACCCTGCACCCCGTGCCCTGTGCACCGTGGCCGCCGGGTGCCACAGCCACCGGGTGCCCGTGGCCGGCAGCCCTCCCGGTGCCCTGCCGACGGCTTCCCGCCATCCGGCGTCGCAGCCACTCGTGACCGCCGCGCCGGGGCATCCGCCCACCGGCGCGGCGGATCGGGGGCCAGGCGTACGGCCCCCTCACGGGCGTCTTCCGCGGGAGACCTCGGCAGAACGGTCCCGGACCTCCCAGGAGTTCGGCCCCGCCTGGGGCCGAACGGCCCCTCACGGACCACTCCGTCAACTCGTCTCCCCACACGGCGTGTTCACCTTTCCCCAGTAGGAGGTGCGGCGTTTAGATAAGGGCTGGTCCACTGGCCCCCTCACTCCTCTCGAGAGCAACCACCCGCTGGGACACGGCTGTCCGCACCGCCTGCCACGTCAGGGGGAAGCACGTGCCGTCGGTCGCCCTCTCGTTCCGGAGCATCCCTCAGGGCTCGGCCCCGTACTCAAGGAGCACAACCAGATGTCAGAGTTGCCGAAGCGAAACGTCGCCGGGCGCATCAACTCACAGCCGGCCGGACCCGCTCGAAGCAACGACGCGGCAAAACTGGATTCCGCCCGTGCGGCGCTCGCCCGTGCCATCGCGGCGCATCAAGCCGAGAACCCCGGAAGCTCCGAGGACGCCGAGAACGCCGAGACCGAGGCGGACCGGAACGCACCGGGGCAGCGCCTCGCGGCCCCGGGCTCCCCGCACTCCTCCGGACAGCCGGCCGATGAGGCACCTCCGGCCACTTCCCCCCGCCGCCGGGTGTTCCCACGGAACAGGAGATGGGCCCTGGTGGCGGCCGCCGGCGCGGCGGTCGTCGCCGTCGTCGTGGGGGTGGCCGTCACGGTCGGCGGAGGCTCCGACAGCTCCGGCCACCGGGCGGACGCCCCCGCCGAAGGACTCATAGGGTCCGACGACGGGGGCAGAGGGGCCGGGGAACGGTCGCCGCTGCCGGGAGTCACGGACGCGGAGCCGACAGCCTCCTCCTCCGCCTCCCCCACCTCGTCGTCGTCGAGCGAGAGCGCCCGGGACACGCCCCGGCCGGACGAGAGCGCCACCTCCGCGAAGCCCGGCTCGTCGCGGGCCGCGGACACCCCCGGACCGGACAGCGCCGTACAACCGGACAACGGCGACCCCGGCGGCCCGGCCGCGGGGAGCGGCGGCCCGCTGGTCGTCGAAGCCTCGGGCAAATGCCTGACCGGCACCGGGGCGGGATCACAACTCGTGGCATCCGCCTGCGACGGCTCCGCCGGCCAGTCCTGGAGCTCCGGACCCGACGGCAGCCTGCGCCAGGGCGGCCTCTGCGCGACCCTCACCGGGACCGAGGACCGCACCCCGGTCGTCCTGACCACCTGCGACCAGTCCGCCACCCAGCGAATCGGCCTCTCCGGGACGGCGCTGGTGGCCGGGTCGAACGGCAAATGCCTGGATCTCTTCGGAGGTGCGAGCGGCACCCAGATAGTGCTCTGGGAATGCAACGGCCGTGACAACCAGCGCTGGCGTACCGCCTGATCTTCCGACCGCCTGACCGCGCTGTACGTGTCCGGGCTCCGGGAGGCCACACGGCCGCGGAACCGCGAGCCCGGGCGGGGCGGGGCCGACGGGCCGTCCGGAGGGGCCGACGGACGGCCGTCCGGAGGAGCGGAGGGCCACCCCGCAGGACCCGGCGGGCACCGGCGGTACCGGTGCCCCCGGAAGGAAACGGCTGCCCTCGGACGTTCACCGAAGACCGGCCCGCGCCGGGCGGCGAAAGGGCTGGTGCGCGGGGCCGGCGGGACCGGGTACCGTCTTTGTCATGTTCTTCCAGACGCCGATTCACGAGTGAGAGCGTGATGGGCCTCTGCTGACGTCCTTCGATGTCATCGCCCGTCCCCACCGATGAATCCGCAGATCACCTCACATCATGACCGGGAGAGCCCGTGACCGACAGCAAGAACATCAACAACCCCGTGGGCCAGGGCGGAGGCCAGCGCAAGAGGCTGTCCCGCGCCGAACGGCAGAACAACGGCCCGCACCGCAACCGCGACCGCCAGGACGCAGCCGACCGGAAGGCGGAGCTGGTGCGCAAGATGCGCGAGAAGGCCGGCACGGCCGGGAGCACCGGGCAGACGGACCAGGACACCGCACAGAGCTGACGCACCGCCGCCGCGAGGCGGCACCGTACAGAGGCAGGGCGGTACCGCACGAGGACAGAGCGGCACCGCAGGTCACCACGGGGGTGCCTCCTTCCGCGGACCGGTTGCGGACCTGAGGCGCCTCACCCGGGTGCCGTGGTCCTTCCGTCCGTCACGCCCAGCCGCGCCTGCTCCTCCTCGACGATCCGGCGGGCCAGTTCGGTGTCCGACACGTCGACCGCGTCCGGGGTGGCTTCGGCCACAGCACTACGGCGGGCGTAAGCATCGAACAGACGGGTCTTCTCCTCCAGCATCTTCACCATGCGCGCGTCCACTCCCCCGGTGGCGAGAAGACGATGCGTGTGGACCGGCCTGACCTGGCCCATGCGGTGGGCCCGGGCCACTGCCTGGTGTTCGATGGTCGGCTTGATCTGCGGCTCGCAGATGATGACGACGGAGGCAGCCTGCATATTGAGACCGACTCCAGCCGCCTGGATCTGTGCCAGGAGCACCGCTGGGCCCGGGGCCCCGGCGAAGTCGTCGACGATCTGCTGCCGTCGCCCGGCCGGAACGCTGCCGGTGAGCGGACCGAACATCGGAGCACCGGCAGTGGACCCCGTGGCGAGCGCCGTCTTCACCACACCCAGTACGTCCTTGAAGTTGGAGAAGACCACTGTCTTCTGTCCGTTCTCGCCGGCCTCCTGAACGATCTCGCACAGCCGGTCCAGCTTGGCCGATTTCTCGGGGCGCATGTAGGCGGCCCTGCGCATCGCCATGAAGTTGCCCGCGCGCACGGCCTCCCGGTACGCCTCCTCGTCCGACGCGCTCAGTTCCTCCCACTCGTCGGTCTGCTGGAGACTCGGGAGCTCCGTCAGCACGTCTTCCTGGTTGCGCCTCAGGTAGACAGGGGCAACGGCCTTGCGGAAGGCGACCGATCCCACCAGGACGTCCCGCTCGCCGAGCGCGTGTGCCACCCCTTCATCGAGCATCCGGACCAAGTTGCGGAACTCCACGACCCGGTTCTCCATCGGAGTTCCGGTCATGAAGAGGGTGCGCTCACAACGGTCCGCCCACAGGGCGACCGACTGCGACCGCTTGGTCTTCGGGTTCTTCACGGAGTGCGCTTCGTCGACGACGAGCAGCCCGACCTCCCCGCCGCCCGGCGCCGGAAATCCGCGCAGTGCGTCGAACGTGGTCACTCCCACCCCGCCCCGCCCCTTCCAGTCGGCAAACGCGTGGTGCCGGTCGGGGCCGTGGAGCACCATGACGCGAAGGAGGCTGCGGGCCTCGATCTCCCGCGTCCAGTTCACGAGAACGCTCGCCGGGCAGACGACCATGAAATGGCTCTGCCCTTCGGCGGCCAGGTGTGCCAGCACGGCAATCGCCTGGATCGTCTTCCCGAGACCCATCTCGTCGCCGAGTATCACCTTGCGCTGCGCAAGGACGAATCGTGCGCCGAACGCCTGGTAGCCGCGCAGGGAGACCCGCCGGTACGAGTCGTCGAGCTGTTGCGTCCGTACCCGTTCGGCGACCTCCTCCGGCAGGAACCCCTCCGCGGCTGCCGCGTCCGGCAGCCGCCCGGAGATCTCGGCGAGCAGGCTGTAGTACTCCGTGGAGCGGAGTTCGAAGTCCACCCAGGCCGCGATGTCGGACGAAGATCCACGGAGCAGGTCCACCGAGACCTGGGCGAACAGCCCGGGCAGACCGGCCTGCTCCGCTTCGTCCACCAGCGAACGGATCTCGATGACCGCCGCCAGGGCACGTGCTTTCTTCCCCCGGCCCGCCAGCAGCATTCCGAGACGCCCGGCGGCGGGCCTCGCGTCGGCCAGCAACGGGCCGAGCCGTTCCGACAGGGCTGCGGCTCGGTCCACCGCGCGCCGGGCGTCCGGACCGGCTTCCACCAGTACGTGCAGGGCCATGACGAGCGCGGTGGTGTTTGGTTCCGGCCGGTCCACATCGATGTGAACGGCTACCGTCTCGTGCACCGCTTCGGAAAGCCGGCGGGCAGCGGCAAGGATCTGGTCGACAGTGCGCTGCCCGACACCAGGGATCTGCCGCAACCGGTAGGGGCCCGCTTCGAGGACACGGCCCACCGTGCCAAGGCCGCTCTTCTCGACGTTCCCCAGCCGCAGGCGTCCTTCGGTGACGTCCTGCAGCCGGGCGACGGGGATGGCGTCGAGCTCCCGGGTGACTGCTACGTCGTGAAGCGGCTTCAGCGCCGCCCGCACCGCCTCGACGGACCTGGCGTGGTCACCGACCACCGCCTGCGCTGCCGCGTACAGGCGCGTTCCTCTCGCGACCAGGTCCCTCTCGTCACGCCCCACGCGCCCCACCCCTCTCTCGCAGTCCCCGCATCCTTCCACCATCCGCTCCGGCCCTGAGCCGGCATCCTGTCCGGCCCGGGCAGGATGCCGGTGGCCCGTAGGGCCTTGACCCAAGACCCCCGGCCCTCGCGCGCCGGCCCTGCCCGACCGGGAAGACGCTCGTCGCGCCGGCCGACGCGCTCGTGGCCGCCTCCCACGACGAGTACCGAGGCGGGGGAGACGTGGTCGTCTTCGCCGCGTGCACCCCGCCGCACGTATCGGGGAGATCTCGGGCTGCCGTGTCAAGGACATCGACACCACCCGCTGCGGACTCCGTGCGGACCGCAAAAGCCGTCCGACCCGCTCCGCCGCAGGTCGGACGGCCTTTCGCCGGACGTATCAGACGTTGAAGCGGAACTCCACCACAAGGCTGTGACCTGCGGAAATACAGGCGCATCCCAGCACGGGGGTCACGTCCCTTTGCGTGGTGTAGGCGATCAGTCGTTTGATGCAGCGGGCAGGACGGTGGGCTCGTCGGTGTAGAGGGCGTCCATGCTTTCGTTGGAGAGGCAGCGGCGGGGGAAGGCGATCCACTCGTCGTGGAGTTCGGCGAGGACCGCGGTGGCCGGGCGGAGGACCGCGGGCGGGTTGGGGAAGACCTGGACCACGTCGGTGTGACGTTTGATCTCCCGGTTCAGCCGCTCCAGCGGGTTCGTCGACTGGATCTTCTTCCAGTGCTGATGAGGAAAGTCCGCGAACGCGGTCAGGTCCTCCTTGGCCTCCAGCAGCATCACTCTGACCTTGGGGAACTGTCGGCCGAGCATGTCGGCGACGGTGTCGAGCTGGGTGCGAACGGCGTCTGCGGTGGGCTGGGCGAACACCGTGCGGATCGTGGCGGCGACCATCTCCGCCGAGCCTTTCGGGATGGCGGCGAAGACGTTACGGACGAAGTGGACCCGGCAGCGCTGCCAGGCGGCGCCGAGCATGACCTTGCGGACGGCCTTGACCAGGCCGCTGTGGCTGTCGGAGATGACCAGGCGGACGCCGGTCAGTCCGCGTTCGCGCAGGTGCCGCAGGAACTGGGCCCAGAAGGCTTCTGTCTCGCTGTCGCCGACCATGACGCCCACGACTTCCCGGCCGCCGTCCTGGGTGACGCCGGTGGCGATCACGATCGCCTGGGAGACGATGCGGTGGTCGACGCGGGCCTTGACGTAGGTGGCGTCGAGGAACAGGTAGGGGAACCGGATGTGGTCCAGCGGACGCGACCGGAAAGCATCCAGCTGTTCGTCGAGGTCTGCGCAGATCCGGGAGGCCTCGCTCTTCGATATCCCGGTGTCCGAGCCGAGGGCTTTGACCAGATCGTCGACCGACCGGGTCGAGACACCGTGGACGCAGGCTTCCATGACGACCGCGTAGAGAGCCTGGTCGATACGCCGGCGCCGCTCGAGCAGGCTGGGGAAGAAGCTCCCGGCCCGTAGGCTTCGGGATCGCGAGCTCGAGGTCACCAGCCTGCGTGGTCACGGTCTTCTCCCGGTGGCCGTTGCGCCAGGTCGTGCGGGTGTCGCAGTGCTCGCCCCACTCGGCGCCGGTCTTCACACTCGCCTCGGCCTCGATCAGTTCCTGCAGCAGCCGCTCGGCGACTTCGCGGACGAGTTCAAGACCATCGGCCGAACGTAGTGACTCAAGGAGGCGAAGCAGGTCATGCCGGGACAAGGCCACCGTGCATCCTCCTAGGTCGAACTGCCCGTTCACCAAGGAAAGTTGCACGGTGGCCTGCCATGTGAGCAGGGAGTACTCACCGGCAGACGACGTATTCCGGGGAGCAGACCCCGCGCACTCAACAGCGGAGATCCCCTGTACCACACGGCGGGACGCCATCCGCCTGACTGAATACGTCGCAGCAGTAGGCGTCCATGCCACATCACTTCCGCCCGGGCAGGAGCGGACCGAGGTCGAGGCGTGGCTCGCGTTCGCGGACGCGCACCTCCAAAACCTCACCGAATCGGCCTCAGCGCCGAAACTGCCCACGCCGCCGAAACCCAGCGGCGACGACCTCAAGCCATTCCTCGGTCACTGGAGCCCCTACGGACCCCGCTCCTGCTGAGCCGGACCAAGGGAAATCACACCGCCACGAGCCGGACCCGCTCGCCGCACAGCTTGGCCATGTCGTCAATATCGGAAGTCAGCATGACCACGGGGCGGTGCTGTCGCAGCGCGGCCTCGGCGACGGCCGCATCGATCGCGTACTTGTGTCCGTGCAACCCGGCATTCATCAGCAACTCCGAGGCAGCCCTCGCCTCCTCGTCACCGACCGGGACGACCCGCAGCCCGGAAAGCACCCAGTTCAGGCGTGACTTGTTCGTACGGGCGTGGACGGCCTCGATGATGGCGAGCGCACTGATCACAACCTCCATGCCACGCGAACGCGCCTCAGCGATCAAAGCCACCACCTGCTCGTCGTCAGCGAGCAGCTTCGAGAGTCCCTCGCTGTCGAGGACCAGCGTCCCCTCGTGACTCAGCCTGCGGCGGGCCACTCGGCCTCCTCGGCGAACACCTCGTCGAAGACCTGGCGCGCCCGCTGCCGGGCCGGCTCGGAGACCGGCCCCTTGCGGCTCTCGTAGTCCGCCAGGTACTCGTCCAGGACCTGCCCGCGCAGCTCACGCTCGACCGCCTCGGCGATGAACGCGGAGAACTCCCGCTTGCCCACCCGAGCCCGGATCGCCTCCGCGGTCCCCTCCGGCAGCGACAAGCTCACCCGCGTCGCTGGCCCTTCCCCGATGCTGTACGTCGCCTCAGCCATGCCCCCAATTGTGTCAAACGAGTAGGAAAAGCGCCACGTCCGCACTACCTTCACAGCTCGGCCAGCGCCGCGCTCACACGAATCCCAGCACGGGAAAAACAAAGGGCCCGACTCCGAAGAGTCGGACCCCATCTGACCTGTACGTTTGCCAGATCAGCGACGTGGTGCTACATCACCCGTCACACATTGAAGCGGAACTCCACCACGTCGCCGTCCTGCATCACGTAGTCCTTGCCCTCCATGCGGGCCTTGCCCTTGGCGCGGGCCTCGGCGACGGAGCCCGTCTCGACCAGGTCCTCGAAGGAGACGATCTCCGCCTTGATGAAGCCCTTCTGGAAGTCGGTGTGGATCACACCGGCCGCCTCCGGGGCCGTGGCGCCCTTCTTGATCGTCCAGGCGCGGGCTTCCTTCGGGCCTGCCGTGAGGTAGGTCTGGAGGCCCAGGGTGGCGAAGCCGACGCGGCCCAGAGTGGCGAGGCCGGGCTCCTCCTGGCCCATGGACTGGAGGAGTTCGAGGGCCTCGTCGTCGTCGAGTTCGATCAGCTCGGACTCGATCTTGGCGTTGAGGAAGATGGCCTCGGCCGGGGCGACCAGGGCGCGCTGCTCGTTCTTGAAGTCCTCGTCGACCAGCTCGTCCTCGTCGACGTTGAAGACGTACAGGAAGGGCTTGGTGGTGAGCAGGTGCAGCTCGTGGAGGAGGCGGCCCTTCTCGGTGCCGGCGGTGATGCCGCGGGAGAAGAGGGTGTCACCCGCTTCGAGGATCTTCTGGGCCTCCTCGACCGCGGCGAGGACCGCGACCTTGTCCTTCTGGAGGCGGGATTCCTTCGTCAGGCGCGGGACGGCCTTCTCCACGGACTGGAGGTCGGCCAGGATCAGCTCGGTGTTGATCGTCTCGATGTCGTCCTTGGGCGAGACCTTGCCGTCGACGTGCACGACGTTCTCGTCCTTGAAGGCGCGGATGACCTGGCAGATCGCGTCGGACTCACGGATGTTCGCGAGGAACTTGTTGCCCAGTCCCTCGCCCTCGCTGGCGCCGCGCACGATGCCCGCGATGTCGACGAAGTCGACCGTGGCGGGGAGGATCCGCTGCGAGCCGAAGATCTCGGCCAGCTTGTCCAGGCGCGGGTCCGGGACCCCGACGACGCCGACGTTGGGCTCGATCGTGGCGAACGGGTAGTTGGCCGCCAGCACGTCGTTCTTGGTCAGGGCGTTGAACAGGGTCGACTTGCCGACATTCGGCAGACCGACGATTCCGATCGTGAGCGACACTTTGGCGACTTCCTGGAGTGAGGAGAGGGGCTCTGCGGGCGGGCCGGGAGTCGGACCGATTCTCCAGTTTACGGGCGGGCCGGTGCGGCCGGTCACGGGTCCCGCGCGGGAGGGACCGGGGTGGGGGCGGTCGGGGCCGGGGTGTGCGTGGACGGGTCCGGGGCGCGGGCGGTCGGAGCACGGGCAGAGGCGGTCGGGTCCGGGGCGCGGGCAGAGGCAGGCGGGCCCGGGGTACGAACGGACAGGGCTCGGGCAAAGGCTGACGGGCCCGGAGCGCGGGTGGCCGGGTCCGGGGCGGAGGCCGTGACGCGCCGCGGGCGCGCCGGTTTCCGGCCATGGGGTTCGAACGCAGTGTCAAGGTCGGCCAAAGCGCGTGTCCTGTACCCATGTGCACCCATAAGGCGACCTAGGTTGTACCGGTGGAGCAGCACAGGACACGTACCCCGCAGCGCAGGCAGGCCCCGGCCCCCGAGCAGGTGCCGGTGGCGCCGCGCGGCGGTGTCGCCGGGGCCGCCGCCGCGCCCGTGGCGGTGGCGGACGCTCCTGTGGCGGCGAAGCCGGGCGGCCGGGCCGCCGGGCAGGGGGCGCGTCCCGGCAGGGTCGCGCCGTTCGTCCTCGCGCTGCGCAGGTTCCCCGATCCCCGGCTGACCGGTATCGGCGCGGGGCTCTTCGCCGTCGCCGCCATGTTCCTGCTGGGCTGCCTGGACCAGCTGCTCCTGGACGGCTCCGAACCGGCGTACGGGCTGCTGTTCCTGCCCGTGAGCGCGCTGACCGCGCTCTGGGTCCGCCCCGCCGACCTGGTCACCGCGCCGATCAGCGTGCCGATCGCGTTCGCCGTCGGGGTGGTCCCCATCGCCGGGGGCACCGGTGGTTTCGGCGGGCAGGCGATGGCGGTCGTCACCGCGCTGGCCGTCCAGGCGGGCTGGCTGTACGGGGGCACGCTCGTCGCCGGGCTGATCGCCACCGTACGGAAGGTCCGGCGGATGCGGGAGCGGCAGCGGCACCTCGCGAGGGCCGCCGCCGCTCAAGGGGCGCGCCGCCCCCGTTCCTGACCGCTTCCCGGCCGGCCGTTCCACGGCCCGGTCCTCCGGCTCCGCTCAACGGCCGGAGCCGGTCACCTCCCGGCGGCCGCCATCGCCGCGCCGACGATACCGGCGTTGTTCTGGAGCTGCGCCGGGACGATTTCGGCGCGTACGTGTTCGATGAGCGGCAGGAACTTCTCGGCCTTGCGGCTGACTCCCCCGCCGATGACGAAGAGCTCGGGCGAGAACAGCATCTCGACGTGGACCAGGTACTTCTGCACCCGGCGGGCCCAGTGCTGCCAGCTGAGGTCCTCGTCCTCCTTGGCCTTCGTGGACGCCTTCTTCTCCGCGTCGTGGCCGTGGAGCTCCAGATGGCCGAGCTCGGTGTTGGGGACGAGGTGCCCGTCGGTGAAGACGGCGCTGCCGATGCCCGTACCGAGGGTCAGCACGATCACCGTGCCCTTGCGGCCGCGTCCCGCGCCGAAGGTCATCTCGGCGACGCCGGCCGCGTCGGCGTCGTTGAGGATCGTGACGTCCTGCCCGATCCGCTTGCCGAGCAGGGCGCGGGCGTCGGTGTCGATCCACGCCTTGTCGACGTTGGCGGCGGTGCGGGTGACGCCGTCGGTGACCACTCCGGGGAAAGTGATACCGATCGGTCCCCGCCAGCCGAAGTGCCCGACGACCTCGGCCACCCCGTCGGCGACGCGTGCCGGGGTGGCCGGGTGCGGGGTCAGCACCTTGTGGCGTTCCTGCGTCAGCTCTCCACGGTCCAGGTCCACGGGAGCGCCCTTGATCCCTGACCCGCCGATGTCCACACCGAAGATCTCCATGGACCCACGGTACGGCCAGCGGGCCGGGCACACTGCCCGGACGCCCGGGTGGCCGGGGTCAGTTCCCGGAGAGTTCCGCGGCTTCGGCGCGCAGGTCGCGGCGGAGCTCCTTGGGCAGCGAGAAGGTGATCGACTCGTCCGCCGTCCGCACCGTCTCGACGTCCGCGTACCCGCGTGCGGCCAGCCATTCCAGCACTCCGTCGACCAGTACGTCCGGGACCGAGGCGCCGGAGGTGAGGCCGACGGTGGTGACGCCCTCCAGCCATGCCTCGTCGATCTCGTCGGCGAAGTCCACCAGGTGCGCGGCGGGAACGCCGGCGTCCAGCGCGACCTCGACCATACGGATCGAGTTCGAGGAGTTCTTGGAGCCCACGACGATGACGAGTTCGGCGTCCTCGGCGAGCTTCTTCACCGCGACCTGGCGGTTCTGTGTGGCGTAGCAGATGTCGTCGCTGGGCGGTGAGAGCAGGTTCGGGAACTTCTGCTTGAGCGCGTCGACCGTCTCCATCGTCTCGTCGACGGAGAGGGTGGTCTGGGAGAGCCAGACGACCTTCGACTCGTCGCGGACCTCGACGTTCGCCACGTCCCCGGGACCGTCGACCAGGGTGATGTGGTCGGGGGCCTCACCGCTGGTGCCGATGACCTCCTCGTGGCCGTCGTGGCCGATCAGGAGGATGTCGTAGTCGTCCTTGGCGTAGCGGACGGCTTCCTTGTGGACCTTGGTGACCAGGGGGCAGGTCGCGTCGATCGTGGCCAGTTTGCGCTCGGCGGCCTCCGCGTGGACGGTCGGCGCGACGCCGTGCGCGGAGAACATCACGATGGATCCCTCGGGCACCTCGGCCGTCTGCTCGACGAAGATCGCACCCTTCTTCTCCAGGGTCTGCACGACGTACTTGTTGTGCACGATCTCGTGGCGGACGTAGATCGGGGCGCCGTACTGCTCCAGCGCCTTCTCCACGGCGATCACGGCACGGTCCACGCCCGCGCAGTAGCCACGGGGCGCGGCGAGCAGGACACGGCGGGCAGGAGTTGCAGTCATGCGCCCATCGTAAGGCCGTGTCGGACAGGGGCGGGGACGGGCCGGATCGGGACACTGATGCGTACGCGATCGAGCGACGGAGGGCTCATGGCCGGCGGCAGCACGGACCAGGCAGGACTGCGGCGGACACTCGGTTTCCGGGACCTGGTGGTCTACGGACTGCTGTTCATCGCCCCGATGGCCCCGGTCGGCGTGTTCGGCACGCTGGACGCGAAGTCGCACGGGGCGGTCGCTCTCGTCTACCTCGCGGCGACCGTCGTGATGGCGTTCACCGCGTTCAGTTACGCGCAGATGGTGCGGGTGGCCCCGCTGGCCGGTTCGGTCTTCGCGTACGCGCGCAAGGGGCTCGGGGAGGGGCCGGGGTTCATCGCCGGGTGGATGGCGATGCTGGACTACCTGCTCATCCCGGCCGTCGCCTACCTCTTCTCCGGGATCGCGATGAACGCGCTGGTCCCGGAGGTGTCGCGGTGGGTGTGGACGGCGCTGGCCGTCGTGGTGACCACCCTGCTCAACCTCTGGGGGGTGCGGGCGGCGGCGCGGGTGGGTTTCGCGGTGCTGGCCATGGAGATCGCGGTGCTGCTGGTGTTCGTGGTGTCGGCGGTGGTGGTGCTCGTACGGGACGGCGCGCAGCGCGGCTGGCTGACCCCGCTGACCGGGGACGCCGGGTTCTCGCTGACGGCGGTGCTGGGGGCGGTGTCGGTCGCGGTGCTGTCGTATCTGGGATTCGACGCGATCGCCTCGTTCGCCGAGGAGGTGACGGGCGGCTCGGCGAAGGTGGCGCGGGCGGTGCTCTTCTGCCTGGTGCTCGCGGGGACGCTGTTCGTGGTGCAGTCGTATCTGGCGGCGCTGCTGGAGCCGGTGTCCTCGGCGGAACTGGCGGCGGACCCGGGGAAGCAGGGCTCGGCGTTCTACGACGCGGTGGACTCCTCGGTCGGGACGTGGCTGCACGACCTGGTGGCCGTCAGCAAGGCGATCGGCGCGGCCTTCGCGGCGCTGGCCGGGCAGGCGGCCGCGGGGCGGCTGGTCTTCGCGATGGCGCGGGAGGGGCGGCTCCCCTCGGTGCTGTCCCGGGTGGACGCGAAGTCCGGGGTGCCGAGGCTCGCGATCCTGGGCGCGGCGGTCGTGACGCTGGTGGCGGCGGTGTGGGCGGCCCGGCGCGACGACGGGCTCGACCATCTGGTGTCGGTGGTGGACATCGGGGCGCTCACCGCGTTCGTGCTGCTGCACGCGTCGGTGGTGGGCTGGTTCGCCGTACGCCGTATGGAGGGGCGGCCGAGCTGGTGGCGGCACGTCCTGGTGCCGGTGGTGGGGGCGGTGGTGCTGATCGCGGTGATCTGGGAGGCGACGACCAGCGCCCAGGTGGTGGGTGTGTGCTGGCTGGGTGTGGGGCTGGTGGTGCTGGCGCTGCAGTGGGGGCGGCGGTCGGCCTGAAGGGCCCCTCAGCCGCCCCGCTCCCGGGCCGTCCCGCCCCCGACCCTCCCGCTTTCCCGGCCGCCCCGCTCCCGGGCCGTCCCGTCCCCGGGCCTCCCACTCCCCGGCGGCCCGCCGGTGCCCCGCTTCCGGGTGTTCCGCCTTTGCCGCCTCCGCCGCCGGGGCCGGTCGCGGGCCCGTTGTCCTTGCCGGCCGCTACGCTCGCCCGTATGGCTCTCACCACGTCACCGGAAGCCCCCCTGCCCGTTGGCGACGTGTCGCGCCTGATCGGGGGGTGGATCGACCGGCTCGGCGCGGTCTGGGTCGAGGGGCAGATCACCCAGCTCTCGCGGCGGCCGGGCGCCGGCGTGGTCTTCCTGACCCTGCGGGACCCGTCCCATGACATCTCGGTGAGCGTGACCTGTTTCCGGCAGGTCTTCGACCGGGTCGCCGATGTGGTGACGGAGGGCGCCCGGGTCGTCGTCCTCGCCAAGCCCGAGTGGTACGCCCCGCGGGGGCAGCTGTCCCTGCGGGCCACGGAGATACGGCCGGTCGGCATCGGCGAGCTGCTGGTCCGGCTGGAGCAGCTGAAGAAGGCGCTGGCCGCCGAGGGGCTGTTCGCCCTGGACCGCAAGCGGCCGCTGCCGTTCCTTCCGCAGCTGATCGGGCTGGTCTGCGGCCGGGCCTCCGCCGCCGAACGCGACGTGCTGGAGAACGCCCGCCGCCGCTGGCCCGCGGTGCGTTTCGAGGTACGCAACACCGCCGTGCAGGGGGTGCACGCGGTGGACCAGGTGGTGCGGGCGGTCCGCGAGCTGGACCGGATCCCCGAGGTCGACGTGATCGTCGTGGCGCGCGGCGGCGGCAGCGTGGAGGACCTGCTGCCGTTCTCCGACGAACAGCTGATCCGGGCCGTCGCCGAGTGCCGTACGCCGGTGGTGTCGGCGATCGGCCATGAGCCCGACTCCCCCCTGCTGGACCTGGTCGCCGACCTGCGGGCGTCGACGCCGACGGACGCGGCGAAGAAGGTCGTACCGGACGTGGGCGAGGAGCTGGAGCGCGTCCAGCAGCTCCGGGACCGGTCGCTGCGGACCCTGCGGGGGCTTCTCGACCGGGAGGAGCGGGGGCTGGCGCACGCGCTGGGCAGGCCCTCGATGGAGCGGCCCCAGCGGATGGTGGACGAGCGCGAGGCGGAGGTGGAGGCGCTGGCCGGGCGGGGCCGCCGGGTGCTGGGGCATCTGCTGGACCGGGCCGACTCGGAGCTGGCGCACACCCGGGCCCGGGTGGTCGCGCTGTCGCCCGCGGCGACGCTGGAGCGGGGTTACGCGGTGCTCCAGCGGCCCGACGGGCATGTGGTGCGCTCCCCCGAGGACGCCGGGGCGCCCGGCACCGAGCTGCGGGCGCGGGTGTCGGAGGGCGAGTTCACGGTGCGGGTGGAGGAGTGAGTGGCGGCCGGTTCTGTCGGACCTCGCGCATAGGGTGGATCGTATGACGGACGACGGGACGACGGCGGTGTCCGGAGCGGGCACGCTCGGATACGAGCAGGCGCGGGACGAGCTGATCGAGGTCGTGCGACGCCTGGAGGCAGGCGGCACGACGCTGGAGGAGTCGCTGGCGCTGTGGGAGCGCGGCGAGGAGCTGGCGAAGGTGTGCCGGCACTGGCTGGAGGGCGCCCGCGCCCGTCTGGACGCGGTGCTGGCCGGCCCCCGGGAAGCCTCCGAGGACGACGCCCCCGAGGGGCCCCGCCCGGACTGAGCGCGCGTCCGGGGAGTCCCGGAACGCCGCCGCGGGCGTGTGTGCCGGGTCACCCGGGCCCGATTTAGTTGAACGTTAACCTTTCTCTCGGTTACGGTGGTCCGCAGACCGAACCCGTATCCCTCCGGAAGGCAGTTCCACAGATGTCCCTCGTACTCGACCCCGCCGCCCAGGACCTCCTCTTCCGCGAGGCCCGCACCGCGAACACGTTCACGGACGAGCCGGTGACCGACGAGCAGGTCCAGGCGATCTACGAGCTGGTCAAGTACGGCCCGACCGCCTTCAACCAGTCCCCGCTGCGTGTCGTCCTGGTCCGCACCCCCGAGGGCCGCGAGCGCCTGGTCAAGCACATGGCCGAGGGCAACCGGCCCAAGACCGCCACCGCCCCGCTGGTCGCGCTGCTCGTCGCGGACAACGAGTTCCACGAGGAACTCCCGGCGCTGCTGCCGCACTTCCCGCAGGCCAAGGACGCGTTCTTCTCCGAGCGCCCGGTCCGCGAGCAGTCCGCCGCGCTGAACGCCGCGCTCCAGGCCGCCTACTTCATCATCGGCGTGCGCGCCGCCGGCCTGGCCGCCGGCCCGATGACCGGTTACGACGCCGCGGGCATCGAGAAGGAGTTCCTGGACGGCGACCACAAGCTCCTCATGGCCGTCAACATCGGCAGGCCGGGCGAGGACGCCTGGTTCCCGCGCCTGCCGCGCCTGTCCTACGACGAGGTCGTCACCACCGTCTGATCCGTCCGGGTCCACCGCCGGACCCCGCTACCCTCCGGTTCGCCGGAGGGCAGCCGGAAGCCCCGCGACGCCGAGCGTCGCGGGGCTTCCTCATGCGGCGGACGGGGCCCGCGGGCACCCCGGGACGGGACCCGCGGACACCCGGGGCGGGGGCGCGGGCACCCCTGCGGGCGGGGCGCCCGGGCTCAGAACGCGGCGGGGGCGCCGGACGTGGTGACCGCCGGGGCCTCCGCGTCCGGGCTGAGGGCGGCGGCCATCTGCTCCAGCCGCTCCGCCGGGGCGGAACCGGTGACCACCGTGGTGACGCCCTCGGCGTGCAGCACGAGCGCGTCGTACTTCGCGCCCTCCCAGACCTCCCACGACTTCCCGGAGACCTCACGGGTGCGGCCGGTGTCCTCCGCTCCGTGGCTGACCTTGGCCACGTACTTCTTCGCGGGGAGCGTCGACTGCTCCACGGCCACGTACCGGTTGTCCGGGTCGAGGTAGCCGAGGTGCCAGCCGGCGCCCCGGTGCCCCTCGTACGAGACGGAGGTCGGCCGCCAGCCCTCGGCCAGTCCGTCCGGGGCCACCACCGGGTACGGTGCGGCCCGCCGCGCCGTGGTGAGCTCGACCCGGTAGTCGACCGCCTTGATCGGGTCCGCCTTGTCGTCGTGCGGGATGAAGAGGTAGACGACGCCCGCCACTGCGGTGATCACGAGCATCGACAGGATCATGTCCCGGACGGTCTGCTTGCCTCGCTTGCTTGCCACGGGGTCAATGGTGGCACGAGCCCTCGCGCGTCCGACCGGCGGGCATCCGCTCATCCGTGACCCGGTCTGCTCATTTTATCGGTCTACAGATAGAGTCACAGCACCCTCATATCCGGTCGTCGCCGTACAGAAAGGTGCGCTCCGATGTCCGAGCACCATCTGCCGTCCCAGCTCGAGGTCTCCCCGGAGGCCCCTGACCGCAACCTGGCCCTGGAACTCGTCCGCGTGACCGAGGCCGCGGCCATGGCCGCCGGGCGCTGGGTCGGGCGCGGTGACAAGATCGGCGCCGACGGCGCAGCCGTGAAGGCCATGCGCACCCTCGTCTCGACCGTCTCGATGAACGGCGTCGTCGTCATCGGTGAGGGCGAGAAGGACGAGGCCCCCATGCTGTTCAACGGCGAGCGGGTCGGCGACGGCACCGGAGCGGAGGTCGACATCGCCGTCGACCCCATCGACGGCACCACGCTGAACGCCAAGGGCATGCCGAACGCGATCGCCGTGCTGGCCGCGGCCGACCGCGGCGCCATGTTCGACCCTTCGGCCGTCTTCTACATGGACAAGCTGGTCACCGGCCCCGAGGCCGCCGACTTCGTCGACATCAACGCACCGGTCTCGGTCAACATCCGCCGGGTCGCGAAGGCCAAGAACTCGGCTCCGGAGGACGTCACCGTCGTCGTCCTGGACCGTCCCCGGCACGACGGCATCGTCAAGGAGATCCGGGAAACCGGCGCCCGCATCAAGTTCATCTCGGACGGCGACGTCGCCGGTTCGATCATGGCGGCCCGTGAGGGCACCGGCGTCGATCTGCTCATGGGCATCGGCGGCACCCCCGAGGGGATCATCTCGGCGTGCGCCATAAAGTGCCTCGGCGGTGTCATCCAGGGCAAGCTCTGGCCGAAGGACGAGGCCGAGCGCCGGCGCGCCCTGGACGCGGGCCACGACCTGGACCGGGTGCTCTCCACCGATGACCTCGTCAGCGGGGACAACGTGTTCTTCGTGGCCACCGGCATCACCGACGGCGAGCTGCTGCGCGGGGTGCGCTACCGCTCGGAGACCGCCACCACCGACTCCCTGGTGATGCGCTCCAAGTCGGGCACGATCCGCCGGATCGACTCCACCCACCGGCTGTCGAAGCTGCGCGCCTACAGCGCGATCGACTTCGACCGGGCGAAGTAGGACCGGCAGCCAGGACGGGGCCTGCCGGCAGGACGGAGCCGGCCGCCGCGCCGGACGCCTGTGCGGGGCGGTCCGGGCGTGGCCGGCCGGGAGGAGAGGAAGGGCCGCCGGTGGTGTGCGGGTGCGGACGGGTCCCCGCCCGCACCCCCGCGGTCAGCCGGCCGCGGCGACGTGTCCGGCCGGGGCCGCCGTCTTGAGTTCGATGTCGCGCCTGCGGCGCCGGGTGAGGACGACGCGGCGCTCGGCCGCGGTGAGGCCGCCCCAGACACCGTAGGGCTCGGGCTGTATGAGGGCGTGCTCCCTGCACTCCACCATGACCGGGCACCTGGCGCAGACCTGCTTGGCGGCCTCCTCACGGGAGAGCCGGGCGGCCGTCGGCTCCTTCGACGGGGCGAAGAACAGCCCGGCCTCGTCCCGGCGGCACACCGCCTCCGAGTGCCAGGGGCCCGCCTGGTCCTCCCGCGCGGGAGTGCGCTGAGGAGGCACAGCGGCGACCTGCAGGGGCTGATGCGGCGGTTGCAGCACGGTCCACTCCTGACGACGGCTTCGGCTTCGTGAGCGAGAGACGATGCAGCAGTCCCTACCCGCTGTGCGCGCGCCTATGCACTGAGTGGCACCGGCTTACGGACACCACAGGGCCTTCCAGGGGCCTCTGTGGCCGGAATGCGAACAGAACCAGCCGTGTCCGGGTCAGCCGCCGAGGTGTTTGCGCAACTGCTTGTGGAGGTTGGCGATCAGCTTGCCACGCTTGGGTTTCGCCTCGACGTTCCCGAACACGGAATAGCCGTTCACCACGACGACCGGGGCTTCCGGGTCTGCGGATTCCAGTGTGTCGACCTCGAAATTGCCGAAAATGCCCGTACCGCTGCCGCGCAGCGAGATGTTCTCCGGCACCTTGATCTCGACGCTGCCGAAGACGGACGTCGCGTTCACCACCGTCAGACGCTGGCCGAAAAGAGCCTCGGTCAGGTCGATCTCGACACTGCCGAAGAGAGCGAAGGCGTTCGTACGTCCGCCCACCCGCCAACGGCCCCTGCGGGTCGAGGCGCTGAAGACCGCCACGAGGTTCTCGGCGGGCCCGGACGGCACTTCGGGGCCGTACGGGGAGGGCGGGGCCGCGGGACGGGCGGCCCCGCCGCCGGCCGGCAGGTCACCCACCAGCGGTTCGAGTTCCCCGAGGGTCCTGGCGCGGTAGACCAGGTCGACCCGCTCCGCGTGCTCGTCCGCGGTCAGCCGGCCCTCGGCCATGGCCTCCCGCAGGATGTCCGCGAACCGGTCGCGGTCCGCGTCGGAGGCGCGGATGCCGACGGGCGCGGCACCCGCGGGTGTGGGGCCGGCGGGCACGGGCCCGGCCGGGCCGACGGGCTGCTGGGGCTGCTTTTCGAGGTCCACCGCCCCAGACTACCCAAACGCGATAGATCGCGACCAGTACCCGGACGGCCCGTCGTCACCCGGGTTCCGCCCCGCCTCCGGGCCGGACCGGGTGAGCCTTACCTCACAGGCCCGGCACGCCCGGGGCGTTCTACCCTGTTGGATGCGCTGCCCGAGGGCGGTCAGCGCTGTCGCCGAGTGAGGAATGGCCGTAATGCCAGAGTTTGCGTACTCCGATCTGCTTCCCCTGGGTGAGGACACCACGCCGTACCGGCTGGTGACCTCCGAGGGCGTCTCGACCTTCGAGGCCGACGGCCGTACGTTCCTCAAGGTGTCGCCCGAGGCGCTGCGCACCCTCGCCGCCGAGGCGATGCACGACATCTCGCACTACCTGCGCCCCGCCCACCTGGCGCAGCTGCGGCGCATCGTGGACGACCCGGAGGCCTCGTCCAACGACAAGTTCGTCGCGCTGGACCTGCTGAAGAACGCGAACATCGCCGCCGCGGGCGTCCTGCCGATGTGCCAGGACACCGGCACGGCGATCGTCATGGGCAAGCGCGGGCAGAACGTGCTCACCGAGGGCGGTGACGAGGAGGCCCTGTCGCACGGCATCTTCGACGCCTACACGAAGCTCAACCTGCGGTACTCCCAGATGGCCCCGCTGACCATGTGGGAGGAGAAGAACACCGGGTCGAACCTGCCGGCCCAGATCGAGCTGTACGCCACGGACGGCGGGGCGTACAAGTTCCTCTTCATGGCCAAGGGCGGCGGCTCGGCCAACAAGTCCTTCCTCTACCAGGAGACCAAGGCGGTCCTCAACGAGGCCTCCATGATGAAGTTCCTGGAGGAGAAGATCCGTTCGCTGGGTACGGCGGCCTGCCCGCCCTACCACCTGGCGATCGTCGTCGGCGGCACGTCCGCCGAGTTCGCGCTGAAGACCGCGAAGTACGCCTCCGCGCACTACCTGGACGAGCTGCCGGGCGAGGGTTCGCCGACCGGGCACGGCTTCCGGGACCAGGAGCTGGAGCAGAAGGTCTTCGAGCTGACGCAGCGGATCGGCATCGGCGCGCAGTTCGGCGGCAAGTACTTCTGCCACGACGTGCGCGTGGTGCGCCTCCCCCGGCACGGCGCCTCGCTGCCCGTCGCCATCGCCGTGTCCTGCTCGGCCGACCGCCAGGCCACCGCGAAGATCACCGCCGAGGGCGTCTTCCTGGAGCAGCTGGAGAAGGACCCGGCGCGCTTCCTGCCGGACACCACCGACGAGCAGCTCGACAGCGACGGGGACGTCGTCCGCATCGACCTGAACCGGCCGATGGACGAGATCCTCGCCGAGCTGACCAAGTACCCGGTGAAGACCCGGCTCTCGCTGACCGGTCCGCTGGTCGTGGCCCGTGACATCGCGCACGCCAAGATCAAGGAGCGGCTGGACGCGGGCGAGGAGATGCCGCAGTACCTGAAGGACCACCCGGTGTACTACGCGGGCCCGGCGAAGACGCCCGAGGGGTACGCCTCCGGTTCCTTCGGCCCGACGACGGCCGGCCGGATGGACAGCTACGTCGCCCAGTTCCAGGCGGCGGGCGGCTCCAAGGTGATGCTCGCCAAGGGCAACCGGTCCAAGCAGGTCACGGACGCCTGTGGCGCGCACGGCGGTTTCTACCTCGGCTCGATCGGCGGCCCGGCGGCCCGGCTGGCGCAGGACTGCATCAAGAAGGTCGAGGTCGTGGAGTACGAGGAGCTCGGCATGGAGGCGGTCTGGCGCATCGAGGTCGAGGACTTCCCGGCGTTCGTCGTCGTCGACGACAAGGGCAACGACTTCTTCACCGAGCCCGCCCCGGCGCCGACCTTCACCAGCATCCCGGTGCGGGGCCCGGGTCTGGGCTGAACCGGCGGGCCCGTCTGCCGGGCCCGGGTGACCACGGGGGCGTTCCGGCCGCGGCCGGGGCGCCCCCGGCCGTCGCACGGCCCGGTGCGGGTGCGGTGGTCCCCGGCACGGGTACGCCCCGGGCGCGGGTGCGGCGGCCTTCGGGACGGATACGGGCCCCGGCCCACGGCGTCCGGCTCCCCGCCCACGGGGCTCCGGGGCCCGGGGCTCCGGGGCCCGGTGTCCCTGACGGCCCCTCGGAGCGCCCCGTTGTTTACTGGCGGCGGGGGCCGCCGGGGAACAGCCGGGGCCCGCCGCACGCTTGTCTCCAGCAGGAGGGTTGACACCATGGCCGGATCGGCGAAGGACACGGAGTACCGCATCGAGCACGACTCGATGGGTGAGGTGAGGGTTCCCGCGCACGCGAAGTGGCGGGCCCAGACGCAGCGGGCGGTGGAGAACTTCCCCGTCTCCGGGCAGCGTCTGGAACGCTCGCACATCGAGGCGCTGGGGCGGATCAAGGCGGCCGCCGCCACGGTCAACGCCGAGCTGGGGGTGCTGGATCCGGACATCGCCCGGGCGGTCCGGGAGGCCGCCTCGGAGGTCGCCGCCGGGCGCTGGGACGAGCACTTCCCCGTGGACGTGTTCCAGACGGGTTCGGGCACCTCGTCCAACATGAACGCCAACGAGGTGATCGCCACCCTGGCGAGCGAGCGGCTGGGCCGCGAGGTCCATCCCAACGACCACGTCAACGCCTCGCAGTCGTCCAACGACGTGTTCCCCTCCTCGATCCACATCGCCGCGACCGCGGCCGTCACCGGCGACCTGATCCCGGCCCTGGAGCACCTGGCGTCCTCGCTGGAGCGGAAATCAGCCGAATTCTCGGAGGTCGTGAAGTCGGGACGTACGCATCTGATGGACGCCACGCCGGTCACGCTCGGCCAGGAGTTCGGCGGTTACGCGGCACAGGTCCGCCACGGTGTGGAGCGGCTGCGCGCCTCGCTGCCCCGGCTCGCCGAACTGCCCCTGGGGGGCACGGCGGTGGGCACGGGCATCAACACGCCGCCCGGTTTCTCCGGTGCGGTGATCGCCGAGGTGGCCCGTACCACCGGGCTGCCGCTCACCGAGGCCCGTGACCACTTCGAGGCGCAGGGCGCCCGGGACGGGCTGGTCGAGACGTCCGGCCAGCTGCGGACGGTCGCCGTCTCGCTGACCAAGATCTGCAACGATCTGCGCTGGATGTCCTCGGGTCCCCGCACCGGGCTCGCCGAGATCAACCTGCCCGATCTGCAGCCCGGTTCGTCGATCATGCCGGGCAAGGTCAACCCGGTGGTCCCCGAGGCGGTGCTGATGGTCGCCGCCCAGGTGACCGGCAACGACGCCACGGTGGCCGTGGCCGGCGCGGCCGGGAACTTCGAGCTGAACGTGATGCTCCCGGTGATCGCGAAGAACCTCCTGGAGTCGGTGCGGCTGCTCACCACCGCCTCGCGGCTGCTCGCCGACCGCACGGTGGACGGCATCACGGCCAACGCCGAGCGGGCCCGGCGCTACGCGGAGTCCTCCCCCTCGGTGGTGACCCCGCTGAACAAGTACATCGGTTACGAGCAGGCGGCGAAGGTCGCCAAGAAGTCCCTGGCCGAGGGCACAACGATCCGGGAGACGGTGCTGGCGGAGGGGTACGTGGAGCGGGGCGACCTGACGCTGGAGCAGCTCGACGCGGCCCTGGACGTGCTGCGCATGACCCGGCCGTGACCCGAGCCGCCGGGGCCGTAACGGGTGTTCGAGGCCCGGCCGCGGCGGGGCGTCAGCTTCTAAGATCCCTTCATGACAGCCATGGAGGCGGGGACGGGAACGGGAACGGGCGGCGGCGTCGGGTACTGGGAGCCCGGGGATCACATCCTCTGGCGCTACCGGGGCAACGGGGACGGGCACGCGGTGCACATCTGCCGTCCGGTCACGGTGGTGCGGGACACGGCCGAACTACTCGCCGTGTGGATGGCGTCCGGTACCGAGTGCATCAGACCCGTGCTCGCCGACGGCACCCAGGTGCACGCCGAGCCGCTGGCCACCCGCTACACCCGGCCGCGCACCACCGTGCGTTCGCGGTGGTTCGGCTCGGGCGTGCTCAAGCTGGCCCGGCCCGGCGATCCCTGGTCGGTGTGGCTGTTCTGGGACCGCGGCTGGGTGTTCCGCAACTGGTACGTCAACCTGGAGGAGCCGCTTTCGCGTTGGG
This sequence comes from Streptomyces nitrosporeus, assembly GCF_008704555.1. Lineage (NCBI taxonomy): Bacteria > Bacillati > Actinomycetota > Actinomycetes > Kitasatosporales > Streptomycetaceae > Streptomyces > Streptomyces nitrosporeus. Next base: position 2,670,744 of record NZ_CP023702.1, read on the forward strand.
CCGGAGGGGTGGATTCCCAGGATCACTTCCTGGACATCTCCGTACGCCCGGACCGCACCTGGGAGTGGCTCGACGAGGACGAGTTCGCCGAGGCCCAGCGGGTCGGCCTGATGGACGCGGCGACCGCCCGGAAGGTGCGCGGGGCCGGGCTGGCGGCGGTCGAGGTGATCACCGCCTGGGGGTCGCCGTTCGGGGACGGGTGGGAGCACTGGCGGCCCGATCCGGGCTGGTCCGTGCCGGCGCTGCCGGATGACTGGGACCGCACCCCCGCCCGTACGCCCTCGTGAGACCCTTGTCGCACCCCAGGGGGGCGACCGTAGGATCGCTCCCGACGTGAAGTGCTCCACCGCCCCGAGGTGTTCCAACGGTCGCACGGAGCACTGGGCCTGACCACAAGTCACCGCACGATCCGCACCACACGCACGGTCCACGGAAGCCGGGCGCCAGGCGCGGTCGCACGAACCACTACGAGGGGGTGGAGACGTGCTCACTGTCCGCTGCCCCGCCACCGGAGCAGGTGGCCCGGGGCTGCCGCGCGGCCGTACGGTTTCGGCCCCGTCCGGCGGGGCATCCGGTGACAGCCGTTGTTCTCACCGCGCTCGCCGGGGCACAGTGGCGCCACCCCACGGGGTGACTGTGACCGCCTCATACAACCGGCCCGGACGGACGGAATCCCACGCGTGACGGAGCATCCCACCTCCCACGAAGGACGGCAGCCCCTCGCCGCCCGGCCGCAGGAACGCGCCCGGCCCCGGCAGCAGGAGGCTCTGCCGGGCCTCGGTCCCGACCTTCTCCGACGCCATACTCGTCTATCTGCGGGACCCGCTCCCGGTGGGCGACGAGCGTCCCGTCAGCCCTTTCGTGCTGCGGCTGCGCCGTACCGACCGGCTGCGGCTCACCGACGAGGAGCCGGAGACGGGCCCGGAGGGCGAGCGGCTGCGGCTGCCCGTCACGGATCCGCAGGCGGGGCTGCTGCCCGCCGCCGAGCTGTGCGAGGTGCCGGCGGGCGGGGCGCTCGCCGAGGTGCTGCGCGGGGTGCGGCCGGTCTTCGGTGACTCCGCCGCGGCCCGGGCCGCCCTGCCGGAGCTGCTGGGGGCGGGCTGGGGCGTGCCCACCGGCCATCGGGTGATCCTCGCGCCGCTGCGCGGGCGGCGCCGGGTGATCGGCGCCGCGGTGTTCCTGCGGGGCCCCGAGCGCCAGCCCTTCGAGGCCGGCGATCTGCTGGTCGCGGCGCAGCTGGCCACGCACACCGCCCTGGGCATCGACAAGGCGGTGCTGTACGGCCGCGAGGCGTACATCGCCGACGAGCTGCAGCGCACCATGCTGCCCGACTCGCTGCCCCAGCCCACCGGTGTCCGTCTGGCCTCGCGTTATCTCCCGGCCGCGGAGACGGCCCGGGTGGGCGGTGACTGGTACGACGCGATCCCGCTGCCCGGCAGCAGGGTCGCCCTGGTCGTCGGTGACGTCATGGGCCACTCGATGACCTCCGCGGCGATCATGGGCCAGCTGCGGACGACCGCGCAGACGCTGGCCGGTCTCGACCTGCCGCCGCAGGAGGTCCTGCACCACCTGGACGAGCAGGCGCAGCGGCTGGGCAGCGACCGCATGGCGACCTGCCTGTACGCGGTGTACGACCCGGTCGCGCACCGGATCACCGTGGCCAACGCCGGCCATCCGCCGCCCGTCCTGCTGCATCTGGGCGGCCGTGCGGAGGTGCTGCGGGTGCCGCCGGGTGCGCCGATCGGTGTCGGCGGCGTCGATTTCGAGGCGGTGGAGCTGGACGCCCCGGCGGGTGCCACGCTGCTGCTGTACACGGACGGGCTGGTGGAGTCGCGGCTGCGGGACGTGTGGACGGGCATCGAGCAGTTGCGTGAGCGGCTCGCCGCGACCGCGCGGCTGACGGGGCCGGACCATCCGCCGCCGCTGGAGGCCCTCTGCGACGACGTGCTGGACATGCTGGGGCCCGGCGACCGTGACGACGACATCGCCCTGCTCGCCGCGCGTTTCGACGGGATCGCGCCGAGCGACGTCGCGTACTGGTTCCTGGAGCCGGAGGACGCGGCTCCGGGCCGGGCCCGCAGGCTGGCGCGCCGGGCGCTGGGGCGCTGGGGGCTGGACGCCGTCTCGGACGAGGCGGAGCTGCTCGTCAGCGAGGTGGTGACCAACGCCGTGCGGTACGCGGAGCGCCCGGTGACGCTGCGGCTGCTGCGTACCGACGTGCTGCGCTGCGAGGTCGGGGACGACGCGCCGCAGCTGCCGCGGCAGCGCCGGGCACGGGACACCGACGAGGGCGGCCGGGGGCTGTTCCTGGTCAACCGGCTGGCCAGGCGGTGGGGGGCGACGCGGCTGTCCACCGGGAAGGTCGTCTGGTTCGAGATGGCGGTGCCGGGCTCGTAGGCCGCGCGGACGGCCGGGTACGGGGGGAGGGGCGGTGCCCGGGACACCGCCCCTCCCCCCGTGTTCACCGCGTCACCGTGATCCGGGCAGCTGGTCCTGCGGCCGTTCGCCCGGCGGCTGTTCCTCCTCCGGGCTCTCGGGCGCCGTGGGTGTGCCGCTCGGCGTCCAGGAGGGGGTGTCGCTGGGGGTGGCCGGCGGGGAGGATTCCTCGGCCGGCGGGGTGCTCGGGCTCTCGGACGGCTCCTCGGGTTCCTCGGTCGGGGTCTCCCGCGGGGTGGGCGACTGCGCGGGCGGGGTGGAGGGGGCCCGCCTCACCGGGGCCTCGCCCCGTTCCACGCCCTCCAGATCGAAGGCCGCGTCGGAGCCGCCGCCGAGGGCCTCCAGGGTGTAGTCGGCCCAGATCCGTGCGGGGAAGCCACCGCCGTTGGCCCGGCCGGAGTTGGCGGTGCCGGTGAGGGAGACCTGGCCGCCGCCCTCCGCGGTGGACTCGCCGAACAGGGCGACGACGGTGGTGAGTTCCGGGGTGTAGCCGGCGAACCAGGCCGACTTGTTGTCCTCGGAGGTGCCGGTCTTGCCCGCGGCGTCGTAGGCGGGGGTGTTGGCCTCGTGGCCGGAGCCGTTGTCGACGACACCGGTCATGCCCTTGGTGACGGTGTCGGCGGAGGCCCTGCTGATCACCTGTCCGCCGATGGTGTCGACCGGTTCCATGGTGCGGTCGCGGTGCTCGGCGGACTTGACGATGGCCGGGGTGACCTTCTTGCCGTGGTTGTCGAGGGTGGCGTACACCCCGGCCATGTCCCAGGTGGAGGCGTTCATGGTGCCGAGGGTGATCGCGGGGCGCTCGGGGAAGTTCTTGTCGGGCACACCCAGCGAGAGTGCCGTCTTCTTCACGGCGCTCGGGGTGACGTCCACGACCATCTGCGCGAAGACGGAGTTGATCGACTTGTTCAGCGCCGTCTGGACGGTCGGGTCGGTGTAGCTGATGTCGTCCTCGTTCTGCGGGGCGAACGGGGTGTCGCTGCCGACGACGGGGCGCTTGCTGGTGCCGTCGTAGACGGTGTCCAGGCCGATCCGCTCACCGTTCCGCGTCTTCGCCCCGTTCTCCAGGGCGGAGGCGAGCACCAGCGGCTTGAAGGTGGACGCGGGCTGGTAGTCCTGGCGGGTGGCGTTGGAGACCCAGTGCTCGGTGGCGCCGACACCGCCGTAGAGCGCGAGGACCTTGCCGGTCTTCGGGTCCACGGAGGTGGCGCCCGCCTGGACGGTCGCGTCGGTCTTGCTGCCCTTGCGGTCGAGCTGGTTCTCCAGCTCGGCCTCGACCGACCGCTCCAGCTGCTTCTGCTTCTTCTTGTCGATGTTGAGGGTGATGGTCCAACCGCCGGCCTCACGCATCTCCTCGGTGATGCCCTGGCGGGCCATCTCCTGGTTCGCCGCCTCGACGAGGTAGCCGGCCTGGCCGTCGAGGCCGGGGGCGGGCCTGGGCGACTCGGGTACGGGGAAGGTGAGGCCGGCCCGCTCGGACTTCGTGAGCCAGCCCTCGTCCACCATGTTGTCCAGGGTGTACGCCCAGCGGTCCTTGACCAGCTTCTTCCCGGTCTTGTTCGCGTACGCCCAGTCGTACTGGCTGGGGGCCTGGAGCAGTGCCGCGAGGTAGGCGCCCTGGGAGACGTCCAGGTCCTCGGCGTCGACGCCGTAGTAGGCCTGGGCCGCCGCCTGGATGCCGTTGGCGCCCCGCCCGTAGTACACGGTGTTGAGGTACCCGGCGAGGATGTCGTCCTTCTCCATCCGCTGGTCGACCTTGAGCGAGATCACCAGTTCCTTGAGCTTGCGGGTGACCGTCCGGTCCTGGGTGAGGTAGTAGTTCTTGACGTACTGCTGGGTGATCGTGGAGCCGCCCTGCTTGCCCTTGCCGGAGAGGGTGTTGAGCAGGCCCCGGGTGGTGCCCTTGAGGTCGACGCCCTGGTCCCGGTAGAACGACTTGTTCTCGGCGGCGACGAAGGCGTGCTGGACCTTCTTCGGCACGACGGCCAGATCGACTATCTCGCGGTTGACCCCGGAGCCGGTCCGGGCCAGGAGCGAGCCGTCGCTGTACTTGTAGACGTTGCTCTGCTTCTGGGCCTGGGCGTTGGCCTCGGGCACGTCCACGTAGAAGTAGAGCGCGGCGAAGGCCCCCATCACCAGCAGGCAGAACCCGAAGAAAGTGCCCAGTATCTTCCGCCAGGTGAAGAGCCGGCGTATGCCGCCGCTCCCGGCGGCCCGGCGCGCATCCGCTCGACCCATCGCTGTGGTGCTCCTGTTCCTCGGCTCGTACCGCTCTGGTCAGACCTGCCAGCTAACACCGAAAGCCTGGACATATGGCAAGCGATCCGGTCTTTTCCGGACGTGAGAATCAGCACCCGCCCCTATGGAACCGACGCGCCAGGGGTGCGCATGGTTGTGATTCCGGTTAATGTGTAATCACATTGCTAGCGCGGTGATGAGCCGCGAGAACGGGGGACCCATGTCCGCACCGCACGAGCGCCCTGACGCCGCAGGCTCCGCCCCGGACCTCACCCCGGACACGCCCACGATGCCCGAACCGCAGGTCAGAGAGGTGACGGCGCACTCCATCCCGGGCGGACTCGGTCTGCTCCTGACCGTGCTGGGGGTGATCCTCGGCGTGGGCCTGGCCGTCATGGGAGGCGTCATCGGGTCGGGCGGGAACAACGCCGTCGGCATCCCGGTCTGCGTCTTCGGGGTGCTGCTCGCGATCGCCTCCCTCTTCTGCATGTCCGGCGTGAAGATGGTCGCCCCGGGAGAGGCCCGGGTCATCCAGCTCTTCGGCCGGTACGTCGGCACCATCCGCACCGACGGTCTGCGCTGGATCAACCCGCTGACCTCCAGCCGCAAGATCTCCACCCGGGTCCGCAACCACGAGACGGCGGTCCTGAAGGTCAACGACGCCTACGGCAACCCGATCGAGCTCGCCGCGATCGTCGTCTGGAAGGTGGACGACACCGCGCAGGCACTCTTCGAGGTCGACGACTTCCTGGAGTTCGTCGCCACCCAGACCGAGGCGGCCGTGCGGCACATCGCGATCGAGTACCCCTACGACTCCCACGACGAGGGCGGCCTGTCCCTGCGGGGCAACGCCGAGGAGATCACCGAGAAGCTGGCGGTGGAGCTCACGGCCCGGGTCCAGGCGGCCGGCGTCTCGATCATCGAGTCGCGTTTCAGCCACCTCGCGTACGCCCCGGAGATCGCCTCGGCGATGCTCCAGCGGCAGCAGGCGGGGGCCGTCGTGGCGGCCCGGCAGCAGATCGTCGAGGGCGCGGTGGGCATGGTCGAGATGGCGCTGACCCGGATCGCCGAGCAGGACATCGTGGAGCTGGACTCCGAGCGGAAGGCTGCGATGGTGAGCAATCTGATGGTGGTCCTGTGCGGTGACCGTGCGGCGCAGCCGGTCCTGAACACGGGCACGCTCTACCAGTGACGGACGAGGACGCCCCGCCGGGCGGGGGCGCCGGACCGGGCGGCGCCCCCGCCCGGCGGCAGCGGAAGCAGACGCTGCTGCGGCTGGATCCCGCGGTGCACGACGCCCTGGCCCGGTGGGCGGCGGACGAACTGCGCAGCGCGAACGCGCAGATCGAGTTCCTGCTGCGGAAGGCGCTGGCGGAGGCGGGCCGGCTGCCGGGGAGCGCGGCGCCGATCCCGCGCCGGGGGCGCCCCCCGAAAGCGGGGCCGGGGGCCGGGGACGCCACGGGGCCGCCGGGCGCCTGAGCCCCGGGCCGGCCCGGCCGGGGGCGTTCCGCGCCCGCCCCGCCGCTCCACCCCCGTCCCGGGCCGGGACAAGGGCGGAGCGGCGCGCGCCAGGGCGGTATACATTCAAGGTATACACACCATGTACAGTGCTCCGCATGTCAATCGGTCACACCCTGCTCGGACTCCTGGAGTCCGGCCCCCGCCACGGCTACGACCTCAAGCGCACCTTCGACGAGAAGTTCGGCCAGGACCGCCCGCTGCACTACGGGCAGGTCTACGCGACCATGTCCCGGCTGCTCAAGAACGGCCTGGTCGAGGTCGACGGCGTCGAGTCCGAAGGCGGCCCGGAGCGCAAGCGCTACGCCATCACCGACGCCGGGATCACCGACGTCTCCACCTGGCTGGCCACCCCGGAGAAGCCCGAACCGTATCTGCAGTCGACCCTGTACACCAAGGTCGTCCTGGCCCTGCTCACCGGCCGCAGCGCCGCCGACCTGCTGGACACCCAGCGCTCCGAGCACCTGCGCCTCATGCGTACCCTCACCGACCGCAAGCGCAAGGGCGATCTCGCCGACCAGCTGATCTGCGATCACGCGCTCTTCCATCTGGAGGCGGATCTGCGCTGGCTGGAACTGGCCGCCGCGCGTCTGGACCAGCTCGCGAAGGCGGTCGCTCCGTGACCCCCGCCGGCTCCCTGCTCGTCGCCCAGGACCTGCGCAAGACCTACGGCTCGACGCCCGCACTGGACGGCGCGTCCTTCTCCGTGCACCCAGGCGAGGTCGTCGCCGTCATGGGGCCCTCCGGGTCCGGCAAGTCGACGCTGCTGCACTGCCTCGCCGGGATCGTCACCCCCGACGAGGGCACCATCACCTACGCGGGCCGCGAGCTGTCCGCGATGTCCGACGCCGAGCGCAGCGCCCTGCGGCGCAGCGACTTCGGCTTCGTGTTCCAGTTCGGCCAGCTCGTCCCCGAACTGACCTGCCTGGAGAACGTCGCCCTGCCGTTGCGGCTGAACGGCGTCCGCCGCAAGGCCGCCGAACTGACGGCCCGGCGGTGGCTGGAGCGCCTGGAGGTCGAGGACGTGGCGGGCAAGCGGCCCGGCGAGGTGTCCGGCGGCCAGGGCCAGCGGGTCGCCGTGGCGCGGGCGCTGGCGGGCTCCCCCAAGGTGGTCTTCGCCGACGAGCCGACCGGCGCCCTGGACTCCCTCAACGGCGAGCGGGTGATGGAGCTGCTCACCGAGTCGGCCCGGTCCGAGAACACCGCCGTCGTCCTGGTGACGCACGAGGCGCGGGTGGCCGCCTACTCCGACCGTGACGTCGTCGTGCGCGACGGCCGTGCCCGGGACCTGGAGTTCGCCGTATGACCTGGCTGCGGGACCTCGGCCTGGGCATACGGTTCGCGGCGGCGGGCGGGCGTGAGGGCTGGGCGCGGACCGCGCTCACCGCCGTCGGCGTCGGGCTGGGCGTGGCGCTGCTGCTGGTCGCCTCGTCCGTACCGCATCTGCTCGACCAGCGGTCCGCGCGGAACGACGGGCGCAAGGAGGCCGGGTCCTCGCTCGGCGCGCCCGTACCGGAATCGGACAGCACGGTCCTGAGGACCGACGCGGAGACCGAGTACCGCGGTCAGGCCGTCGGCGGGTTCCTGATGCGGGCGGAAGGGCCGGATCCCGTCCTCCCGCCCGGGGTCGCGCACTTCCCCGCCCCCGGCGAGATGGCGGTCTCCCCCGCGCTGCGGGAGCTGCTGGCCTCGCCCGAGGGCGAACTCCTGCGGGAGCGGCTGCCGTACGAGATCACCTCGGTCATCGGTGACCAGGGGCTGCTCTCGCCCGGCGAGCTGTACTTCTACGCGGGCAGCGACACCCTCGCCCTGGCCACCGACAGCCGCCGGGTGGCCGGTTACGGGCGCGGCGGGGAGGGCGAACCGCTCAGCCCGATCCTGGTGATGCTGGTCATCATCATCTGCGTGGTGCTGCTGGTGCCGGTGGCGATCTTCATCGCCACGGCCGTGCGGTTCGGCGGTGAGCGCCGGGACCGCAGGCTGGCCGCGCTGCGGCTGGTGGGGACGGACATCCGGCAGACCCGCCGGATCGCCGCGGGCGAGGCCCTGTTCGGTTCGGTGCTGGGGCTGCTGGCCGGGACGGTGTTCTTCCTGGTGGGACGGCGGTTCGTGGGCCGGGTGGAGCTGTGGAACCACAGCGCCTTCCCGTCCGACCTGGTGCCCGCGCCCTGGGCGGCGGCCCTGGTCGCCGTCGCCGTACCGCTCGCCGCGGTGCTGGTCACGCTGGCCGCCATGCGCTCGGTGGTCGTCGAACCTCTGGGGGTCGTGCGCCGCGGCGGCGACCGCAGGCGCCGGCTGTGGTGGCGCCTGTTCGTCCCCGCCGCGGGGCTGGCGGTGCTCGGGGCGACCGGCCAGGTGGACGAGTTCACCCCCGTCAACCCCTATCCGATCGCGGCCGGAGCGGTCCTGGTCCTGGTCGGTCTGGCCCTGCTGCTGCCCTGGCTGGTCGAGGCGGTGGTGAAATTGCTGGGCGGCGGCCCGCTGTCCTGGCAGCTCGCCGTCCGCCGGCTCCGGCTGAGCAGCGGGTCCGCCTCACGGGCCGTCAGCGGCATCACCGTCGCGGTGGCGGGTGCGGTGGCCCTGCAGATGCTGTTCGCGGCCGTCGGTGACGAGTTCGACTCGATGACGGGCCAGGATCCCTCGCGGGCCCAGTTCCACACCTACTCCGGGCAGGTCGACGGGGACTCGGCCACCCGGACCATCGCGGCCTTCGAGGCCACCGAGGGCGTCGAAGCCGTCATCGGCACCGTGGAGACGTACGCCATGAAGCCGGGGAAGCCGGAGAACGAGGAGGACATCCAGCCCATCACCTCCCTGACCGTCGGCGACTGCGCGACCCTGAGGGAACTGGCCCGGATCGGCTCCTGCGAGGAGGGGGACACCTTCGTCGCCCACCCCGAGAACGACAAGGAGCAGGCCGACTGGATCGACGAGACCGCCCGCAAGGGCGAGCGGGTCGAGCTCAACCCGATGGTGGGCGACGAGCCCGGCGCGAAGTCGGTGCTCTGGACCCTGCCCGCGGGCACCCGCACGGTGACGGCCGGTCTCGACCCGCTCGGCAAGGAGCACTGGGGCATCCTCGCGACGGCGGGGGCGCTGGACCCGAAGATCCTGCCGACCGCGCAGACGGTCACGCAGATCCGGATCGACGAGAGCGTGCCGGACGCCTCGGAGCACGTCCGCAACACCGCCGCCCGGATCGACCCGGGGATGCGGGTCGCCACTCTCACGGCCACGTACAGGGACCGGCAGTACGCGAGTGTGCAGACCGGCCTGCGGTTCGGCGCGGTGGCGACGCTCCTGCTGATCGCGGTCTCGATGCTGGTCTCGCAGCTGGAGCAGCTGCGGGAGCGCAAGCGGCTGCTGGCGGTGCTGGTCGCCTTCGGCACGAAGCGTTCCACGCTGGGCTGGTCGGTGCTCTGGCAGACCGCCCTTCCGGTGGCCGTGGGTCTGCTGGCCGCTGTCGCGGGCGGCCTGGGGCTGGGGTGGGTGCTGACCTGGATGCTGGCGAAGACGGTGACCCAGTGGTTCCTGTTCTGGCCGCTGGCGGGGGCCGGAGCGGTGCTCGTCGCGGGGGTGACACTGCTCTCGCTGCCGCCGCTGTGGCGGATGATGCGCCCGGACGGTCTGCGTACGGAGTGAGCGGGAGGCTCCGTACGGCGTGGGCGGGAAGCCCCGCACGGTACGGGCGGGAGGCCCCGCGCGGTACGGGCGAGAGGCCCTGGACGGCGCGGGCGTGGCGGAGGGCCGGGTGTGCTCAGCCCTCCGCCACGACCCGCACCGGCAGGGCGCTCAGCGCCTCGCGCAGCGCTGCCGCGAACTCCTCGAACTCGGCGTGCCGAGCGGTGCCGGTCCGTACGGCCAGCGCGATACGCCGGGAGGGCGCCGGTTCGGTGAAGTACCCGGTGTCCAGGGCGTCGTTGCGTGCCGTCTCGATCTTCACCGCGGTGCGCGGCAGCAGTGTCACGCCGAGTCCGCCCGCGACGAGCTGTACGAGGGTCGAGAGGCCCGCGGCGGTCGTGGTGACCGGGGCGCCTTCGGTGCGGCCGGCCTCGCGGCAGATGTCCAGGGCCTGGTCGCGCAGGCAGTGCCCCTCGTCGAGGAGCAGCAGCGGCAGGTCCTGCAAGGCGTCACGCGGGATGTCCCCGCGTCCGCCCAGCCGGTTGCCCCGCTCCATGACGAGCACGAAGTCCTCGTCGAAAAGCGGGAGTTCGGTGACGCCGGACACTCCGAGCGGCACCGCGAGCAGCAGCAGGTCCAGGCGCCCGGCGCCCAGTCCGTCCAGCAGCGAGGAGGTCTGCTCCTCGTGTACCTGGAGGTCGAGTTCCGGGTAGCGGTCGTGGACCAGGGTGAGGACGGTCGGCAGCAGGTAGGGGGCGACGGTCGGGATCACGCCGAGCCTGAGCACCCCGGTGAACGGCGCCCGTACCGCCTCCGCCTCCTCCATCAGATCGGCGAGCGCCTCCAGTACGGCGCCGGCCCGCACGGCGAGGCGTTCCCCGGCGGGAGACAGCAGCACCTTGCGCGTCGTACGCTCGAGCAGCTGGACACCCAGTGCCACCTCCAGCGCGGAAACCGCCCCGGAGAGCGCCGGCTGGCTCATGCCGATGGCTGCCGCCGCGTCCCGGAAGTGCAGGTGCTCCGCCACGGCCGCGAAGGCGCGCAGCTGCGACAGGCTCGGCTGTTTGGGCCGGTTGGGCTGATTTACGTATCCCACGATCACTCCACTGATAGGCACCTCCGATCATCACGGCAGAGTGTAGCTATTTCCGTGATCAATGCACTCTGTGCCAGAGTGGAAACCGTCCAACCCCCGGGAAATCCCCCTAAAGGGGATGTCCCATCCAGCAAGGAGTGCGCGTGCTCACTGTCGGTGACAAGTTCCCCGAGTTCGACCTGACCGCTTGTGTGTCGCTGGAGAGCGGCAAGGAGTTCGAGCAGATCAACCACAAGACCTACGAGGGCAAGTGGAAGATCGTCTTCGCGTGGCCGAAGGACTTCACCTTCGTGTGCCCGACGGAGATCGCGGCCTTCGGCAAGCTGAACGACGAGTTCGCCGACCGTGACGCCCAGGTCCTCGGCTTCTCCGGTGACTCCGAGTTCGTGCACCACGCCTGGCGCAAGGACCACCCGGACCTGACCGACCTGCCCTTCCCGATGATGGCCGACTCGAAGCACGAGCTCATGCGTGACCTCGGCATCGAGGGCGAGGACGGCTTCGCCCAGCGCGCCGTCTTCATCGTCGACCAGAACAACGAGATCCAGTTCACGATGGTGACCGCCGGTTCCGTGGGCCGTAACCCCAAGGAGGTCCTGCGGGTCCTCGACGCCCTGCAGACCGACGAGCTGTGCCCGTGCAACTGGACCAAGGGCGAGAACACCCTCGACCCGGTCGCGCTCCTGTCGGGCGAGTGATCTGACATGGCACTCGACGAGCTGAAGTCCGCCATACCGGACTACGCCAAGGACCTGAAGCTGAACCTCGGTTCGGTCATCGGGAACAGCGACCTCCCCCAGCAGCAGCTGTGGGGCACCGTCCTGGCCTGCGCGATCGCCTCGCGCTCGCCCAAGGTGCTGCGCGAGCTGGAGCCGGAGGCCAAGGCCAACCTCTCCGCCGAGGCGTACACCGCGGCGAAGTCCGCGGCGGCCGTCATGGCGATGAACAACGTCTTCTACCGCACCCGGCACCTGCTGTCGGACCCGGAGTACGGGACCCTCCGCGCGGGTCTGCGGATGAACGTCATCGGCAACCCCGGTGTGGAGAAGGCCGACTTCGAGCTGTGGTCGTTCGCGGTCTCCGCGATCAACGGCTGCGGCCAGTGCCTGGACTCGCACGAGCAGGTGCTGCGCAAGGCCGGCCTGGACCGGGAGACCATCCAGGAGGCCGCCAAGATCGCCGCGGTGATCCAGGCGGTCGGCGTGACCCTCGACTCCGAGGCCGTGCTGGCCCAGTAGTACGAGTACCTTTGTACGAGAAGGGCCCCGTGGACGACCGACCGTCCGCGGGGCCCTTCTCGCGCCGCCCCGGCGAGAGCCCGGCTTCCCCCCGGCCCGAGCGGCCGGGTCTCAGGGGAGGGGGAACCAGTCCGACAGGCGCTTGGCGATGGCCGGTACGTCGAGAAGGTCCTGCGCGACCTCCTCGACGAACGGTCCGGCGACGGAGACGGGTGGCGGAGCCGTGTCGGCGCCGGCGCCGTTGAACCGCAGGAAAACACGCATGGCGAGCCAGGCGGTGCGCTTGTTGCCGTCGATCAGCGCGTGGTTGCGGGCGACGGAGTGCAGCAGGGCCGCCGCCTTGTCGTGCAGCGTGGGGTACAGCTCGGCCCCGAACACATGGGTCCGGGGCCGCTCGACCGTGTCCGTCCGCCGCTACGCCTGGGGGGTCTCCGGCCCCGCCGGTCCGTCCGTCCCCTCGCCGTCCCGGGTGCCGGGGCCGGGGTCCCCGGCGCGGGACGGCTCCGGGACCGGGGTCGGGGCGGTGGCCAGGGCGGTGGCGCCGTGCGGGGGCGGCACCCGGCGCATGGCCTCCTGTTCGCCGTACGCCTTGAGGTAACCGACCACCGTGTTGGTCACCGCGACCAGCGGTACGGCGACGACCGCGCCGCCGATGCCGGCGATCACGCCGCCCGCGGCGACCGCCAGGACGACGGCCAGCGGGTGGACGCGCACGGCGCGGCCGAGGATGAAGGGCTGGAGGATGTGGCCCTCGATCTGCTGCACGGCGAGCACCACGATGAGCACCATCAGGGCGGTGAACACGCCCTGGGTGACGAGCGCGACGACCACGGCGAGCGCCCCGGAGATCACGGCGCCGACCAGCGGGATGAAGGCGAAGAGGAAGATGAAGACGGCGAGCGGCACCGCCATCGGCACATCGAGGAAGTAGATCCCGAGCCCGATGAAGATCGCGTCGATCAGGGCGACGATCACCGTGCCCCGCACATACGCCGTCAGGGTCCGCCAGGCACGCGGCCCCGCGCCCGCGACACCCGGACGGGCCTGGGTGGGCACCAGTTTGAGGAACCACTGCCAGATGCGCTTGCCGTCGTAGAGCAGGAAGAGCGTCGAGAACATCGCCAGCAGCAGCCCGGTGAGGAACTCCACCATCACGGTCACGCCCTGGAGCCCGGCGGAGGTGATCTCCTCGGTGTTGGTGCCGATGGTGTCGCTGAGGTTCTTGGCGATGTCGTTGATCTGCGACTCGGTGACGTGGAACGGGCTGTCCAGCAGCCAGCGCTTCAACTCGTCGATGCCGTCGCGGACCCGGTCGGAGAGCGTGTCCAGGTTGTCCATCACCTGCCACACCACGAACCAGCCGACCAGTCCGATGATCACGAAGCCGAGCACGGCGGTGACCGCGGTCGCCAGCCCGCGGGGCAGCCCGAGCCGCTTGAGCCGTACGACGGTCGGCTGGAGCATCGCCGTCACCAGCAGGGCCGCGGTGAACGCCAGGACGATCAGCTGCACCGCGCTGATGACCCGCATCAGCACCCAGAGCGTGCCCGCCAGGACAAGCAGCCGCCAGCCGGCCTCCGCCGCGACCCGCATGCCCCACGGGATCGCCGCGACCGGATCGGGCTTGGCGGAGACGTAGGGGGCGTAGTCCGGTGGGCGCGGCACCTGGTCCGCCTGTCCGGCGGCCTCCCGGGCGTCGGCCGCGGCGGCCAGCGCCTCGGGGGAAGGACTCGTGGCGGCCACGTCCTCGTCCTCCGGGTGCGCGCTCCGGGCACGGCGCTCTTCCAGGCGTGCCCCGATATCGCTGAGTCCGGCGCCCAGCCGGCCGAGCCACCCCGGAAGTTTGGACATGGTTCTTCCCTTTCCCCCGCCTGCTCCCATCACTCTCCTGGAGCTGTTCGGATCCGACCGTACACGCGTGAAGCCCCGCACCGTAGGACGGTGCGGGGCTTCACGGGGTTGAGCGTCCGGCGGTTCCCGCCGGAGGAATTCCCGGCCTAGTACCAGTGGTTGGCCTGCCAGAAGGACCAGGCGCCGCAGGGGCTGCCGTAGCGGCCGTCCATGTAGCTGAGGCCCCACTTGATCTGGGTGGCGGGGTTGGTCTGCCAGTCGGCGCCGGCGGAGGACATCTTCGAGCCGGGCAGTGCCTGGACGAGCCCGTACGCACCGGAGGAAGGGTTCTGCGCCCGGTAGTTCCAGGTGGACTCGTGGTTCACGATGTTGCTGAAGCACTGGAACTGGTCGGCGGGGACCATCTGCCGGGCCATCGCCTGTACCTGGGCCACGGTGTAGGAGCCCTGCGCGGCGAAGGAGGTGGCGTCGCGGACGGCGGACCGGCTCGCACGCTCGGCCTCCGCCGCCTTCTCCTTGGCCTTGCGATCGGCCTCCAGCTTGTCCTCGGCGGCCTTCTTCTTGGACTTGGCGTCCTTGGCCGCCTGGACGCGGGCCGTCTCCTCGGCCGACTTCTTCGCGGCCGCGTCGGCCGCGGAGGCCTGGGCGTCGGCCTGCTGGGTCAGCGAGGCGGTCTGGACCTGGGCCTGCTGGCCCGCGGGGATGTCTGCGAGCAGCGTGGTGTCGGCTGCGGCCGCCTCGAAGTTGTTGTCATCGGCAGCGGGAGTGCTGCCCGAGGCAACGCCTACGACGGCGCCAACGGTGGTGACCGCGGTGGCTGATGCCACTGCGAACCCCCGGACCGAGATCCGGCTCACACGGTGTCCTTCCAGCATCGCCCGCTTAGGTGACCTCGCGGGCGCAATCGTGCCCCTGGCACTGGCCTCCCTACTGCTTGGGTCACGGGAGGCACGGGCCCGGTGGGCGGCTTCCTCACGGGAAGCGCCGCGTGGTACTCGCGGGCGGCATACGGACGGCGTGTGTTGAGTTGTCTGGTGCGCGGCGCCTGCGGGAGGCGCCAGTTGCCGTATGCGGGGCCTGACGGAAGCAAGACTCTGCCGGAGAGACACGCACTGTTGCAATTCTGTGTCGCGTGGGAAAGCTCACACCCCGTTTGGGCCAAGTGTTTTGCGGAAATGACGGCGCAGCACAATGCCGCCCGGCTAAGCTCTTTCGCTCGCCGGGCGGCACCTTCGGGACTTTCCCTGTCAGATGTGCCCTTCCTCCAGCATTTCGGTCACCAGCGCGGCGATCGGCGAGCGCTCGGAACGGGTGAGCGTGACGTGGGCGAAGAGGGGATGCCCCTTCAGTTTCTCGACCACGGCGACGACTCCGTCGTACCGGCCGACCCGGAGGTTGTCCCGCTGGGCGACGTCATGGGTGAGCACGACACGCGAATTCGTGCCGATCCGGGACAGAACGGTCAGCAGGACGTTCCGTTCGAGGGACTGGGCCTCGTCCACGATCACGAACGCGTCGTGCAGCGAGCGGCCCCGGATGTGAGTGAGCGGGAGGATCTCCAGCATCCCCCGGCCCAGCACCTCTTCGATGACCTCGCGTCCGGCGACCGCCGACAGCGTGTCGAAGACGGCCTGCGCCCAGGGGCTCATCTTCTCGGCCTCGGTGCCGGGGAGGTAGCCCAGTTCCTGCCCGCCGACCGCGTACAGCGGGCGGAAGACCATCACCTTCTGGTGCTGCCTGCGCTCCAGCACCGCCTCCAGGCCCGCGCAGAGCGCCAGCGCGGATTTGCCCGTGCCCGCGCGCCCGCCCATGGAGACGATGCCGACGTCCGGGTCGAGCAGCAGGTCCAGCGCGATGCGCTGCTCGGCGCTGCGGCCGTGGATGCCGAACGCTTCCCGGTCGCCGCGCACCAGGCGTACGTTGCCCTCGGCGGTGACCCTGCCGAGGGCCTTGCCGCGCTCGGACTGGATGACGAGACCGGTGTGTACGGGGTGTCCGGCCGCCTCGGGGACGTAGAGGGTCTCCTCCGAGAAGAGCAGGTCGACCTGTTCGCCGGTCAGCGCCAGTTCGGCCATCCCGGTCCAGCCGGAGTCGGTGATGGCGAGCTCGGCGCGGTACTCCTCGGCGAGCAGGCCCACCGAGGACGCCTTGATCCGGAGCGGGAGGTCCTTGGAGACGACGGTGACGTCGTACCCCTCGGCCTGGAGGTTGCGCGCGACCGCGAGGATCCGTGAGTCGTTGTCCCCCAGCCGGTAGCCGGCGGGCAGTACCCCGGGGTCCGAGTGGTTGAGTTCGACACGGAGCGTCCCGCCCAGGTCCCCGAGCGGGACCGGGGCGTCCAGCCGGCCGTACCTCACCCGGAAGTCGTCGAGCAGGCGCAGGGCCTGCCGGGCGAAGTAACCGAGTTCGGGATGGTGCCGTTTGGCCTCCAGCTCCGTCACCACCACGACCGGGAGCACGACTTCGTGCTCGTCGAAGCGGGTCAGGGCACTGGGGTCGGCCAGCAGGACACTGGTGTCGAGAACATAGGTGCGCCTGTCGGGCATGCGGCGCTTGGTACTGGTCACCACGGAAGGACGTACCCCCTCGGACGAGGTCGGGGAGTGCGACGGAAGTCGCGGAACTTCCCGAAGGAAGAGGACGGACCGGGTCCGGACCCTGTGCGCGGGCCGGACACCGGCCCTTCGCGTCGGCCGCACGTCGTGCGGTCCTTCGAGTGCAAAGGGCCTCCCGGGTGAGCGGGCGGGACGCCGCTCATCGGTCTGCGACGTCCGCCTGGCTGATGACCGGACATCGACCTGACAGAGGCATTCCCCTCAGGCAGCCCCGCCATGCCGAGCCCGTACGGTCATCGCCGCAGCCCGGAGGGCACGGTTCGGGAAGCACGGCCCGAGGGACGCGGGCCCCGGGCGGGGCGCCGCGGCCCGGGCCGTCCCCGCCGCCCGGGCCGGTCCGCCGGAACCGTTCCGCGCTCAGGCGCCGTAACGGCGGTGGCGGGCGGCGTAGTCGCGCAGGGCCCGCAGGAAGTCGACCTTCCGGAAGGCCGGCCAGAAGACCTCGCAGAAGTAGTACTCGGAGTGGGCGCTCTGCCAGAGCATGAACCCGGACAGCCGCTGCTCACCGCTGGTACGGATCACCAGGTCGGGATCGGGCTGTCCCCGGGTGTAGAGGTGCTCGGAGATCAGGTCCGTGGAGACGACCTCGGCGAGTTCCTCGAAGGTGGTGCCCTTGGCCGCGTGGTCCAGCAGCAGTGACCGGACGGCGTCCGCGATCTCCTGGCGTCCGCCGTAGCCGACGGCGACGTTGACGAGTATCCCCTCGACCCCGGCCGTGGCCTCCTCCGCCTCCTTCAGCACGGTCTGGGTCCGCGCGGGCAGCAGGTCCATCGTCCCGACGTGGTGGACGCGCCACCGCCCGTCGGCGGCGAGGCTGCGCACCGTGTTCTCGATGATGCCGAGCAGCGGGACCAGTTCCGCCTCGGGCCGGTCGAAGTTGTCCGTGGACAGCAGCCACAGGGTGACGACCTCGACCTCGGTCTCGCCGCACCAGCCGAGGAGCTCGGAGATCTTGTCGGCCCCGGCCTGGTGCCCCTGTACGGCCGACCCGCCCGACGCCTTCGCCCATCGCCGGTTGCCGTCGAGGATGACTCCGATGTGCTTGGGCACCTGGGCGTGGTCCAGGCGGCCTTCCACACGGCGCGCGTAGAGCCCGTACACCAGGTCACGCAAGTTCACTGAAGTCACCCTCTCGGTTCTTTACGGGTCGTGGGCCCGCCGTCCCCGTCACCGGGGGTCCGGGTCCGTCCCCGGGGGAGCTCCGCACGGTCCGCGCCTACAGATCCGGGCCGCGGACCTGCGCATCCCGAAGCCGCCACATTACTGCGGGCCGGTCACCACGGCCCAACCGGTGTGTCACAAGTCCGTGATAAGGAGTGAAAGGTGACTGAATCCATCCACCACCGTGCCGCTGAGTCGCGATACGACTCCATGGAATACCGCAGGACCGGGCGCAGCGGCCTCAGGCTGCCCGCCGTCTCGCTCGGCCTGTGGCACAACTTCGGCGACGACCGGGACCTGGCCACCCAGCGGGCGATCCTGCGCCGCGCCTTCGACCTCGGTGTGACCCACTTCGACCTCGCCAACAACTACGGTCCGCCGCCGGGCTCCGCCGAGCTGAACTTCGGCAAGCTCTTCCGCCAGGACTTCGCGCCGTACCGGGACGAGCTGGTCGTCTCCACGAAGGCCGGTTACCTGATGCACCCGGGCCCGTACGGTGAGTGGGGCTCCCGTAAGTACCTGCTGTCCTCGCTGGACGCCTCCCTGCGGCGGACCGGCCTCGATTACGTCGACATCTTCTACTCGCACCGCTTCGACCCGGCGACCCCGCTGGAGGAGACCATGGGGGCGCTGGCCTCCGCGGTGCACCGGGGCAAGGCCCTCTACGCGGGGGTGTCCTCCTACAACTCCGAGCAGACGGCCGAGGCGGCCCGGCTGCTCCGGGAGATGGGGGTGCCGGCCCTGATCCACCAGCCGTCCTACTCGATGGTGAACCGCTGGATCGAGGCCGACGGACTGCTCGACACGCTGGAGGAGGCGGGTATGGGCTGCATCTCCTTCGCACCGCTCGCCCAGGGACTGCTCACCGGCAAGTACCTCACCGGGATCCCGGAGGGCTCGCGCGCCAGCCAGGGCAAGTCCCTGGACCCGGGGCTGCTCACCGAGGAGATGGTGCGGCGGCTGCGCGGTCTGGACGGCATCGCGCGGGGCCGCGGCCAGACCCTGGCCCAGCTGGCCCTCAACTGGGTGCTGCGGGACGACCGTATGACGTCGGCCCTGATCGGCGCGTCCAGCGTGGAGCAGCTGGAGGAGAACGTGGCCGCGCTCGCCGCGCCGGCGCTGTCGGCGGACGAGCTGGTCGAGATCGACACCTTCGCGGTGGACACCGCGCGCACCAACATCTGGGCGAACCGGGGCTGAGGCGGCGCCCCGGCGGGGGGGCCGCCCGCTCCGGGCACCGGGGGTGGGTGGTCCCCTGGGCCCGGGGACCCGGCGACCCGGGGGCCCGGCGGGTGGCGGGTGGCGGGATTCCGGTGGCGGGGCTGGTCCCGGGTGCGCCGCCTGATTCCGGGCACAAAAAACGGGCCGGTCCGTGGGGGGGGGTTACGGACCGGCCCGAGGGGGGGTTTCCACCATAACCCTTCGTAAGGGATGCCGCGTGCCACGCCACTCCACAATTACTCTCCGGATTCGCCGGAATGCGCTGTGCCCGCATCGGCGAAACCGTCCTGGACGGGTCCCGGCCCTGGTCCGGGCGTGTTCGAAGGCCCTCCGGGGGGTCCGGCCCGGCTCCGGCCGCACTCCGGCCCCGCTCCCGCTTCCCGCGAGCCGCGCAGGACGGGGGTTGACCCGTTGACGCCCCGGGTCCGGCCGCATGACCCCGCACGCCCGCACCGTGTCCCGGGGCCGGGCCGGACTCCGCCCGGCGGCCCGCCCGTCGGGGGACGAGGGACGGCACCGCCGGCGCCGGTGACAGCGCGGGACGAGCCGGCCGGTACCCCGGAGCTCTCAGCGGCGTATGAAGCGGATCGTCACCGTGTCGCCCGAGCCCACCACGAAGTCACCCTCCTCGCAGCGGAGGACGGCCTCGTAGGCCCTGTCCCGCCCGTCGCGGTACTCCTCGGCTCCGACGACGGTCCACGCCCCGGTGTACGGGACCGGCGGGAGCTGGGGCAGCGGGCCGAAGTCCCACTGGCCGGGTACGCACCAGTCGGGCAGGGCGGGCCAGGAGCCGGAGGTGATGCCCAGCGTCCCGCCGGAGACACAGGTCAGCAGGACCGACTGCCCTTCGGCGAGCACGAATTCGACCGCCTCGGGCTCTCCCGCGCGCCCCTCGGGCCGGTAGAACAGGCCGTGGACGGCGGTGATGCGGGCTCCGGCCAGCCAGTCGGCCCTCCGGTGCCGAGGGCGGCCCGCCGGCCGTCCGGTCTCTCCGCCGGTGGCTTCCCTTCCAACCGTCATGACCTGCCCCTTCGTTGTGCGCTCAACCACCAGGGTCGCACTACCCATGAGTAGGACGGAGGGGCGGGCGGAGCCGTTGCGTCGGACACCGGCCGGATGCCCCTGGCGGACCCGGATCCGCACGGCCGGCGGGCCTGGTCGGCGGGGCTCGGTCAGCGGGGCTTGCGGGCCTCGATCAGGTACCTGGAGCTGTGCGCGACGAACGGCCCTTCGCTCTCGATCTTCCGGTGCAGGGAGCGTAGTCGGGGAAGGTACTCCTCGACGGTGAAGCCGGGAACCATCCAGATGACCTTGCGCAGGAAGTAGACGACGGCCCCGATGTCGAAGAACTCCATCCGCAGCCTCTCCGCGCGCAGGCCGACGACCTCCAGTCCCGCGGCCTCTGCCCCGGCCGCCGCGTGCCGCGGGTCGCGGGCGTCCCGGGCCTCGTCCGGCTGCGGGCCCAGGAAGTACTCGATGATCTCGAACACGCTGGAGGGCCCGACCTGTTGGGAGAAGTACGTACCGCCGGGCACCAGCACCCTGGCGATCTCCTCCCACCAGGTGGTCACCGGGTGCCTGCTGACCACGAGGTCGAAGGCGCCGTCCCCGAACGGCAGCGGCGGTTCGTCGGCGTCCGCGACCACCGCCACCCCGCGCGGGTGGAGCAGTGCGGTGGCGCGGGCGATGTTCGGGGGCCAGGACTCGGTGGCCACGGTCAGCGCCGGCAGCCGGGGCACGGAGGCCAGCACCTCTCCGCCGCCGGTCTGGATGTCGAGCGCGGCACCGGCTCGGGCCATGCGGCCGGCCATGGCGCGGGCGTACCCCCAGGAAGGGCGCTGCTCGGTGGCGCGCCCGTCCAGCCAGGAGAAGTCCCAGCCGTCGACCGGTACGGCTGCGGCCTCGGCGACCAGCGTCTCGAAGCGCCCGTCCGGGCCGGAGGCCGGGCGGGGACCGGGGCCGGACTCCACCGGGGGTGTGGGGGCGGGCGTGGAGGATTCCATACGGGAAGCGTGGCAGCCGGGGGCGCGCCCGCGCGAACGTTTATTCGGCACCGGTCCCTCCCCCTCCCCCTTCCGTCCGGAGCTCCTGCCGGCGCCTGGGCACCTCAGCCGGCCAGGCCGCCGGACAGCAGGCCGAGCAGCGCTCCCGTGATCATGAACGGGCCGAACGGGATGCCCGTCCTGCGCCCGGCCCGGCGCAGGAGCATCAGACAGGCTCCGTACAGGGCTCCGAGGAGGAAACCCGCGAAACCGCCGGCGAACAGCACCCCCCAGCCGTACCAGCCGAGGCCCACGCCGAGGGAGAGGGCCAGTTTCACGTCGCCGAAGCCCATGCCGTTGGGGTTGATCAGGAAGAGCAGGAAGTAGAAGCCGCCGAGCCCGGCACCGCCGAGCAGGGCCGTGGTCCAGGAACCGGCGTGTCCGGGGTGGAGTGCCGTGGCTCCGAGCAGCAGACCGAGCCCGGCGGCCAGCGGAAGGGTCAGCGGGTCGGGCAGCCGGTGCACCCGGTGGTCGATGACGGCCAGGAGCACCGCGACGGGCGCCGCCAGCAGCCATACGAGGAGTTCCGGCCGGGGGCCGACCGCCCAGGCCAGGGCGGCGCAGGCGAGGACGTTGACGGCGGGGGCCAGGAAGCGGGGGGCGTAACGGGGGTTCCGGGTGGCCTGCTCCCCCGCCCCGGGGCCGGGGTCCGATGCGGGGGCTTCCGGGGCCTGGGCTCCGGGGGCCGGATCCCGGGCTTCGGGGGGCGAGGCTGCGGCTCCGGAGGCCGCGGACCGGGCTTCTGGGGACGGCACCGCGGCTCCGGGAGCCGCGGGCCGGGCTTCGGCGGCCGCTGCCCCGGGGGCCGGGGCCGCGGTCTCCGGGGCGGTGGCTCCAAGTGCGGTCCGAGGGGCCGGTGTGCCGGGTGTCTGCGGGTGGGCCCGCGCCGTGTCTCCGGGGTGGACGGGCACGGGAGCCGTGGCGCAGCTCGCGCAGGTGGTGGAGCCGATCCAGCCGCGGCCGAGGGCCGGCCCGCCGAGCGTGTGCCCGGCCGGGCAGCTGTCCCGCAGCGCTTCCTCGGGTTCCACGGCGAAGCGGTAGGCGGCACGCGGCAGCAGCGGTCCGGTGGCGGCGCCCCAGAGCACGGCGACCGCAATCAGTGTGGCGTCCACGTCGGTGACCCTAATCCGGGCGGCTCCGGCCGGTCTTGGGCCCTGGGGCCCACTGCCCGCCGTTCCGGGCCCAGCGGGGCGCGGGGAGGGCTACGGTCGGTGCCCATGGGGAAATGGCGTAACGGCAACGGCACACTGACGGTGATGGCGGCCCCCGATCCGGCGGGGGGGCCGGGGCCGGACACGGGCCGGCCTCACGAACCGGCCCCCGCCGGGCGGGGGATACCGCTGCGGATCGCGGCGTCGTACCGGGCGCGGGCGAAGGGGCTGCTGGGGGTGGACGGTGTCGACGGGGCACTGCTGATCACCCCGTGCGGGAGCGTCCACACCTTCCGGATGCGTTTCGCCATCGATGTGGCCTATCTGGACCGGCGGTTCAGGGTCCTGGCGGTCCGCACGATGAAACCGGGCCGGCTCGGCCTGCCGAGGCTGCGGGCCCGGCACGTGCTGGAGTCCGAGGCCGGGGCGATGGAGGCATGGGGGCTGCGCCGGGGGGCCCGTGTCCGCGTCGAGGCGGAGCCCGCGGTCAGGGAAGCCTCGCCGCCTGGGCGGTGACCAGGGCTGCCGGGATCTCGGGGACGGTGTCCGCGAGGTAGTTGGCGGCGTAGAAGGTGACGACCGTGGACCCGGTGCGGACCAGGTGGAAGACGAGCGGGACCCGGTCCCCTTCGAGGCTGCCCGTCACCTGGTAGGCGAAGGCCTCCTGACCGGCGTCGGGGGCGGGCAGTTCCTTCACCTCGGTGTAGGTGGACGGCCCGTCCTCGCTCGTCGTACGGAACCCTCCGGCGCAGGCGCGTACCGCGTCGCGCACCGTGTGCAGAAGTTGTCCGGCGTCGCCCGGGTGGTGCGAGGTGAGGATCTCGGTGACGACGGTCTGGTCCTCCTGGCCCTCTTCCGCGGTGTCCACGGCCGTGCGGAAGACGGTGGCCGCGGGGGCCGGCTCGGGCGAGCCGTTGATGACGGCGGTGAGCGGCCGGCAGGCGTCGTCGTCGGGCTTCTCCGTGCCCCGCTCCTCCGTGCCCTGGAGCGGGTCGATCTCCCAGCCGGGCAGCTCCCCGGTGGTCAGTGCCACCTCGGTGAGTCCTGCTTCGGTGAGGGTCCTGCCGTCGCTGGTGGGTGCGGGGGCGGGCGGTCGCGACGAGGCCGGTGCCCCGTCGGCGGGGGATGCCGGGGCACCGGTCCCGGCGGCGCCCTTGCCGGTCCTGCCGCTCCGGTCGTCCTGCGCCCCGCCGTCCGGCCCGCAGGCGACGGCGGCGAGGCAGAGGAGGGCCGCGGTGGCCGCCGCCCGGACTGTCGTACGTACCTTCATCGCTCGCAGCTCCTGACCCGCCCGCGGTACGCGGTGCACGGGACCGCACGGTAACAACCGGTGTGTCGCCCGCGCGTGGGCCCGTGGGCCCAACTCCTCTCACGGCGGGCCGGATCCGAGCAGCGTCCAGGCGCCGTACACGCCGGACGCCACCGCGAGGACCGTGAGGACCGCGGCCGTCCGGGCGGTGGTACGCACCCCTGCCAGCGCCAGGGCGGGCGGGACGAGCAGCGGGAAGGCGGGCATCATCAGCCTCGGCCGGGACCCGAAGTACCCGGAGCCGATCAGCGAGATCACGACGACCGCGATGCCGTACACCAGGACCGGCACCGGCTGCCGCTGCCGTACGCACAGGGCCACCAGCCATCCGAGCAGCCCCAGCGCCGCGCAGAGGCCGAGTGCGGCGGGCAGCGGCAGCCCGGCGATGAACGCGGCCAGCGCCCGGCCGCCGTCGATGCTGTTGCCCCAGGCCGCCTGTACCTCGAAGTAGGCGAACGGGCCGCCCTCGCGCACGGCGACGAACACGACGTATCCCAGCCAGCCCAGCGGCGCGAGGCACACCCCGAGCAGCATGCGCGCCCGCCGTCGCGCCCGCCCGGCCGCGGGTGCGCCCGAGCGGTGCTCCCGTACGAGGGCGACCGCCGCGGTGATCCCGAGCGCGGCGATGAGCGCCGCGGCCGAGGGCCGGGTCAGTCCCGCGAGCACGCACAGGGCGCCGGCCGTGATCCAGCGGTCGCGCAGCACCGCGTACAGGGACCAGGCGGCGAGCGCGGTGAACAGCGTCTCGGTGTACGCCATCGACTGCACGAACGCCGTCGGGTACACCCCCCACAGCGCGGCCAGCACCACCCCGGCCCGCCGCCCGTACAGCCGCGCGCCCACGGCGAAGATCCCCCAGGCGGCGGCCAGTCCCGCGAGCCAGGCGACGGCGATGCCGGCGCCCTGGAGGGTGAGCGGGGACACGGTGGCCAGCGCGCGTTCCAGGGCGGGCAGCAGCGGGAAGAACGCCAGGTCGGGGTGGACACCGCCGTCGGGCAGGGTGACGGTGTAGCCGTAGCCGTTCCCGGCGATCCGCTGGTACCAGACGGAGTCCCAGCGTCCGCCCAGCAGGTGCAGGGCGTCCTTCCCGGTGGCCGACGCCCACACCCAGAGGACGAGGAGCCCGACGGCCCGGACGGCCGCGTACACGGCGAGGGCGGGGGCCGCGGCGGCGAACGCGGTCCGGGCGCGGTGGCGGAAGGTGCCGGACGGGCCGGGCGAACCGGGCGGGCCGGGCGGGCCGGGCGGGCCGGGCGGCGTCGGTCCGGGGGACGGCACCGGGGGGCGGGTCCGGGTCTCGGCATGAGGCATACGGCCGATTATGTCGGCCCGGGCGGGGCGGCCCCTCTCCGGGCGGCCCCGGTCAGCCGGGCGCGGGCCACGGGACCGGCGGGCGCGGGCCACGGGACCGGCGGGGCGTCCGACGACGAGCGTCCCCGGCGATGACGTACCACCGGAAGCGGCGCCCTTGTCCGGAGGCGGTCTCGGCCCCCGGCGCCCCGGCTCGCGGTCCTGCCGTGTCCGGGCCGCCCACCCGTCCGGGCCGCGGTGTCCTGTCCCGGGTGCCGGACGGGGCGGAGCGGACGCGGGAGGGCATGGAAGGGTTCGGGGCGTACGGCGCGCACCCGCCCGTACGGCTCGGGCGCGGTACACGCGCGGCTCGGGCCCGGTACACGCGTGGCGCGGTGCACGCACGGCTCGGGCGCGGTGCGCGCGCGGCACGGCACGGCAGGAAGGCGGCAGAACACATGGCGACCGGTTCATCGGCCCCGGCGGAGGAGACGGCCGAGCGGCCCCCGGCCCGCGTACCCGCCTCCCCGCCCCGGCTGCTGCGCGATCTGTCCCTGTCCGCCGTGCTCGCCGGCGTCGTCGCGGTCGTCGTGTCCTACTCGGGTCCCCTGGTCATCGTGCTGTCCGCCGCGCACGCGGCCCATCTGGACGCGGGGCGGACCGGTTCCTGGATCTGGGCGATATCGATCGGCAGCGGGCTCACCTGCGTCGTGCTCAGCCTGCGGACCCGGATGCCGGTCGTCACCGCCTGGTCCACACCCGGGGCCGCGCTGCTGGTGACCAGCATCGGTTCGTACGCCTACGGCGAGGTGATCGGCGCGTTCGTGGTGTCGGGGGTGGTGACGGCCCTGATCGGGCTGACCGGGGTCTTCGGGCGGCTGATGCGGCTCGTGCCGGGGGCGGTCGTCTCGGCCATGCTCGCGGGCATCCTGTTCTCGTTCGGCGCGGACGTGTTCACCTCGCTGGAGAGCGCCCCGGTCATCGCAGGTTCGGTGCTGCTGGCCTATCTCCTGGGGAAGCGGTGGCTCCCCCGGTACGCCGTGCTGCTCGCCCTGGTCGCCGGTGTGGTGTGCAGCGCGGCCACCGCGGAACTGCGCGTACGGCTGGACCATGTCGGTCTGGTGCAGCCGGTGTTCACGGCGCCCGCCTTCTCCGTGGCCTCACTGGTCGGCATCGCGGTGCCGCTGACCCTCGCCACGCTCGCCTCCCAGAACGCTCCCGGGGTCGGGGTGCTCAGCGCCTCCGGTTACCGCCCCGACGACAGGCTGCTGGTCGGTTCGACCGGAGTGGTCTCGGCCGTGCTCGCCCCCTTCGGCTCGCACGCGGTGAACCTCGCCGCCATCACCGCGGCGATCTGCACGGGGCCGGAGGCCCACCGTGATCCCCGGCGCCGGTACGTCGCGGGTGTCGCCTGCGGCGTGGTCTACCTGGTGGTCGGGGCGTTCGGCTCGACGCTGGTGGCGTTCTTCGCGGGCCTGCCGAAGGAGCTGGTCGCCGCCCTCGCCGGGGTAGCGCTCCTCGGTGCCCTGTCCGGTGGGCTGGCGGGAGCCGTACGGGAGGAGAAGGACCGGGAGGCCGCGCTGGTCACCTTCCTGGCCACGGCCTCGGGGGTCACCCTGTTCGGGATCGGTTCGGCGTTCTGGGGGCTGGTGTTCGGTATCGCGGCGCACCTCCTGGTCGGCGGGCGGCTGCGCGGCAGGCGCCGGGCGGATGCCGGGGCACCGGCCGAACAGCCTGCCTCGGCCTCCTCGTAGGACGGGACGCCTGCACCGGTGCGGGTGCGGGTTCCGGTGCCGGTGCCGGTGCGGGTGCCGGTGCCTGCACAGACACAGGCGCCGGGGGCTGTCTGCGAGCCTGCCGGCGCGGAGGCTCAGTCCTCCTTCATCAGTTCGAGGACGAGGTCGTGATCCGACTCGATTTCCTGCTGGGCCGTCAGATGGAGGTGCGAGCCCGGATGTACGCCCTCCTGGGCGAGGGTCAGCAGGTGGCGTGCCAGCGAAGTCAGTCCGGCGCGGTTCGCCCTGATGACGACCTCCGCCGGTCCGGCCGAGACCTCGATCTCGAAACCGTCGTCCCAGGCGAAGCGCAGCCCGGCGTCAGGCCGGTGTTCCGGGACATCGATCGTGTGGTCCATTGCTGATGCAGCTCCTCATGAGGGGGTCACGGCGGGGCCGTCGCGCCCGTCGGCTCGACGGCCCCGGGTGCGTGTTCTATTCGAGGTAGATGTGCCGGTTCTCGACGACCATCGACTTGCCGGGCTTCCTGGGGTTGGGGGCCAGACGCTCGAAGTTCATGTGCGGACCGCCACCGTGCTGTCCGGTGATGTCCGACTCGCCCATCCTGGCAACACGCGTGCCGTCCTTCGAGACGAATCGCCCGCTGCCCGGCACGGGCTCGTAGTAACCGGGGCCGAGCCACTTCTCCGCCGCGTCGAGGGCATCGTCCGTCGGGATCCGGGTCCCGTCGACCGGGTGACCGTCTTCGTCGTACTTCTTCTCCGAGGTCCAGGGGTCACAGGGGGTCTGGTTGTGGACGAGTACCGGTGTGGTTCCGGCGAGCACATAGTAGGTGTGGATGCCGTTGACGGTGAGGTCGTGGGTGGTCTGCCGCAGGGTGTGGCGGGAGACGGAGGCCACGGTCAGTGCGGTGCCCTCGTCGGTACGCAGTCCCGCTCCGGGACGGACGTCACCGGCATCGATCCATGCCTCGCGGTCGGTGGACCAGAACGGGTGCGTATCGGTCGCCGTGACCACCGCGGGCCCCGTCGGCGTACGGAACACCAGCCGGGTGAAGTCCTTGTCCTCATGGGTCGTGATCAGCCGCTCGACCCGGCGCGCCTCGGTCCGGCCCGTGACCGGATCCGTCGCCCACACCACCGAGCCCGCCGTGACCTCCTCGATCCCGACCCGCCGCCCGTCCGCCAGCAGGACCCGCGTCCCGGGCGGGAAACTGTGGTTCGTCGGACACTTCGTCGGTGTGTCGTCCGGCTTGTCCTCGTCCTTCTTCGGCGGGTCCTTCTTCTCCCGGTCCAGCTTGCCCTTCGCGTCGTCCAGCTTCTTCTGCGCGTCCCTGACCTTCTTACGGTTCTTGATCAGGTCCGTCAGCCCGTCGTACAGATCACCGCCGTGCTTCTTCAGCTTCTTGATCAGCTCGACGGCCTTCTTCCACTTCCACGGCGCCCCGTACTTCGCCGCCAGCTTCCCGACCGCGCCGCCCACCAGGCTCAGCAGGACGTTGATCAACGTCTCCGTGCACGCGCCCATGTCCCCCTTGGTGATGCAGTCCAGCGCGTCCGTGATCCCCAACTCGTCCGCGAGGATCTTCGCGAGCTCCTTCGCCGCCTCGACCGCCTTGTCCGAGCTCTCCCGCTCCGCCCGCTGAGCGTCCTGCAACTCCTTCAACGCTGCGTCGTAGTCCAGCTCCGTCTGCGACTTGGAACCGTCCCCCTCGCCGTCACCGCCGTCGGAAGCAGGCGAACCCTCCCCCGGCAGCCCCTGGTCCCCGCCTCGCGCCTCAGGGCCGCCACCCCCCGTGCCGCAGTCACCACCACCCGCGATCCGGCACACCTGAGCGCTGATCTTCTCCGTCAGCTCCGCGCCGATCCCGGTCGCCACCAGCGCGCCCACGATCGCCACGACCACCATGACCAGGCCGACGTACTCGATCGCCCCCTGGCCACGCTGGCCCCCGCCGGCCCGCCGCAGCCCCACAAGGCGCACACCCGTCCGCGGCACAGCCGTCCGCGACCAACGGCGCACCCGACGAGACACCCGACGACGCATATCCCCCAGCGATGACATACCACCGAAGTTAGAGCGGGGCGTCCGCCGCGTCTTGGGCCTCCGGACCCAACCCGGCGTCAGCCTTCCTGTGCGCGGCCGCCGTTCCTTCAGACGCTGAGGGCGGCGCTGCCGAAGACGCGCCACGGGGACTGGGCGACGGATTCGAGGGCGGCGAGCTGGGGGTGGGCGGCGGCGATGCCCTCGCGGACGGCGAGGACGTCGGGCCAGCCGTCGAGGAGGGCCGTACCGTCGACGACGAGTCCGTCCCAGTCACTGCCGGCGCTGACGCCCGTACGGTCCAGGACGAACCCGATGCAGAGTACGGACGCCCGGCCGACGGTGAGCCGGATGGCCCGGACCGCCCGTTCGCGTTCCGGTACGGGCAGTCCGCCGAGGCCGAACTCGACGGCGACGGCCCGGTCCCCGGCCCGCCGGATCCGCATGAGGACGTCGAGGTCGTGACGCACCCAGAGCCGGACGCCGACGGCGGGGACCCGTTCGAGGCCGGCGAGGGACAGGAACTGGTCGCGGGTCACCCGGGACCGTGTGGACGCCGTCCCGGCGGGCGACGCGGGGTCGTGGCTGTCGAGGAGGATCCGGCCGGTGTCCGGCTGGGCGATCCGCAGCCCCGCCGCTTCGAGGTCGCCGAGCAGGGTGCGGGCGTCCGTGCGGGCCCAGCCCAGGTGGTACGAGTGGAAGAAGCCGGAAACCATGGGACGCCTCACTCCTTCACAGCGTGGACACTTCACTCCGCGGCCGGCTCGGCCGGCCTGACCGGCTCGGTCGGCCTGACCGGCTCACCGGCTCACCGGCGAGCGTAGGCAGCCACCCGGTTCCGGCGCGTGGGCCCACGGACCCACCGGCGGCCCCGGCCGGAACGTTCCCCGGGCCCCTCCGGCGGGCCGGGACGGGGCCGTGGTGTCCCCTCCCGGGCCGGCTTCGGGTCCGGGTTCGGGCCCGGGTTTGGGGCCGGGGGCCCAGGCCAGGGGCGCGTACCGGCCGTACGCTCCCCCCGTCGGGGCACAGCAGGCGGGCGGTGACAGGAGGTCGGGCCGTGAGCGGTGGCGGTGGCTGGGGAGGTGGCGGCGCGGGCCACATACGCCCCGGGTCCGGGTCCGGCGGGGGCTCGGGGGGCTGGTTCTTCCCACTGACCCGCTGCTGGGCGGCGGGCGCGCTGGTCTATGCCGTGACCGGTCTGCTGTTCTCGCGGGCGCTCGTGGACACGCTGGCGGACGGGGAGCGCCTCGGCACGTTCGGCTGGCGGCTGGCCCTGCTGCATCTGCCCGCCGTCCTGGTGACCGTGCTGACGGTGCTGGCCTCGGCGAGGGTGCTGCCCGGCGAACAGCGCGGTACGCGGGTGCTGTTCGCGCTGGGCACGGTGACGGTGCCGGTGGCGGGGCTCGTCCTCGGTTACGCGGTCACCTGGGACGTGGTGGGCACCGAGGGTGTCCTGATGCCGGTGGTCGCGATGGCCACGGGCACGGCGGTGGGCCTGGGCCTGGACCGGTTGCTGGAGGACCGGGAGGACGGCGGGGCCTCGGCGCCGTACTCGCGTTCGTACGACTGGCGGGACGGCGGTGCCACGGCGGCGGAGTACCTCGGGGTCGTCCTGCTGGTGGTGGCGCTGGTCGGGGCGCTGGCGATGGCGGGGGTCGGCGGGCGGATCGGGGAGCGCATCCGCTGTGCCGTGTCCGCGCTGACGGGGGGCGGGGGCTCCTGCGCCACGGGCGGCGGGGACTCGGCGGCGCCGAAGACGGACGCGGACTACGAACCCGCGATGTGCCAGGTGTCGAGCCTCACCGACACGGCGGGCGGCAAGGTGAAGATCGGCTGGTTCGAGTGGGGCGAGGAGTACGGCTTCCAGCAGAAGGTCGCGCAGGCCGCAACCGATGTGAACGGGGACGGCGAGGTCGACGAGAACGACAAGCTGGTCTACATGACGTTCACCGACGCCGCTTCGGCGGGTGCGACCGCGAGCACCCCCGGCGTCAAACTGGGGAAGCTGGGCAAGGCCGACATCGACGTCGGCGGCGGCATCAAGATCACCAACGGGGACACCTGGGTCTTCGGGAGTGAGGCCGAGGCGGAGCGGCTGAGGGACGACATCGAGGAGATGAAGATGTGGGAGACCTCGATGACCCACAGCGGCGGTTACGGCGGCAACTGGTACGCGGGGATGAAGTGGGGCGAGAAGCAGGACGAGATCGAGAAGAAGATCGGTGACAAGAAGATCTCCTACTCGACGATCGGCCTGAACGTCTACGCGGACGGCGGCCTGTCCGTCAAGGACGGCGACGACTCCGAGCTGGGCGCGAAGCTGGGCGGCAGGGCCACGTTCTCGCCGGAGGTGACGATCACCCACGACGGCGTGAACGGCAACGAGTCGTACACGTACACCGCCAAGCTGGAGCTGGAGGGCAAGGCGGGCGGCAACGCGGGCCCGGTCAGCGGCAGCGTGAGCGGGAAGCACCACCGCACCGGGACCATCACCGTCACCCGTGACCAGAGGACCGGCAAGCTGGTCCAGATCAACATGACGCAGACGGTCGAATCGGGGTCGGCGTCGGGGAAGATCGAGATCGGCGGCGACAACGGTGAGAAGGGCGACGACAAGCGCGGCGGCAAGGGCAACGTGACCGACTCGTCCGGTGACAGCGGCATCGAGATCCAGACCGATTCGATCGTCTTCGGCAAGGAGACCGACCCGGAGACCGAGGCCATGCGCGCCGTCGCCGAGCAGTGGCTGGACGGCTCCGGCGACAACACCGCCCCGTTCGCCTACCTGTTCGGCGACCGTTCCCTCCAGGAGCGGCCCACGGGCGACGACCCCTTCGAGCAGTTGATGTTCGACGACGGACTGTCCAGCACCATGCGGTACGACGGTGTGACCGACGCCCAGAACTTCGGCTTCGAGATCTCGCTCGGGATGAGCCTCGGGTTCTCCGTCTCCGGCTCGCACAAGGAGGAGACCCTGACGGACGCCCGGTTCCTCGGGGCGCCGCAGGGCGACAGACGGACGTATCTGCCGTACAGCTACTGCGCACGGTGAACGCGGTGGACGAAGGGACGAGGGCGACGAGGTGAGGGCGTTGACGGCATCCAGGAAGCGGGACGGGGCGGCGGAGCGGGGCGGGGCGGCCGGTGCCGTCCGTGGCGGCGGCGCGGTGGTGGCGGCCGTACTCGGGCTGACGCTGCTGACCGGCTGCGGTGGCGGCGGTGGTGGTACGGGCGGGGCGGAGATCCCGGACGGCTGGGGAACGCTGGACGCGGGGAGCGTGTCCGCCGGCTACCCGGAGGACGAGGGGTACGTCCCGCAGCCGGCCGCCGAGCGGGCCGAGGCCAACGCGGCGGTGGCCCTCAAGGAGGAGGACGGCCTGCGCACCGGCATGGTCTCGGTCCAGCTCGACTTCGCCACAGGGGTCGACGACGCCCGGGAGGCGGCCGCGGCGGCGGGTGCCGGGATCGGACTGGGCACGACGCGCACGGACACCCGGGACGTACGGCTCGCCGGCGAGGGCAGCGCCCGCGAAGCCCGCCGGATCGACTACGAGTTCACCTCCTCGGGCAAGGACCGGACCCCCGTGAAGGGCACCCGGATGTCGGGGGTGGTGGTGGCCGGTGTGGACTCCGGGGGCGTGCCCTTCGCGATCCGCATCGACGCGGTGAAGGGCTCGCTGAGCCCCTCGGACCTCGACGCCTTCGTCGGATCCATCACCGTCGGATAGCACCCGGCGCGCGGCCCGGTGCCTCCACGCTCTTCCGGCCGCGCCCTCGGCCCCCTTCCCTTCCGCCGGAACAGGTGGAACGTCATCCCGTCCGCCCTGTGCCACCGGCCCTGACCGCACGGGGGCGGGCCGGAGCCCGGGGTCTGATACACGGGCCGCCTGGACATATGCCTTCTGTCTTCAGCCTTCTGCCTTTCGGCTTCTGGATTCCGGCTTCTGGCTTCTGGCTTCTGGCTTCTGGACAAGGGCGGGCAGATTTTGGCACGGTGAGGCGCACCGGCCCAGCAATCGAACATGAGGCCGATTCCTTCCGGGGGGCAGTCATGCCATGCGCGCGCCTCGCGCGGGACACCGCCGCCTTCTACACCGTCCAGAGCACCTTCTCCGACCCCGGCGACCTGAGCCGGCTGTACAGCGGGCTTCCCGATGATCCACGTCAACTCATACGTATCGCACGGGACTTGTTGATACACCGACTGGAAGGCGGACTGTTCCGGCACACCGTCCCGCAGGAGCGCCTGCACAACGACGCCGAGACGCGCTACCTCGATGACATCGTGCGGATCGTCATCGAACGGAACGGCTCCCCCCTCACACAGCGGCGCGGGGCCGGTGACCGTTTCGTGGGTGTGTGCCGCGACTTCGCGTTGCTGTACTGCTCGTTCCTCCGCCACATAGGGGTGCCCGCACGCCTGAGGTACGGGTTCGCCGACTACCTCGGCCCTGACGGTTTCCATGCCGACCATGCGGTCACCGAGTACTGGGACCGCGAACGTGGCTGGCTGCTCGCCGATCCGCAGCTGGCGGACCCGGTGGTCGCCGACGCCTGGAGAGCGGACTTCGACCCGATGGACGTACCACGGGACCGCTTCCTGGTCGCGGGCAGGGCGTGGCAGGCCATCCGGGCGGGAGACGCCGCTCCGGAGGCCTTCGGCCTTCACCCACCGGAGGAGGGCCCGATGTTCGGGGAGTGGTTCGTGGCGCACTGCGTCCGGGTCGACCTCGCGGCGCTGAACAAGGTGGAGACACTGCTGTGGGACACCTGGGGGGCGGGAGCGGACGACGGCGGGAAGCTGGCGGACACGGCCTACGAGCTGTACGACCGGGCCGCGCGGGTGACATCCGGCGACGTTCCCTTCGATGCGGCGCGGAAACTGTTCGCCGAGGAGGGAAGGCTGCGGACACCGAAGACGGTGCTGTCACTGGCACCGTTCAACGGCCCCCGCGAAGTCACCCTCCGGTGACCCCCCGGCCGCGTACCGCTCCCTGCCGGGAGCAGCGACGCCCGATACGTCACGGTCCGGCCGTACCGAAGGGGACGAAGGGCTCGTGGTGCCAGCGCCAGCCGGCGGTGCCGTCGCCGTGGATGCGCAGCATGAACTCGGCGACCCGGCCGCCGTCGGGAAACGTCAGGGTGAGCGCGGTACGGATCTGGTCGTAGCAGGCGTCGGCCCGGTCCCAGTCCTCCTCTTCGAGGGCCTGCTCCTGGTCGGCGAAGACCGGACGGAACCGCTCGAAACCGGGGAGCGTCTCGACCTCGGCACGGACCCAGGGCATGTCGGTGCCGGTGACCGCCAACCGGGCGATCTCCTGGGGGCCGTGGCGCAGCTGCCAGACGTTGCCTGCGGTCAGGTACGGATCGGTCATGCCCCCATGGTGGCAGCCACCGCTGACAGGCGGTCTCCCACAGCGGTGGCTCGGGTGCCACCACCGTGGGAGAACCCGCCCGGATGACGCATCGAGCGATGAGAGCCTGCGGCTCCCGTGCACACGGCAAGCGGGCGGGACGCGGGCGGGCAGGCGGGGTCAGGAACCTTCACCGCGCGGGAAGGAGACCTCCACGCGCCGGTTCTTCTTCCGGCCCTCCTCCGTGCTGTTGTCGGCGATGGGGTACTGCTCGCCGTAACCGCGGATCTCGAAGGTGATCGACGGGTCGAGCTGCCTGGACAGCACCGAGTTGACCGCCTCGGCCCGCTGCTTGGACAGCACGTCTCCATGGGCGGAGGAGCCGAGGTCGTCGGTGAAGCCGAAGATGCGCACCTTGGTGGCGTTCTGCTTCTCGATCTCTGCGGCGATGGCCGCGATGCGGGAGTTGGCGGCGGCACTCAGCTTGGCGCTGTCCTTGCCGAAGAGGACTTCGGCCTGGAGGGCGAACTTGATGCTGGAGTTGCTCTCCTCGCGGCGTTCCTCACCCCCGAGGTCCTCGACCACGGACTTGATGTTGAGGACCTTCTCCGGAGCCAGGGTGCCGCCTTCGGGCATCTTGAGGTCCGGATCGTTCGGGTCCACCTTGACCGGCGCCTCGGCGGTCTCCTCCATGCCCGGGGGCACACTCGGTCCGTCGTCGGCGAAGGCCGGGGAGATCACGGCCAGCTGGGCACCGGTGACCAGGACGGCCGTGGCGACGGCACTCATGGCGAAGCGCGAGAGGTACGGCTTCTGTCGGCTATCCGTCATGGTGTCGCTCACTCGGAGATCTTGATCTTGACGGTGTCGAAGGTCGGGATGGTGAAGTCGACCTCCGTCGTGCCGACGGGGGGCGCCGGGAACTGCATGAAGACGGGGACGGACTTGCCCGCATCGACCTTCGAGAGTCCTGAGGTACAGAGGCAGCGTCCATCGGTGTCGCGCAGCACGTAGTAACGCTTCTTGCCCTGGGAATCGACGAGCGTCCCGCCGCTCACCGCCTCGCCCGACCCGGCAATGATCTCTTTCTCATTGCCGCGCCAGCTGGGTACCTTGTAGAAGGCCTCACTGCCGGTGTTCTTCATGTCGCCCGTGATGGTGACGAAGCCCCCTGAATCGCGGACTGCTGACGTCACGGTGTACTCCATGGAGTCCGCGCCCTTGAGAACCGCGAGCCTGGCGTTCGGGTCCCTTTCCTCGCCGGCCGCGGTGTCCTGCTGCTTGTCGTCGCTTCCGGATGTCTGGGGAGCGGTCGACGCGTTCGCGTCCGACTTCCGTTCCCCCCCTCACCTTCACCACCGCAGCCGGCCACAGCGAGCGCCAGGACAGCTGTCATCGCGACAGCTGATGCACCGCGCCGGGCCTTCGTGGTCCGCCGAATGCTCATGAGATTCCCGTTCCTCGATTCCTTGTTTCGCTTGTCAGTCGACCAGGTGTACGGCAAAGAGAGCCTTGCTCAACTCTGCCCAAGGCTGCGGGTCCGTGGGGTCGATCACGATCCCGGACCGGGTGTCGCAGTCGAAGGTGAAGATCAGCTCCTTGGCCTTCCAGGTGCACCGGAACTCGATCACGGCCGTCGCATCGGCGGTCGCGTACTCGCGTTCGGTGCCTGGGATGACGGAACTGCCCACCGGCTGCTGAGTCCTGACCTGCGCGGTCACCCGGTCGCGGAGGTATCCGTACTCCCAGTCGCATCCCTGCAGATCCGACCCGTTGGCTGCGGCCAAGCGGGCCGCATGAGGGCAGGAGTCGTAGCCGTAACGGTAGTCACGGAGGAACTGGTCGAACGTCTGCGGGGACTGGAGGGCGGCGAAGAGCGGCGGCCCCAGTTCGTCCCGGGCGTCCTGGGCGGCGGCGAGGGCAGCGGCGTCCGCCGCTCCCTGAGCGCCGTTGCGAGTGGCGGACGCCTGGCCGACAGCGAAGAAGGCGAACGCGACGAAGAGCAGACCCGCCACCATCATGATGTAGATGGGGAAGGCCTGCCCTCGGTCGGCGCGGTGAGTCAGGATCAGCCGGCCTTGATGTTGTCGATCTGCTCGGTGATCTTCCCCTGGATCGCTCCGCCGATGCCCGAGGCCACGATGCCACCGATGATCGCCACGACCACCAGGATGATGCCCAGGTACTCGAAGGCCGTCTGGCCCTTCGAACGCTCGCGGCCGGTCATCCGGGAGACGACCGTGTTCCTCCAGCCGCGCACCGCGAGCTGGGTGTCCACTGCGGCCTTCAGCATGACGTTGTTCGACATGGTGTTCCCCTCCGGTATCGGCCGGCCGTGGGGCGGCCGACGCGTAAGTCCCTGTGGCGTCTTCCGTGGAACCGGCTTCCTCCTGGCCGGTTCCGCTTTCGACACGGGAAACGTACGCCGGACGGCCCTGCCCGCCGGAGGGCCCATGGACCCAAACGCGGGCCCAAAGACCGAGTTGGGTCCTCGGCCCTACCCGCCCGCGCCCCCTCCCCCGCTCATCCATGGCTGCCCGTCCCCCCGGCACCGCGCCCTCCGCTCGGTGCCGTACCGAGCCATCGGGCGATTGCCTCGCTCCTGCTGGCGCTGTGCAGCTTGGTGAAGATGCGGTTGATGTGGTTCTTGACGGTCTTCTCGCTGATGAAGCAGGTGGCGGCGATCTGCTGGTTGCTCATCCCCGACGCGATCAGGTCCATGACCTCCACCTCCCTCGAACTCAGCCCGAAGTGTGCCGCGTTGGGCCTGGAAAGACGTTCCGCCGGCCCACCAGTCGAAGACTGTGCCACAGCAGGTTGCAGTTGCGAAAGACCCTGCCCTTTCTCAGCGGGTCGCGGGTCGCCCGCACCGGCGGCGCTCCAGGCTCCGCGCCCGTACGGCGACGTGGTGGGCGACGGGGCGGCCCGGCCGGTGTCGGGGCGGGGGGCATCCGGGGCCAGGGCGGTTCCCAGGCCTTCCGGGAGGGACCGGCCCTGCTGTGGTGTCCCTTGCCGCATATGGGCGAGGAGTGCGTCGGCGGCCGTTGCGGTGAAGTGGGCGCGCCCCGCCCTGGTGTCGCGTACGGCCTGGACGAGCTGGTCCGCCGTGAACTCGCCGTGGACGAGGTAACCGCCCGCGCCGAGACGGAGCGCCTCGTGGACGATCTCGCTCTCCCTGCTGTAGGTCAACATCATCACGGGTGCAACCCTCACCAGGTGAGGGAGGGCCGAGATGCCGTCCACGCCGGGCATGCGGACGTCCAGGAGGACCACGTCGGGGCGGTGGCGTACGGCTTCGTCGTAGGCCTGCCGGCCGTCCGACGCCTCGGCGACCACCTCGATGTCGGCCCGGCCGGACAGCAGGACACCGAGTCCGGCGCGGACCACCGGGTTGTCGTCGGCGACGACGACCCTCAAGGGCTGGGCGGGGGTTCCTGGTCCCATCGGGAAGGGCGGAAGTGGCTGTTCGGATGCCGCGGAGCGCTGAGGGACGTGGTGCCCGGACGTGCCGTACTCCGAGCTGGGCGGCCCGGCGTGCGACGAGGTGTGCTGGGACGCGTGGTTCTGCGTGGCCCAGTGCTGACCCGACGAGCGGGAACTGTCTTCCGGCATGTCGCGACCTCCTTTCCAGGGTGTCGGGGAGTGGGGACGGAGAGTGCCGGCCGGTGGACCGGGCGGTTCAGTTCAGCAGGGGGGTGAAGGGTCTGAGGTCCGCCGGACCGGGCGGCGGTCCGGTCGCGAGTGCGGCTGTCGGCAGTTCCAGGCGGACCTCGGTCCCCTTGGCCGCCTTGCCCTTGCCGATGCGGATCCTGGCTCCGATGGACGCGGCACGTTCGACCATGCCGACGAGACCGAAGTGCCCGGCCTGCTTCAGGCCGTCGAGCGTGGTCCCTCTGGGCAGGCCCTGTCCGTCGTCGTACACCGTGATCCGCAGGACGTCGCCCTTGATACCGGCCAGGACCACGAGGTAGGTGGGCCTGGCGTGCCGGTGGGCGTTCTCCATCGCCTCCGAGGCGATGGTGAGCAGTTGGCGGGCCACGGCGTGGGGGACGGCGGGCACGGGCATGTCGCTGAGCCTCCGGAAGGCCGCGGGCAGGCCGTGGCGCCGGGTGAAGTCCTCCGTACGGGCCTTGAGTTCGGCCAGCACCTCCACTCCGCCGTCCAGGCCGGATTCACGGCGCAGGTCGGAGAGGAGTTCACGGGATTCGGCGGCGGCCCGCCGTGCGGAGCGAGCGACCAGTTCCGCCTGGTGCTTCACGGTGAGCGGGTCCATACGGTCCGAGGAGCGGGCGAGACCGTCGGCGGCCAGGGCGAGACCGTGCAGGGTCTTGGCGACGGAGTCGTGCATCTCCCGGGCCAGGCGGGTGCGCTCGTCCTCCACGGCCTGGCCGACGGCCAGCCGGGCCCGCGTCTCGGTG
This sequence comes from Streptomyces nitrosporeus, assembly GCF_008704555.1. Lineage (NCBI taxonomy): Bacteria > Bacillati > Actinomycetota > Actinomycetes > Kitasatosporales > Streptomycetaceae > Streptomyces > Streptomyces nitrosporeus. The sequence continues at coordinate 2,709,082 of NZ_CP023702.1, forward strand.
AGTGCCTGACTGGCCTCACCGAATCTGAGCAGCAGGTTGCGCAGGGTGACGCCGACAGCCCCCGCGATCACACAGAAGCCGGGCAGCAGCAGTCCGGCGGGGAACGCCCGGAGGGTTTCGTCGGCCGCGTACACCGTGGTGACGATCAGGATCTGGACGACGGCGAGAGCGGCCGCCCCCCGCCAGCCGGCCACCAGGCCGCCGAGGAGCGGGGTGCACACCGTGACGTACGCGAGGGTGGAGTCCGGGGTGGCGGTGATCAGCAGGAGGGCGCCGAAGAGCGCGTCGATGCCGAGGGCCCAGGGGTGGCGCAGGAGGACCGGCCCGAAGCGTTCCCAGTCTCGGAAGAGAACGTAGGAACCCATGAAGGTGACCAGGACTGCCGAGCCGACGAGCCAGGTGGCAAGTCCCGGTGCTGTGCCACCGAGGGCAAAGGGAGTAGCCAACGCGACCATGGCCAGCCGGAAGCCGAACACCTGGCGGCACAAGGCTTGCAGGGCGTTGACCTGGATGGCAAGAGCGGGGCGTGGCGGCCGAGCCTCAGACGCCGTGCCCAGTTCCTCCCTCAGCCGCATGGTGAAAAGCCTGAACTGGCTCGCCATGTCCGTCCCACCTCCCTGCGCTTTCCGGTGCAGCCCATCGCGTCATTCCCGCTCTGCTCCGTCTCATCACCCGCCCAGAAAGCCGAGGTCGACGTTCGCGCCGTAGACGAACCCCACGGTCAGCAGGATCAGCGTCCCCGGCAGCAGGAAGGTGGTCACCGCGAACGTCGCCTTCGGGACCGCCTTGGCCGCCTTGCGGCGGGCCGCCTGGGCGTCGGTGCGGCGCATGTCGTTGGCGAGGGCGATGAGGGTGTCGACGATGGGGGCGCCGAGTTCCTCGCCCTGCTGGAGCGCGGTCACGAACATGGCGACCTGCTCAGAGTCGTTGCGCCTGCGCAGCTCCTCGAACGCCTGACGGCGGCTGACGCCCATGTCCATCTGGCGGAGGGTGATGTGGAGTTCGTCGGCCCAGGGGCCCTCGTACTTGCCGGCCACCCGTTCCAGGGCCTGGCGGAAGCCGAGGCCCGCGGAGACCACCACGGCCAGTACGTCGAGGAAGTCCGGGAGGGTGCGCTCGATGTGCTCCCGGCGCACGCGTACCGCGGACCAGATGCCGGCCTCGACCCAGAACAGGCCGAAGAGGATCATCAGCAGGGCGAGGACGAGCTGTCCCTGGAGCAGCATCGAGAAGGCGCCGGCGAGCCCCAGGACGCCGTACACCGCCCGGCGGGCGGCGTAGCGGTCGATGGTGAGGCCGCCGGGGTTTCCGGCCATGTCGATCTGGTGGCGCTTCTTGTTGACGGCCTTGGGGCCCATCATCCTGAGTACCGCCGGGGCCCAGCGCATGCCCATCCGGTCGATACCCGACCCGACGGCGCCGGTGCGGCTGGCGCCGACCTCCAGGGCGACGGCGAGGTCGCTGGGCAGTTCGGCGTCCGCCCGGTACATACGGATGCCGAGGATGGCCCCGTACACGGACAGCCCGGCCACGAGGGCGAGCAACAGATTCATGTTCATGTCAGTAACCTCCTCGGCTTCAGACGTCGATGCGGGACAGGCGGCGGATGACGAAGAACCCCAGGGCGTAGAGGGCGATGGAGACGACGACGGCGGCCTGTCCGATGAAGGCGCCGGTCATCCGGTCGAGCGCGCCGGGCATGACGGCGTTGAGCAGCAGCAGGGAACCGAGCCCGAAGACGGGGACGGCGTAGGCGGTCACCGTGACCTGGGAGAGCTGGGTCTTGACCTCGCGCCGGGTCTCCTTGCGTTCCTCCAGGGTCTCGGTGAGGTTGCGCAGGGAGCTGACGACCGTGCCGCCGGCCCGGTTGGACAGGACGAGGGTGGTGACCAGGACGACGAGTTCGCGTGAGGGGAGCCGGTCGGTCAGCTCGCTCAGGGCGTCGTCGAGGGACTCGCCGACCGCCAGGCGACGGGCGACCCGGCTCAGTTCCTCCCCGGCGGGCGCCTCCAGTTCGTCGGCCGCCATGGAGATGGCCGTACGCAGCGCGAGTCCGGCCTGGGTGGCGTTGGCGAGGATGCGGGAGAGTTCGGGGAGCTGGTTGATGAAGCGTTCGGTGCGCTTGGTGCGCTGCCAGTTCAGGAAGGTGTTGGCGCCCCAGACCGCGATGACCGCGGCGACCGGGCCGAAGAACGCGGCGAGCAGCGAGGAGGCGATCGCCCAGAGGGCGGCGACGGCCACGACGGCGTAGACGAAGAACTCACCGGGGCTGATGTCGAGGCCGGTCGCGGCGAGTTTCAGTTCGATCCTCCGGCCCAGTGCGGTGGTGCGCAGCCTGCGGTCGACTCCCGGGAAGCGGCGGTGGCGTCCGGTGTCCGGGATCTGGCCCGTGTGGGACAGGCGTTCCACCAGGGCGTCGCGCTCGGCACGTCCGGCGCTGAAGGTGTGCAGGCCCATGACACCGAGCACACCGCACAACAGGGTGACGCCGATCGTGATCAGGGGGAGGTTGTCCATGGCGCGTTACCTACTTGGCCTCTCGTGCGGCGAGCTGTTCGACGGACCCGGCGACCCCGAAGGCCTGCGGGATGGGCTGGCTGGCCATGTAGAGGCGGTCGGCGGTCCTGCGCGGAAGGGGGAGGTACTGGAACTCCCCGGGGATCCGGCCGTCGGGGGCCATGGGCCGGGCGTTGAACCGGGCGACGGTCACGATGCGGTAGTTGTCCCGGCCGTGGGAGTCGAGGACGGCGATCTCGCTGACCTTGCGGGCGCCGTCGGCGAAGCGGGTGAGCTGGACGATGACGTCGACCGCGCTGTTGATCTGGTCGTGCAGGGCCTCGAAGGGGATCTCGACCTCGGACATCGACGCCAGGGTCTGGAGCCGCATCAGGGCGTCCTCGGCGCTGTTGGCGTGGACGGTGGCGAGGGAACCGTCGTGACCGGTGGACATGGCCTGGAGCATGTCGAGCGACTCGCCGCCGCGGACCTCCCCGACGACGATGCGGTCGGGGCGCATACGCAGTGAGTTGCGGACCAGGTCGCGGATGGTGACCCGGCCCTTGCCCTCGACGTTCGCCGGGCGGGACTCCAGCCGGATCACATGGTTCTGCTGGAGCTGGAGTTCCGCGGAGTCCTCGATGGTGACGATGCGCTCGTGGCCCGGGATCAGGCCGGAGAGCGCGTTGAGCAGGGTGGTCTTCCCGGTGCCGGTGGCGCCGGAGACGATGATGTTGAGCTTCGCCTGCACCAGGCCGGACAGGAGGACCAGCATCTGCTCGTCGAGCGAGCCGAAGGAGATCATCTCCTGGAGGGTGAAGGCGCGCGGGAAGCGCCGGATGGTGAGGGTCGCGCCGGTCAGCGAGAGCGGCGGGATGATCACGTTGACGCGTTCGCCGCTGGGCAGGCGGGCGTCGACCATGGGGTTGGACTCGTCCACCCGGCGGTTGACGGTCGACACGATGCGCTCGATGGTCTGCATGAGCTGCTCGTGCGAGCCGAAGCGCATCGGGAGCTGTTCGACCCTGCCGCCGCGCTCGACGAAGATCTGGTCGGGCCCGTTGACCATGATCTCGGTGATCGAGGCGTCCTCCAGCAGGGGTTACAGGATGCCGAGGCCGAGCGCCTCGTCGACGACGCGGCGGATCAGCTGGGAGCGTTCGGCGGTCGAGAGGACCGGCCCCTCACGGCTGATGATGTGGCCGAGCACCCGCTCCAGCCGGGCTCTGCGGTCGGCCGCGGCCAGCGAGGACATCTCCGCGAGGTCGATCTCCTGGAGCAGCTTCGCGCGGTAGGTGGCCACCATGTGGCCGTCCTCCCGCCCTTCGCCCCGCTCCTCGGGGGCGGTGATGCGTGCCCGCAGGCTCATTGCCGTAACTCCTCGGTCGGGTGGGCCGGCGCTCGGTGCGGCCCGCCTGGTCGGTTCGGGTCGGGTCAGTCGCGGGGCATCGTCGAACTCCGCTCGGCCCAGCCCCAGTCGTCGATGCCGGGCACCACGGAGGGGATCCTGACCCGCGCGGTGTACGTCACGGTGTCGAATCCCCCGGAGGAGGTGAAGACCGACTGGTCGGCGAGCCAGGAGCTCATCGCGGCGTGGCCGGCCGCGGGCGGCGGGAGGGTGGGCAGGTCGTGGCTGGCCATCCGGGCCGCGGCCCGGGCGCCGGTGCCGGCCTGGTTCACGGTGTAGGCGGCCACACCGAGCTGTACGGCGAAGAGGCCGACGATGAGCAGGAGCGGGATGAAGCCCAGGTACTCGATGGCCACCTGGCCGCGGTCGCGGTCGCGGCGCCCGCCCGCGGTACGGGGCACGCCGGTGCGGGCTCCGCCGGTACGGGGCGCGCCGGTGCGGCCCGTCGTGCCGGGGCCGGTCCCGCCGGTACGGGACGCACCGATGCGGACTACGCCGGTACGGGCCCTTCCGGTACGGGTTCTTCCGGTACGGGCATTTCCGGTACGGGGACTTCCGGTACGGGGAGCTCCGGCTCCGCCCGTACAGGTCCCGCCCGTACGGCCCGTCGTGCCGGGAGCGCGCTCTGCGGCGGACGGTGCTGCGGTCATCGCTCAGCCCTCCTTCACCGAGGCGGCGGTGCCCTCGACGGTCATCGGGAAGTTCAGGACACCGGGGACCAGGACGGGGACCTTCAGCCTGACCACGGCCCGGTACATGCCGTACTCGGAGCGGCACTCGGTGCTCGCCCCGCCCTCCCAGGCGCTCGGCAGGTCCTCCTCGGCCGCCCGGCGGCAGGCCTGGGCCTGCCAGAAGGAGGCGCCGGTGCCTGCCCGGGCGCCCTCGTCGGCGGCGTTCCCGGCCAGGCTGTAGGTGTAGCCGATCAGGGCGCACTGCCAGAGCGCGACCAGCACCAGGATGATCAGGGGGAAGACCCCGACGAACTCGATCGCCGTCTGGCCGCGTTCGCCCTCACGCCCGCCGGGTATCAGCGCGCGCACCCGCCCGGGGCCGGTGCCGGTCGGCGCCCGCTCCGGGCCTGCGCCGGGCGCGTGCTCCGGTAATTTCTCCACGGTGCTCATCGGTCGACGTGCCTCCTTGGTCGGTTCCGCGGGGTGCGGTGGCGGTCCTCGTCACCGTCGGCGGGTGCGTCCGATCGAGCCCCGGTCGTTGCGGTACTTGCCCGAGCCCTTCTCCTTGCTCTCGGCGGCCTTCACCAGGCCCAGTTCGCCCGCCAGGCTCCAGAGCGCCTGTTTGACGGCGCTCTTCGCGTCGAGTTCGTGCATCCGGCCGGCGTCCACGGCGCCCTGGAGCTCCTTGAAGCCGGCGGGCACGGCGGTGGCCGCCATCCGGGTACCGGTGATCTTGCTGATGAGCGGCGGCTGGATCTCGGTGTTCCGGGTGAAGCGGTTGACCAGGGTGACGGTCTCCTCCGCCTTGCGGATCTGCAGCCGGTCCCACAGCCGTACGATCCGTTTCGCACCGCGTACGGAGACCACGTCCGGGGTGGTGACCAGCAGGGCGGTGTCCGCCATCTCGACGGCCGCCGCGTTGGCGCCCTGCATCTGGCTGCCGCAGTCGATCACCACGACCTCGTAGCGGGAACGGAGCGCGCTGACGATCTGGCGGGCCGAACGGTCGCTGACCTCCTCACCGCGTTCGCCCTCCCCGGGTGCCAGGAGCAGGGCCATGCCGGTGGAGTGGGAGAAGACGGCGTCGGACAGCACCCGCGGTGAGATGTCGGAGATGGCGGCGAGGTCCACGACGGACCGCCGGAACTGGACGTCGAGGTAGGAGGCGATGTCACCGGTCTGCAGGTCGAGGTCGACCAGGGCCACGCTCCGGCCCGACGCCTGGGAGGCCAGGGCGAGCTGGACGGCGACGACGGTGGAGCCCACCCCGCCCTTGGCGCCGGTGACGGTGACCACGGTGCCGCCGGGGCCGGTGAAGACGTCTCCCCCCGTGCCGAGGTGGCGCCGCACGCCGACGGACCACTGGGCGGCGGCCTGCACCCGGTTGGCCAGCTCCTCGTAGCCCAGCGGCAGGGTGACCAGTCCGCGGGCGCCGGAGTCCATGGCCGCGGCGAAGAGACCCGGCCCCGCGTCCATGCTGATCAGCACGACCCCGACGGCGGGGAAGCGCAGGGAGACCTCCCGGATCAGTTCCAGGGCGGGGACCGGGCCGATCCGCTCATGGACCAGGACGACCTCGGGCAGTTCGTCGACGGATTCGCCGGCGAGGCGGGCGAGCATGTCGACCAGCTGGGTCGAGTCACCGACCGGAGCCGCGGGTTCCGCGTCGGGGAGCTGGCTGAGCAGGGTGGTGACGGACCTGGCCGCGTCCGGGTCACCGACGGCCGGGAGGATCCTGGTGGTCATCCGGACCTCACTTGTCCTTGTCGAGCGTGTAGGTCCGGTCACCCGGGCGGATGGTGCCGTCGCTGCCGGGGGCGATCAGCGCGAGCCGTACGTGCTCGGCGAAGGACTCCGCGTAGGCGACCCGCTGGGTGTCGAGGGTGTTGAGCGCGAAGGTGATGGGGACGACCTCGGTGGCCCGGTTCCGGCCGTCGTCGGCCGGCTCCAGCGCGGTGAGCCGTCCGATGTCCAGGACCTTGGCGTTGGAGACGATGACCTTGGACTGGGCGGGATCGCCCTCCCGTTCACCGGCGAAGGTGGCGTAGATGTTCACCTTGTCGTCCGGGTTGATCTTCCCGGCCACACCGGTGGCCGCGTCGATCATGATGGCGATCTCCTGTTCGCCCGGACGCAGTTCGGGACTCTTCACCATCATGTCCGACTGCATCAGGGAGCCCTCCTGGAGCTGGGTGACCGCGATCTTCCCGTCGATCTCCGCGAGGTCGGTGACGGCGTTCCCGGACAGCCAGCGCTTGGGCATCGAGACCTTCTCGAACTGGTCCGCCTTCAGCGCGGTGTACGGCTCCACGTTCTTCTTGAGCCGGTAGGCGTCGACCTCGGGGCCGACCTTCGAGTTGACGTCACTGATCACCGACAGCACGCCGGCGAAGGCACCGAACGCGCAGAGGACCGACAGGAGCAGGAGTATCACGCCGCGGCGCTGGCGGGAGTTCATGAGCCGGACAACCTCGTTCGAATCGGATGCGGGGGCAACGGGCAGAGGGATACGCGAAGGGCGGAGGTCTTCGGCGGGCGTCAGGTGCCCGGTGGTTCGGCTGTTCCCTGGGGGAGGACACCCGTCGCCCGCATTCGGTTCTCGGGCGGTCCGAGCGGGGCGGAGCAGAACCCGCAGCGGTCGCCGATCAGCTCCATTCCGCACCAGTGGCAGCTCTCCCGCCGTACCGACGAGACGAGTTGGTAGATCACCGAGATGTCCGGCAGATAGGAGGCGAATTCCACCAGCTTTCCGGTCCCCCACCAGCGCGGCGACGCCGAAGGCAGCGGGCACTCCGTAATGGCCTGGACCTGCCAGGCGGGGGCCAGGGTCTGCTGGACCCAGTCGGAGGCCAGCTGCCCCTTGGCGACGGCCAGATGGGTACCGAAGGAGGGGCCCGCCGGCGGCTCGGTGGCGGGCCCCAGCTTGACCAGCTGGGGCTTCGGGGCGGCGAGTACGGCGAACTGGGAGCCGGGCACCCAGGACTTGGCGTGCGTCCTGAGGCTCACGGGGACCCGGTCGAGCCGGGCCACCGAGTTGAGCTGGGCGCCGGCGTGGATGTAGTGGGCGAGCAGGCGGGCGGCGGACGCCACCACGCCGGGGGAGAAGTCGCAGATGGACAACTGCCTCAGCTGGCGCACCAGTACGGCCACGCCGAGCGGAGGCAGGTCCACCTTGAGCAGGGCGATCCGGTCCGATTCCAGCATCGACCTGACGGTGTGCATCCTGCGCTCGTGCGCGGGGCCGATGCCGGAGGGGTAGACCGCGACGACATGGCCGTGCTGTTCCAGCAGGAGGTGCATGTCGCCGACGGCCTGTTCGAGGCCCTGGGCTTCGGGGGACTGCAACAGTGCTGCCGTCGGGGTCTGCTGGTCGGTCGGCGGCAGCACCAGATCAGCACTCGTCACTGCTATCGCGGTCGGCACGCTCTTCCCCGTTCGGCTCCGGCCGTTGCCATGATGGCGCGGGCCGCAATCGCTGCTGCTCCGTGCTTCTTCCCAGCACTTTAGCCACGTCATACCGGGCAGAGAACAGCAATCGTGACCCGGTACGACAACACTGTGCACGCGTGTTCGGAACGTCCGCGTGCGAAAAGGGACGAAACCAAAATTGGTTAACTTCCGGACCACTGCGGAGGGTTACCTTCCGCACCGGGAACCGAAGCGCGGGTGAATTCATTTCCGCACGTCAGGACGGAGAGCGGCCTTTTACCGGAGTGCCGCCCGGATACGCGTTCCGTCACCACCGCGACGCCGGGGGCGGGTCCTTCCGGGAAAAGCCCCCGCCCCGGTACGGACCGGGAGACCACCCGGAAGGAGACACGGGCGAGAACACGGACAGGGGCCGCCCACGGGAACGGAAGAGAACACGGGCAGGGGCGCGGACCGGGGCACGGCCAGGGGCGCGGACGGGGCCGCCGACAGGCGCCCCCCGCTCACCGTCCGCCCAGCCGTCCACCCCGCCGTTCGCCCCGCCGTCCGCCCCACCGGGCGCCCCGCCGGGCACCCCCGCGCCCCCTCCGCAGTCGCCCGTCGGCACACATCGGCTCCGCCAGAGGTCTTGACAACTTGATTGGTCTGGACCAGTTTATGCGCCAACGGTGGCCACCGTTCCCGCCCGCATCCCCAACTCCCCCACCGGAGGCCGCAAGTGGATCGCTTCGCAGGCAGCAGCAGACGCAGGAGCCGCCGCTCCCGTCCCGTCCTCGGCGGGGCCGTCGCCGTCGCGGCGGCCGGTGCCCTCACCCTCACCGGGCTGGTCACCACCGCTTCCGCGGCCGACATCAACGTCGCCAAGAACGCCGGCTTCGAGTCGGGCCTGGCCAACTGGACCTGTTCCGGCGGCACCGGGACCACCGTCACCTCCCCGGTGCACGGCGGTACCTCCGCCCTCAAGGCCACCCCCGCCGGCCAGGACAACGCCAAGTGCTCCCAGACCGTGGCGGTGAAGCCGGGGTCCACCTACACGCTGAAGTCCTGGGTGCAGGGCGGTTACGCCTACCTCGGAGCGAGCGGCACCGGTACGACGGACGTCTCCACCTGGACGCCGGGCAGCACCGGCTGGACGCAGCTGAAGACCAGCTTCACCACCGGCCCCTCCACCACCTCGGTCACCGTCTACACCCACGGCTGGTACGGCCAGGCGGCCTACCACGTGGACGACGTCGAGGTCATCGGCCCGGACGGCGGCGGCGGTACGGAGGAGCCCGGCCCGACGATCCCCGGGGCTCCCGCGGGCCTGACCGTCGGTACCACGACGACCTCCTCCGTGAACCTGTCCTGGAACACGGTCTCCGGCGCCACCGGCTACACCGTCTACCGCGACGGCGCCAAGGCGGCCACCACCACCGGCACCTCCGCGACGGTCTCGGGGCTGGACGCCGACACGGCGTACCAGTTCTCGGTGACGGCCACCAACGCGGCCGGCGAGTCGGTCAAGTCGGCCACGGTCAGCGGGCGTACGGCCAAGCAGGACGGCGGCGGCGGCCCGGTGACCTCCGTGCCCAAGCACGCGGTGACCGGCTACTGGCAGAACTTCAACAACGGCGCGGCCGTCCAGAAGCTCAGCGACGTGCCCGCGAACTACGACATCATCGCCGTCTCCTTCGCGGACGCCACCACCACTCCGGGCGCCGTCACCTTCAACCTGGACTCGGCGGGGCTGAACGGCTACACCGTCGCGCAGTTCAAGGCGGACATCAAGGCCAAGCAGGCCGCGGGGAAGAACGTCATCATCTCCGTCGGCGGTGAGAAGGGGACCGTCTCGGTCAACAACGACGCCTCCGCCACCGCGTTCGCGAACTCCCTGTACGCCCTGATCCAGGAGTACGGCTTCAACGGGGTCGACATCGACCTGGAGAACGGCCTGAACTCCACCTACATGACGAAGGCGCTGCGCTCGCTGTCCTCGAAGGCGGGCCCCGGCCTCGTCATCACGATGGCGCCGCAGACCATCGACATGCAGTCGACGTCCAATGAGTACTTCAAGACGGCGCTCAACATCAAGGACATCCTGACCGTCGTCAACATGCAGTACTACAACAGCGGTTCGATGCTGGGCTGCGACGGCAAGGTCTACTCGCAGGGTTCGGTGGACTTCCTCACCGCACTGGCCTGCATCCAGCTGGAGGGCGGCCTCGCCCCGTCCCAGGTCGGCCTCGGTGTCCCCGCCTCCACCCGTGGCGCGGGCAGCGGCTACGTCGCCCCGTCCGTCGTGAACGCCGCCCTGGACTGCCTGGCCAAGGGCACCAACTGCGGTTCCTTCAAGCCGTCCAGGACGTACCCGGACATCCGCGGTGCGATGACCTGGTCGACCAACTGGGACGCCACGGCGGGCAACGCCTGGTCGAACGCGGTCGGCCCGCACGTCCACGGCCTGTCCTGACCCGGTGATCCTCCGCCCCGCCCCCTTCCCGCCCCGATGACCCGCAGCGCCGCCGCTCCCCCGGCGGCGCTGTCGGCTTTCCCGGCGGGTGCGGGTCCGGCCGCCGGTGATACCGGCTCTCCGCCGGCTCCGCGCCCTGTGCCCGGCGACCGGACAACGCCCCGAACCGGCCCGGCCCGCGCCCGGCCGGGCGGCCACCGGCCGTGCGGGAGCTGGAAGAATCCCGGTCATGGCTTCGATCCGTGCACTGCTGGTGGGGATCAACGACTACGCACCGGGCGTCGCGCCTCCGCTGAGCGGCTGTGTCAACGACATCACCGGTGTGCGGGCGCTGCTCGACGGCCGGGCCGGGACCGCGCCCGCCGTCCACGTCCTGCTGGACCGGGAGGCGACCGCGGCGGCGGTGGAGGGAGGCATCCGGGAGCGGCTGGGTGCGTCGGGCCCCGGTGACACCGCGCTGTTCTGGTTCTCCGGGCACGGCACCCAGACGTGGGCCCACGGCGCCGATCTGCTGATCGAGGCGACCGGCCGCAACCAGGCCCTGCTCTGCGCGGACGGCCCGCTGCCCGACAAACGGCTCCGGGTGCTGCTCGACGAGGTGGCCGCCCGCGGGGCGCGGGTGGTGGCCGTGCTCGACTGCTGCTTCTCCGGAGGCGCGACGCGCGACCCGGCGTTCACCGCGAGGTACGCGCCCGGCCCGTGGCCGTCCGCCCCGCCCCGCGAGGCGGCCCCCGGGGGCCCGGCGGCGGGGAGCGTCCTGCTCCTGGCCGCCTGCCGGCTCGACCAGCGGGCGTACGAGACCCACTTCGGGGGCCTGCGGCAGGGGGTGTTCACCCGCGCGGTCCTCGACGCGGCGCGGGCCGCGGGTCCGGACACCACCTATCGGGAGGTGATGTCCGCCGCCGACGCCCGGGTGCGGTGTTCGGGCGGTCACCAGCAGCCGGTCCTCCTTCCGGCCGGGCCGGGCGGCACCGCGGACACCGCCTTCCTCGGGAACGGCACGGGCCGGCTCACGGCCGGTGACCATCTGCTCCGCCACGGCGCCGAGGGCTGGGAGGTGGACTGCGGGGCGGGTCATGGACTGCCCGAGGGGGAGCCGGCCGCGGGGCCCACGGCCACGGAGTTCACCGTGGTGGGTACCGAGGAGGCCGGCCGGAGCGTCGCCGTCCGTACCGTTCTGACGGACCGCTGCCTGGTCGAACCGCTCGGCTGGGAACCCGGTCCGGACCGGGCCCTCCCCGTGGCACTCAGCGCGCTGGGCCTGCCCGCCGCCACGTTCGCGGTGCTTCCCCGTGCCGGCGCGGAGGCCGGGCTCGTAAAGGCCCTGGACCGGGCGCTGGCGACGGCCGGCCCGAACGCGGGCCCCTCCCCGCTCCTGCGGCGGGTGTCCGATGTCCGGCAGGCGGGCGACCTGCACTTCCGCCTGGAGGTGCACGGGCCGTCCGTCCACGTCCTGCGCCGCGACGGCACCCCTTTCGTGGCCCCGCTGCCCCTGGCCGCGCCCGAGGACGCGCGGCGGGCCGCGGACTGCCTGACCCATCTGACGCGCTGGCACCGGCTGCGGGACCTGCCGTCGCCCCCGTCGCCGCTCGACGGGCTGGTACGGGTCGAGATCGTCCCGTGGGGCGACGGGGACGGACGGCCGCTCGCACCGGACGGCAGCGGTGAGATCGTCTGCGCCTACGGCCCGGGGGCGGACGGACCGCGTCCGCCGCTCCTCTCCGTACGCCTGCACAACCGCTCGGCCGACCGGCCCCTCTGGTGCATGCTGCTCGACCTGACCGACGGATACGCGAGCCGTTCGACGCTCTACCCGGGCCACTTCATCGCCCCCGGCCGCACCGGGTACGCCCTGGACGGGCAGCCTGTGCAGTTCTCCCTGCCCCAGGGCCGCCCGCCGGTCCCGGGGGCGGAGGCGAGGGACTGGCTGAAGCTGGTCGTCGCCGAACAGGAGCTCTCCACCGTGCCGTTCCACCTGCCGGCGTGGACCGCCGGCCCCTTCGGCACCCGGGCGCAGTCCCCGTCCCGCGACGACGGCGTCCTCCGCTTCTCGCCTCCCCCGCCGAAGACGTCCGCCAGGGACCTCGGCAGCCCCGCCGGGCACCCGTACGGCCGGTGGACGACGCGTACGCTCGCGCTGCGCACCGTCGTACCGGAGACCTGACCGGGCGGCGGCCCCGGCCCGGTCTACCGGCCGAGGTGGAGGAAGCCCGCCCAGGCGCTCAGGTCGGCCGGGTCCACCCGGGCGGCCAGGGCGGCCTGCCCCGGGGGGAACCCCTCGGGGAGGTCCCGCTGCCCGCGCAGCATCCACAGCTGGGCCCGCCGCAGCGCCCCGGCGGGGGTCTCCTGTTCGCGGCGCAGGTAGTGGTGGGCCAGGAGCATCAGCACGGAGGTCGCCTCGTCGGGCACCGGCCACAGCGAACCGAGGACGGAGCGGGCGCCGGCCACCAGGAACGCCGTGGCCAGGGTGAACGCCTCGTTGTGCCCGTGTCCCGACACATGGCTGCGGCAGGCGGCCAGCACCACGAGCGCCGGGCCGTCGTGCTCCGCGCCGCGCACCGCCTCGGCGAGCTCCTCCGCGTACAGCACGCCCCCGTGCAGGGCCAGCCCCGCCGTGTGCCGGGCGTTCTCCACGACCGAGGCATGGCAGGCCAGGTGCAGCACCCCGTCGGCGCTCGTGTCGCCCCGGAGCCAGGCGAGCACCTCGGCCGGTGTGCCGGCACCGTCCGCCCTCCCCTCGCCGCGCCGCCCGAGGAACCGGCCCCCGGGGTAGTACGTCCGCTGCACGACGTCCGCCTCCTGGCCGGCGTACCGCAGGTCACCGGTCGGGTCGCCCACGACCAGGGCCCCCGCGGGCCGTGGGACGGCGGGCCGGGCGGCCACCTCGCAGAGCAGCCGCGCGGAGGCCGTGTAGGAGAGGTCGGCGTCCTGCAGCGCGTACCGGCGGCCGTGGGCGCCCGCCCGGTACGCGGCGTGCCAGGGGACCAGCCCGAGGCGCCCCATCGGGACGAGGACCAGCCGGGGGACGCGGCGCGGGCGGCCGGGAGCGGCGAAGGACGCCAGCAGCGGACCCATCGCCGCGTACCACGCCCAGCCGCACAGCCGGTCCAGCGCGACGCGCAGGCCGGGGCCGGTCCCCGGCGGCCCGGGCCGCGGGACCGGCCCGAGGTCCCGGCCGGCGCCGGGGGCCGGGTCGTACTCCCGCAGGGGGTCCGCCCGTTCGCTGAGTGCCAAAAGCGGCAGGGCGCGCACCTCGCCCCCGGCGGTGACGACGACGGCCGCACCGCCGCCGTCGTCCGACTCCGGCACGAGGTAGACCAGTGCGTCCCGGTCCAGGGAGCGGAGCGCCCCGGCGACGGCGGCGACGTCCGGCGGGTCGAGGAGGTGGTCCTGGGGGGTGTCCGTCCGCGCGCGCAGCGCGGTGAGCACACGCCGTCGCAGCGCGCTGGGCACGGTCCCCTCACCGCCGCCCCCGCTGAACAGTCCGGCCGGGGCCGCGTCGGCCAGAGCCGTCCGCCACTCGTCGGCGAGGGAGCCGAGTCCGGCCCGGGCCAGCCGCTGCGGGAGCGTGGCGGAGGTGACGGCGGCGTGCAGGGTGAGGCCCCGGCATGCCTCCAGGGCCTGGACGGCCGCGGGAGGATCACCGTCCCGCAGGGCCCAGGCGGCGACCTCGAGCGCCTCCTCGGTCGCCTGCGCCACGGCCTGTGCCGCGTGTTCCGTACCCGACTGGAGAAGCGCGGACCAGGCGTATCCGCGCAGGCCGTCCAGGCCGGCGCGGAGGGACGCTCGCAGGTCGCCGGCGGCGTTCCGGGGCGCGAGGGCGGCCCGCTCGCGGCGGGCGCGGGCGAGAGGCAGCGCGGACGTCGCGTACAGCGGGTGCTCGGGGCCCCCGCAGAGGTGCACGGCCTGTTCCAGCAGGGTGACGGCCCGGTCCAGGTGCCCGGCGCGCGTGCCGGGGGCGCCGGGCACGCAGGCCAGGGCCAGATGGCCGCTGCCCAGCATTCCGGTGTACCTGAGGTGGTCCTCACTCCCGGGGTCCGCCAGCCGGGCTGCTTCGCCGATCAGCTCCACCGCCCCGGCCAGCGCGTCGGCGTCCTCGTTCAGCGCGGCCATGGCGAGCCGGGAGCCCCCGTTGGCGCCCAGCACCCAGGCACGGTATCCGCGGGGCAACGGCTGTGCCGCGCGGCGCAGTTCGGCGACGTCCGGGGCTCCGGCCAGCCGGAGCGGCGGAAGTCCGAGCCGCCCGGCCAGCCCTTCCCGTCCCGCGTGCGCGGCGGCCAGCCCCGTCCACAGCTGGATCCTCGCCGGGTCGTCCGCGCCCAGTTCCGCGTGGATGGCGGCCACCCGGTGCACGCACCGGTCCACCATCGCGAGGTCCCCCCGCCGGGTGGCGGCACTCGCCTCCATGAAGAGCTGCTGCGCCTCCGTCAGCAGCAGCATGTAGGCGGGTACGGAGCTGTCGTCGCGCAGCCGCTCGTGGATGGCGCGCATGGCGTCGAGTTCGTCGGCTCCCCCCTCCGTCTGCGCGCGGTGCATGCGGGCGACCAGGGCCATCAGGTCCAGGCCGTAGTCGTGGCCCGCGTCCGGATCGTCGGAGGCGGCCCGGTCCAGGAGGTCCATCACCCGGTCCATGCCCGGACCCCTGCCCCGCTTCTCGTACTGCATCAGCACCCAGCCCGCCAGGCCGTGGGCACGCCGCTGCCAGGCCGGGTCGTCCTGGTCCGTCCGCAGCATGGCGTCCAGCAGGGCGTCCCGTTGCTCCTCGGTGGCGGTCTCCGCCTGGAGATCGGCCAGGACCGTCATGGTCAGCAGGAACGCCGCGTACTCCGCGCGCTCACGGCTGCCCTCCTCCAGCCGGTTCCAGCGCGCGTACATCAGGGCGAAGTCGGCGTCCCGGCGGCTCCTGGCGACGGTGCTGGAGAGTGTTCCGGGCAGCTCGGGGTCCGTGCCTCCCTGGTCCGGGAAGAGCCGGCCGGTCTCGACGTTCGCGACCATGGTGTCCCACATCCGCCGGACGGCCGTCGGGTCCGGCGCCGGAAGTGACTGGTCGTCGGGCCCCAGCAGTCCCCGCTCCTCCAGTACGGTCCTGGCCCAGCCCTGCACCATCAGTGCCCCGTCCGTCAGTTCGGGCTGCTGCTGTTCCTCGGCCAGGGCCAGCCCCGCCAGCCGGCCGGCCTCCCTGGCCCGCTGCGGGTCCTGGTCGGCGTAGTACCGCATCTGCTGATAGCCGGCCATCAGCAGGAGGGTCCGCAGGAGCGGCCCGTCCCGTTCCGGCTGCCAGAGCCGGACCGCTCGGCGCAGCATGGCGACGGCCCGGTCCTGGGCCTCGCCGTCAAAGCGGCGGCCGCCCCATTCGTAGACGACACGGGCGAACGCGTCGAGGAAGACGGGGTCGAGCCGGTCCTCCGCCCCCGGTTCGGCCAGCAGCCGGCCGATCAGCCGGTCGGCGGCTTCACCACGCTCCGGGGTCTTCCACGTGGACCAGACCGCCGCGTGGACGTAGGCGAGCCGGATCTCGGCGTCCCGGGTCCAGGGCTGCTCGCCCGTGCCTGCGGCGTCCGCCTGGGCGAGCGCCTCCTCGAACGCCTCACCCGCCTCCTCCCACAGGCCGCGGTCCCCGCTGGTGCGCGCCCTCACGAGCAGCGCCATGCCCATGGAGTGCCGGACGAAGGGGAGATCGCTCGCGGGCGGGGCGGCCTGCAGCACCGCCCCGTAGTGGGTGGCCGCCGTGTGCGCGGCCTCGGCGTCGCCGGTCAGCAGGCTGCGCTGGAAGTACAGGTAGCCCTGGGCCTCGTGGAGTTCGGCCAGGGTGCCCGGATCCGCGTCCGGCCGGCCCGCCCGGCCCGAGAACCAGGCCATCGCTTCGGTGTGCCGCAGCACGGCCCCGTCCAGCAACGGCAGCCGTCTGCCGGTGTCCTCGCCCTCGCTCTCCAGGAAGCGGAACTTCGCGACGTTGGCCGACAGCACATGGGCGAGGGTGCGGGTGCCGTCCTGTGCACCGTCGTCCTCCGGGTCCGCCGCCAGTCCGCGCAGGCCCTCGTCCAGCAGGTACTGCGCCTGCCGCAGCAGCCGGGCCGAGGGCGCCGCGTCGTACTGGAAGCCGCGCACGTGCCCGAACATGATGTGCCACACGGCCCAGTCGGGGCCCGTGCCGGGGTCGGCGAACATCTCCTCGAAGGCGGCGGCCGCCGTCCCCAGGGCGCCGGGTCCGCCGGTTTCGCAGTACGTCCGGTAGGCGTCCTCGGCGACGGACGCGAGGGACGGGCCGGTCTCCTCGTACACGTGTTGCCTCCCTGTGCTCGGCTCGGTGCCCGCCCCGCGGGGCCGGCGGGGGCCGGTCCCCGGAGCTCCGGGCGCCCCTTCCTCCCGGAGCTCCCGGAGCTCCGGACTCTCCTTCTGTCCGGTGCTGTTACGGGGCCAGCTGGACGCGGTAGGGCTGCAGCACCCCGTTGAGCCACTCCACGCCGTCCGGAGTGCCGAGTTCCAGCGTGCTCTCGGCCGCCGGCCCCAGTGCGCCCGGCGGGCAGCGGTCGCCGAAGAGCACCACCGCGCGGTCGCCGGGTTCCCGCTTCGAGGACCAGACCATTCCCTGCGCCCACGGGTCGGTGTGGCGCCGTATCCAGTGCGCCCAGTCGCGGGTGTAGGCGTACTCCTGTGCCTCCGCGTGGACGAGCCAGGTGTCCTGGTGGACGGCGGCCAGATCGCCCGCCGTCATCAGGGAGACGAGGCTGATGCCGGTTCTCAGCCGGAGTACGGAGAGCGAGCGCCCCTCGACCGCGGTGCGCGGCAGGAGCCGCGGGCCGCCCGCCGGGTCGAAGGGGAGCTGGCGCAGCAGCGCCTCGCAGACGGCGGCCTCGGCTCCGAGACCCGCGTAGAGGTAGCCGTATCCGTCGCAGGGGGTGGCGTCGAACCTGCCGCCCCCGTACAGGCAGTGCGCCGGGACGGGGTTGAAGTCCACCGGTGACCGGTGTGCGGCGTGTACCCGGTGGAGCAGGGTCCCGGCCGGCAGTCCGGCCTTGGCGGGTGTCCCCCGCATCCCCTCGGGGGGACGGTAGTTCGGCACGGCTACTCCTGCTCCATCAAGAATCTGGCGGTGTCGAGCAGCCGCGCCTCGTCCGCGGTGCCGACGAGCGCCTCGGGGCGGCCGCCGAGCCAGGCGTTGGCGGAGAGCCACCAGTCCGCGGCGCCCCACGGGTCGCGGTCGGCCGCCAGTACCGCGTTGACGCCCGTCACGATGGGCTGGGGCCGGGCGGCCGCGGTGAACTGGAAGCTGGGCAGCCGTACGGCACCGCCGGCCCCGGTCAGCCGGATCAGTACGGGTGTGTCCGGGTCGGTGCCCGCCCGTCGCAGGGTGTCGGGGTCCATGGCCGGGGCGGCCAGCAGCCGTCGCCGTACCGGGCCGAGCAGCGGGCCCACCATGCGGTGGCCGTCCAGCAGCAGCACGGCCAGGTCGTCGGCCGAGTAGCCCTGGTGGATCGCGGACCAGGCGCCCTCTCCCGGACGCGGGACGGCCGGGGTGAAGCGGCCCTGCGGGTCCGGGCCGAAGAGGCCGGGCAGTCCGGCGGCGAGCAGTTCCGCGGCGTCGAGCGCGGCCGCGTGACGCCGCTCCCCGGTCTCTTCGGCCCGGTCCCCCGTGGCGGCGGGTCCACCGTCCCGGCGGGCCTCGCGGAGCAGTCCGGCCAGCCGTTCCAGCGGCACGGGACCGAGCAGGCCGGCGATCCGCTCCCACCGGGCGGCGGCTGCGGCGAGTACGGCGTACGGATTCACGGTCGCCCCCTGGTCACGGTCTGCCTCTGGTCACGGCCTGCTTCCGGTCACGGTCGCCGGTTCTCGGGCGGGCCGGCGAGAAGCCGCCCGATGAGGTCGGCGCGGGCGTGCCGCCGGACCACGAAGTGGATGTCCCAGGAGGCCCCGCGGGCCAGTTCGGCCTCGACCGCCGCCCACATCGCGCCGAAGCTCTCCAGCGGCGGGAGGCCGCCGCGCCCCGCGCCGAGGAGCGGCAGGCAGAGGGAGCGGAGCGGCGGGTCGTACGCGGCGGATTCCCGTGCGAGGAGGGCGAAGACGGCCGCCACGGCACGTGTGACGTCCACGGGCAGGACGTCGTAGTCGTTGCTGCCGGGGTGCGGGACCGCTGTCGCCGCGTGGTAGACGCGGCGTATGCCCTGGCTGCCGAGTACGCCGGCCGAGGTCGCGGCGACGGTCCCGGGCACGGCCGCCCTGCCCGGCATCCCGTTGCGCAGGGCCCACTCCCGCAACTCGTCGTGGAGGTGGTCCTCGACCAGTGCCCCGGTGGGGTCCTTGCGTGCTCCCGCCCGTCTCAGGGTGGCGGCCACCGATGACTTGTAGGGGGCGGGCAGGGCGAAGTAGACGTTGGACGGGGAGACCACGACGTCGATGTCACGCAGCAGGTCCACCGAGTGGACGTGGACCGTGACACCGGCCCGCCGGCCGTGCACCAGCGGGCTCAGCTTCCGGTGCGCGGCGGCGAGTCCGGGGGGCGCCGGGTCCTCCGCCGGCCCTTCCCCGGCGGGTACGGCGACGAGGAGGATCTGTTCCGCCACCTGTCCCAGCACCATCAGCTCGTGGTGCTTGCGGAACCGTTCGACGCTGACCCCGTAGACCTGTGCGGCGCGCCGCCGCCGGTCCGCGGCGGGCCAGTCCCGCGTTCCGTCGGCGAGGCCGAGGCTGTATTCGGCGGCGTTGCGCAGAGTGCCGCCGCCGAGGCGGGCGACGGCGGTGCGCAGCAGCCGCTCGACGGCGGCGGGGCCGCTCCCGGCCGCACCGGGACCCGCCGGGTCCGCGATGCGGGAGAGTTCGGGAGTGGGCAGCGCCCGCAGCCCCACGACACCGGACCGCCGTATCATCCGCACCTCCGCGAGTACCGCCCCGTGGTCCGGCAGGTGAAGGGGGTGCGTCATGCCGCCAACCATGTCACCGGCTTTCCCCGGGCCACAAGCCGTTCGTCCGCTTCCCATTGGACACGAGGCGCGGGCCGGAACCGGGGCGTTTCCGGGTCGGTCGCCGGCGGGGCGCCCTCCGTGCCCCGCCGGCGGGCGCCGTCACCAGGGCAGGTCGATCACCTGCTTGACGCAGAGCACCAGGAACAGCAGCCCCGCGAGGCCGAGCATGCCGTTGCTGAGCCATCCGTTGCGCCACTGCGCGGGCGTACGGGAGGAGTTGAGCAGCCAGAGCAGGGTCAGGGCGAGGAAGGGCATGAAGAAGGCGCCGAGGACGCCGTAGCCGATGACGAGGCCGAAGGGCTCGTCCAGCCAGAGCAGGGTCATCGGCGGGAAGGTCAGCCAGAGCAGGTACACCCGGAACGGCACGGACCGCTCCTGCCGGCTGATCCTCTCGACGCCTGCCCGGGGCGTGTCGGCGGCGGGGCCGTCCGGGCCGGCGCGGCGGGCGGACCGGATCCGGTCGACGAAGTCGGCGAACATCAGGCTGACCCCGTGCCAGACGCCGATCAGCGACGAGAACGAGGTGGCGAAGAAGCCCACCAGGAAGAGCTTCGCGGTGCCCTGTCCGAACCGGTCCTCCAGCACCTGGCCGAGGTCGATCAGCCCCCGGTCGCCGGTGGCCAGGGCGATCTGCGAGGAGTGCAGCAGTTCGGCGCCCACGACGAGCATCGCGACGACGAAGATGCCGGTGGTGGCGTAGGCGACCCGGTTGTCCAGCCGCATCACCTTCATCCAGGAGGTGTCCGACCAGCCCTTGGCGTTGACCCAGTAGCCGTACGCCGCCATGGTGATGGTGCCGCCGACGCCGCCGATCAGTCCGAGCGTGTAGACCAGTGAACCGTCCGGGAGCACGGGCAGCAGGCCGGCGAAGGACGCGCCGATGTCGGGTGCCACCCGGATCGCGACGTAGACCACGACGACGAACATCACCCCGACCAGGACCGTCATGACCTTCTCGAAGACGGCGTACTGGTTGAACCAGACGAAGACCAGGCCGGCCAGGCCGGTGACGATCGCCCAGGTCTTCAGGCCGGGCCCGTCGGGGAACAGCGCGACGATGGGCAGGGCGCTGGAGGACATGGCCGTCGCGCCGTACACGAAGCCCCAGATGACGACGTACACCGCGAAGTAGCCGGTGGTCCAGTTGCCGAGGGTGCGCCAGCCGTCGAAGAGGGTGCGGCCGGTGGCGAGGTGCCAGCGGCCCACCGCCTCGGCGAGGGAGATCTTGACGAGGCAGCCGATGACGGCCGCCCACATGAGGGTGTAGCCGAACTTGCTCCCGGCGATGAGTGTCGCGACCAGGTCCCCGGCGCCCACGCCGGTCGCCGCGACGACGATGCCGGGGCCGATGTAGCGCCAACTGGACCTGCGTGAAGGGGTGTCGGGTCCGGGTGCCTTCGCACCGGACGGCGTGGCCGGGGCCCCCGGCGCCTCTCCCGGCCCCGGGCCCGCTCCTGTGGTTCCGCTTGTCTCCGCCATGCGGATCAACGAAGCGTAATGTGAGCTGCCACACAAGGGGGCGCGTCGCATCGTTCGTGTGGCGGAGGCGCGCGGGGCCGGTGCGGGACCGCGTGAGGCACTGGCCGGACCGGGGCCGCCGGTGGGACGCTGGACGGGCTCGGTGCCGTGCTGGGGGAAACAGGGGGAAGGGCATGACCGGAGCACAGGTGGACCCGCTGGACGGCGGGGACCCGGAAGCGCTCGGTCCGTACCGGTTACTGGGCCGGCTGGCCTCCGGGGGGATGGGGCGCATCTATCTGGCGCGGGGTGCGGACGGCCGGCTGGCCGCGGTGAAGACACTGCTCGCGGAAGGCGTCGTGAGCCAGGTGGACCGGCGGCGGTTCGAGCGGGAGGTGACGCTCGCCCAGCGGGTGGACAGCGACTTCACGGCCCGGGTCCGGGACGCGGACAGCAAGGCGGACCGCCCGTGGATGGCCATCGACTACATAGCCGCGCCCTCCCTGTCCCAACTGGTGCGCACCGCGGGGGTGCTGCCCGCGTCCGCGGTGCGGTGGCTGGCGGCCGGCACCTCTCAGGCGCTGGTCACCCTGCACGAGCAGGGCGTCGTCCACCGCGATGTGAAGCCGCAGAACATCCTGCTGCCGCTGGCCGGGCCCCGGGTGATCGACTTCGGTATCTCGCACGCGAACGACATCACCCGCACGAGTCTCACCCTCGGAACCATCGCCTTCACCTCGCCCGAGCAGGCCCGCGGTGAGCGGTCCACGGCCGCGTCGGACGTCTACTCGCTCGGGGCGACCCTCTTCCATCTGGCGCTGGGCAGGCCCCCCTACCGCGCGGACGGCGACACGCTGGTGCTGCTGGCCCGGGTGCAGCGGGGGGAGCTGCATCTGGACGGGCTGCCCAAGGAACTCGTCTCGCTGATCCGCCCGTGCCTGGAGGTCGAACCGGGCAACCGCCCCCGTCCGGCCGAACTGCTGGCCCGCTTCCGGGAGTCGCTGGCCGGGCTGCCCGCATCGCAGGACGGCGGCCGCTGGCTGCCGCAGCGCTGGACGTCGCTGATCACCGCGTACGAGCGGCAGGGGGAGCGGCTGGCGCGCGGCGGTGTGATCGGCGCGGCGGACCCCGGTGACGGGGCGGACGGCCGGCCCACCGACGTACTCCCTCCGCAGGGCCCGCCCCAGCCGCCGACCCGGGTCCTGCCGGAGGAGCAGGCGCGCCGGGAGCGGGAGGAACGCGGACAGCGGGAGCGGGAGGAACGCGGACAGCGGGAGCGGGAGGAGCGCGAACGCCTGGAGCGGGAGAAGCGGGAAGGGGAGCAGCGGGAGAAGCGGGAGCGGAAGGACCGGGCGGAGCGGGAGCGCCGGGAGCGGGCGGAACGCGCCCGCAGGGACCGGGCGCACCGGGAGCGGCGGGAGCGTGAGGAGCGGGCGCGGCTGGCCGCCGTGGCGCGGGCCCGTGCGTCGGGTTCCGCGCAGCCGCCCCAGCCCTCCGCACCGGACCCGGCCCCGGCCCCGGCCCCGCGGCAGCCGTCTTCCCCGGGCCCGGCCGGCCCGCCCGGGCGGGCGCGTTCCGCGCCTCTGCCGGACCCGTCCCCGCCCGCTCCCCCGCGGAGGAAGCCGTCGAACTGGTCCTGGCTGTTCGTCCCCCTGGTGGTCGTCCTGATCCTGTACTGGATGAACAGCGCCGAGGACTCCGGGAGCGGCGGCTCCGGTCCGGGGTCCTCGGGCGGATCGGTCTCCGGTACCGGCCTGAGCGGCACGGGCACCGGGAGCGGCACGGGCGGTGGCGCCCCGCCGGAGCCGACGCCGGGCGCCGCGGACGCCGCGTTCCTCGGCGTGTCCGGCGGCGACTGCCTGACCGCGTACGACGACGGCTACGGCAACTGGTCCACCGATGTCCCGCGGAAGACCGGCTGCGATGCCGCCGACGCCTATCTCCGGGTGACCTCGGCGCACCGCGGGGCGGCCGGTTCGAAGTGTCCGGACGACGTGGGTGCGTCGTGGTGGTACCACAGCGGGTCCCGGGCGGCGTACTCGACCACCCTGTGCGTGGTGCGCCAGTTCCGGACGGGCCAGTGCTTCGTGGCCGAGCGGACGGGGCGGGAGATCACCGACTCCCGTCCGCTGACGGTCTGGAGCTGCACGAAGGACACCGTGCCCGAGGGGTACAACGCCATACTGCAGATCACCGCCCGCTACCGTTCGCAGTCCTCCTACCCGGCGGGCTTCTGTGCGCAGAACGGGTCGGACCGGAACTACTACTGGTACTACGAGGTGGACGACGGCGAGGCGGTGATCTGCCTCCGGCAGGTGTGACGTGCGGCTGCGCCGGCCCGTCAGACGACCAGGCTCAGGGCCGCCGCGACGACGAAGCCCGCGACCGAGAGCACCGTCTCCAGG
The DNA here is from genome assembly GCF_008704555.1 of Streptomyces nitrosporeus. NCBI lineage: Bacteria > Bacillati > Actinomycetota > Actinomycetes > Kitasatosporales > Streptomycetaceae > Streptomyces > Streptomyces nitrosporeus. Next base: position 2,732,361 of record NZ_CP023702.1, read on the forward strand.
ACCGTCCAGGACTTCAGCGTGTCGCGTTCGGAGATGCCGAAGTACTTGGAGACCATCCAGAATCCGCCGTCGTTGACGTGCGAGGCGAAGATGGAGCCCGCCGAGATCGCCATGATGATCAGGGCGAGGTGCCCCTGCGACATGTCCTGGCCCTCGACCAGGGGGACGACGATGCCGGCGGTGGTGACGATCGCGACCGTCGCCGAGCCCTGTGCGACACGCAGCACGACGGAGATCAGCCAGGCGAGCAGGATGACCGGCAGGCCCACGTCGTTGAAGGTGTCCGCGAGCGCGTCCGCGATGCCGCTGCCCTTGAGCACGGCGCCGAAGACCCCGCCCGCGCCGACGACCAGCAGGATGTTGCCGACCGGCTTGAGCGAGGACGTGGAGACGGCTTCGAGCGACTTGCGGGACCAGCCGCGGCGGATGCCCAGCAGGTAGTAGGCCAGGAGCAGGGCGATGCTCAGGGCGACGAACGGGTTGCCGAAGAACTCGACGACGGAGCGGAGGGAGGAGGGGGGCAGTGCGATCGAGGAGAACGTCGCGGCGAGGATCAGCACCAGCGGCGTCCCGATGATCGCCAGCACGGTGCCCAGGGCGACGGGCTGCTCGTGCGGGGCCGCACCGGCGGCCCGCTGCTCGGCGACGACCGCGGCCCTGGACTCGGCGGCCGCCTCGACCATGTCCTGCGGTACGCCGACGAAGAGGCGCTTGCCGATCCAGGCGGCGTACGCCCAGGCGGCGAGGACCGAGGGGATGCCGACGAGGGCGCCCATCAGGATGACCCAGCCCAGGGAGACGTCGAAGAGGCCCGCGGCGGCGACGGGGCCGGGGTGCGGCGGCAGGAACGCGTGTGTCATCGAGAGGCCGGCCAGCAGCGGCATGGCGTACAGGAGGACGGACTTCCCGGAGCGCTTGGCGGCCGCGTAGACGATCGGCGCGAGGACGAAGATGCCGACGTCGAAGAAGACCGGGATGCCGAAGATCAGGCCGGTGAGGCCCATGGCGAGCGGGGCCCGCTTCTCGCCGAAGAGACTGAGCAGCCGGGTGCTCAGGACCTCGGCGCCGCCGGACACCTCCAGGATCGCGCCGAGCATCGTGCCGAGCCCGATGATGATGGCGACGTGGCCGAGGATCCCGCCCATGCCGGACTCGATGACGGAGACCGCCGCGGACTTCTGGACGGTGCCGAAGAGTTCGGTGACGGAGAGCCCGGCGCCGAGGCCGACGGCTATGGACACCGCGAGCAGGGCGACGAACGGCTGCAGTCTGACCTTGATGATCAGCAGGAGCAGGAGGGCGATACCGAGGGCGGCGACGGTCAGCAGGCCGGCGGTCCCGTCGATCAGCAGAAGCAGGCCACCTGTGTGCGGTGGTGCCCCCTCGGCGGCGGTGGCGAGGGTCATGGTCGGTCAACTCCGTGGGTGGGGGGGCGCCCTTCGGGCAGGGAGGACCGCGGCACGGCGCTCCGGTGCGGGGAAGCGGGAGCGCCGTGCCGGGCGCGGGGGTTCTACGGGAGCGCCCGGTGTCCGGCGTCAGGCGCCCGGGACGGGGGCGCGGACGGGCCGGGGGCCGGGCGGGGACCGGACGGGAGCCGGGCCGGGCGGGGCCGGCCGGCGGTGTCCCGGGTCAGCCGAGGACGGCGAGTGCGTCGATCTCGATGAGGAGGCCCTTGGGCAGGCCGACGTACACGGTCGTACGGGCGGCGGCGGGGGCGGTGAGGCCCTGCTGCTCGAAGTACTCGTTGTAGATCGCGTTCATCTCGGCGAAGTGGTCGACGTCCGTGAGGTAGACGCGCATCATCATGACGTCGTCCCAGCTCGCGCCGCCCTCCTGGAGGATCGCCTTGACGTTGGCGAAGGTCTGCAGGGTCTGCTCGCGCAGGGTGGGGCCGGCCGGGGTGGGGGCCTGGCCCTCCACGGCGGGCAGGAAGCCGACCTGGCCGGCGACCTGGAGGATGTTGCCCTTCTTCACGCCGTGCGAGAACTTCGCGGGCGGGGCGGTGTGGGTGCTGGGGGTGAGCGCGGTCTTCTCGGTCATGGGGGTTCAGGCTTTCTCGGTGGGGTTGGTGCCGGAGTACTCCCGGCTGACGGCGTCGGCGGTGCGGCGCACCAGCGGGAGGAGGGTGAGGAGTTCCTCGGCGGTGACGACCACGTTCGGCGCGGAGACCGACATGGCGGCGACGACCCGCCCGTCGGCGCCCCGGACGGGGGCGCCGACGCAGTTGATGGATTCCTCGTGGCCGCCGAGGTCGGTGGCCCAGCCCTGTTCGCGTACGACGGCGAGTTCCCTGAGGAACGCCCCGGCGTCCGGGGTCGAACGGGCTGTGTACATGGGGTAGTCGAGCCGTTCGGCGATCAGGCGCCGCTCCGGTTCGGGCAGGTCGGCGAGGAGTAGTTTGGCGACGGCGGCGACGGTGATCGCGACGGGTTTGCCGATCCGCGAGTACATCCGTACCGGGTAGCGGCTCTCCACCTTGTCGATGTAGAGGACCTCGTTCTCCTCGTGCACCGCGAGGTGGACGGTGTGCCCGCACTGCTCGTTGAGCGCGACGAGGTGGGGGTGGGCGATCTCGCGTACGTCGAGGTTCTCGACGGCTTCCTGGGCGAGGGAGAAGAGCCGGGCGCCGAGGCGGTAGCGCTGGTCCTGCTGCCGGTGGACGAGGCCGTGCTCGTGGAGGGTGCGCAGCAGGCGCAGTGCCGTGGACTTGTGGACGCCGAGCCGCTCGGCGACCTGGCCGAGGTCGGCGGGGCCCCGGGCGAGCAGCGGCAGGATGCTCAGCGCGCGGTCGACGGTCTGGCTCATGTGACTCGTACCTCCTCGTTCGCCCCTGCGGCGGCTGTCCAGCCGGGGCCGAGACGAAGTGTGCCCCAGGCGGTGTCGTCGAGGGCCGCGAGGCGGTCGGCGTGGGCGCGGCCGGGGGGTGCGGTGAGGTCGCCGGGGACGGTGAGGACGGCGGCGGCCATCAGGTGGCCGTGCCGGGCCCTCTCGCGTACGGGCAGGCCGCGCAGGGTGGCGGAGAGGAATCCGGCGGCGAAGGCGTCCCCGGCCCCGACGGGTGCGACGACGTCCACCGCCAGGCCGGGCACGGTGGTGACCGTGTCGGCGGTGCCGTCCTCGCCGCGGGCGTACACGGTCGCGCCGTCGGCGCCCTGTTTGACGACGAGGACCGGGGGGCCGGGCAGGGCGGCCCGGACGGCGTCCGCGCCGTGCACGTCCCATGCCTCGGCGGCCTCGTCCTCGCCGACGAAGACCAGGTCGCAGCGGCGGGCGAGCTCCAGCAGCACCTCCGGGCCCCCGGGCCTGCCCCGCCACAGGCCGGGCCGGTGGTTGACGTCGAAGGAGACCAGGGGGCGGCCGGCGCGGGGGGCGGTCAGCGCGCGGAGGAGGTCCAGGCAGTCGTCGGAGAGGGCCGCGGTGATGCCGGACAGGTGCAGGATCCGGCAGCCGGGGAGGCCGTCGGGGGGGACGGTGTGCGGGGACATGGCGGAGGCGGCGGACCCGGCGCGGTAGTAGGCCACCTCGTGGACGTCGGTGGCCCGGTCCGTCGCCGTACGGAAGTAGACGCCGGTGGGGCGCACGGGGTCGCGGCGTACGTCGGTGGTGTCCACCCCGTAGGCGGCGACGGCGTCGAGGAGGTGGTCGCCGAAGCCGTCGGAGCCGACCCGGCTGACCCATTTCACCCGGTGTCCGGCGGCCGCCAGCGCGCAGGCGACGTTGGACTCGGCGCCGCCGATGCCCCGGGTGAAGGCGGGTACGTCGGCGAGGCGGCCGGGGCGGGACGGCAGGAACGTCACCATGGACTCGCCGAGGCAGACGACGTCCGTGTCCGCGGTGGGTGTCCTGGCTGCGGATCCGGGCACGCTGGGCTCCTCGTGGTCGGCCGGGGGTGCCGGTACGGACCATTGACCCGGCATCGGGTCGGATGTTAGACAGCATGGAGCGATATACGCAATGCTCGTTGCGTATGATGCAACAGCTTTCGTCCTCGGGCCGTCCGGACCGCCGGCCGGCCCCCACTTCTCCGAACTCTCCCGAGGAGGCCCCCTTGGCCGCCGAGCAGTCAGCAGAGCAGCCGGCCGGGCGATCCGCCGCACGGTCCGGGGAGCGGCGGGCGTCCGCGGCGCTTTCCCCGGAGTCGCTCGCCGGGGAGCGCGTGGACCACCGCTTCAAGGCGCTGCCGCCCGACGCGGAGGGCCTGACCGTCGGCGCCCTGGCCGCCGAGCGCCGGAACCTCTTCACCGGCGGGTTCACCACCCCCGTGCTGGCGCTGTCCGCCGAGTCCGTCGAGGCGAACCTGGCCCTTCTGGAGGGCTACACGAAGCGCCACGGCCTGGCGTTCGCCCCGCACGGCAAGACGTCGATGTCGCCCCAGCTGTTCGCCCGCCAGCTGGAGCACGGCGCCTGGGGCATCACGGCCGCCGTCCCACACCAGGCACGGGTCTACCGGGCGTACGGCATCAGCCGGATCTTCCTGGCCAACGAGGTCGTCGACCCGGTCGCGCTGCGCTGGCTGGCCGGCGAACTGGACGCCGACCCGGACTTCACCTTCGTCTGCTACGTGGACTCCGTGCGCGGGGTGGAGCTGATGGACCGGGCGCTGCGCGCGGCGGGCGCCGTCCGCCCCCTCGACGTGGTGGTGGAGCTCGGCGCGGGCCCGGGGGCGCGCACCGGCGCCCGTACGGAGGCCGGCTGCGCGGCCGTCGCGGACGCGGTGGCCGCCGTGTCCACCCTGCGCCTGGTGGGGGTCGCCGGGTACGAGGGCGAGGTGCCGGACGCCACCGGGGAGCGGGTGCGCGCGTGGCTGCGCGAACTCGTCGCGCTGGCCGCCGCCTTCGACGCGGCCGGCCGGTTCGGGGAGCTGCGGGACGGCGAGGAGATCCTGCTCAGCGCGGGCGGCAGCGCCTGGTTCGACGCCGTCGCCGACGTCTTCGCCTCTCTCCCGGCCCTGAGCCGCCCGGTCCTCCCCCTGCTGCGCTCCGGCGCGTACGTCAGCCACGACGACGGCCACTACCGCCATCTCACCCCCTTCAACCGGGTGCCCGAGGAGGGCGCGCTGCGGCCCGCCTTCCGGCTGTGGGCGCAGGTCGTGTCCCGGCCCTCCCCGGAGCAGGCGTTCGTCAACGCGGGCAAACGCGACGCGGCGTACGACCTCGACCTCCCCGAGGCCCAGGTGGTCCGCAGCGCACGCGACGGCTCCCTGCGCCCCGCCACCGGTGTCACCGTCACCGGGCTCTCCGACCAGCACGGCTGGCTCAGCACCGACGCGGACGCGGAACTGGAGGTGGGCGACTGGGTCGGCATGGGCCTCTCCCACCCCTGCACCTCCTTCGACAAGTGGCAGCTGATCCCCCTGGTGGAGGCGGACGGCACCGTCACCGGCTACGTCCGCACCTTCTTCTGATCCCGGCCGGGCCGCTCCCGGGGGCGGCCCGCCCTTCCCCGAAAGGCGGCACCCATGGATCTGGTCATCCGTGACGCCCGCGTCGTCGACGGTTCCGGCGCTCCCTCCTACCGCGCCGACGTGGGCGTCACCGACGGCCGGATCACCGAGATCCGCCGGGAGGGCGACGGCCCCCGCCCCTCCGCGGCCCGCACCCTGGACGCCGGCGGGCTCGCCCTGGCCCCCGGCTTCATCGACATGCACGCGCACAGCGACCTGGCCCTGCTGCGCGACCCCGACCACAGCGCGAAGGCCGCCCAGGGGGTCACCCTGGAGGTCCTCGGCCAGGACGGGCTGTCCTACGCCCCCGCCGACGACCGCACCCTCGCCGAGGTCCGCCGCACGATCTCCGGCTGGAACGGCGACGGCTCCGGCATCGACTTCGACTGGCGCACCGTCGGCGGCTACCTGGACCGCCTGGACCGGAACTTCGGCGGCCGGGGCATCGCCGTCAACGCCGCCTACCTCGTCCCGCAGGGCACCGTCCGGATGCTCGCGGTGGGCTGGGAGGACCGGCCCGCCACCGACGCCGAGCTGGACCGCATGAGGGAACTCGTCGACCAGGGCATGTCCGAGGGCGCAGTCGGCATGTCCTCCGGGCTGACGTACACCCCCGGCATGTACGCGAAGGACGCCGAACTCACCGAGCTGTGCCGGGTGGTGGCCCGCCACGGCGGCTACTACTGCCCGCACCACCGCTCCTACGGCGCCGGCGCGCTCGCCGCGTACGAGGAGATGGTGCGGCTCACCCGGGACGCCGGCTGCGCCCTCCACCTCGCCCACGCCACCATGAACTTCGGGGTGAACAAGGGGAAGGCGCCCGACCTCCTCGCCCTCCTGGACGACGCGCTCGCGGCGGGCGCGGACATCTCCCTGGACACCTATCCGTACACCCCCGGCTGCACGACCCTCGTCGCGATGCTGCCCAGCTGGGCGGGCGAGGGCGGTCCCGGAGCGGTCCTGGCCCGGCTCGCGGACGACGCGACGGCCGAACGGATCCGCCACCACCTGGAGGTCCTGGGTTCCGACGGCTGCCACGGCGTCCCCATCGAGTGGGACACCATCGAGATCTCCGGCGCCGGCGCCCCGTCCCTGGCCGGGTACGTCGGGCGTACGGTCGCCGAGTCCGCCCGGCTGCGGGGCGAGGAGCCCTGGGTGACGGCCCGCCGGCTGCTCACCGAGGACCGCCTGGGCACGACGATCCTCCAGCACGTCGGCCACGAGGAGAACGTCCGGCAGATCATGCGCCACCGGGTGCACACCGGCGGCAGCGACGGCATCCTCCAGGGCGACAAGCCCCACCCCCGCGCCTACGGCACCTTCCCCCACTACCTCGGCCGGTACGCCAGGGAGCTGGGCGTCCTCACCCTGGAGGAGTGCGTCGCCCACCTCACCTCCCGCCCGGCCGCCCGGCTGCGCCTGCCCGACCGCGGCCGGGTCCTTGAGGGCTACCGCGCGGACCTGGTCCTGTTCGACCCGGACACGGTGGCCGCAGGCTCCACCTTCGACGAACCGCGGACCCTTCCGGTGGGCATCCCCCATGTGCTGATCGACGGCCGCTTCGTCGTCCAGGACGGCCGGCGCACCTCCGTCCTGGCGGGCCGCGCGGTGCGGGGCGCCGGCCACCGCGCCCGCTGACCCGCGGGGCCGGGGGTCAGCGGTGCCCGGCGCGGTGCCGTTCCAGCAGGGCCGGGAGTCCGCCGACCGGGGGCGCCGCCCCGCACGCCGAGGAGACGACAGCCGCTCCGGGACCGGCGGACGCGCCCGGGGCCGGGACACCGGAAAGACGCCGCTCTCGATCGCATATCTGTTCGCCGATTCCCGGACAGGTGTTCTCCTGAGGCGCCTACCATGCGCCGGTGGTGAGTAGGCGTCAGCCGGCTCGCCCACCGAGCCGCCCAGCCGGGCGGCACCCCGTACGGCTCCCTGGCCCCGATCCGGAAGACCCCCTCCTCATGCTCCTGGACCGCCGCACCCGGACGGCCCGCGTCCACTTCGCGAACGGACCGGACGCGGTGGAACCCCGTACGGCGTCCCGCCGCCACCGGCTCCTCCTGTACACCCTCCCCGCCCTGTGGACGCTCGCGCTCGGCCTGTGGGGGCTGTCCCGCCAGGACAGCCTGTGGCGGGACGAGGCCGCGACATGGCAGGTGGCCGAGCGGTCCACCGCCGAGATCCTGCGCCTGCTGGAGAACGTCGACGTCGTCCACGGGCTCTACTACCTGTTCATGCACGGGCTGTTCGAGTGCTTCGGCCCCGGCACCACGGTCCTGCGGCTGCCCTCCGTGCTCGCCATGGCGGTGGCGGCCGCCTGTGTGACGGCCGTCGGCCACCGGCTGGCCGGGGTGTGGGCGGGCCTGGGCGGGGGGCTGGCGCTCGGGCTGCTGCCCGCCGTGCAGTTCTACCTCCAGGAGGGACGCCCGTACGCGCTGGTCGCGGCGGGGGCCGGGATCTCGACGCTGCTGCTGGTGACCGCGCTCCAGGGACGCGGCAGGACGGCGCACTGGGTGGCCTACGGCGGGGCAGTCCTGCTGAGCGGGCTGCTGAACTGGTTCTCGCTGATGATCCTCCCCGCGCATCTGGCGACCCTGGCCTGGGCGCGGGCCGGCCGGCGGGTGTGGACACGCTGGACGGCGGCCTCCGCGGCGGCCGTCACGGGGGTCCTCCCCCTGGCTCTCTTCAGCCGCGGCCAGTCCGGCCAGGTGTCCTGGATCCCGCCGCTGACCTGGCACATGCTGATCGGGCCGGCGGTCCTGCTGGCGATCGGCGGGGCCGGCGCCCTGGTGGACCGGCCCCAAAGGGGCCGTCTGTCACCGGCCGTCGTGGGTCTGCCGCTGCTCGCGGTGCCGCAGGTCTGCCTGATCGGCCTCTCCCTGATCCAGCCGCTCTTCCTGGACCGGTACGTCCTGTTCAGCCTGCTCGGGCTCGCGCTGCTGGCCGGCGCGGCCGTCGGCGGCGCGGTCCGGGCGGCCGCGCCGCGGTTTCCCCGGACGGCGGTGTGGATCCTTCCCGTGGTGACCGCCGTGGCGGTGGTGGCGCTGCTGCCGCAGTCACTGGCCAAGAGGTCCCCGGAGAGCCGGGTGGACGACGTCCTGGCCATAGCGTCCGAGATCCGGCGGATCGACAGGGCCGGGGCCGGAGTGCTCTACATACCGGCGGCCCGGCGGGACACCCGGCTGGTCTCCCCCGACGCCTTCGCGGGCCTCCGGGACCTGGCACTGGCGAAGAGCCCGTCGGGGTCCGGAACGCTGAAGGGCGTGGAGGCCGGACCCGACCGGATACGCGCCGCGATACTGACCCGGCGGCGGGTCCTGCTGGTCACGGACGCGCGGCCGGTGGCGAGGCCGGTGGTGGGCGGACGGGACACCGCGAAGATCTCCACGCTGGAGGAGTACTTCACCGTGGTGGCGGACCGGGAGGTCCGCGGCCGGAGGGTGAGGGTGTACGAACGGACCGCCTGAACCCGGCGCCCGGCTCCGGCTCGGGGTCCGGGCACCGGATTCAGGGGGACGTCACGGCCTGGGCAGGGCGCAGCCCGCGCGGCCGAGGTCGATCCGGCTCCCGGGTCCGACGCACGGCACGATGCCGTAGGTCTGCTGGGCGTAGTTGATGCCCGCGCGCACGGTCACGACGCCGTTCTCGTCGACCTCGCACGGGTTGTTGTCCGTGCACCGCTGGCCGTCCTCGTTACCGGTGTTGTTGACGGCGACCACCTTGCCGGTCGCGTCGTCGATCACCGGGGAACCGGACGTACCCCCGATGGTCTGGCAGTCCGGGGTGTAGCGGACCGAGTCCTTCCAGGTCCAGGCACCCTCCTGGAGACGGTAGGCGAACCCGTCGACGGAGCAGCTGTACAACCGCTTCCAGTAGCCGGACGCGACGGTGATCGCGGTGCCCTGCACCGGGCGCGAGGCGTCCAGTTCCAGGGCCTTGATGCCGTAGGAGCTCTCGATCTGGGCGTAGGTCCGGGTGAGGCGGTACAGCGAGACGTCGGTGTCCGTCATGGTGCCGTACGCGATCCTGTCGGCGCGCAGCGTCCCGACACCCCTTCCCGCCGCGTTCAGCAGCGTGAAGCTGCGGGTCGAGGCACGGTCGAGGACGACCTCGCCGGGACCGGGGAAGCCGGTCTCCAGGCAGTGGCCGTTGGACAGGACGAGCGCGGGATCGCCCGGCTGGGACGAGGGCACGCGGACGACCGAGCCGGAGCAGTTGCTGAGCGCCACCGTCCCGGCGAAGCCGACCGCCCGGACCGAGGCCCGGTCGGCTGTCGCCGGTCCCGCGCCCTGCGGGGTGCCCGGGGCCGCGGCCTTGCCGACGTCCGCGGCGGTGCCCGCGGAGGACCGCGCGGCCACAACCGCGTGCGGTTCCGCGACCGCGGGCGCGGCGCCCGCGCCGAGCAGCAGAACGGAAAGAACTGCGCCGATGAGAGGCGTCTTCATGTGGGGGTCCCCTCCAGGTGTGCCGTGACCGAAGTTCTTTCGGTTGACATGCGCATGCTTACGCACGGCCGGAAGTCCTCACAAGGGGCGGAATCCAGCCGCCCCGGCAGCACACGACGCCTCCCGCCCCTGCCGCACCCCCACCAGCCGCCACCCCGGCCGCACCCCCACCGGCCACACCAGCCGCCACCCCGGCCACACCCCACCGGCCGCACCCACGCCGGTCGCAACGCCCGGCACATTCCCGCCGCCTTCGGCTTCGAGTGCCCGCCCCGCCGGCCGGACGAGGACAGGCCGCCGCCCCGGCGCCGGTCACCCGGTCACCCGGTCACCCGGTGGACGACGTCTTGGCGCTCCCCTCCGTCTCCGCGGCCTCACGGGCACAGGTCACCGCCGCGAGGAGGCTCAGCCCGGGCTCGGCCCGGCGCAGCGCCCTGATCGCCTGGACCGAGTCGGCGGGGCCTTCGTGGCCGACGGCGGCGAGCCGCTGCCTGGCCCAGCGCCCGCGCAGGGCCGCGTCCGGTACGGCGGCGGCCTCCCGGACGAGCGCGAGAGCGCGTTCCATACCGGGACGCTCCTCGTCGGTGGCGGTCTCCAGTGAGTCCTGGAGGAGGGCCGCGATCCCCTCCGACTCCCGGAGCAGGAGGACGACGCCCTTGCGGCGCATACCGGCTGATGCAGTCATGCGGGGATCCTGCCCCCTGACCCTCCCGGCCCGCACGGGACTTGAGCTACTTCTGAGGCCTTTGCACACCACCGGAACACGGCCCCCGGCCCCCGGAGTCCGCCGCACCCGGGCCGCCGCGCCGGCGCCGCGTGGCGCATGTCACCCCGTTGTGCGGGTCACGCCCGCATTCCAAGCCGCGGCACCGCCCCGACCGGCCCTTCCCACGGCGCCGGGCCGGGCCCGCATGGCGATGGAAGCCCGGGCCCGCCGCCCCGCGGGCACCGGCGGGGTGTGCACGCCCGAAACCCGGCACACCGCCCGGACCGCAGTCGTAAGCTCGCAGCCATGCAGGTCATCCAGTCAACGAAGCTCTCCGGCGTCTGTTACGAAATCCGCGGCCCCGTGCTCGAGGAGGCCATGCGACTCGAAGCCGCAGGCCACCGCATCCTCAAGCTGAACACCGGCAACCCCGCCGCCTTCGGCTTCGAGTGCCCGCCGGAGATCCTCGAGGACATACTGCGCAACCTCTCCGGGGCGCACGGTTACGGCGACGCGAAGGGCCTGCTGTCCGCGCGCCGCGCGGTGATGCAGCACTACCAGACCAAGGGGATCCCCCTCGACGTCGAGGACGTCTACCTGGGCAACGGGGTCTCCGAGCTGATCCAGATGTCGATGCAGGCCCTGCTCGACGACGGCGACGAGGTGCTCGTACCGGCCCCGGACTACCCGCTGTGGACCGCCTCGGTCTCGCTGGCCGGGGGTACGGCGGTGCACTACCGCTGTGACGAGCAGGCCGACTGGATGCCGGATCTCGCCGACGTCGAGCGCAGGATCACCGACCGCACCAAGGCGATCGTGATCATCAACCCGAACAACCCGACGGGTGCGGTCTACGACGACGAAATGCTGCGCGGTCTGACCGAGATCGCCCGCCGCCACAGCCTGGTCGTCTGCTCCGACGAGATCTACGACCGGATCCTGTACGACGGCGCGACGCACACCCCGACCGCCGCCATCGCCCCGGACCTGATGGTCCTCACCTTCAACGGGCTCTCCAAGAACTACCGGATCGCGGGCTACCGTTCCGGCTGGATGGCGGTCTGCGGCCCGAAGGCCCACGCCTCCTCGTACATCGAGGGGCTGACGATCCTGGCCAACATGCGTCTCTGCGCGAACATGCCGGCCCAGCACGCCGTGGCCACCGCGCTCGGCGGGCGGCAGTCGATCGACGACCTGGTGCTGCCGGGCGGGCGGATCCTGGAGCAGCGGGACGTCGCGTACGACCTGCTGACGCAGATCCCCGGGGTGACCTGCGTGAAGCCGAAGGGGGCGCTGTACCTCTTCCCCCGACTGGACCCCAAGGTGTTCAAAATCAAGGACGACCGGCAGATGGTCCTCGACCTGCTCAGGACCGAGAAGATCATGGTGGTGCACGGCACGGGCTTCAACTGGCCCGAACCCGACCACTTCCGGGTGGTCACCCTGCCCCCGGCCAAGGACCTCACCGTGGCGGTGACCAGGATCGGCAACTTCCTGGACGGTTACAGCCAGCCCTGACCGGCTCCGGACCGGTTTCCGATCGGCTCCGGGCCGTTTCCGGCCACCCCCTTCCGGATCACGCACAACTTTAGACTGAATCCAAGATAGGATGGCCTTACTGCAACGCCAGGAGGCCACCCATGTACGAGCCGATCCGCACCAAATCGGTCCACACACCGGCCGACGACGCCGATCTTCCGCACCGCAGCCGGGAGGACGAGCTGGACATCCAGCTCGCCGGGCACCTCTCCGCCCTGCTCGCCGTCACCGACGAGCTCGGGCTCGCCGCCGACGGCGACCGCATCGCCCAGCAGGTGGCCCGGCTCCGGGGCGCCCCGCCCGCCCGGCACGCGGGGCGGAGCGACGCGTCCCCGGCCGCCCTGCACCGCCGCGCCCACGCCCTCGCGGGCCGGGTCCTGGTGGTGGCCGCGTCCCGCGCGGACACGGCGGTCGCGATCCTCGCGGCCGAGGCCATGGACGCCCACACCGCCGCCGCGTCCGCGGCCACCCCCGCGACCGCTCTGGTCGCGGCCCCCTGACGGCCCCGGTCCACGCGTCGTACGGACGCGCGGACCGGGCGCCCTCGTCACGGACCGGGCCGAGGACGGGCCCGGGACGGCGGACGGCCCCCGGAGCCCTGAACGGGCTCCGGGGGCCGTCGTGCCGTGGCGGGTAAACCGTCCCCCCCAGGTCAGGGCGGATGTCGTGATGCCCGGCCACGGGACCGGCGGGCGGCGCACCGGCCGCCGGACCGGCTGCGGCACCCCCGCCAGGGGGGCGGCGGGGGCGCCGCGGCCGGAGTACCGTGCCGGCCCGGCCGGGTGCCGGGCCGGGACGCGGCCGTCAGCCCAGGCGCTGGACCAGGGCGTGGTACTCGTCCCACAGCTCCTTCGGCGTGTGGTCGCCGAAGGTGTTGAAGTGGCCGGGGATCAGCGCGGCCTCCTCCCGCCAGACCTCCTTGTCGACCTTGAGCAGGAAGTCCAGGTCCGACTCGCTCAGTTCCAGGCCCTCGGTGTCCAGGGACTCCCGCGTCGGCAGGATGCCGATGGGGGTCTCGACACCTTCGGCCTTGCCTTCGAGGCGCTCGACGATCCACTTCAGGACGCGGCTGTTCTCACCGAAGCCCGGCCACACGAAGTCACCCGCGTCGTTCTTGCGGAACCAGTTGACGTAGTAGATCTTGGGGAGCTTCGTCCGGTCGGCCTTGTCGTTGCCGACGGTGACCCAGTGCTTCATGTAGTCGCCCATGTTGTAGCCGCAGAACGGCAGCATGGCGAACGGGTCGCGGCGCAGCTCGCCGACCTTGCCCTCGGCGGCAGCGGTCTTCTCGGACGCGACGTTGGCGCCGAGGAAGACACCGTGCTGCCAGGTGAAGGACTCGGTGACCAGCGGGACGGCGGAGGCGCGCCGGCCGCCGAAGAGGATGGCCGAGATCGGCACCCCCCTGGGGTCCTCCCACTCCGGGGCGATGGTCGGGCACTGGCCGGCCGGGACCGTGAAGCGGGCGTTGGGGTGGGCGGCGGGCGTGCCGGACTCGGGCGTCCAGTCGTTGCCCTTCCAGTCCGTGAGGTGCGCGGGCGCCTCCTCGGTCATGCCCTCCCACCACACGTCGCCGTCGTCGGTGAGCGCGACGTTGGTGAAGACGGAGTTGCCCCACATGGTCTTCATGGCGTTGGCGTTGGTGTGCTCGCCGGTGCCGGGCGCGACACCGAAGAAGCCCGCCTCGGGGTTGATCGCGTACAGCCGGCCGTCCTCGCCGAACCGCATCCAGGCGATGTCGTCGCCGATGGTCTCGACGGTCCAGCCGGGGATCGTGGGCTCCAGCATGGCGAGGTTGGTCTTGCCGCAGGCGCTCGGGAAGGCGGCGGCGACGTACTTGCTCTCCCCGCGCGGCGGCGTCAGCTTGAGGATCAGCATGTGCTCGGCGAGCCAGCCCTCGTCGCGGGCCATGACGGAGGCGATGCGCAGCGCGTAGCACTTCTTGCCGAGCAGGGCGTTGCCGCCGTAGCCGGAGCCGTAGGACCAGATCTCGCGGTCCTCGGGGAAGTGCGAGATGTACTTGGTGGAGTTGCACGGCCACGGGACGTCGGCCTCGCCCTCGGCGAGGGGGGCGCCGAGGGTGTGGACCGCCTTGACGAAGAAGCCGTCGGTGCCGAGTTCGTCCAGGACGGCCTGTCCCATGCGGGTCATGGTGCGCATCGAGGCGGCGACGTACGCGGAGTCGGTGAGCTCCACGCCGATCGCGGAGAGCGGGGAGCCGAGGGGGCCCATGCAGAAGGGGACGACGTACATGGTGCGGCCGCGCATGGCGCCGCGGAAGATGCCCTGCTCACCGGTGAAGAGGGCCCGCATCTCGGCGGGGGCCTTCCAGTGGTTCGTGGGGCCCGCGTCCTCCTCCTTCTCGGAGCAGATGAAGGTGCGGTCCTCGACGCGGGCGACGTCGCTCGGGTCGGACGCGGCGTAGTACGAGTTCGGGCGCTTGCCCGGGTCCAGTTCGGTGAAGGTGCCCTTCGCGACGAGCTCCTCGCACAGGCGCTCGTACTCGGCCTCGGAACCGTCGCACCAGACCACGCGGTCCGGCTCGGTGATGGCTGCGATCTCGTCCACCCAGGAGGCGAGCTCCTGGTGGGCGGTGGGAACAGTGAGGGGAGCCGCGATGTCGCGCGCCACGATCGCTCCTTGTGGGAGTGGGTGTCTGGTGAAGAGGCCCCGTGGGGGCTGCGGCCCGGATGCTGCTCCCCCGACCCCTGGCGCTCATCCGGTGCCGACCGCACTCATTTGATGTTCCGCTGTTCGCGCCCATATGTCCAGGGGGCCGCACACTTGAGCAGACGTGAGCATCGCCACTCCCGTCCGCCCTCCGGGAGGCCGCGGATAGCATGGCGGGCATGACCTCCGCCGCCGAAGTCTCCGGGCCCGTCGAGCTCACCGATCCCGTTCCCGTGAAGCCGAGACTGCGCGGCTGGCTGCACGCCGGCATGTTCCCGGCCGTACTCGTCGCCGGCATCGCCCTGATCGCCCTCACCGACAGCACCCGCGCCCGGATCGCCTGCGCGGTCTACGTCCTCACGGCCTGTCTGCTGTTCGGCGTGAGCGCCGTGTACCACCGGGGCACCTGGGGCCCGCGGGGCGAGGCGGTACTGCGCCGGCTCGACCACGCGAACATCTTCCTGATCATCGCGGGCACCTACACCCCCCTCACGATGCTCCTGCTGCCGGAGTCCACCGGGCAGCCGCTCATGTGGGCGGTCTGGGGCGCGGCCACGGCCGGCATCGCCTTCCGGGTGTTCTGGGTGGGCGCGCCCCGCTGGCTCTACACCCCGTGCTACATCGCCATGGGCTGGGCCGCGGTGTTCTTCCTGCCGGACTTCATGCGCACCGGCGGCATCGCGGTGCTGGTCCTCGTCGTCGTCGGCGGACTGCTCTACAGCGCGGGCGGCGTGATCTACGGCATCAAGCGGCCGAACCCCTCACCCCGCTGGTTCGGCTTCCACGAGGTCTTCCACTCGCTGACGCTGGCCGCGTTCGTCACCCATTACGTCGGCATCTCGCTGGTCGCCTACCAGCACGGCTGAACCGTCTCCCGTACGACGCGAAGGGCCCGGCCACCCGGCCGGGCCCTTCGCCGTACCCCACTCAGCCGTTCAGCCGTACGTCCGCACCCCCACTCAGCCGTTCAGCCGTTCAGCCGCCCAGCTTCCGGGCCAGTTCCGCCGCGTCCGTCGTCGGCGCGTCGCACACGAAGTGCCGGCAGACGTACGCGGTCGGGGCCCCGCCCACCAGCGGCCGGTCCACCAGCAGCGGGAACTCCGCGGCGCCCTCGGCGCCCTCGCCCACGGCCACCACCGCGCCCGGGGCGCGCCCGAGCAGCGCCGTCCGGTGCAGCTCCCCGCCGACCGGGCCGGCCACCGCCACCTCGCGCGGCCCGTCGACCAGGGCTTCGGCGACCGCCAGCCCCCAGCCGATGAAGCGGGGCGCCTTCGGGCCCAGCGCCTTCACCACCCCGAGCGCCCCCTCGGCCGCCGCCCGGTGCGCCTCCGATCCGGTGTGCGCGGCGTATGAGAGGAGGGCGCCGGCCGCGGCGGTCCAGCCGGCCGGGGTGGCGTTGTCGGTGGGGTCCTGGGGCCGGCGGATCAGCTGCTCGGCGTCGTCGGCGGTGTCGTACAGCTGTCCGCCCTCGCCGGTGAAGCGCTCCAGCACGATGTCCAGCATGAATCCGGCGAACTCCAGCCAGGCGCCCTCACCCGTGACCGAGGCGAGCGCGAGGAAGCCCTCGGCCACGTCGCCGTAGTCCTCCAGCACCCCGGCGTTGTCCCCGGCCCGGCCGTCCTTGGAGGTACGGCAGAGGCGGGCGGTGTCACCCATGTGGAGGCGCACCAGCAGATCGGCGGCCTCGGTGGCCCGCTCGACGAGGTCGGGCCGCCCGAAGCAGGCGCCGGTCTCGGCGAGCGCGGCGACGGCCAGCCCGTTCCAGGCGGCGACGATCTTGTCGTCGCGTTCGGGCCGCACCCGCCGCTCACGCGCGGCGAGGAGCCGGGCCCGTACGTCCGCGACCCGCGCCGGGTCCTCGTCCGGTCCCGCCGCGGCGAGCCGGAGCACGGAGGAGCCCTCCTCGAAGGTGCCCTCCTCGGTGACGCCGAAGTATCCGGCGGCGAACTCCGCGTCCTCCTCCCCCAGCGCCTCCCGCAGCTGGGCCGGCGTCCAGACGTAGTAGGCGCCCTCGACGTGCCGGCCCTGCGCGTCCTCGCTGTCGGCGTCCAGCGCGGAGGCGAACCCGCCCTCGGCGGTACGCAGTTCACGCACCATGAAGTCGGCCGTCTCCAGGGCGACCCGGCGCGCCAGGTCCGAACCGGTGGCCCGCCACAGGTGGGTGTAGACGCGGCACAGCAGGGCGTTGTCGTAGAGCATCTTCTCGAAGTGCGGCACGACCCACTCGCGGTCCACCGAGTACCGGGCGAACCCGCCGCCGAGCTGGTCGTAGATCCCGCCCCCGGCCATCGCCGCACAGGTGTCAACCGCCATCTCCAGGGCGCCCTCGGACCCCGTACGGGCGTGATGGCGCAGCAGGAACTCGATCGTCATGGACGGCGGGAACTTGGGCGCACCGCCGAATCCGCCGTGCTTCTCGTCGTAGTCCCGGGTCAGCCGCAGCAGCGCCTGGGCCAGTTCCGCCTCACCGGGCACGCCGTCGCCGCCGTGGGCCAGGGAGCGGCCCGCGAGGTCGGCGACGATACGCCCGGCGACCTCGGCGACCTCCTCCCGCCGGTCGCTCCAGGCGGCCCGGACACCTTCGAGTACCTGCCGGAAGGAGGGCATGCCGTGACGGGGCTCGGGCGGGAAGTACGTGCCGAAGTAGAAGGGTTCACCGTCCGCGGTCAGGAACACGGTCATCGGCCAGCCCCCCTGACCGGTCGCCGCCTGGACGGCCTCCATGTACACGGCGTCGACGTCGGGCCGCTCCTCCCGGTCGACCTTGACCGGCACGAAGTGCGCGTTCAGGTAGGCGGCGGTCTCCGCGTCCTCGAAGGACTCGTGGGCCATGACGTGGCACCAGTGGCAACTGGCGTACCCGACGCTCAGCAGGACGGGTACGTCGCGGCGCCTGGCCTCCTCGAACGCCTCGGGCGACCACGGCCACCAGTCGACCGGGTTGTCCGCGTGCTGGAGGAGGTACGGGGAGGTGGTCTGCGCAAGTCGGTTGGCCATGGCCCCCATCCTCGCGCACCCTCCCCCACGGGAGCCGCGCGCCACGGGGCGGGGTGCCGTCCTCGCGTGTGCGGCCCCGGCCGGCTCGGGCGGTCGTGTTCCCGCGCTCCGCACCCGTGTGGCGTTCCCGCAGCTCGGGCCCCGTGGACTGGCGCGCGCCCTCGGCGCCGCAGCACGGCAAGGGCGCCCGGGCCGGTCTCAGCCGCGCAGCCGTCGTACCAGGCCGAGCCACCCGGTGGCGGGCCCCTCGCGGTCCGCGACGGGGCGGGTGGCGGCGCGGGCCTCCAGGTAGGCGTGGTCGCCGAACCGCAGCACCGCGGCGGCGAGCACCGGGCCGGGGTCCCGGTCGAGTGCGGCCGCCTCGTCGCCCGCCGGGTCCGGCCCGGCGGCGAGGTACGCCTCCTTCAGTCCTTCCCGGGCCCGGTCCGTCAGTGAGGCCGCGCCGCCGGGGGTGAGGCCCAGCAGGGTGCCCGCCGTCGTGGCGGGTTCCTGTTCCACGAAGGTGTGCCAGAGGGCCGCCCGCCACCGCTCGGGCAGGGAATGGAAGGCGGCCGCCGCCGGGCCGTGCCCTTCCGGCCGCGTACCGCGGGGTCCGGCCGCCGCGGCTTTCTCCCGGCGGGCCCCGGCGTCCAGCCAGGCCCCGAAGGCGGGGGCGAGGTCGACCCGCCTGGCCTGGCCGGCCCAGTCGGCGGCGGTGTCGCGTACGGCCGTCAGCAGCCAGGGCCGCCAGGCGTCGACGGGGCCGCCCCGGCCGGTCCGGGCGGCCTGTACCGCGCGGTCGAACGCCTCACCGGCGAGGTCCTGGGCGGTCTGCGTGTCGCGGCAGCAGATCCCCGCGTACACGAGCGCGGCGGGGGCGTGCCGGCTGCGGAGCTTCTCCACCGCACCGGGGTCCCCGCCGTCGCGGATCGCCGCGGCCAGCAGTGCGTCGGCCCGCTCGTCCACCATGTCCCCGGCCCGGTGCCGGCCGGGGCCGCCGCTTCTTCGGGCCCTGCCGTCGTTGCCCCACTCGCTCATGTTCCCGCACTCCGCCTCGTCGCGATTTCCCGCCGCGCAGTCTCGCAGACTCCCTGTCGCCGGGGCGCCCGAGGAAGGAGACTGGACCGTCCACGTGACGGATCCGGCCCCGGCCGGACGAGGGGCGGGACGAGGGGGACGCATGGACATGCGGGACAGCCATCGGGCCGAAGCCGAACGGTTGCTGGCGCGGGCCGTGGAGGAGGAGGCACGGCGCACCGGCGGGCGTACCGACGCCGCAGCCCTGATGGCGCGGGCGCGGGGCGCCCTGGAGACCATCGCGGCGGGCGCGGCCGAGGAGTACGCCGCGTACACGCGGGCGCTGGACGAGGCCGGCGCGGGACAGCAGCCGCTGTCGCGGCGCTTCAGCAAGGCATCTCTGGGAACTCCCCTGCTGGTGACGGGTGTCGCCGCGGCTGCGGCCTTCGGGGCGGATCTGGCGCTGGGGACGGCGACCGGGCTCGCGTTCGGCGCCGGTGCCGTCGTCGCGGTCGCCGGCACCACCGCGACCGTCGCCCGGGTGACCGCCGCGCACTGGCCCGCCGCGCACCGCAGGGCGGCCGAGCTGGGCCGGCCCGGGGGCCCCGAACAGCTGCGGCTGCAGTGGCTGGCGGCTCTGGAGGTCCGGGGGATATGCCCTTATCTCGACCAGCAGCGGATGCTGGCCGCCGCTTCCCGCCCCCCGAAGAAGTCCGAGGCCGCCCCGGTCGGCCGGCTGCGGGGCAAGGACCGCAGTGCGGCCGCCCGCACCCGGTCGGTGCTGGAGCGTTCCTTCGGCCATCTGCCTTCCGCCGAGGGGCTGTTCGCGGGCCGCCGCGAGGAGCTGGGGCAGATCACCCGGTGGGTGCACGCGGCCCGTGCCGCGACGGACACCCGGCCCACCGTGGTCGTCCTGCACGGGCCGCCCGGTTCGGGCCGCACCACCCTCGCCGTACGGGCGGCGCACGCGCTGCGGGACCAGTTCCGGGGGGCCTGCGTGGTCGATCTGCGCGGTGACGTCGCGGGCGAGGCGCCGCTGCGGACCCGGGACGCCCTGCTGCACCTGCTGAACCGGCTGGGCGCGCCCCGGGAGCAGTTGCTCTTCCGGGAGCGGTCCACCGACCGGCAGCAGGTGCGGCGGCTGAGCGAGCTGTACCACCAGCACCTCACCGGTGTACCGGTGGTGATCGTCCTCGACGACGCGACCGACGGGGCCCAGGTCGGCGCGCTCCTGCCGGAGGGTTCCGACAGCCTGGTGCTGGTCACCTGCCGTGCGCCGCTCGCGCTGCCCGACGGCCTGCCGGCCCGGGTGCACCTGCTGCCGGTGGGCGCCCTCGACACGGCGGGTGCCGAGGAGCTGCTGCGGGAGACGGCCGAGGAGGAGAAGGGGCCGTACGACTACCCGTCCACGGACGCCGTCGTCCGGCTCTGCGGCGGCCTGCCCCTGGCACTGGGGGTGGCGGGTTCCTCGCTGGGGGCGCGTACCCGGGCCGAACTGGCGGCCGGGCTGGTCGCGTACGACACGGCGGGCCCCGTGGAACGTGCCCTGTGGCTGCGCTACACCGACCAGTCCGAGCAGGGCCGCCGGCTGCTGCGCCGCCTGGCCCTGGCCGGGCGGGCCAGCCTGGGGGCCGCCGCCGCGGCGTCCTTGCTGTCCGCCGGCGAGCAGGAGGCCGGCCGGCTGCTGGAGGCACTGGCACGGTCCGGGCTGCTCTCCCATGTGCGGGGTTCCCGCTACCGGCTGCACGACCTGGTACGGGAGTTCGCGCAGGCCCGTCTGCTCGACGAGGAGCCGGCCGCGGAGCGCACCGCCGCGCAGGAGCGTCTCGTGACGAACTACGCCGAGCTGGCGGACGCCGTGATCCGCATGGTGGACGGCAAGATGTCCACCCGTGCCGGGCAGTTCGGCTCGCACGGCTTCGGTTCGCTGGACGCGGCGCTGCGCTGGCTGGACGGGGAGTCCAGCTTCATCACCGCGGCGCTGCGGAACGCGGAGGGTGTCGACCAGGGGGCCGTGCTCCATCTGCTGGGCGCCCTGTGCGACTACTGCCTGCTCCGCGGCGACCTGTACCGGCTCGGCGAGATCAGCGAGCTGACGCAGGCCGTGGACAAGGGGCTGCTGGAACGGTCGGTGCAGTGGCGTACGGGTATCGCCGCCCGGCAGCTCGGTGAGCTGGACAAGGCGCGGGCCACCCTGTCCTCGGTCGTCGGGCTGTACCGGGAGGCGCAGAACGACGCGGGCGCCGCGCTGGCCCTGTGCTCGCTGGGCATCACCCTGCACCACCAGGGCAACCTCACCGAGGCGTCGGCCCGGCTGCGGGAGGCCATCGGCCTCCAGTCCTCCGACGACCAGGCGGAGGACCGGGCCTGGTCGCTGCACGCCCTGGCCGCGGTGGAGCGTGACCGGGGCGACCTGGACGAGGCGCTGCGGCTGCTGGACACGGCGCTCGCCCTGCACCGGGAGGGCGAATCGCTGCACGGCGAGGCGTGGTCCCACTTCCAGCTCGGCCAGGTCTGCCTGCGGCTGGGGGAGGTGGCCCGCGCGGAGGAGGAGCTGACGACCGCCCTGGAGCTGTACGGCCGTACCCGGGACGAGCGGGGTGAGGCGTGGGCCCTGACCCAGCTGGCCCGCGCCCGGCTGCTGGACGGCGACCCGGCCCCGGCGGTGGAGGAGCTGCGGGCGGCCCTCGCCCGGCACCGGGCCAACGAGGACGCCCGCGGTGAGGCATGGACCCGCTACTACCTGGGGCAGGCCCTGGAGGAGGACGGCGACACCGATCAGGCGGTACGGGAGCTGGAACGGTCCCGCACGATGTTCTCCCGGATGCGTGACGTGTACGGGCTGGCGTGTGCCCGCCACCACTCGGGCCGGGCCACCCGCGACCAGCGGGCCGCGCAGACCGGGAACCTGCGCAACTCCGGTTTCGCCCGGCAGCTCCTGATGGACGCCCGCGCCGACTTCCGGCGGATCGGGGTGGCCCACGGGGAGGCGTGGTCCTGCCTGGAGCTGGCCCTGGTCGACGGCGGCAACAACCGTACGGCGCAGGCCCTGGAGCTGTGCGACGAGGCCATCGGCCTGTTCGCCTCGTACGGCGACGCCCGGGGCGGCGACTGGGCCCGCTTCCTGCGCTGCACCCTGCTGCCGTACGCCTCGCCGGGCGGCAGCGAGGTGGGTACGGCGGTGGCCCGGCAGGAACTCGACGAGCTGCTGGAGGCCGGGCATCCGATGCGTGACGGCAAGCTGGAGGGCTGCGCGGAGGCGCTCCGGGTGGTGCTCGACCGGGGGGTGGACCTGGACGACGGCTGGCAGGCCTGGCGCCTCGGCCTCCTCCCGTCGCGGCACGCGCGCGAGATCATGGGCGTGCCGGTGAAGACCCGGCCGTGAGCCGCGCGGGGCGGGGTGGCGGGGCGGGGGCCCTCCTGCGGGGCTGCGGTACGGCTCGGGGCGGCGGGGGCCGGTTCTGCGGGCCGGGCCCGCGGCTCGGGCGCGCTGTGCGGGGCGCGGGTGCGCTGTACCCGGGCGCAGGCGGCGGTGCGGGCCTGCCGGGGCGCGGGTAGCGGTACGGGCGGCGCGCGGGCCCGTTCCGCGGCTCGGGCGCGCTGTGCCGGGGCGCGGGCAGCGGTGCGGCTGCGCTGTACCCGGGCGCGGCCTGCGGTGCGGGCCTGCCGGGGTGCGGGGCGGGGCCCGGTGGGGCTGGGCGGGGCCGCTCCGGAGTGTCTCCTCGGGACCGGCGTGCCGCCCCGGACCCCGTGGAACCCTCTGCCTACGCCGGTCCCTGCGGGGGCCCTCCTGCGCGGCCCCGCCTCTGTCCCGTACGCGTCCTCCGGCCGGTGGCGCACCGGGCCCGGGGCGTGCGGGAGGGCCCCGCGGGGCGACGAACGGGTCCCGGGGTCCCGCGACGGGACCCCGCGCGTTCGCCGCCCGGGGGAGGCGCTCCGGAGGGCAGCCGGAAGCCCGGGGCCGCCTTGCGGTCCCCGCGCCACGGATGCCCGCCCCCTACTTGGCGGGGGCCGCCTTCTCCTCGGATGCCGCCTGGGTGGCGGCCGGGTCCGGGGCCTCCTCGAAGTCGACCTTGGCCATGTGGCGGTTCATTGACTTCATCAGGAACCACACCCCCACGGCGAGTGCCGCGAAGACGAGGAAACCGAGGACGCCGGGGGTGACCTTGTTCTTGTCGAGCTCGTCGGCGGCGAGTGGGACGAGGTGCGTCAATGCCTGGGTCGCGTACATATCAGGCATTGTCGCGGATGCCCGCGAAGAGGTCGCTCTCGGGGAGGGAGGTATCGACCAGGGACTTGGCGAGCTCGTACTCCTCGGTCGGCCAGACCTCCTGCTGGACGTCCATCGGGACGCGGAACCAGCCGCCGTCCGGATCGATCTGCGTGGCGTGCGCGATGAGCGCCTTGTCACGGATCTCGAAGAAGTCGGCGCACGGGATGTGCGTGGTCAGCGTGCGCTCGGCGCGCTCGAACTCCTCCCAGCGCTTCAGCCAGTCGCCGTACGGGGACTCCAGGCCGCGGGCCAGCAGTGCCTCGTGGAGGGCGACGGTACGGGGGCGGTTGAAGCCCTGGTTGTAGTAGAGCTTCTGCGGCTGGAAGGCCGGGCCGAACTCCGCCTCGGGGAACCGCTCGGTGTCCGCGGCGCCGTCGAAGGCGATCATCGAGATGGTGTGGGTCTTGATGTGGTCGGGGTGCGGGTAGCCGCCGTTCTCGTCGTACGTGGTGATCACCTGCGGCCGGAACGCGCGGATCTTGGCCACGAGACGTCCCGCCGCCGTCTCGTCGTCCTCCAGCGCGAAGCAGCCCTCGGGCAGCGGCGGCAGCGGGTCGCCCTCGGGCAGACCCGAGTCGACGAAGCCGAGCCACTCCTGCTTGACGCCCAGGATCTCGCGGGCCTCGTCCATCTCCTTCTTGCGTACCTCGTGGATGTTCGCCTCGATGTACGCGTCCCCCTGGAGCTTCGGGTTGAGGATGGAGCCCCGCTCGCCGCCCGTGCAGGTGACGACCAGGACGTCCACCCCCTCGGACACGTACTTGGCCATGGTGGCCGCGCCCTTGCTCGACTCGTCGTCGGGATGGGCGTGAACGGCCATCAGTCTCAGCTGCTCGGTCAAGACTCGGTCCTCAGTGATTCGTCGCGATGGTCGGCTTCTATAGTGACTGAACCGGGGGGTGGAAAATTCCTCTATCCCCTGTACGGGAGGAACGATCATGGCAGCGGTGCGCGAGGCGGTGCCCGAGGGGCGCTACGGCCGGACACAGGACCAGCGCGCCGACCGCAAGCTGCGGATCATCGGCGGTGTGCTCGGTGTGGCCTTCCTCGCGATGATCGGCTGGTTCGGCTACTCCTACATCGCCGGCCAGGACGTCCGGGCCGAGATCGTGAAGTCCAGGATCGTCTCCGACGGGCGGGTCGACGCGCACCTGGAGATCCACAAGGACCGGGACGCCGTGGGCCACTGCACGATCCGCGCCCTGAGCGAGGACGGCGGCGAGGTGGGCCGCAAGGAGATCCGGGTCGAGGAGAGCACGGAGCGGATCGACACGGTCGTCTCGATGCGTACGACGACCAGGGCGACCGCGGTCGAGCTGATGTCCTGCGGCAGCTGACACCCCCGGGCGCTGACCAGGGGTGAACCGGGGCGCGTGACGCCGGCGCCCCGCGCGCTCCCCCTTCCGGCCTGCGCCGACGCTCGTGTGACGGTTTACCTTCTCCCCCTTTTCGCGGGGAATTGTTAGGCTCGTGGTTTCGCCCACCCGTGGCAGTACATGCTTGGGGTAGGGCGTTGCTTTGTATTCCCAGCACCGACGAGGAGCACCCTGTGACCCAGACCAGCGATAACGTCACCTGGCTCACGCAGGAGGCGTACAACCAGCTCAAGGCCGAGCTGGAGTACCTGTCTGGTCCCGCGCGCACGGAGATCTCCGTAAAGATCGCGGCGGCCCGCGAGGAGGGTGACCTCCGCGAGAACGGCGGGTACCACGCGGCCAAGGAGGAGCAGGGCAAGATGGAGCTCCGGGTGCGTCAGCTCACCCAGCTCCTGGAGCACGCGAAGGTCGGCGAGGCACCTGCCGACGACGGCGTGGTCGAGCCCGGCATGGTCGTGACGATCGCCTTCGACGGCGACCCGGACGACACGCTCACCTTCCTGCTCGCCTCCCGCGAATACGCGAGCGCGGACATCGAGACGTACTCCCCGCAGTCCCCGCTCGGCATGGGCCTGAACGGCAAGCGCACGGGCGACGACGCGGAGTACGAGCTGCCGAACGGCAAGAAGGCGACGGTGAAGATCCTCTCGGCGAAGCCCTACACGGGCTGACCCGCACACGACATCGAGAAAGCCCCGGCCGCGTACGGCCGGGGCTTTCGTCGTGGGGTCCGCGCCATGGGGCTCCGGTCAGGCGGTGGCCGAGCGGTACTTGCGGACCGCGAGGGTCCGGAAGACCACGAGGATGGCCACCGACCAGATCACCGAAGCCAGGATCGGATGCTGCATCGGCCAGGCGTCCGGGGTGACGAACCCCTCGGGCAGGTTGCCGAACAGCACCCGGCACGCCTGCACGGTGGCGCTGAAGGGATTCCACTCGGCGATGTGCCGCAGGAACGCCGGCATCTGGTTGGCGTCCACGAAGGCGTTGGAGATGAACGTCAGCGGGAAGAGCCAGATCAGCCCTCCCGAGGTGGCCGCTTCCGGTGTCCGTACGATCAGGCCGATCAGCGCTCCGATCCAGGAGAAGGCGTACCCGAGCAGGAGCAGCAGCAGGAAGCCGAGCAGGACCTTGCCGATGTTCTCGTGGGTCCGCCAGCCGACGATCAGGGCGACTCCCGCGAGTACCACGAGGGTGAGCGCGGTCTGCACGAGGTCGGCGAGGGTACGGCCGGTGAGGACGGCGCCCCGGGCCATGGGCAGCGACCTGAAGCGGTCGATCAGCCCCTTGTGCATGTCGTCGGCGATGCCCGCTCCGGCTCCGGCGGTGGCGAAGGTGACGGTCTGGGCGAAGATGCCGGCCATCAGGAACTCGCGGTAGGCCTGGGGCGAGATGGTGTCGCCGACCTTGATGGAGCCGCCGAAGACGTAGGTGAACAGGACCACGAACATGATCGGCTGGACGAGCCCGAAGATGACCATCTCGGGAATCCTGATCATGCGGATCAGGTTCCGGCGGGCGACGACCAGGGAGTCCACGACGGACTGGGCGAGCGCCCCCCGGGACACACGCGGCGCGGTCTCCTGTGCGGGTGTGGTGACGGTCACCGCTCCCCCTCCTTCTGCTCGGAACCGTTCTCCCCGTTCGTCCCCAGTTCGGCGGCGTGCCCGGTGAGGGAGATGAAGACGTCGTCGAGGGTGGGGCGGCGCAGACCGATGTCGTCGATCTCCACGCCCTGTGCGTCGAGGTCGCGGATGACCTCGGCGAGCAGTTTGGCGCCGCCGGTGACGGGGACGGTCAGCTTGCGGGTGTGCTCGGCGACGGCGATCTCGCCCTTGCCGTAGGCGGCGAGCACCGAGCGGGCGGGCTCGATCTGCGCGCGTTCGTGGACGACGACCTCGACGCGTTCGCCGCCGGTGCGGGCCTTGAGCTGGTCGGAGGTGCCCCGGGCGATGACCCGGCCGTGGTCGATCACGCAGATGTCGTGGGCGAGGTGGTCGGCCTCCTCCAGGTACTGGGTGGTCAGCAGCAGGGTCGTCCCTCCGGCGACGAGTTCCTCGATGACCTCCCAGAGCTGCTGCCGGTTGCGGGGGTCGAGGCCGGTGGTGGGCTCGTCCATGAACATGACCGGCGGGGAGACGACGAGCGCCGCCGCCAGGTCGAGGCGGCGGCGCATGCCCCCGGAGTACGTCTTCGCGGTGCGGTCGGCCGCGTCGGCCAGGTTGAACCGCTCCAGCAGCTGGGCGGCCCGTTTCTTCGCGTCGCGCCCGCTCATCTGGTAGAGCTGGCCCACCATCTGGAGGTTCTCCCGGCCCGTGAGGTACTCGTCGACGGCGGCGAACTGGCCGGAGAGGCCGATCGAGCGGCGCACCTCGTTGGGGTTCTTCAGTACGTCGATGCCCGCGACGACGGCCCGCCCGCTGTCGGGCTGGAGCAGGGTCGTCAGCACGCGCACCGCGGTCGTCTTGCCGGCCCCGTTGGGGCCGAGGAGGCCCAGGACGGTTCCCTCGGGCACGTCGAGGTCGACACCGTCCAGTGCACGTACGTCGCCGAAGGTCTTCACCAGGCCTTCGGCGTAGATGGCGCCTGGCATAAGGGATCCCCCAGTTGCTCTCTGGTGACTTCCGGTATGGGACGCGGGACGCCGGCCCCGCCGGTCTTGGCGGGCGACGGGCACCGGGTGTCCGGCGCTGCACAGTATCGCGATACATCGCGACTCTCAACGGGTTTTCGGTATCCGGCGTGCCGGGGTCGCGGAGCCCCGGGCCTCCGGGGTTCCCGATGCCTCCGGGGTCTCCGGGGCCCGGGGGTTCGGGGTCTCCGGGACCCCGGGGTTTCGGGGTCTCCGGGGGCCTCCGGGTCTCCGGGGCTCAGCCCATCACCCGGTAGCCCGCGGCCCGCAGGGCGGTGGCGACCTCCTCGCAGTGTGCGCGCCCCTGGGTCTCCAGGTGGAGTTCGACCTCCGCCTCGGTGAGTCCCAGCCGGGGGTCGGTGCGTACATGGCTCACGTCCAGGACGTTGGCGTCCGCCACGGACAGCGTGGCGAGCAGCGCGGCCAGTGCGCCCGGCCGGTCGGTGAGCCGCAGCCGCAGGCTCAGGTAGCGGCCGCCCGCCGCCATGCCGTGGGTGAGGATGCGCTGCATCAGCAGCGGGTCCACGTTGCCGCCCGACAGCACCGCGACGACCGGCCCGCGGAAGGACCCCGGGTCGCTCAGCAGGGCCGCCACCGGGCTGGCGCCGGCCGGTTCGACGACCATCTTGGCCCGCTCCAGGCAGAGCAGCAGCGCGCTGGACAGCTCGTCCTCGGTGACCGTACGCACCTCGTCGACCAGGTCCCGGACCAGGTGGAAGGGGATGTCCCCGGGGCGGCCGACCTTGATGCCGTCGGCCATGGTCTGTACGGAGTCCAGGGCGACGGGGTGCCCGGCGGCCAGGGACGGCGGATAACCGGCGGCGCCCTCGGCCTGCACCCCGACGATCGTCACGTCGGGGCGGAGCGCCTTCACCGCGACGGCGATCCCCGCGGCGAGCCCGCCCCCGCCGACCCCCACGACGATGGTGCGGACCTCCGGGCACTGCTCCAGGATCTCCAGGCCGACCGTGCCCTGGCCGGCGATGACGTCCGGGTGGTCGAAGGGGTGGATGAAGACGGCCCCGGTACGGTCCGCGTACTCCTGGGCGGCGGCCAGCGTCTCGTCGACGACCTGGCCGTGCAGCCGGACCTCGGCGCCGTAGTCCCGGGTGGCCGCGACCTTCGGCAGGGGGGCTCCGACCGGCATGAAGACGGTGGAGCGTACGCCGAGCAGCGAGGAGGCCAGGGCCACCCCCTGCGCGTGGTTCCCGGCGCTCGCCGCGACGACCCCGGCCGCCCGCTCGACGGGGCTGAGGCCCGCGATCCGTACGTAGGCCCCGCGCAGTTTGAACGAGCCGGTGCGCTGGAGGTTCTCGCACTTGAAGTGGACGGGCGCCCCGACCAGGGCGGACAGATGGCGGCTGCCTTCCATCCCGGTCGTTCTGGCCACCCCGGACAGCATCTTCCGCGCTCCCCGGACGTCGTCGAGGATCAGCGGCGGATACGGGCCAGTCGTGCGGAAGGTCATGGCCGCAAGTCTTGCAGTTCGAGGCCGTCCGGGCCGTCGTGTCTCACGGCGGGCCGGGGTGGTGTCCACAGGTTTGTGCAGCGCTGGTACGCGTTGCCCCGAGGCCGCGTACTCTGTCCCCCACTCCATCCGTCACCGCATGAAGAGAGCCCCCGGCCATGCCCCCTCAGGACATGACGACTGCCGACTCCCCTTCGGGGGGCGCGGTCCCCCGAGCCCAGGAGGACGAGCACCTCCTGGACACTCTCCAGCACCAGGTGGCCGTCTTCGCCCGCCGTGCCGAGCAGACCCGCCTCGGCGGGGTCGGCCAGGTCCGCAACTCCATGGACCGGGCCGCCTACCTGCTGCTCAACCGGCTCGACCGGGAAGGCCCGATGGGTGTCAAGGCACTGGCCGCGGGCATGGGCATCGACTCCTCGACGGTCACCCGGCAGGTGGCTCCGCTGGTCGACACCGGTCTGGTCAAGCGGACCTCGCACCCCGAGGACGGCCGGGCGGTCGTCCTCCAGCTGTCCCCGCGCGGCCAGAGCCGTCTGGAGGAGGTCCGCGCCTCACGCCGTGAGCTGATGTCCCAGGTGACCGACGACTGGAGCGAGGAGGAGCGTGACACCTTCTGCACGCTGCTGACCCGCTTCAACGCGTCGCTCGCCGCCCGGCAGGCGGCCTACCAGGCGAGCGTCCAGGCCGAGTGACACGGCGGCCCGGTCGCGGGCCTACCCTGGAAGGGCAGGCATTCGCGCGTCGAGGAGGCCGTCATGACACACAAGGTCGCCGACTGCCGCAAGTACCCGAGCGTTTCGAACTGCTCCCTCACCCTCTCCGGTGAGGAGGACGAGGTCGTACGGGCCGCCGCCGAGCACGCCGTCTCGGTCCACGAGCACACCGACAGCCCCGAACTGCGTGAGCAGATCAGGGCCTCGCTGGAGGACGAGAGGGCCGCGGTCTGAGCCGTGGCGTGTGACGTACCGGAGGCCGGGGCGTGCCCCGGCCTCCGGTGGTGTCCGGGGGCGCCGTCAGCCGAGGGCCTGCGTGAGGTCGGCCAGCAGGTCGTCGGCGTTCTCGATGCCGACGGACAGCCGGACGAGGTCGCCCGGCACCTCCAGCGGCGAACCCGCGGCGGACGCGTGCGTCATCCGGCCCGGGTGCTCCAGCAGCGACTCGACACCGCCCAGCGACTCACCGAGCGTGAACAGCTTCGCCCGGTCGCAGACCCGGACCGCCGCCTCCTCGCCGCCCGCGACACGGAACGACACCATCCCGCCGAACGCCCGCATCTGCTTGGCGGCGATCTCGTGCCCGGGGTGCTCCGGCAGCCCCGGGTAGAGGACCTGTGTCACCTTGGGGTGCCGGGTCAGCAGGTCGGCGACCTTGGCGGCGTTCTCGTTGTGCCGGTCCATACGCACCGCCAGCGTCTTGATGCCGCGCAGCACCAGCCACGCGTCGAACGGGCCGGCGACGGCCCCCATCGCGTTCTGGTAGTAGGCGAGTTCCTCGGCGAGCTGCGGGTCTCCGGTGACCAGTGCTCCGCCGACCACGTCCGAGTGGCCGCCCATGTACTTGGTGGTGGAGTGCACGACCACGTCCGCGCCGAGGGCGAGCGGCTGCTGGAGGTAGGGGCTGGCGAAGGTGTTGTCGACGACGAGCCGCGCGCCCGCCTGCCGGGCCACTCCCGCGACGGCCGCGATGTCCGTGATGCCGAGCAGGGGGTTGGACGGGGTCTCCACCCAGATCACCTTGGTACGGGGGGTGAGCGCCGCGCGCACCGCGTCCACGTCCGAGGTGTCGGCCACCGAGAACTCCACGCCCCAGCGCGAGACGACCTTCGCGAACAGCCGGAAGGTGCCGCCGTAGGCGTCGTTCGGGATGACCACGTGGTCGCCGGGGGTGAGCAGTGTCCGCAGGAGGCAGTCCTCGGCGGCGAGGCCGGAGGCGAAGGCGAGCCCGCGCCGTCCGCCTTCGAGGGCGGCGAGGTTCTCCTCCAGGGCGGTACGGGTCGGGTTGGCGCTGCGGCTGTACTCGTAGCCGCCGCGCAGTCCGCCGACACCGTCCTGCTTGTACGTGGACACCTGGTAGATCGGCGGGACCACTGCGCCGGTGAGGGGATCGGCCGTGTTGCCGGCGTGGATCGCGAGGGTCTCGAAGCTGTGCTGGTCGCTCATGGGGCCCGAGCGTAGTTCGTCGGGGCGGCCGCTTTGGGCCACTGCGCCGTTCCCGTACCCGTCCGGGGACAATGGACCGCATGGAGATTCTGTGGTTCCTGCTCGCGCTGTGCATGTTCGCCGCCGTCCTCGGCCCGGTCATGTTCCGCCGTCGCGGCGGCATCCGCCAGGTGGCGCCCGGTTCGCCCGACGCCGCGGACCCGGCCGCCTACGGTTTCGTACGGCAGGAGGAGCTGGACGTACGGATGCCCGGGCCCGACCAGGACCTCCTCGATGTCCTCGATGTGGTCCAGGCCACCCAGAACTGGCGTGCCGCCTCGCAGTTGCTCGCCGGTACGCCGAAGGACGGCGAGCTGCGCTGGCAGCGGGTGCAGGCGTTCGCCGGTGCCGCGTCCCTGGAGCTGGTGCGGCGCCCCGGGGAGGGCGGGGCGTGGCTGCGGAACTGGCGGTCCGAGGCCCCGAAGGACGCGGGTGCCGCCGCCGTGCACGCGGAGTTCCTGGTGCAGCAGGCGTGGCGTACCGGCACGGTGGGCACGGACGACTTCCGGGTGATCCTGGAGGAGGCCCGCACGGTCTGCGGCGAGGCGGCGCTGCTGGCGCCGGGCGACCCCGTCCCGTACATCGTGGAACTGGCCGTCGCGCGTGGACTGGGCTACTCCCACGAGCAGTTCGACCAGCTCTGGGCGAAGATCATCGACCGGGCGCCCGGCCACATGGGGGCGCACATCGCCGCCCTGCACTTCTGGTGCGAGAAGTGGCACGGCTCCCGTGAGGAGGCCGAGCGCTTCGCGACCACCGCCGCCGCCCGCGCCCCGCGGGGCTCGCTGCTCGCCGCGCTGCCGCTGTTCGCGGTGTACGAGCACCTGCCCGAGGTCAACCTGGTGCAGGGCTTCTACCAGGGCCTGGTGGTGACGAAGGCCGTCGAGGGCGCGATGTTCGCGGTGCACGCGGCCCGCCCGGACGATCCGATGCTCGCCCACGTCCGGCATCTGCTGGTCCTCTTCCTCGTCCGGATGGAACGCTGGTCGGAGGCGATGCACCAGTTCGTCCACATCGACGGGCACGTGGGCGCGCTGCCCTGGACCCAGAACCCGGACCCGGCGGCCGAGTACACGGTCTACCGCGCGCTGGCGGTCGCCGGTTACGAGGCGAACGGCGGCAACCCGGCCACCCTCCCGCACTGACCCCCCGCCCCCGCCTCCTCCGCCCCTCCCGCTGCCCCGTCTCCTCCACCCCTCCCGCTCTCCCCCGCCACCCCCGTCTCCTCCGCTCCCCCGTTCTCCCGGATTGGACCGGCACCCGATGGAACGCCTGATCCCCCTGATCCTGCTCGCCGCCGCCGTCTTCCTCTGGCTGCGCGCCCGGAAGAAGACGGCCGCCTACCTGGCCGCCTACGAATCGGCCTCGCACCCGGCGCCGGACCGGGCCCCGGACGCCGGTGACCGGCCGGAACCGCCCGCCCCGTCCCGCTGAGCGGGCGGAACACCGGCGGCTCCCGCCGTGTTGTACACAGCGCACCCGACCACTGGAGGAGCCCCGCATGTTCCTGACCCACCGCACCCCCCAGCTCCCCACCCCCGAGGAGGCCCTGCGCGGCCGTCCCGTCCCCGAGTTCCCGGTCCCGTCCCGCCACACGGTCCTCGGCAACCCGCTGACCGGCCCCTACCCCGAGGGCCTGGAGGTCGCGGACTTCGCACTGGGCTGTTTCTGGGGCGCCGAGCGCAAGTTCTGGCAGACCGAGGGCGTCTGGACGACCCTCGTCGGCTACCAGGGCGGTTACACCGAGAACCCGTCGTACGAGGAGACCTGCTCGGGCCTGACCGGCCACACCGAGGCGGTCCGCGTCGTCTTCGACCCCACGGTAGTCAGCTACGCCGACCTGCTGAAGCTGTTCTGGGAGTCCCACAACCCGACCCAGGGCTTCCGCCAGGGCAACGACGTCGGTACGCAGTACCGCTCGGCCATCTACACCCACTCCCCCGCCCAGGCGGAGGCCGCCGAGGCGTCCCGCGAGGCGTTCCAGAAGGTCCTGACCGGCGCGGGCCACGGCACCATCACCACCGAGATCCTCCCGGCCGAGGGCCGCACCTTCTACCCGGCGGAGCCGTACCACCAGCAGTACCTCGACAAGAACCCCGACGGCTACTGCGGCATCGGCGGCACGGGCGCCACCCTGGAATCCCCCTCCGAGACCAACTGGGGCCGCTCCTGCCCGACGGGCATCGCCCGCGCGGAGGGCTGAGCCCGGCCCGGCACACGAGCGGCTGACCCGGCTCCGGCAGGCCCACCGGCCCGCCGGGCCGGGCCTGCCGTGGAACACCCCGGCCGCCGCTCCTGACGGCGCGGCTGCCTGAACCCGCGCCGTCGCGGACGGCACGCGGCCTGGCGGCTCCGTGACGAGCCCCGGCCCCACCCGCATCCACCGCCCGGACGACGGCGGCGCGGACGCCACCCTCCCCGCTCCGGAGAACGGGGCCGCCTGCGTGCCCGCCTCCGCCACTCCGCCTTGCTGTCCGCCCACCCTTCGGGCCACTGATCAGGAAGGGTCGTAGCCGTAGACCCGTTTCGCTTCCAGATGGAGCTCGTACGGGCCCCAGCAGTCCGCGGCGAGCGTGGCCGTCCGGGCGCCGCAGGGACAGGCGCGGTTGAGTCCGCCGTCTCCGGACGGTCCGCAGCATCCGCCGCTGTTTTCCCAGTCCGGCAGCGGCTGGAGACCGGACGCGTCCTCGGGGTGGATCACGATGTTGTCGCGCGGCCCGGCGGAGATCATCGCCACCCCCTCGTCACTCCGCCAGGGCCCACGCGGCTGTGCGGGCCCGCCCTCCTCCTGGTCCGGGTGCGGCACGTACGGGGCGCCCCATGGTTCGGTCTCGATCGCGTAGTGCCCCCGCGGCATCGTGGCCGACGCCCGCCTGCTCCCCCTGTCCCGTTCTTCGGCGTCGGGCGCCGAGGGAACGGCGGGCAGCGGCGTCAGGTCCGGCGTGAGGCTTTCGCCGCACTTGGCACACAGGAAGACGGTCATGCTGCCGTTGTAGCCGCCGTGTACGTCCCGGCGCATCCCCGATTCCGACCAGGAGGGCTGCTTTCCTGTTCTGGAAAGGCTCAGCGCTTGACCCCACCGCAACCGGCTCGGGAGCATCGAACACGACAGGCATACGCCGACAAGTGGGGCGAGGATGCTGCGGAAGCTGTCCGGTGACCCGGAATGCAGGAACGGAACGTGCCCGACGCTGTGGGGCACCGAGGACGCCGGGGACTACGTGGTCCAGGGCTACGTCATCACCGACCCCGAGCGGCTGGCCCAGCTCGACCTGCCCGAAGGCGAGACCGCCGTCGTGGTCCCGGCCGCGGTGCTGGAGGAGTACTTCCGTGCTCGACGGTGAGGAGTTCGGCCGTCTCTTCGAGACCTTCGAGCGGACCGCCTTCCGCCTGGAGACGCTGTCCGTCTACAGCGTGGAGCAGGAGCGCGAGGAGTTCGAACGCTTCCTGGCCGGCGGGGACATGGGCCCTGACTGGGACGACAACCCATGGGTGCGGTCCATGACCGACAAGGGCAAGCAGGTCTCACGCGTCCACGTGCTCAGGTCTCCGTTGACCGACTACCTGCGGTACGAACTGGCCGCCTACCCGGGCAACATCGCGGCCGGCGAGACCATCGGCATCATCGACCGGGCCGACCAGGAAGTGGCCGGCCTGCCCGACCACGACTTCTGGCTGTTCGACGACCAGGACGTGTACCGGATGCACTACACGCCCGAAGGCGCGTTCATCGGCGCCGGTCTGCTTCCTGCCCACCGCCTTGCCGAGTATCAGGACTACCGGGACCGCGCCTTGGCCGAAGCGGTGCCGTTCGCGGACTACTGGGAGCGGCACCACTGAGCACAGACTCGATCGGAAAAGCCCTGAGGGCGCTGCGCGACGCATCCGGACTCACGGGTGACACGGTGGCCCGCAGGGCTTCCATGTCCGCCGGGAAGCTCTCGAAGATCGAGACGGGCAAGGTACGGCCGACCGTCCAGGACGTGGACCTGTTCATCACCGCCATAGGCGTGAGCGAGGAGGTCAAGGAAGAGTTCCTGACAGCCGCCCGCGCCGAAGCCACCGAGGCCACCGCGTGGCGCCTGCTGCGCCGCACGGGCCCGTGGAAGCACCAGAAGACCATCCGGGCCATCGAGGCCGGCACAACCGCACTCAGGCTCTTTCAGGGCCAGCTCGTTCCCGGGCTCCTCCAGACGTCCGAGTACGCCTCCGCCGTCATCTCCCTGCCTCCGTCCCTGCCGGAGGAGACCAGGGCCAAGACCGTGGCTGCCCGCCTCGAACGGCAGTCCGTCCTGTACGAGCCGGGCAGGTCATTCCACTTCCTGATCTGCGAGCACGTACTCCGGTGACGCATCAGCGAACCTGTGGTCATGGCGCTCCAGCTGGACCGGCTCGTGTCCGTGTCCCGGCTGCCCAATGTCTCGCTGGGTCTCGTCCCGTCCGACCGCCGGATGCCGGACTTCCCCATGACCTGCTTCAGCCTGCACGACGACCGGCTCGTCATCGTGGAGACGTTCCACTCCGAGGTCACCACCCGTGACCCGAAGGACGTCCAGCTCTACCTCGACACCTTCGAACGGTTCAGCGCGGTGGCTGTCTACGGAGACGCCATGAGAGCCCTGGTCGAGGGCGCGCGGGACGGATTCTTGCCCCAACGGGAAAGCTCCTAGAACAAGTTGCTCACCGGGTGAAGCATCAGCGGTGCCGACACCCGAGGGAGGTAATCCCAGTGAGCAGTCCCAGCACCACGATGGGCCCACCGGTCCAATCGTCCCCTCCCCCACACCGCCTGCACCTGTGCCGGGCAGCGGTGTCCGCGCCGCCCGGCGAAGCAACACACAGCGGCGTTCGGCACCGGGGACCTGTCCGCCGTCTCGGACTGCAGCGTCGAGCCGGCCGCGCCCCCCAGAAAAGCACTCTGGGGGGCGGTAGTGGACGTGCAGACCTGGAGAGACGGACGTACAGCAGCTTTGAGCGCCTCCGATGCCATGCACGAAGCACCTCGGCCTCCCCGGGCCTTCCGGAGAGCGCCTACGCGGCGATACGTCCGCAGGTGACCTCCGAGGCGAGCCGCTCGTGTACCTGGGCCAGGTCTCCGCTGCTCACGTCGGGCAGATCGCAGAGGCACTGCGAGTCCCCCGGACACACCCCGAGCGGCACAGCGGTGCCCATCCCATCTGAATCAAGGAGGACCAGATGACCGACCTGTACGGGCTCGACATCTCCGGAGCCCACTTCAGCAGGGTGTGTGGAGGTAACACCCACCCGGACGGCGAGGCGTGTGTGACGCTCGCGAGGATCGGGCCGGACGCATGGGCTGTGGGTGACAGCAAGCGCCCGGACGCCGAGCCGCTGCGCTTCACCACGGCCGAGCTGGACGCGGCGGGCATCGACCCCGCCCGATTCGACCTCTCCGCCTGATCCACCGCACCACCCGAGCTGACGGTCCTGCCCTCACGCCGACGGGCGGGGCCGTCGTCATCTCCCAGAACGGAGCAGCGGTGCACCACCACGGTTACGCATGGGCGGGGGAGAAGAAGACGTTCGACAGGGAGAGCGTCCGCAGACCGCCCGACCAAGCTCCGGCGGCGACCAGTGAGCAAGAGGTACACGACCGGTACCGGGAAGCCGTGGCAGTCTTCCCGACCACCGGCCTCCCTCCGGTCCAGACGGCGCACTGGCTGATGAAACCGCCCTCGATGATCCGAGGGACTTGGGAGGAGCCCGAGGAGGCCGGCAAGTGGCTGGGCCTCCAGCTCGCAGAGTTCGCACCCCGCTTCGCCTCTGAGCAGGATCGAGAAGTGACCAGGCTGGTTCTCCTGGTGAAGAGTGCGGTCGAGCGGCTGGCGTGGGGAGGAGACGTATCCCTCGGCCACTACCTGAAGGGCACTGTCTTCCACTCCGTCGCCCTTGTGACGTGCTCGCCGAACCGCTCCGCTCCGGACCTCCCCTGCCCGGTAGGACGTGCATGACAGCGGCCCCGGCGTATACCGAGGGCCTGCCTGCGTACGGCAACCTCCGAGAGGAGCACCATCATGAGTACCACTGTGGAACGTCGTGGGCTCGGCCGCTTCTTGGCCGTCGCTGGGCAGCAGTTCGCCGACGGCGGGTCATCTGCCGAGATGTTCTCCCAGGCTGTGGACGCCGCATGGCACCGGATGCTCGGCACCCCCGAGTACGCGGCCTTCAGTACCGAACACGCCGACACCGTCCTGGGACACCGCACGATGAGCGGGACCGGACCGATCGGCTGGGTGGTCTCGTACGAGAAGACATACGGGCTGCTGCCCGAAATCTGGTCCACCGGCCGCGCGGAGTCCTGCGGTACGAAAACATCGTCGTTCTGGGGGAGATCCCCGGCCTCCGGCACCGCGACCTGCTGATGTGGCCGCACTGGGTCCTCAAGAACCTGTACGGGCCTGTCGGGCTCATGTTCGGCAAGTTCTACGCGGGCGAGGAGGAGAACACGCAGGCCGGCAAGCGCATCCCGGTCGCCCCGGTTTCGTTCCTCCCCGTGAGAGCCGCGATCCACCGACGCGATCCACAGTTCCTCCGCGCGACCCCCGGCCTGGCCGCTGCACTCGCAGTGGCCAACGATGACGGCCGCAACGTCTTCGAGCAACTCCCGTACGAATGGCAGGAGATTCGCACATGGGCGAAGCGTTCCCTCCCCCCGGTGAAGCCGTCGATTTCCTCAAGGACCACATCGGCGAGCCCCTCACGAGTCGGCTCCTGAGCGACCGCCGCGGCTCGCGAGCCTGGAAAATCGAGGCCCCCAGAGGCACCGTCGCGTTGAAGGCGAACGCCCCGGACGCCCACACCGGCCGTGACAAGGCCGCCGAAATAGCCCAGGAGGACGATCACCTCGTCCGTCTCATCTCCGTGGGCGCCCTCCCCCCTGACTACCGGTTCGGCGCCGGAACCTGGGAGGACGGAAGGTGGCTCGCTGTGCGATGGATCGACGGCATCCCTGTGTGGCGCGCGTTCGCCCCCGCACGCGAATCCGAAGGTGATCACACCGCCGTGCGTCCCTGGCTTCTGGGCATTGCCCGGACGTGGGCCGAGCAGCTGGCGCGGATGCACACCGCCGGGTGGGCGCACGCAGACGTCCAGCCCACCAACACCCTGATCACGAAGACCGGCACCGCAGCGGTCATCGACTACGCCCTCGCCTGCGGCCCCGGTAACCAGCCCCGTCTCCCCTATCGAGGCGCGCTCACTCACACCACCGCCCCCGAAATCGCGGACGTCGTCCTCTCCACAACCGCCGACACCCACATCCGGGTGAAACCGTCGGCCGACATCTGGGCACTGGGCGCGTCACTGTTCTGGTGCTGGACGGGACACCGACCGTTTCCCTACGAAGACGGCGTCCCGCGCAGGGAC
The DNA here is from genome assembly GCF_008704555.1 of Streptomyces nitrosporeus. Lineage (NCBI taxonomy): Bacteria > Bacillati > Actinomycetota > Actinomycetes > Kitasatosporales > Streptomycetaceae > Streptomyces > Streptomyces nitrosporeus. The sequence continues at coordinate 2,770,484 of NZ_CP023702.1, forward strand.
AAACTCAAGACCATCGCGAAGGCCGTCCTTCTCCCGCTCGATGACGTTCGCCCCTGGGGGTTCCCTGAGTTCGAGAAAGTGATCCGCGCATGCCTGACACCGGTGCCGGAGGACCGGCCGTCCGCCACCGACCTGGCTGCCCTTCTCACCACCCCATGAACGTACTCCGGTACCTCACGTCCAACGATGCCCCGGCCATCCGCCACGTCTACAGCGGAGCCGCCTCCACGTTCCTTGGACGCTCCGCGATGACCACTCAGGAGGCCGGCGATTACGTGATGCGTGTGCGCGAATGGGCCACAGCCGATCCTGTTGAGCAATACGTCCTTGGTGTGGACATCGCCGGGGACCTGGTCGGCGTCGTCAAGCTCGGCCATCGTCCCAACGGTCATGGCCGGGTGAGCTACGCCCTGCGCGAGGACTGCTGGGGGCAGGGTCACGCAACGAGGGCCGTCAGGGAACTTGTCGCCTTCGCCTTCGCCACCCGTCGGCCTTGACTCTCTCGGCGCCAGACACCATCCCGACGACCCCGCCTCGGGCCGGGTGCTGATGAAGACGGGATTCACCCGGCTCGGAGCAGAGAAGGGGATGACCGAGTACTACCTGGCTGCGATGCCGTGAGGGCGGGGAGGAGACCGCACCCGGCGAGGCAGGGGCGCCCTGGCCAGGCCCGTCCCACGACCGGGGCACCGGTTGGCAGGCAGGGACGTCCCCGCGTGCGCGGGGAGCAGGGGGAGGGCCCGAGCTGCGGGCACCCCGCCCTGGGGTCATCCCCGCATGCGCGGGGAGCAGGTTGGTGGCGGCCTCGGCGTCGGCGATCTGCCGGGGTCATCCCGCATGCGCGGGGAGCAGTCTATTTGACCTGCGGGTTTATCCGGCGGAAGCAGCGGTTTCTACCAACTTCACCGACTCGGACATTTCGCACCTACCTCCCAGGAGGCACAGGGAAGCCGCCAAGCACACCCCCTTGCCCCCGGCCCAGGTTAGGCCCTCACCCCACCACCGAGAACACCGTTCACGTACTGACGAGGCGCTGCGCCTCCACAGCCGCGACCCGCTCCCGCCACGGAACATGCCGATAGACATCATCATCGTCATCCACCACAGGCCCCACAGACAGCCCCGGCGGCCCGGACAGCGAAGACAGCACCAGCGGCCCGGACGGCGAAGGCGCAGGAACAGCCGCACCCGTCCCGCCCGCCGCCGCCTCTTCCGCCAACTGGACGGCCCGCTTCCGCTCCCAGACCTCCCAGGCCACCTGACGACGGCAAGGCCCGCAGTGGGTGTCCCCCTCACCACCCCGGAAGACATGCTCATCCCCCGGACCCTGACACGTCACCCACCCCGCCTGAAGCGGCAGTTGAACACCCCCACCCGCCGGCTCCACTCCCACCGCACCAACGTCCCCGAAGCCCCCAGCCCCCGCCCCTCCGGAACGCGTCAGGCCGAGAGGGCGGGCCGGAGCCTCCGGCAGCTTCTGCACCAACCGCCACCGCACGAACCCCACCGCCGAACGCACCCCCGCAGACGGCATATCACTGCCCAGCACCCGGCACATCTCCTCCGCCGTGACACCCCGCCGCAACCACTCCGCAGCCAGCCTCACCAGCTTGCGGACCTCCCCCACACCCAACCGCAACACCTGATTGACACGCCGCAAACCCAGCAAAGCACGCTCAGCCTCAGCCTCCTCCGCACTCCACGGACCCATCTCCACCACCGAACCCGAACCCGGCCCCGGCCCCGGCCCCGGCCCCACCGCTGACTCCGGCTCCGGCTTCGTCGAAGTGGTTTCGGTGGGTGGGTGGGGAGAGTTCTTCTCCCGTTCTTCGTCTACCGGTGTATAGCCACCGGCCACCCGGCCTCCCGGCCCACCGACCGTCGGATTCCGCTCACCCGGAAACACCTCACCCACGTCGGCAATCACCACCCCGGCCCCCGCCGCCCGCAGCTCCGACGCCTCCGCGGGATCCAGCGCCACATTGGCCAGCAACTGCTCGGTCACCCAATGACCCCGCTCGTCCTGCCGCTGCCACTCATGCAGATGACCGTGCACGACCAGCAGCTTCTTCGCCTTCTGATACGCCCGGCCCATGATCCCCAGCTTCCGCGCATGCTCACTGAGCGCCACAGCACGGCGTTCAGCGGGGAGCCCCTGCACATACAGAAGAAGAATCTTCGCGTCACTGCTCAAACGCGGGGTACGCACAAGGTCGTTCGCGGCCTTCGTATAGGCGCGAGACAGCGCGGTAGCATGCCAAAGCATCCCGGTGGTTCCTTCGTAGAGGTAGTGCCCACTGGCGGTGAAGGTCCTCGGGCTGTGCTCCTACACACGTCCGGGGACCGCTCCGTATACGCGCACACATGCGCACGGAGCGTGATGACCCGCTTACCGTAACGCAGCCGAAAAGCCACACTCGCCACACAGCGGAAACATCAGCCATAAGGGTGGTTTTTGCTGAAACGCGACAACGCCCTGAGATATCGGCGCAGGCTCGCCCCAGTTCGATCGACGGTGTTCGAACCGTCCGGAGCGCCATACGAGTTGAGGAATACAGCGCGCCTGCCGCACGGGATCACGGTGACAACCATCGAATGAGTCGATTCCAGAGCTGCCCGACTTCGTATGAGCCGCGCCCACAGGCCGGCAGGGCCTCGTGCCCACCTTGATGCCGGTGTCTTCATCGAGGTCGTCAAAGGTGCGGCAGGCGTGGGAGGCCGCCGCGGAGAGGTGAAGCTGACCGATCAGCGTCACAGCCGTCACGCTCGCGGCGCCACGCCGGCACGGCCCGCCCATTCCTCCGGACCCGCGTAGGGGCCGCCGTGCCGCCGAACCGGTGAGCCTCCGTGCCGGGCGGCGCGGGTCCGTGGCGGGACGCGGGTGGCGTCCCAGACTGCTGGCGCAGGCCGGGCTCCCTGGGGTGTCCGGCATCGGGCCCGGAACCTTCGGAGGCAGCACCATGCAGGTCATGAAGGCAGCAGTCGTCAAGGACTTCACCGCTCCGCTCGTCGTCGAGGACGTCGAGCTGCCGGAGCCGGGGCCGGGACAGGCTCTGGTGAAGGTGCTGTACTCGGGGGTGTGCCACACCGATCTGCACGCGGCCCACGGTGACTGGCCGGTGAAGCCGACCGTCCCGTTCGTACCGGGACACGAGGGAGTCGGTGAGGTCGTGGCGGTCGGTGACGGGGTGACACGGCTGACGATCGGGGACATGGTCGGCAACGCGTGGTTCTGGTCGGCGTGCGGGGCATGCGAGTTCTGTGAGACGGGACGGGAGACGCTCTGCCCGGAGCAGCGGAACGGCGGGTACTCGGTCGACGGTTCGTTCGGGCAGTACATGCTGGTCGACGCCGCGTACGCACCCGTCATCCCGCCGGGTGTCGAGCCCTCCGCCGTGGCGCCGATCCTGTGCGCGGGGGTCACCGTCTACAAGGGGCTGAAGGAGTCCGAGGTCAGGCCGGGGCAGTGGGTGCTGATCTCGGGTGTCGGGGGCCTGGGGCACATCGCCATCCAGTACGCGCGTGCCATGGGCATGCGGGTGGTGGCCGTCGATGTGGCGGACGACAAGAGCGCGCTGGCCCGCCGCCATGGTGCCGAACTCGCGGTCAACGCGCTCACCGATCCGGACCCGGCCGCGACGATCAAGGAGTTCACCGGGGGCGGGGTCCACGGCGGGCTGGTGACCGCGGTCAACGGTGCGGCGTTCTCACAGGCCGTCGGCGCGCTGCGGCGCGGCGGGACGCTTGCGCTGGTGGGGCTGCCGCCGGAGCAGTTCCCGCTCGACATCTTCTCCACCGTGCTGTTCGGTCTGACGATCCGGGGTTCGATCGTGGGCACCCGGGCCGACCTGGCCGAGGCCATCGACTTCTTCGCCCGGGGCCTGATCAGCCCGACGTACACGGTGCGCCCGCTCACCGACATCAACGCGATCTTCGACGAGATGACCGCGGGACGGATCGACGGGCGCGTGGTGATGGACATGAGCGCGAGCTGAACGGCGGGGCTCAGGCCGCCAGCCGTACCTCCGCGAAGGGTATGGCCGTGTCCCGGCGGTGTGCGGGCTGCGGGCGGGACAGGGACTGCTGGGCGAGCGAGAGTACGTCGGTCAGGCCGAGGCCCAGGGCATGGGAGGCCGCCGCGAGGAGCTCGGACGACGCCTCCTTGCGGCCGCGCTCGATCTCGGAGAGATAGGGCACCGAGATCCGGGCGGCCTCGGCGACCTCCTTCAGTGTCCTTCCCTGTGACTGCCGTTCCTCGCGCAGGACGGCTCCGACGAGGTCGCGCCACAGGGGTTCGGCGGCGGTCACGGGCCGGATCGGGACGACGCGGGCCCGGTGGTCCGGGGCGGGCTGGCTGCTCATCGCTCCAGCGTAGGGAGAAGTGGCCCGGCACGGAACGGGGAGTCGCTCCGCGCCGGGCTGATCTGCTGCCGGCAGAACGGGGAACCGGCATCGCGTCCGGTCGGACCCGGACCCGGGCCGCGGGACCCGAGCCCGGGCCGCGGGGCCTGTGTCCGGGCCGCGGGGCCTGTGCGCCGGTGCCGGTGCCGTCCCCGGACGGTCAGGTACTGGAACGGGCACGGGCACAGGTCCCGGCACCAGCACGGGTACGGGCCCCGGCCCCGGCCCAGGCCCCGGCTCCGGCTCCAGCACCGGCGGTCAGCCGCCGATGTTCGCCTGCGGGCCGGCGTACTGCTTCAGCAGGGCGGGGACGTCGGCGGCCGGGTCCAGGGTGTAGCCGTAGTGGTCCGACGGCTTGAACGTCGTGCCGTTGGTCTGCTGCTTGCCGGTGCAGGAGACGCAGATGCTGCCGGTCTGGGTCAGCGACGCCGCCGAGGTGTCGTTGTAGTAGGGGTTGGCGACGTTCTGGTAGTAGCTGTTCTCGATGACGGTCTTCGAGGCACCGCGCGAGAGGTTGCCGTACGAGGACACGTTCTGCATGTAGTTGTTGTAGAGGTGGGCATAGGCCACGTTGTCGATGCTGGGGTTGCGCTGGCCGGTGTCGTGGATCCAGTTGTGGTGGATGGTCATCCTGGCGGTCACGTTGTCCGTCCAGCCGATGCCGAAGGCCTTGTTCTGCTCGCCCAGGACGTTCCAGGAGACGGTCAGGTAGCTGGTGTCCTTCCGGCTGTCGATGAGCCCGTCGTTCATCCGCTCGATGCGGTTGTGGTCGATCCAGATGTGGTCGGCGGTGTCCATCTGGATGCCGTCGTAGTCGTAGTCCTTGTCGTCCGGGTCGTCCTCGGTCATCAGGGTGTCGCGGATGGTGAGGTTGCGGATGATGACGTTGTGGACGCCGGTACCGAGGAAGAAGCCGCCGCCGACGATCTGCCCGGAGGTTCCGACGCCGATGATCGTCTTGTCGGACTTCACGGGGATCTCGTGTCCGTACGGGGTGACGGTGATCGCGGCGGCGACCTTGATGACGTACGGCGCGGAGGCGGTGGCGTACGTCACCAGATCCGCGTAGTTCTTGACGGTGACGGTCGTGCCGGCCGCACCGCCGGTGGTACCGCCGCCGGTGGAGGCGAAGCCGTCGGCCTTGTCGGACCAGACGCGTCCGCCGCCGACGGGGTTGAAGGCCCACTGCTTGTTGCTGTTGTGGGTGCAGGTCTCCTGGATGATCGCCGCACCACTGGCCGTGGACGCACCCTTGTCACTCATGCACAGACCGCTGTTGACGTTGACCACCTGATACGTGCCCGTACCACTCGGTGACAGCGTCCACTGCTGGTTGGCCTGACCGGAACCACAGCCCCACTGCTGGAGCCGCACCCCGCTCTCCTTCGAACCAGCCGGAACATCCACACACTTACCACTGCTCCGGCTCACCAGCCGGTACCTGTCCGACCCGTCGGCCTGCAACGTGAACTGCTGCCACGCCGCACCCTCCGTACACCCCCACTGCTGAAGAAGAGCACCGTTCGCCGACGACGCCCCAGGGACGTCCACACACATCCCGCTCTTCTTCACCACCAGCTGATACACCCCACCCGCCCCCGGCGACACCACCGCCCCGGCGGGAGAGGCCAGACCACCGGCGAGCACTCCGCCGACGGCCAGGAGCAGGGCCGTCAGCAGGGCTCCGAGTCTCAGGGTTTTCCGCTTGTTCCTGTGCTGTGACCGTGCGCGCATGTGTGTTCGTTCCTCTCGTTTCGTCCGTGTACGGAGGCAGGTTCGGGTTCGGGTGTGAGTACGGGAGCGGGGCCGTGGTGCGCGGGAGGGTCAGCGCACCGGGTTCCAGCCGTCGGTGCCGGCCAGGTACTTCTGCGGGGTGTGGTCCGCCGCCTGGGCGTCCGTCATCTGAGGGCGGTTGCCGTTGACGGTGGCTCCGGGGCCGGTGTTGCGGTACTCCGAGAAGCGGGCGTTCTTCCAGGAGTTGCTGGACATGTCGGTCCAGGGCTGGGCCGTGGCCAGGGCCGAGGAGAGGGAGGACTCCCGGTACAGCACCTGGGCGTCGGCCCGCCACGGGCGCCCGAGCTGGGTGGTGTTCGACACGGCTCCGGTGATGGAGGAGCGGTAGAAGAGGAAGCCGTACGCCTTGTCGGCGGGGGTGCTGGCCGCGGTGATCGGGCCACCGGTGCTGCGCTTCTCGTGGATGGTGCAGCCGTGGAAGACGGCGGTGCCGCCGCCGTAGATGAAGTCCACGGTGCCCTCGACGTAGGAGTCCACGACGTAGGCGCGCGCCTTGTTGTTGAGCAGGAAGGTGTCCTGGTCGCCGAGGAGCCGTACGTCGTCCAGGACGGCACGGTCGGCGTCCAGGTACAGGGCGAGGGCCTGGTGGCCGGTGTCGGCGGGGTTCTCGTCGTAGTCGTTGGAGAGGGTGAGGTTGGTGGCGGCGAAGTCGTGTCCGAGGGCGACGACGGTGGCCGAGCCGGCCGTGCCGTAGGCGCCCGCGTGGCGGTTGTTGACGATGACGACGTCGTCGGGCGAGTCCCCGAGGCCCTTCAGGCTGATGAAGGGTTTGTCCGCGGGGATGTTGACCTGCTCGCGATAGGTGCCGGGCTTGATGGTGAGGGTGACCCGGCTGGCGTTGCCGCTGCCGACGGCGTTCACGGCGGCCTGGACGGTCCGGTAGGTACCGGTGCCGTCGGCGGCGACCGTGGCGGGAGCGGTGGAGCCGCCGACGGGGTTGAAGGCCCACTGCTTGTTGCTGTTGTGGGTGCAGGTCTCCTGGATGATCGCCGCACCACTGGCCGTGGACGCACCCTTGTCACTCATGCACAGACCGCTGTTGACGTTGACCACCTGATACGTGCCCGTACCACTCGGTGACAGCGTCCACTGCTGGTTGGCCTGACCGGAACCACAGCCCCACTGCTGGAGCCGCACCCCGCTCTCCTTCGAACCAGCCGGAACATCCACACACTTACCACTGCTCCGGCTCACCAGCCGGTACCTGTCCGACCCGTCGGCCTGCAACGTGAACTGCTGCCACGCCGCACCCTCCGTACACCCCCACTGCTGAAGAAGAGCACCGTTCGCCGACGACGCCCCAGGGACGTCCACACACATCCCGCTCTTCTTCACCACCAGCTGATACACCCCACCCGCCCCCGGCGACACCACCGCCCCGGCGGGAGAGGCCAGGGTGCCCGCGGCCACGAGCGCGGCGGGCAGGGCGAGGGTCAGTACACGGCGCCTCTTGTTCGGTTTCCCGGTCACTGTTCGCTCCTCCAGATGGGGGGGTCGCCGCGGCGCTGTGGCGCCGTGGTGTCCAGGTAGAGGCCCGGGGCGGGCGGAGATGACAGAAATCCCGGAAGTTTTTCCGCGGTGTGCCGGACAGGTTTCTTCTTTACGGCCCGGTGGCCGTGTGTCACGATGCCTGGCGCCGGGGCCTGTTCGGTCGTGTGTACGGGCCGCCCCGGCCGGTCCCGACGCGAGCGAGGGAGCCGTGACGGGATGACGGACAGCGAGGCCGGTACGCGGGCGGGAGACATACCGGCGCTGGTGGAGCGTGCCAGGGACGGTGATCCCCGGGCCCTGGAGGAACTGCTCGCCGGGCACCTGCCGTTGGTGTACGGGATCGTCGGACGGGCCCTCAACGGCCATGCGGACGTGGACGATCTGGTGCAGGAGGTGATGTTCCGCGTCGTCCGCGCCCTGCCTTCCCTGCGGGAGCCCGCACGGTTCCGCTCCTGGGCGGTGGCGATCGCGTACCGGGAGATCCAGCGGTACCAGCGGCGTACCGTCCGCGAACGGCTGCTGAGGCACGAGGTGGCCGAGGTCGCCGACCCGCTCACCGACTTCGCCGAACGTACCGTCGCCGAGCTGGAGCTGACCGGACAGCGCCGGGAGCTGGCACGGGCGGCCCGCTGGCTGGACGACGGGGACCGCCGGCTGCTCGCCCTGTGGTGGGAGGAGGAGGCGGGCCGTCTCACCCGGGCGGAGGTCGCCGGGGCGCTCGGTCTGGGCCCCGGGCACACCGCGGTGCGGGTACGGCGGATGAAGGGCCGGCTGGAGGCGGCGCGCACCCTGGTCAGGGCGCTGGCCCTGACGCCCCGCTGCCCCGGGATGGCGGACGCGGCCCGGGGCTGGGACGGCTCCGCCGGTGCCCTGTGGCGCAAGCGGCTGGCCCGGCACGTGCGGGGGTGCCCGCGGTGCGGGGCGGAGGCGGACGGGCTGGTGGCCCCGGAGAAGCTGCTGCCCGGTCTGGCGCTCGTACCGGTACCGGGCGGGGTGGCCGACGGGGTCCGGCAGACGGTGGAGGCGTCGTCCCTGGCCGGGCAGGCGGCCGCCGGGCGGCTGCGCGACCTCCTCACCACCAAGTCGGTGGCGGCCTCCGCGGCGGTGTGCGCGGTCGTCGCCGGTGGTCTGAGCCACCCGGTGTGGCACACGCCCGCCCCGGAGCCGCGCGAGGCCGCGCCGCCCGCCGCGAGCCGGCCCGTGCGGCCGGCCCCCTCCCCCGCGGACCCGGCCCCGGAACGCTCCGCGGCCGCGTCGCCGTCCGCCTCCGCCCCCGTCTCCGCGTCGCCCTCGGCGTCACCGGCCCTGCGGGCCGCCGCCGCGGGCGGACCGCTCGGGGTGACGGGCGGCGACATCTATCTCGCGCCCGGCGGTTCGGACACCGGGGACGGCAGCAGGGCCCGCCCCTACGCCACGCTCGCCAAGGCCGTGTCGGTGGTGCGGCCCGGACAGACGATCGCGATGCGCGGGGGCACGTACCGCCCGGACCGGGGCACCACCCTCACCACCGACGGCACCGCCGCCCGCCGCATCACCCTGAGCAACGTGCGCGGCGAGCGGCCGGTGATCGACGCCTCGGGCATCCCGGCCGGTACCTGGGCGATCACCCAGCAGGCGGACCACTGGACGGTGCAGGGGCTGGAGATCCGTGGTTCGGGCAGCCACGCATACGTCTGCCGGGGCTGTGCGGACACCGTTTTCCGGGGCCTGGACCTGCATGACAACGCGGAGTCCGGGCTGACCCTGCGCGACGCGGGGACGCGGGACAACGCCGTGCTGGACAGCGACTTCCACGCCAACGGGCCGGGGAGCGGCGGGGTGGGCCTCGGGGTGAAGTTCGGTTCCGGTACGGGGAACGTGGTCCGGGGCGTGCGTGCCTTCGGCAACGGCGCCGACGGCGTCGACCTCGGCGGTTTCGCCACCCCGGTGGCGGTCCGGGAGTCCTGGTCCTACCGCAACGGCAACGGCTTCACACTCGGCGGAGGCGGCACCTCCGCCGCCGTGGCACACGTCCTGACCGACAACGCGGCCTGGGACAACACCGGGTCCGGCTTCAACGACGAGGGCAACCCGGGCGCGATCCGCCTGGTGCGCAACACGGCCTTCCGCAACGGCACCGGCTTCCACCTGCCCACGGCGGCGGCCGTGCTGACGGCCGGTGCGGCGGCGGACAACGCGCGGGGCCGCGACACGGTCCTGTCGGGGAGGGCCCGTTCCGAGGACAGCAGCTGGGACGGCGGCGGTGCGGCGTTCGCCGTCACGGACCCGGCCACCGCCGAGGCCGCCCGCCCCGCCGACGCGTCGCTGCCCCCGACCTCCTTCCTGGCACCCGCCGGAGGAGGCCCGGGGGCACGCATGGCGGCCTCCGCGCCGTCGTGACCGCCCGTCCCCCCGGGTGCGGCGAGGACCCGCGCCCGGGGAGACGGGCGGTGTCCGGGTCGGGGGACGGCCGCGGTGTCCGCGCGTACCAGGACGCCCACCGGTACGGGAGCGCCCGTACCCGCGTGCGGGAATCCGGCGGCGCCGGCGGAGGAGCACACCGCTGACGGCCGTCCCCGAGGCAAAGTGCCACCACGGCCGCCCGGGGCCGGCTCCGGCGGGGCGGCGGGCGGCACGCTGTCGCCCCGCCGGGGCCCGCTCCCCGTCAGGACGTGGTGAGGAAGCAGGTGTAGTCACCGGACACGACGGTGCCGGTGACCTCTCCGCCGAACGTCTGGTCGACGGTCCCGTACCCGAAGACCTTCAGTCTGCCCGGGACGGCGGCCTCCCGGACCCAGGCGTCCGGGGCCTCGGCATGGATACGGCGGCACTGCTCCTGGCCGTAGACGTCCGGATCGGAGTACTCCGCCCTCATGGGGAAGGTCTCCTTCACCTCGGTCTGCCCCAGCACCCTGACGGTGTGCTTCTTTGCGCAGTCGACCGGCCGTACGACCGCGAAGCCGCCGAGTCCCGTGTCGGAGGCGGCGCACCGGCCGCGCTTCATGTCACCGATCGGGGTCAGCACCTCGGCGGCGTCCTGGACGTCCCCGTCCGGCTCGTGCCCGCTGACGGGTTCGCCGTAGGAGCCGATGGTGTAGGCCGCCTCCAGGGAGGTGATGCCCTCGGCCCGGTCGTCGTCCTTGCTCAGGGTGACGAGCAGGGGGGAGAGATCGGCGGTCACCTCGCTGAGCCGCCCGGCCGGGTCGAGCCGTACCGTGACCTCCACCTCGTCGCCCTGGGTGACCTGGAGCTCCGGGGGCAGCAGTTCGGCGGCCGTCTCGGGCAGCGTGGTGACCCGGTAGAGGCGGCCGCCGGCCTCGTCCTGCTCCGGGGCCGTGCGGGGGATCATGCGCGGGACGAGGTCGGCGAGGGTGCCGCTGTACGGGGCCACGTCGCCGGCCGTGTGGGCGGAGACCGCCCTGGTGGGCACGCCCAGGCGGGTGATCGCCTCGGGGGTGTAGCGCAGCCAGGGTGACGAGTCCTGCCGGACGTAGACGTCGTCGCCCCGGGTGGACAGGGTGCGTCCGGCCGTCGAGCCGGGTTCGCCGACCAGCTCGGCCCCGCCCTTGTCGAAGCCCCGGTCCACCTTCAGGGTGACGGCCGCGCGGGCGGTCCCCTTGTCGAAGTCCAGACTGCCCTCGGTCCGCTCGACGGCCTTCCCGCCCCGGGAGGTGTAGGTGAGGGTGGAGGTGAAGGCGGCCGTACCGGTCCCCCGGGTGGCTTCGGTCGCCGCGTTGAACTGCTCCTGGAGCGGCAGACCGTAGACGGCCTTCCCGGTGTCCTGTTCCTTCGTCTCCGCGCCCCCGCACGCGGCCGTCGCGGCGAGTGCCGGTATCAGGACGAACGCGGCGGTCCAGCGTCTTGCGGTTCTCATGTTCCCCACCCTGTGCACCTGTTGTGAACAGGAACTCTGCCCGGGGCACGGGGGCGGGCGCCAGCACGGGGTGATCACGGAACGCGTAAGGGGACGGCCCGGGAGGCAGCTGCCTCCCGGATCGTCCCCCGGCCGGGCACCGGGCTCAGATCAGGCCCTGGGCCAGCATGGCGTCGGCGACCAGCTCGAAGCCCGCGATGTTCGCGCCCACGACGTAGTTGCCGGGGCTGCCGTACTTCTCGGCGGTGGTGTAGCAGGAGTCGTGGATGTGGCGCATGATCTCCGCCAGGCGCTCCTCGGTGTGGGCGAAGGTCCAGGAGTCGCGGGAGGCGTTCTGCTGCATCTCCAGCGCGCTGGTGGCGACACCGCCCGCGTTGGCGGCCTTGCCGGGGGCGAAGGCGACACCGGCCTCCTGGAAGATGCGGACCGCTTCGGGGGTGGTCGGCATGTTGGCGCCCTCGGCGACGGCCTTGACACCGTTGCGTACGAGGGTGAGGGCGTCGGCCTCGTGGAGTTCGTTCTGGGTGGCGCAGGGCAGGGCGACGTCCACCGGGACGTTCCAGACACCGGCGCCCTCGACGTACTTCACGTGGGGGCCGCGCCGCTCGGCGTACTCGGAGATCCGGCCGCGGCCCGTCTCCTTGATCTCCTTGAGCAGGTCGAGGTCGATGCCCTGCTCGTCGACGACGTAGCCGCCGGAGTCGGAGGCGGTCACCACGGTCGCGCCGAGCTGCTGGGCCTTCTCGATGGCGTAGATGGCGACGTTCCCGGAGCCGGAGACCGCGATGCGCCGGCCGTCGAGGCTGCCGCCCTGGCTGCGCAGCATCTCGGCGGTGAACATGACGCAGCCGTAGCCGGTGGCCTCGGTGCGGACCAGGGCGCCGCCCCAGCCGAGGCCCTTGCCGGTGAGGACACCGGACTCGTAGCGGTTGGTGATCCGCTTGTACTGGCCGAAGAGGTAGCCGATCTCCCGGCCGCCGACGCCGATGTCACCGGCGGGAACGTCGGTGTACTCGCCGAGGTGGCGGTGGAGCTCGGTCATGAAGGACTGGCAGAACCGCATGATCTCGGCGTCCGAACGGCCCTTGGGGTCGAAGTCGGCGCCGCCCTTGCCGCCGCCGATCGGCATGCCGGTGAGGGCGTTCTTGAAGATCTGCTCGAAGCCGAGGAACTTCACGATGCCGAGGTTGACGGAGGGGTGGAAGCGCAGCCCGCCCTTGTAGGGGCCGAGCAGGCTGGAGAACTCGACGCGGAATCCCCGGTTGACGTGGATGTCGCCGGAGTCGTCGGACCACGGCACCCGGAAGATCAGCTGGCGCTCGGGCTCGCAGATCCGCTCGATGACGCGGGCGTCGACGAACTCGGGCCGCTGGGCGAGCACCGGGCCGAGGGTCTCGAGCACCTCGCGTACGGCCTGGTGGAACTCCTTCTCGCCCTGGTTACGCCTCAGAACCTCCGCGTACAGCGGCTCGATGACGCGGTTCTCGGCGGCGTGCGGGGTGAGAGAGGCGGAGTTGGCCGGCATCTGATCAAGACCTTCCACTGGATGGGCTCATGCGCTCGGCGCTCCCGTCCCGGGGCGCGCCGCTGGTGGTCCTCTCGCGGAGGAGTCACAGAGGCGACGCTGCCTCCGAAGACATGGGGAACCATTGCACAGCACAATTGTCCCAGGGACCAGCGTGGAGCTGCCATGGTGTCCACGCGGGGGCCGGGGCCGTGCCGGCTGGTTCCGCCGCCGCAGGGCGTCGGAACCCCGGTTCCGCAGGGCCCTTCGGATCTCGGTGCCGCACGTGGTCCGGCCCGGGACGTGGCGAACCTCACAGTCCCGGGGGGAGGGCTGTGAGGTCCGTGCGGTCAGTACTCGCCCGACTCGCGGGGTTCGCGGCGGAACCAGAGCCCGATGCCCGATCCGATCACCACGGCGCCCGCGCAGGCGCTGAGCACGATCCGCGGTGCGCCGTCCTCCATGAGGTTGAGGAGGAGGTTGGCGGCGACGGCGAGGCAGAGCAGGGTCCAGAGCAGGGCCTTCATGGGTTCCTCCGTGGTCGGGCGGGTGTGTGTCCAGTCTTCCCGGGGGCGGCCGTCCCCGGGAGGGAGGCCGCACCCGGGAAAGGGGTGTAGCGGGCTGCACCCCGCCCCGCGGAGGACCGGCCGTCAGGCCGCGGCGTTCTCGGTGACCGTGACCCTCCCCTTCCTGATCGTCGCCACCCGTGGCGCCTTGCGGGCGAGGGAGCTGTCGTGGGTGACCATCACGAAGGTCAGCCCGTGCTCCTCCCGGAGGCCGTCGAGGAGTTCCATGATCTCGTCGCGCATGGACTCGTCGAGGTTGCCGGTCGGTTCGTCGGCGAGCAGCACCTTGGGCCGCTTGACCAGGGCCCGCGCGATGGCGACGCGCTGCTGCTGGCCGCCGGACATCTCGCCGGGCAGGTGGGTGGGGCGGTCGCCGAGGCCGACCGACTCCAGGGCTTCGGCGGCCCGTTCGCGCCGGGCCTTCGCGCCGAGGCCGAGGGGGACGAGGGCGGTCTCGACGTTCTCCCGGGCGGTGAGGGTGGGGATGAGGTTGAAGCTCTGGAAGACGAACCCGATGGATGCGGCGCGGATCTCGGTGAGCCGGGACTCGGGGAGCTTCGCCAGGTCGACGCCGTCGAGTTCGACGGTCCCGGAGGTGGGCCGGTCGAGGCCGCCGAGCATCTGGAGGAGGGTGGACTTGCCTCCGCCGGTCGGGCCCTGGATGACGAGCCGGCCCCCGTCCTCGATGGTCAGGTCGACGCCGGCGAGCGCGTCGACCGGGTTCTTGCCGCGCATGTAGCGCCTGGTGACTCCGGTGAGCTGGTACATGGTGAACTCCTGCTGTGCGTACGGTCGTCGAGGGGGCCTGCTGGAAGCGGTGTCATGCGACGCGGCGCAGGGCGTCGGCCGGGCGCAGCCGGGAGGCCCGCCAGCCGCCGAAGCCCCCGGCGACGAGGCCGCCCGCCACGGCCAGGCCGACGGCGATCAGGACGGTGCTCAGGGAGACCGGTGCGGTCAGGGCGATGTCGAGGGTCCTGGCCGCGGTCCGGCTGCCGGGGCCGCCGCCCATCCGGCCACCGCCGCCCGGGGAGCCGAGCTGGGCGGTGAGGGTGGGGCTGACGGCGGTCACGGCGTACGCGCCGGCGACGCCGGCGGCGATACCGAGGGCTCCGCCGATGAGGCCGTTGACCAGGGCTTCTCCGATGACCTGGCGGGTGACCCGGCCGCTCTTCCAGCCGAGCGCCTTGAGGGTGCCGAACTCGCGTACGCGGCGGCTGACCGCGGAGGAGGTGAGCAGGCCGGCGACGAGGAACGCGGCGATCAGCACGGCGGCGGAGAGCCACGTGCCGACGCCGGCGGCGAGGTCCGAGGCGGTCGACAGGGAGCCGGAGACCGTGTCGGCGAGGTCGGCGGAGGTGGTGACGGTGGTACCGGGGACGTTCTTCCGGATGGCGGCCTTGACGGCGTCGATCCGCTGCGAGTCGGTGGCCTTCACGTAGACCGTGGTGACCTCGTCCTCGGTGCCGGCGAGGGTCTGCGCCTGCTTCAGCGGTATGTAGACGTCGGCGGCGGCGTCACCGCTGTCGGCCGTGGCGATGCCGACGATCTCGTAGCCGGTGCCGGAGACCGTGACCTTCCCGCCGAGGGCGAGTTCCTTCTCCCCGGCGTAGGCGGAGTCGACGACGGCGACCTTCGCGTCGGTCTCGGTGGCCTCGAAGGTACGGCCGCTCGTGATCCCGGACGAGGTGAGCGGGCCGAGGTCCTGCCGGGTGACGTCGGTGCCGGACACGGTGAAGGAGTCGACGTCGAAGGAGGCGCCGCCCCCCTGGACCTCTCCCTCGGGCCGGCCGGTGCCGCCCCGGCCGCCGGGTCCGCCGTCCTGGCCGGAGCTCTCGTCCTGCGTGAACTCGCCGCGCCGGAACTGGCCGTCGACCTTCATGACGGTCAGGCTGAGGCCGCCGGCGGCGTCGGCGACGCCGTCCTGCCCGCCCACCTCGGTGACGGTGGAGGCGGCGAGGGTCTGGAACCCCTGGACCATGACCCGGTCCGTGCTCTGGGTCTCCTCGTCGTCCTTGGCGTCGAACTCGAACCGGGGCCGCTCGGTACCGCCGGCTCCCGGCGCCGCGGCGGCCTTGGTCACCGTCATGTCGGTGCCGAGGCCGTACAGCGACTGGAGGACCTTGTCCTGGGCCTTGGACATGCCGGAGGAGACCGAACTGACGACGATGACCAGCGCGATGCCGAGGGCGAGCCCCGAGGCGACGACGAGCGCCGCCTTTCTGCGGCGGCGCAGTTCGCGCCGGAGGTAGGTGAAGAACATGGCGCGAAGGTACGGAGCCGGTGTGATGAGGGGTTGAGGGCACGATGAGAGCGGGATGAGAACCCTGACACGCCGAAGGCGGCGGCACCCGGTGGTCCGGGTGCCGCCGCCTTCGGGCGGGGACGGGGGCGGTCAGGGGATCAGACGGCGGAGCCCGCGACCCACTCCGACCAGCTCATGTTCCAGCCGTTGAGGCCGTTGTCCGGGGTGATCGTCCTGTCCGGGGAGTTCTTGACGATGACGACGTCGCCGATCATCGAGTTGTCGTAGAACCAGGCGCCCGGGGTGTTCGGGTCGTCGGCGCCCTGCTTGTCCTCCAGGCCGACGCATCCGTGGCTGGTGTTGGCGGTGCCGAAGATGCCCTTGCCCCAGTAGTTGCCGTGGATGAAGGTGCCCGACGTGGACAGCCGCATGGCGTGCGGGACGTCCTTGATGTCGTACTCGCCCTTGCCGTCGTCGTCGGTGAAGCCGACGGTGGCACCGTCCATGCGGGTCTCCTTGTACTTCTCGGAGATCACCATCTGGCCGTTGTAGGTCGGGTTGTCGGGCGAACCGGCGGAGATCGGGATGGTCTTGATGGTCTTGCCGTCCTGGGTGACGGTCATGGTGTGCGCCTTGGCGTCCACCGTCGAGACCTGGTTGCGGCCGACCTTGAAGGTGACCGTCTTCTGCTGGACGCCCACCACGCCGTCGGCCCCCTCGACGCCGTCCAGCGCCAGCTTGAGGGAGACGGTGGAACCGCCCTGCCAGTAGTCCTCGGGACGCAGGTCGAGCCGCTGGTTGTTGAACCAGTGGCCGACGACCTCCTGGCCGCTGCTCGACGTCACCGTGATGCCGTCCTGGACGGCCTTCTTGTTGGTGATCGGCTTGTTGAAGTTGATCGAGACGGGCATGCCGACGCCGACGGTGGAGCCGTCCTCGGGGGTGAAGTTCCCGATGAAGCTGTTCTCGGGGGAGACCGTGGTGAAGGAGCTGTTGGCGTGTGCCTGACGACCTTCGGAGTCGGCGGCGGTCGCGCTGATCTTGTACGTGGTGGAGCGCTCCAGCTGGCCGTTCGGCTTCCAGCTGGAGCCGTCGGCGGCGAGGGTGCCCTCGACGGCGTCGCCCCCCGACGTGGTCATGGTGACCTCGGTCAGCTTGCCCTTGGTGACACTCACCGCGGCCGCGTTGTTGATGCTGGCGTCGGTCGCGCCGTTCTTCGGCGCGATCGTTATCTGGGCCTCGGACGCGTCCTTGGCCGCGGCCTCGTCCACCTGCGCCTGTGACGTCTTCGAGCTCTCGGCACCCGCGCCCGGGGCCGCTCCGCCGTCGTCGCTGCAGGCGGAAAGCACCAGTACGCCACCGAGCAGTGCGGACGCGGCCGTGAGGGCCCGGCGCCGCTTGCTGTCCGTCATCACACGCTTCTCCATCGTCGCCGTTTTCCCCAAAGATCCCCGGACGGGGGCAGCCGGACGGCTCTCCCCGTCAATGTTCCAAGAACACCCGGAACGGGTCTTCCGTTCCACATCCGCCGAAGATGTGGGGAACACCACTCATCGACGCACCGCCCGCGGCGGCGGTTCCCGGAGCCCGGTGGACGCCCCGCCGGGTACCCCGGCGGCGTCAGCGGTACTCCGCGTCGATGGCTTCCTCGTTGTCCGTCTCATTGTCCTCGATCCCGAAATAGGCATCGTCCTCGTCGTCCCCGACGGTCCAGTCCTCGGCGTCGGGGTCGTAGTCGACGGGCTCGCTGTTCCAGGACGCCTGGGCGAGCTCGACCCCGGGCACCCGGCCGACGAGGTCCAGCGGATCGACGAGCGACGCGAGCGCCTCAGCTGCGTCTTCCCTCACCGCCTCCTCGCCATGCGTGTCCGGCCCGTCGGAATCGGCGGGCCCCCGGCCGGCCTCGGTACGGCCCGCGGCGAGGTTCTCCAGGGCGGCGCCGGTCAGCGCTCCGGCGTCGGTGATCTCCAGCACCAGGTCCACCCGGAGCCGGACGAACGATGTTGTCTGCGAAGTGGTCATGGCCGGAGCGTAAGGGGCGGGGGGTCCGCGCCTCTCCTCCGGCCCACCGCTTCGCCGCCGGCCCCGCCGGCCGCGCCCCTGCGTCCCGGACTCCGCCTCCGCCCCGGTACGGGGAGCCCGGCACCGCTCCCCCTCCCCCTGACAATCGCGGGCGGGGTGGTTAGCATCGGCCCACGGGGTCACGGGGGCCGGGCACCGGGCCCTCCAACTGACGCTTGTCGCAAGGGGATCGATTCTGTGTCCATCGCTCGTCGCACACTGCTGACCGCAACGGCCGCCGGCACACTGCTCTGCGCCCTGTGGTTCGTACCCTCCGCCAACGCTACCGGCGGGAGCACCGCCCCCGCCGGGGCCGCCGCTTCCGCCGGGCAGGACCCGCGGGCGGACGCGGCGGAGGAGTCCGGCACCGGCGAGCGGCTCGCCGACACCGGCACCGGGGTCGACACCACGCCCTATCTGGCCGGCGGCACCCTGTCGCTGTGCCTGGGCGCGGGCTTCGTCGCCTACTCCGTACGCCGCGGCCAGGCCGTGAACCCCGGCGTCTGACCGGACGGGGCCCGAAGCCCCTTCGCTCCGCGCCGGCTTGAGGGGCGGTCCCTCAGGCCAGCGGACCGGTCACCGACTCGGCCGCCGCGACCAGTCCGCCCCCGGCCACGAAGGTCTCGGCGGCGGCCAGGTCGGGGGCGAGGAAACGGTCCGGCCCCGGCCCCTGCACACCTGCCGCGCGCAGGGCGCGGATGACGGCCGACGAGGCGGGCGCCGGGACCGGACCATCGGCGGAACGCAGTTCGACGGCGCGGGTGGCGGCGTACAGCTCCACGGCGACGATCCGCGTCAGCCCGCTGACCGCGGTCCGCAGTTTCCGGGCCGCCGACCAGCCCATCGAGACGTGGTCCTCCTGCATCGCGGACGACGGGATGGAGTCGACGGACGCCGGGACCGCGAGCCGTTTCAACTCGCTGACCAGGGCGGCCTGTGTGTACTGGGCGATCATCAGGCCCGAGTCGAGGCCCGCGTCGTCGGCGAGGAACGGCGGCAGCCCGTGCGAGCGGTTCCTGTCCAGCAGCCGGTCCGTGCGGCGTTCGCAGATCGAGCCGAGGTCGGCGGCGACGATCGCCAGGAAGTCCAGCACATAGGCGACGGGCGCCCCGTGAAAGTTCCCGTTGGACTCCACCCTCCCGTCGGGCAGCACCACCGGGTTGTCGACGGCGGCGGCCAGTTCGCGGTCGGCGACGAGGCACCCGTGTGCGAGCGTGTCCCGCCCCGCCCCGTTGACCTGGGGGGCGCAGCGTACCGAGTAGGCGTCCTGGACGCGGGGCGCGTCGCCGGTGAGGTCGGCGTGCCGCCCGGTGAGCCCCGAACCCGCCAGCACCCGCAGCATGTTGGCGGCGGAGACGCCCTGGCCGGGGTGCGGCCGGATGGCGTGCAGCTCCGGGGCGAGGACCTTCTCCGTACCGAGGAGCGCCTCCAGGCAGAGGGCGGCGGTGATGTCGGCGGCGGTGTAGAGGTTCTTCAGGTCGGCGAGGGCCATCACCAGCATGCCGAGCATGCCGTCGGTGCCGTTGAGCAGCGCGAGTCCCTCCTTCTCGCGCAGCTCGACGGGGGTGATCCCGTGTGCGGCGAGCAGCTCGCCGGCAGGCCGTACGACGCCGTCCGGGCCCTCCGCGTCCCCCTCGCCCATCAGCGCCAGGGCGCAGTGCGAGAGAGGGGCTAGGTCCCCGGAGCAGCCCAGCGAGCCGTACTCGTGGACGACGGGGGTGATGCCCGCGTTGAGCACGTCGGCCATGGTCTGCGCGACCTCGGGCCGTACGCCGGTACGACCGGAGGCGACGGTCTTCAGCCGGAGGAACATCAGGGCCCGCACCACCTCGCGTTCGACGCGGGGGCCCATGCCCGCGGCGTGCGAGCGGACGATGTTGCGCTGGAGGCGTGCGCGCAGCCCGGGGCTGATGTGCCGGGTGGCCAGGGCGCCGAAGCCGGTGGAGACGCCGTAGACCGGTTCGGGCTTCGCGGCCAGTGCGTCGACGACCTCGCGGGCGGCGGCGAGGGCTTCCACGGCGGCGGCGGAGAGCTCGACCCGGGCGCCCTCGCGGGCCACGGCGACGACGTCCTCGGCGGTGGTACCGGACGTCCCCACCACGACAGTGTGCATATCCATATTCAGAAGCGTACGGATTGAAAGCCGCCATGTCACCAGTGGTCGGCCCGCCGGCCCCTTACCTCCGTACCTCCGTGACCGCGCCCGCCCGCCCCGGTCCCTGCCCCCGTCCCGGTCCCGGTCCCTGTTCCCGTCCCGGCCCCGGGCCTGTCCCGGCCTCAGGCACCTGCCGCCCGGCCGGTCACCGCTCCGGGGACGGCAGGTTGCCGCGGAGTCTGCGCCGGTCGTGGGGCGCCTCGGGTGGGGAGTCGGCCAGCCGGAGCACCTCCCCGTCCCGCCCGGCCACCACCGGGTGGCGGGAGCGGGCCGCCTTGGCCTGGTACTGCGCCGCGTCCGCGAGGCGGAACAGCCTGCGGGCCGAACGCACCGGCCCGATGTCGTCGCCGGTCGAGGCGACCCCGCAGGCGACCCCGTCGCCGAGCTCCAGCCCGGCGGCGCGCGCGCACAGCTCCCCGGCCACCGCGATCACCTCGTCCGCCGCGGGGCCGACGGCCAGCAGGCAGAACTCGTCGCCGCCCAGCCGGGCCGCCAGGGTGTCCGGGAGCATCGCCCCACAGAAGGACAGCACCGAGCCGAATCGTTCCAGCAGGCGGTCGCCGACCGCGTGGCCATGGGTGTCGTTGACCGCCTTCAGCCCGTTGAGGTCACAGACGACGAGACTGACCACGGCCTCCTCGGTACGGTGCCGCTCCAGCGCCTCGTCGAGCCGGATGTCCACGGCGCGGCGGTTGGCGACGCCGGTCAGCGGGTCGGTGAACGCCAGCTTGCGGACCTCCTCCAGCCGCTCGGTCTGGACGATCCCGGCGGCGACGACCGCGGCCAGCACGGTCGCGAAGTCGGCGTCGTCCCGGTCGAAGACCGGCACCCCGGCCGGCCGGGCGACGTACAGCTCGCCCCAGGCCCGGCCGTGCAGCACGATCGGCGCCACCACACAGCAGCCGCGCCCGCGCCGGCGCAGCGCGGCGACCCGCTGGTGGCAGTACGGACGGGCCCCGCGGGCCGGGGCCCCCGGCGAGCCGGCGCCGTCGGCGGTCTCCACCCAGGCGTCCGGCTCACCGCCGCCGGCCCACCGCTCGTGGAGGAACTCGGTGATCTCCGGGAAGTGGTGCACGGGGTACGTCTCCTCGTCGGGGAACTCCTCCTCCCCCTCGGCCCGCTGCCCGGCGTTCACCAGGACCCGGAGCCTGCCCCGGTCCCGCTCCCACACGGAGAGGGCGGCGAAACCGCCGCCCAGTGCCTCGCACGCCCCGAGGGCGGCCGCCCGCCACGACTCCTGCGGCGTATAGGCCGCCGCCATGGCCTGTGCCAGCGAAACCACGGCCCGCAGCCGTCTGTCGTCACCGCCCATCACCCCAGCGTAAGGGCTGTCCGGTGATCCCTCGCGGGACAGGGCAGGACGGCGGACGCGACGCGCGGCAGGGCGAAGGGGCAGGACGACGGACGCCACGTGCTGCGGGACGAAGGGGCAGGACGGCGGGCGTGACGCGCTACGGAACGAAGGGGCGCTCACTCACCGGGCCAGTCGGGCGTCCGCTTCTCGTTGAAGGCGGCGACACCCTCGGCACGGTCCCCGGAGAAGGCCACCGACCGCCAGGCCGCGTCCTCCACCTCCAGGCCGGCCCGCAGGTCCAGCCCCTGCCCCAGCCGCAGCGCCCGCTTCGCGGCCCGCAGGCCGACCGGCGAGTTCGCCGCGATACGGGCACCGAGCGCCAGCGCCGCCTCCCGGTCGCGGCCCGCCTCGACCAGTTCGTCGACCAGCCCCAGCTCCCGGGCCTCGGCGGCCTCGACCCGCCGGGCGGTGAAGACCAGCTCGGCGGCGCGCGCGGCACCCACCCGGCGGGGCAGCAACTGGGTGCCTCCGCCGCCCGGGATGACCCCGACGGACACCTCGGGCAGCCCGACGACGGCCGTACGGTCGGCCACGATCACGTCGCAGGCGAGCGCCAGCTCGAAACCGCCGCCGAGGGCGAAGCCGTGCACCGCGGCGACGACCGGCACGGGCAGCTCCAGCACCCCGGTGTAGGCGGCCCGCGCGACGGGACGCTGGCGCACCAGGTCGGCGTCGCTGAAGGAGTTGCGCTCCTTGAGGTCCGCACCCACGCAGAAGGCCCGCTCATGGCTGGAGGTGAGCACGACGGCCCGTACGCCCGGATCCGCGCCGAGCGACTCGCAGGCGGCGGCGATCGAACGGGCCATCTCCGTGGACACGGCGTTCATCGCCTTCGGCCGGTCCAGGACCAGCTCCGCGACGTGTTCTTGGCCCTCGTGCCGCCGTACGGCGACGAACTCCCCGAACCGCTGCTCCGTGACGACGGTCATGGCTGCTCCCCTCCGGCCGACGGCCGCCCGGCCGGCGACCACCCGGTTAACGATCGTTACCGGGATCCTACAAGGGCCTCCCGGCGCCCCTGGGGGAAACGGCGCACGGCCCCGGGCGCGGGGAGGCGCCCGGCGGAGGGGCCCTTCGGGCACGGCGGCGTACGCGGACGGGCCGCCCGGGGCGGGAGCCCTCGGGCCGGCCGGGGCGGAGGCCGGCCGGAAGGCAGCCGCCGGGGCGGGGGCCGGCCGGGGCGGGAGTGGCCGGGACAGGAGCCGGCCGGGACGGGAGCCGGCCGAAAGGGAACGAACGGGCCGAGCCGGTGCGGCCCACCCGGAAGGGAGCGGCCCACCCGGAAGAGTGCGGCCCGCCCGGAAGGGAGCGGGCAGGCCGGTCAGGAGGCCGGGGTGCCCCGGCGGGCCAGCAGCCACGGCTCCACGACGCCGAGCCCGCGCACCGGCCGCTGCCACATCGGCTGGAGCCCGAAGCGGTACGCCGGCGGGGCGGGCTCGTCCGGCGGCGGCAGGCCCTCCTTCTCGGCCACCCGGGCGCGCTCGGCCGCCGCGGCGGCCTGCTCCGCCGCCTGGGCCTCCGACTCCGGCGCGTCCCCGGTGCGCTTCAGCTCCTGGGCGAACGCGCCGTCGACCAGCACCGCGTCCTTCGGCGCTATCGAGGTGAGCCGTGAGGCCAGGTTGACCGTCGTCCCGAAGACATCACCCATGCGGGTGGTGACCGTGCCGAAGGCGATGCCGACCCGCAGCGCGGGCATCGTGGTGTCCTGGGCCATCACCTCGACCAGCCGGAGCGCGATCTCACCGGCCGTACCGGCGTCGTCCGCGGCGAAGAGGACCTCGTCCCCGAGCGTCTTGATGAGCCGCCCGCCGTGGGCGGCGACCAGGTCGGCCGCGGTCGTCTCGAAGGCCTCGACGAGCTCACCGAGCTCCTCCTCCTCCAGCCGACGGGTCAGCCGGGTGAAGCCCACCAGGTCGGCGAAGCCCACCGCGAGCCGCCGGTCGACCATCTCCTCGTCGTCCGCGGCCTGCACGACCCGGCCGGTCGCCGCGGCGAGCTGCCGCCGCCACACGTACACCAGGAACTCCTGGAGCTCGGGCAGCAGCAGCTCGATCAGCGGATAGGTGACCTCGGTGCGGGTCATACCCGGCTCGGGGGGCTCGGTCAGCCCCTCCAGGAAGGAGTCGATCTGCCATTCCGCGAGCCTGGCCGTGGTCTGCCCGGTCGAACGGGCCACCTGGATCGCCATCGGCTCGCTGAGCAGCCCGGCCTCCACCAGACCGGCCAGCCGGCGCAGTGCCAGCACGTCGGCCTCGGTGAGCGCCTTGGCCTGGCCGATGTCGGCGAACCCCATGGCGCGCCAGAAGCGGGACGCCAGGTCCATGGAGACCCCGGCGGCCCGGGCGGACTGGAAGGGGGTGTAGCGGCGCTCCGCGCCCAGGATCAGGGATTCCAGCCGGATCGCGAGGGGGTCGTCGGTCGGCTCGGCCGTATGGTCGACCTCGTGGTGCGGGGTGGGGTGGACCGAGGGATCCGGCCCGGGGTCACCGCCCTCGCCGGAACTCGTGTCGTCGACGGTCACCGGCCGCCTCCTGCCCGTTCCCTGGCCACTGCCCTGCCGATCTGTCGCTGGATCGCCTCAACGATACGGCAGGTGTGCCCTGGCTCACGTCCCCGGTCGCCCGGTTCGGGTGTGCTTCCTGGTGTCATCGCGGGTGGGCGGGGCCGCCGCGCGCGCGGGGCGTGCGCCCCCGGGCCGGTTCTTCCCCCGCCCGCCCCCGGCCGTCCGCGACGGCCCGCGCCGGGCCCGCCCGCCCGCCGGGGCCCTCCGGCCGCCCCGGCCGCCCCGCCCGGTCAGGCCGCCCCGTCCGGTCAGGCCGGTCAGGTGAGTCCGCCCGCCGCGCCCCGCAGATGGACGATGTCCCCGGCCGAGACGGGCTCCCGCAGGCCGTCGGCGGTGGCCAGGACCAGCCTGCCGTCGCCGTCGATCGCGACGGCCTCGCCGAGCACGGCGCGCCCGCCCGGCAGCTCGGCCCGCACGGGTCGGTCCAGGGTGGCGCAGCCCGCCGCGTACGCGGCCTGGAGCCCCGAGGCCGCCGCGTCGCCGCCCGCCTCGCGCCAGCGGCCGTACCACTGCTCCAGCGAGCGCAGGACGGCTCGCAGCAGCGTCTCGCGGTCCGTGGAGACCGCTTTGGCCAGGGCCAGCGACCCGGCGTGCGGGGCGGGCAGCTCCCCGGCGCGCAGGGTGACGTTGAGGCCGATCCCGACGACGACCCCGTCGCCGGCGCGCTCGGCGAGGATGCCGCCCGCCTTGCGTTCCTCCCCGCCGACCGTGACCAGCAGGTCGTTGGGCCACTTCAGCGCCATGTCGACGCCCGCGGCCCGGGCGAGGCCGGTCGCGGTGGCCACCCCGGCCAGCAGCGGCAGCCACCCCCACCGCTCGGCGGGTACGCCGGCGGGGATGAGGTGGACCGAGAAGAAGAGGCCCGAGCGGGGCGGGGCGGTCCAGTTCCGGTCCAGCCGCCCGCGGCCCGCCGTCTGCTCCTCGGCGACCAGGACCGCGCCCTCGGCGAGGCCGGCGGCGGCCCGCGCCGCGAGGTCGGAGTTGGTGGAGCCGGTGGACCGGACGACGTCGAGCGAGCTCCACAGGCTGCCGGGCCTCAGCAGCCCGCGCCGCAGCGCGGGGGTGTTCAGGGGCGGCCGTTCGAGGTCGGACCAGCGGTTGTTCGGAGCGTCCGGAGGTGTCATGAAACCCAGGTTAGGTGTGGCCAACGACGCACTGCCGAACCGTATCGGCGCCGATACGCTACGGATCAGTAGCCGACCGCCGACGAGCCGTGCGCCGTCGAGCACCTTCCGTCCGGCGTCCCCACCGGACGTAACCGGACGTACCAGCCGTCCCCGTGACCAGGCAGGGAGCCGCCACCCGATGTCCGAGCCGCAGAGCGACATCCACACGACCGCGGGAAAGATCGCGGACCTGCAGCGCCGTATTGACGAGGCGACACACGCAGGTTCCGCCCGTGCCGTCGAAAAGCAGCACGCGAAGGGCAAGTTGACCGCCCGCGAGCGCATCGATCTCCTGCTCGACGAGGGCTCCTTCGTGGAGCTCGACGAGTTCGCGCGCCATCGCTCGACCAATTTCGGCATCGAGAAGAACCGCCCGTACGGGGACGGTGTCGTCACCGGTTACGGCACGGTCGACGGCCGCCCGGTCTGCGTGTACTCCCAGGACTTCACGATCTTCGGCGGGTCCCTCGGCGAGGTCTACGGCGAGAAGATCGTGAAGGTCATGGACTTCGCGATGAAGACCGGCTGCCCGGTCATCGGGATCAACGACGGCGGCGGCGCCCGGATCCAGGAGGGGGTGGCCGCGCTCGGCCTGTTCGCCGAGATCTTCCGGCGCAACGTGCACGCCTCGGGTGTGATCCCGCAGATCTCGCTGATCGTGGGCCCGTGCGCGGGCGGCGCGGTCTACTCCCCCGCCATCACCGACTTCACGGTGATGGTCGACCAGACCTCGCACATGTTCATCACCGGGCCCGACGTCATCAAGACCGTCACCGGTGAGGACGTCGGCTTCGAGCAGCTGGGCGGCGCCCGCACGCACAACACCACCTCGGGCGTGGCGCACCACATGGCGGGCGACGAGAAGGACGCCATCGAGTACGTCAAGTCCCTGCTGTCCTACCTCCCGTCGAACAACCTCTCCGAGGCCCCGGCCTTCCCGGAGGAGGCCGATCCGGCCGTCACCGACGAGGACCGCGAGCTCGACACCCTCATCCCGGACTCGGCGAACCAGCCGTACGACATGCACACCGCCATCGAGCGCGTGCTGGACGACGGGGAGTTCCTGGAGACGCAGGCCCTGTTCGCCCCGAACATGATCACCGGTTTCGGCCGGATCGAGGGGTACCCGGTCGGTGTCGTCGCCAACCAGCCGATGCAGTTCGCGGGCTGTCTGGACATCGACGCCAGCGAGAAGGCCGCCCGTTTCGTGCGGACCTGCGACGCGTTCAACGTGCCGGTGCTGACCTTCGTGGACGTCCCGGGCTTCCTGCCGGGCGTGGACCAGGAGTACGGCGGCATCATCCGCCGCGGCGCCAAGCTGATCTACGCCTACGCCGAGGCGACCGTCCCGCTGATCACGGTGATCACCCGCAAGGCCTTCGGCGGGGCGTACGACGTGATGGGCTCCAAGCACCTGGGCGCGGACCTGAACCTGGCCTGGCCGACCGCGCAGATCGCGGTCATGGGCGCGCAGGGGGCGGTCAACATCCTGCACCGCCGCACCATCGCCGCCGCCGAGGACCCCGAGGCCACCCGTGCCGCGCTGATGGCCGACTACGAGGACGCCCTCCTCAACCCGTACGTCGCCGCCGAGCGCGGTTACGTCGACGCGGTGATCATGCCGTCCGAGACCCGGGCCCACCTCGTGAAGGGGCTGCGCCAGCTGCGTACCAAGCGCGAGCAGCTGCCGCCGAAGAAGCACGGCAACATCCCCCTCTGAACCCGCACCGCCGAAGCCTCCACCACCGGGAGCCACCATGATCAAGGTCGTACGGGGCAATCCCACCCCGGAA
The DNA here is from genome assembly GCF_008704555.1 of Streptomyces nitrosporeus. Lineage (NCBI taxonomy): Bacteria > Bacillati > Actinomycetota > Actinomycetes > Kitasatosporales > Streptomycetaceae > Streptomyces > Streptomyces nitrosporeus. Next base: position 2,797,427 of record NZ_CP023702.1, read on the forward strand.
GAACTGGCCGCCGCGCTCGCCGTGGTCAGGGCCCGGGCGGCCGCTGCCGCCGCCGTGCCCGCGGGGCCGCCGCTGCCGCCCGAGCAGTGGTCGGACCCGGGCCGTATCGCCCGCCAGGGGGTGCGCCGTCCGGGCCCGCGGTCCTGGGCGCGGACGTACTGGCCGGCCTGAGCTCCAGCCCGCCCGAGCAGGGCGGACAGGCCCGCGGGCGGTGCTTGAGTACGCGTACTCAGGCGCCGCCCGCGCCTTCGGAGGACCATCGGACCCATGCTGTGGTCCGACCCCGAGAACAAGCCGCCCAAGGAACTGCGCGACGCCCAGGAGATGATGCGCCGCGCGGGACTGCTGCTGGCGCTGGCCATGGTCGTCGCCATGTTCGTCCTGGGGACCCGCTGAGTCCTGTGAGGGGCCCGGCGAGTCCTGTGAGGGGCCCGGCCCCGCCCCCGCGGGCCGTCCGGGCCGGTTCCGGGGCCCGCCGGGGCGCCTACGATGGCCGGCATGACCGATCAGCGCCGCCGCCTCGTCCTCGCCTCCGCCTCCCCCGCCCGCCTCGGCCTGCTGCGGCAGGCGGGCTTCGCCCCGGACGTCGTCGTCAGCGGCGTGGACGAGGACGCCCTCTCCGCCCCGACGCCGGGTGAGCTGGCGCTGGTCCTGGCCCGGGCCAAGGCCGCCGCGGTGGCGGGCAGGCCGGAGGCCGCCGGGGCGCTGGTCATCGGCTGCGACTCGGTGCTCGAACTCGACGGCGAGGCGCTCGGCAAGCCGGCCGGCGCCGAGGAGGCCACCGCCCGCTGGAAGTCCATGCGCGGCAGGGCCGGTGTGCTGCGGACCGGGCACAGCGTGATCGACACCGCGACCGGCCGGTCGGCCTCGGCGACCGCGTCCACCACCGTCCGTTTCGGTGAGCCGACCGACGCGGAGGTCGCCGCCTACGTCGCCACCGGCGAACCGCTCCACGTGGCGGGGGCGTTCACCCTGGACGGCCGCTCGGCACCGTTCGTCGACTCGATCGAGGGCGACCACGGCAACGTCATCGGCCTCTCGCTGCCCCTGCTGCGCACCCTGCTCGGCGAACTGGGCATCTCCGTGACGGAGTTGTGGGCCTGAGACTTTGCGGTCCGGCGCCGGGCGGACCCGGCGTCAGACGGCCGCCGGCGCCCCGGCCCCGTCGCCCCGCGCTCCCCGGGCCCCGCCGCCCGGGCCCGCGGAGCCGTACAGCACCAGGGTCAGGACGAGCAGCCCGAGCACGGCCATCAGGACCGCGAACGCGGCCCAGCCGGCCAGGCCCACCGCCAGCGCGCCCAGCACCCCGTGCACCACGGCGCACGCGATGAGCCCGGCCCTGGCGAACCGGCCGGGCGCCCGGTCGCGCACCGCGGCCACCAGCGGCACCAGACCGCACAGCACCAGCAGCGCGCCGGACGTCCAGCCCAGGGCCCAGGTCCCGTCGGACAGGGCGCCGGGGTCCGTCCCGGCCAGGGACATCCGCTGGTTGTCGACCACCGTCGCGAGCACGGCGTTGACGAGCACGACGCCCACCGCCTCCCCGAACAGCACGAGCGCCGTCACCACGGCCACGGTCCTGCGCACCACGGCGCCTCCCCTGTTACCTCCGGTACGTGCGGTACAGCGCGGACCTTACCCGGGAGTACCCCCCGCCCGGGAAGGGGCCGCACGGCGGACGTCCGGTCCGGCGCCCTCCCCGTCCTTCGGTACGCGCCGCGCACCCGGCCACGCGGGTGACCGGCGGCGATGACGGGCCGGAGGGCAAAGTTTCATTAGCCCGTTCGTAGGGAGTCAACAAAGAATGGTTGCGCGGGGCTGACCGTACGAACAGAGACTTGGACCACACCTCGTGGCTACTGTGCGGTTATAGAACCCGGCGTACCGTGGTGCGACAAGGGATTTCGCGACTCGAGCAAGCCTCGAATCACACTCCGTGTGGGCAAGTTCACCATTGGGGACGGGTCGTAGGGCCGTGTCGGTAGTCCCTAAACTCAGCTTGTTCTCAAGGAGGGAGTCATCGTGCGCAAGGTGCTCATCGCCAACCGTGGCGAAATCGCTGTCCGCGTCGCTCGGGCTTGCCGGGATGCCGGAATCGCCAGCGTAGCCGTCTACGCCGATCCGGACCGGGACGCTCTGCACGTCCGTGCGGCCGACGAGGCGTTCGCTCTGGGCGGTGACACCCCGGCCGCCAGTTATCTGGACATGGCCAAGGTGCTCCAGGCCGCGAAGGACTCCGGCGCCGACGCGATCCACCCGGGGTACGGATTCCTGTCGGAGAACGCCGAGTTCGCGCAGGCGGTCCTGGACGCGGGGCTGACCTGGATCGGTCCGCCGCCGCACGCCATCCGCGACCTGGGTGACAAGGTCGCCGCCCGGCACATCGCACAGCGTGCCGGCGCCCCGCTGGTCGCCGGTACGCCGGACCCGGTGTCGGGCGCGGACGAGGTCGTGGCGTTCGCCGAGGAGCACGGCCTGCCAATCGCGATCAAGGCCGCCTTCGGTGGTGGCGGGCGCGGTCTGAAGGTGGCCCGGACGCTTCAGGAGATCCCTGAGCTGTACGACTCGGCGGTCCGTGAGGCGGTGGCGGCCTTCGGCCGCGGCGAGTGCTTCGTGGAGCGTTACCTGGACAAGCCGCGGCACGTGGAGACCCAGTGCCTGGCCGACACCCACGGCAACGTGGTCGTCGTCTCCACCCGTGACTGCTCGCTCCAGCGCCGCCACCAGAAGCTGGTCGAGGAGGCCCCGGCCCCCTTCCTGTCCGAGGCCCAGAACGCCGAGCTGTACGCGGCGTCGAAGGCGATCCTGAAGGAGGCCGGCTACGTCGGCGCCGGCACGGTCGAGTTCCTCGTCGGGCTGGACGGCACGATCTCCTTCCTGGAGGTCAACACCCGGCTCCAGGTGGAGCACCCGGTCACCGAGGAGGTCACCGGCCTCGACCTCGTGCGCGAGATGTTCCGCATCGCCGACGGCGAGGAACTGGGATACGGCGACCCCGCGGTGCGCGGTCACTCCTTCGAGTTCCGCATCAACGGTGAGGACCCGGGCCGGAACTTCCTGCCCGCCCCGGGCACCGTCACCACCTTCGCCCCGCCGGCCGGCCCCGGGGTCCGCCTGGACGCGGGTGTCGAGTCGGGCAGCGTGATCGGCCCGGCGTGGGACTCGCTGCTGGCCAAGCTGATCGTGACCGGTGCCACGCGTGAGCAGGCCCTCCAGCGGGCGGCGCGCGCACTGGCCGAGTTCACCGTCGAGGGCATGGCGACCGCGATCCCCTTCCACCGGGCGGTCGTCGTCGATCCGGCGTTCACCTCGGACCCGTTCCGGATCCACACCCGGTGGATCGAGACGGAGTTCGTCAACGAGATCAAGCCGTTCACCGTCCCCGCCGAGGCGGAGGCGGACGAGGAGTCGGGCCGCGAGACGGTCGTCGTCGAGGTCGGCGGCAAGCGCCTGGAGGTCTCCCTGCCCTCGTCGCTGGGCATGAGCCTGGCGCGTACGGGCCTGGCGGCCGGTGCGAAGCCCAAGCGCCGCGCGGCGAAGAAGTCCGCCTCCGCCGCCTCGGGCGACACCCTCGCCTCCCCGATGCAGGGCACCATCGTCAAGATCGCCGTCGCCGAGGGCCAGGAGGTCAAGGAGGGCGACCTGGTCGTCGTCCTGGAGGCCATGAAGATGGAGCAGCCCCTGAACGCCCACCGCTCGGGCACCGTCAAGGGACTGTCCGCCGAGGTCGGCTCCTCGGTCTCCTCCGGCGCCGTCATCTGCGAGATCAAGGACTGACCCGCCCCCGCGGACCGTCCGCCGGCCGCCCGTCCACCGCCTCGTACGCCTTCGCGTGCGGGACGGAGGGCGGGCGGTCGGTGGCATCCTGGACCCGGGAGCGCGAAGACCTGGAGGGCGGCGCCATGACGACGATCAGCACGGCGGGTACGTCCGCGGCGGACACGGACGCGCCGGGCGCGTGCGGCCCGGAGCGGCCCATGCGGGCCGATGCGCGGCGCAACCACGACCGGCTGCTGACCGAGGCCCGCGCGTCGTTCGCCGAACACGGCACGGACGCCTCGCTGGAGGACATCGCCCGGCGGGCGGGGGTGGGCATCGGCACGCTCTACCGGCACTTCCCCAACCGCCACGCCCTGATGAACGCGGTCTTCCAGGAGGCCCTCACCGCTCTCCTGGACCGTTCCGGGGAGCTGGCCGACGCGGAACAGCCGTGTGCGGCGCTGGTGGAGTGGCTGGGGGCGATCGTCACCCACGCGGGTGAATACCGTGGTCTCGCACAGGCCCTCATGTCGGCTTCGGCGGACCGGACTTCGGCGTTGACCCAGTGCCATGTGCCCTTGCGTCAGGCGGGCGCCCGGCTGCTGGAGCGGGCCCAGGCGAGCGGTTCGGTGCGGACGGAGGTCTCCATCGACGATCTGCTCCAGCTGACGAACGCCATCGCGCTGGCGGCCGAACAGACCCCGGCCGAACCCGCGTTGGCCGACCGTCTGCTGCGTCTGACCCTCCAGGGTCTGCGCGCCGTCACGGCGCCGCCCCGCGTCTGAGGAAGCGGGGAGCCCGGTCCCTGGCGCGTCCGGGGCCCGGAAGGGCGGGCCCCCGGGAGGGGCGGGGCGTCCGAGGTCCTGAAGAACCGGGCAGGCGTAAAGGGCCGGGCGTCCGGGGAAGAACCGGACGGCTGCGGAAGAACCGGGCAGCCGCAGAAGGACCGAACGGCCGCGGGAGGACCGGGCGGCCGTGCAAGGACCGGGCCTCCGGCGGGTGCCTACCGCCGCCGCATGTCCGCCACCCGCGCCGCCGTCCCCTCGGCCAGCGACGCCGCGCTCCGCAGCTGCGGGCCGAGCGGCGTCGGCCCGCCGTGCCCGCCCGGCTGGGTGCGCCGCTGGCCCGGCAGCGGCATGTCACGGCGGGGCCGGCGCCCCTGGGCGGCCAGTTGTTCGTCGGAGCACTCCGACTCGGGCCCGGCCACCGTGATCTCGACGCCCTGGTCCGCCAGCGCCTGCAACTCGGTGGCGGCCCGCTCGTCATGGGCCGGCGGCTCGTCCGTGACCAGCCGGGTGATCAGCTCCGTGGGCACCGTCTGGAACATGGTGTCCGAGCCCAGCTTGGTGTGGTCGGCCAGGACCACCACCTCGGCCGCCGCCTGCACCAGCGCCCGGTCCACACTCGCGGAGAGCATGTTGGACGTGGAGAGGCCGCGTTCGGCGGTCAGGCCGGTCCCGGAGAGGAACGCCCGGGACACCCGCAGCCCCTGGAGGGACTGCTCGGCCCCGCTGCCGACCAGCGCGTAGTTGCTGCCGCGCAGGGTGCCCCCGGTCATCACGACCTCGACCCGGTTGGCATGGGCCAGGGCCTGGGCGACCAGCAGCGAGTTGGTCACCACGGTCAGCCCGGGGACACGCGCGAGCCGGCGGGCCAGCTCCTGCGTGGTCGTACCCGCACCGACGACGACGGCCTCGCCCTCACCGACCAGCCCCGCGGCGAGGTCGGCGATGGCGGTCTTCTCCGCGGTCGCGAGATGGGATTTCTGCGGGAAGCCGGACTCCCGCGTGAAACCGCCCGGCAGTACCGCACCGCCGTGCCGGCGGTCGAGGAGCCCTTCTGCCTCCAGCGCCCGCACGTCCCGCCGTACGGTCACTTCGGAGGTCTGGACGACGCGGGCGAGCTCACGGAGGGACACCGCTCCGTTGGCGCGCACCATTTCGAGGATCAACTGACGACGTTCTGCAGCGAACACGGAACTGACAGTAACCTGGTCATGGGTTGCTTTTCAGCAGTTTGCACCGAATAACAGAAGTTGTACGCAGAAGGGGCCTCCCAGTGGTATAGGAGGCCCCGTTGTCGTTCACGGTCCGTCGACGGCCGCCCGGACGCGGCCCGGAGCCGCCCGCGCGGGCGGCTCCGCCGGGGGTCACCCCTCGCCCGCGCCCTTGCGGGTGTGCAGCTGCCGGGCCACCTCCGCGATCGACCCGGACAGGGACGGGTACACGGTGAAGGCGTTCGCGATCTGCTCCACCGTCAGGTTGTTGTCGACCGCGATCGAGATGGGGTGGATCAGCTCGCTGGCGCGCGGGGCGACGACGCAGCCGCCGACCACGATCTCGGTGCCCGGACGGCAGAAGATCTTGACGAAGCCGTCGCGGATGCCCTGCATCTTGGCGCGCGGGTTGCGCAGCAGCGGCAGCTTCACGACGCGGGCGTCGATCTTCCCGGAGTCGACGTCGGCCTGGCTGTAGCCGACGGTGGCGATCTCGGGGTCGGTGAAGACGTTCGCGGAGACGGTCTTGAGGTCCAGCGGGGTCACCGCGTCGCCCAGGAAGTGGTACATGGCGATCCGGCCCTGCATCGCGGCGACCGAGGCCAGGGCGAAGACCCCGGTGACGTCACCGGCGGCGTACACGCCGGGGGCGCTGGTGCGGGAGACCCGGTCGGTGCGGATGTGCCCGGAGTCCTTGAGCTGGACCCCGGCCTCCTCCAGGCCCATGCCGGCCGTGTTCGGGATCGCGCCGACGGCCATCAGGCAGTGGGTGCCGGATATGACCCGGCCGTCGGCCAGCGTGACCTCCACACGGTCGCCGACCCGCTTGGCGGCCTGGGCGCGGGAGCGGGCCATGACGTTCATGCCGCGGCGGCGGAAGACGTCCTCCAGGACCGCGGCCGCGTCCGGGTCCTCGCCGGGGAGCACCCGGTCGCGGGAGGAGACGAGCGTGACGCGGGAGCCGAGCGCCTGGTAGGCGCCGGCGAACTCGGCGCCGGTGACGCCCGAGCCGACCACGATGAGCTCCTCGGGGAGTTCGTCGAGGTCGTAGACCTGGGTCCAGTTCAGGATGCGCTCGCCGTCGGGCTGGGCGTCCGGGATCTCCCGGGGGTGCCCGCCGGTGGCGATCAGCACGGCGTCGGCGGTGAGGCGCTCCTCGGTGCCGTCGGCGGCGGTCACCACGACCTGCCGGGAGCCGTCGGCGGCCTGGAGGCCCTCCAGGCGCCCGCGTCCGCGCAGCACCCGGGCACCGGCGCGGGTGACGGAGGCGGTGATGTCGTGGGACTGGGCGAGCGCCAGCCGCTTGACCCTGCGGTTGACCTTGCCGAGGTCGACGCCGACCACGCGGGCGGCCTGCTCGACGTGCGGGGTGCCGTCGGCGACGATGATGCCGAGTTCCTCGTACGAGGAGTCGAAGGTGGTCATCACCTCGGCCGTCGCGATCAGGGTCTTCGAGGGCACGCAGTCGGTGAGTACCGAAGCCCCGCCGAGGCCGTCGCAGTCGACGACGGTCACCTCCGCACCGAGCTGGGCACCCACCAGGGCCGCCTCGTATCCGCCGGGGCCGCCGCCGATGATCACGATCCGGGTCACGAAAAGTCCGCCTCGCGTAGTGTCCTCCCGCGGCCGTCCGCCGCCCCGGCCGGGGGTCCGGGGGATCGCCCCGGCTGAATGCAGTACGTGGTTCATTGTCCCGCACCCGCCACATCGCTTCTCCCCCGGGCCCACCATCCGGGCACACGCCCGGCGCGGCCCGCGCTCCGCCGCGGCCTTCGGCGGGGCACGGCCGGGTGTTCCGGACGGCGGAACCCGGCGCGTTCCCCGCCGCCTCCCGTACTCTCGACCCCATGTCGCTCTACGCCGCGTACGCCGGCAACCTCGACGCGCGGCTGATGACGCGCCGCGCCCCGCACTCACCGCTGCGCGGCACCGGCTGGCTCAACGGCTGGCGGCTGACGTTCGGCGGGGAGCAGATGGGCTGGGAGGGCGCCCTGGCCACGGTGGTGGAGGCGCCGCGCTCGCAGGTCTTCGTCGCGCTCTACGACCTGGCGCCGATGGACGAGGACTCCATGGACCGCTGGGAGGGCGTCGGTCTCGACATCTACCGGCGGATGCGGGTGCGGGTGCACACCCTGGACGGTGAGGAACCGGCCTGGATGTACGTGCTCAACGGCTACGAGGGCGGTCTGCCCTCCGCCCGCTACCTCGGCGAGGTGGCCGACGCCGCCGAGTCCGCGGGCGCCCCGCACGACTACGTGATGGCCCTGCGCAAGCGCCCCTGCTGACCCGGCGGCGAAGGCCCGGCGCGGTGCGGCCCGTCCGTGCCGCGCACCGGCTTTCGTAGGAAACTCCGAATACCTCCGGCCAGACTCTGCGCCGCCGCATCTACGCGCGTAGGGAATCACCGGTTACCCTCGTCCGCGTGAACGCATCTGTTATTCCGGACCACATCCAGGGCGACCCGTACGCCGCCGCCACCGGGGCCGCCGCCCGCCTGCGCGAGCTGACCGGCGCCGAGACCCATGACGTCGCCGTCGTGATGGGCTCCGGCTGGGCGCCCGCCGGCGATGCGCTCGGCGTCGCGGAGGCGGAGTTCCCGGTGACCGAGCTGCCCGGCTTCCCGGCCCCGGCGGTCGAGGGGCACGGCGGCACGGTCCGTTCGTACCGGGTCGGCGAGAAGCGCGTCCTGGTCTACTTCGGACGTACGCACCACTACGAGGGCCGGGGCGTCGCCGCCGTGGCGCACGGGGTCCGCACGGCAGTCGCCGCGGGCTGCCGGACCGTGGTCCTGACCAACGGATGCGGTGGTCTGCGCGAGGGCATGCGCCCGGGGCAGCCGGTGCTGATCAGCGACCACATCAACCTGACGGCGGCGTCCCCGATCGTCGGCGCCAACTTCGTCGACCTGACCGACCTGTACTCACCGCGGCTGCGCGCCCTGTGCCGGGAGATCGACCCGACGCTCGAAGAGGGCGTCTACGTGCAGTTCCCCGGCCCGCACTACGAGACCCCGGCCGAGATCGGCATGGTCCGGGTGATGGGCGGCGACCTGGTCGGCATGTCCACGGTCCTGGAGGCCATCGCCGCCCGTGAGGCGGGGGCGGAGGTGCTGGGGATCTCCCTGGTCACCAACCTCGCGGCCGGGCTGAGCGGGGAACCCCTCAACCACGAGGAGGTCCTGCGGGCCGGCCGGGAGTCCGCGGCCCGGATGGGGGCGCTGCTCGCCCGCGTCCTGGAACGGATCTGAGACCCCCTTCCCCGTACCCGCACCCCCGAGAGGCGGCCCTTCCGTGCAGCAGGACATCGTCGACCGCGCCAGGACCTGGCTGGCCGAGGACCCGGACCCCGACACCCGTGAGGAACTCGCGGCCCTCCTCGACGCGGGGGACGCGGACGCCCTCGCGGAGCGTTTCTCCGGGACGCTCCAGTTCGGCACCGCGGGGCTGCGCGGGGAGCTCGGCGCCGGTCCGACGCGGATGAACCGCGCGGTCGTCATCCGTGCCGCGGCGGGCCTCGCCGCGTATCTGACGGCGCGCGGACAGGGCGGCGGCCTGGTGGTCATCGGGTACGACGCCCGCCACAAGTCGGCCGACTTCGCCCGGGACACCGCCGCCGTGATGACGGGCGCCGGGCTGCGCGCCGCCGTGCTCCCACGCCCGCTGCCCACCCCGGTCCTGGCCTACGCCGTACGGCACCTGGGGGCCGTCGCGGGGGTGGAGGTCACCGCCAGCCACAACCCGCCCCGGGACAACGGCTACAAGGTCTACCTCGGCGACGGTTCGCAGATCGTGCCGCCCGCCGACGCGGAGATCGCCGCCGCGATCGCCGCGGTGGGCCCGCTCCCCGGGGTGCCGCGGCCAAAGGCCGGCTGGGAGATCCTCGGCGAGGAGGTCCTGGCCGCCTATCTGGAGCGTACGGACGCCGTCCTCCTCCCCGGCTCCCCGCGCACCGCGCGCACCGTGTACACCGCGATGCACGGGGTCGGCACGTCCGTGCTCACGGCGGCCTTCGCGCGGGCCGGTTTCCCCGAGCCGGTGCTGGTGGCCGAACAGGCGGAGCCGGACCCGGATTTCCCGACGGTGGCCTTCCCGAACCCGGAGGAGCCGGGCGCCATGGACCTGGCGTTCGCGACGGCCCGGCGGGCGCGGCCGGACCTGGTGATCGCCAACGACCCGGACGCGGACCGCTGCGCGGTCGCCGTGCCGGACGCCTCGGCGGACGGCGGCTGGCGGATGCTGCGCGGCGACGAGGTCGGCGCGCTGCTCGCCGCGCACCTGGTGCGGCGCGGCGTCACCGGTGTCCTCGCCGAGTCGATCGTCTCCTCGTCCCTGCTCGGCCGGATCGCCCGCACGGCGGGCCTGGGGTACGAGGAGACCCTGACGGGCTTCAAGTGGATCGCCCGGGTGGACGGCCTGCGGTACGGCTACGAGGAGGCGCTGGGCTACTGCGTCGACCCGGAGGGGGTCCGCGACAAGGACGGCGTCACGGCGGCCCTGCTCGTCGCCGAGCTGGCCTCCGTCCTCAAGGAGGAGGGGCGCACGCTGCTGGACCTGCTGGACGATCTGGCCCTGGAACACGGTCTGCACGCCACGGACCAGCTCTCGGTGCGGGTCGAGGACCTGTCGGTCATCGCGGACGCCATGCGCCGGCTGCGGGAGAACCCCCCGGCCGTGCTGGCCGGCCTGCCCGTCACCTCGGCCGAGGACCTGGCGCGGGGCGCCGGCCGGCTGCCTCCCACCGACGGTCTGCGCTACCTGCTGGACGGCGCCCGGGTGATCGTCCGGCCGAGCGGTACCGAGCCGAAGCTGAAGTGCTACCTGGAGGTGGTGGTCCCGGTCGCCGGCAGGGACGGGCTGCTGGCCGCCGGGGAGCGGGCGGCGGAACTGCTGGCCGCCCTCAAGCGGGACCTGGCAAAAGCGGCCGGGATCTGAACCGCGCCGCCCGTGTCCGGGGCCGCTCCCGGTCACGGGCGGCGCCGGACGGCGGCTCAGCCGACGGCCAGCAGCACCGCGAGCAGGAGCACGCCCACCACCACGGGGGCGATCACCTCGTAGGCCCAGCGCACGGACGCCGTCGTGGCGCCCCGCTCCGCCGCCTCCCGTCCCTCCGTCCGCTCCGACAGCTCGCGCAGCTCGGCCACCGCACGGTCGGCGACGGCCGCGCGCGCCCCGGTGTCGCGTACGTCGGCGTGGACCGAGGTCCGGCCGAACGGGTCGTCCTGGGAGGCCCGTCCGGCCTGCCGGGCGGCCTTCTTGCGCTCGCGCAGCGAGACGGGGACCGCCCACAGCTGGTACTTCGCGCCTTCCCGGGTGAACACCTCGCTGGAGTACGTGGCGCGGATGTCCGCCACGTCCGTCCAGGGCAGCTCGATCGTCCGGAAGGGGTTGCGGATCCGCAGGCGCTCCTCGTTCGCGTACACCGCGGGCCGCAGGGTGAAGGCGGCGACCAGCGGGATCAGGGCCAGCAGGGCGGCCAGCGCGACCCAGGGCGTCCAGCCCTCGCCGCGGAACACCGCGTCACCGCCGATCAGGCAGATCAGCGCGAGAAGCAGTGCGCCGCTGACCAGGCCCGCGCCCGACCGGTACGTCCGGTCGGCATAGGGGGGCTCGGCGGGGGGCGTGGGGCTCGTCATGCCTCGATTCTGCCTGACGGCCCGCCCGGAGGGCCGGACGGACCCCGCCTTCGCGGGGATCGTCGGAGGGGAGGGGCCCTGTACAGGTTGCTACGCGCGTAGATATGCTCCTCTGGTGACCATGCCCACCATTGCACCCTTCGCCGACGTGACGGCGTCCGACCGTGCGCTGCGCCGCTTCCTGCACGGGCTGCCCGGCGTCGACGCCGTCGGCCTCGAAGCGCGCGCCGCGTCGCTCGGTACCCGTTCGATCAAGACGACCGCCAAGGCGTACGCCATCGATCTCGCCGTCTCGATGATCGACCTGACGACGCTGGAAGGCGCGGACACCCCGGGCAAGGTCCGGGCACTGGCCGCCAAGGCCGTCAACCCCGACCCCCTCGACCGCACGACGCCGCGCCCCGCCGCGGTGTGCGTCTATCCCGACATGGCGGCCACGGCCGCGGCCGCGCTGGCCGGTTCCGGGGTGAAGGTGGCGTCGGTGGCGACGGCCTTCCCGGCGGGACGCGCGGCGCTCGGCGTGAAGCTCGCCGACGTACGCGACGCGGTGGCCGCCGGCGCCGACGAGATCGACATGGTGATCGACCGCGGCGCCTTCCTCTCCGGCCGCTACCTCCAGGTGTACGAGGAGATCCTCGCGGTGAAGGCCGAGTGCGGCGACGCCCGGCTGAAGGTGATCTTCGAGACCGGCGAGCTGTCCACGTACGACAACATCCGGCGGGCGTCCTGGCTGGGGATGCTGGCGGGCGCGGACTTCATCAAGACCTCGACGGGCAAGGTCGCGGTGAACGCCACTCCGGCGAACACCCTGCTGATGCTCCAGGCCGTACGCGACTTCCGGGAGCAGACCGGGGTCCAGGTCGGCGTGAAGCCGGCCGGCGGCATCCGCACGACCAAGGACGCGGTCAAGTTCCTGGTGCTGGTCAACGAGACGGCCGGCGAGGACTGGCTGGACAGCCACTGGTTCCGCTTCGGCGCCTCCAGCCTGCTGAACGACCTGCTGATGCAGCGCCAGAAGCTCAGCTCCGGCCGCTACTCCGGCCCCGACTACGTGACGGTGGACTGATACTCCATGGCTTTTGCATTCGACTACGCACCGGCTCCGGAGTCCCGCTCCGTCGTCGACATCGCCCCCTCCTACGGGCTGTTCATCGACGGCGAGTTCACCGAGGCCGCCGACGGCAAGGTCTTCAAGACGCTCAGCCCGTCCACCGAGGAGGTGCTCTCCGAGGTCGCGCAGGCCGGCGCCGAGGACGTGGACCGCGCCGTGAGGGCGGCCCGCAAGGCGTTCGGGAAGTGGTCGGCGCTGCCCGGCACGGAGCGCGCCAAGTACCTCTTCCGGATCGCCCGGATCATCCAGGAGCGCTCCCGCGAACTGGCCGTCCTGGAGACCCTCGACAACGGCAAGCCGATCCGGGAGACCCGTGACGCGGACCTCCCGCTGGTCGCCGCGCACTTCTTCTACTACGCGGGCTGGGCCGACAAGCTGGGCCACGCCGGATACGGACCGGACCCGCGCCCCCTCGGTGTGGCCGGCCAGATCATCCCCTGGAACTTCCCGCTGCTGATGCTCGCGTGGAAGATCGCCCCGGCGCTCGCCACCGGCAACACGGTGGTGCTCAAGCCCGCCGAGACGACCCCGCTCTCCGCCCTGTTCTTCGCGGACATCTGCCGCCAGGCGGGCCTGCCCAAGGGCGTCGTCAACATCCTCACCGGCTACGGCGACGCGGGCTCCGCGCTCGTCGCGCACCCGGACGTGAACAAGGTCGCCTTCACCGGGTCGACCGCCGTGGGCAAGGACATCGCCCGCAGGATCGCGGGCACGGACAAGCGGGCCACCCTCGAACTGGGCGGCAAGGGCGCCAACATCGTCTTCGACGACGCGCCGGTCGACCAGGCCGTCGAGGGCATCGTCACCGGCATCTTCTTCAACCAGGGCCAGGTCTGCTGCGCCGGCTCGCGCCTCCTCGTCCAGGAGTCCGTGCACGACGAGGTGCTGGACGCCCTGAAGCGCCGGCTGACCACGCTGCGCCTCGGCGACCCGCTGGACAAGAACACCGACATCGGCGCGATCAACTCCGCCCAGCAGCTCGCCCGGATCACCGCGCTCGCCGAGACCGGCGAGGCGGAGGGCGCGGAACGCTGGACGGCGCCCTGCGAACTCCCCTCCTCGGGCTACTGGTTCGCCCCGACCCTGTTCACCGGGGTCAGCCAGGCGCACACGATCGCCCGGGACGAGATCTTCGGCCCGGTGCTGTCGGTGCTGACCTTCCGTACGCCGGACGAGGCCGTCGCCAAGGCCAACAACAGCCAGTACGGCCTGTCGGCGGGCATCTGGACCGAGAAGGGCTCCCGCATCCTCGCGGTGGCGGGCAAGCTGCGCGCCGGTGTGGTGTGGGCCAACACGTTCAACAAGTTCGACCCGACCTCGCCGTTCGGCGGTTACAAGGAGTCGGGCCACGGCCGCGAGGGCGGCCGCCACGGTCTGGAGGCCTACCTCGATGTCTGACAGCCGACTGACCGTCTTCAAGACCTACAAGCTGTACGTCGGGGGCAAGTTCCCCCGCTCCGAGAGCGGCCGGGTGTACAAGGTGTCGGATCCCGAGGGCAAGTGGCTGGCCAACGTCCCGCAGTCCTCCCGCAAGGACGCCCGGGACGCCGTCGTGGCGGCCCGGAAGGCCTTCGGCGGGTGGTCGGGCGCGACCGCGTACAACCGGGGCCAGATCCTCTACCGCGTGGCGGAGATGCTGGAGGGCCGCCGGGAGCAGTTCGCCCGGGAGGTCGCGGACGCCGAGGGGCTGGCGGAGTCCGAGGCGGAAGCCGTGGTGGACGCGGCGGTCGACCGCTGGGTCTGGTACGCGGGCTGGACCGACAAGATCGGCCAGGTCGTGGGCGGGGCGAACCCGGTCGCGGGCCCGTTCTTCAACCTCTCCACCCCCGAACCCACCGGTGTGGTCGCGGTGCTGGCCCCGCAGGAGTCCTCCCTGCTGGGCCTGGTGTCGGTGATCGCCCCGGTGATCGCCACCGGCAACACGGCGGTCGTCGTCGCCTCGGCCGCCCGGCCGCTGCCCGCGCTCTCGCTGGGTGAGGTGCTGGCCACCTCGGACCTGCCGGGCGGCGTGGTCAACATCCTCTCCGGGCGCACGGCGGAGCTGGCCGCCCCGCTCGCCTCCCACCAGGACGTCAACGCCATCGACCTCACGGGGGCGGCGGGTGACGCCGCGTCCGCGAAGGAGCTGGAAGCCGCCGCGGCGGACAACCTGAAGCGCGTCCGGCGCCCCCGGCCCGCGAACGGGGGCGGCGACGGCGAGGACTGGACGGCCGACCCCGGTACGCACCGGCTGACGGCCTTCCTGGAGACCAAGACGGTCTGGCACCCGACGGGCGCGCTGGGCGCCGCCGGGTCCTCGTACTGACGAAGCCGCCGGGCCGCCGCCCCCGCCGGACGGGGGACGGCGGCCCGGGGGTCCGCGGCCGGGCGGTCAGCCGGTGACCAGGTCGGCGGCCTGTCCCACCAGGGGCAGGTCACCGAGCGCCGCACCGCTGGTCAGCGGGTCGGTGACCAGCGCGGTGGTGACCGGCTTGAAGTCGGCGACCTGGGCGCCCACCGCGTTGTCCAGCGGGTCCACCCCGGTCCCGGCGAGCGGGTCGAGCTGGAGGTCGGTGACGGGCGCGACGGCGCCCGCCAGTCCGTACCCCAGGGCGCTGGTCACCGCGGGAGCGGCGGCGTCACCGACCGCCGAGAGGGTGCTGTCGGCGGTGTCCGAGCCGGTGGCCGGGACAGCGGGCAGCGACGCCGCCTGGGCCGCGCCTCCCGCACCGAGCGCCGCGCCCAGGGCGGTGAGGGTCAGGCCGGCGCGGAGCAGACCGCGACGCCGGGGCTTGGACAGTGCATGACGTGCCATGGTTTCCCACCTGATCGTGCTGGTCGTGTAATCGTCCGTGCGCGCAGAGTAGTTGACGTGTGACGCTGGATACCAACAGCACCTCCGGGGGATCCCCTGCGCGGGTCATGCCTCACACTGCTGTTCTGTGAGTTCCCAACCGATCCCCACTCGCGTCGTCCTGCTCACCGGCCCCTCCGGCTCGGGCAAGTCGTCCCTCGCGGCCCGCACCGGGCTCCCGGTGCTGCGTCTGGACGACTTCTACAAGGAGGGCAACGATCCGACCCTCCCGCAGGTCACCGGCAGCACCGACATCGACTGGGACTCGGTACGGTCCTGGGACGCGGACGCCGCCGTCGCGGCGATCTCCGAACTGTGCCGGAGCGGCCGCACGGACGTCCCGCTCTACGACATCGCGACGAGCTCCCGCACCGGCCACGAGATCCTCGACATCGAGCGCACCCCGCTGTTCGTGGCCGAGGGCATCTTCGCGGCGGACATCGTGGCCCGCTGCCAGCGGCTCGGCCTGCTCGCGGACGCCCTGTGCCTGCGCGGCCGCCCCTCGACGACCTTCCGCCGCCGGCTGCTGCGCGACCTGCGCGAGGGCCGCAAGTCGATACCCTTCCTGCTCCGCCGCGGCTGGCGCCTGATGCGCGCCGAACGCCGCATCGTGGCCCGCCAGACGGCCCTGGGGGCCCACCCCTGCGGCAAGGAGGAGGCCCTGGGCCGGCTCGCCGCCGCGGCGGCGGGCCGCTGCCGCCGGGCGCCGGTGGAAGCGCCCGCCCCGGAGTGGAGCGGCCACGCGCCGTGAGCGGCCGCCCGGCCCCGGTCCCCGGAACGGCGAACGGGGCCCGACGAGACCCCCCGGCCCGTCCGGCCCCGCTGCGCTCTCCCCCGTGCCGCCGCCTCCCCCGAAGCGGCGGCCCGTTCCTCCCCCGTGTCCCCGTTCCCCCGTACGCCTTCAGGCCACCAGCTCGCCGAAGGACTCCTCCTGGTCACGGCCGAAGCTGAGGACCTCGTCCTCACGCAGCCGGCGGAGCGACCGCCAGATGCTGGACTTCACCGTGCCCACACTGATGCCGAGGATGGACGCGATCTCCGGGTCCGTGCGGCCCTCGTAGTAGCGCAGGACCAGCATGGTGCGCTGGGGTTCGGGCAGCCGGGCGAGCGCCTGCCAGAGGACCGCCCGCAGTTCCGTGCCGCGCATCGCGTCCGTGTCGCCCACCGTCTCCGGGAGCTCCTCGGTCGGGTACTCGTTGAGCTTGCGCCTGCGCCAGGCGCTGATGTGCAGGTTCGTCATGGTGCGGCGGAGGTATCCGCCGACCGCCGCCTTGTCCGTGATCCTGTCCCATGCCCGGTACGTCGAGAAGAGGGCGCTCTGCAGCAGGTCCTCGGCCTCGAACCGGTCACCGGTCAGGTGGTAGGCGGTCGCGTACAGGGAGGCGCGGCGCTCCTGGACGTACGCCGTGAACGCCTCTTCGGCGTCCTCGGCGCGCGCCAGGGGCCTCCGCTCCCCCGAGCCCTCCCCGCACGCGTTTCCCCCGTGGGCCGCGCTTCCGGCGCGGCCCCCGTTCCCCCCCGTGGACACGTCGACCATCGTCAGGTGCGACGCGTGCTGGCGCCCGGTGCCGCGGAAGCACCCCCGCCCTCCCTGGGCACCGGACTTCTCCTGGCTCCGGCCGGCGTCGTGGAGGCGCGTGGCAACCGCGCTCGAGGTGGTGCCGTGCAGTGCGTTCATCCCGCGCCCCCCATCGGTGGAGTCCGTCGTCCGTGCTGTGACCACCAGCTTGCCGAGGCGATTTCATGGCCCTGTCCTCCGACTGTCACAGGCCTGTCACAGGGCACTTCGGGCTCACGCGCGGCCGGCCGCGGCTCCCGGGGAACGGCCGATGTGGGGAGCACTGTCGAACTGTGGCACCCCCATGGGCCAGAATGGCCTGCGTGCCTTTCCTGTTGCTGATCGAGGACGACGACGCCATCCGCACGGCCCTCGAACTCTCGCTGTCACGCCAGGGCCACCGTGTGGCCACCGCGGCGACGGGAGAGGACGGCCTGGAGCTGCTCCGGGAGCAGCGGCCCGACCTGGTCGTGCTGGACGTGATGCTGCCCGGGATCGACGGCTTCGAGGTCTGCCGCCGCATCCGGCGCACCGACCAGCTGCCGATCATCCTGCTGACCGCGCGCAGTGACGACATCGACGTGGTGGTGGGGCTGGAGTCCGGCGCCGACGACTACGTGGTGAAGCCCGTGCAGGGCCGGGTGCTGGACGCCCGTATCCGGGCGGTGCTGCGCCGCGGTGAGCGTGAGTCCACCGATTCGGCGACCTTCGGCAGTGTGGTCATCGACCGTTCGGCGATGACCGTCACGAAGAACGGCGAGGACCTCCAGCTCACGCCGACGGAGCTGCGCCTCCTGCTCGAACTGAGCCGCAGGCCCGGCCAGGCGCTGTCCCGGCAGCAGTTGCTGCGGCTGGTGTGGGAGCACGACTACCTGGGCGACTCCCGGCTGGTGGACGCCTGCGTCCAGCGGCTGCGGGCGAAGGTGGAGGACGTGCCGTCCTCGCCGACGCTGATCCGTACCGTGCGCGGTGTGGGTTACCGGCTGGACTCGCCTCAGTGAGCGGTCCGGACGGTCCCGCGAGGCGTTCGGTACTCGCGGGTCTCCGCTGGACGAGCCTGCGGGTCCGTGTGCTGATCGTGTTCGCCCTGGTGGCCCTGGTGGCCGCGGTGTCCGCGTCGGGCATCGCCTACTGGCTCAACCGTGAGGCCGTGCTGACCCGCACGCAGGACGCGGCGCTCGGTGACTTCCGCCGCCAGATGCAGAACGGGGCGGCCTCCCTCCCGATGGAGCCGACGGGCCCCGAACTGCGGTCCGCCGCGGAGCGGATGGCGGACAGCAGTCCCGGTTACCACGTGCTGCTGACCGGCACCCATGACGGCAAGCCGGTCGTCGCCTCGTCCGACCTGGACGCGTTCACCAAGCTGGACGTGCCCGAGTCGCTGCAGAAGCAGGTGAACAAGAAGCAGCCGCTGAAGAACGGCAACTCCCACGAGTACCACCTGTTCTGGCAGCGTACGACCATCCGCGGCACGCCCTACCTGGTGGCCGGCACGAAGATCATCGGTGGGGGCCCGGCCGGGTACATGCTGAAGTCCCTCGACCAGGAGCGTGAGGACCTGAACTCGCTGGCCTGGTCCCTCGGGGTCGCGACGGCGCTCGCCCTGATCGGTTCGGCACTGCTCGCGCAGGGCGCCGCGACGACCGTGCTGCGGCCGGTCCAGCGGCTGGGCGACGCCGCCCGGAAGCTGGGCGAGGGCAAGCTGGACACCCGTCTCGTGGTCTCCGGGACCGACGAACTGGCCGATCTCTCCCGTACGTTCAACAGGGCGGCCGGATCGCTGGAGAAGCAGGTCGCGGACATGAGTGCCCGTGAGGAGTCCAGCCGCCGGTTCGTCGCCGACATGTCGCACGAGCTGCGCACCCCGCTGACGGCGATCACCGCGGTCGCGGAGGTGCTGGAGGACGAGGCGGACAACCTGGACCCGATGATCGCCCCGGCCGTGCATCTGGTGGTCAGCGAGACCCGGCGGCTGAACGACCTGGTCGAGAACCTCATGGAGGTCACCCGTTTCGACGCGGGTACGGCCCGGCTGGTCCTGGACACGGTGGACGTCGCGGACCAGGTGACCGCCTGTATCGACGCCCGCGCCTGGCTGGACGCGGTCGATCTGGACGCCGAGCGCGGTCTGATGGCCCGGCTCGATCCGCGCCGGCTGGACGTCATCCTGGCCAACCTGATCGGCAACGCGCTCAAGCACGGCGGCTCGCCGGTCCGGGTGGCCGTGCGGGCCGACGAGGACGAGCTGACCATCGAGGTGCGCGACCACGGACCGGGCATCCCCGAAGAGGTCCTGCCGCACGTCTTCGACCGCTTCTACAAGGCGAGTGCCTCCCGGCCGCGCTCCGAGGGCAGCGGACTGGGCCTGTCCATCGCGGTGGAGAACGCCCACATCCACGGGGGTGACATCACGGCGCACAACTCGCCGGACGGCAGGGGCGCGGTGTTCGTCCTGCGGCTGCCGCGGGACGCGGAGCGGCTCGCCGGGGGCGCGGAGCGGGCGGGCGGGGAGCAGGCGGGCGGGGACCGCGGGGCGCACGGGAAGGACGGCGCGAAGTGATACGCGGCGAGCGTCCGTACGGCGGGCGCGGCGGCCGGGCCGCCGCCGTACTGGCCGCGGTGGCGGCCACGGCGGCGCTGGCCGCCGGGTGCGGGATCCGCAGTACCACCGTGCCGGTCGACGCGGGTCCCGCGCCGTCCCGGGTGCCGTGCCGGACCACGGACGCGGATGCCCCGGCCGACGCCGGCACCCCGACGGTGCGTATCTATCTGGTGTGCGCGTCGCAGCTGGTGACCGTGGACCGTGCGGTGGAGGCCGGCGAACCGGGGACCGGCCGGGTCGATGTGGCGCGGTCGCTCCTGACCCAGCTGCAGCAGTCGCCGTCCGCCGACGAGCGGCACGCGGGCCTCGCCACCCTCGTACCGGCGGGGCTGCGGGTCGGTGAGGCCCGCTCGGGCGACCCGCGGCGCAGCCTGCGCCTGAGCGAGCAGCCGGAGGACCTGTCGGCCGAGGCGCTGGCCCAGCTGGTGTGCACCTACGCGGAGAGCGAGGCGGTGGGGTCGGGGCACTCGGTGCTGCTCGGCGGCCCCGGTGACTACGCCCCGCGCGACTACCTGTGCACGTCGGCGACGAAGCGGCGGCCGACGGAGGTGCCCACCCTGCGGGCCACGCCGTGACGTCCCTCCCTCTCCGGGGTGCGGGAGAGGACGCGGCCCCGGGGCCGTGCCGTGTGCGTGCCCCTGTACCGCCGGGCGGGACCGCGCCGTAGTCTTGCCCCCCGTGCCCCCTGCGATCCCGCCGTCCCGGCCCCGTGCCGGTCGTCACAGCCCCGTCGGCCGACGGTGCGGAACCGATCCTGCCGGTCGCGGCGTCTTCGTTCGCGTGCGTCACTGTTCGGACGGCAGGGCCGTCATCCACTTCCGCGCGGCGGGGGTCGTCCTCCTTCTCGCGCATCTGCTGCTCGTCGGCTGGCTGACGCTGCGCCCGCTGGACGTGCCCTGGGTGACGGCCGCGAACCTGCGGCCCTTCGACGGCATCAGAGCGGACCTGGCACTCGGCCCGGGGGAGGCGGTGCGCCGGATCGGGGAGGGGCTCGTGCTGCTGGCGCCGCTGGGCGTACTGCTGCCGATGGCCGGCGGCCGGGTGCTGGTCTCGCCGTGGGCGTCGCTGGCGCGCACGGTCGCGGCCGGGGCACTGCTGTCGTCCGCCATCGAGCTGGGGCAGACCGGGGTGCCGGGGCAGGTCGTCGACGTCGACTCGATCCTGCTGAACACGGCGGGGGTGGCGCTCGCCCATCTGCTGGTCGTCCCGGTGTCACGGGCGCGGCTGCGCCGTGCGAACCGGGCGGGGGCCGGTGATCCGGCCCGGCTCACCGGCGAGTCGCGGGCGGTGCGGAGCGAAGCCCCCCATGAGGCGCCCGGTGAGGTCTCTCAGGGGAAGACCCCGACGATTTCCAGGGTCGGTATCGCCCCGTAGAGCGATGGTTTGCCCCGCTTGGTGAGAGCACCATGGACGTATCGGGAGCACGACGGAGCTGCTCCCCGCAACGGTTCGCGAAGGAGCCCGCCATGGCCGCACTTGCCCGCCCCCGCGACGGACGCATGATCGGTGGAGTGTGCGCGGCGCTGGCCCAGCGCTTCGGCACCTCCGCCACGACGATGCGCGTGATCTTCCTGGCCTCGTGCCTGCTGCCCGGTCCGCAGTTCCTGCTCTACCTGGCGCTGTGGCTGCTGCTGCCGTCCGAGAAGCACTCCTCCGCGACGGCCTGGTGACGGCGGGACCCACGGGGAGCACCGGGGGGAACGGCGAAGGGCGCGCACCCTGACCAGGTGCGCGCCCTTCGGTGTGCGGAGCCGCGCGGTACGCGGGTCCCCGCACACGGGTCCGGTGCGAGCGGCCTCAGCGGCCGATCGGCAGGGCGCCGGTGACGCCGCCGGCGGGGAGGCCCCCCAGCAGGTTGCTGCCGGCCGCCTTGACCGCGCTGCCCCCCTGCTTCTGGTCGAGGAGGCCGCCGACGGCCTTCTGCGCGGCCGGTACCGCGTCGGTCACGGAGTCGAGCGCGACGTTCGCGGGCAGCGCGCCGGCCGCCGAGTCGAGCGGGAGGCCCACGGCGGAGGCGGAACCCGCGCCGGCGGCCGCGAAAGCGGCGCCGAGGGCGGCGGCACCGAGAACCCGGGCAGCTGACTTGTTCATATGACATTCATCCTTACGGAAGGGGATGTGAGCGGCTTCGCAACGTAGCCAGCCGCGCACCTCCCCCGCAAACATCCCCGGATCCGGAAAACGGCCGGAATTCCGCCGCACCGGCCGCCCCCCTCCCTTTCGGATCAGCCGGACGACGCCGAAGAACCACTGGTCACAGCGGTCTGCCGGAAGAGCCACTCCGACTTAAGTTCCGCGTACCCGGGCTTCACCACGTCGTTGATCATCGCCAGACGTTCATCGAAAGGAATGAACGCCGATTTCATCGCATTGACGGTGAACCACTGCATGTCATCGAGCGTGTATCCGAAAGTGTCGACCAGTCGCTCGAATTCCCTGCTCATGCTCGTACCGCTCATCAGCCGGTTGTCGGTGTTGACCGTGACGCGGAAATGCAGCTTGCGCAGCAGTCCGATGGGGTGTTCGGCGTACGAGGCGGCGGCACCGGTCTGGAGGTTGGAGGTCGGGCACATCTCCAGCGGGACGCGCTTGTCCCGTACGTAGGAGGCGAGCCGGCCGAGCGTCACTCCGCCGTCGTCGGTGGTGGTGATGTCGTCGATGATGCGGACGCCGTGGCCGAGCCGGTCGGCGCCGCACCACTGGAGGGCCTGCCAGATGGACGGCAGCCCGAACGCCTCGCCCGCGTGGATGGTGAAGTGGTTGTTCTCGCGCTTGAGGTACTCGAAGGCGTCGAGGTGGCGGGTGGGAGGGTAGCCCGCCTCGGCGCCCGCGATGTCGAAGCCGACGACGCCCCGGTCGCGGTAGCGGTTGGCGAGTTCGGCGATCTCCAGGGCGCGGGCCGCGTGGCGCATCGCGGTGAGCAGGGCGCCGACCCGGATCCGGTGGCCCGCCTCGCGGGCGCGCCGCTCACCCTCGCGGAAACCGTCGTTGACCGCCTCGACCACCTCTTCGAGGGTCAGTCCGGCGGTGAGGTGCTGCTCGGGGGCGTACCGCACCTCGGCGTAGACGACACCGTCCTCCGCCAGGTCCTCGGCGCACTCGGCGGCGACCCGGAACAGCGCGTCACGGCTCTGCATGACGGCGCAGGTGTGGGCGAACGTCTCCAGATAGCGCTCCAGCGAACCCGAGTCGGCCGCCTCGCGGAACCACCGGCCGAGCCTGTCGGCCTCCGTCTCGGGCAGGCCCTCGTACCCCTGGGCCGCCGCGAGTTCGACCACGGTGCCGGGGCGCAGGCCCCCGTCGAGGTGGTCGTGGAGGAGCACCTTGGGCGCGCGGCGGATCTGGTCGGGACCGGGAACGTTGCGGTTCTGGCTCGTCATCCGCCAACTCTAGCGCCTACGCGCGTAGATCGCTCCTCCCGATACGTAACAGTGACCGCGATGACGGATGGAATACACCTGCCCTTCTGAGACTGTTCTGCCATGGCACAGCGCGCACTTCCCCAGTCCGTCGCGAGGCTGGGACGGGCCGTCCGCACGGCCGGGGCACCTGTCGAGGTCAGCGGCGTCGTCCTGCTGCTCCCGGACGGCGAAACGGATTCACGGCGCCGTCCCTCCCCCCTGTCGTACGCCGCCCAGCTGCCGCTGGCCCGGATGCTGGCCCGGGCCGGCTGCGGGGAGGGGCTCGCGGTGCAC
The DNA here is from genome assembly GCF_008704555.1 of Streptomyces nitrosporeus. NCBI lineage: Bacteria > Bacillati > Actinomycetota > Actinomycetes > Kitasatosporales > Streptomycetaceae > Streptomyces > Streptomyces nitrosporeus. Next base: position 2,820,613 of record NZ_CP023702.1, read on the forward strand.
GTGGTGCGCTACCGCAGCCGCGGCTGGAACCCCGGCGCGGATCCGGTGGCCGACGCCCGGTGGGCCGCCGACGAGGTCCAGCGGAGGTACGGCGACATCCCGGTCTGCCTGGTGGGGCACGGGATGGGGGGGCGGGCGGCCCTGCGGGCGGGCGGGCACGCGGCGGTCACCTCCGTGCTGGCGATGGCCCCCTGGCTGCCGGAGGCGGCCGGCCCGGAGCCCGAGCCGGTCAAGCACCTGGCGGGACGGCGGGTACTGATCGTGCACGGCACGAACGACGCCCGGACGAACCCGGAGCTGTCCTACCGGCTGGCCGAGCGGGCCAAGAAGAACAACCGCGACACCTGCCGCTTCGAGGTCCACTCGGACGGCCAGGCCCTGCGCCAGCACCGTGCCGAAGTCGTGGCGCTCGCGGCGGACTTCGTCCGCGGCTCGCTCTTCGCCGGGTCGTACGCACGGCCGGTCGAGGACGCCTTCGCGGCGCCGCCGCCGCTGGGGCTGCGGATGCCGCTGGCCGCGGGCTTCGGACGCTCGCTGCGGTACTGACGCGCGCCGGTGCGGTGGCCGCTCAGTCCGGGAGCAGGTTCCCCCGGCGGGACAGCAGGAAGCGCTTGAAGGCGGCGACCGGCGGGGTGTCGGGGTGCCCGTCCAGCCAGGCGAGACCGATCTCGCGGACGGCGCGCGGTGCCGTGACCGCCAGCTCGACCACGCCCGGCCGCGCCACCGCGGGCGGCGGCAGCAGCGCCACGCCGAGCCCCGCGGCGACCAGACCGCGCAGGGTCTCGGCCTCCTCCCCCTCGAACGCGACGCGCGGGGCGAACCCGGCCTCCGCGCAGAGGTCGTCGGTGATCCGGCGCAGGCCGTAGCCGGGTTCCAGGGTGACGAAGGTCTCGTCGGCGGCCTCCGCGAGGCGGACCCGCCGCCGACGGGCCAGCCGGTGGTCCTCGGGCACCACCAGACGCAGCCGCTGTTCGTCGAGCCGGCGGGCGACGAGGCCGGGGGCGTCCGGCACGGGCGAGGTGAGGCAGAGGTCGAGGCCGCCGGCCCGCAGGCGCTCCAGCATCGCCTCGCCGTAGTTCTGGACGAGCTGGAAGCGGACCCGGGGGTGGTCGGCCCGGAAGGCCCGGATCAGGGCGGGCACCGTCTCGGAGCCCATGGTGTGCAGGAAGCCGAAGGCGACCTTGCCGGTGGCGGCGTCGGCGTCGGCGCGCACCGCGTCGGCGGCCTTCTCCACCTCGGCCAGCGCGCGTTCGGCCGAGCCGAGGAAGGTACGGCCGGCGGGGGTGAGCTGGACGGTGCGGCCCCGGCGGGCGAACAGGGCGACACCCAGGTCCTGTTCGAGCCTGACCATGGCCCGGGAGAGCGTCGACTGGGGGACGCCGAGCTCGTGCGCGGCCCGGGTGACGTGTTCGTGCCGGGCCACCGCCTCGAAGTACACGAGGCGGGGCGCGAGTACGGCCCGGATGTCGTCTTCGTAACTGCTCGGTGACAGCCGGGCCTGTGAGCTGGGTTGATGCACCATGGGAACGATTATGGCGGCTTCATGCATTGGACGCATGAAACGGGGCGTCCTAGGTTCTCCGTATGCCTCCTGCCAGTACCGGGGCGCCCACCGTCACGCTGGGCGCCGCCGCTCCGTCATCCGTCCCCGCCTCCGAGAGCGCCCCCGCCGTCGCGGGCCCCGCCGTCCCCGGCCGTCTGGAGCCGGGACGTCCCGGTTACCGCCGGATGAGCTTCTCGCTCTTCGCCGCCGGGGTCGCGACCTTCGCCCTCCTCTACTCCACCCAGGCCCTGCTGCCCGCCGTGTCCGCCTCCTTCGGCGCCACGGCCGGGCAGGCGAGCTGGACGGTCTCCGCGGCGACCGGCGCGCTGGCCCTGTGCGTGCTGCCGCTGAGCGCGCTCTCCGAGCGCTTCGGGCGGCGCCGGATGATGACCGCGTCCCTGGCGGTGGCGGTGCTGGTCGGGCTGCTCGTGCCGTTCGCCCCGTCGCTGGGCTGGCTGATCGCGCTGCGCGCCGTCCAGGGCGCGGCCCTGGCCGGGCTGCCGGCCTCGGCGATGGCCTATCTGGCTGAGGAGGTGCGGCCCAGGGCGCTGGTGGCCGCGATCGGCCTGTTCGTGGCGGGCAACAGCATCGGCGGTATGAGCGGACGTATCCTCACCGGCTGGATCGCCCAGCTGTGGGGCTGGCGTGCGGCACTCGGCGCGGTCGGCCTGCTGGCCGCCGGCTGCGCGGTCGTCTTCCACTTCATGATCCCCAGGGCCCGGCACTTCACGCCCGGCTCGCTCGACCCCAGGGCTCTGGCGAAGACCGTCACCACGCATCTGTCCGACCCGCTGCTGCTGCGGCTGTACGCGATCGGCGCCCTGTTCATGACGGTGTTCGGCGCGGTCTACACCGTGATCGGCTACCGGCTGGCCGAGGAGCCGTTCAGCCTGCCGCAGGGCGTCGTCGGCTCGGTCTTCCTGGTCTACCTGGTCGGCACGCTCTCCTCCGCCGCGGCGGGGCGCCTGGTCGGCCGGCTGGGCCGCCGGGGCGCGCTCTACCTGGCGGTCTCCACGACGGCCGCCGGCCTGCTGCTCTCACTGGCCGACCGGCTGGCCGCCGTCCTGCTGGGCCTGGTGCTGATCACGGCGGGCTTCTTCGCCGGGCACGCCGTCGCCTCGTCCTCGGTGAGCCGGACGGCGACGACCGGCCGCGCCCAGGCGTCGGCGCTCTACCAGTCCGCGTACTACCTGGGCTCCAGCGCGGGCGGCACCCTGGGCGCCGTCGCCTTCCACAGCGGGGGCTGGACGGGCACGGTGGCGCTGGGCCTGTTCGCGGTCCTCGGTGTCGTGACCGTCACCCTGTACGGAAGCCGGGCCGCCCGCGCCGAACGCCTGCGGGCGCCGGACCCGGAGCCGGTGCGCAACTGAGACCTCCGGCACACAACCGCCGCTCCCCCTCACGCGTCGGACAGTGCGGAGTCACTCCGCATCGAGCGTGAAGGGGAGCTGGGCGTATGCGCATCTGGGGGAAGACACGCGGTGTACGGGTCCGGCGCGGTACCGCGCTGTCCGTCGCCGGTCTGCTGGCCGCTCCGGCCCTGGTCCTGGGCACGGGCACGGCCGCGCAGGCGGCGTCCTGCACGGCGGCGAAGGGCCCGTACCAGAAGCAGGTGGAGAAGTACCTGAAGCGGCCCGTGGACGGCAGGCAGTCCACGGCGGACTGCAAGGCGATCAAGGCGTTCCAGAAGACCAGGGGCATCACCCCGGCCGCCGGGTACGCGGGGCCGGTCACCTGGAACACCATGAAGACGATCACCGCCCAGAAGGCCGGCAAGAAGAACCCGAACAAGGCGAAGAAGTGCCCCACGAACAAGGGGCGCATCGCCTGCGTGGACCTGACCCGGCAGCTGAGCTGGATCCAGGACGGCAAGAAGCTGAAGTTCGGCCCGGTGCCGGTCCGGACGGGCCGCGACGGCGCCGAGACCAGGACCGGCGCGAAGAAGATCTACTGGCGCAACATCGACCACTGGTCGACGCTGTACGACGTCCCCATGCCGTACGCCCAGTTCTTCGACGGCGGCCAGGCCTTCCACTCGGTCACCAAGTCGATGTACAACAACCCCGGTTCGGCCGGTTGCGTCAACATGCGGCCCGCGGACGCGAAGGCGTACTGGAAGCTGCTGAAGAACGGTGACGACGTCTACGTCTACGGGCGCAAGCTGGGCACCTGAGCGGCGGTTTCCGCACTTCCCGCCCCTGTTGTCAGTGGCCTGGGGTAGCTTCCCGAGTGCTGGGTGAGCGGTGTCACGGCGCAACAGGGGTGAGCGATGGGTGATCTGACGGCGACGACGTCCGATATCGACAGCCGTCTGGAGGAACACCGGGTCGAGCTGACCGGTTACTGCTACCGGATGCTCGGCTCGGCCTTCGAGGCGGAGGACGCGGTCCAGGACACGCTGGTGCGTGCCTGGCGCAACTTCGACAAGTTCGAGGGGCGTTCCTCGCTGCGCTCCTGGCTCTACCGCATCGCGACCAACGTCTGCCTGGACATGCTCAAGGCGGGGAACAAGCGGGCCAGACCGGTGGACCTCACGGGTCCGACCCCGCTGGCCCGGGCGGCGCTCAACCCGCTGCCGGAGAACACCTGGCTGGAGCCCATGCCGGACGGACGCGTCCTCCCCTCGGCCGCCGACCCGGCGGAGGCCGCGGTCGCCCGCGAGTCGGTGCGCCTGGCGTTCGTCGCCGCCCTGCAGCATCTGCCGCCGAAGCAGCGCGCGGTGCTGATCCTGCGTGAGGTCCTCGCCTGGAAGGCCGCCGAGGTCGCCGAGCTGCTCGACACCTCGGTCGCCTCGGTGAACAGCGCGCTGCAGCGGGCCAGGGCGACCCTGGCCGACGCGGACGGCCCGGTCCCGGACGCGGCGAACCCGCTGGACGAGGAGCAGCGCAAACTGCTGGACCGCTATGTCGCCGCGTTCGAGGGGTACGACATGGCGGCGCTGACGGCTCTGCTGCACGAGGACGCCGTGATGACCATGCCGCCGTTCGACCTCTGGCTGCGGGGGCACGACGACATCACGGGCTTCATGCTCAGCATCGGCGCGGGCTGCGCGGGCTCCCGGCTGGTGGCGACCGAGGCCAACGGCTCCCCGGCGTTCGCGCACTACAAGCCGGACCCGGACGGTCCGGGCTTCGTGCCGTGGGCGGTGCAGATCATCGATGTCTCCGGGGGTTCGATCACCGGTCTGCACTGCTTCCTGGACACTCCGCGCTGGTTCCCGCTGTTCGGGCTCCCGGACCGCCTGGACGCGGACGGGGCGTGAGGGCCGCCGGCCGTCGCGGGGCGCGCGGCGGGCCGGCAGCGGCACGGGGGCCGTACCGGCGGTGGGCGGCCGGAGGCCGACCGGTGGCCGGGCGAGCCCGCCGCGGCCGGCCACCGGTCGGCCCCTGCCGAGGCCCGGAGACGGAGCCGGACCACCGGTGGGACGAGGTCTGCGACGGCCCCCGCCGTCCCCGCCGCCCCTGCCGTCTCCGCCGGTGATGGCCGAGGGCTCCGCCGGGGCGGTGGGCGGGGGCGTGGACGGGGCGCACCTGGTCTCCGTGGTCCGCGCGCTCTACGGACCATCGGACTGAGGGCGGTGGCGGGCCGTCCCCCGGAGGAGGCCCGGCGGCCCGGCCCCCTCCACGCCGGCGACGTCCGCCCGTCCCGCGCCGGCGCTGTCCGCCCGATCCACGCCGATGACGCCGGTCAGCCCCACCAGACCGAGCAGAGCGTGTACGCCGGGTGGCACCCGGCGCAGCCTGAGTTCGGCGCCGCCCGCCCGCCGTACGACGAGCGCCAGCCGGGCCAGCGCCTCGACGAGGGCGAGGTCGGCGTGGGTCACCCCGCCGACGTCGCAGTCCACGACCGTCACGGGGGCGCCTTCGCCCCTGTCCCCGCGCAGGGCGAGCCGGGTCTCCAGCCGGTCGCAGAGCCGCGGCACATCGGCCCGGGTGACGCGGCCGGTGAGGGCCAGGGCCCAGGGGTTCATGTCGTCCACACCGGCAGAGACCGCGCGGGCGGCCGGAACTCATCGGTCCCACCGGCGGCGTTCCCGCCCCGGGCGTCGGTTTCCCGTCAAGTCCCTTTTTCCGGGGTCCGGTTGTCAACCCGGCCGCCCCGGATCCGCTCTCCCTCGGTGAACCCTGGGCACTTCTGTCACCCGGTGCCCGGGACCGACCGATTCTCCAGGGGGAGAGTTGCGCAGACATGTGAAGAGCGCGTACGCGCCCGTGGTCGCCGTGGCGGCCGCCGTGGCGCTCGCGGCGGGGATGACCACCCCGGCCGCGGCACGGACGGACCGGACACCGCCCTCCGGCACACAGGGCTCCGAGCCCGTGGTCCAGCACCACATCACGCTGATCACCGGTGACCGGGTCGCGGTGGACGCCGAGGGCCGGGCGGTCGGCTTCGAGCCCGCCGAGGGCCGTGAGGCGATACCCGTGCAGCGGCAGACGCATGGCGGGCACACCTATGTCGTGCCGGCCGACGCGCGGCGGATGGTCGCGGACGGGACGCTGGACCGGCGGCTGTTCGACGTGACGGAGCTGAGCCGCCCCGAGTACCGCGGGGACCGGGAGCGGGAGCTGCGGCTGATCGTCCGGTACAAGGGCGCGGCGGCCGCCGACGCGAAGGCAGGGGTCAGGGACGCGGGCGGCACCGAGGTGGGCCGGACGCTGAGGTCCCTGGGCGCCGAGTCGCTGACGACTCCGGAGCATGACGCCCAGGACATCTGGCGGGCGCTCACCGCCGCCTCCGGTACGCACGCGCAGCGCACCACGGCGGCGGGCGTGGACCGTGTCTGGCTGGACGGGGTCCGCCGGGCGAGCCTGGACCGGAGCGTGGGGCAGATAGGCGCCCCGAAGGCCTGGGACGCGGGCTGGACCGGCAAGGACGTCACCATCGCCGTGCTGGACACGGGTGTGGACGCCACCCACCCCGATCTGAAGGGGCAGGTCGTCGCGGAGCGGAACTTCTCCGCCGCGGCGGACGCCGTGGACCGCTACGGCCACGGCACCCATGTGGCGTCGATCGCCGCCGGTACCGGCGCGAAGTCGGGCGGGAAGTTCAAGGGGGTGGCCCCCGACGCGTCCCTGCTCAACGGCAAGGTGCTGGACGACGACGGTTACGGCGACGACTCCGGCATCCTGGCCGGGATGGAGTGGGCGGTCGCGCAGGGCGCCGACATCGTCAACCTGAGTCTGGGCGGCGCTGACACCCCCGGGACCGACCCGCTGGAGGCGGCGGTCGACAAGCTCTCCGCCGAGAAGGGCGTGCTCTTCGCGATCGCCGCGGGCAACGAGGGCTCGGGCCCGGGTACGGTCTCCTCCCCCGGCAGCGCCGACGCGGCGCTGACGGTGGGCGCGGTCGACGACCAGGACGCGCTGGCGGACTTCTCCAGCCGCGGCCCGCGGATCGACGACGGGGCGGTCAAGCCCGATGTGACGGCGCCGGGCGTGGACATCACGGCCGCCGCGGCGCCCGGTTCGGTCATCGACGAGGAGGTCGGCCAGGACCCGGACGGCTACCTGACCATCTCGGGTACCTCGATGGCGACCCCGCATGTCGCGGGCGCCGCGGCCCTGCTCAAGCAGCAGCACCCGCAGTGGACGTACGCCGAGCTGAAGGGGGCGCTCACCGCGTCCACCGTGCCCGGTGCGTACAGCGCGTTCGAGCAGGGTTCGGGCCGGATCGCGGTGGACCGGGCGCTCGTCCAGACCGTCGTGGCGGAGCCGGTGTCGGTGAGCTTCGAGAGGCAGGAGTGGCCGCACACCGACGACACCCCGGTCACCCGGCAGGTGACGTACCGCAACCTGGGCGACCAGGACGTCACCCTGTCGCTGGCGGCGTCGGGCACCGGTCCGGACGGCGAGCCCGTTCCGGCCGGTTTCCTCACGCTCGGGGCCCCGGAGGTGACCGTGCCGGCCGGCGGGCGGGCCTCGGTGGCGCTGACCGCCGACACCCGGCTCGGCACGGCGGACGGCACGTACTCCGGCCATGTGGTGGCGACCGGTGGCGGACAGACGGTCCGCACCGCCGTCGGCATCGAGCGCGAGGTGGAGTCGTACGACCTGACCCTCACCTTCACCGGCCGTGACGGCGGGCCCGTGGACGGGTCGGCCCAGCTGATCGGCACCTCCGCCGCGACGGAGGGGGTGTGGAAGTCGCTGTGGAGCGAGAACGGCAAGGCCACCGTGCGGGTCCCGGCCGGTTCCTACGCGCTCGACACCAGCGTGGACACCGACCCCCGGGACCCCTCGGCCCCCGTCGACTGGATGGCCGCACCGGATCTGGAGGTGACGAAGGACCTCCAGGTGTCCCTCGACACCCGCACGACGAAGCAGACCCGCATCAGTGTCCCCGTCGCCGAGGCGCAGGTGCGGATGGCCTCCGCCGACGTCCTCGTGGAGAAGGAGGGGAACTCCTTCGGCTTCGGCTGGTGGCTGGACTCCTTCGACCAGCTGCGGACCGCCCATGTGGGGCCCGCGGTCACGGACGGTTCGCTCCACCAGTTCTGGACGGGCAACTGGAGCAAGGGCGCGGCCACCGAGTACGACGTGGTGCTCGGCGGCCCGGTGACGAAGCTGGCCAGGGGCTACACCCGTGCCCTGAAAGCCGGTCAGTTCTCCGTGGTGAAGGCCGGGATGGGCGCTTCGGGGAAGGGGAAGGCCGGCGAGCTCCTGGTCTGGGGCACCGTTCCGGGCATGCAAGGGGGCACCGCCACGTCGGTCCCGCAGCCGCTCCCCGGTACCCGCACGCTGTACCTCGCCGACGTGGACGACGCCGTCTACTCGTTCGACTTCGCCCAGCTGGGCGGCTTCGACGAGGAGGGCTGGCCGCTGTACGAGGCCCAGTACAGCCTCGGTGAGCCCCGGGCCTACCAGGCGGGCAAGACCTACCGCAGGACCGTCAACACCCCTGTGTTCGGGCCGCTCCTGGGCGACGGCTTCGGTCTCTACCGGGACGAGGAGGGCATCAGCGGCCGTCTGCCGATGGCGGCGGACGGCGCGGGCAACCCCGGCGGTTCCCTGTACCCCTCCGCGACGACCGTGCTCTACCGCAACGGCAAGGAGATCGGGCGGAACAACGACCCGCTGACCGGTGAGGCCGAGCCGTTCGCGGTACCGGCCGGCTCCGCCGCCTACCGGCTGACGTCCTCGGTACGGCGTTCCCCCTCGCTCGCCGCGGGCTCCAGCCGTATCGACGCCGAGTGGACCTTCCGCTCCGCGAAGCCGTTCTCCCCGGTGCTCCTGCCCGCCTCGATGGTGCGCTTCACGCCCGAGGTCGCCCTGGACGGCACGGTGCCGGCCGGGAAGAAGGCGACGGTGCCGGTGAAGATCCAGGGCCCCGCCGCCGGGAAGAAGTCCACGGCGCTCACGGTGTACGTGAGCGGGGACTCCGGCAAGCACTGGAAGAAGGTGCCGGTGAAGTCGGGCGGCATCTCCGTCACGAACCCGGCGAAGGGCAAGTCCCTGTCCTTCAGGGCCGTCCTGAAGGACAGGCGGGGCAACGGTCTGAAGCTGACCGTCTTCGACGCCTACCGGGGGAAGTGACCTCCACGCGCAGGTGAGCGGCCTGCCCGGACGGGACCGTCCGGGCAGGCCGCTCGTCCGTTCCCGTGCGGGCGGACCTCGGAAACGGCCGTCCTGCCCCGGTCCTGGCCGCGGCCCGGCGGGGAGCTGCAGGCGGGTGCGCTCATGGCGGTCCCCTCCGGCCGGTGCGTCACCGGGTCCGGCATGCCGGACGGTACCGGCGCGGGTCCGCCGGTACCGTCCGCCCTCACGGGACGACCGCGGGTCAGGCGATGCGCTCCCGTACCACCGGCGTGGGGGTGAAGGGGGTCCCCGCGGGGGCGACGTCGTAGGCGCCGGGGAGTGCCTTCAGGGCGTATTCGAACTTCTCCGGGGTGTCCGTGTGCAGGGTCAGCAGCGGCTGGCCCTCGGTCACCGTGTCGCCGGGCTTGGCGTGGAGCTCTACGCCGGCACCGGCCTGGACCGGGTCCTCCTTGCGGGCCCGGCCCGCGCCGAGGCGCCAGGCGGCGACGCCGACGTCGTAGGCGTCGAGGCGGGTCAGCACCCCGGAGGCGGGGGCGGTGACGACGTGCTGTTCACGGGCGACGGGGAGCGCGGCGTCGGGGTCGCCGCCCTGGGCGGAGATCATGCGGCGCCATACGTCCATGGCGGAGCCGTCGTCGAGGGCCTTCTCCGGGTCGGCGTCCTTGAGGCCGGCCGCGTCCAGCATCTCGCGGGCCAGGGCGAGGGTCAGGTCCCGTACGTCGCGCGGGCCGCCGCCGGCGAGGACCTCGACGGACTCGCGTACCTCCAGGGCGTTCCCGGCGGTCAGGCCGAGCGGGGTGGACATGTCGGTGAGCAGCGCGACCGTCCGTACGCCGCTGTCGGTGCCCAGCGCGACCATGGTGGAGGCCAGTTCTCGGGCGTCCTCGATGGTCTTCATGAAGGCGCCGGAGCCGGTCTTGACGTCCAGGACGAGTGCGCCGGTGCCCTCGGCGATCTTCTTGGACATGATCGAGCTGGCGATGAGCGGGATCGCCTCGACGGTGCCGGTGACGTCGCGCAGCGCGTACAGCTTCTTGTCGGCGGGGGCGAGCTGGTCGCCGGCGGCGCAGATGACGGCGCCGGTGGTGTCGAGGACGTCGAGCATCTCGGCGTTGGAGAGCAGCGCCCGCCAGCCGGGGATGGACTCCAGCTTGTCCAGGGTCCCGCCGGTGTGGCCGAGGCCCCGCCCGCTGAGCTGCGGGACGGCGGCGCCGCAGGCGGCGACCAGCGGGGCGAGCGGCAGGGTGATCTTGTCGCCGACGCCGCCGGTGGAGTGCTTGTCGGTGGTGGGGCGGGAGAGGCCGTCGAAGCTCATGCGCTCGCCGGAGGCGATCATCGCGGCGGTCCAGCGGGCGATCTCGGTGCGGTTCATGCCGTTCAGCAGGATCGCCATGGCCAGCGCGGACATCTGCTCGTCGGCGACCTCGCCGCGGGTGTAGGCGTCGACGATCCAGTCGATCTGCTCGGGGCTGAGTTCGCCCCGGTCCCGCTTGGTGCGGATGACGGAGATGGCGTCCATGGCGTGAGAGTCCTTCCGGCCGGTGCGTACGCGGGAGTCCTGGATCACTCTACGCGCATAGAGGACGGGGTGGGCCGGACGGTTCGCACCCGTCCGGCGCGTGGGGGCCGCCGGAGTCCCCGGCGGCCCCCACGTCCTGGGGAACGGTCAGCGCAGATGCTGCGGCCCGAAGGCCTGCGGCAGCATCTCGTCGAGGGTGCGGAAGCCGTCCGGGGTCTCCAGGACCAGCTCCGGCCCGCCGAACTCGTAGAGCAGCTGCCGGCAGCGTCCGCAGGGCACCAGCGGGGCGCCCTCGCCGTCCACGCAGACGAAGTGGGTCAGCCGGCCGCCGCCGGTGGCGTTCAGCTGGGAGACCAGCCCGCACTCGGCGCAGAGGCCGACGCCGTAGCTGGCGTTCTCCACGTTGCAGCCGGTGACCGTGCGCCCGTCGTCCGCGAGGGCGGCGGCCCCGACCTTGTAGCCGGAGTACGGGGCGTACGCCCGGGACATGGCGTCCCGGGCCGCCTCGCGCAGGGCCTCCCAGTCGGGGGGCGTCCCGGCGCCCGTCATTTGCCCTCGCCCTTGCGGTACGTCATGCCGTCGGCCTTCGGCATCCGCAGCCGTTGGGCGGAGAGCGCGAGGACCAGCAGGGTCGTGACGTAGGGGGCGGCGTCGACGAACTGGCTCGGGACCTGGTCGGTGAGCGCGTACCAGGTGAACAGCAGCGCCGAGACGGCCGCCGAGACCACCGCGGCCACGTACTTCCTGCGGTACAGCTGCCAGATCACGGCGGCCACCAGCAGGATCGCCAGGAGCAGCAGCATCGCGTGGACGTTCTCGGCGCCGCCGCGCAGCTTGAGGCTGTCGGTGAAGCCGAAGAGTCCGGCACCGAGCGCCATGCCGCCCGGCATCCAGTTGCCGAAGATCATCGCGGCGAGGCCGATGTAACCGCGCCCGCCGGTCTGGCCCTCCTGGTAGATCCCGGTGGAGACGATCGCCAGGAAGGCGCCGCCGAGGCCGGCCAGCGCTCCGGAGACGGTGACGGCGATGTACTTGTACTTGTAGACGTTGACGCCGAGGCTCTCGGCGGCCACCGGGCTCTCACCGCAGGAGCGCAGCCGGAGGCCGAAGGCGGTGCGCCAGAGCACCCACCAGGTGGCGGGGATGAGCAGCAGGGCGACGACGGTCAGCAGGGACAGGCCGGTGAAGACGCCGCCGACGATGCCGGCGAGGTCGGAGACGAAGAACCAGTGCCGCTGTTGCAGGTCCTGCATCCAGTCCGAGAGCCCTGGGACGGTGATCTTGTCGATGGCGTCGATGCGCGGCGACTGCTTGGAGGAGCCGCCGGGCGCGTCGGCGAAGGTGAAGTTGGAGAGGTAGCGGGTGAGGCCGACGGCGAGGATGTTGATCGCCACACCGGAGACGATGTGGTTGACGCCGAAGGTGACGGTGATGACGGCGTGCAGCAGACCGCCGAGCGCGCCGCCGATGACGCCGAACAGGACACCGGCCCAGGGGCCCCACTGGAAGCCGGCCCAGGCACCGAACCAGGTGCCGAGGACCATCATCCCCTCGAGCCCGATGTTGACGACACCCGCGCGTTCGGCCCACAGGCCGCCGAGCCCGGCGAGGCCGATCGGCACGGCGAGTTCGAGGGCGCCGTGCACCTGTCCGACGGAGGTCACGTCGTTCGCGCCGCTGATCAGCCGGACCAGGGACACGAGGGCCAGCGCACCGGCGATGACCAGGAGGACGACGGGCAGGGACAGCTTGCGCCGGCCGCCTCCCTTCGGTGGGGCGACGCGAGCGGCGGAGACTTTGCTGGTGCTCACAGGGCCGCCTCCTTCTCGGTGGTGAGGGCGTGGCCGGCGGCGAGTTCCTCGCCGACCTTCTGCTGCTGGCGGCGGGTTCCGTAGCGCCGGACGAGTTCGTAGCTGACGACCACGGAGATCACGATCAGGCCCTGCATGATCGTGGCGATCTCCTTCTCGTACCCGAACTGGTCGAGCGAGGAGGACGCCTTGTCGAGGAAGGCGATCAGCAGGGCGCTGAGCGCGATGCCGAGCGGGTTGTTCCGGCCGAGCAGGGCGATGGTGATGCCGGTGAAGCCGATACCGGTGGGGAAGTCGAGGCTGTAGGTGTGGGTGTCACCGAGCAGCGTCGGCATGCCGGCCAGACCGGCGACGGCACCGGAGATCAGCATCGAGGTGAGGACCATCTTCTTGGCGTCCACACCGGAGGCCTGGGCGGCGCTCTCGCTGGCGCCGGTGGCGCGCAGGTCGAAGCCGAACCGGGTGCGGTTCAGGACGAACCAGTAGACGAGGCCGCAGCCGGCGGCGACGAAGGTGAAGCCGTAGATCTCGCCGGCCTCGGGGCTCAGGGAGAGGCCCGGGAACCAGCCCGACTCCGGGATGTCGCCGGTGGTCAGGTTGTTGGAGCCGGCGGCCTGCTCACCGAAGTTCTTCGGCAGGATCAGCCAGGCGATCAGCGAGGTCGCGATCGAGTTGAGCATGATCGTCGCGACGACCTCGCTCACCCCGCGGGTGGTCTTCAGGAAGCCCGCGATGCCCGCCCAGAAGGCGCCGACCAGCATGGCGACGACGACGATGAGGACGATCTGGAGCGGCCCGGGGAGATCGACGCTGGCGCCGACGAGGGCGGCCATCATCGCGGCCAGGCGGTACTGCCCGTCGACCCCGATGTTGAAGAGGTTCATCCGGAAGCCGACGGCGACCGCGAGCGCGGCGAGGTAGTAGGTGCCGGCCTGGTTGATGATCAGCACCTGGATGTCGGAGTACGACGCCTGCTCGAACATCAGCCGGTACGGCTCGAAGGGGTTGCGCCCCGATGCCAGCAGCACCAGGGTGGTGAGCGCGAACGCGACGACCAGGGCGAGTGCCGGGCCGGCGAGGCCCAGGATCAGCCGGTCCTTGTCGAATTTCTTCATCGGGCCTCGTCCTTAGGTGCTGCTTCGAGGTGACCGGCGGCGGCACCGGTCATGGCCGAACCCAGTTCCTCGGGAGTGATGGTGGCGGGGTCGGCGTCCGCGACCAGCTTTCCGCGGTACATGACGCGCAGGGTGTCGGAGAGCCCGATGAGCTCGTCCAGGTCCGCCGAGATGAGCAGGACGGCAAGGCCCTCGCGGCGGGCCTCACGGATCTGGTCCCAGATCTGGGCCTGTGCGCCGACGTCCACCCCGCGGGTGGGGTGGGCGGCGATCAGCAGCTTGGGGCCGTGGCTCATCTCGCGGCCGACGATCAGCTTCTGCTGGTTGCCGCCGGAGAGCGAGGCCGCGGTGACCTCGATGCCGGGGGTGCGCACGTCGTACTCGCGCACGATGCGCTCGGTGTCGGTGCGCGCCGCCTTGGGGTCGAGGAGGAAGCCCCGGCTGTTGGGCTTCTCGGTGACGTGGCCGAGGATGCGGTTCTCCCACAGCGGGGCGTCCAGCAGCACCCCGTGGCGGTGGCGGTCCTCGGGGATGTAACCGATGCCGTCCTCACGCCGCTTGCGGGTGGGGGCGTTCGAGATGTCCACGCCGTCCAGGGTGATGGCGCCGCTGTCGGGGCTCCGCATCCCCATGAGCGCCTCGATCAGCTCGGTCTGGCCGTTGCCCTCGACACCGGCGATGCCGAGGACCTCTCCCTTGTGGATGGTGAGGCCGACCTCGGACAGCACGTCGCGGACGGCGCCGTCCGGGTCCGTGGCGCTGAGCGAGAGCCCCTCGACGCGCAGCATCGGCACGTCGGTCACCGTGGACTCGCGGGTCTCGGGCGAGGGGAGTTCGCTGCCGACCATCAGCTCGGCGAGCTGCTTGGTGGTGGTGTCCGCGGGGTCCGCGGTACCCACCGTCGTACCCCGCCGGATCACGGTGATCTCGTCGGCGACGGAGAGCACCTCGCCCAGCTTGTGCGAGATGAAGATGACCGTCAGGCCTTCGGCCTTGAGCTCCCGGAGGTTCGCGAAGAGCGCGTCGACCTCCTGCGGGACGAGGACGGCGGTCGGCTCGTCCAGGATCAGGATGCGGGCGCCGCGGTAGAGGACCTTGAGGATCTCCACGCGCTGCCGGTCGGCGACCCCGAGGTCCTCGACGAGCGCGTCGGGCCGTACGCCCAGACCGTAGGCGTCGGAGATCTCCTTGATCTTCCTGCGGGCGGCGGAGCCGATGCCGTGCAGCTTCTCGCCGCCGAGCACGACGTTCTCCAGCACGGTGAAGTTGTCGGCGAGCATGAAGTGCTGGTGCACCATGCCGATCCCGCGCGCGATGGCGTCACCGGGGTTGCCGAAGGTGACCTGCTCACCGTCCACGGCGATGGTGCCCTCGTCCGGCTTCTGCATGCCGTAGAGGATCTTCATCAGGGTGGACTTGCCGGCACCGTTCTCTCCGACGAGGGCGTGGACCGTGCCCTTGCGGACGGTGATCCCGATGTCGTGGTTGGCGACGACGCCGGGGAAACGCTTGGTGATGCCGTGCAGTTCTACGGCGGGGGGACTGCTGGACGCGTTGATGACGCACTCTCCTTGGCCGGACAGGAGCGGGGGCACAGGGGCGGGCGGGACGGGCGGGGTGAAGCTATCGCGCCGGAAGGCTGTCTACACGCGTAGCGCTGCCGAATCGTGAAGCACGGGACCGTCGGGCGGCCGGTCGGGAATCCGGGGCCGCCATGGGCGGGTACCGCACAGGACACGACTTCTTCGGTACGTCCGGGAGGGCTTCGCCGTCCCGGAGGCTTCGGGCCCCGGAGGTTCCGGGGCCGGGGGGCAGGGGCCCGGCGGGAACCGGGGGCGGGGGTTCGCGGCCGGGACCACCGGACCCGGCCCGCCCCGGGACCCTGCCGGGCCCGGGGGCCGGCGGGATCTTCGAGGGCCGGCGGCTCCGGGGCCGGGACGGGCCCCTTCGGCGCGGGCTCCGGCGAGCACCCCACGGGCCCGGAGCGGCGACGACGCCCACTCCGGGCCCACGGGAAACCAGCCGGTGCGGCCGGAGCCGTTACGGGGCGGTCTTGACGGTGATCTCGCCGGCGATGATGCTCTTCTTCGCCTCGTCCACCGCGGCGATGACGTCGGTCATCTCCGTGAAGGCCGGGTTGGACATCGCCAGGCCGACGCCGTCCTTGTCGAGGCCGTAGCGGACCTCACCGGTCTCGGGCTTGCCGTCCTGGACGGACTTGATCAGGTTGAAGACGGAGTCCTCGACGTCCTTGGTGACCGAGGTGAGGATCGACTCCTTGTAGGCGGCGAGCCCCTCCTGCTTGTACTGGTCGGAGTCGACGCCGATGTTCCACTTGCCCGCCTTGGAGACGGCCTCGATGGCACCGGAACCGGCCAGGCCGGCCGCCGAGTAGACCACGTCGGCACCCTTGTCCAGCTGGCCCTGCGCCGCGGCCTTGCCGAGGTCGGGCTTGGAGAAGCCGTCGAAGTTCGGCGGCTGGGTGAGGTACTGCGGGACGACCTTCACCTTGGAGTCGGTGTCCTTGACGCCCTGCGTGAAGCCGGCCTCGAACTTCTTGATCAGCGGGGTCTCGACACCGCCGATGAAGCCGACCGTCTTGGTCTTGGTGACCTTGGCGGCGGCGACACCCGCGAGGTAGGAGCCCTGCTCCTCGTTGAAGACGATGTTGGCGATGTTCTCGCCGGTCACCGAGGCGTCGTCGATGATGCCGAAGGTGATCTTCGGGAACTTCGGGGCGACCTTCTCTATGGCGGGGGCGTAGGCGAAGCCGACGCCGATCACCGGGTTGTTGCCGGCGCGGGCCAGCGCGGTGAGGCGCTGCACCTTGTCGGCGTCCGCCTCGCCGTCGGAGGGCTCGGCCTCGGTGCCCTTGACACCGAGCTCCTTCTCGGCGCGGGCGAGGCCCGCGTAGGCGGCGTCGTTGAACGACTGGTCGCCGCGGCCGCCGATGTCGTACGCGATGGCCGTCTTGTCGGCCTTGGAGTCGGAGCTGCTGCTCGACGAGGAGGAGGACGACTCGCCGCACGCGGTGACGCTGAGCGCGAGCGCCGCGGACATGACGCCCACGGTGGCAATCCTGGTGATCCGGCGCAAGGGAAGGCTCCTTCAAACCTGACCGAAGCGCCTCTTCCGGCGCTGGTTTCGCCGCGATCGTAACGCGCGTAGATGTCAGATAAGGACCCCTACGGAAGCTGTTATCGGATCGTCGCGAACAGAAGGTGTCCTCCGCGCCGATCAGGGATTGCCGTCGAGCAGCGCCGAGGCGGTGAACAGCTCCACCCCGACCGTGATCGCCTCCTCGTCCACGTCGAAGTTCCCGCGGTGCAGGTCCAGGCCGCGGGCGTCCCCGACCGGGCGCACGCCGAGCCTGGCCATGGCGCCGGGGACCTGCTCCAGGTACCAGGAGAAGTCCTCGCCGCCCAGGCTCTGCTCGGTGTCCTCGATCGCGTACGATCCGCGCCGTACGGTCATGGCGGCGTCCAGCAGGCCGATCGACTCGGCCTCGTTGACCACGGGCGGGACTCCCCGGATGTAGTCGATCACCGTCTTCGCCCGGTACATTCCGGCCACCTCGTCGATGGCGGAGTGGACCAGGTCGGGGGCCTGGCGCCAGCTCTCCAGGTCGAGGCAGCGGACCGTCCCGGACAGCTCTGCGTGCTGCGGGATGACGTTGGGGGCGTGCCCGGTCGTCAGCCGTCCCCAGGTGACGGCGAGCCCGGCCCGCGCGTCCACGCGCCGGGAGAGCAGCGCGGGCACGTCGGTGACGATACGGGCCGAGGCGGTCACCAGGTCGGTGGTGAGGTGCGGGCGGGCGGTGTGGCCGCCCGGTCCGTCGAGGGCGACCTCCAGCCGGTCGCAGGCGGAGGTGATCGGCCCGATCCTCAGGCCGATCTTCCCCACGTCCACCTTGGGGTCGCAGTGCACCCCGATGATCCGCCCCACGCCTTCCAGGACGCCGGCCTCCACGGCGTCGGTGGCCCCGCCGGGCAGCACCTCCTCGGCCGGCTGGAACAGCAGCCGCACCGGGCGGGGCAGCAGTCCCTGCCGGTCCAGGCCGGCGAGCACCAGCCCGGCGCCGAGGACGCAGGTGGTGTGGACGTCGTGCCCGCAGGCGTGCGCCCGGTCGGGCACGGTGGAGCGGTAGGGCACCTTGGTCTTGGTGTCCGGGATCGGCAGCGCGTCGATGTCCGCCCGCAGCGCCAGCATCGGCACCCCCTGGCCCCGGTCCCCGATGTCGCAGATGAGCCCCGTGCCCAGGGGCAGCACCCTGGGGCGCAGCCCCGCCTTCTCCAGCCGGTCCTTGATGGCGGCGGTGGTGCGGTACTCCTGGTTGCCGAGCTCCGGGTGCATGTGCAGATCACGGCGGAAGGCGATGAGCTCGGCACGCAGGTCGTCGGAGAGGGTGCCGGGCATGACGGCCTCGGCACGGGACGCGCGGGACTTCAACTGGTTCACCCAGTGAAGGTTAGGCCCCCACCCCCCTCAACTGGCCACAGATCAACAAAAGTTCAGCCGCACAGGGGAACGAAAGTCGGCGCTGCGGCGTGTGAGGGCCCAGTGGGGTGGGTACACTGCGCGGCTCCTTCCGGGTGCGTACGGCGCACACATGCCGCGCGTCCCGCCCGCTCCGGCCCCCGGACGGCGGCCCCGGAGTCCGGGGAGACCCCGGGCCGGGGCCGCCCGGCGGGGGCCGGATCAGGAATCGATCAGCCGCTGGACGGCGTCCCCGTACCGCGCCGCGAGGACCTCGGGGTCCGCCGCGAGCAGGACCGGGTCCTGGACCACATGGAGGCTGGTGAGCAGTCCGCCGAGCTGGGCGGCGATCAGATGGGCGCGGAGCTCGGCGTCCCCGCCCTCCAGCCGGCGCACCAGGGGGCGGGCGAAGACGTCGTCGACGGCCGTACGGAGGGTGCGCCGCACCTCCTCCCGGTCCGAGGCCCGGAACAGTGCGGAGAGCGCGGTCACGGCCAGCGCCCCGGTGCGCGTCGAGGGCAGGCACACCACGTGACCGACGATCGCCCTGCCCATGCCCTCCAGCGGTCCCTCCATGACCTGGGCGGCGGGCAGGTCGACGGTCATCGTCTCCAGGAACAGCCGTTCCTTGGAGCCGAAATGGCGGATGACCAGTGCGGCGTCGACGCCCGCGCGGGCTGCCACGGCACGGATGCCGACGGCGTCGAACCCCGCCTCGCCGAAGAGCTCGCGGGCGGCGTCGAAGATCACGCCCCGGGTCACGGCTGCGGGCTGCCGGGGCTTGGCGGCGCGGGGGCGTGCGGTCATGGCGGAAGGGCTCCTCGGTCGTGCCGTTCGATAAGTCATCATAGATGACTTACGCTTGTCATCATTGTTGACAACGGTCCGCGGACGGCGGGGGGCGGCCGCCGGAAGAACGAAGGAGCAGCGGATATGGACCGCTTGAAGGACAAGGTCGCGATCATCACGGGCGCCGGCAGCGGGATCGGCCGGGCCGCCGCGGAACTGATGAGCCGCGAAGGCGCGCTGGTCGTGGCGGCCGACCACGACACGGCCTCGGCCGAGCGGACCGCGCGCCTGATCGGCGACGCGGGCGGGCGGGCGCTGGCGTACACGGTGGACGTCATGGACGACACCTCCGTGGGCGACATGGTCGAGGCCTCGGTGCGCGAGTTCGGCCGCCTCGACGTCCTGTGCAACCACGTCGGCGGGACGAACCCGCGCAAGGACCTGGACCTGCTGCGCCTGGACATGGACGAGTTCACCCGGGCCGTGGACCTCAACGTCCGCTCCACCCTCACGGGCTCCCGGTACGCCATCCCCCACATGGCGCGCTCGGGCGGCGGCTCGATCGTCAACACGGCCTCGGTGGCCGCCCTGGTCGGCGACGTGCTCCAGATCTCGTACGGCGCGGTCAAGGCGGCGGTCGTCAGCGCCACCAAGTCGATCGCCGTGCAGTACGGCCCCCAGGGCATCCGCTGCAACGCGGTGGCTCCGGGGACGGTCATGACCCCGGCGCTGCTGGACAACCTCCCGGCCGAGGTCATCGAGTCCCTGAAGGGCTACAACTCGCTGCCCTACCTGGGCGCCCCGGAGGACATCGGCCACACCATGGTCTTCCTGGCCTCCGACGAGTCGCGCTACCTCACCGGCCAGCTGCTGGTGGTCGACGGCGGGATGACCAGCCAGTCGCCGGCCGCTCCGGGGCGCCGGGCGATGCTGCCCGCGTGACCGTACGCGGCGGAGCCCCCGTCCGCCGGCGCCCGCGCCCGGCGGCGCCCCCGGTACGGGCCGGGGGCGCGGGCCGTCCGCCGGCCCGGCCGGGGAAGAGCGGGACCGGAGGCAGCGGGGAGGGGCGCGTTCGCCCCGGCGCGGGGCGGCGGTGCCGCCCGGGGCGCGGCCCGTCGCCGGTCCGCCCGGGACGCGTCCGGCGTACCGCGGCCGGACGGCGGGGGCGCCGCCGTAGGGGTTGACGACACCGGGCCGGGCAGGCGGTCACCAGGACGTGCGGGGCTGCGCGCGTCCGGCGGGCGCCGACGGCCGCGCCGGCGAGGACCGCGCGGGGCCCGCCGCCGCGTCCGGGAGTACGGGCGCCTCCCCGGCAGGACGGTCCACGGACGGAAGCGCCTGAAGCGGCTCTGACGGTCCGGAGCGGCGTCCGGGCGGAAAGGAATGCGGACGGATTCCCGAACTCGAATCCACCGTTCCGCAAACACATCCCGAATACCGGTCACGGAATCCGGTGTGGGTGGTATTGCCACACTGTCCACCGAATCACACAAACCGGAGAAGACCTTCCGGAATTCGAAACACACCTGCGGGAACATGGCCGAAAATTCGCTGGCATGGCGCGATCCCCGCACCAACAAACCCTACTGACCAGTCACTTGTCATCTCGCATACTGGAATCCTCTGGACGGGCCCGCCACGGTCGCGTTAATTTCCGCATCTCATCGGGGTCCGGAATTCCTGTCCTCTTTCCGAGCGGAGAGACGAGTTGCTTCCGAAGCGTCTGCTGCCGGCCTCCGGCCCGGAGCGATTACTTGCGGCCTCCACCCTGGTGAGTTCCGCGGGAAAAGGGATCTTCCTCACCGCCGGCGTCCTCTACCTGACGCGCGCGGTGTCCCTGCCCGCCGTGCAGACCGGGCTCCTGTTCAGCGTGGCCGGACTGGTGTCCGTGCTCGCGGGTATCCCGCTGGGCAAGACGGCCGACCGGTTCGGGCCGCGCGGGGTGCTGTGGGGCAGCCTGGGGCTCAGCTCCCTCTCCGCGCTCGCGTTCCTCCTCTGCCGGGGCTACGCCGACTCGCTGCTCGTCGTGATCGCGGCGACCGTCGGCCAGGCGGGCCTGCTGGTGGCGCGCGGGCCGGTCATCAACCGCATCGCCACCCGCAAGGCCCAGGAGCTCCGTGCCTACATCCGGGCGGTGACCAACGCCGGTATCGCGCTCGGTGCGGCGGTCGCGGGCTGGGCGGCCCAGCAGGACACCGCCCAGGCGTACCGGGTCCTGGTCGTCGTGTGCGCGGGGTGTTTCGCGGGCGCGCTGCTGATCGCGCTGCGGCTGCCCCGGCTCGCCCCGATCCCGGCCGACCGCGCGTCCCGCTGGGCCGCCCTGGGCGACCGCCCCTATGTGGTCCTGTCGCTGCTGGACGGCATCCTCTCCATCCAGTACCGGGTGCTGACGGTCGCTCTGCCGCTGTGGATCGTCACCGCGACCGAGGCCCCGCGCTGGTCGGTCTCCGGCGCGGTCGTCCTCAACACCGTTCTGGTGATCGCGCTCCAGGTCCGGGTCAGCCGCGATGTGGACACCCCCGAGCGGGCCGGCCGTGCCATGACGGTCGCCGGGATGTTCCTCCTGGGTTCCTGCCTGGCCCTCGCGGCGACGTCGGGGCTGCCCGGGGAAGCCGCCGTGGTGATGCTGGTGATCGCGGTCGCCGCGCACAGCTTCGGCGAACTGAAGCAGGCGGCGGGCGGTTTCGAGCTGTCCAACACCCTCGCCCCGCCGCATGCCGTCGGGCAGTACCTGGGGCTCTTCGGCATGGGGATGGGGCTCGCCGAGTCCTTCGGCCCGGCTCTGCTGACCTGGCTCTGTATCGGCTGGGGGTGGCCCGGCTGGTGCGTGATGGGAGTCGTGTTCCTGCTGGCCGGAGTGGCCGCGCGGCCGGTCGTCCGCTGGGCGGAACGCACCCGGCCCGCCACCTGGGCCGAACCACCACGAGCGGCCGCCGTCTGAGCCGTACCGACCACCCGCCCGGCCCCGCGCCCCCGCCCTCCGGGCCCTGCCCCGGCCCCGGGACCCGCGCCCCGGAGCCGTACCGCCCGAATCCGTACCGACCGAAGCCGTACCGCCCTGCCCGGTCCCCGTCCCCGTGGCCCCGCCGACGAAAGGTCCACCATGCCCACGCCTCCCTCGCACCGCGAGCGGCTCACCCCGCAGATGCTCCGGTACGCGGAGAAGTTCGACGACCGCGGAGAGATCCGCTGGCTGCCCTACCTCATGTACTTCCACGCGGCGGGCCACACCTCCGGCACCGTCAACACCGACCAGCTGGGCTTCCGGTTCTCCGAAGGCCCGGACGGGCAGCGGGCCTCCGCCGGCCGTCCGCCGGCCGGCGGCCCGGTGCGGCTGATCGCGGGCAGCTCCACCGTGTTCGGGATCGGGGCCTCCGCCGACGCGCACACCCTGGCCTCACGGCTCTGGGCCAAGCACGCCCCGTCCACCCCGTGGCTCAACTTCGGCGGGCGCAGCTTCAACTCGGCCCAGGAACTGCTGCTCTTCACCTTCTACCGCCATCTGCTCCCCCAGGTCGACGAGATCGTCCTGTTCAGCGGCTTCAACAACCTCGGGCTGGCACGGCTGCCGCGCTGGATGCAGGGGGACGAGGGGGCCTTCTTCAACGGCCACGACTACTTCGCCCAGGTCGAGGCCGCGAAGGAGCAGCAGCGCAGGGCGTCCTCGGGCCGCCGGCTCCTCGGCCGCCGGCCCGCCGGCCAGGAGAGCGGCCGGGACGAGACCGTACCGGACCTGGAGGACCAGATCGCCCAGGCCGTCGACCGTACGGTCCGCCACCTGGACAACTGGAAACTGCTCGCCCGGGGCACCGGTGCCAAGCTCACCTACGTCCTGCAGCCGCTCGCCCCCTGGGTACGCGAACGCCCGGCTCCCCAGGAGAAGTTGCTCTTCGACGAGCTGGACGGCCTCGCCGACTTCGGCAAGGCGTACGGCGACATCTGCACGATCGAGTCGGGCCGCCGTTACGCGGACCGGCTCCGGGAGGGCTGCGCCGGGATCGGTGTGGACTTCGTGGACCTCAACCCGCTCCTCGGCGAGGCGCTCGCCGCGGACGAGTGGCTCTTCGTCGACCGCATCCACTTCACCGACGAGGGGCACGACACCGTCGCCGCCCTGCTCTCCGACGTCCTCGGCCTGAACTGACCGGGCCCGACCGACCCATGAAGGGAAACGCCCATGCGTATCGTCCGCAAGATCCTCGAAGTGCTGCGGCTCCGGCGGAAGAAGCCGGACAACAGCTCCTCCATCTACCCGATGTTCTGAGGGCGGCCGGCCACCGATGACTTCCATGACCGCCCGCTCGCTCTACCCCCTGGTCTGCGACCCGGAGTGCACGGTGGCGGACACCGTCCGGGCCGGTGCGCTGCGCGCCGTCCTGGACGGGTCCCGGGACCCAAAGGCCGCCCAGGACGGCCTGGATCTCCTGCGCAAACGGATACGGACCTGGGCCGACGGGGAACGCGACCGGTTCGCCGCTCTCGCCGGGACCGCCCCCGCCGGCACCGGCCTGCACCGGTCGGCCGCCCGGGTCCTGCTCCAGTGCGCCCCGCTCGCCCTGGTCTCCGGTGCCTGGCTGTCCGGTTCCACCGGTATGGCCACCGCCGACGAACCGACGGCTCTGGCCGCGCTCACCCTGTACGCCTCGGACGTCGGGGTGGGGCGCCCGTACCGGTCCCGGGGCGACGCCTTCGCGGCGCTGCTCCGCGCCCTGGACTCCGCAGAGTACGCGGACCCGCCCGCCCGGACCGCCCTGGACCCGCGGATCCTGGACTCCTCCTTCGAACTCCCTTCCCTGCTTCTCCTGTTCGGGCGGATGGCCGAGGAGTTCCGGCCCGAGACCGCCGGCGCCGACCTGTGCCTGCGGGAGGCGGGACTGCTGCCTCCGCTCGCCCTGGTGCGCGCCGTCCACGGCGGGGAGCAGCGGGCCGACTGGGCGGCGCTCGACCCCGGGGCCCCGCGGCCGCTGGAGCCGGCGGGCGGGCTGGCCGGTTCGGCGGCCGTGGTGGAGACCCTCGCCGGGGACGGTGACGACGAGGACTCCCGCCGGGTGCTGGCGGGCTGCCGCTGGGCGTTCGACCGGCTCGTCGCCTGGTCGCAGGAGGTGTACCGGTTCGCCGGGGACATCGCCCGGCCGGAGCAGCAGGCCGCCGAGCTGATCCGGCTGCGCGCCCGTGAGGGGTCCGTCTACCACCACGCCTTCCAGCTGGCCGGACGGCCGCTGGCGACCTGGCTGGCCGAGGCCCGGCAGGACCCCTACCCCCTGATGTCCGCACTGGCCGCGAGCCGTCTGGTCCGCCCCGGGCAGCCGGAGCGGAGCGCGCTGGTCACCGGGCTGGTCGGGGAGCGGGGGGCGATGTTCCGGGTGTTCAGCCCCGAGGACCTGTCCGTGCTGCGGCAGTGGATCGCCTCGCTGCCGGCCCGGGACGGTACGGGCACCGGCGGCGACGCGGACACCACCGTGGAGGCCGGCACGGACACCGGTGCGCCGAGCGGTGCGGCGGCGGGCCCCGGTGCCGGTGCCGGTGCCGTACGCCCGGTGCCCGCCCTTCCCGCCTTCGGCGGCGGTCCGGACGGGCAGCCGCCCCGCGACCTGCGCGAGGCGTACGTACTGCTCCAGCGCCGCACCCAGTCACCGGCGCTCCGGTCGTGGGCCGTCAGCTACGTCCACGGCTGGCTCGGCCGGGCCCGCCACCGCATCGACCGCAGCGCGCTGCCGCTGCCCGCGGACTGGCCGGCCGAGGGGCTGCGGCCCTGGCTCGCCGCCCAGCACGACCGCCATGCCGAGGAGTTCGCCCAGAACCGGGAGGACGAGCTGCCCACCCGTGAGCAGCTGATCGACTCCACCGTGCAGCTGGCCCCGCTCACCATGATCGACGGGGGCTGGCTCCAGGGCTTCACCGACTACCGGCTGGCCTCCTCCCAGGTGGGCTACTCGCTGTTCGAGACCTACTGGGACGAGCTGGGCAACGGCCTGACGGCCCTCAACCACCCGCTGATCTACCGTGAGCTGGTCGAGGGCATGGGGGTCGGGCTGCCGCCCACCGGCTCCGCCGAATTCGCCCGCTGGGACGGCTTCCAGGACAGTTCGTTCGAGCTTCCGGTCTACTGGCTGGCCGTCGGACGCTTCCCGGTCACCTTCGAACCGGAGATCCTCGGCCTGAATCTGGCCATGGAGCTCTCCGGTGTCGGCGGCACCTACCGGCGGGCCCGGCTCGGACTGCGCAAGCACGGCTTCAGCACCCGCTTCGTGGACATCCACAACACCATCGACAACGTGGCCACCGGGCACTCCGCCTGGGCCGCCGACGCGATCGACAGCCATCTGTCCGCGCTGCCGGTGGGCGGCCCGTACCGGCAGGAGGCATGGCGGCGCGTCCGGGAGGGTTACCGCTCCCTCAACCCGCCCCGGTCCTTCCCCGCCTGGCTGGCCGACCGCCGGGCCAGGCTGGCCGCCCGCCCCCACTGACCACGGGCCGCCCCGCGGGCCGGCTCCCCGGCCCGTGCGCTCCCCCGCCCCGCACCCGCGGCCGTCCCCGCCGGCCCCGGACCGCCCCGCACCCGCGGCCGGCCCCGGAGCCGGGACAGAAAGGAACACGAGACAGCCATGCCAGACCTGGTGCTCGGCCTCTCGGCCTACTACCACGACAGCTCCGCCGCCCTCGTCGCCGACGGGGTCCCCGTCGCCGCGGCCCAGGAGGAACGCTTCTCCCGGATCCGCCACGACCCCGGGTTCCCCTCGCACGCCGTCCGCTACTGCCTGGACGAGGCGGGCGCCACCCTCGACGACGTCTCGGCGGTCTCCTACTACGAGGACCCGGAGCTGAAGTTCCGGCGGGTGCTCGCCACCTACCTCGGTGCCGCGCCCCGCGGCCATGCCGCCTTCCGCCGGTCGCTGCCGCAGTGGCTCTCCTGGAAGCGGACCACCACCACGACCGTCCGGCGTGAACTGGAGGCCCTCGGCCTCGGCCGGGTCCCGGAGGTCCAGCCGCGCCGCCACCACGAGTCCCACGCCGCCTCCGCCTTCTTCCCCAGCCCTTACGAGTCAGCCGCCGTGCTCTGCGTGGACGGGGTCGGCGAGTGGGCCACGACCACCCTGTGGCACGGGCGCGGCACCGCCCTGGAACCGCTGATGGAGCTGCGGTTCCCGCACTCGCTGGGCCTGCTCTACTCCGCCTTCACCTACTTCTGCGGCTTCAAGGTCGACTCGGGCGAGTACAAGGTGATGGGCCTGGCGCCGTACGGCACCCCGCGCTACGCCGACCTCATCCGGTCCACCCTGATCGACGTCAAGGAGGACGGCTCCTTCCGGCTCGACATGCGGTACTTCTCCTACCTCGCCGGTGAGGTCATGACCGGCCCGGCCTTCGAGAAGCTGTTCGGCGGCCCCCGGCGTACGCCGGAATCGCCGCTCACCCAGCGGGAGTTCGACCTCGCGGCCTCGGTGCAGGCGGTCACCGAGGAGGTGGTGCTGAAGCTGGCCAGGACCGCGCGGGAGCGTACCGGGGAACGGCACCTGTGCCTGGCCGGCGGGGTGGCGCTGAACTGCGTCGCCAACGGCAGGATCATCGAGGCGGGCGTCTTCGACGAGGTCTGGATCCAGCCGGCGGCCGGTGACGCGGGCGGAGCGCTGGGCAGCGCGCTCACCGTGGCCCTCGCGCGCGGGGCGGACCGCGGCCACCTGGGCACCGGACGGGACGCCATGTCCGGCTCGCTCCTCGGCCCGGCCTTCACCGACGAGGAGATCCGGACGTACCTGGACGGTGCGGGCGCCGTCCACACGAAGGCGGCCACCGACGGGGAACTGGCCGCGACGGTCGCCGGGCGGCTCGCCGAAGGCGCGGTGGTCGGCTGGTTCCAGGGGCGGATGGAGTTCGGACCGCGCGCGCTGGGGGCGCGCTCGATCCTGGGCGATCCGCGCGACCCGGCGATGCAGTCCGCGATGAACCTCAAGATCAAGTTCCGGGAGTCGTTCCGCCCCTTCGCTCCCTCGGTGCGCGCCGAGGACGCCAAGGACTGGTTCGAACTCGGCCAGGACAGTCCGTACATGCTGGTCGTCGCCCCGGTGGCGCCCTCCCGCCGGATCGAACCGCCGGCGCGGGACGACGGGGACGACGGCCGGCCGGAGGGCCTGGGGCTGCTCCAGGTCCAGCGCTCGACCGTCCCGGCGGTCACCCATGTCGACCACTCGGCCCGCGTGCAGACCGTCGACGCAGCGGCCTCCCCCGTGTACCACCGGCTGCTGACCGCGTTCAAGGAGCGGACCGGCTGCCCGATCCTGGTGAACACCTCGTTCAACGTACGCGGGGAGCCCATCGTGCACACGCCGGAGGACGCCTACACCTGCTTCATGCGCACCGGTATCGACGTGCTGGTCCTCGGCAACCACGTGCTGGAGAAGAAGGACCAGCCCGCATGGGAGGAGGAGCGGGACTGGCGCGACGCCATCCCCCTGGACTGACGCCGCCGGCCCGCCGTGTCCCGTCCGCGCGCCGCCCCCGCCGGGGCGGCGCCCCGCCCGGAAAGGTTCCACCCCGTGCGCAACCCCCTCTACTCCCTGCTCTTCTTCGTGGTGGTCGTCCCCGCCGGGCTGCTCGCCCGGCTGGTCAGGGACCCCATGACCCGGCGCCCGCAGCCCGGCGCCACCAGCTACTGGATCCCCGCCGACGGCCCTGTCGCGGGACGGAAGGACGCACGATGACCGACCCCGCCCCCGCACCCGGCCGCGACCGTGCCCTGGCCTTCATCGAGTCCAACATGACCGGGACAGGGGTCCAGGCGCTGCGTCTGGCCCGTGACATGGGGCTCAACCCGCTCTTCGTTACCAACGGCATGGAGAAGTACGAGACCGATCCCGCCACCGCCGGGGCGATCCGCGAACTCGCCGCCGGCATCCGGGTCTGCGACACCCAGGACCCGGACGCGGTGGAGAAGGAGCTGCGGGCGCACACCCTCCCCGTCTGCGGGGTCGTGACCGTCATGGAGTACTACGTGCCCCTGGCCACCGAGGCCGCCCGCCGTCTCGGTCTCCCCGGCCTGGACCCCGGCGCCGCCCAGGACGCCAGGAACAAGCTGCGCACCCGGGAGCGGTGTGCGGCGGCCGGGGTCCCGGTGCCCCGCTTCCACTTCGTCCTGACCGAGGAGGAGATCGACACCGCCCTCGCCGACACCGGACTGCCGTGCGTGGTCAAGCCGGTCGACGAATCGGCCAGCATCGGTGTGGAGCTCTGCCGTACCCGCGCGGAGGTGCGGGCGGCGGTGGCGGGCATCGCGGGCAGCGCGGTGAACTCCAAGGGACAGGCCCGGGTGCCGGGCGCGCTGCTGGAGCAGTGCCTCTTCGGCCCCGAGGTCAGCGTGGAGACCTTCACCTACGACGGCCGTACCCACGTCCTGGGGGTCACCGACAAACTGCTGGGCCCCACACCGCACTTCGTGGAGTTCGGGCACACCTTCCCCTCCGCCCTCGGCGAGCAGGCCGGCGCGGCCGCCGCCGTCGCGGTCTCGGCGCTGGCCGCCATCGGGTTCGACTTCGGTCCGGCCCATGTGGAGGCCAAGCTGACGCCGGACGGCCCGGTCCTGATCGAGATCAACGCCCGTACGGGCGGCGACTTCATCCCCGACCTCGTCGAGCACGCCCTGGGGGTCGCCCTCCTGGAACAGTCCCTGCGGGCCCACTCCGGGGAGCGGCCCGACCTGGAACCGGTCCGCCGCCGGGGCGCCGCCATCCGCTTCCTGGCCGGGCGCGACGGCACCGTACGCGAGGTCCCGGACGCCGGGATCCTGGAGCACTTCCCGGCGGTCGTGGCGCACCGGGTCAAGGCGGTGGCGGGGCAGACCACCACCTGGCCCGCCAACAGCCACCAGCGCCTGGGCCACGTCATGGCCGTCGCGGACACCGCCGCCCAGGCCGCCGCCGCCGCGGAGGCCGCCCTCTGCCACCTGGCCCCGCGTTACTGAGGCGGCACGGCGGGGGCGGCCGGCGGGCCCGCGGGCCGCGGCCGTCACCGCGCGGAGCAGCCTCGAACGCAGCACCCCCGGGGGCGGGCCCCCTGCCGCTTCACGTGGCACGCACCCCGCCCCCGGGGCCGGGCCGCGGCTCAGGACACCAGGGTCTGCTCCTCCAGTTCGGTCAGCCGCACCGTGCACAGGCCGCCGCGCTCCGTCCTGACGTCCGTCACCTTCAGCTGCGTACCCGGGGAGAGGATGAACTCCTCCTCCCCGGTGAAGGCCGAGAAGTCGCGGATGCCCACCGCCCGGCGCGGGGTCACCTCGAAGAGCGTCCGTCTGCCCCGTCCGCCGAGGAACGCCCGGGCCACGCCGAGCACGGGTGTGCAGGAGGAGACGCCCCACCAGGTCACGGTCCGGCCCAGCGGGTACTGCGCCCGCAGGTCCAGCGCCACCCCGCGCCACAACGGCCGCGTGTGCGCGGGGAGCTCGGACACCGCCGCGAAGAGCAGCCGCAGATAGGGGAGGTAGGGCACCACCCGGCTGCGGTCCGGGGACCGCAGCACGGCGTTGATCTTCCGGTAGAACTCCGACTCGCACGTGTAGAGGTGGAGGGCCGCGATCGTGTCCGCCGAGAGGACGCCGGTGCCCTCGTCGGCGCGCCTCTTCCCGAACTCGTCCGCCCGGTCGACGTGGTGGCCGATCGAGCGGAGCAGTTCGGCGACCGGGCCGACGGCGTCCCGGAAGCCCATGAGCGGGGTGTCGAACACCCCGGTGATCCCCGGGAGGACGAGACCTTCGTCCTTGACCCCCGAAAGCCGCTCCAGGTACTGCTGGTGCAGTTCCATGGTCGATGCGATGAAGGCCCCCATCCGCTCGGAGACACCGCTCTGCGCCCCGCCCGGGGCGGACGCGGTCCCGTTCCACCCCTTGCTCGGCAGCCAGTCGATCCCGTCGGCCCCCACGGCCGCGAGGGCGTCGTTGACCAGGGTGAAGTGGTCGCCGTCGCAGAAGATGTCGCCCTGCGCCGCCGGGTTGGCGTGGTCGATGTGCCGGACCTCGACCCCGGGGTACTTCTTCTGGATGCGGAGGACGGCCGTCTTCAGGCTGCGCGCGTGGGCACCCCACCAGGCGAAGACGACCCCGCGGTCCTCCTCGTCGGCGTGCTGCTTGGCCCTGAAGATCTCCTCGACGATCCGCTCGGCGACGGGCCGCCAGAACCCCGTGTGCCGGTCGGTCCCCATCGCCCCGTCGGCGCTGGCGGTGAGGGACGTGTTCAGCAGCAGCACCCCCTGGGTGAGCATCGCCTGGAACCACTCCGGCGGCTGGACGGTGTCCCGCTCGGCGAGCAGCGCGCGGACGTCCTTGATCGGGGTCTTCTTGGGTATGCCGTACTTCCACATGGCCGCCGCCTTGATGAGGCAGCGGATGCTGACGACCCGTCCGAACCTGCTGTCCTTCCAGTCGTGGAAGGTGTTGTCGAACATGGCGATACCGGTGGCGCTCTCCGGCCGCGGGTACGGGTTCTGCCCGAAGGCGACGACCTTCCACTTGTGCGGCGGGTTCGGCTTGAGCGCCTGGAAGGTGAGTTCACGGACCGGTACGACGTCCGGGCCGCGGTCCGCGCCGATGAACGCGGCCGCGTCCGGCCGCGCCTCGATGGCCGGCTTCAGCAGCGGAAGCCACGGCTCACCGCCGCCCTGGAACAGCTCGGCCAGAGCGAGCGGGTCGTTCGGGTCAGGCGTGGTGGCCGGGGTGTTGACATCGCTCATGGTGGAAGCGCTCCGGGATTCTGGCCGTGCGGACAAAGGCGGGGCGGAGGCGCGGGCGGGGAAGCCGCCGGCGCACCGCACCCCAAGCCGTGCTGAGGGGCGAGGAGTTGTCCAGGACCCTAGACCCGCGGTCTGACAACGGGGGGCCGGCTCCTGTCGTCCGGCGGCCTGTCAGTGGGGGGCGGTAGCGTCCGGAGAAGTGGAGGAGCCACCTCTCGAACGGAGTGAACGATGACCGCGAGCCGCCCGCAGCCGACACCTCTCAGGGTGATCCTGACCGACCTCAGCACCGAGGTGGTCGAATCCTGGCGGGCGGCGTTCGCCGACACCCCGGAGATCGAGATCCGCAAGGGATCGATCCTCGGAGTGGCGGCCGACGCCTGGGTCAGCCCGACCAACTCCAAGGGCCGTATGGACGGCGGCACCGACGCGGCCGTCAAGCGGCACCTCGGGGCCGGCATCCAGCTGCGCGTGCAGCAGGCGATCCGCGACCGGTTCGCGGGGACCCTCCCCGTGGGCAGCGCGGTGTGCGTGCCCTCCGGGGCGGTCAACCCGAAGTTCCTGATACCGACGCCCACGATGACCGGTTCCTCGGAGAACGTGAGCCGGACGCTGAACGTCGCCCTGGCCTGCGCCGCCGCCTTCCAGGCCGTCCACCGGCAGAACGAGAGCGCCCCGGGCAGTATCCGGTCGGTCGCCCTGGTCGGCATGGGTGCCCGTACCGGCCGGGTCCCGGCCCGGGTCTGCGCCAACCTGATGTGGACGGGCTACACCCTCTTCAACGACCACTACTTCGAGGACTTCGACGACCTGCGCGCCACGATCACCGCCCAGCTCCACGACATCGAGACCGCCCCGCCGGCCCAGCGGGTCCGCATCACCCCGCCGGCCCCCAGGACCGCCCGACGCTGACCGGCCGGGCCCGGCCTCTCGTCCCCCGCCGTCCCGCTCCGGCTCACCCCTCCGCGGCCGCCGTCATCCGCCACGGCGACAGCCGCTGGACGTCCCGGGCCGTTTCCGTGACGCCGCTCAGGAAGCCCTGGGCGCGGGGGGAGGCGGTGTCACGGAGCCACTGGGGGGCTATGTCGCAGACAGCGACCTTCACACCGGTGCCGGCCAGCGCCAGCGGGAGGGTGTGGACCACCGTGGAGGGGAAGCTCAGGACCGTGTGGCCGACCGGGCCGCGCCGGGCGATGAGTTCCAGGGGGAGGTCCGGGCGGACGATCTCCAGACCGGTGGCGGACTCCAGGGCGTGGAGTTTGTCCGCGGACTCCCTGCGGTGGGCGAAGTAGCGGGTCGCCCCGTGTGCCCGGGCCAGGGCCGCCACCGCCTCCTGGTACGGCACCGTGTCGATCACCCCCGTCTCGACCAGTGAGGTACCGACCAGGTCGGCGCCTTTGGTGACGGTGGGCGGGCCGAAGCGGTCCCGGGTCCAGGCGAAGGTGTTCGACGTGACCTCGACTCCCTCGGGAGTCTCCACGGGCATCGCCGTGAACACCTCCACCGTCCGGTGTCCCGAGGGCACGAAGCTGCGCCGGGCCACGGCGGTGACCGGGGCCAGGGCCATCTCGCGCGGCCCCCGGCTGCCGCGCCGGTGCCAGCGCACCAGGCGTTCACCGCGTGCGAGCTGGGCGGTGAACTCCATGGTGGCGGTGCCGTCGTCGACGACCGTGACCCGGCGGGGGCGGGCCATCGACAGCAGCAGCTGTACGTACCGGGAGAACGGGTCCCCGATGACGATCCGGTCGGCCGCGCGGACCAGACCGGCCAGCGCCCGCAGGGCCTTGAGGGGCGCGCCGGTCTCCCCGCGCGCCTCCTGCCAGCGGACGGTGACGCCCTCGTCGCGGGCCAGCTCCGCCATCCTGCGCAGCTGACCGCGCGACATCGGGTCGACCGGGGGGAGGACGACGACGGTGGTGCCGCCGTGCCCTCCCCGGGCGTGGGTCCACTCCAGGACGTTCAGGAGCTGGACCGGGCTCTCGACGAAGGCGAGGTTCACCGGTCGGCCCGTCAGACCGCGACCGGCTCGGCGGCCGGAGCGTTCCCGGCCTCGGCGACGACGCCCGCGACGCGGCGCAGCTTCTTCATCGGGCCGAGCTCCGACTCGTAGACCCTCTTGACGCCGTCACCGAGGGACGCCTCGATGGTGCGGATGTCGCGGACCAGGCGCGTGAGGCCCTGCGGCTCGACGGAGGCGGCCTGGTCGGAGCCCCACATGGCGCGGTCGAGGGTGATGTGGCGCTCGACGAAGGTGGCGCCGAGCGCGACGGCGGCCAGGGTGGTCTGGAGGCCCGTCTCGTGGCCGCTGTAACCGATCGGCACGTTCGGGTACTCCTGCTGGAGGGTGTTGATGACCCGCAGGTTCAGCTCCTCGGCCTTCGCCGGGTACGTCGACGTGGCGTGGCAGAGCAGGATGTTGTCGCTGCCGAGGACCTCGACGGCGTGCCGGATCTGACGGGGCGTCGACATGCCGGTGGAGAGGATGACGGTGCGGCCGGTGGCGCGCAGCGCGCGCAGCAGCTCGTCGTCGGTGAGGGAGGCGGAGGCCACCTTGTGGGCGGGGACGTCGAACTTCTCCAGGAAGGCGACGGCCTCGGTGTCCCACGGGGAGGCGAACCAGTCGATGCCGCGCTCGGCGCAGTGCTCGGCGATGGCGGTGTACTCCGCCTCGCCGAACTCCACGCGGTGGCGGTAGTCGATGTACGTCATCCGGCCCCAGGGAGTGTCGCGCTCGATGTCCCACTGGTCGCGCGGGGTGCAGATCTCCGGGGTGCGCTTCTGGAACTTCACGGCGTCGCAGCCGGCTTCGGCGGCCACGTCGATCAGCGCGAGGGCGTTGTCGAGGTCGCCGTTGTGGTTGATGCCGATCTCACCCGTGACGTAGACGGGGTGGCCGGGGCCGGCGGTGCGGGAGCCGAAGGTGCGCAGGCGGGAGGTGCTGCTCATGGTGGTGCTTCCTTACTCGGAGGGGGTGGCGGGGGTTTCGGTGGTGAGGGTGGTGGCAGGGGTTTCGGTGGTGAGGGTGGGGCCCAGGAGCCAGGCCGCGATCTCGCGGACGGCACCCGAGCCGCCGGGGGTGGTCGTGACGGCGCGCGCCGCGGCGCGTACCGAGTCGTGGGCGCTCGCGACGGCGACGG
The DNA here is from genome assembly GCF_008704555.1 of Streptomyces nitrosporeus. NCBI lineage: Bacteria > Bacillati > Actinomycetota > Actinomycetes > Kitasatosporales > Streptomycetaceae > Streptomyces > Streptomyces nitrosporeus. The sequence continues at coordinate 2,854,253 of NZ_CP023702.1, forward strand.
GCCAGCCGACGAGGCCGAAGCAGGGCAGGTCGTTGACGTCGTTTCCGACGTAGAGCACCCGTCCGGGATCGACGGACTGCTCCTCGCACCACTGCTTGAGCGCCAGGTCCTTGCGGTCGATGCCGTGCAGGACGGGCACCCTGAGCTTGTGGGCGCGGGCGGCGACGACCGGGTTCCGTTCGGTCGACAGGATCAGCAGCGGTACGCCGGCCTCGCGCAGGGCGGCGACACCGAGGCCGTCCCCGCGGTGCACGGAGACGATCTCGCGTCCGTCGGAGTCGATGAGGACCCGGTCGTCGGTCTGGGTGCCGTCGAAGTCGAGGACGACCGCGTCGATGTCCTCGCGCGAGGGCAGCGGTGACGGGTCGAGCAGTGGCGCGAGTGCCCGGGCGCGGGCCAGGTCGTGCGGGTCGTCGATCTCCAGCACCCGGGCCGGGTCGGTCTTCACCAGCGCGGTGTCGCCGAAGAACCGGTGCCGGTAGGTGCGGAAGCCGGCCACGTCCATGGCGTAGGCGGCCCCGGTCTCCAGGTAGTCCTGGGGGCGGTCCTGGCGCCGGGGGCGTACGGACTTGTCGTGGTTGACGCCGTAGGTGCCGTCCTCGACGGCGTTGCCGTCCCGCCAGACGAAGCCGTGGAAGGGCGCGACGGTGACGGCGGTGTCGGCCCCGTCGCGGGCCACGGCGGCGGCGACGCCGTCGATGTCCTCGCGGGTGAGGAAGGGGCTGGTGCACTGCACGAGGAGGACCACGTCGGCGCCGTGCCCGGGGCGCATCGCCTCGTAGGCGTCCAGGGCGTGCAGGACCGCGGCCTCGCTGGTGGCGGTGTCACCGGCGATCGCGGCGGGGCGGCTGACGCAGTGCAGCCGGCCCGACTCCCCCAGCACGTCGCCGGCGGCACGGGCCGCCTCGGCGACGGCCGGGTCGTCGGTGGTGACGACGACGTCGGTGACCTCGGCGGAGGCGAGACAGGCACGGACCGCGCGGGCCACCAGGGGGGCGCCGGCGACCTGGGCGAGGTTCTTGCCCGGGACGCCCTTGGACCCGCCGCGGGCGGGGATCACGGCGACCACGGTGCGCGCGGCCGGAGGCCGGGCCGGGGACGGTGGCGGGGTCATGGGTGCTCCTGAAGTGATGGACGCGCCTGAAGGGGTGGATGCGGCGGAGGGGACGGAGACGCCCGGAGCGGCGGACGCGCCGGAAGGGACGGAGACGCCCGGAGCCGTGGACGCGCCGGGAGGCGCGGGCGGACCGGGAGGGCCGGGCGTCCGGGAGGAGGGGGTCACAGCTCGCCCACCCGCCGGATCGCCGGGGCGACCCGCTGGACGCCGTGCCGGTAGGCACCGCGCGCCGCGTTACGGACCGTCTCGCGCACCGCTCCCCTGACCCGGCCGGTCTCCTTGGGCACGGCCGCGCCCGGCAGCGGCCGGCCGTCGGGGGCCAGGTGGTAGCGAGCGAGGATGCCGGGGAGGTAACCGGGGGCGGAGACGGGGGTGTAGTACGGGGTGATCGCCGGGAGCGGGCCGGCGTCGAGCAGCCCGGCGACCCTGGCCCCGGCGGCGTCGTAGGCGTCCGCGTACGAGCCGTCGGCGGCGACGCCCTGGCCGGCCAGCCACTCCTCGTCGGGGAGCGGGCGGTGGCCCTCGTCCAGCCGGTCCCAGGAGGTGATCAGACCGGAGGAGATGAAGTGGTGGTTGCCCAGCGCCTCGCGCACACCGAGGTCGGAGAGGACCGCGGTCGGGATCCGGCGGTGCAGGGCCTCCAGGGCGGCCGTCGAGGAGACCGTGACCAGCAGGTCCGTGCGGTCCAGGACCTCGCCCATGTGCCCGTAGACGAGCCGGAAGTTGGGCGGCGGTCCGCCGGGGATCCGCTCGGCGAGACGCTGGTAGGGCAGTTCCTCGATGTGCGTGGTGTGCTCGCCGGGCTTGGAGCGCAGCTTCAGCAGCACCTCACGGCCGGGGTGCCTGCGGGCGTGCTCGACGAGCCTGCGCAGCAGATAGGTGCGGTCGGCGCGGGACGCCGGCACGGAGGGCTGCGCGGCGAACACGACGGTGTCGCGGCCGGGCTCCCGCCGGTACGGTTCACCGCCGAGGAACGGCAGGGCGGCCTCGGTGACGGCCGAGGAGTCGGCCCCGACCCCCTCGTACACGGCCCGGAAACGGCCGGCGTCGTGACGGGAGTTGGCGAGGACGACGTCCGCGCCGTGGCGCAGCAGCAGCCCGTCCGCCAGCTTCTCGTAGACGACGCCGACGTAACCGGTGACGACGACCGGGCGGCGGGGCAGCCCCAGTGCGGCCAGGCCGTGCAGCATCGCCTGGACGGCGCCGCCGACGAGGGCGAGTACGACGACGTCGTAACCCTCGTCCCGTACGGCGTGCAGGAATTCGAGCGTGGTCACCTCGCGCACCCGGCCGGCGTCCACGCCGACCTCTCCGACCTCGGCGAGCTGCCTGGGTGTCGGGGTGGCCCGGCCGCGCAGCAGCAGCCCGTGCACCTCGGGGCCCCGGGCGGGACCGCCGTCACCGCGTCCGGCCCCCGGGGCGGTCAGGCGGCGCGCGGTGAGCGCGCCCCACTTCCACCGGGTGTCGGAGTCGGCGAGGACGGCGACCCTGAGCGCCGGGGCGCCGGAGGACGGGGAGCCGGCCGGGCCGGCCGGGTCATCGGTACGAGGAGGCACGTCCAAGAAGCTAGGAAGGCAGGGAGAGGACCGGCCCAACGCGGGGGCAACAGATGGTTAACAGCCCACCGACGATTGACCAACCGGCTCCGGAAAGCCCTGGAATTCCATGGAACCGGCGCCGGTTCACCATGCGGTCACGGGTCGTTCACCCGTCATCCCCTTCGGGTAAAGGGAAGATGCCGGGCCCGCCCCTAACGTGCTGCGGGTGGTCGAACTCTCCGTCATCGTGCCGTTCTACAACGTCCGGGCGTACGCGCCCGACACCCTCCGCTGCCTCCGCGCGAACGCGGGCGAGGACATCGAGTTCGTCCTCGTCGACGACTGTTCGACGGACGGGACCGCGGAAATCCTCCGCCTCGCCCGGGACGGACTCCCGGGGGCGGTGCTGCACAGACACGAGCGGAACCGCGGACTGGCGAGCGCCCGCAACACCGGTCTCGACGCGGCACGCGGCCGGTACCTCGCCTTCCTCGACGGCGACGACTGGGTGGCGCCCGGCCACTACGCCCGGCTGCTGTCCGAAACGGTGCGCCTGGGCTGCGACTTCGTCCGTACGGACCATGTCCAGGTCACCGGGGTGTCCCGCACCGTGCGCCGGGTCCCGCACGGGCTGCGGGGCGTGGTGGGCTGCCCGCGCGACGCCATCCTGCCCGCCGGCCGGACGACCTCCGTCGACTACGCCTTCGCCTGGGCGGGGCTCTACCACCGCCGGCTGCTGGAGAAAGGGCTGCTGCACTTCACCGACGGGCTGCGGACCGCCGAGGACCGCCCGTGGATCTGGCGGCTGCACCGGGAGGCGGAATCCTTCGCCGTCCTGGGAGTACTCGGCAATTTCTACCGCCGGGGGGTCGCCTCGTCCCTCACCCAGATCCGGGACGTCCGCCAGCTCGACTTCCTGCGCGCGTTCGACCAGGTGGTCGAGGAAACGGCGGCGGACCGCGACGCGGAGAAACTGCTGCCGAAAGCGGTACGCGCCTACTGCGCGGTGCTCTCCCACCATGTCAACGCCCTGGACACCTTCGAACCGCCCGTCGCCCGGGCGCTGAGATCGCGGGGGGCCGCCGCACTCGGACGGCTGCCCCGGCAGGTGCTGGACGAAGCGCTGGACTCCATGGACGTCAGCCGGTCGGCCCCGCTGCGCAGGCTGCGCCGGCGACCGCTCCCGGGGAAGGGGACGGCCGCCGCATGACCACGCAGATCCTCACCGCCACCGGGACGCGTGCCACGGCCCTGCTCGCCGCCGCGCTGGACTCCGGCCGCCTCGGTGACGCCGACCGCCGCGTCCTGCTCCTCACCGGGACCGGCACCGCCCCCGAGGCGGCGCCGCCCGCGTCCGCGATGCCGGGGTTCGAGTCGCTGCGGGCCCGCTTCGACGACGTCCTCTCCTACGACGACGCCATCGCCCCCCTCCATCCGTCCGGCTGGGTACCCCGCGCCGACGACGCACCCCTGTGGGAGCGTCATCTGCGCCGGCTCTGGGGGCTCGGTGACGACACGCTCGAACTCGTCGTGGAATCCCTCCACACCGGCCCGGCCAGGGCGCTCGCCGCGGTCTTCACCGGCACCCCCGTCGACGTGTACGCCACCGGGTCCGGCGCCCACGCCCCGACCGGCGCCAAGATCCCTCCCCTGACCGGCACCCGGGTGCGGCGGCTGATCCACCCCGGCGTGTTCCCCGGCCTGGGCGTCCGGCTGCTGTCGGAGTACGGCGCGGAGCCGCTGGCGGTGCCCGCCTCCGCGCAGATCGAGGTCTACACCGGACTGGCGGAGGCGGCAGGCGGGCTGCCCGGCGTCTCCGCTCCCGCCCTGCTGATCGGCGAGGGGCTGGCGGAGGCGGGCCTGCTCACCGGCGAGGAGGAGAGGGAGCTCCATCTGGGGGCCGTACGCGCACTCGCCGCGCTCGGCCACACCCGGGTGGTGTTCGCCCCGCACGACGCCTCTCCCGTGCCCTGGGCCGAGGCCCTGGTCGCGGAGGCGGAGGGCCTCGGTGCCGGGCTGACGGTGCTCGACGCGGCGTCGGCCGGGGCCCCGGTGCTCCCGGAGGTGCTCTGCCTGCGGCTGCGGCCCGCGGTGGCCGTCGGTTCGTTCTCGCCCGGACTCCTCGCCGCCTCCGCCCTGTTCGGGGTCCCGGTGGCCACCGTCGGGACGGGCGCGCTGCTGGAGGGCCTCACCCCGTACGAACACGACGCCCGCGTCCCGGTGACGCTCGCCGACGCGGTGCTGCCCGCCCTGGACGGCCGTACCCCGCCCGCCGTCGTCGGGTCCGGGGCGGCGGCGGAGCAGGACGGCCTGGTGGCGGCGGTCGCCTTCGCGATGCAGCCGCGGGTACGGCCGGACCTGCGCCCGGCCGCGGAGCTCTATCTCTCCACCCGTCTGACCGCCCGCACCTGGCGCTACTTCAAGCGCCGCCGGCTGGCCTCCCTCGCCCTTCCCGGTGTCGTCCCCGCCCGCCTGGCGCCCCTCCGCCGCAGCCCCGCGCTCCGCCGCCTCGCCCGGCGGGCGCGGGCGCTGAAGCGGGGCTGAGGTACCGGGGCGCCCGGGCGGCGCGGGCGTCAGGACGCTCCGCGCCGCCCGGGGGTCCTGCCGCCCGGAGTTCTCAGCCCAGCACCCGCGTCAGGCCGAGCCGGGCCCACAGCAGAGCCGCCCCGAAGGAGAGGGCCGTCGTCGCGGCGGTCACCCCCGCCACCAGCGCCAGGGCCGCCGGCCAGGCCAGGTCCGGGGAGACGAACCACTCGGTCAGCACGCCCAGGACCAGCACGTGCACCAGGTACGCTCCGAACGACGCGTCGGACAGCCGGGTCAGGGCCGGGCGCAGGCGCCCCGGCACACCGGCCCGGTGCAGGGCGAGCAGGACACCGCCGCTGAACAGGGCCACCAGGACGCTCGCGTACGGGATCGCGTAGTGCACCTCGTGCTGGTACGCGACGATCGCCGTGAGGAGGACCCCGGCCCCGGCCGCCCACCACAGCCGCAGCCGGCCGAAGGCGCCGGCCGGGGCGGCCAGGACCAGCGCCCCCAGCACCGCGTAGATCACCTGGTACGGGCCGAAGCCCCAGCCGAAGCGGGGCAGGTCCAGGTCCGTGACCTTCCCCAGGTCCCCGAACAGGGTGGGGGCGCCGGCGAGCACCAGCAGAGCGGCCCCCAGGCCCCAGGGCCGCCGCCCCGCCCTCACCAGGGCCGCGAAGGCCAGCAGCATGATCACGGGGATGTAGGCGTACAGGTACCAGAGGTGGTAGGCCGGGCGGACCGAGCCGAACAGGGCGTCGGCGGCCAGGTCGCGCAGCGGCCCGTCGTGGGCGCCGCGCAGCCGGCCCCACGCCAGGTAGAGGGCCGTCCACACGGCCAGCGGCAGGACGATCCGCCCGATCCGCCGGCGCAGCTGCCGCCCGTCCTTCACCGGGGCGCCGGTCAGCACCACCCAGCCGGCGATCGCGAAGAACAGCGGTACGGCGAAGCGGCCCGCCGAGTCCGCCGCCAGGCCCGCCCAGTAGGTCGCCGGCCCGTCGGCGGGGGTGCGGCCCGCCGCGTTCACGAAGGCCGAGCCGGTGTGGCAGAGGATCACGCCGACGGAGCAGAGCAGCCGGATCAGGTCGATGTCGTACCGGCGTTCACGCGGCGACGGGGCCGGGTCCGCGGGGGCGGCGGGACCGGGGGCCGGGGCGCCGGGGGCGGGGGAGGTGGCGGAGGATCGCATGGTCACCGCAGGCTACGGACGTTCCGCCGGTCCGTGAACTCCGTCCGGGTGAACGCTCTCTCCGGTGGGATGTCCGGAAGGTGAAGGGCCCGTGCCGCCCGCCGCCCCGCGCGGACCCGTGCCGCCCGCCGCCCCGCGCGGATCCGTGCCGCCTTCCGCCCCGCGCGGATCCGTGCCGCCTTCCGCCCCGCGCGGATGCGTACCGCCCGCCGCCCCGCGCGGCCCCGGGACGCGGGGGCCGGGCTGCGGCAGGCCGAAGACCGGCCGCAGCTCGGCCAGGTTGGCCCGGGTGGTCTCCCACAGCAGGTCCTGGCGGCCGTGCACGTCGGCGACCGCCGCCCGGTGGTCGTCCAGCATCGCCGTGGCCCGTTCGGTGAGCACCGCGCCCAGCGCCCGGTCGTGGACGGACACCCCCCAGTCGGGGCGGTCGATGTCGGCGAGGAAGTAGGCGAGTTTGGGGTGCGAGACGAGGCTGATGACCGGGGTGCCGCAGCCGAAGGGGATCATCCCGGCGTGCCCCCGCATGCCCACCACCAGCCGGGTGCTCCGGTAGAGGCCGCGGATCTCGTCGTTGGTGCGCAGGTAGAGCGGCTCCACCGGCAGTGAGGTGCCGTGTTCCCGGCGCAGGTCGTGGACGAACCTCTCGTCGGCCGGCATGTGGGCCGCGTACCGGACCTCGGCGTGCTCGCCGAGAGCGCGCACCGCGGTGTTCATCTCGGCGAGGAAGTGGCCGTAGTCATGGCCGAAGCGGAGGTTCGCCCGGTCGTAGGCGCAGTTGACGAGCACGGTGTCCGCACGGCGCACCGGGTCGCTCCAGCCGGCGTCGAGATGGCGGGCGACGGTGGTGGGGCAGGGCTGGTAGCGGACCCGATCCCGCAGCCCGGGGGGCAGGAGTTCCCTGACCCGGGCCACGGAGCCCTGGTTGCGGAGCCCGAAGAAGGCGGACCGTTCGACCAGGACGCGCAGGCTCCGGGCGAACCTCTCCCGGTGGTAGTGCTGGCCGTCGAAGACGTTGTAGCCGACCGCGAAGACCGCCAGCGGGACGGTGATCCGGCGCAGCATGTCATCGGGGACGTTCCACTGCCAGCCGCTGTTGCCGTTGGGCGCGGTGTCCGGCAGGAAGAGCCCTCCGCCGCCGACGACCACCCCGCGCCGGGCGTTCAGCCCGGCCAGGACCTCCTCGTCCACCAGCCGGTGCACGGAGCGGCCGTGCCAGCGGTCCGGGCCGGTGTCGGTGCCGAAGCACATCCGTACCGCCTCGGGCAGCACCTTGTCGCCCGCGTTCTCCTGCCCTTCGGCGAACAGCGCGACGTGCGCGAGCTGTCCGGCCGGGTCGGGCCGGGGGGCCTGCCGTACGGCCGGTGCGGCGGGCCGGGTACGCGCGTACCAGGCGTGGCAGTTGGCGTCGGCCGGGTCCGCGTCCAGACCGTCGCGGGCGTAGGCGTGCGCGTCCTCGGTCCGGCCGAGCAGCCAGGCCAGCCGGGCCAGCTGGCCGTAGGCGCGGGCGGCGAAGTCCGGTGACACGGTGGCCAGCAGGAGGTGCGCCTCGGCCTCCTCGTAACGGGACAGGGCCATCAGGCAGATGCCCAGCGTCTCGTGGCAGCGCGGCAGATCGGGCCGGTGCGCGACGGCGGCGCCCAGCAGGGCGACGGCTTCCTCGTGGCGGCCACGGGTGCGGTGGACCTCGGCGACCTGCCGGACCAGGTCGACCGAGGCGCGCCCGGCCTCGATCAGCGGGAGCGCGCAGTGCAGCAGCAGTTCGGGGTGCTTGGCGCCGGGCAGCGCGCAGTAGGCGGTACGGAACGCCTCGTCGTCCAGTTCGTACCGGTCCCGGGCCTCGTACGCCGGTGCGTGGCCCGCCCGGTCGGCGCCGGGGCCCGGGAAGTGCAGGACGACGGTGTGCGCGGGCACGGGTGTGTCGTCGTAGAGCCGGGAGACGAGGAAGTCGTACCGCGAGTCGAGCGGGGTGAACGGGCCGGGGGCCGGGTCCTTCGCCGGGGCGCCTTCGGGCACGCCGCCGTGGTCCTCGCACTGGATCACCAGCAGCCCGTCGTCCCGCACCGTGCGCCGTCCGTCGCCGCCGGGCTGCGGCACGGCCGCCACCCCGGTACGCAGCCGCAGCAGCGGGTCCAGCGGGCCGAGGACGACCATGCCGGGGTCCAGGACGACGAGGGTGTCGTACTCCTCGACGGCCGTCGCGTCGAGGGCGGCGCCATGGCCCTCGGTCCGGCGCGGGAGGAGGCGGGGGTGCAGTCTGCGGGCCTCGTCGAAGGCGGTGTCGGGCAGCCCGGGGTGCAGGACGAGGAAGTCCTCGCAGACGGCGGGGTTGGTCAGGGCGAGACTGCGCAGCAGGACCGGCAGGCCGGGCAGCCGGTCCGCGTCGGTCCGGACGGCGAAGGCGATGCGCCGCCGGCCGGTGACCGCGCGTCTGTCGTCCGCGCCGGACCCCGGGGAGGCGGAAGGCGCGGGGGCCGGGTCCGGGGAAGCGGCGGCCGGGTCCGGGGAGGGAGCGGCCGGTCCGGGGGAAGGGGCGGCGGGAACGTTCAACGGAGTTCGGTCCTCAGGTCGGTGACGTCCTCGTGGGTGGCGTGGGCCGTGATCCAGGCCCGTTCCGGCGGCAGCAGCTGTCCCGGCAGCCCGAAGCCGACGAGGTCGAGCCGGCCGGCGGTGTCCAGGAAGTCCAGCAGCCGCAGCACGGTGAAGGCGGTGGTGGTGCGGGCGCTCCAGCCGCTCTCGCCGATCAGCGCGGGATCGGTCAGCGGGCGGCGCAGCGAGGCGTCGCCGATGCGGTCCTGGGCACCGGGCACGAGCCGTGCGCGCAGGGTCCGGCGCCAGTCGGAGAGCGGGTCGCCGAAGACCAGCCGGGTCCCGGCCCGGTGGTCCCAGGCGGGCCCGTCCCACGGCGTGTCACCGCGCAGCGTGACGGCGTGCAGATCGGTACGGCGGTCCGCGTGGCCCCCCGCCCCGCGCGGCTCGTCGCAGCGCACCACCACGTCGTAACCGTCGATCATCCCGGCCAGGGCGCTGCCCGGGGTCCGCTCCTCCTCCGCGATCCGCGCCGCTTCGGCCACCACGCAGACGGAACGGCCCTCGACCAGCCGGCGCAGCGCCGGGACCCCGGCCGGCTCGGTGCCGCCCAGCAGCGGGTCCGCCGTCCTGTCCCGGTCCAGCAGCCGGCGGAAGGCGGCGTACGAGGCGGTCAGGTCCCGCACCGCCGGGTCGCCCAGGCCGCCCGCCTCGGCGCTCCGGCGCCGTACGACGTCGGCGAATCCGGCCCGCGCGCGGTCGGCCGGCGCGTCGTACAGGGCGCGGAGCCGGGCGGCGTCCTCGCCGTCGGGGACCAGGCCGGCCGCGTCCTCCAGCAGGCGGCGCAGGTCCCGGAGGGTTTCGGTGCGGCGGATGATCTCCTGCGCGGGGCCGGGGTTCTGCTGGAGCGTCAGGTGGCGTTCGTAGGCGCGTACCGCTTCGTCGCGCCGGCCGAGGGCGTCCAGCGCGTGCCCGCGCAGCCGCCACGCCCCCTTGGACCGTTCACGCATCCCGGTGGCCTCCGTGGCGAGGGCCAGGGCGAGGTGCGCCTCCGGTGCGCCCCCGGTGTCCAGGGCGCACCGGGCGGTCCGCAGCAGGGCGTCGAAGAGCCCTTCCGCGCCCGGTGAGCACGCCGAGGTGAGGGCGCCGACGGCCACCACCAGACGGGTCCTGGCCCCGTCCTCCCGGGGCCCGGCCCCGGGGAGGGAGCCGAGGTAGTCGCCGCACAGCCGCAGCGCGGCCGCCGCGGCCGGCACCGGCTGCCCCGGTCCGCCCGCCGAAGCCGCCCTGGCCCGTACGGCCTTGAGCAGGCCCGTGAAGGTCTGGCCCATGGTCCATTCCGCCGTTCTGTGTGATCGGTGGCCGGCCGGGGCGCGGCCCCGGGCCGGGTCACAGTCCGAGACTGCTGCGCGTACGCCGCACGGTGCGGCGCAGGCGTACGGCCGCTCCGCGCGGGCCGGCCCCCGGGAGGAGGAGTTTCTGGAGGCGCCGGCGCTTGAAGTAGTGCTGGGTGGTGGCGTCCAGGTGGGTGCGGAGCCAGTCCTCGGCCGCCGGGCGGAGCTGGGGGTGGAGGCCGGACTGCATGCAGTAGCCGACCGCCCCCACCAGGGGTGCGAGCGTCGCCGGCGCGGTGGCGGGCAGGGCGGGGACGGGTCCGGGGCCCTGCTGGTCCAGGTCGGGCACCAGGTGGTCGACGATCGTGAGGGGGACGCGGTTGCTGTTCTCGTACGGGGTGATGCGGTCCAGCACGAGACGGGTGCCGACCCGGGCCACCGGGATGCCGTAGTACACGGCGGCGGTGAACATCGCGGTGGAGAAGCAGCCGACGACCAGGGCGGGCCGGCACCGTTCGTACAGCGTCTCGGCGAGCAGCGGGCCGTCCAGGACGGTCAGGCGTACACCGGCCTCGGCGGCGGCGTCCTCCAGGACGCGGGAGTAGCGCGCCGGAGCGGTGGGATGCGGCTTGAAGAGGACGCTGGTGTGACCGGCGCGCACGGCGCCGCGCAGCATCCGCACGTGCAGGTCCTCCTCCTCCTGGGGGGTGAGGATGCCCAGCGCGGCGAGGTACTGCCCCAGCAGGACGGCGGTGGGGGCCTGTTCCCCGGCCCCGGCGAGCAGCCGGTCACCGTCGGCGGCGCGGGCGATCTCGGCGAGGACGGCCCGGAAGGCGTCGTCGGGGACGAGTTCGGAGCCGACCCCGGCCTCGGTGAGCAGCAGCGGTGTGAGGCCGGGCACCAGGTCCAGGTGCAGCACCCGCTGGACGCGGCAGGAGATCAGCACCGGGAGCTTGTTGCGGGTGGGGCCGTAACTCATCAGGCCGTCGGCGTAGACGTGCAGGGCGCTCTCGGAGAAGATCGCCGCGAGCGCGCGGGCCGGATTGACCTGGATGGACTCCACGGCCAGCTCGACGGGGGTGTCGGGGCCTATGCCCCAGGCCAGGCGGAAGGCGCGCTGCCACAGCACGGTCTCCTCGGCACGCGGCCCCCAGCCGCTGGGGTGGTGCGGGCTGATCGCCTCGTTCCAGTCGACGACCGCGTCGAAGCGGGCGGCGAGGGAGCCGTAACCGCGCATCTCCTCCAGGCGCAGCGCGGTCTCGGGCACCTCGGCGTTGTTGGAGACGAGCAGGATCCGGTGGCTGTCCCGGCCGGGCCCGAACAGACCCGCGTCCAGTGCCGCCGCGACGGTCGCCGCGCCGTAGAGGGTGGAGACCTGGAAGATCTGGGTGCGCACGGTCATGGTTCAGGCCGCCTTCTGCTTGTCACGCAGGCGGTTGAGCAGGGTGCTGCGCCTGGTGTCCATCATCGACAGGGTCGTCTCCAGCACCTGCTGCGGCATACGGCGCAGGGCGGCGGCCGACTCCTGGCGGAGCCGCTTCGCGGTCGGCGGGTCGTACTCGTCCGCCTTCCCGTTGTGGAAGGCGATCATCGCGCAGTACGTGCGGACCGCCTTGGGCAGCAGGACTTCCGCGTCCCGGTCCCGGCCGATCTCCGCCAGGAGCGTGTCATAGGCGGGGAAGAAGTCCAGCTGCCGGGAGTCCTTGATCTGGGTGAGGGAGGTGGCGACCCCGCGCCGGTAGAAGATCCCGTACAGGCCGAGGGCCGCGTAGGTGCGGGCGTGCAGGTGCAGCCGCCAGACGAACAGCCGGTCCTCCGCGGTGCGCAGCCCGGTGTCGAAACGCAGCGCGCCGTCCTCGAAGAGCCGCCGGTGGTAGATCCCCGCCCAGACGAACGGGTAGTCGACCATGGTCTCCCGCTCCGGTGCCGCGATCCCCTCGCGCGGGTCGAGCACCGTGCCCCTCAGGCGGGCGGGCGCCCGGCGCACCACCCTGCTGGTGCCGGTGGCCTGGACGTGGTCGGTGCGGGCGAAGTCGCAGTCCAGTTCCCGGGCGGCGTGCAGCAGCCGGGCCAGATGGCCGGGCGCGTACCAGTCGTCGCCGTCGAGGAAGGTGACGAAGTCGCCGCGTGCCGCGTCGATACCGCTGTTCCGGGCCGCCGCGATGCCCGCGTTGGCGGTGTGCCGGATGACCTCCGCGCCGGGGATCCGGTCGGCCCACCGGTCGACGACCGCCGGGGTGTCGTCCGTGGAGCAGTCGTCGACCAGCAGGAACTCCACGTCCGGGCCCGCGTTGCGGGCCAGGCTCCCCAGGGTGGTGTCGGCATAGGCCGCGACATTGTGGAACGGGACGACAACGGACAGTTTCGGCACGCGGGCCCTCGCCTTCGGTCAGATGCGCACAACGTAGTGACGCACCTGGAGGAGCGGGTGTCCCCCGGCCCGACGAACGGTGAACTCTGGGCATCGGCGGAGTGACCCGGACCGGGACCGGCGGGGAGGGGCGGGGGCCGTGGGGCGGGGCGTCGGCCGGGCGAGGGCCCGGCGGGCGGGGACACCCCCGGGTCCGCGGAGCGCCCCGCCGGAACAGGCCTTGACCTCAAGCATGCTTGAGCTTCTACGGTCCAGGACATGGACTACTCACACGACGACACCCGACTCGCCCTCCAGCCCATCGGCTACTGGAGCTGGGCCGCCCACGACGCGACCGTCACCCACATCCGCGCCGCACTGGCCGAACACGGCCTGACCCAGCCGCCGTGGTGGGTCCTCAACCAGCTCGTCGGGGCGGACGGGGAGGGACGGCCCCGCTCCGAGGTCGTCGCGCTCCTCCGCGGCTACCTGGACGTGGGCGACGCGCTGGAACCCGAGATCGACACCCTCGTCGCCCGGGGCCTGGTCACCCAGGACCGCACCGCCCGGCTCCGGCTGACCCCCGAGGGCCACGCGCTGCGCGACAAGGCGTACGAGCGGGTCGCACGGGCGCGCGCCGAGATCCACGACGGCATCCCGGACGAGGAGTTCGTCGCCGCCCTGAAGGTCCTCCAGCGCATGATCCACAACGTGGGCGGCAGGGCCTGGCACCACTGAGGGCTCCGGGCTCCCCTCCCCCAGGAGCCCTGAGCCCCGCCGGGCCGGGCGCCCCCGGTCAGACGCCGCTGAACGTCAGCTTGGCCGCGAACCCGAGGAAGAGCACACCCGCCGCCGACGTGGCCCCCGCCGACAGCCGCTTCCGGCGGCGGAAGACGGCGGCCAGGCGGGTGCCGCCGAATATGAGCGTGGACAGGTACAGGAAGCTCCCGATCTGCAGCAGCGTGCCCAGCACCAGGAACGACAGGGCCGGGTAGGCGTAGCCCGGATCGACGAACTGCACGAAGAAGGAGACCAGGAACAGGATGGCCTTCGGGTTGAACAGGCTGACCACCAGCGCCCGCCGGTAGGGCCGCTCCCGCTCGCCCCGCGCCTCGGCCGGGCCGGGCTCCTCCGTCAGCTCGGCCACCCGCCGGTGCCGCTCGCGCCACGTCGCCACGGCGGCCCGCAGCATCCCGACGGCCATCCACGTCAGATAGGCCGCGCCGGCGTACTTCACCACGGCGAACAGCACCGGCGTGGTCTGGAGCAGGGAGGCGGCCCCGAGCGCGGACAGCGTCATCAGCACCGTGTCCCCCGTCCACACCCCGGCGGCGGCCACATATCCGCTCCGCACCCCGCGCCGGGCGGCGACGGACAGCACGTACAGCGAGTTGGGGCCCGGCAGCAGGATGATCAGCACCAGGCCGGCGAGGTAGGTCGGAAGATCGGTCACTCCTAGCATGGACGGAGTGTCGCACGCGGGTACGACACGCCGTCCACCCTGTCCGGAATCCGGCCCGCCGGATGCGCCCCCGGGGCGGGACACGCTCCCCGGAAGCACCTCCCCCGGAACACGCTCCCCACAAGCGTCCCCGGGAACACCCTCCCTGGAGCGAGTCCCCCGGAGCACGCCTCTCAGAACGCGTCCCTGCGCGTCCCTCAGAACGCGTCCGTCGGGACGTACGTCCCCCAGACCTCCCTCAGCGCGTCGCAGACCTCGCCCACCGTCGCCCTCGCCCGGAGCGCGTCCTTCATCGGATAGAGGACGTTGACCGTGTCCGCCGGGCTCTGAGCCGCCTTCCTCAGCTCCGCCAGCGCCGCGTCCACCGCGCCCTGGTCGCGCTCGGCACGCAGCTTCGCGAGCCGGTCCGCCTGCTGGGCCTCGATCGCCGGGTCCACGCGCAGCGGCTCGTAGGGCTCCTCCTCGTCGAGGCGGAAGCGGTTGACACCGACGACGACGCGTTCGCCGCTGTCGGTCTCCTGCGCGATGCGGTAGGCGGAACGCTCGATCTCGCTCTTCTGGAAACCGCGCTCGATGGCGTTGACCGCCCCGCCCATCTCCTCGACGCGGAGCATCAGTTCCAGGGCGGCGGCCTCGACGTCGTCGGTCATCCTCTCGACCACGTACGACCCCGCGAACGGGTCCACCGTCGCCGTCACGTCCGTCTCGTACGCCAGCACCTGCTGGGTGCGCAGCGCCAGGCGGGCCGACTTGTCGGTGGGCAGGGCGATGGCCTCGTCGAAGGAGTTGGTGTGCAGCGACTGGGTGCCGCCGAGCACCGCGCCCAGCCCCTGGACGGCGACGCGGACCAGGTTGACCTCGGGCTGCTGGGCGGTGAGCTGCACGCCCGCGGTCTGGGTGTGGAAGCGGAGCATCAGCGACTTGGGGTTCTTCGCGCCGAACTCCTCCTTCATCACCTTCGCCCAGATCCGGCGGGCGGCACGGAACTTGGCGACCTCCTCCAGGATCGTCGTACGGGCGACGAAGAAGAAGGAGAGCCGGGGCGCGAAGTCGTCCACGTCCATGCCGGCGGCGACGGCCGTACGGACGTACTCGATGCCGTCGGCCAGGGTGAACGCGATCTCCTGCGCGGGCGAGGCACCCGCTTCCGCCATGTGGTAGCCGGAGATCGAGATGGTGTTCCACTTCGGGATCTCGGCCTTGCAGTACTTGAAGATGTCGGCGATCAGCCGCAGCGAGGGCTTCGGCGGGAAGATGTAGGTGCCGCGGGCGATGTACTCCTTGAGCACGTCGTTCTGGATGGTGCCGGTCAGCTTGTCCGCCGGGACGCCCTGTTCCTCGCCGACCAGTTGGTAGAGCAGGAGCAGGAGTGCGGCGGGGGCGTTGATGGTCATCGAGGTGGACACCTTGTCCAGCGGGATCCCGCCGAACAGGACGCGCATGTCGTCGATCGAGTCGATCGCGACGCCCACCTTGCCGACCTCGCCGCTCGCGATCGGCGCGTCCGAGTCGTGCCCCATCTGCGTCGGCAGGTCGAAGGCGACCGACAGTCCCGCCGTGCCGTTGGCGATGAGCTGCTTGTAGCGCGCGTTGGACTCGGTGGCCGTGCCGAACCCCGCGTACTGGCGCATCGTCCAGGGGCGGCCCGTGTACATCGACGGGTACACACCACGGGTGAAGGGGTACGCCCCCGGCTCACCCAGTTTCTCCTCGGCCCTCCAGCCGTCGAGCGCGTCCGGCCCGTACACCGGCTCGATGGGCAGTCCCGACTCGGACTCACGCGTCATGCGCCATGCCTCCCGTTCAGTTACTTGTGGGTAACAGGTTCCGCCGGACAGACCCTAGCGGCGGCCGTCCTCCCGGGAAGGGCTCCGCGCCTGGGACCTTGCTCACAGCGCGCGCCGTGCACCCGCCGGCCGGTTCCCATCATGCGCGGGATTCGGCAACCGGTGGGGGTGGGAATCCGTCCATTGGGATGACGACCCCGCCGGTGGCCGCCGGTGTACGGACGGCCGGGGCGACGGAGGCGGACGAAGGGGGCCGAGGATGGGAACGGTTCGGACGGGCGGCCGGGCGGGACGACGGCGTGCGGCGGCGGCCGCCGCCGGGGTACTCGCCCTCACCGCGCTGACGGCGGGATGCCGGGTGGAGCCCGCCGGGGCGGCGGGCGCCCCCTCCACGCCACCGGCCCCCTCGGCACCGGCGGCCCCCTCCGAGGACGCCGGGTCCGGCGAGGGGGAGAGTGCCGTCCCCGGCCCCCCGGCCTCCTCCCGGCCGCCCTCGCCCGAACCGCCCGAACCGTCCGCACCCGCAGCCCCGGACAGCGCCTCGCCCTCGGCGCCGGAGCCCACGCCCACGCCCGTGGCGAAGACCCTGATGAAGACCGGCGACAGCAGCGAGCGGGTCCGCGAACTCCAGGCACGCCTGCGGCAGATCGGCCACTTCGACCGCGGCCCCACCGGGTACTACGGCACCACCACCGAGGCGTCCGTCCGGTCCTTCCAGGCCAAGCGCGCGCTGCCCTCCACCGGCAGGACCGACACCGTGACCTGGGAACGGCTCCTGGGCATGACCCGGAAGCCGTCCGCCGACGAGCTCCGCCCGCCGACCGAACGGGAGCCGTCGAAGCCGGACCCGCGGTGCCTGGAGGGCCGGGTGCTGTGCATCAGCAAGAGCAGCCGCACACTGGTGTGGATGATCGACGGGCGGGCCGTCTCGGCGATGGACGTCCGTTTCGGCTCGGAGTACACCCCGACCCGCGAGGGCACCTTCTCGGTCTACTGGAAGTCGCGCCACCACGTGTCCACGCTCTACGACTCCCCCATGCCCTACGCCATGTTCTTCAGCGGGGGCCAGGCGGTGCACTACTCCTCGGACTTCGCGGCCCGCGGCTACGCGGGCGCCTCCCACGGATGTGTGAACGTCCGCGACGAGGCGAAGATCGCGGCGCTCTACGCCCAGGTGAAGGACGGCGACAAGGTCGTCGTCTACAAGTAGGCCGCCCGCCCCGGCGGGCCGGCCGTGAGGGGCGCGGACGGGACCGGGGGAACGTGTCCCGCCCGCGCCATGTGCGCCGAGCCGAAGGTACGGGGGGAACCCCGGCTCTCTCGCGCGGCCGATGACCAGTCGGCACTCAGTACTGCGTCCCCGGGCCGAAAAGTGTCACACCTGCCGCTCCGCCCTCCCGTATGCCCAGGTCAGCGCGGTGTTGTCGGCTACGCGGAAGGGGCGGACCCGGTCGGCCGCGGCTCGCCCTCCGCCGCGTCGGCGCCCTCCGCCGAGCCGGTGTCCTCCGCCTCCCCGGTCCGGAAGGTGAGCGAGGGCAGGGCCTCCTTGCCGCCTTCCTGGGGCTCCTCGTCCGTACCCCCGGGCCCGTCGCCGCCGTTCCCCTTCCCGCCGCCCTTGTCCCCGCCCCCGCCCAGGAGGTGGTCGCAGAACCGTTCCACGTTCTTCTCGCCCCGGGCCAGCTCGGCCAGCCTGCGCCTGCTCTCGCCGTCCAGCCGTCCGGCGCGGTGGTCACGGCAGCCCTGGACCCACTTCCCGTACACGCCGGCGGGGTCCTTCCCGGGCGGGCCCGTGGACGGCTCCGGGGAGTGCCCGGGACCGTCCCCGCCGGCGCCGTCGCCCCGGCCGCCGTCCCCGGCCCGCTCCCGGTCCACCCCGCCGCCGAAGCCGTCCCGGGGCGACTCCCGTCCGTCCTCACCGGGGCCGGAGGGGTCCGGATCCGCCGTCGGGGCGGGCGCGTCGGGGGAGCCGGAGGACCGGGCCGAGGGCGGTGCCCCGGGCGGCTTCGCGCGTAGTTCATCGGGAGTGGCCGCGGCCGACACCGACGAGGCCGGGACCGGGGAGACCCGGTCGCCGAACGGCACGGGCAGCACACCCGTACCCGCCGCGACCGCCACCCCGCCCAGCGCGCACCCGGCCAGCGAGACGGCCAGACCGTAGCGGAGCGGGCGGCTCCAGCGGGGACGGCGCCGCGCGGGCCCCTGGTGCGGCACACCGATCCGCACGGTGTGCGCGAGGCTGTCCGGACGCCCGGCACCGGCTGTCCGGGCCGCCCCGGCCCGCCCCGCGGCCGCCTCCCGGAACGCGGCCAGTACGGCTTCCTCGCCCGGCAGTCCGGCCCCGGGCGGACAGGGTGCGCGCAGCGCGCGCAGCGCGGCCTCCAGCTCCCGTGCGCCGGTCAGGCCATGAGCGCCGGCGGGTTCGGTCCACTCGCCGCGGAGCAAGGCCTCCGCCGCGTCCGCGTCCAGCCACTCGTACCGCTCGTCGGCCATCACATGTCCCTCTGCGTCCACGCACGCGAATGCGTCACACCGGCGGGCGCCGTCGCGCCGTCGTGCGCGAGGCGCTGCGCGGGTACGGCACCGAGCCCCGCGCCCCGCTCCAGGACCCCGTCGTCCGGGGCGCCGGACCGGCCGCCCGCGGGACCGCCGTCCGCCCCCACCAGTTCCGCCAGCCGCTTCAGTCCGCGATGGGCGGCCGTGCGCACCGCGCCGGGCCGCTTGCCCAGCGTCCGTGCCGCGCTCTTGGCGTCCAGACCGACGACGACCCGCAGCACGACGGCCTCCGCCTGGTCCTGCGGGAGCTGGGATATGAGGTCCAGGGTGCGGCCGGTGGCGAGCGCCTCCAGCGCCTCGCCCGCCGTGTCCGACTCGGCGGCCCGGCCCGCCAGTTCGCTCTCGTCGCCGCCGATCGCCGGACGCCTGCCCCGCATCCGGATGTGGTCCAGCGAGCGGTTACGGGCTATCCGGGCCGTCCAGCCCCGGAAGCGGTCGGCGTCCCCGCTGAAGCCGCCCAGGTCCCGCGTTATCTGGAGCCATGACTCGGAGGCCACGTCCTCGGCGTCCGGTTCGCCCACCAGCGTCCGTATGTACCCCAACAGCCGTGGATGCACGGCGCGGTACACAGTACGGAAGGCGTCCTCGTCCCCGTCCTGCGCCGCGAGCACCGCGGCGGTCAGCTCCGCGTCGTCCCCCAGCACTCCCTCAACCCGCCCTGCCGATCCGAATCGCGGCTGGTCACCACCGCCACGCCACTGTGCGCGACTCAGCACGCTACGTGCTCGGACAGCACCCCGTCCATGACTTGTACAACACGCAACCGTCTCCTGACGCAGTGCGGTGTGACAGAAAACGCACCCGTGGCGCTGAGAGGAGTACGGGGCCGCCCAGCGGTTCCGTGAAAGACGGCCGGGGCCTCTCCTGTGGGGGGTGGCGGCCCCGGTCGTCGCTTCTCCGTGTGCCGCGCCGCCCTGCGGCTGTACGACCGCGCGTCCAGGCCGCCTGTGACCTCGCCGTGCCGCCGACCGTGCGTGCGGAACCGGCCGGGCGGCCGCGAGCTCTTCCCGGTGCTCCGCCACCGCGCAGCCGCCTGGCCGGCGTCCGGGCGCACCTCGGGCGTCCCGGCCCCCTCGCGTCCGGGGAGAAGCGCCGTGCCCGCCGGGGCGACGGCCGGCCGGGCGCCCCCGGATACGCCCGGCACCCTGCCCTGGCCCGCCGGCCCCCGCTCCGTGCAGGAGCCTCGGGCGAGGGCCGCCCGGGGACCGGCCGCGAGGTCCGTCCCCGGGCGTGTCAGGGCCTCGGGTGCGAGGAGAGCGCTCGCCGCCGCTCTCCGGCCGGCACGGCGGACCGGGCCCCGGTCAGGCCGGCAGCAGTGCTTCGATCCTGTCGGTGACCTCGGGGGTGCCCGGCTTGACGCCGGAACGGATACGGTGCGCCACCTGGCCGTCGGGCGACACGAGGAACTTCTCGAAATTCCACTCGACGTCCCCGGCCACCCCGTGCTCGTCGGGGGCGGTGGTGAGGAACTCGTAGACCGGATGCCGTCCGGGGCCGTTGACGTCCACCTTCTCCAGGAGGGGGAAGGTGACGTCATAGGTGGCCGAGCAGAACGCCCGGATCTCCTCAGGGGTGCCAGGCTCCTGCTCGCCGAACTGGTTGCAGGGAAAGCCCAGGACGGTGAAGCCCCGGGCGCCGTAGCGCCGGTGCAGCTCCTCGAGTGCCGCGTACTGCGGTGTGCGCCCGCACTGCGAGGCCACGTTGACCACGAGCAGGACCTTCCCCCGGTAAGGGCTCAGGTCACCGGGCTCACCCTCGAGTGTGCGTACGGGTATGTCGTACAGGGACATGCTGGTGTGTCGCTCCACTCCTGTCGGCGGTACTCACTCAGTCGGCTCGGACGATGCCCTCGTAGGTCTTGCGGAAGGCGGTGACGACGGCGTCGACGTCCTCTTCGGTCATGGCGGCACCCAGCCCGATGGTGACGGAGCGGCCGAGGAGCCCTTCGCTCGTCCGGTACCGCGGGGGGCGGTCCCACTCCACGCCCCAGGGTGTACGCCCCTCCCGTACCGCGCGGTTGGCCGTGACCGGCTGCCCCTGGTACATGGTGTGCGCCGGGATGCCGGCGTCGTTCAGGCCGGTGACGAAGGCGCGCGCCTGGAGCCGGGAGTCCAGGAACAACGTGAGGTCGCCGCCCGATCCCTCCTCGTCCGGCAGCCGCCTCCAGTGGACCGACAGGTCGGCGGTCTCGCTCCGCACGTGGCGCGCCACGTCGCGCAGCCGCCGGCACATGGGGACGAGGCGGGGGAGCTGCGCGCACAGGATGGCCGCGGTCAGCTCCGTCATGCGCTGGTTGGCGCCGATGAACGGCGGTGTGTCGCCTGCCCCCCGCGTCATGCCCTTGGAGGTGGTGAACTGGCCGCCCTGGTCCTGGTACCGGGCCACCCGGTCGTACACATCGGCATCGGTCACGGTGACCGCGCCGCCCTCGCCGGCGGTGATGTTCTTGTCGAGCTGGAAGCTGAAGGCACCCGCGTCACCGAGGCTGCCGACGGGCCGTCCCCCGTAGCTGACCCCGGCGGCCTGGGCCGCGTCCTCGATCACCCGCAGTCCGTGCCGGCGCGCCACCTCCGTGATCGGCCCCATGTCGGCGGCCACGTTGTTGAGGTGGACCGGCATCACGCCCCAGGTCCGCTCGGTGATCAGCTCCTCGATCCTCGCGGGGTCCAGGGTCAGCGAGTCGTCGACCTCGGCGAAGACGGGGACGCCGCGGGCCCCGACGACGGCGCTGACACTGCCGACGAAGGTCACGGCGGGAACGATCACCTCCGCCTGTGCCGGGATCCCGAGCCCGACCATCGCGGAGGTGAGCGCGGCGGTGCCGGATGTCACGGCGACCGTGTGCGGGACGCCCGCCATCTCGGAGAAAGCGGTCTCGAACGCGTCCGTCCGGTGGAGCAGGTCCGGCCCGTAGTACCGGAACAGGGACCGCGACCGGATGACCTCCACGGCGGCGGCTTCCTCCTCCTCCCCCCACAGCGCGAGGGCCCGCCAGGGCTCGTACCGCATCTTCGGCTCGTCGCTCACTCCACCGTCTCCGTCACCGAGTCGAGGTCCGCCGCACTGTGGGCCACCACGAAGTCCTCCAGGAAGAGGTAGTCGAGCCGGCTCTTCCCGTAGAAGCGCAGCGCTTCCTCGGGGGTCTCGACGATGGGCTCACCGCGGTCGTTGAACGAGGTGTTGAGCACGACGGGCACGGAGGTGAGCTCCTCGAACCGTTCCACCAGTTCGTAGAAGACGCCGTTCGCCTCCGGTGTCAGCGTCTGGACCCGCGCCGTGCCGTCGACGTGGGTGATGGCCGGCACCTCCTGCTGCTTCTCCTCCCGCACCGGCGCCACGATCAGCATGTACGGGGACTCGATGTCGAGGTCGAAGTACTCGGAGGCCCGGTGGGCCAGGACGGCGGGGGCGAACGGCCGGAACGCCTCGCGGTGTTTGACCTTGCTGTTGAGGATGTCCTTCATCTCCGCGCGGCGGGGGTCCGCGAGGATGCTGCGGTGCCCCAGGGCGCGCGGCCCGAACTCGGAGCCTCCGGTGAACCAGCCTATGAGCGCGCCCTGCGGGAGGAGTCCGGCCGCCAGCCTGGCCGGCCGCTCCACCCGCCGGTAGGGCAGCCCGGAGGCGTCGAGGGCGGTCTGGATCTCCTCCGTGCTGTACGAACGGCCGAGATAGCTGTGGCGCTGGGGCCGCGGAGCCGATTTCGGGGCCTTCGGGCCGCGCGGCCGCGGCTGCTCGCCGAGGACGTGGTAGCCGTAGTACGCGCAGCCGACCGCACAGCCGTTGTCACCCGCGGCGGGCTGGGCGAAGACCTCGGTGAACGGGGTGTTCCGGAGTATCTTCCCGTTCGCGACCGAGTTGAGGACGACACCGCCGGCCAGGCAGATGCGGGAGAGCCCGGTCTCGGCGTGCAGCCAGTTGGCGGCGTGCAGCACAGCGGTCTCCAGCAGGTCCTGGGCGGCCCAGGCGAGGTCGGCGCCGCGTGCGAAGCGCTCCTCGCCCTCGAGTCCGTCCAGGGCGTGCTCGACGAAGTCGAGCAGTCCGCCGTCCTTCAGGTGCAGCGTGTACTTGCCCTCCGGCTGGAGATCGAGGTAGCGGCGGAACACCGTCCGGTAGCGGTCGGTGCCGTAAGGCGCGAGGCCCATGGTCTTGCCGTCCTCGGTCAGGTACCAGGCGCCCTCCTCGTAGAGGGTGAAGCCGATGGCCTTGCTGACCGCCTTGTACATGAAGCCCAGCGAGTGGTCGCTGTCACCGGCCTGGTAGACCTTGGCCTCCCGCAGGCCGTCGGTGCTCCAGTTGGTTCCGTACACCTTCGAGATCTCGGTGATCTCCGTGCCGTTGCCGACCGACATGCTCAGGGTCTCGACGCCCTGCCCCTCGAACAGGCTGCCGGCGCCGTCGACCACGAGAATCGCGGACTCGGCGAAGGGCGAGGGATAGAAAGCACTCGCGGCATGCGCCATGTGGTGTCTGATGAGCGTCGTCCGGCTGCGGAAGGAGAAATAGCAGCTGGGCAGGAGGGTGTCGTCCGCGACAATCGCCTCGACGTCACCGAGCCGGACCCCGTGCGTGTTGAGGCAGTACCGCCAGCACTGGTTCGCCAGGGAATTCACATTGACGGCGTACTTACGTCGTGTCAGCCGTTCCTCTTCGATACCGACAACGATCTCACCGTTCTCGACGAGACTGGCCGAGAAGTCGTGATTGGAACCACCTAGCCCAAGAGTGAGCATCCAGCCGTCCTTACTTCCAGGTCAGCCTATTGATTTGGTGACTACGCATTCGCAGATGCTACATCATTTCTTCCGGTCAACCGACAGACGCATACGAGCCATCCTCCGGCCGGATCGCGTCATATTCCAGCCGTTCGACAGCACCGTCGGTGGCGTGTATTGACCCTGCGTTAAGGGCGCCCGTAAGCTCGCCGACGAACGCTGGAGTCATGCGCGAAACGACCTAGGTGTGGAGATAGGGTATGGCCCTAAAAACGCAGATTCGTGAAGCGATGTTCGCGCATCGTGACGGGCAGAATCGCCTCAAGCTCCTTATGAACGACATGGTCATCGAGGAACAGCTGTGCCAGATGCGGTGCACCTACTGCCTCACCGAGGACTTCAATCTCCTGATGGAGGTCCCGGACGCGCGGCTTCGCCTGACCACCGACCGGCGTGCGGACTGGCACGAGATCCTCGACGCCTACCACCAGCAGGTGGACAGCCCGATCATGCGCCTCAGCGGCGGTGAGTTCTTCTGGCTGAAGGGCTCCACCGAGTTCGTCGCGGAGTGCAGCGAGAAGTACGAGGTCGTACAGGTCATCACCAACGGCGCCTTCCTGACGCCGGCCCGCCTGGAGGCGCTCGCCGCGCTGGGCAACGTCCAGCTGTGCCTCTCCCTGGACGGCCACACCCTGGAGATGAACAGGCACCGGCTGCCGCCCAAGCAGCACAAGCTCTTCCCCGTCATCATGCGGCACCTGGACCACGCCGCACAGCTGGGCATTCCCATCGAGGTCCAGTCGGTGATCACCGACGCGAACGCCACCGGTCAGGCGGACTTCGCCGAGTTCCTGCTGGAACGTTACGGCCAGGGCGTCATGCTCTACTTCTTCCCCGTCCGCGGCGAGACCAGGGCCAGCCACGCGCCCGAACTCGGTGATCATTTCGCACCGCTGCTCGAGCGCTACGACGAGCTGTCCACGGTCCTGCCGCCGCGCGCCTTCGTGGAGCACATCGACAACCAGCTGCGCACCGGCGTCCGCACCCTGCGGTGCTACGCGACGGCCACCATGGTCCAGCTTTTCGGACAGGGAGACGTCTCCGCCTGCCCCTATGCCTGGCTCAAGCCCATGGGAAACATAAAGCAGGGGCCCGAACTCATCCACGAGCAGTTCGGAAAACACCAGCACTACGATATGTTCATGCAGAACCGGCCCCGTTTCCCCTTCTGCAAGAGCTGCACCGGACCGATAGACGTGGTCAATCTCTATCTGTTCGGCGGTATCTCCGAAGAGGAAATCGCGCGCTGCGCACCGTACTCGGGGCCCCGCGCCCTGGAACGGCTGCGGGAACTGAAATCGGCATTCACCCCGGTCTTCGAGCCGACCGGGGAACCCTCTCCCCACTGATCTGATTCCGCGGGCGACAGGGCGCCAGAAAGCCAGAGCACACAAGACGTCGAGGAGCGTAATGATTTCCGTGGATGGGATTTCCGGCGACGATTTCGCAGGTGCCGGGCTGCAGAGGCTTCGCGGGCTCCCGCAGCACGATCTGCTCACACTCGCCGGAGACTGGCTCGGCGAACTAGCACCATGGCGGAACGCCGAGACCCTGGCGGCGATCTCCACCACCATGTCCGCCGAGTCCGTCCTCTCCTCCCTGTTCGTCTTCGGGGAGCGGGTGGCGGAATCCGAGGTCCGCTCGGAGCTCCCCGGTCCGCTGTTCGATCTCCTGCTCCGCGCCGGGGTGCTCTCCGAGGACTCCGGCAAGGTGTCGGCCGACTACTGCCTGGTCCGCGGGGACGGTATGGCCCTCCTCGCCGCCTGGCGGGCGGCGGGGCGGGACTCCGGATCGTACGCACCCTGGGTCGGCACCGACTCGATGACCCTGTCCCGGCTCGTGGCGGCCCGCACCGGTGTCCGGTCGGCCCTGGACCTCGGGTGCGGCACCGGCATCCTCGGCCTCTCGGCGGCCCGGAACGGCGCCGACGTGCTGTCGGTCGACATCAATCCGGAGTGCACGGCGGCCGCGACGGTCAACGCGCACATCAACGGTCTCGGAGACCGGCTGACAACCGCCGAGGGGGACATCATGTCCCTGTCCCTCGACGACCGGTTCGACCTCGTCGTCTCCAACCCGCCCTGCCTGCCGCTGCGTCGCGGCTCGCTCGGCTGGCTGGCCGGTGAAGCCGGGCTCGACGGCCTGGAGTTCTTCTGGGAACTCCTGCGCCAGGTCCCCCGGCTCCTCAGCCAGGAGGGCGAGGCCCTGCTCCAGGCCGCGGCCTACGGTGACGAGAGCGGACCGTTCTTCATCTCGGAGCTGGAGGCCGAACTGCGGCGTCTGAACGTCTCCGGGCGGCTGCTGCTGAGGCCGTCCACGCCCCCGCGCTGGCCGGCCTTCGCCCAGCTCGACGAAGACCAGCAGCTCACGGGCCCGCTCGGCGAGGAGGTCCGGGAGTACGTCACGGGGATCGGCGCCACGCACTACTACGGTTTCGTCCTCTCCACGCGGTCCGGCGGCGAGGGCCTGGAGGTCGGCCGTTTCCAGTGATCACGCCGGCGTGCCGAGCCACCGGGGCCCCAGCTCGGCACGCTCCAGGGCCGCGACCGCGTCGACCGCTTCCATCAGGGTCAGGTGCGTGGTGTCGATCAGCCGGACACCGGGCACATCGGGCACCTCCGCGTCGAGGTAGAGCTCGGCCAGCCGCCCCTCGATGAAGTGCCGGCCGCCCGCATCGTTCTCGATCCGGGCGGCCAGGGCCTCTTCCTCGGCCCGGAGCCCGTAGTAGACCGGGTCGGCGCCGAGCTCCTCGAACACCTTGTGGAGGCGGTCGTAGGCACGGCCCGCCAGGACCACCCCGGTGACGACCACGACGCGCGCACCCCAGTCCTGGTACACGGGCACGGCGGCGCGCAGGGCCGAGGCCATCAGGTCGTATATCTCCTCGCCGCCGTCGTAGGGATGGACGACGGGATCGCAGTCCATCGCCGCCGCCGGGACGCTGTACCGGGTCACCAGCTGGTGGCCCAGCCTGGTCTTGCCCACACCGGGGGCACCGGTTACCACCACGGCGCGCATCAGTTCGCGCCCTCGCGGACCGTCCCGACCAGACGGAAGCCCAGGTGCGGGATCTTGAGGAGCTTCGCGCCGGAATCGATGTCCAGGAACTTCTGCTTCAGCACCGAGGTCACCTTGTTCACGTCCTCGCCCCCCGCGGCCTCGGTGAGGTCCTCGCGGGAGACGATCTGGCCCGACCGGTCGTGCAGCAGACGCAGCAGCCCCGCCTCGGCGTCGGTCACGGGGACCGACTTCGCGGCGGAGCTCAGTGTGCCCTTCCCGTCCAGGGTGAGCACCTGGGTGTTCTCGGGCGGCGTGACGGTCTTGAAGTAGCTGAGCGTCTTCACGAGCCGGGACCGCTTCAGAGGACTGGCCAGCGTGAAGCCGAAGCCGCTGGAGACGGCCGAGAGGACCTCGGTGGCGGATATGCCGTCGAGCACGGCCACCGGGTAACCGCCCCGGCTCTTCAGCTCCTCCACGGACAGGTCGCCCGGCCGGTCGGCGGCGACCCGGTGGAAGGAGACGAGGAGTCCCTCGGACGGTGCGGTGTGGCTCGCTTCGGGGTCCGTCACGTGCAGAGTGATGCCCACTTCGGCACATGCCTCCGCGAGGACCTCCTGGTCCTCGGGCGTCAGGGACTGAGCCAGTGCGTACATAGGAAACCCTTCACAGAGCGGCGGGGCCGCGGTTGCTGGTCATGGGGGAACCGGTCAGCTGCGTCGCATCCACCAGACACGCTCGGCGGCCGGGCTCCAGGAGCCCTCCGCCATGCGCAGGCCGTGCCGGCGGATGCGGTGGATGATGCCTTTGCGTACCTGGATGCGGTAGGCGCTCAGTGCCTCGCTCTTGATGAGCGCCGCCGTGTCGTCCACGGGCAGGAGCTCCGGGTGCAGTCCGCCGAGGCCCGTCCGGGCCAGGCGCGCACCGAGCTTCGCCGCGGTCTCCTCCGCCGAGGAGAACAGGGAGTACGGCTGGTCCTCGTAGAAAGCGACCCGCGCACCGTCGAGCGCGCCACGGCGTGCCAGTTCGAGGACGGCCTCCCGGCAGGCGAGGTGGTCGACGTGGCCGCCGACTCCCAGCGGCGCGAAGACGTCGCCGGCGCCGTCGAGGAGGGTGGCGAGCCGTTCGGTGACGGCCTCGAAGAGCTCCGGCTCCTCCTGCGCGAACCCGTCGGACCAGGCCGTGTCGGCGAAGAAGCGGTCCTTTCTGAAGTCGCGGTCGGCTGCGTCGACGAAGCCCAGGAACTCCGCCCGGGCGCGCAGCACGCGAGCGGCGACCTCCTCCTCGGCGAGCAGCAGGCGCTCCGTCATCGCCGGGTGTCCGGCGTAGTACGGGTCCTTGGTCCAGGTCTCGACGCTGAAGACGTCGAGGAACCGGCCGCCCTGCCGGGCTATCGTCCCGCCGAGGGCCAGCGCGGCGTCATCCGGGTGGGGTGACACGACCACGGGCGGTGCCGTGGCCGCGTGGCCGGGGGTGAGCGGGGGTGCCATGAGCAGCAGTCCGTGCTGCCGCCAGCGGCCGATGGTCTCGCGGTCGGCCGTGCTGAAGCCGTCCAGGGGCCGGCTGCCGTCGCAGCGGGACAGCAGGGCGGCGTCGCCGTCCGGCAACTGGCCGGAAACCTCGACCTGACGCCCCATGAAATAGAGCCGTCCGTCGTCCGTTTCCACATGCGGCAAGACGACCGGGCACCACGTGTCGGAAATCTCCTTCATGTAACTCCGAGCCCGAGCGGTGACGAATAAAAGGTGCAGCACAGCGGAGCGTAGCGATGGCCGCCTTGCACGCACAGAGCGGTTTCCAGACTGGCAGAAAACGAGAGGGAAGGTGGCCGAAAACGCCTGGATTCGGGTTTGCCATGTTTACTTCCCGTCCCACCGGGATCAATATGTTTCCAGCCATTCCCACGGCCTCACAACCCCCTTCCGGCTCCGTCGTCCACCCCTGCCGGCCACCCGGCCCGCATCGCGCGATCATCAGAGAAATCCCACTTCAGCCAGCTGATCATCGGAAGGGTGGCGGGCCGCCGCGCTACGTCCGCACGGTGGCCCGCATCAAGCCGCCACCCGGCCGGAAACGTACAGACCGAAAAGAATTGGCCACGCCGGCGGCATGGCCGACAGCATGGTTTCGGCGGCACCATTGCACTGGCGACCTGCTGCTGTAACCTCGATCTGCAACCTGTACCTGACTTAGTGACTGCTGGGGATGGGCCAACATATGGAGAAGACTCGCGCATTGCTCGTCCAGCAAGGCGTCTGGGGGAATTCTGCAGCCTCCATGCCCCTGGCAATTGGCTATCTGAAGTCCTACGCCGAGGCGGATGACCGCGTCCGGCGCCTCATGGACATCTCCATCAGGAACTATCCCGGTGACGCCGGCCTGAACGCCATGGCCCGGGACCTCATACGCGACGGCGTCCCCGACATCCTCTGCTTCTCCGTCCTCGGCTGGAACTTCCGCGCCTTCGGCACCCTCGCGGAGACCTTCAAGCAGATGAACCCGCAGGGCTGGGTCATCTTCGGCGGCAACCACGTCGCCCACCAGGCCGAGCGTGTTTTCCGCATGTTCCCCCAGGTCGACGTGGTGGTGAACGGTGAGGGCGAGCTGGTCTTCCGGGACCTGATGAACGCCTATATCGACGGAGCCCGCCACGCCGAACTCCACGGAATCCAGGGCATCTCCTTCCGGGAGACCGACGGAAACCTCGTCACGACCCCCCCGCGCGAGCGCATTCAGGATCTTGAGATCCTGCCGTCCCCCATCCTGACGGGAGCAATACCTCTCGTCGACAAGAAGGGGCGCTTCCTCTACGACTACGCACTCAT
The DNA here is from genome assembly GCF_008704555.1 of Streptomyces nitrosporeus. Lineage (NCBI taxonomy): Bacteria > Bacillati > Actinomycetota > Actinomycetes > Kitasatosporales > Streptomycetaceae > Streptomyces > Streptomyces nitrosporeus. The sequence continues at coordinate 2,883,229 of NZ_CP023702.1, forward strand.
GGAGACGAACCGCGGGTGTCCGTACAAGTGCGCATTCTGTTATTGGGGGGGCGCCACCGGGCAGAAGATGCGGGCGTTTTCACGGGAGCGGCTGCGCGAAGAGCTGGACGTGCTGGGCCGGCACGGCGCGGACATCCTCATGCTCGCCGACTCCAATTTCGGGCTCCTGCGCGAGGACGAGGAATTCCTCGACGACCTCCTCCGGGTACGGAGTAAATACGGTTTCCCGAACCGGCTCGAAACCTCCTGGGCGAAGAACAAGTCTGCCGGGTTCTACCGCATCATGGAGAAGATGAAGCAGTCCGGGATGCACAGTGCCTTCATCCTCGCCCTCCAGACGATGGATGACTCGGTGCTCGATCTCATGCGCCGGCGGAACATGAAGCTGAACGACTGGGAGGGCCTCGTCTCCTGGCTGATCGAGCACGACATCACGCCGTACCTGGAGCTGATCTGGGGTGCGCCGGGAGAGACGGTCGCCTCGTTCCTGGAAGGCTACGACCGGGCGGCACGGCACACGCCGTTCATCGCCGTCCACCCGCTGATGCTCCTGCCGAACACCGAGTACCACACCAAGAAGCAGGAGCACGGGCTGGTGACCGTGCGCGGTGAGCAGGACGACTTCGACTACGTGCTCTCGCACAACACCATGACGCTCGCGGACAACGAGCGCATGCTCCGCTTCATCTGCTGGAACCGGGTACTGGCCCGGAGCCTGTGGTTGCACAACATCTGGGTCGCCCTGCGGGAGCTCGCCGACATCCCCCAGTCACGCGTCATCCTCAGTTTCTCCGACTGGGTCGAGGAGAGCGACGATCCCGAGGCGAGGGAGCTGCACGCGGTCGCCAGACCGACGAGTTCCGCCAGCGAGAACGTCGACCCCAACGTCTGGCGGCTGCTCACCAAGCGGCTGCTGAAACTCTGGTGGGAGGAGAGCATGCGCCCCGGCCTGCCCCCGCACCTGGTGCCGGTCATGGACGAGGTGTTCCGGTACGACCTGATGTGCCAGCCCATCCGCATGCTGCCGGACGGTTCGGGTCCCGAGGAGGACCTCCCGGTCGTCACGAAGCACGGCGAGAACTGGTACCTGCGCAGCAAGGTCGAATTCCTCTACCCCGTCTCCGACCTGATCGCCGCGCTCCGGCGCGGGGAGAAGGTCAGCACGGAGACGGAGCGCCACACCACGGACTTCTACTACCGCGCCGAGTTTGGCGGCGACCTCCAGCACTACTTCCGCATGGACCGCTTCCGCGGCCTGACCGAGCAGCAGGTCGACGAGCGGTGCACCAAGGTTTGACCGCGATTCTTCACACAGGAGACAAAACACAATGGACCGCGCCGAACTCATCAAGGAACTCCACGAGATAGCAGCAGGCATGACCAAGGCCCCTCTCCGGGAGGTGTCCGGGGAAGGCGACGCCAGCATGGTGGAGCAGTACGGGTTCAGCTCCCTCGACGCTCTGGAGTACCTGCTGATCCTTGAGGAGAAATTCGATGTCGTCTTCGAGGACGAGGAACTGACGGAGGAGACGCTCTTCTCCATCGAGGGGCTCGCCACCTACATCCTCGGCCAGAAGGCCCCCGACAGCGCCTCCTTGGCATGACGGACATACCACTGACCGCTGTGCCGCCGGGCCACCCGCCCGGCGGCACAGCGGTCAGTGTGGTCGTTCCGACCCGCGACCGGACCACGCGCTTACTGCTCACGCTGACGGCTCTGGCGCAACAGACCCTGGACCGCGAGCGGTTCGAGGTCATCCTGGTCGACGACGCGCCGGAGCCCGGTGCGGTGGAGCAGGTCCTCGATGCCGTTCCGGAGGGTCTGCCGATCCGGTCCGCCGCTACGGGCGGGCGTGGCGCGGCCTGCGCGCGCAACAGCGGTGCCCGGCTGGCGCGCGGCGAGGTGCTGCTCTTCCTCGACGACGACACGGTGGCCACACCGCGGCTGCTGGAGGAGCACCTCACGGCCCACCGGAGCCCGGCCGCCGCCGTGGTGCACGGCGGCATCGTCGACCTCTCGGCATTCGCTCTGACGCCCGACCCCCAGCCGCTGCAGGCGACCCTGACAGGTGCCCGCGGCCGGCAGATCGAGCCCGGCACCGTCGCCGGCCTCGGTTCCGCCGCCCCTCTTCTCGGGCCGCGCCGCTCGTTCATCGAGAGGACCGCCCGGAAGGTGGTGCAGTCGCCCGACTACGCCTCGCTGCGCTGGCTGACCTGCATCGGTACGAACACCAGCATGCGGCGCACGGTGTTCGAAAAGGTCGGCGGCTTCGACGAGCACTACGGGGAGCTGTGGGGCGGCGAGGATCTCGAACTCGGGCTGCGCCTCTCCGCTGCGGGCGCCACCTTCGAGCTGCTCGACGCGATCGCGTACCACCTGCCGAGGGCGCGCCGGGACACCGGTGACCTGCTGCCGCGGTTCTGGCGGCTGGTCGCGGACCGGCACGACGACCCGCGCCTCGCGGACGTGGGCCCCTTCCTCGCCGGCCGGCTCACCCTTCACGAACTGGCCGCGCGGCTCGGTCCGGTGGACGACGCCCCGGCGCCCGGAACGGCGGTGACATGACCACCCCGAAAACGAGCACGGTGATCGTGGGCGGTACGGCCCCCCGGGTCCTGGACGGCCTGCGTTCCCGGCGGGACCTGTCCGTCCTCGCCCCCGGCGAGACCTTGGCCGCCGCCTTCGTCGAGGTGCTGTCCACGGCCCTCGGCCACCTGCCCCCCTCCCTGCGCGCCGGCGTGCCGGTGGTGATGGCGGCCACCGACTACTGCGTCACGACCACCTCCCGGTACGTCGCCCGGTGCGTGGAGGCCGAGGCGGGAGGCCGCAGGCTGCGGCCGTCCGAGGCCATGTCCCCGGAGCCGGCCCAGCTGCTCCAGGAACTGGCGGAGGTCAGCGGCTGGGACGGTCCGGGCTATGTGCTGATCAGCCCCCGTGGGGCCACCTCGCAGGCGACACGCTGGGCCCTGGGCGCGGTCTCCGCGGGCCTGCACGAGGCGATGGCCGTGTGCGAGGTCCTGCGGGACCCGGACAGCGACGGCTACCGGGTCGCGGCAGTGACCGTGACCGCCGCCGACGCCGACGGCTCCCGCGCGTCACGCGCCGGCGGCACCGCCCGGACAGGGCCCCGGCTCCCGCAGCGGGCGGACCCGTCGGTGGTCGTCTCCGGCACCGGCCTGGTCACCGCCTTCGGCGACGGGGGCGACGCGTTCTGGCAAAACCTCCTCGACGGCAACCGGGGACTGTCCGAACTGACCCGGTTCGACGCGTCCCGCTTCCGCAGCAGAACCGTGTGCCAGACCGATGTGGAGACGCCGCACGGACAGCCCGCGCGGCGCGCGCTGGTCGACCGTGCGCGCCGTGAGGCCCTGCGGGAGGCCGGGCTCGACCGGTTGCCGGGCCGGACCCTGCTGGTGTCCGCCGGGGTGGTCCCGCATCTCCCGCAGGTCGGTGACGCCCCCCGGATCGGCGAGATCGCCCTGGAGCCCGGCGGGAACGACGACGCAGCGGGCGTCGCCCCGCAGAACGCGGTGCTGATGGCCCACGCGTGCGCCTCGGGCGCCTTCGGACTCGCCATGGCGCGCGAGTGGCTGCTGTGCGGGCTCGCCGACACGGCGGTCGTCACCGGGGTCTCGTCCCTCAACTCGTACGACTACGCCTGCCTCGACGTGCTGCGGGCGACGTCCACGAGCGCCGCCCGCCCGTTCGACGAGGAGCGCTCCGGCGTCACCATCGGCGAGGGCGCCGGCGTGATCGTGCTGGAGAGCGCCGAGCACGCGGCGGCCCGCGGGCACACGCCCCTGGCGACGCTCAGCGGAATCTCCTGCCGGGTGGCGGGGCAGGGCATCAGCCGGCTCAACGCGCACATCGGCGCCGCGTGCATGAGAGAGGCGCTGGCCATGGCCGGTCTCACCAGCGTCGACTACGTACACGGCCACGCCCCCGGCACCCGGCAGGGCGACGAGGCCGAGCTGCTGGCCCTCGACCAGGTCGGCGCCGAGCACGGATGGCGGGGCGTCCCGGTCAGTTCGTACAAGGGAGCGGCCGGCCATCTGCTGCACGCCTCGGTCTTCCCCGCTGTCGTAGCGGCGGTACGGGCCCTGCATCACGAGGTGCTCCCGGGCACACCGGGTCTGCGCAAGCCCCTTGACGCACGACATGTGCGGGTGCTGCGCGATCCGGAGCCCTGTGACGGGATCCGTTCCGTCATGGTGAACAACTTTGGGTTCGGCGGTAACAACGCCGCGTTCCTCCTCACCGGAGGCGCGGCAGGGCACTCGGAGTGGAGTACAGATGGCTGACGCGATCCTGCTGACCCCTCGGGAGATCCTCACCGGGTTCTCCAGTGTCAACAATCAGAACGTCCTGATCAACGATGACGAGTACCTCCGCCTGGATCCGGCGATGCGCCTCTTCTACGAGAAGGTCCGGGAGAACCTGGGTGTGGCCTGCATAGCGGGTCACCTCAGGGGCTGCGGGTATTCGGTCCAGGCACTCAACCTGCACGGGCGGAACCCGAGTGACGAGGTGATCACCGATCTGATCCGGCGTGAACGGCCGAAGTTCGTCGGCATCAGCATCATGTACGACCTGCACATCATCGACGCGGTCCGGCTCCTGCGCTGCGTCCGCAAGGCGGATCCCAACGTCTTCGTCGCGATCGGCGGGGCGTTCTGCACCTACAACGGCAAACTCATCGCCGAACGCATCCCGGAGGCCGACTGCGTGGCCTTCGGCGAGGGCGAACTCACGGTCGAAGGGCTGATGGAGTGCCTGGGCGCCGGCCGGGACTGGCGTACCGTCCCCGGACTGTGGTTCTGGCAGGACGGCCGCGTCCGCAGCAGCGGATCGCCCAGGCTCCCCGACCTCGCCAAAGTGCCCTGGCCCGGGCGCGACCTGCTCCTCCACCACCGCAAGAACGGCATCCCCACACCGGTGGCGTCGACGTACACCAGCCGCGGCTGCCACGCCAAGTGCACCTTCTGCTACGTGCCCCGGGCGCCGGGGGTCCAGGCGGGCAACGCCTGGCGGGTCAGGTCGCCGATAGACGTCGTGGACGAGATCGAGTACCTGCAGAGGGAGTTCGGCACCCGCTTCCTCTGGTTCAACGACGACAACTTCGGCGGCGCCTTCCAGGACGGCTACAACCACGCCGTCGGCTTCGCCGAGGAGATCCTCCGCCGCAACCTGAAGATCAGCTTCCACTCCGAGTTCCGCGTCGACACCGGCCTCATCGACCGGGAGGCCCTGCACACCCTGCGCCGGGCCGGCATGGCCTCCGCGCTGCTGGGCATGGAGACCGGGTCCCCGGCCATGGCCAAACGGTTCCGCAAGGGAACCCTGGTGGAGTACAACTTCGACGCCGCCCGCATGTTCAAGAAGGAGCGCATCGAGCTGGAACCCGGCTGGATCATGATCGAGCCGGAGACGACGATCGACGACCTCTGGGAGAACCTGGAGTTCATCGTGGCCGCTGACATCGCCGTCAGTGAGAACCCCTTCTCCTTCGTCAGCCGGGCCATCGCACTGCGCGGCACGGAAATGTACGACAAGATAGCCGACCCCTCCCCCCCGGAACTCCCGGATGTGGAAGGCCCGGCCAGGGACGTCCTCCTGGAAGCCCGCCGGGAGTACCGGATCCCCGACCAGCGGGTCGAGGACGTGTGGGCCGCCTGGAGCAAGGTCAGCGGGGAAGTCGCCGACCGCAAGGAAGAACTCCCCTTCGTCGCGCAGCTCGTCGTCGATGCCACCAGGAAGCGCAGGGCCGAGGGCGGGCAGGGTCTGCGTGTGCTGATCACCCGGCTGCGCGGCTGGGTCGAGGGCCTGTCGGATCTGCTGGTCACCTTCCTCAACGTCGGGCTGCTGCTCGCGGACGAGAACCCGCCCGGACTCGCGGACCGGCTGGAGACGGAACTGCGCGCGCTGGTCGACGCCTACGACCGCAAGGTCCTCGGGCAGCCCTACCCCGAGTTCGTCGAGGAGACGAAGAGGCTGTGCGGAGAACAGGCGATGGCCAAGTGACCCGGTCGGTGCCGAGACGCGCACGTACACACGAGAATGGAAACCAGCCATGGCAGATGCAGTCCTGCTGACCCCCCGGGAAATCCCCACCGGCGTCGCGAGCCTGAACAACCAGAACGTCCTCATCAACGATGAGGAGTACCTGTCTCTGGACCCGGCGATGCGGCTGTTCTACAAGCGGGTCCGGGAGAACCTGGGTGTGGCCTGCATAGCGGGTCACCTCAGGGGCTGCGGGTATTCGGTCCAGGCACTCAACCTGCACGGGCGGAACCCGAGTGACGAGGCCATCACCGACCTGATCCGGCGTGAACGGCCGAAGTTCGTCGGCATCAGCATCATGTACGACCTGCACATCATCGACGCGGTCCGGCTCCTGCGCTGCGTCCGCAAGGCGGACCCCAACGTCTTCGTCGCGATCGGCGGGGCGTTCTGCACCTACAACGGCAAACTCATCGCCGAACGCATCCCGGAGGCCGACTGCGTCGCCTTCGGCGAGGGCGAACTCACGGTCGAAGGACTGATGGAGTGCCTGGCCGCCGGCCGGGACTGGCACACCGTCCCCGGACTGTGGTTCTGGCAGAACGGCCGCGTCCGCAGCAGCGGGCCGCCCAAGCTCCCCGACCTCGCCAAAGTCTCCTGGCCCGGCCGCGACCTCCTCCTCCACCACCGCAAGAACGGCATCCCCACGCCCCGCGCGTCGACGTACACCAGCCGCGGCTGCCACGCCAAGTGCACCTTCTGCTACGCGCCGCGACAGCCCGGAGTGGTGGGCGAGTACTGGCGCGTACGGCCGGTGGAGGACGCGGTCGACGAGATCGAGTACCTGCAGAGGGAGTTCGGCACCCGGTTCCTCTGGTTCAACGACGACAACTTCGGCGGCGCCTTCCAGGACGGCTACAACCACGCCGTCGGCTTCGCCGAGGAGATCCTCCGCCGCGACCTGAAGATCAATTTCCACTGCGAGTTCCGCGTGGACACCGGCCTCATCGACCGGGAGGCCCTGCGCACCCTGCGCCGGGCCGGCATGGACCTGGCGCTCCTCGGCATGGAGACCGGGTCGCCCGGCATGATGAAGCGGTTCCGCAAGGGGACCACGGTGGAGTACAACTTCGACGCCGCCCGCATGTTCAAACAGGAGCGCATCGAGCTGGAACCCGGCTGGATCATGATCGAACCCGGTACGACGCTCGACGAACTCTGGGAGAACCTGGGGTTCATCGTGGCCGCCCGGGTGCACGAGAGCGAGAACCCGTTCTTCCTGATCAACCGTGCCATCGCGCTCCGCGGCACCGAGATCTACGAGAAGGCCACGCGGTACGAGAAGCCCGAGATCGACGGGGTGGAGGGCGCCGCCAGAGAGGTGCTGTGGCAGGCCCGCCGTGACTACTACGTCGAGGACGAGCGGGTGGAGCACCTGTGGACGGCCTGGAGCAGGGTCTCCTCCGAGATCAACGACCGCAAGGAGAACGAGGCCCCGTTCCTGGCGCAGAGCATCGCTGACGCCGTCCGTGCCGGGCGCGGCACCGGCGCCGAGTCCGTGCTCCCCCTGCTCGGCCGGCTGCGGCGCTGGAACCAGGGGCTCGCCGAGCTGCTCGTGGCCTTCCTCAACGTGGGGCTGATGCTCGCGGACGAGAACCCGCCCGGACTCGCCGACCGGCTGGAGACCGAACTGCGCGCCATGATCGCCGCGTACGACCGGGAACACCTCGGCCAGACGTTCCCGGTCTTCGCCGCCGAGACGGCGAGGGCATGCGGTGAGCACGCCCTCGCACAGCTGAGGAGCTGACCGATGAGCGACGAGCGGATACGGTTCGCGGCCGTGGGCGCCGGAAGGGTGTTCCAGCGCTACCACCTGCCCTGCGCCGACGCCCGGGACACCATGGACCTCGTGGGGCTGGTGGACAGCGACGTCGAGCGCGCCCGGGCCCTGGTGGCGGACCGTCCACAGGTGTGGACCGGTACCTCCGTCGAGCGGCTCATCCAGGAGGCGCGCCCGGACGTGATCAGCGTCTGCACGCCCAACGACTCCCACGCACAACCGGTCCTGGCGGCGCTCGACGCCGGTATCGCGGTGCTCTGCGAGAAACCCCTCGCCGCCACGGTGGAGGAAGCGCGGCGGATGGCGGCACACCCGGCCGCCGAGAAGCTGCTGGGTGTGAACATGCCCTTCCGCTTCCACCCGCTGCTGAAGCCGTTCGCCGAGGTGGCGCGCTCCGGCGCGCAGCGCGTCGAGTTCTCCTTCGCCACCCCCGGCAACCGGGTGTGGCGGGCCTGCACCCCCTGGTACGACGACGCGCGGCGGGCCGGCGGCGGGGCCCTCCTGGACCTGGGGCCGCACGCCATCGACCTGCTCATGGCGGTCTTCGGCCCGCCGGACGTCGAAGCGTGCGAGGTGGACGCGACGGGCGTCGAGCAGCGGGCCCGGGTGGACATGTCGTTCCAGGGCGTACCGGCGACGCTGCGGATCGACCGGGCCGCGCGCCGGCTGGAGACCTCGGTCACCGTCACCACCGCGGACGGCGACCACGTCCTCGATGTGCGCCGCAACGAGCTGCGGCGGGCGGACGGCACGGTCGAGGAGGGCGGGCGGAGCCCGGAGCTCGCCGCGATCTCGGCGTACTTCGACACGGTGACGGGCGTCGTCTCCCCGCACGGAAAGGTCGGTGCCCAGGACGCCCTGGAGGTGCAGCTCGTGGTGGAGTCCGCCTACCGGTGCGCGAAGGAGGCGGCCGCTCCCCTGGCCTGAGGGCCGTTCTGTGCCCCCTGGCGGGCCCGGCGGCGTCCGGTGCGCGCCGTCGTGAGGCGGAGAGGGCCACCCCGGTACCCGGACGTACCGGGGTGGCCCCGGCGGCGCGGCTCGGGGTCTCCCCCCGGCCCTCGTGGCGTCGAAGGCGTGCGCACTCCGGGCGGACGGGCCTTACGGAACGCGCCCCGGCGCCCCGGGGCCGGGGTTCATCCGAGGAAGCGGGCCACTTCGGCGCAGAAGCGATCGGGTTCGGTGCGGTGCACGTAGTGGCCCGCGTCGATGGCGAGGAGCCGCCCCCGCGGCACCGCCTCGGCGACCTCGGCCAGCAGGGCGCGGGGGACCGGGCTGGACAGCCCGCCACTGATCACCAGCGTCTCGGCGGTGACCTGCCCGAGCCGCTGCCACCAGCCCGGATCCACCTTCCTGAGGCCGTCGATGATCGGGCGCACCGCCGTGCTGTCCAGCTCTCCCGTCCTGCGCAGCTCGCGGAACTCCTGGTATAGGGAGATGACGGGTCCGTGGCCGCCGGCCCCCCGTGAGCGTTCCCGCAGCTCCGCCTCCGCGGCCGCGTCCCGCGGGGGCGGAGGTGTGTCCTCGATCACCAGCTTGCGGACCCGGGAGGGGTGGCGCTGGGCGATGAGCCAGGCGACATGGCCCCCCATGGAGTGCCCCACCAGGTCGACGGCGCCCAGGCGGTGCCCGTCGATCAGGGACATCACGTCCTCGTACATCAGCTCGAAGGTGTACGCGTCGGCCCGGGGACTCAGCCCGTGCCCACGGAGATCCGGTACGTACAGGCGGCGTTTCTGCGGACTCAGCGCGGATACGAGCCGGTCCCAGCTCCGCCCCGTGTTCCCCAGCGCATGGAGCAGAACCGTCGGCCTCCCCGCCGGATCACCGGATATCCGGCATTCCAACCGCAACGGCGCCTCGGACGAACTCTTCCGGGCTGGCATCTGATACGCGTGATCCGACACGCAGCGATGCTATCCATCAGCGGCCCGTACTATGCAGAGGGCTTCCTCCACTCGATGCTGAACGGATTTCACATGGCTGGCGAGACGACATCACGGGAGCGCCGGGTTTCCGGGACCACCCTGACGGGCATCGCCGACGCGGTGGGCCTCCAGGAAGGCGCGGCCGGGGTCCGGTCCGTCGTCGCCGCCTTCCGCCGCCTCGGCAACCCCGCGGTGAAGGACGTGAGCAGGGCCACGTCCCTGCCCGTGCCGCTCGTGGCCGCTGTCGCCGGCGAGCTCCGCAAGCGGGGACTGCTGACCAAGGAGCGCCCGTCCTCGCTCACCCCGAAGGGCATGTCCCTGTCGGACGCCCTCGGCATGGGGCTCGACCTGTCGTCGGTGTGCCGCTCCTGCGACGGCAACGAGATCGTGATCCCCCCGGAGCTGGCCGGCGCGGTGGAGGAGCTGCGGGAGATCATGGCGGCGGGCCCCGCGGTCGACCTCTCCCTGGACCAGTCGCACTGCACGGCCGAGACCAAGGTCCGCAGGGTCCTCGCGCTGATCAACGCGGGCCTGCTGCCCGGCAGCTCCCTGGTGCTGATCGGGGACGACGACCTGGTCTCGCTCGCGATCGGCGTCGTCGGACGCGCTCTGGGGATCCCGCTCACCTCACGGCTGGCCGTGGTCGACATCTCCGAGGACTTCCTCGACTTCATCGCGGACACGGCGACCGATCTGTCCCTGCCGGTCGACCTCACCCAGCACGACCTGCGGCAGCCCCTGCCGCAACGGCTGCTCGGCCAGTTCGACGTGGCCATGACCGACCCGCCGTACACCGCCGAAGGCGCGCGCCTGTTCCTCTCCAGGGCCGTGGAGGCCCTGGAGGAAGGCCCGGCGCGCAGCATCTTCTTCTCCTTCGGCGCCAAGGGCCCGAACGACATGCTGGACGTGCAGCGGGAGATCATCGATCTGGGCCTCGTCACCCATTCCATGATCCGCAACTTCAACGAATACGAAGGCAGCGGAATCCTCGGCGGGACGGGGTTCTTCCAGCATCTGCTGACCACGAACACCACCGGCCTGTCCGCGGCGGACGCGTACGAGGGCCCGCTCTACACCCGCGAGAAGCTGCAACGCCGCCGGGAATACCGCTGCATGAACTGTGACGAACGGTTCGAGGTGGGGTTCGAGGCCCCCTGGAGCTCGGTGACCGCTCTGCAGGAGGCCGGGTGCCCGAAGTGCGGGGAGCGGCGGTTCCGTCCAGGTGCCCTCGTCAGGAAGGGTGCGGCGGCCGAGGCGGGGGCGGAGCGTCCGGTCCGGGACACGGCCCGTCAGCTATGATTAGCCCTATCATGCACGATGACTCCGACGGTTTCACGGTCCGCCAGGCCCGGGAGGACGACGTCTCACGATTGGCCGAGTTCGAGGTGGAGATCGCGAAGATCTCCTTCGCCGACGACGCCATCACCGCCGTGGAAGTGCACGAGAAAAGGCTGAGCAAGGCGATGGCCCGGTCCCGGGACGGGATGTTCGTGGCCTGCCGGGGCGACCGGCCGACCGATGGCTGGGTCTGGATCACCGTGAACACCAACCCCATGAGCGGCCAGTGCTACGCCAACTTCCGGTCCCTGGCGGTGGCGGACGTCCCCGAGCGCACGCTGATCGGTGAACTGCTGCTCCGACGGGGCCTGGAGTACGTGCGGGCACAGGGCGTCGAGGAGATCGTGGGCAAGGTGCATGTGCAGAACGTGCGTATGCGGGCGCTCTACCGCCAGTTCGACTTCGAGGCGACCCATCTGACCATGCGGCTCCGCAAGGTGGGATCCCGGTCATGACCGGTCGGGAATCGCTGATCAAATGCGTGGTCTGGGATCTCGACAACACGATGTGGGACGGCATCGCGGTCGAGTCCCGGGATGCCGCCCTGCCGGCCATGAAGCCCGAGGTCCTGGGTCTCGTCGACCGTCTGGCCGGCCGCGGGGTGCTCAGCAGCATCTCCAGCCGCTCCGATCCCTCGATCCTCGCCCTGCTGAAGGCCGACCCGAAGCTGGCGGGACGGTTCTTCGCACCGCGGGTCGCATGGCAGGACAAGAGCGAGTCCCTGCGCAGCATCGCCGAGGAACTGGGCATCGGCCTCGCGTCGATGGTCCTGGTCGACGACAGTCCGTATGAACGCGCCGAGGTGCGCTCCGCCCTGCCGCAGGTCCTCACGCTCGCCCCCGAAGAGGCCGGCGCGCTGCTCGACCTGCCCGCCCTCGACCCGTCACGGATGACCGCGGAGAGCCTGGACCGGGTCGGCCGCTACCGCGAGGAGGAGCGGCGCAAGGAGGCCGAAGGGGCCTTCGCCGGCTCGCGGGAGGACTTCCTGCGGTGGTGCGGCATGCGTGTGCGGGTGTCCCCCGCCCGGCAGGACGACGCCCCGCGGATCGCCGAGATGGCCGCGCGCACACACCGGCTCAACTCCAGCGGCATCGTGCTGGACCTCGAACGGGTCCGGTCGCTGATCGACGACCCGCGCTGGTTCGTGCCCGTGGTGGAGCTGTCCGACCGGTTCGGCGACTACGGCCTGGTCGGGACGGCCGTCACCGAGCTGTCCGCGCCGGACGTGTGGGACGTCCAGCTGTTCACGCTGTCCTGCCGGGTGGCCGGCCGCGGGGTGTCCGAGGTGTTCCTGCACTGGCTCCTCGGCCAGGCCCGCACGGCGGGTGCCGGTCCCGTGCGGACGCCGGTCCGGATCGGCGAGGCCAATCTGGAACTGCGGCTGCTGCTGAGGCGGTTCGGTTTCCGTGCCGAACCGGCATCCGGGCTGTCCCCCGGAGGAGCACCCGGGACCGGTGAGGACCGGCTGGTGACGTTCACCTACCGGCCTGCGGACGGTCCGCTGCCTGACCCTCCCGGATGGATCGATCTCGAGGTCGAAGTAAAGTCATGATGCCCGCCGAGACGCATGCGGAACTCGAGCGGGAGCTCCGGCAGCTGATCGCCGAGGCGGTCGGAGCGGAGTGGGAGGCCCTCGCCCGGCTGCCCTCCGGCACACGGCTGTTCGGCCCCGAGGTGGCCCTGAACTCGCTGGCGGGTCTGCGGCTCATCAGCCGGGTGCGGGAACGGTTCGGCGTGGACATCGCCGCGGAGGATCTCAACCTGGACGCGCTGGAGTCCATCGCCTCGCTCCGCGATTTCGTCGCCCGGTACGCGTGATCCACCTCGTCACCGCCGACGTCCCCGCCCCCCACGGCCCCCACGAGCAGCACAGGGCCGGGCGCGCGGCGGCGGCGGACGCTCTGCGGCGGTCGGGGAGCACGAAGCTGGAGGTCGGCCGGCGCCCCGACGGGGCGCCCGTGTTCCCGGCCGGATTCGCCGGTTCGATCGCCCACACCCCACGGCTGGCCGTCGCCGCCGTGTGCCGCGCCGAAGAGGCCCGGGGCGTCGGAGTCGACCTGGAGACGGACACCGTACAGGAGCGCCTCCACCGCATCCTCTTGCGGGAGGAGGAACGCGAGAGCCTTTGGGTGCCCGCCGACGAACCCACGCTGAGGAGACTCTTCGTCGCCAAGGAGGCCGCGTTCAAGGCGTTCTCGGCATGCGAGGAGCCGGTGGCGCGGACGTTCTGGCGTATCCGGCTCGAACAGGCGGCCCCGGGCGCCGGCCGGCTGCTTGCCCGGGCGGGCGACGAGCGTGCGTGGGTCCGGGTGTGGGCGGACAGCGAGCGGGCCTGGGCCGTAGCCGTACTGCTCAGGCCGGAACAGACGTCAGCGAACCGACCGGTGCAGGCGGGACACGTTGATGCGCTCGGGAGAAAGGGACTTCTCGATCTCGGCGATCATCAGCTCGCCGTTGAGCCGCCCGTAGGCCAGCAGGTCGATATTGGCGAGACTGAACTCGGGCCAGGTGTGGACCGTGAGGTGGGAGGCGGACAGCAGCAGCATCCCCGTGACGGCCCCATTGGGGAAGACGTGGGATGACTCGTCGAGCACCGTGGCCTTACCCGCGGTGGCCGCACGGCGGAGAATCGAAAGGAGCGCTTCCTTGTCCGTCAGAATGCCCACATCGCTGACCCAGACTTCGACGGCGTAGGAGCAGAGCTCGCCTTCCGCGATCTCGACGACGTCGTTCGAGGGACTGTTGACTGGTGTGTTTTGCTCTGTGGTCACTCCTGTAGCTTACAGACTGCCCATACGGGTTGGCACCTCAGGCGAACCGGCCGCCCCGTGGGGGCCCCGGGCGCGGAAGCGGGTGGCGGCGGCCCGAAGGCTTGCCCGCCGGCGGGCTCGCGACGACAGCCCCGGAGGTGGCGTGGACATGACGTCCCGCCCTGACCCGGCCGGTACACGGGCCGCCAGAGTCCCGTCGGCCGCGGCTGTTCTCCGCCGCCGCCCGGCTGATCACCACCGGCCGCCGCGGAGACCCGGATCCGGCCCCGGGCCCGGCCTCGTCACGGACGTGATCCACTGGTCCGGCACCCTCCCGGGCCCCGGCCGGCGCGTACACCCCACCCGGTCCCACCGGGCCTGTGGGGCGCCGCGGCGCCCGCCCGGCACGGCAGCCGGAACCGCCCGCCATCAGCCGCAGAGGACGAAACGGCCCACCGGTCCCGCCGGCGGGCCGTCACGGAGGACCGGAACCGACCGGCTCCGTCACTTGGCCTCGTCGATGTGCTTCGTGTCGTCGAACCGGAGCATGGTCCACCCGGATTCGTCGTGGGCGAGCTCGCTGATCGATGTCGGCCCCGGCGTCGAGTCCGTGAACAGCACCGGCGGGACGGTGTCCAGCAGTGCGGACATCACCGCGACGATGAGACCCGCGTGGCACACCACGAGGACGGTCTCCCCGCGGTGGCGCGACAGCAGGTCCGCCATGACACGGCCCGCCCGGAGCCGGAACCGGCTCCAGCTCTCCCCGTCGGGGGCGAAGGGCCGCTCGGGGTGGGCGATCATGTCGAAGGCACCGTGGACGCGCTCGTACGCGTCGATGGACAGGCCGTCGGCCGCCCCGAAATCCAGCTCCCGCACCTCCGGCTCGACGGTCGGCGGACCGAGGGACAGAACGCCCGCCAGGACATCGGCCGTCTCCCGGGCCCTGCGAACCGGGCTGGTCAGCAAGGAGTTCAGCGGCAGCTGTTCGGCCTCGAGCCGTGCCGCGAGCAGCGCCGCCTGCGTACGGCCCAGCTCCGTGAGACCGGCACACGTCCGGGAACCCGCTATCACCTTCCGTACGCTGGCCTGCGATTGCGCGTGCCGCACCAGCAGTACACGGGTGACGGAACTGTCTTCCTCTTCGTGTGCCATAAGTATTTTTATTCCCGGATCGATTTTCGTTTCATACAGGTCAGTTGAGGTCCCAACCACCGTCCACGGTCAGACTCTGCCCTGTGATGAACCCGGCTTCGGGTGAGGCGAGAAATGCTACAGCCTCGGCAACGTCTTCCGGTCGGCCATGTCGTTTGAGGCATTGCCGGTCGAATTCCCGTTGACGCCAGGACGGATAATCCGGATGGGACCTCTGATCGGTACTCAGTTCGATCGGCCCCGGCCGCACCGAATTCACCGTGATCCCGTGGGGACCGAGTTCGCGGGCGAGAGCGCGGACAAACGCCTCCAGGCCGCCTTTCGCCGCGAGGTACGGGACGAGTTCCACACGTCCGATCCGCGTGAGCACGGTGGACACGGCGACGATCCGGCCCGCTCCGCGTGCCACCAGGTGGGGCGTGGCGGCACGCGCACAGGCGATGTGCGCCAGCAGGTTGACGTCCACGGCCGAGCGCACGTCGTCCCACCCGGTCTCCTGCCACGGCACGTACGCGTACGCCCCGGCATTGCACACGAGGACGTCCAGTCTCCCGCCGCAGGAGGCCATGGCCTCCTCCAGGCGCTCCACGGTCTCCCGCCGCGTGAGGTCCCCGGCCACCGTGGTGAGGACGTCCGCACCGGCCGCCGACACCCGGTCCACGGTGCCGGCGAGCCCGGAGTCCCGGGTCAGATGGGTGAGTACCAGGTCGTGGGTGGCGGCGAGCCGTACCGCGATGGCGGCCCCGAGGCCGGACCCCGCTCCGGTGACGACGGCGACGCTCCGAGAAGGCATCACATCCCCCCTCCGCTGGACGAGTCCGGACACCGGGCCGATCCTGCCACCCGGGGCGGGCCGGACGCCCTCGTGATTCAGCCATTCCAGGAACGGTCACTGTCGGACACCAGGGCCTTGAGGCATCCTGTGGTGCCAGGTCAGGCGGACGAAGGCGGAGGTTGTCATGGGTGGCGCGGACAGTGAGCTCCAGACGAACGCTGAGTACCTCGAGGCCATCAAAGAGGTCGTCGTCGGCGGCGTCAGCAGCAGCATGCGTGCGGCGGCCGTCCCCCAGCCCCTCGTGGTGCGGCGCGCCGACGGCTGCCTGATCCGGGATGTCGAAGACGGCGAGTACATCGATTTCAACATGGGTTACGGCCCTCATATCTTCGGCTACGCGGACCGCGACCTCGCCGAGGCCGTGGCCGACCAGTTCACCAAGGGCCACATGACCGGTCTGCCGCACGAGCTGGACGCCGAGGCCGGAGCCCTCGTCGCCGAACTGGTGCCCGGCGTGGAGCAGATCAAGTTCGCCAACTCCGGTACGGAGGCGGTCACCTCCGTACTGCGGCTCGCCCGTGCCACTACGGGCCGCCAGCTGGTCGTCACCTTCGAGGGGCACTACCACGGCTGGAGCGAGACCGTTTTACGCGCGGGCAAGACCACGCTCCAGGTGCAGGGCACCCGGCCGACGGACGTCGTCCCGGGAGCGCCGGGAATGATCCCCGAGGCCCTCGGGCACACCGCGCAGGTGCCGTGGAACGACCCGGAGGCCGTCAAGGAGCTCTTCGCCCGGGACGGTGACCGAATAGCGGCGGTCATCCTGGAGCCGGTCCTGGCCAACGCCGGTGTGATCCCCCCGGCCCCCGGCTTCCTCCAGCTCCTGCGCGACCTGACCTCGCGCAGCGGATCGATGCTGATCTTCGACGAGGTCATCACCGGTTTCCGGGTCGCCCGGGGAGGGGCGCAGGAACGCTACGGCGTCGAGCCCGACCTCACGGTGCTGTCCAAGGTCATGGGCGGGGGGTTCCCCGTCGCCGCCTTCGGCGGACGGAAGGCCGCGATGCGGCTGTTCGCCTCGAACGAGGCGCACCACGCGGGTGTCTACGCCGGGAACCACGGGTCCCTCCGCGCGGTCGTCACCATGCTGACCAAGATCCGCGCGCAGCGCGGCCTCTACGAGGAACTCGAAGGCGTCGGCGCCGCCGCGGAGGACACGCTGCGCGAGGTCTTCGCCGCGGAGGGGCGGTCCGTGCACATCAACCGCGTCGGCACCCTGATGTGTGTGGCCCTGCTCAGGAAACCGCTCGAGAAGAGCGACACGCTGCGCGGCCTCGCCGAAGCCTTCGACTTCTCCCAGCACCGGCGGTTCCAGATCCTGGCCCAGAGGGAAGGCGTGTACTTCCACCCCAACCCGCTGGAGCCGTGGTTCCTGAGCACCGCGCACACCCGGTCCGTCCTCGACAAGGCGGCAGGGGCACTGCGGCGCGCACTGGTCGTCCTGGGATGACCGACGCGCGTGCCGCACTGCTCTCCCTGCTGCGCGACCGGTGCGCCCGCCTGGGGGACACGCCCTTGATCAGCGACGGCTCCGGGGCGACCGGCGCGCGGCGGCTGCTGGAGGACGTCGACGCCAAGGCCCGTGCCTGGCGTGCGGCGGGTGTCGGTCCGGGTGCCCTGGTGGGGACCGTCGCCTGGCCCGCGGCGGAGTTCGTCAGCGATGTGTTCGCGATCATCTCCACGGGAGCGGTCGCCGTACCGCTCTCGCGCCGGCAGACGCCGTGGGAGCTGCAGCGCATCCAGGAACGCTGCGCGCTCGACTTCCTGTCGGCCGCCCACGATTCGCCGCTGGCTCTTGCGGTCACGGCCGTGTCCCGCGGCGCACGGACGCTGAGCCGTGCCCCGGCATCCGGCCGGGAAGCGACGCGGGGCCGTGCCTTCGCCGAGGCGGCCACGGCACAGATCACCTCGGGCACCACCGGGTACCCCAGGGTCGCGCTCCGCTCCGCTTCCGCCCTGCTGGCCGAGGCGGAGCACTACCGCGTGGCCCTGGACCTCGGTCCGGAGAGCCGGCTGCTCTGTCCCGTACCCCTGCAGCACGCGTACGGCTTCGGACTGTGCGCCCTCGCCGCCCCCCTGGCGGGGGCCCCCGTCCGCTTCCTGCCACCCGGCAGACCCCGCGTGCTGCTGTCCGAGCTCGACGCCGGTGAGGTGACGCTCTTCGTCGGTGTGCCCCCCATGCTGCGGATGCTCGCCAAGGCCGCCCGCACCGCGCCGCCCGAGGGGCGGAGGGCCGGATTCCTGTCCGCCGGTATGGCCCTGGACGCGCACACCGCCGAACTGGTCGGGACCCGGCTCGGCGGCCACACCGGCCAGGTCTACGGGACCACCGAGACCGGGCCGATCTGTGTGAGCGCTCCCGCCCCGCGGCGGCCGGGCGTGCTGGGGCCGGGCGCACCCCTGCCCGGGGTGGACGTCCGCCTCGCCCCGGTCCCGGGGGACCCCGGTGACGGTGCCGGCGGCTCCCCGGCCGGGACGGGGCTCGTGACCGTCACGTCCCCCTCGATGATGCTCGGTTACGCCGAGGCGGGGACCGTCGACCCGGCCTCACTGGCCGGCGGGTTCACCACGGGTGACCTGGCCCGGTGGGAAGCGTCGGAGCTCGTCCTCGTCGGGCGCCTGTCCACGAGCATCAACGTCGCGGGGGCCAAGATCAGCCCCGAGCAGATCGAATCCGTCCTGCTCGCCTTCCCGGACGTCGCCTCCTGCCTGGTGGCCGGTGTGGACGACCCGCTCCTCGGACAGCGGATCAGCGCGACGGTGACGCCCGGCACGGTCGACCTCGACAAGCTGAACCGCTTCTGCCGGGAAAAGCTGTCGCCTTCCCAGGTCCCCCATGTCTTCGCCGCCGCGGCGGAATTGCCGACCACTGAGACCGGGAAGGTCATCAGGCCCCGGACCGGTCAGTAAGGAAGCAAGAGAGTGAAAACAGAGAACATCTTCCTGGCCGGGACCGGGGCGTACATTCCGCCCAGGGTGAGTGCGGCCGAGGCGGTCCGGAACGGTTCGTACGACAAGGAGCGGATGGAGTCGTGCGGTTGGCGCAGTATCGCCGTCTCCGACGGCGTCTCCGCACCGGACATGGCGGTGGCGGCCGTCCGCCAGGCGGTGGGCCGCTCGGGGCTCGGCCCGGAGGAGATCGACATCCTCATCCACTCCTGCGCCTACCACCAGGGCCCTGACGGCTGGTCGGCACCGCACTACGTACTGCGTTCCACCCTCGGCACCCCGATCCCGGCGCTGACGGTGGATCAGGGGTGCAACGCGTTCCTCGCCGCCCTGGAGATGGCCACCCAGTACCTGCTGTGCTCGCCGTCCCGCACCGGAGCCCTGGTGAGCAGCGCGGACAACTTCGGCGCTCCCTCGGTCGACCGCTGGTACGCCCACCGTGACGCGGTGCTCGCCGACGCGGCCTCGGCGGTGGTGCTGTCGAAGCGGTCCGGCTGGGCCGCGCTGCGTTCCGTCGAATCGGTGTCGCTTCCCCAGTTCGAGATCCTCAACCGCGGGCACGAACCGATCTTCCCGCCCGCGCTCACCACCGGGCGGAAGCTCGACATGAACGAGCATCTGGAGGCGATGGTCGAGGAGCTGGGCCCGAAGGCGTCCGAGATCGGCCGGGACTACGCCGCGAGCGGGTCGAAGCTGATCGAGCAGGTGACGGGCGAAGCGGGTATCGGCGTGGCGGACCTGTCGAAGGTGCTCCACCTCGGGGCGGGCAGCCCCGACTTCCTGGAAAGCCACCTGCGGCCGATGGGCCTGGACGCGTCCCTCGGCGGCGTCGACTTCTTCCGGGACGTGGGCCATGCCGGCGCCGCCGACGTCGGGCTGCAGCTCAACCACCTCGTCGAGGACGGGCAGGTGAGCCCCGGGGACCACCTCCTGATGATGAGCGCCGGGCCCGGAATCATGATCACCGCGGCGGTCGTCACGGTGCTCGAAATCCCCTCCTGGCACGCGGGGGGCACCGAGGGGAGCCAGGCATGACGGGCCCGGGAGCCACCCCGGTACCGGGCCCCGCCGGGCCCGAGGAGACCGTCGCCGTCGTCGGGCTGAGCTGCCGGTTCCCCGGCGACGCCGACTCCCCCGACGCCTTCTGGGACCTCCTGGTCCAGGGCCGGGACGGCACCCGGGACGACGGGGCGGAGCGCTGGGCGCCGTACGCGGAGACCGGTCACGGCCACGCGGCCGTCCTCCGGAAGACCACGACGCGCGGCGGCTTCCTCACCGACATCGCCGGTTTCGACGCGGAGTTCTTCGGCATCTCGCCGCGCGAGGCCGAGCTGATGGATCCGCAGCAGCGGCTGCTGCTCGAACTGGCATGGGAGGCACTGGAACACGCGGGCATCCCTCCCCTCAGCCTGGGCGGCAGCGACTGCGGTGTCTTCGTGGGCGTCGGCTCGGACGACTACGGGCGCCGGCTGCTGGAGGACCTGGACCGGATCGAGCCCTGGACCGGTATCGGCGCGGCCCTGTGCGCCACCGCGAACCGCATCTCCCACAACCTCGACCTGCGCGGCCCCAGCCTCGCCGTCGACACCGCGTGCTCCGCCTCCCTGGTCGGCATCCATCTGGCCTGCCGGAGCCTGCTGTCCGGGGAGTCCGGCCTGGCCCTGGCCGCGGGCGTGAACCTCATGGTCGCGCCCGGCGTCTCGGTGACCCTGGACCGTGCGGGCGCCACGTCACCGGACGGCCGCAGCAAGCCGTTCGACGCCTCGGCGGACGGTTACGGCCGGGGCGAGGGGGCGGGCGTACTCGTCCTCAAGCGCCTGTCGGACGCCGAGCGGGCGGGGGACCGCGTCCTCGCGGTGATCCGCGGCACCGGGGTGAGCCAGGACGGACGTACCGACGGCATCATGGCGCCCAACGGTGAAGCGCAGGCGGACCTGCTGCGCAGGACCTACGCGCAGTGCCGCATCGCCCCGGACACCGTCGACTACGTGGAGGCGCACGGCACCGGGACCGTGGCAGGCGACCCGCTGGAGACCGCTGCGCTCGCCTCGGTCTTCGGTGCGGGCCGCCCGGTGGACCGGCCCTGCCTCATCGGCTCGGTGAAGGGCAACATCGGGCACCTGGAAGCCGGTTCGGGGATCGCCGGGATGATCAAGACGATCCTGGCGCTCGTGCACGAGGAGATCCCGCCCAACGTCCACTTCTCCACCCCCAACCCGCGCATCCGCTGGGCGGAGTCACGGCTCCGGGTGGCCACGGAGCGCATCCCGTGGCCCCGTGGGGACCGGCCCCGCCGGGCCGGTGTCTCCAGCTTCGGTTACGGCGGCACCATCGGGCACATCGTCCTGGAGGAGGCGCCGGCACGTCCCGAGCCGCCGGCCGCGTCCGGGGGCGGCGCGGCTCTGCCGCGCCTGTTCCCGCTCTCCGGCCGGTCCGGGGCGACCGTCCGGGAGGACGCGGCCAGGCTCGCCGACTGGCTGAGCGGACCGGGCGCGGACGTCCCGCTCGCCGCGCTCGCGCAGGACCTCGGGGCCCGGCGCAGCCATCTGGACCGCCGTGCCGCCGTCGTCGCCGCCGGCCACGCGGAGCTGGAGAGCAGGCTGCGCCGCGTCGCCGCGGGGGAGACGGGCCACGGTCTCGCCGAGGGCACGGTGGCGGGCGAGGGCCGGGACGAAACGGTGTGGGTCTTCTCCGGAACCGGCGCCCAGTGGGCGGGCATGGGCGGCGAACTGCTGGCCACGGACCCCGGCTTCGCCGAGGTGATCGACAGGATCGGGCCGGTCTTCGCCGAGGAGATCGGCACGACGGCCCGGCAGATGATCGAGGAAGGCGAGGTCACCCGCACCGACGTCGCCCAGGCGATGATCTACGCGGTCCAGATGGGCCTCGTCGCCGTCTGGCGGTCGCTCGGGGTGGAGCCCGCGGCCGTCATCGGTCACTCCATGGGGGAGATCGCGGCCGCCGCGACGGCCGGGATCCTGTCGGTCGAGGACGGCGCCCGGCTGGTGTGCCGTCGCAGTGTCCTGCTGCGCCGGGTGGCCGGGGCCGGCGGCATGCTGATGATCGGCCTGCCCGCCGACGAGGCCGCTGCCCGGCTGACCGGCGTCGACGGTGTGGTTCCCGCGGTCCTCGCCTCGCCCACCACGACCGTGGTGTCCGGGGCGGTGGCGGAGATCGACGCCCTTGCCGGAAAGCTGGCGGCGGACCCGGACGTGCTGGTACGCCGGGTCAGCAGTGACGTGGCCTTCCACAGCCCGCAGATGGAGCCCCTGATGAAGGAGCTCGCCGAGGCCGCGGCCGACCTCACCGTCCGCCCGCCCCGTATCCCCGTCTACAGCACCGCGCTGGAGGACCCGCGTGACGCGGCCCCCCGTGACGGCGCCTACTGGGCCACCAACCTGCGCAGCCCGGTACGGCTGTCCGGCGCCGTGGCCGCTGCGGCCGAGGACGGGTTCAGGACCTTCCTGGAGGTGTCGGCCCATCCGGTGGTCGTGCACTCCGTCCAGGAGGTGCTGGACACGGCCGGGGTCAAGGGGAGCTGTGTCGCCGCCTCCCTGCGCCGGGGCACCGGGGAGCGGGAGCAGCTCCTCGTGAACGCGGGGCTGCTCCACTGCCGCGGAGTCGCCCTCGGCTGGGCCCCGGCCCCGGGTGCGGAGCCCCTGTCGCTCCCGCCCCGGAGCTGGCGGCGCCAGCGGTACTGGCGCGACCTGCCGGTCCACAGGGCCGACCGCGGACGCCACGACCCGGCGAGCCGTACCGTCCTGGGGCCACGGACCACCCTGGCGGGGAGCACACCGCTGGAGGTCTGGCGCACCCGCGTCGACATGGAGCTCCGGCCGTACCCGGGAAGCCACACCATCCACGGCGTGGAGATCCTCCCGGCGGCCGTCGTCCTCCAGACGTTCCTGGACACGGCGGAGCGGGGCGAAGGACCGTGCGGCCTCTCCGACGTGTCGTTCGACCTGCCGCTCACCCTGACCGCGGCCCGGGACATCGACGTGATCGCGCAGGACGGCGTGGTCCGCCTGCTGTCCAGGCCCACCGGTCCGGACGAGGGCGGCCCGGACGCGGACGGGCAGCAGTGGCTGACCCACGCGGTGGCCTCCGTGTCCGCCGTGCACTCCGCGGCCGACGCGCTCCCGCCGCCGTCCCTTCCGGCCGTCGGCGCCGAGGGGGGCGCAGAGCTCCCCCTGGACCGGATCCATACCGGCCTCGCCGCGGTCGGCGTGCCGTCCATGGCCTTCCCCTGGCGCGTGGAACGCCTGGAGCGCGTCTCCGAGGGGCTGCGCGCGGACGTCCTCGCGGCCGATGAGCATGCCTCCGGCCCGGCGGCCTGGGCGCCGCTGTTCGACGCCGCGCTGTCCATGGCGGCCGTCGCCTTCCCCGGCCCCGCCGCGCTGCGCGTGGTGGCCGGGGCCGACCACGTGTGGGTCACGGGCGAGCCCCCGGCCCGCGCTCGCGTCGAGGCGCTCCTCGACGGCCCGGCCGCCGGCGCCCACGGCACGGTGCATGTGCGGATCTCGGCTGAGGACGGGCGGACCGTGGCCGTGCTCGCCGGGGTGCGGTACGCGGGCGCGGAGGCCGGGACGCGTCCGGGCACGCCCGGGGAACTGCTGTTCCGGATGGACTGGAAGCCGCTGACCCTCGACGGTGCCGGCACCCCCGGCCCGTCCCGGGCCCTGGTGCTGATCGGCGCGGACGGCGGGCTGACGGCGGAATTCCGGGCCGCTGCCGGGGACGCGGGGCTCCGCTGCCTCGTGACGGAGGATCCGGACGGTCTCGGAGTCCTGCGCGACCAGGTGCCCGGGCCCGTGGACGTGCTCGTGCTGCCGTCGGCGGAGCGGCCCGGGCAGGAGGCCGGGGACCGGGCCGTACAGGAGGCGTGGCTGCTCGCGCGGGCGGCGCAGCGGCTCGGCGCGTGGCCGCCCGGTACGGCGAGGCTCTGGTCGCTGACCTCCGGCGTCCGCGAGGCGGACCGCCTCGGGAGCGTGGCCCAGGCGGCCCGCTGGGGTCTCGGCCGGGTCGTCGGCGGGGAGCACCCCGGACTGTGGGGCGGCACGCTCGATCTCGGCCGGCGGCCCACGAGGGACGACCTCGTCACCGCGCTCGCCGTCATCGCCGCGAACCCTGGCGAGGACGTCGTCGCGATCCGCGAGGGCGGGGCCCTGGCGAACCGTCTGGTCCGCTCCGAACCGGGTGCGGGCGCGGAGCAGGCCCCTCTGCGGTGCAGGCCGGACGGCACGTACCTGGTCACGGGCGGTCTGGGCAGCCTGGGTGGCGACATCGCCCGGTGGCTGGTGGAGCGGGGGGCGCGCCGCCTCGTGCTGGCCGGGCGGAGTGCGCTGCCGCCCCGGTCCCGGTGGGACGCGGTCACCGACGCGGTCCAGGCACGCCGTATCGAGACCGTCCGCGGGCTCGAAGCCCTCGGGGCGACCGTACGGGTGCTGTCCGTCGACCTGTCCGACGCCGATGCGGCGGCGGCGGCCCTGGCCCCGGACGCGCTGGGCATGCCTGCGATCCGCGGGGTCGTGCACGCCGCGGGCGTGCTGGAGGACCAGCTCGTCGACCAGCTCGACGCCGGCTCCCTGGCTGCGGTGATGCGGCCGAAGGCCGGTGGCGCGCTGACGCTGCACCGGCTTTTCCCGCCGGGGACGCTCGACTTCCTGGTCCACTTCTCGTCGTGCGGGCAGTTCCTGGGCCTGACCGGCCAGGCCGCCTACGCGTCCGCCAACGCGTTCCTCGACGCCATGGCCGCGTACGACCACACCCTCGGCGCCACCGGCAGCATGAGCCTGGCGTGGACGTCCTGGCGGGGTATGGGCATGGCGGACAACGCGGCCGTGGACGCCGAGCTCCAGGCCCATGGTGTCGGGGCCATCACACCGCCCGAGGCCTTCGGTGCCTGGGAACAGGCCGGCCGGGCCGGCGTCGCCTCCCTCGCGGTGCTGCGCCCCGTGCCGCTCCCGGACGGCGCGCGCCGGACGGGGCTGCTGCGCGACATCGCCGAGGGCGAGACGGCGGCGTCGGAGCAGCAGGAGCCGACGGCCGGCCATCAGAATCTCGCCGAGCTGTCCGAGGAGGCGCTCCGGGCGCTGCTGCACGAGCAGACGGTGTCGGTCGTCATCAGTGAGATGCGGCTGGATCCGGCAGAACTCGACCCGGACCGGTCGTTGCTGAAGATGGGCCTGGACTCCGTGATGGCGATCGTCCTGCGCCGTCGGCTGGAACGGCTCCTGGAGCGCAAGCTCCCGGCCAACCTGGTCTGGCATCAGCAGACGGTCTCGGCCATCGTGAACTACCTCGTGGCCAGTATTCGGTCCTAAAGGCTGTCCCGTAATCCGTGGTGGAGCAGCGTGCGGCGTCAGACGCGGTACATCGCAAGGCGGAGGGGCGTTCGCATACTGGATGTATGCGGACGTTCCGACAACGCCGCGAGGTGCCGTGGCTGTCGTCGCGCGCCCGCCAGGGATTACGGGACAGCCTGTAGGAGGCCCCGAGCAGGGGCGGGGCGGGCGCAGGGCTCTCGGTGATCATGGAGTTGCGACACTCTGTGATCACCACGGAGACCCGCGCCCGCCCCGCCGGTCCCGCCCGCCCCACGGGCCTGCGGGATCACGCCTCAGCGGCCGATCGTCACAGGTCACACCGTGTCCGCGCACCCGGCCTCGGCATGCCCGGCGGCCGAGAACCCTCACACTTTGGGTAACAATCGGCGTGGTAAGCTGAATCGAGTGCGTTCCGAGTGAAGCGCTGGGGTAGAGACGCTGGGCGGACGTTAACAGCGCCGGGCGAATGGGTGCACAACCTCGTCTAGGGAGGCGAATTCATGGGGCGCGGCCGTGCCAAAGCCAAGCAGGCGAAGATCGCTTACAAGTTGAAGTACGAGGGTGGCCCCTCGACGGACCTCTCCCAACTGGCCGAAGAACTGGGCGCATCCCCCTCGATCCGGAACGCCGCGTCCGATGACACCGACACCCAGGGCGACGACCCGGACTCGGATCAGGCCGCGATCCGTCCTCGGAACGGGCTTGCGTGACACGCTGACCGGGCGCCCGCCGGCCTCAGCGCGGCGGGCCCTGCGGGCCGCGCTTGCGTTCCCTCATATGACGGCCCAGCGTCGTCTTCTGCTTCCAGCTCCGTAGCATCTCCGCGTCCAGCCGCGCATCACTCCTGGCGGCGATCCGCTCGTTCTCGCGGAGCAGCTTCCGGTAGTTCCCGAGCCGCCGCAGGGGCAGTTCCCCGCTCTCGGCCGCCGCACGCACCGCGCACCCGGGCTCCACTCCGTGCGCGCAGTCGTGGAAACGGCACTCCCGGGCCAGGGCCTCGATATCGGGGAAGGTCCGGGGGACTCCGGTGTCCGCCTCCCACAGTCCCACTCCGCGCAGTCCCGGCGTGTCGATCAGAACCCCGCCCCCCGGCAACGGCAGGAGATCGCGGGTCGTCGTCGTGTGCCGCCCCTTGCCGTCGCTGTCACGCGTGACAGCGACCCGCTGCACATCCGCTCCGGTGAGCGCGTTGGCGAGAGTGGACTTCCCGGCCCCGGACCGGCCGAGAAGAGCAGCCGTCCCGCCGCACCCGGCATCTGCGCCGCCGACCAGGGCCGCGAGGGTGGCGATGCCCTGCCCCGAGGCCGCGCTGACGCAGAGCACACGCGCCCCGGGGGCCACCCGCTCCGTGTCCTCGACGAGATGGGAGCGGGTCACCGGATCGGGTACCAGATCGGCCTTGGTGAGGACCACGACCGGCTGTCCGCCGCTCGCCCACGCCAGGGAGAGGAAACGTTCGACGCGTCCGAGGTCGAGTTCGTCCGCGAGTGACACGACGATGAGCAGCTGGTCGATGTTGGCGGCCAGCACCTGGCCCTCGGACCGCTGCGAGGAGACCGCCCGGACGAAAGCGGTACGCCGCGGCAGCAGCGCCCGGACGGCCTTCTGGTCCGGGTCGAGTGCCACCCAGTCGCCGGTGCAGGGATTGTTCACGAGGTCGGCGGATGCCACCGGCCACGTGTCCGCCCGCGAGGAGACGACCTGTCCGTCCTCGACGGCGACGACCTCGCAGCTTCCGCGATCGACCCGCACGACCCGGCCGGGGCGGAGGCCCTCGGCTTCGTAGGGGCCGAATCCGGCTGCGAACGTATCGTTCCAGCCGTACCGGTGGAGCGGATGCGACGCGGTGGACATGGTGAGGGCTGATCCTTCACGCGGAGGGGTGCCGGGGCGACGGAATGCCCCTGAATCCACGTTTCCGCAGGCCAAAAGACAATTTCGCAATGAAACGCAGGGAATTTTAACTTACGAATGAGACCTCTTCAAGCCTATTTCCGCCGGACCACCTGAATAGCGTCTCTCGCTCCCCGCCCTGCTGAGTACTCCTCGATCCTGCTGAGCACTCCTCGATCCTGTTCGGACCCGTCCGTACGACGTATGGGCACACGGCCCGCGCGGCGCTCGCGCCTGGCCGGGACGTCGGGCCGAAGACGGCGCTGACGCCGGAGCCGCCGGCCGGGGGGCGGGCTCCGGCGTCAGACCTCTGACCGGTGGGTCAGTGGTGATGGAGGGCGATGCGGACCGCGCGCTCCACCTCGACAGCGGTGTTGGCGTGTCCCGCGGCGTTGGGGTGGATCATCGTGGCGTGCTTCCCGATGGGGCCGCAGTCGACGTCCGTACCGGGGAACGTGGTGGGCCAGTAGTCCGCGGCGTCGCCACAGATTCCCTCGATCCACTTGGTGCCCTCGGGCTGACAGACGTCGTGGCCCTCGCTGGAGGAGGCGATGTCGACGTAGCGGTCGCCGAAGAACGACGCGGCCTGCTTGATCGTCTTGTTCAGCGGCTTGAGGACGCCGTCACGGAGCCAGTCGACGTCGGCGTGGGTGGTCTCGCCGAGTTCGGTGAGGGAGCCGCGGTCACAGTCGGTGGCGTCGGTCGGCATGATGGTCGGGTAACCGACGGCGAGCACCTTGGCGTTGGGCGCGGCCTTGTGTACCGCGGCCAGCATCTCGATGTACTCGCCCCGGACCCGGGTGAGCCTCTGCTGGATGCTCTCCACCCCCGCGGGCGGGTTGGTGAAGTAATCACGACAGGACCCGTCCAACGCGCCCTGTTCGAGGCACTTGGGGAAGATGTCGCCGAAGGGAATGCTGTTGCCGCCGATGGCGACGGTGACGACGTCGGTCTCGCTGTCGAGCCCGGCCCGCTTGATCTGCGTGTCCACCGCGGGCCAGCCGTCGGCGGGGATCTCGACCGGACTGATCGGCGTCTGCTTGACCTTGGCGACGTTCGCTATGACGGCGCTGCTGCAGGCGACGTTGGTCATCTGGACGCTCTTGCCCGGCGGGGACGCGGCGAGTTCCTGTGCGACCAGGCTGGGGTAGGAGGCGCTGGTCCGGGCACAGCCGTCCTGCGAGGGATCCCCCAGCGGAGGCTGCGGGTCGCCGACGAAGACGCCGGCGGTGAACGAGTCGCCGAGCGCGGCCCACTCGTACTGGTCGGTCGCTCCGGCGGAGCCTGCGGGTAAGAGTGTGGCCGCGGCGAGCGTCAGCCCCACGGCCAGGGCCCGTATGCGCGGGCGGGAGACAGCGTGTCGCATGGATCCTCCAGGATCGAAAAAGACGTCCGGGCGGCCGGAATGCGACGCCCGGATGGAACGCGCACCTCATCCAAAATCATCCGCGCTGTCACCTCGCCCTGTCCGGCGAAACGGTCCATCATCATCCGATCGGCCTAATTGATCGATCTTTTACGTCGGAGACACGATCAATCTGCTATCTTCGCGCGCGCCACGGGCTGTCCCGTCATGTCCGGCGGGTCAGCACACGGCGTTCGGACGACGGGACGCATCGCGGGGCGGAGGAGCGTTCGTATACGTACGGGGCGTCCCCGGGCGGAGCCGCCGGTGGAGCACGCGGGCGCTCCGGCGGCGCCCTTCGGCCCTCGGTGGCTCGCTCCCGTCCTCGCGTACGCCGGATCGCCGGATCGCCGGATCGCCGGATCGCCGGAGAGCATCGCTCCGGCAACGCGAGTGATCACTCTCCGAGCCGGTCGGCGACCTGGGATGCCCGTGAGCGCTCCCGGGCCCCGGAAGGCTCACGGGCATCCCACGGCCGGAAACCGCCTCCCCCTCAGGGTCTCCCCCTCAGGCCGGGACCGGCCCCCCGGAAGACACCTGCGCGGCGAGCGCCGTGGCGCGTTCCCCCTGCATCGCGGTCAGCCGGCGCACGAACAGGATCGCCAGGACCGCCGCCACTGCGTCGAGCGCGTCGGAGACGAGGAGCAGCCGCAGCCCTTCCACGATGTCCTCGGCAACCACCGCGTCCGTGTACTGCCGTGAGGCGAACCGGCCGAAGACCAGGTCGAAGATCCAGACCCCCCACCACAGGTTGAGCACCAGCGGCGAATCCGCGCGCCGGCCGGGTCCGCCGCCGGGCAGGACACTGGCCTCCCAGATGCCTCCGGCGACCCGGCGCGGCAGCCAGAGGTTGGCGATCGGCACGAACCAGGCGCCGATCGCCCAGCCGGGCTTCATCGGCTGCGCCCCGGCGTCGAACACCTCCGCGTTGCGCCGGACCCGGTGGAACCAGACGAGGAAGACGACCGCCGTGGCCAGGTTCGTCAGTATCTGGAGGCTGGTCGCCACCGTGTCCAGGTTCTCGGCGGTCCGCAGCCCGTCGAGGACGACGAAGGAGCCCTCGGAATCTCTGTACACGCGCAGCAGGTTCACCTCGGAGACGACCGCGAGGAGGTCCGCGGCGGCTACGGCTGCCAGCAGGGCGACCACGGCGACGGCGAGCCCCCGCGGTGAGCGGAGCCGGTACAGCCCCTCCGCCCCGGGGGGCGGGAGGGGCGCCATCAGCGCGCCCGGGGGCGAGGAGTGCAGCACCGTGCACCGGGTGCAGCCGGCGGTACCCGGGACCACCGGTCTCCTGCCGCAGGTGGAACAGAGCATGGAAAGCCCCCCAGGGTCTTGTTTCGTACACAGAGCCGCGCGCCCCTCCCCGGGACGCGCGGCAACCGGAACCTAGCCGGTGGCACGAGTCATGTCCATGAACTTACGGAGCCGTGGATCGGTCCGGGGTGTCGACCTCGTCCGCGAGCTGCTGGAACTCGGCCCAGGTCAGGGCGGGCTTCCTCGGGTCCCAGAGCTTCTGGGAGACCGCGTTGAGCGGCATCCGGATGCCCTCGGCGACCTGTGCCTGGGTCTGGGCGTCCGGGAAATCGCCCCAGACGGCGAAGCGGCCGCCCAGGATCTGCTTCGAGTAGCGCTTCGCCACCGGTTCGGTGCCGCGCAGCACGAACGGGGTCCACTGCTCGTAGATCCGCTCCCCCGTCGGGTAGACGAACTCGTTGGGCTCACCGAGTACGTAGTAGAGGAACTCGTCGTTGAGGTTGATCACCTTGCGGCCCTCGGCCAGGTAGTCCTGGGGAGGCCGGGCACCGATCTCCTTGCCCGTCCAGTACTCCACCTCGATGTCCTTGCCCGCGGTGACCGCGCCGCCGCTGAAGAAGCCGTCGTTCCACGCCTTGGGGATCTTCTCCGCCTTGCGGACCACCGCCGCCCGGTCGTTCAGCCAGCCCTCGGTGAGGTCCTGGACCGTGGCGCCGTCGCCGTACTTCTCACGGGCGGCCACGGCGAGCTGCGGGTAGGAGGCCGCCGGGTCGCTGACGGTCAGCGCCTGGTACTCGTCGGCGCCGACGTGGAACCACTGGCCGGGGAAGAGTTCGGCGTACTCGCGCAGCAGGTCGTCGACGATCTCGGCCGACTCCGCCTTGGAGATGTCGACGGCTCCCTGGCGGGCGGTGCCCTGGGTGTCGCGCAGCTGCAGGCCGGGGTGGGCCTTCAGGACGGCGCCGAGGTGTCCGGG
Organism: Streptomyces nitrosporeus; assembly: GCF_008704555.1. Taxonomy (NCBI): domain Bacteria; kingdom Bacillati; phylum Actinomycetota; class Actinomycetes; order Kitasatosporales; family Streptomycetaceae; genus Streptomyces; species Streptomyces nitrosporeus. The sequence goes on from NZ_CP023702.1 coordinate 2,913,879, forward strand.
CGAGTCGATCTCACCGATGACCGTGATGTGGAGGCTCTGGGCGAGCTTCACGATCCGGCGGACCTCCGCCTTGGTGAGGTGGTCCTCGGAGACCACCTCGGGGTGCGTCTCGGACTCGATCCGGAAGGCCTGGTCGTCGGAGAAGTGCAGTCCGAGCTGGTTGAGCTTGAGGTCGGCCATCTCGCGCAGCCGTGCCTCGATCCACTCGGCGCTGTAGTGCTTGCGCGCGATGTCGAGGTTGAAGCCGCGCTGCGGGCGGTCGGGCGCGTCCCGCACCACTCCCTCCGGGACGGTGTCGTCCGCCGCGAGCGACTGCACCAGCGTGCGTGTGCCGTAGAAGACGCCGGCCTGGTCGGGCCCGCTGATGGTCACCCGGTTCCCCGAGGTCTTCAGGGTGTAGGACTCCGCACCGCCCTCGCCCTTCTTCCCGAGGGCCAGTTCCACGTCCCCGGCCCGGGCCGCGGTCTCGCCGCGGTAACTGATCCCCAGTTCCCCGGCGAGCGTCTTCGCCTCGTCGGCGAGCGCGTGGTCGGCCGCGACGACCGTGCTGTTCTTCCCCGGCTTCCAGCCCGGCCCCCGCGCGGGGGTGTGCTCGCGCACCGCGGGTACGGTCCTCGGCGCCTCGGAGAGCGGGTAGCTGCGGGTGGGGGACGGCGAGGGGGCGGTACGGGAGGAGGCCGAGCCGTTCTGCGGCCCGGAGCCGGACCCGTCGGGCCAGACGACCACGGTGAGGGTGACGGCCGCCGCCACGGTGACGGCGGCGGCGGCTATCAGGGCTCCGCGTGAGGGCGGGGTGGCGCGATGTGAGGGTGACATCGGTCGGAATCCTCCGGATCGTGGGGGGCGTGGGAGGGGCATGAGGGGGGACGCGGGGGACGTGGGGTGTGGGAGGGCGCGGGGAAAGGCGGGGGCTCAGGGGAAAGGGAAGCAAGTCAGGGGAAACATAGACATTCACCTCGTCCGCGCGTTCGCCGGAAGCCGCGAAACTCTCCCGTCCGGGTGAATTTCACGCGGGCTTCGCGTACTCGCCCCCCGGTCTCGCTACCGTTGCGACACATTCGTCCCTGCCTTCTCTCTCCCCCCGCGCAACCTCGCCGCTCCCCTGTCCGTCTCCAGGGGCACAGACACCATCCGTACGAGGAGTTTTTGCTGTCCAGGTCCAGCGAGTCCCCCGCAGGCCTGCCTGAGCGAGGGCGCCGGGCCGGGCGGACCGCCGCCGTTCCCGCCCAGGGCCGCGCCCCGGCCCTGGGCACCGGAAACGCCTCCGGGCCGGGCCTGCCGCCCGGTCGGACGGCAGGTCCGGAACCAGTCTCGGTGAGCATCCGCCCGGGTGCCCACTCGAACGGGCTCGCCCGCTTCAACGCCTGGCCGCGGCGCGTCGCCGAGGCGGCCCTGCTGGAGTGCTGCGGCAGTCGCCGCTGGGCCCTGCGGCTGGCCGCGCACCGCCCCTACCCGGACCTCTCCTCCCTGCTGGCCGCCTCCGACGAGGCGGGCTACGACCTGGGCTCCGCCGACCTGGCCGAGGCCCTCGCCGCCGAGTCCGCCCCCTGCCTGCACCACGCGGCACCGCGCGCCGCCCACCTCGCGCTCCGGGCGGCCCACGCCGCGTACGAGAGCCGTTTCGGACATGTGTTCGCCATCTGTCTCGACGGGGTGCCGCCGTCCCAGCACGTCGATCAGGTGCTGGCTGCCATCCGCGCGCGGCTGACCCATGACCCCGACGAGGAGCGCTCCCTGACCGCGGAGGAGCTGCGCCGACTCGCCCGGGGCCGCGTCATCGAGCTGGTGACGGCGGCGGGCGGCCCGGAACCGTCGGCCTGACCAGGAACGTTATGGCAGGCGATAGCCCGTCCGTGCCTGTTTGGCTGCCGCTTTGATCACACCACCGGGCCCCGCCGCCATGGAACCGACAAACCGTCGCTACGATGGCCGGGGCCGGTGGACCGTACCCGGCCGGGTCAGACCGACAGTCAAGCCGGCCGACCCCAATCCCCGCTCCCGGAGGGTTCTTCCGTGCCGGCTGGAACGCTGTACCGCGGCCGGGAAGGCATGTGGTCCTGGGTGGCTCATCGAGTCACCGGTGTCCTCATTTTCTTCTTCCTGTTCGTACACGTCCTGGACACCGCTCTTGTCCGTGTCTCCCCCGAGGCGTACGACGACGTCGTCGCCACCTACAAGACGCCGCTCGTGGCTCTGCTCGAGTACGGCCTGGTGGCCGCGATCCTCTTCCACGCGCTGAACGGTCTCCGGATCGTCGCCGTGGACTTCTGGGCCAAGGGCGCCCGATACCAGAAGCAGATGCTGTGGACCGTCCTGGGCATCTGGATCGTGCTGATGGTCGGGGCCCTGTACCCCGTCCTCGGTCACGCCGTACGCGAAGTCTTCGGGAGCTGAGGCCGATGTCCACCGAGACTCCTTCTTCCGCGATCGGTGACGTCGAGGGCGTAAGCCTCTACGACGTCGACAACCCGGCCCCGGTGATCGAGCCCCCGCGCAAGCGCACGGGCAAGACCCCCAAGGGTTCGCGCACCAACTTCGAGATGTACGCCTGGCTCTTCATGCGCCTGTCGGGCATCGTGCTGGTCGTCCTCGTCATCGGCCACCTGCTGATCCAGCTGGTGCTCGACGGCGGTGTGTCCAAGATCGGCTTCGCCTTCGTGGCCGGCCGCTGGGCCTCGCCGTTCTGGCAGGTCTGGGACCTGGCGATGCTGTGGCTCGCCATGCTGCACGGCGCCAACGGCCTCCGTACGGTCATCAACGACTACGCCGAACGGGACAACACCCGCTTCTGGCTGAAGATGCTCCTGTACACCGCCACGGTGTTCACCGTCCTGCTGGGCACGCTGGTGATCTTCACCTTCGACCCGAACATCCGCTAGGCGCCGGGACAGAGGGACCAGAGGAAAACCATGCAGATCCACAAGTACGACACCGTCATCGTCGGCGCCGGCGGCGCCGGCATGCGCGCGGCCATCGAGTCGACGAAGCGCAGCCGCACCGCCGTGCTGACGAAGCTCTACCCCACCCGCTCCCACACGGGCGCCGCGCAGGGCGGCATGGCCGCCGCGCTGGCCAACGTGGAGGAGGACAACTGGGAGTGGCACACCTTCGACACGATCAAGGGCGGCGACTACCTGGTCGACCAGGACGCCGCCGAGATCCTGGCGAAGGAGGCCATCGACGCCGTCCTCGACCTGGAGAAGATGGGGCTGCCGTTCGGCCGCACGCCCGAGGGCAAGATCGACCAGCGCCGTTTCGGCGGCCACTCCCGCAACCACGGTGAGGCCCCGGTCCGTCGCGCCTGCTACTCCGGCGACCGTACCGGCCACATGATCCTCCAGACGCTGTACCAGAACTGCGTCAAGGAGGGCGTGGAGTTCTTCAACGAGTTCTACGTCCTGGACCAGCTGGTCGTCGAGGAGGACGGCGTAAAGAAGTCCGCCGGCGTCGTCGCCTACGAGCTGGCCACCGGCGAGATCCACGTCTTCCACGCGAAGTCGGTCATCTACGCCTCGGGCGGCACCGGCAAGTTCTTCAAGGTGACGTCGAACGCGCACACCCTGACCGGTGACGGCCAGGCCGCCTGCTACCGGCGCGGTCTGCCGCTGGAGGACATGGAGTTCTTCCAGTTCCACCCGACGGGCATCTGGCGCATGGGCATCCTGCTGACGGAGGGCGCCCGCGGTGAGGGCGGCATCCTCCGCAACAAGGACGGCGAGCGCTTCATGGAGAAGTACGCGCCGGTCATGAAGGACCTCGCGTCCCGTGACGTCGTCTCCCGCTCCATCTACACGGAGATCCGTGAGGGCCGCGGCTGCGGCCCCGAGGGCGACCACGTCTACCTCGACCTCACGCACCTGCCGCCGGAGCAGCTGGACGCCAAGCTGCCGGACATCACCGAGTTCGCGCGTACGTACCTCGGTATCGAGCCCTACACGGACCCGATCCCGATCCAGCCGACCGCGCACTACGCCATGGGCGGCATCCCGACCAACGTCGAGGGCGAGGTGCTGGCCGACAACACCACCGTCGTCCCGGGCCTGTACGCCGCCGGCGAGGTCGCCTGTGTCTCCGTGCACGGCGCCAACCGCCTCGGCACCAACTCGCTGCTCGACATCAACGTCTTCGGGCGCCGTTCGGGCATCGCCGCCGCCGAGTACTCCGCGAAGAACGACTTCGTCGAGCTTCCCGAGAACCCGGCCCAGCTGGTCGTCGACCAGGTCGAGCGGCTGCGCAACTCCACGGGCACCGAGCGCGTCGCCGAGCTCCGCCTGGAGCTCCAGGAGTGCATGGACGCCAACGTGATGGTGTTCCGCACCGAGCAGACGATCAAGACCGCCGTCGAGAAGATCGCCGAGCTGCGCAGGCGCTACCTCGACGTGTCCATCCAGGACAAGGGCAAGCGGTTCAACACCGACCTGCTGGAGGCCATCGAGCTGGGAAACCTGCTCGACCTGGCCGAGGTCATGGCGACCTCCGCGCTGGCCCGCAAGGAGTCCCGCGGCGGTCACTACCGCGAGGACTACCCGAACCGCGACGACGTCAACTTCATGCGCCACACCATGGCGTACCGCGAGGTCGCGGACGACGGCACGGAGTCGATCCGGCTCGACTACAAGCCGGTCGTCCAGACCCGCTACCAGCCGATGGAGCGTAAGTACTGATGGCTACCCCGACCCTGGAGAAGACCGGCGCGGCCGAGCCCGGCTTCGCCGACACTCCGTACATCACGGCCACGTTCCGGATCCGCCGCTTCAACCCGGAGGTCTCGGACGAGGTCCAGTGGCAGGACTTCCAGATCTCGATCGACCCGAAGGAGCGTGTGCTCGACGCCCTTCACAAGATCAAGTGGGAGCTGGACGGCTCCCTGACGTTCCGCCGGTCCTGCGCGCACGGCATCTGCGGCTCCGACGCGATGCGGATCAACGGCAAGAACAGGCTCGCCTGCAAGACGCTGATCAAGGACATCAACCCGGAGAAGCCGATCACCGTCGAAGCCATCAAGGGCCTCACGGTGCTCAAGGACCTCGTGGTCGACATGGACCCGTTCTTCCAGGCCTACCGCGATGTCATGCCCTTCCTGGTCACCAAGGGCAACGAGCCGACCCGGGAGCGTCTGCAGTCCCCCGAGGACCGCGAGCGTTTCGACGACACCACCAAGTGCATCCTGTGCGCCGCGTGCACGTCCTCGTGCCCGGTGTTCTGGAACGACGGGCAGTACTTCGGCCCGGCGGCGATCGTCAACGCGCACCGCTTCATCTTCGACTCGCGTGACGAGGCCGGGGAGCAGCGCCTGGAGATCCTCAACGACCGTGACGGTGTGTGGCGTTGCCGCACGACGTTCAACTGCACGGACGCCTGCCCGCGTGGCATCGAGGTCACCAAGGCGATCCAGGAGGTCAAGCGCGCGCTGATCACGCGTCGCTTCTGAGAGGCCGCCGTCCCGTGCACCGGGCCCCGTCCCCCGCTCGTGGGGGGCGGGGCCCGGTGCGTGTCCGGTGCGGCGCCCTGCCGGGGCCGTGACCCGGCGGGACCGGCCGGGGGCCCCGATAGCCTGGGGGTGTGGCGAAGGAAGAGAAGACCGCGAAGGCCCCGAAGAGCGAGCAGACCCGGACGCTGATCCTGGAGACCGCCCTCAGACTCTTCGAGGAGCGGGGGTACGACCGGACGACGATGCGGGCCGTCGCCCAGGAGGCCGGAGTCTCCGTGGGGAACGCGTACTACTACTTCACGTCGAAGGAGCACCTCGTCCAGAGCTTCTACGACCGGATCGCCACCGAACACGCGGCGGCGGTGCGCCCGGTCCTGGACGGTGACCCGGATCTGGCCGTACGCATCCGGGGGCTGCTGCTGTGCTGGCTGGACGTGGCGCAGCCCTACCACCGGTTCGCCGCCCAGTTCTTCAGGAACGCCGCCGACCCGGACAGTCCGCTCTCCCCCTTCTCCGAGGACTCGGCCGAGGCGCGTGAGGCGGTGATCTCCCTGCACGAACGCTGCCTGACGGGTTCCAGTACCCGTTACGACCAGGAACTGGGCCCGATACTGCCGCAGTTGCTGTGGCTGATGCAGATGGGGCTGGTGCTGTTCTGGGTCTACGACCGGAGTGAGGGGGCCGAGCGCAGCCGCCGGCTCGTGGAGCGCACCGCGCCGCTGGCCGCACGGGCGATCGCGCTCTCCCGCTTCCGGGTGCTGCGTCCGCTCGTACGGCAGCTCCACGAGGTGCTGGTGGAGTTCATGCCCGGGGCCGGCGGGGCCGGCCGGAACGCCGCCGCCCCCGAGGCCGGGAAGTGAGGCGTCGGGGGCGGCGGTGGTCCGGGGGCGTCAGATCCAGCTGAGTTCCCACAGGCGCCAGAGGCCGGTGCCGTCGGAGAGGTACTGCGAGCCGGACACCTCGGGCTTGGCGACGACGTAGTCCTTCTTCTGCCACAGCGGGACCAGGGGCACGTCCTCGCCGACCAGCTTCTGGAGCTTCTTGAAGTCGTTCGAGGTACGGCCGCGGTCGCTGTACTGCTGGGTCGCCGCGATGAGGGCGTCCACCTGCTTGCTGGCGTAACCGTTGTGGAGGCTGTTGTCCCGGCCGACCAGGGGCTGGCTGAAGGTGTCGGAGTCGGGGTAGTCGGGGAGCCAGCCGACGGTGTAGACGTCGTACTTCCCGGCCGCGTACTCCTTCTGGAAGGCCGTCCACTCCACGGCCTTGTCGGTGACCTCGAACAGGCCGTCCTTCTCCAGCTGGCGGATCAGTTCGGTGGTCTCCGCCTTGTTCGCGTCGTCGTCGCGGTGGCCGAAGACGATCGGTACCGGGATCTGCACGCCGGCCTCCTTCAGCAACTGCTCGGCCTTGGCGGGGCTGGGCTCCGGGTAGGCGTCGAAGAAGGGGGTGCTGTGCCCGATGTAGCCCTGCGGGATCAGTGAGTACAGCGGCTCGACGGTGCTGTGGTAGACGTCGCCGACCAGCGGTCCCCGGTCGATGAGCCAGGCGACGGCCTGCCGGACCCGCTTGTCGGCGAAGGCCGAGTCGTCGCGGACGTTGAAGACCAGGTTGCGGATCTCCGCGCTGTCGGCCTCGGTGACGCGCTGGTCGGTGGCGCCGGGGTTGAGCTCGGCCAGCTTCTCGGCCGGGAGCTGGCGGTGCGTCACATCGACGTTGCCGGCCGCCCAGGCCGCCTGCAGTTCGTCGGGACCGTCGAAGTAGCGGACGTCCACCGCCTGCCCGGTCTCCTTCAGCGCCCCCTTGTAGGAGGGGTTGGGCACCAGTTCGGCCTGGACGCCGGGCTCGTACGACTTCAGCGTGTACGGGCCCGAGCCGTCGACCGCGCTCCCGCCGCGGAGCTTGTCCGCGGGGTACTTCGTGGAGTCCACGATCGACCCGGCGCCGGTGGCGAGCTTCTGCGGGAAGGTCGCGTCACGGCCGGAGAGGTGGAAGGTGATCTCCCGGCCCTTCGTCCCGATCGTGTCGAGGGCGGGGAAGAGCACCGCGGGACCGGCGTCCGCCTTGATCCTGAGCATCCGCTCGAAGGAGTACTTGACGTCCTCGGCCGTGATCTTGCGGCCGTTGGAGAAGGTCAGGTCGTCCCGCAGCGTGCAGCGGTAGGTCTTCAGCCCCTCACCGACGAACTCGCAGCTCTCCGCCGCGTCCGGCTCCGGGACGATCGCACCGGACTTGAAGGTCATCAGCGACTGGTACAGGTTGCTGTAGACGGCCCAGGAGCCGGCGTCGTAGGCGCCGGCCGGGTCGAGCGAGGTCACCACGTCCGTGGTGCCGACCGTGACCGGGTCCTCGTTCGCCTCGTCGGACGGCAGCAACTGCCAGGCACCGACGCCGACGATGATCAATACCGCGAGTACCGCGAGTATCCGTATACGGACCGATCGCATGTGCCGTGCTCTCCCTTACCAGCCCCGCCTCGGCTCTGCACTGCCTTCGCACGCATTGCCGCATGTTGTTCAGCGCTCACCCAATCACACGATTTTCACATCTGGAAGAGCAAATGAGGTGCTCACAGCACCTTGTTCGCCGTATGCCGGGATTTGACGTGGAAACGATCAACAAACAGCCCTCCACCTGCAACTTTCGTTGCCGAGTGTGAGGGCTGTGTGTGGTCTGCGTGTTCGCCCTGGAACGTTCACGTCCGTAAGGGATCCGGGCGGAAGGGGGGTTCGGGCGGCTCGCGGTGCCCGGTGCGCGGTGCGCGGGCCGGGGCGCCGTGGTCAGGCCTGCTTCGAGGCGAGCTCCACGACGGTGATGTCGGAGGGCGCGCCGACCCGGACCGGCGGGCCCCAGGCGCCCGCGCCCCGCGAGACGTACAGCTGGGTGTCGCCGTAGCGTTCGAGCCCGGCGACCGTCGGATTGGCCAGCTCCGCGAGCAGGCTGCCGGGCCAGAGCTGGCCGCCGTGGGTGTGCCCGGAGAGCTGGAGGTCGACCCCGTGCCTGACGGCGTCGTCGATGACGACCGGCTGGTGCGCGAGGAGGACGGAGGCGCGGCCCCGGTCACGGTCGCCGAGCGCGGCGGCGAAGTCCGGCCCCTGCCCCTCGCTCTCGCCCGCGACGTCGTTGACTCCGGCGAGGTCGAACCCGGCGATCTCGACCCGGGCGTTCTCCAGCGGGTGCAGGCCCAGTTCGCGTACGTGGCCGACCCACTCCGCGGCGCCGGAGAAGTACTCGTGGTTGCCGGTGACGAAGTAGCTGCCGTGGCGCGCCTCCAGGCCGGCCAGCGGCTCGGCCGCGGTACCGAGATCGGCGACCGACCCGTCGACGAGGTCCCCGACGACGGCCACCAGGTCGGGCCCGGTCGCGTTGATCGTGTCGACGATCCGCCGGGTGTGGGCGCGGCCGAGGATCGGGCCGAGGTGGATGTCGCTGACGACGGCGATCCGGAAGCCGTGCGCGGAGCGCGGCAGCCTGGCCAGCGGGACGGTGACCCGCTTGACCCGGGGGCCGCGCAGCACACCGTAGGTGCCGTACCCGACGGTGCCCAGGCCGGCGAGGGCCGCCGCACCGCCGACGGCACGGGCGACGAACAGCCGGCGGGACGGTCCGGCGGGGGCTTCGGTGGAGGCTCCCGCGGTCTCCGGTGCGGCCTCGGCGGCCTCGGCGGCCTCCGGCCCGGTGCCGTCGGTGGCGACGGGGGCGGGGGCGGGGGCCGTACCGCCGGCGGCTTCCGCCCGGTCGCCTCCCGCGCCCCGGTCCGCGGTCGCGACGGCACCGGCGGGCGCGGCGGCTGCGGCGGGCGCGGCGGCTGCGGCGGGCGCGGCTCCGGCCGGTCCCGTCCGGGCGGGGTCCTGGGCCGGGGCCGCGTCCGGGGCCCGTCGTGCGGCCCGCCGTTCCAGCGCCCGGCGCAGCAGCGGACGTACCGCCTCGCCCACCAGCAGGGCCAGGGTCAGATAGAGCAGAGCGGCCAGCCACAGGAAGCCGGGCCAGGCCAGCACCTGCTGCAGTCCGAACGGGAACCCCACGCGGCCGCCGGCCAGGGCGCCCACGCTCAGCAGCGGCAGGACGAACGCCGCGACCGTGCCGGCCCGGCGCGCGAGGCTGCCCTCGGCCGTCGTGTCACCGATCAGCCGGCGCCAGACATAGCGGTGTACGCCGGCGAGCAGCGCGAGGACCGCGACCGCCACCAGCACGAAGACGACTGCCACTTACGTTTCCCCGTTCCCCCACCGGACCGACCGCGCCCGGATGCCCCTCCGTGCCCGGGTCGTCCCGATACTCATGTACGTGTGTGCCGCAGAGCCCTGACGCCACGGAACCCGATGACCCCCACAGCCGTCCCCAGAAGAAACGAGGCGATGGCGAGCAGCAGGTGGACCCAGAAGTAGGCGGTCGGGTCGCCCGCGTCGTCGAACGCGAGCCCGCTGCCGTCCTTCCAGAGGTTTCTGGCGAAAGTGATCCACAGACAGCTAACCACTAGCGTACCGAGACCCACCCGCAAGATCACCGCAGACCCGTTCGATACTGGCAGGGCACGGCCACCCCATCCCGAAGGACACCCCATGAAGCTCAGCCCCCGCGTCTCCTGGTTCCTGCTCGCGTTCGGCGTCTGGTCTTGGGTGATCTGGGTGACCTTCGCGAAGAACCTGTTCAAGGACGCCAGCGGACTCGCCTTCGACGACGCGGGAAACCCGACGGCGTACCTGTGGGTCCATCTGGCACTCGCTGTCACATCGTTCATCCTAGGGACGGCTGTGGGCGTGATCGGCTTCCGGGGTGTCCGCGCGGGCAGGAAGTAAAGCTCCGCCCGTGCGCCACGGGGGGGGGGAGGCGCACAGACAGGGCGGTCTTTCGGATCAGCCGGCTACGGGAACGGGCCGATCGGGAGTGTCCAGCCAGGCTGACTCTCCCTTCGCGGTCACGGTCAGACCGAACCGCTCCGGTCCGGGACGGTCGTGCAGCAGCCACCAGGCGTGCGCCGCTGCCACTTCGTCCCACAGCCGACGCGGACCGTGCTGCCACACGGTGAACCGGTCGTCCGACTTCCCGTCCCAGTCGACGGCAGCCCACGACGTGGCAACCCACGGACTTTCCCACGGCGTGAGGATGACGCCCCCGGGCTTCACCTGGTCGACCCACGGATGCGGGACGGACCGCACAGAGCACGTCGCCACGAGCCGGTCATACGGCGCGTTGTCCGCGTATCCCTCAGCCTCGTCCCCGGGCACCACGGCAGCGGTGACGCCCTCTTTTCGTGGACGTTCCCCGGCTTCCCTCGCCAACGCGGGGTCGACTTCCACGGTCGTCACGTTCGCCGGGCCGGCGACATGGGCCAGGAGCCCCGCGTTCCATCCGGTTCCGGTGCCGATCTCCAGGCCCCTGTGTCCCTCGTGCACGTCGAGCATGTGCAGCATCCGGAACACGATGTTCGGGGCGCTCGCGGACGATGACGCTCACCGCTCGCCGTCGTCGGGGTCCTCGCCGTCGTTGATCTGCGTCACGACGGAATCGTTGGCGTAGACCGCGCGAAGCCACGTTTCCGGGGCGTCCGCCCGGTTGCACGGCTCCAGGCCCTCGCCCAGAAAGATGCGGTCGGGGACGAACGCGGATCGGGGAACAGTCCATGCCGCATGCTCCCACTCGGGCGTCACCGGCGCGTCCATGTCGTCGTTCACCGCGCCGAGTAGACCGCACAGGGCGATTCGCTCGGACTCGGCGATTTTCGGTGTCGTCACCTGCGTCAGTCTTCCTTCTTGTGCTTCGGCGGGTCCTTCGGCTCGGCGGTGTCGGACGACGGCTTGGACGTGCCAGGGTCCTTCCCCCCGGAATGCTGCCCGTTGCCTCCGCTGCCGCCCTTACCCGTTCCCCATCCCATGGTGTTCCCCTTCTGGTTACGTACGGATCCTGGGAACCCGCCCGGTGGAATCACGCCCCCATAAGGGCCGTACCGGACGGGCGTGGTGCACCCGAGCGCACAGGCCGGTATCGCGCAGAGTGTGCTCGGGAGGTCTTCGGGGCTACTCGTCCCCGCCTGAGAACTTCGGTGGCGTGCTGCCCGGCGGGAAGTAAACGACCCCGGATCGGGGATCTCGGGCCCCGCCGTACTCCGTCCACCAGCCCTCGGGAGAGCCCCTGTATGGGCTGTCAGGGCTTGTCGAGGGGACTCACCAGCTCCGGGGCCGGTAACGGTCGCACAGGACGTCTCTGGAGCCGCGCAGGGGTCCTCAGACACTCCGGTACGGTTTGGCGCACTTGCTGTGCCGGTAGACCACGGCGGGCGGTCCCGACTGCCGTTCCACCGATCCCCGGCGGCAGGGCTCAAGCACCCCGATCGGCTGGTTGCACTCGGGGCAGGTCACCCCCTCGGGCGCGTACGTCGCGTACTCGTCCCTGCGAGCGTCCGTGTCTCTGGTCGTACTCGCCATCGCTGGTATCCCCTCACGTGGTCCGACGACGACCAAGCTGGGGAGAGAGGAACCCCCACTCCCATGCGATTGCATGAGGTTGCACGCGAGTTATTCGAGAGCGTCCAGCGCCGATGTGATCAGCGCACGAGCGGCAGCCCCGTAGACAGCCAGCGCCGCCAGTTCGGCGAACGTCTCGGCATACATGGCCACCTCGCTGGGCTGCGTGATCGTGAGGTAGCCGGAGACCAATTCGATGTTGACCTGTGCCATGTCGTAGATCCAGAACCCCTCAGCCGGCCAGCGCTCCCGATCGGGCCGCATGGGCACAACCCCCAAGCTGACGTTGGGAAGTGAGGCAATCGAGATCAGGTGCCCAAGCTGCCCGGACATGACCTCGGCGCCGCCGATTCCGGCGCGCAACACGGACTCTTCGACGAGGAACGCAAACCGCCGGACGCCTGCGTACAGCACCCGCTGACGTTCCATGCGAGCGGCTACGGCGTCAGCCACATCGTCCACCAGGCCGCGCCGTCGCTGGATCGCTTGGAGCGCTGCCGTGGTGTACGGCTGCGCCTGGATCATGCCGGGCACGAGCCACGACGAGTAGGACCGGAAACGGCGGGTCCGTTGATACAGCGGCAAGCGCGCCTCCTGCGCTTGTTTGAGCCCGGCCCTCTCCATGCGGCGCCAGTTGACCCACATGCCCTCTGCGGTCCGCAGCGAGGCGATCAGGTCCTCGGTCTGGTCCTCGGCACCGCACGCCTGACACCAGGCCCGAATGTCGTCAGCGGACGGGGGTGTCCTGGCGTTCATGATCCGGGACGACTTGGACCGGCTCCATCCGCAGCGCTCGGCCAGGTCGAGACCGGTCAACCCGGCATCCCGGCAGAGATCCGCGAGACGTTCCGCGAGAGCCTGCCGGGCCTGCTGGGCACTGGAAGATGCAGAGACAGCCATGGGTACGTGATCAGGCGGGCCGGTACTCCGCGTGAGGAATCGCCCGCTCCCACGCTGCCTCGTACGCGCTGACGTACTGCGCTGCCAATGCCGGATCGTGCAGGACTTCCATGCGCGGACCGGTCCACTGACCATCGCCGCTGAAATGGTGGAGGATCACGGTTTCCTCATCCATGACCCACCCGTCCAGCGCGGGGAGCAGCAGATCACGCGACCGCGAGCGCGGCAGCCAACGGACGTCCTCGCCGGCTGCGACGTTCCGTAAAGGTGCCGTCGTACTCGTACCGCACGTAGTCGCTCAGGGGCTCGGAGACAATCCGAAGACGGCGCATGGCAACACCCCGGCCCGTCGTCTCAGCCACCACGTCCAGCCACGAGCGCCACCACGAGTCACGGTCGGCAGGGTCGTACCGGTGCCCTTCCTGCCAACGGATGAACTCCGGGTCATCCCGCATGTAGCTGTCCCGCATCTCAAGGTGCATCGCCGAGCGCTGCGCCTTCGCGAGGCATTCACGTACCGCTGTTGCCACCGTTGCCCTCACTGTCCGGACGGGGAATGAACTGGAGCATGTTCGCAGGGCGCCGGATCACGGTCTCGTGGTCCGGCACGTCCGTCGAGTGACCCGGCACCGAGCCGACTTCCTGCGCCTGCCGGATCGTCTCCGCGTCAGCCTTCGTCGTCCTCGTGGTCCTCATCCGACTCAAGGCGCCGCCAGTTCAGCGTCACCCGGTCTTCGACCGCGATGTACTTCCGGGTCTCCGGGTCCCGGCCAGGGCCGACGGAGACGCCCTCAAGGAAGAGGTCGAGGAACTCGCGGCGCTTGAACACGTCCCACCCAGCCCACGGGGAACCAGAGCCCAGCGGGTTCTCCCCCGGTTCATGCCATTCCGACGGAACCATGATCGCTGCGGTGGTCAGCTCGCTCAGCTCTTCCAACTTGGCCGTGCACTGGTCCTCGAAGCTCCGGTACTGCGTCATCGTCGCGCGCCACATGGTCAGTTCGTCGCGCCCTCGGTACAGCCCCGCCTTGCGGTCGGCCTGGAGTTCGGCGATGGAGTTCCGCACGTGCTCAAGGTGCGCCTCCGTCTCGCGCCTCTCCTCTTGGACTCCGGACAGGTCACGCTGGAGCGCAAATCGGAGTGCCGCCTCCGCCAGCCATTCCCTGTCCTCTTCATCGTCGATGTCAGCAGCGTGGAGCCGTGCCCAGACACAGCCCGCCACGTAGTCGTCGAGGTCGTTGCGCTTGATGCTCAGACCGCCGTGACCCTTGGGATTGGCGCACATGTAGTAGTCCTGCCCGCCGTTGTTCTTGCTCTGACCCATGGAGCCCGAGCAGATCCCGCAGGTCGTGAAACGCCAGCCGCTCAGGAGGGTGGGCGTGGCCTCGCCGCCGGGCTGCCTGTTGGTCTTCGTGCGCCTGCTTCGCCGCTCCTGGAGTTCCAACCACCTGGCCCCGTCGATGACTCCCTGGTGAGGCGTCAGCGGTGCCCCTGCCTCGTTCCTGGCGATCACGTTCACGTACGCCTTGCCCCGCTTCACTCGTTCACTGGCGAAGCCCCCAATGGCCGGGTGGGAGAGGATCCAGCGGACTGTCTGGGCTCGCCAGCGGATCGGGCTGTCATCCGTCGACACGCGGCGCTTCTTGATGGACTGCATCCGCTTGTCGGTGGCTCGTCGTTCGGCCTCCCCGGGCGCGGGTACGTCCTCTGACGCCAGCGTCGTCGCGATCTTGTTGTCGGAGATCCCGGCGAACGACATCTCGATCATGCGCTCGACGATCTCGACGTGCTCGGGGTTGTCCGCGTCCGGCTCCAGGACCGACACGACAAGGTTGCCGATCTTCTCGCGCACAGCACGCATCGCGTACGGGGCGGAGCTGGAGTGCCGGCCACCGACCGCCTTGATCTCGTCCTTGGCTCCGCGCAGGCGCTCCGCCTTGATGTCGCTGTCCTGCTTCGCGAGTGCCGCGATCAGCGCGAAGATCGCAACGCCGATCGGGTTCGACGTGTCCAGGAAGGGTTCGAGTACGGAGACGAAGCGAACGCCGTACTTCTTGAACTCCTTGTCGATGTCCAGCGCGTCATGCGCACCCTTGCGGGTCAGCCGCGACAGCTCGTTGACCACCACCACGTCGACCTCACCCGCGCGCACGGCGGACATGAGGTCTTCGAAAGCCGGGCGGACCGCGTTGGGATCCCAACCGGACCTTCCGACGTCTTTGAAGGCGTGAACGACCTCCCATCCCCGGCTCGCCGCCAGCGCCTCACCGGCCGCGAGTTGTGCCTCTGGGGACGCCTCGGACGAGTCCAGGCGGGCCTTGCTCTGGCGCGCGTACACGGCGACTCGCACCGTGTCGAGTTGTTCGGATCCGACGGCCGACACGAACGGTGCCAAGGTCTCTCACCTGCTCTTTTCTGTTCTTGAAGCTCTACCAAGCTCTACTGGTTAGTTACTCATAGAAAGTGATCCAGATGAACCAGCTCCACACCCCGAAAGCGAGCAGGAACCAGGACACGGGGCGGCTGAGCTTCATGCCTCCAGTATCGCCGCCGCGCTCGGGCACCCTCGTCCGGGGTGGGCTGTCCTGGCGGTCCGCACGGCGGGTCAGGCGGTCCGGGTCCCCATCCCCAGCCAAGCCCTGTACGTTTCCGACCGTGCCTGCTCTGAAACAGATCGCATCGACGGTCATCTCTACAGCCTTGTTGTCTGCATTTGCCCTCACTCCGGCTGTGGCAGCCGACAAGGACAAGGCTGACGACAAACAGCCGAAGCCGCCCGCTTCCATGTCGACCGTCGGTGGGACACGGCTGGGCCAGACCGGCACCCAGGTGGAACTGGGGCCGGGCGCCCCGGTGCTGCCCAAGGACCTGACCGCGAGGTCCTGGGTCGTGGCCGACGCGGAGAACGGCGAGGTCCTCGCCGCGCACAACGCGCACTGGCGGCTGCCCCCCGCCTCCACGCTGAAGATGCTCTTCGCCGACACGGTGCTGCCGGCCCTCCAGCCGAAGACCATGACCTACACCGTCGACGAGGCGGACCTCGCCGGGGTCGGCGAGGGCAGCAGCCTGGTGGGCATCAAGGAGGACCACAGCTACACCGTCCACGACCTGTGGCTCGGGGTCTTCCTGCGCTCCGGCAACGACGCGGTGCACGTGCTGTCCGCGATGTACGGCGGGGTGGACGCCACCGTCGCCGCGATGCGGCGGCACGCCGAGGAACTGCAGGCCCTCGACACCTATGTGGTCTCCCCCGACGGTTACGACGCCCCGAAACAGGTCTCCAGCGCGTACGACCTGACGCTCTTCGCCCGCAGCGGCATGCAGAAGGCGGACTTCCGCGAGTACGCCGCCACGGCCACCGCGAGCTTCCCCGGGGAGAAGAAGGGGAAGAAGCGCGAGAGCTTCGAGATCCAGAACACCAACCGGCTGATCACCGGTGACATCGGCGTCGAACCGTACAAGGGCATCGCGGGGGTGAAGAACGGTTACACCAGCCACGCCGGCAACACCTTCACCGGTGTCGCCGAGCGCGACGGGAAGGTACTGCTGGTCACCGTCATGCACCCGGACGACGAGGTGAGCCACGCCGTCTACAAGGAGGCCGCGAGCCTGCTCGACTGGGGATTCGAGGCGAGCGGCAAGGTGTCCCCGGTCGGCATGCTGGTGCCGCCGAAGTCCGCCGAAGCCTCCCTGGGGAAGGGCGGCGAGGCCGCTTCGGGGGCCGCCGTGCCGAAGGAGGAAGGGGCGCACGGGAAGCCGGTGACCGTCGGGACGAGTGTGGCCGCCGCCCCCGCCGGCTCCGGCGGGGTGTGGACCGCGCTGTCCGTCACGGCCGGCTCGCTGCTCCTGCTGGCGGCCGGGGTCTACCTGGTCAACCGGCGCTGGCCGCTGCCCGACCTGGTGCGCCGCCTTCCCCGTCACTGACCGCCGGCTCCTCCTCCCCGCTGTCCCGCGTCGCCGTCCAGGCGGCGCAGACCAGCAGCAGTTTCGCGCTGAGGTTGATCCACAGCAGGAGGGCGACCGGCAGCCCGAAGGCGCCGTACATGCTTTTCGAGGCGACGCTCTTCATATAGCTGCCGAGCAGCAGTTTGAGCAGCTCGAAGCCGACGGCGCCGACGAGCCCGGCGACGACCAGCCGGTGCCTCGGCGGCTCCACCCCGGGCAGCAGCGTCAGCATGTAGAGCAGGAGGAGGAAGTCGGCGCCGGCCGCCACGATCAGCGCGGCCGTCCGGATCAGCACCCCGCCGGCCCCGTCCTCGGGGATGCCCAGCTTGTCGGCGGTCCAGCCGATGGCGGTCGAACCGACGGCGGAGACGGCGAGCGTGGCGAGTGCCGCGCCGCCGAGGCCGAGCAGCAGGACGGCGTCCTTCAGCTTGCGCACGATCGGATTGCCCTCGTCCGCGTCGTCCCTCTCCCAGACGGCGCGCAGGCACTCCCGCATCGAACCGATCCAGCTGACGCCGGTGAAGAGCAGCAGTACACCGGCGACCACTCCGACCGTGCCGGCGTGGGCCACCAGGTTGTCGATGCCCAACTGGTCGGAGATACCCGGCACCTGCTCGGCCAGCTGCTTCTCGATCCTGGCCAGCTGCCGGTCCGTCAGCAGCGCCGCACCGGCGGCCGCGCCGACCGCGATCAGCGGGAAGAGCGCGAGGAAGCTGAGGAAGGTGATCGCCGCGGCGAGCCGGGTCCAGTGGACCCGGTCCAGGGTCTCGTAGGAGTGCCAGGCGTGCGTCCGCGCCAGCCGGACGACGAGCGGTCCCACCACGGGGAGTTTCTTCAGCCAGTCCATGCCGTACGCGTACCCGGCCGGGAGCGGAAAACCGGCGGCCGGGGCCACGTGCGGAACCAATCACCTATTTCAGCGAGTTCTGCAATAAATCCCTCATAAGGGTTTTTACGGGCGATACGGTCACGTCCATGTCCGTCGACACGGTGTCCATGACCGGTTGGGGCCGTACCGCCCCGACGACCGCCCTCCGTTTCCGTCCCCGTACGTACGAGGAGGCGGCGGTCGCCGTGACGGGCCGCGGGCCGCGCGGGGTCGTCGCCCGTGGACTGGGCAGGGCGCACGGCGACGCGGCGCAGAACGCGGGCGGTTCGGTGGTGGACATGACCGGGCTGGACCGCGTGCACGCGGTGGACGCGGTCGGCGGCGTGGTCGCCTGCGACGCCGGGGTGAGCCTGCACCGCCTCATCGAGGCGCTGCTCCCGCTGGGCTGGTTCCTCCCGGTGACCCCGGCGACCCGGTACGTCACGGTGGGCGGGGCGATCGGCTCCGACCTCCACGGCACCGGCCACCGGACGGCCGGCTCCTTCACCCGGCACGTGCGCTCCCTGGAGCTGCTGACCGCCGACGGCTCGGTACGGCGGGTGGTGCCCGGCACCGATCTGTTCGACGCGACGGCGGGCGGCCTGGGGCTGACCGGGGTCATCCTCTCCGCCACGCTCTCCCTCCTGCCGGTCACGACCTCCCTGATGTCGGTGGACACCGAGCGGGCGGCCGACCTGGACGCGGCGCTGGCCGGGCTCGCCGCGGGCGGTGCCGCCTACGAGTCGGCCCGGATCGACCTGATGGCACGGGGGAGGGCGACCGGGCGGGCCGTCCTGATCCGCGGGGAGCACGTGCCGGTGGACGCGCTCCCGGCGCGCGCCCGGCGCACCGCGCTGGCCTTCCGCCCGGGGAAGCTGCCGCCCGTTCCGGCGTACGTACCGGAGGGGCTGCTGGGCCGGGCCCCGGCGGCGCTGCTGGGGGAGCTCCGCTTCCGCGGCGCGCGCGCCGCGCGGGCCGGGCGGCTCCAGCGGATCAGCGCCTTCTTCCACCCCCTGGACGCCCTCCCCGGCTGGAACCGGCTGCACGGCCCGGGCGGGTTCGTGCAGTACCAGTGCGCCGTCGGCGACGGGCAGGAGGAGGTGTTGCACAGGATCGTGCAGCGGCTCGCGCGGCGCCGCTGTCCGGCCTTCCACGCCGTGCTCCAGCGCCTCGGGGCGGGAGGGCCGGGGTGGCTCTCGTTCCCGGTGCCCGGCTGGTCGCTCTCGTTCGGGCTGCCCGCGGGGCTGCCCGGTCTGGGGCGGCTGCTGGACCTCTTCGACGACGAGACGGCGGCGGCGGGCGGCCGTGTCTGCCTCGCGAAGGACGCCCGGATGCGGCCTTCGGCACCGGCCGCGATGTACCCCAGGCTGCCGGACTTCCGGGCGTTGCGCGGGGAGCTGGACCCGGAGGGCGCCTTCCGCTCCGATCTGTCCCGCCGGCTCGCGCTCTGACCCCCCCTCTGCCCGTCCGCCGCTCCTCCTCTCCCCTCCCCCTCCCCTCCTCTCCCCTGTCGCCAGGAGTCCCCGTGAAGAACGCCTTCGGTGCCCCGCAGTCCCTGCTCGTCCTCGGCGGCACCTCGGAGATCGGGCTGGCGACCGCGCGCCGGCTGATCGCCCGCCGCACCCGCGTGGTGCGGCTGGCCGGGCGCCCCTCGCCCGCTCTGGAGCGGGCCGCGGCCGGACTGCGTGAGCTGGGCGCCGAGGTGCACACCGTGGCCTTCGACGCGCTGGACCCCGGCTCGCACGAGGAGGTGCTGGGGAAGGTGTTCGCCGAGGGCGACACCGACATGGTGCTGCTGGCCTTCGGTGTCCACGGTGACCAGATCCGCGACGAGGAGGAGCCGCTCGGCGCGGTCGAGGTGGCGCAGACGAACTACACCGGCGCGGTCTGTGCCGGTCTGGTGTGCGCCGGCGCGTTGCAGGCGCAGGGGCACGGATCGCTGGTGGTGCTCTCCTCGGCCGCCGGGGCGCGCGCCCGGCGCGCCGACTTCATCTACGGCTCCAGCAAGGCGGGGCTGGACGCCTTCGCCCAGGGGCTGGGGGACGCGCTGCACGGGACCGGGGTGCATGTGATGGTCGTACGCCCCGGGGCCGTGCGGACGCGTCCGGCGAGGCGTGGGGAGAGTCCGCTCGTCACGACGCCGGGGGCCGTCGCGGACGCGATCGTCACGGGGTTGCGGCGCCGTTCGGAGACGGTGTGGGTACCCGGCCCCCTGCGGGCGGTGGCGGCGGCCCTGCGGCTCGTACCGCGCCCGCTGTACCGGCGGCTGCCGGTGCGCTGAGCGGACGGGGCCCGGCGGGCCGGGCCGGGGCCTCGGGAGGCGCCGGGTTGCCACCGGGCGCGCCGGGTCAGGGGTGCGGGGAGCGCCGGGTCAGGGGTGCAGGGAGGGCTGGTCCACGAACCAGCCGCCCTGCGCGGGAACGGCGGGCGCGCCGCCGCCGCCCCCGAAGGGGAACTCCTGGATCTTGCGCCAGACGGCGTCCGCGCCCTGTTCGTACAGCGCGAAGGAGCCACAGGTCCACGACGCCTCGTAGGAGGAGAGCTCCTCGTAGGCGCGGTCCATGGCCGCCTCCTCGATGCCGTGCGCCACCGTCACGTGCGGGTGGTAGGGGAACTGGAGCTCGCGCACCAGCGGTCCCGAGGGCTCCCTGACCCGCTTCTGGAGCCAGGAGCACGCGGAGGCGCCCTCGACGACCTGGACGTAGACGACCGGGGACAGCGGCCGGAAGGTCCCGGTGCCCGACAGCCGCATCGGGAAGGGCCGGCCGGCCGTGGCGATCTGCGCGAGGTGCGTCTCGATCGCCCGCAGGTCGGCGGCCTCGGCCTCGGTCGGCGGGAGGAGGGTGACGTGGGTGGGAATGCCGTAGGCGGCAGGATCCCCGAAGCTCGCGCGCCGCTCCTGGAGCAGGCTGCCGTAGGGCTCCGGGACCGCGATCGAAACGCCGAGCGTTACGGTCCCCACATCGTTCTCCTCTGTTGTCGATGGCCGGTTCTCGACCCTGGCGAGTGGCGCACCGGGTGCCGTGGCGTCACTCGTGCCGACGCCAGTGTGGCCCCTCGGACGGCCTTCTCGCCAGGGTCCTTGGTCTCAGTGCTTCGCGGGCAGAAGTCCCATACGGTCGTATGCCCGGGCAAGCGTCTCGGCGGCGACGGTCCGCGCCTTCTCGGCGCCCTTGGCCAGAATCGAGTCCAGCGTCTCCGGGTCGTCGAGGTATTCCTGGGTGCGGGTCCGGAAGGGGGTGACGAACTCCACCATGACGTCGGCGAGGTCCGTCTTGAGCGCGCCGTACCCCTTGCCTTCGTACTTCCGCTCCAGGTCCTCGACCGAGGTGCCGGTGAGGACGGAGTAGACGGATAGGAGGTTGCTGACGCCGGGCTTCTTCTCCGGGTCGTAGCGGATGACCGTGTCCGTGTCGGTGACGGCGCTCTTCACCTTCTTCGCGGTGGCCTTCGGCTCGTCGAGCAGGTTGATCAGGCCCTTCGGCGTGGACGCCGACTTGCTCATCTTGACCGAGGGGTCCTGCAGGTCGAAGATCTTCGCCGTCTCCTTGAGGATGTACGGCGAGGGGACGGTGAACGTGTCACCGAAGCGGCCGTTGAAGCGCTCGGCGAGGTCGCGGGTCAGCTCGATGTGCTGACGCTGGTCCTCGCCGACCGGGACCTCGTCGGCCTGGTAGAGCAGGATGTCCGCCACCTGGAGCACCGGGTAGGTGAAGAGGCCGACGGTGGCGCGGTCGGCGCCCTGCTTGGCGGCCTTGTCCTTGAACTGCGTCATCCTCGACGCCTCGCCGAAGCCGGTGAGGCAGTTCATGATCCAGCCGAGCTGGGCGTGTTCGGGGACGTGGCTCTGGACGAACAGCGTGCAGCGTTCGGGGTCGAGACCGGCGGCCAGCAGCTGGGCGACGGCGAGCCGGGTGTTGGCGCGCAGTTCGGCGGGATCCTGCGGAACGGTGATCGCGTGCAGGTCCACCACCATGTAGAAGGCGTCGTGGGATTCCTGCAGCGCCACCCACTGGCGGACCGCGCCGAGGTAGTTGCCGAGGTGGAACGAGCCTGCGGTGGGCTGGATCCCGGAGAGCACACGAGGACGATCAGAGGCCATGCGGCCATTGTCTCAGGTGCGCGGAGGGGGCTGGGCAACCGGTGCGGGAATGCGGTAGGGGGCCCGCCCGCGGGCGCCGGGGCCCCGCGGCTTGCGGGTCCGGCCGGGCGGTGCGGGGCGTGGGGCTTCCGGGCCCGCCGGGCGGCGCGGGGGCGGTACGGGGCGCGCCGGGCGGCGCAGGTTTCCCCGTCCCGGATCCGGCCGACGATACAAAGTGGGGCACACCCCGCCCCCCTCGTACGACGAACGGAGACCCCGTGCCGACCACGGAGAACGCCCTCGCCCTGGCCGAGGCGCACAGTGCGCACAACTACCACCCGTTGCCCGTCGTCGTCGCGACCGCGGAGGGTGCCTGGATGACCGATGTGGAGGGGCGCCGGTACCTCGACATGCTGGCCGGTTACTCGGCTCTCAACTTCGGCCATGGCAACCGGCGGCTCCTCGACGCGGCCAGGGCCCAGCTGGAGCGGGTGACGCTGACCTCGCGCGCCTTCCACCACGACCGCTTCGCCGAGTTCTGCGCCCAGCTCGCCGAGCTGTGCGGGATGGAGATGGTGCTGCCCATGAACACCGGGGCGGAGGCCGTGGAGACGGCGGTGAAGACCGCCCGGAAGTGGGGCTACCGCGTCAAGGGGGTGCCGGACGGCATGGCGAAGGTCATCGTCGCCGCCGACAACTTCCACGGCCGCACCACGACGGTCATCAGCTTCTCCACGGACCCCGAGGCGCGCGCCGACTACGGCCCCTACACGCCGGGCTTCGAGATCGTGCCGTACGGGGACCTGACCGCCATGGCCGAGGCGATGACCGAGAACACGGTCGCGGTGCTGCTGGAGCCGGTCCAGGGCGAGGCGGGGGTCCTGGTGCCTCCGCCGGGTTATCTGGCCGGGGTGCGGGAGCTGACCCGGGAGCGGAACGTCCTGTTCGTCGCGGACGAGATCCAGTCGGGGCTCGGGCGTACGGGCCGCACCTTCGCCCTCGAACACGAGGGCGTGGTCCCCGACATGTACGTCCTGGGCAAGGCGCTGGGCGGCGGGGTCGTACCGGTGTCGGCCGTCGTCTCGTCGGCCGGGGTGCTGGGCGTCTTCCGCCCCGGTGAGCACGGTTCGACGTTCGGCGGGAACCCGCTGGGCTGCGCCGTCGCCCTGGAGGTGATCGCGATGCTGCGCACCGGTGAGTACCAGCAGAGGGCGGCGGAGCTGGGCGACCACCTCCACCGCGAACTGGGCCTGCTGGCCGACGGTGACGCGGTGACGGCCGTACGGGGGCGCGGGCTGTGGGCCGGAGTCGACGTCGCCCCGCGGCTGGGGACCGGCCGGGAGGTCTCGGAGCGGCTGATGGAGCGGGGTGTCCTGGTCAAGGACACCCACGGTTCCACCATCCGGATCGCCCCTCCGCTGATGATCGGCAAGGAGGACCTGGACTGGGGTCTGGAGCAGCTCCGGGGCGTCCTGACGGGCTGAGCGGGCCGCACGGGCCGGAGACAGGCGGACGGGGCGGGGCCCGGCCGTTCAGAGGATGACGTGGGGCAGGAAGCGGGCGTACTCGTCCGTGACCGGTCCCGCGGACTCCCGGATGCCGAGCCCCGCCGCCTCGTTCTCCACCACCCAGGCGCCGAGGACCACACGGTTGCCGTCGAAGTCGGGCAGCGGCGCCAGCTCCTGGTAGCAGCAGGCGTCCTCGCGCCGTACCGGCGGCGCCCCCGCCTCGTGCAGGGTCACCCCGGCGCCCTCGCGGCCCAGCAGGGGCTTGGCGGCGTAGCCCGCCCCGCCGGGCTCCGCCAGCTCGCGGGGGCCGTCGAGATAGGACGGCAGCAGGTTGGGGTGGCCCGGGTACAGCTCCCAGAGGACCGCCAGGAGCGCCTTGTTGGAGAGCAGCATCTTCCAGGCCGGCTCGATCCAGCAGGTGGTGCCGGTGCCTCCCCCGTTGTCGAGGGTGTCCAGGACGTGCGGACCGAACTTGTCGGTGGTCAGCCACTCCCAGGGGTAGAGCTTGAAGCAGCTGCGGATGAAGCGGAGCCGGTCGTCGACGAAGCGGCCGGCCAGCCGGTCCCAGCCGATCCGTTCGACGGAGAGCGCCTCCGTCGCGATCCCCGCCTGTTCGGCCGTCTCCCGCAGGTAGGCGACCGTCATCAGGTCCTCGCCGAGCTCGTCGCCGTCGGAGTGGGCGAAGTGCAGGGGGCCGGGCGGCAGGAGGGCGGCCTGCCGCCTCCAGGCGTCGACCAGGCGCTCGTGCAGCGAGTTCCACTGGTCGGCGCCGGGGAAGCGCTCCTCCATCCAGAACCACTGCGGGCTGGCGGCCTCCACCAGCGAGGTGGGGGTGTCGGCGTTGTACTCCAGCATCTTCGCCGGGCCCGTACCGTCGTACCGCAGGTCGAACCGCCCGTACAGGCTGGGGAGTTCCGCGCGGCGCCGCCAGGACTCGGCGACCAGCCCGGCCAGCCGGGGATCGGTGATGCCCAGGTCGGCGAAACGGTCCTGCTCCACGATGTGCGCGGCTGCGGCCAGGCACATGGCGTGCAGCTCCTCGACGGTCTCCTCCAGCGCCTCGACCTCGGGCAGCGAGAAGACGTAGTAGGCGCTCTCGTCCCAGTAGGGGCGCAGCGATCCGTCCGGGTGCCGGGTGAGGGGGTAGACCAGACCCTGCTCCTCGACGGTCTCCTGCCAGCCGTCGCGCGGCTGGGCGGTACGGCGCTCCACGGGCTCAGCCGCCGCCGGTACCGGAGCAGCCGAACCCGCCGCTCTCCACGGCCGACTTGTTGAAACTGCCGCCGGAGTAGGTGCCGCTGCTCTTGCTGCCGCCGTAGTAGTAGGAGCCGCTGCCGCCGCTGTCGTCGCACTCGTAGCTCGGCAGCTCCTCCCGGGTGACCGGGTCGACGCACCGCCGGTCCGGCTCCGAGCCGCACGAGGTGATCGTCAGTGCGAGCATGCCCATGCCACCGAGCACCACGGTGCTCGACCTCAGTCTCCGCTTAGCCATGTCCCCTGTTCCCCCCGTGGTCACCTGGGCGGGCGGCTTCAGGACAGCCGCCACCCGGCCATCAGATTAGATGCCCGATCCTTCCGGCCGACAGCCACGGCCCCCGGATATCCGGTACGCCCCGGTATCCGGTACGTCCCCGGCCGCGCCCCGGAGTCACGGGCGCCGCGAACCGGGCGCCCCTTCCGTCCGGAGCTCTCACGGCAGGACCCGGCACAGCGCGTCGAGGGCGCCGGTCCAGGCGCTCTGGGCGGGCGAACCGTAACCGATCACCAGTCCCTCACGGGCCGGTTCCGTATCCGGGTGACGGAACCGGGTCAGGCCCTCCAGGGCGAGCCCCTGCCAGTTCGCCGCCTGGACCACGGACCGCTCGGTGCCCGGGGGGAGTTCCAGGACGGCGTGCAGCCCGGCCGCGATACCGCTCACGAAGACGCCGGGCGCCCGGTCGGCGAGCGCGGCGACGAGTTCGTCGCGCCGTCGCCGGTAGCGCAGCCGCATGGCCCGCACATGCCGGTCGTACGCCCCCGAGGCGATGAACTCGGCCAGGGTCAGCTGGTCCGGGGCGGCCGACATCCACTCCGCGCCCCCCTTCTCCGCGCAGACCTCCCCCACCAGGCTCTCCGGCAGCACCATCCAGGCCAGCCGCAGCCCCGGCGCGAGTGACTTGCTGGCCGTCCCGAGGTAGACGACGCGTTCCGGGTCGAGACCCTGGAGCGCGCCCACCGCCTGCCGGTCGTAGCGGAACTCCCCGTCGTAGTCGTCCTCCAGGATCAGCCCGCCCCGCGAACGCGCCCAGTCGACGGCGGCGGCCCGCCGGGCGGCGTGCAGCGGGACCCCGGTCGGGAACTGGTGCGCCGGTGTCAGCAGGACAGCGCCCACCTGGCGCATCGCGGCGAGTTCCGCGGTCCTGGCGCCGAGCCGGTCCACCGGGACCGCCGGGGTGCGCAGTCCGGCCCCGGTCAGCAGGTCCCGGTGGATGTCCAGCCCGTACGCCTCGGTGGCCACCTCCCGCACCCCGCGCCGCCGCAGCACCCTCGCCAGCAGCGACAGCCCGTGCACGAAGCCGGCGCAGACGACGATGCGTCCGGGCGCCGCGTGGACTCCGCGGGCCCTGGCCAGGTAGTCCGCCAGGACGGTCCGCAGCTCGATGCGGCCCTGGCTCATCGCGTCGTAGCCGAAGGCCTCGTGGGGGGCCGCGGTGAGGGCGCGCCGGCCGGCCTTCAGCCATTCGGCGCGCGGGAAGGACGAGAGGTCGGGCGAGCCCGGCAGCAGGGTGTGGGCCGGGCGCCGCCGCACCGGCGGGGTGCGGGGCCCGCCGTCGGCGCCTCCGCGTACCGCCACCCGCTGGGCGACCCGGGTGCCCGAGCCCTGCCGGGCGGTGAGCCAGCCCTCGGCGACCAGGTCGGCGTAGGCGTCGGCGACGGTGTTGCGGGCGATCCCCAGATCGGCGGCGAGCGTCCGGGAGGAGGGGAGCCGGGTCCCCGGGAGGAGCCGCCCCGAGCGGACGGCGTCCCGCAGCGCGGTCGTCAGCCCGCTGCGCAGCCCGGGACCGACCGGTTCGATGTGCAGGTCGGCGCCGAAAGTGGCCCAGGAATCGGTCATGGAAATGGACCATACCGTTGTGCCATCCGGCCCGTAACGTCGTCACCATGACGACCCGCGAAACCCCCGCCCCGTACGCTCCCGAACACCCCGCCCGCCTCCCTTGGGCGACCCTCGCCCCGGAGGTCTACAAGGCGATGGTCCGGCTCGACGCCGCGGCCCGTAAGGGGCTCGACCCGAAGCTGCTCGAACTGGTCAAGGTCCGCGCCTCGCAGCTCAACCGGTGCGCCCTGTGCCTGGACATGCACTCCAAGGACGCCCTCGCGGCGGGCGAGTCCGTCGAGCGGCTGATCCAGCTCGGCGCCTGGGAGGAGTCGCAGCACTTCTACACGGAGAAGGAGCTCGCTGCGATCGAACTGACGGAGGCCGTGACGGTCCTCACCGACGGTTTCGTGCCCGACGAGGTGTACGCGAAGGCCGCGAAGCACTTCGAAGACACGGAACTCGCCCAGCTGATCGCCACGATCACCGTGATCAACGCCTGGAACCGCTTCGGGGTGGCGACCCGCCAGGTGCCGGGCCACTACACGCCCGGTGACCACAAGCACTGACAGGAGCCCTCCATGAGCGACCCCGCCTCCGTCTTCCGTGCCCTGCACCGGGGCCGTGCGCCCGGGGACCCGCTGGTGCTGCCCGGTCCCTGGGACGCCGCCGGCGCCCGGGTCTTCGAGGATGCCGGGTTCCCGGCACTGGCGACGCCGAGCGCGGGGATCGCCGCCTCGCTCGGGTACGAGGACGGACGGACGCCGGCCCACGAGATGTTCGCGGCCGTCGCCCGGATCACCCGCGCGGTGTCCGTCCCCGTGTCGGCGGACGTCGAGGGCGGATACGGGCTCGCGCCGGGCGAGCTCGTCGAACGGCTGCTGGAGGCGGGCGCCGTCGGCTGCAACCTGGAGGACTCCGCCGACGGTGTGCTCCTGGACCCCCGGCGGCAGGCGGACCGCCTGGCCCGGGTGTGCGCGGCGGCGGCCGGGCGCCTCTTCGTCAACGCCCGGATCGACACCTACGTCCGGGGCCTGCCCGGGGGCGCCGACCCGGTCGCGGAGACGATCGCCCGGGCCCGGCTCTACGCGGAGGCCGGGGCGGACTGCGTCTACCCGATCATGGCTCCGGCCGACGACCTGCCCCGGCTCTCCGCCGCCGTCCCCGTACCGCTCAACACGAACGGCATGCCGGACGACCCGCCGGGGCTGAGGCGCCTGGGTGAACTGGGCGCGTCCCGGATCACCTTCGGTCCGCTGATGCAGATCCACGCGATGGACGCCGTACGGAAGCTGGCGGAGCGGGTGCGTACCGGCTGAGGCGGGCGGAGCGGGTGCGTACCGGCCGGCCCGCGCGCGGGTCCGCGGACGGGTTGCTCCCTCCGCGGACCGGCGCACGGACGAAGGGGCGCCCCCGGCAGCACGTGCCGGGGGCGCCCCTTCAAACGTCCGGGCCCGGCGGGGAGCCGGGACCGTCCGCGTCAGATCAGGCCGAGCTCGCGGACCGCGTCGCGCTCCTCGGTGAGCTCCTTCACCGACGCGTCGATGCGCGCACGGGAGAACTCGTTGATGTCCAGGCCCTGGACGATCTCGTACTTCCCGTCCTTCGTGGTCACCGGGAAGGAGGAGATGATGCCCTCGGGGACGCCGTAGGAGCCGTCGGAGGGGATGCCCATCGAGGTCCAGTCGCCCTCGGCGGTGCCGTTGACCCAGGTGTGCACGTGGTCGATGGCGGCGTTGGCGGCCGAGGCGGCGGAGGACGCGCCACGGGCCTCGATGATCGCGGCGCCGCGCTTGGCGACGGTCGGGATGAAGGTGTCGGCCAGCCACGCCTCGTCGTTGACGACCTCGGCGGCGTTCTTGCCGGCGATCTCCGCGTGGAAGATGTCCGGGTACTGGGTCGCCGAGTGGTTGCCCCAGATCGTCAGCCGCTTGATGTCGGAGACGGCGGCACCGGTCTTGGCGGCCAGCTGGGAGATCGCGCGGTTGTGGTCGAGGCGGGTCATCGCGGTGAAGCGCTCGGCCGGTACGTCCGGGGCGGCGGCCTGGGCGATCAGGGCGTTGGTGTTGGCCGGGTTGCCGACGACGAGGACCTTGATGTCGTCCGCGGCGTTGTCGTTGATGGCCTTGCCCTGCGGCTTGAAGATGCCGCCGTTGGCGGAGAGCAGGTCGCCCCGCTCCATGCCCTTGGTACGCGGGCGGGCGCCGACCAGGAGGGCGACGTTGGCGCCGGCGAAGCCGACGTCGGGGTTGTCCGTGATCTCGATGCCGCGCAGCAGCGGGAAGGCGCAGTCGTCGAGCTCCATGGCGGTGCCCTCGGCGGCCTTGAGGCCCTGCGGGATCTCGAGGAGTCGCAGGTTGACCGGCACGTCCGGGCCGAGCAGGTGGCCGGAGGCGATGCGGAAGAGCAGCGCGTAGCCGATCTGGCCGGCTGCGCCGGTCACGGTGACATTCACGGGAGTGCGGGTCATGGCGGTCTCCGTTAGACAGCTGGCGGTAGGGATTTCGTGCCCCTGGTCCTGGACACCCCTGAATCTTGATGTGAAGAGATATCCAGCGGCCAGGCTATCCGACCCGCCCGTTTCCGGGCGCCCGCCCCCCTCGTGTCACCCCTGACGGTCCGCCGCCCCGCCCCGGTACCCCGGCCCTCCGGCCCGCCGGCGTCCGCCCGTCCGCCCCGGTACCGCGCCGTCGCGGCGCCGGCCGCGTCCGTCGCACGGTGTTGCGCGACGATCACACAGTGCCGGAATGGTCACTTCCGTGCCACAGGCACCAGGCACCCCTTGAAGCGGACACCCCGTGTCCATGACGCTGGGACGACGACGGGGCAAGGCCGCTCAAGTCACCGCATTCCGGTAATTCTTGTACTGGTCGGTGTACCCCGTCAGGTGTCCGTCCCTCCTCGGGGGAGGGGACGGACACCGTCCGTCGTCCACCGGCCGGGCCGGGCGTCCGGCCCGGTCAGCGGATCGTGAAGTGGACGACGTCCTGGAGGAACGGGGCGTGCAGCCAGGGCTCGGGCTGCGCCATCAGCGCGAGCAGCACGATCAGGGCGCCCATCAGCCCGTAGGTGACGATGTCGGTGAACCGGGACCGCACGGCGAGCATCCCGACGGACGGCACCACCCAGCGCAGCACGGCTCCCGCGAGCAGGGCCACGCCGATCAGCATGGCGCCGATCCTGAACGCCTGGTCGAACGGGCCGGCCGCCACGGTCAGCAGCCCGGCCCCCGCGGTGCAGAGCACGGCCAGCAGGGGCCACTGCCGGGCGGGGGCGGGGGCGTCCCCGGACGCCGCCCGGCCGCCTCCTTCGGGGCGCGCGGTGTCACGGGTCAGCGAGAACCGCCGCGACCGGGCCGGTGCCGGACCGCCGTCCTCGGCGCCCTCCCCCGCCGGTCCGCCTGCCGGTTCACCCGCCGGGCCCTCCGTCGGCTCGACCGCCGGCTCAACCGTCGGTTCGTCCGTCGCGGGACCGGCACCGGCGGCCTGCCCGCCGGTCCCCGTGCCGTCCGCCGGACTCGTACCAGCACCCATGGCGTTCCCTCCGGGCCGGATCAGCCGGCGGAGACGGCGGAGGCCGCGGCGGCGCGCTCGGCCGCCTCCACCACGTTGACCAGCAACTGGGCGCGGGTCATGGGGCCGACACCGCCCGGGTTCGGGGCGACCCACGCGGCCACCTCACGGACGCCGGGGTGCACATCGCCGACGATCTTGCCGTTCTCGTCCCGGCTGACGCCGACGTCGAGGACCGCCGCGCCCGGCTTGACGTCCTCGGGCTTGACGAGGTGGGGCACACCGGCGGCGGCGACGATGATGTCGGCCTGCCGCAGGTGCTCCGAGAGGTCACGGGTACCGGTGTGGCACTGGGTGACGGTGGCGTTCTCCGACTTGCGGGTCAGCAGCAGCGGCAGCGGGCGGCCGATGGTGACGCCGCGCCCGACGACCACCACATGGGCGCCGTTGATCTCCACACCGTGGCGGCGGAGCAGCGTGACGACGCCCTGCGGGGTGCAGGGCAGCGGGCCCTCCTCGTTGAGCACGAGCCGCCCGAGGTTCATCGGGTGCAGGCCGTCCGCGTCCTTGGCCGGGTCCATCAGCTCCAGGATGCGGTTGGTGTCGATCCCCTTGGGCAGGGGGAGCTGCACGATGTAACCCGTGCAGGCCGGGTCGGCGTTGAGCTCCCGTACGACGTCCTCGATCTCCTCCTGCGTGGCGGTGCCGGGGAGTTCGCGCTGGATGGAGCCCATGCCCACCTCGGCGCAGTCGCGGTGCTTGCCGTTCACGTACCAGCGGCTCCCCGGGTCGTCGCCGACCAGCAGGGTCCCGAGGCCCGGGGTGATGCCCTGTGCCTTGAGGGCCGCCACGCGGACGGTCAGATCGGACTTGATCGCAGCTGCGGTGGCCTTGCCATCGAGAATCTGGGCAGTCATAGCACCCATCTTCGCGGATGACCCGCCCCGCATACCAATTGCGGTCCACCCCGTGGGCGCCAGATTGCACTTGCACAACACCCAGGCTGTGCGACTGGACAAACTTACTTCACGTTTATAACGATGATGGCGCAGTGCCGCAGGTAGTAACGGGGGGCGGATCGCTGACACTTGTTCCTCCGCGTTTCCTCCGCGCGGCACGTTCGTCCCCGCAGAACCGTTGGAGGAAGACCCCGCATGAGCTTCGGCGACCCGAACAACCCGTACAACCAGCAGCCCAACCAGCCCCCGCAGGGCGGTCAGCCCGGTTACGGCTACCCGCAGCAGCCGGGCATCCCCCCGCAGCAGGGCCAGCCGGGCTACGGCTACCCGCAGCAGGGCATCCCCCAGCAGCCGGGCCAGCCCGGTTACGGCTACCCGCAGCAGCAGCCGGGGACCCTCCAGGCCAACAACGGCTACATCAACGTCCCGGGGCTCGGCACCGTCCAGGTCGCCACGATGGGCCGCCGCCTGGGCGCGCGCCTCATCGACGGCGTGATCATCTGTGTGGTCTACGCGATCCTCAGCGGGATAGGCCTGGCCGGCGCGCTCGGTCTCGCGGAGACCGCCGAGGAATGCGGTTCCACCCTCGACCCGGGCTACAACGCCTGCATCGAGGACGCCAGCGCCGGCTTCCTCGTCACCATGCTCGGCATCTTCGCGCTCTTCGCCCTGATCACCCTGCTCTACGAGTGGCTGATGATCTCCTTCCTCGGCGCCACCGTCGGGAAGATGGCCCTCGGCCTGCGCGTCGTGAAGGAGAACACGGGCCGGAACCCGGGTCTCGGCGGCGGCTTCATCCGCTACATCATCCCGATCGTCGGCGCGCTCCTCTGCTACATCGGCACCATCCTGGTCTACCTCTCCCCGTTCTTCGACAACTCCGGGAAGCTCCAGGGCTGGCACGACCGTGCCGCCGGCACCCTGGTGGTCAAGAAGTAGGCGTCGTAGCCGCTCACACACTGTGAAGGGCCGGAGCGATCCGGCCCTTCACGCTGTCCCGGCCCCTCTCGCCGCTGCGGCCCGTCCGGCGGGGCGACGGGCCTCCGGGCCGCCGGGTCATCGCGTGGCGTCCGCCGGGGCCGGGGTCGTGCGTTCCATGACCACGAAGGACCCCGAGCGCAGCGTGATCCGGTAACGCGCCTCCGGGTGGAGCTGCTCGGCGTACCTCACCGGGTCGTCGATCGGCCGCGACCAGCCGAAGTCCAGGTTGATCGCCACGACGTCGGGGGCGGTGCCCGGCGCTCCGCCGATCCAGTAGACCGTGCGGTCCCCGGTCAGGTGCGACATCAGCGTGATGTCGGTCTCCACCCGCGCGCCGGCGGGGATGGCCTCAAGGGCCCGCTCGGCCGCCGCGACGCGCTCGTCGGCCCGGTACGTCTCGGGGCGCAGCAGGTCGCGCATCGGCAGGTGCTGGGTCATGGCCACGGCGATGGCGGTCGCCACCGGGACGGCCACGTTCGCATACGCGACGAGCCAGGGCCGTCGCGACGTACGGCTGCGGCGGATGCCGTCGGTCATGGCCAGGAAGACCACCGGCATGAGGATCGCGCTGTAGTGCCAGACCATGCCCCAGTGATGGGAGTCCTGGGAGAGCAGACGCCAGCCGAGGGTGGGCAGGACGAGCAGGATCAGAGGGGAGCGCAGGGCCAGGAAGGCGGTGATGCCGACCAGGAAGACCAGCATCTCGATCTTGACGGAGGAGTCGAGGACGCCGAGGACGGAGTCGAGCGGCGAGACCTCCCGTTGGCCGTCGGTCTCGATCTTCTTCCAGTAGTCGTAGGTGCCCGCACTGCTGGCGGCCGGAATGAGGACGAAGACCGTCAGCGCGAAAGCGAACACCCCGAACGCGGCCAGCAGCATCCCCTGGGCACGCCGTCCGTAGAGGAAGAGCAGCACCCCGACGAGCGCCACGGTGACCCCGAGGTCCTCCTTGACCAGGACCAGGGGCAGCGCCCACAGGGCGGCGGCCCGCCACCGCTCCAGCAGCAGCGCGCGGCAGACCAGGGCGAAGAGCGGGACGGCGAGGGCTATCTCGTGGAACTCGGACTTCACCGCTTCCTGGAGCCCCCAGGAGAGTCCGTACGCCACCGTCACGGCCAGGCCCGAGCGGCCGCCCAGGATCTGCTGGGCGGTACGGCCGACGACGACGGCGGACGCGGCGAACAGCGCCGCCTGGGCGAAGAGCAGGGCGAGGGCGGACGGCCAGATCCAGTAGAGCGGGACCAGCAGGGCCACCAGAGGGCTGAAGTGGTCGCCGAGTATGAGGTAGCCGGGTCCCTTGATGTCGACGACCGGGGCGTCGAAGGCGGCGTAGGCCCGTACCTCCTGCTCGAAGATCCCCAGGTCCCAGGAGGGTGACTGGAAGTGGCTGTGGCGCAGGTAGGCGTAGAGGAAGTACAGCGCGCAGAGCACGGCGGCGGTGATCAGGTACGGGCGCGGCGGGGCGGGGTGCAGGACGCGTCCGCTGGCCGTGGACGCCTGTTCCGGCCCGTCGCCCGCCTCGGGCACGTCCGTTCCGCTCCGGTTCAGGTCAAGCATCACGATGCCCCCGTCGGCCAAGGCGCTCACTGGTCACTGCCCTCGCGCCGTTCCCCCGGAGCGGCCCGGCCGGGGCCGTCACGGGAGCGGGGGCCATTCATTAGAACAGAGGGCCGAGCGGATTCCGCAACCCTGTCCCCCGTGCTCCGGGCCCCTCCCGTCCGGGTACGGCACAGGCCGTACCCGGTCCGGGTACGGCCTGTGCGTGGAGGGCGACGGTCAGTGGAAGAAGTGGCGGGTGCCCGTGAAGTACATGGTCACGCCCGCCTTCTTCGCCGCCTCGACGACCAGCTCGTCGCGGACCGAGCCGCCCGGCTGGGCCACCGCCCGGATGCCGGCGGCGGTCAGGATCTCCAGCCCGTCCGGGAAGGGGAAGAAGGCGTCCGAGGCGGCGTAGGAGCCCTTCGCGCGCTCCTCACCGGCCCGCTCGACGGCCAGCTTGGCGGAGTCCACACGGTTGACCTGGCCCATGCCGACGCCGACCGAGGCGCCGTCCTTGGCGAGCAGGATGGCGTTGGACTTGACGGCCCGGCACGCCTTCCAGGCGAAGGCGAGCTCCTTCAGCTCCTCGGCGGACAGGGCGTCGCCCGCGGCGAGGGTCCAGTTGGCCGGGTCGTCACCGTCGGCCTGGAGCCGGTCGGTGACCTGGAGCAGGGCGCCGCCGTCGATCGGCTTGACCTCCAGCTGCGAGGCCGGGGCGTCGGGGCAGCGCAGCACCCGGATGTTCTTCTTGCGGGCGAGGATCTCGACCGCGCCGTCCTCGTAGGCGGGGGCGACGATGACCTCGGTGAAGATCTCCGCGACCTGCTCGGCCATCGCGACGGTCACCGGGCGGTTGACCGCGATGACGCCGCCGTAGGCGGAGAGCGGGTCGCAGGCGTGCGCGTTGCGGTGCGCCTCGGCGATGTCGTCGGCGATCGCGATGCCGCACGGGTTGGCGTGCTTGATGATCGCGACGCAGGGCTCGGCGTGGTCGTAGGCGGCGCGGCGGGCGGCGTCGGTGTCCGTGTAGTTGTTGTAGGACATCTCCTTGCCGTGCAGCTGCTCGGCCTCGGCGAGACCGCCCTCGCCGGAGGTGTAGAGCGCGGCGGGCTGGTGCGGGTTCTCGCCGTACCGCAGGACGTTCTTGCGCGCGAAGGTGTCACCGAAGAACTCGGGGAAGCCGGAGTCTCCGGAGGCCGCGTAGCCGTCCGCGAACCAGGAGGCGACCGCCACGTCGTAGGCGGCGGTGTGCTGGAACGCCTCGGCCGCGAGCCGCTTGCGGGCGGTGAGGTCGAAGCCGCCCGCCTTGACCGCCGCGAGGACGTCGGCGTAACGCCCGGGGCTCGTCACGACTGCCACGGACGGGTGATTCTTGGCGGCGGCGCGGACCATCGACGGACCGCCGATGTCGATCTGCTCCACGCACTCGTCGTCACCGGCGCCGGAGGCGACGGTCGCCGTGAAGGGGTAGAGGTTGACGACCACCAGGTCGAAGGGCTCCACACCGAGTTCGGCGAGCTGCTCGCGGTGGGCGTCCAGGCGCAGGTCGGCGAGGATGCCGGCGTGGACGCGGGGGTGCAGCGTCTTCACGCGGCCGTCGAGGCACTCGGGGAAGCCGGTGAGCTCCTCGACCTTGGTGACCGGGACTCCGGCGGCGGCGATCTTTCCGGCGGTGGAGCCGGTGGAGACCAGCTCGACACCCGCCTCGTGCAGACCGCGGGCGAGGTCTTCGAGCCCCGTCTTGTCGTAGACACTGACCAGGGCGCGGCGGATGGGCTTATTCACCGACATGACCGAGATGAACCTTTCGTCCCTCAATGCGATAGCCGTCGCGGGCGAGCCGCCCTACGGCCTCGACGAGCAGCTTGCGCTCGACTTGTTTGATGCGTTCATGGAGGGCTGCTTCGCCCTCCGCGGTGTCCTCTTCGGTCACCTCGACCACGCCCTGCGCGATGATCGGGCCTGTGTCGACACCGTCGTCGACGAAGTGGACGGTGCACCCGGTGACCTTCACACCGTGCGCGAGGGCGTCGCGCACTCCGTGAGCACCGGGAAAGCTGGGGAGCAGGGCGGGGTGGGTGTTGATGAAGCGGTCGCCGAACCCGGCGAGGAACGTCTTGCCCACGATCTTCATGAAACCGGCCGAGACGACCAGGTCCGGCCGGTGTTCGGCCACCGCCTCGGTCAGCGCCGCGTCCCAGGCCTCGCGGCTCTCGTACTCACCGAGTCTGCACACGAAGGTGGGGATGCCCGCGCGCTCGGCGCGCTCGGCGCCGAGCGTGCCGTGGCGGTCCGCGCCGACCGCGACGACCCGGGCGCCGTATCCCTCGGGGTCGCCCTCGATCGCGTCGAGGAGCGCCTGCAGGTTGGTCCCGGTGCCGGAGAGGAGTACGACCAGGCGGGCCGGGGCGGCGGAGGGGGGCGGGGAGGCCACGGCGGGGCCCTTTCTCGCGGAGTAAGCAGAGGTGCGCGGGAGCCGGGCTGTTGCGTTTGTATGGTCGTACGAAAGAACCTTGTCCCTCGATACGGGGAACTCTACGAACGGCCCGGCCGTCAGCAACGATACCGGCACACCCGACGGCCCCCACGGGACGGGGGCGCGACCGGAAGGTAGCGTCAGGGGACAGGGAACCGCCCTACGGGCGGAAATGACGAGATGGGGAAGACGTTCACCACATGCCGGACCGCCTCCGCACCGCCTTTGGCCACCCGCTGCCCGAGCGGGCATCCACGCTGATGCGGGAACGCCAGCCCTCTTCGCCGGATCCCTCGCCGGGCTCCGGATCCGGGACCGGGCCCTCCTCGGGCTCCGGGTCCCCTTCGGGCTCCGGGTCATCGCCGGACTCCGGATCTTCTTCGGACTCCGGGTCATCGCCGGACTCCGGATCCTCTTCGGGTTCCGGATCGTCTTCGGGCTCCGGGTCTTCGTCCGCGCCGGCGGACGACAATCCCTTCGCCGCCCCGCCCGAGGGGCGTCCCGACCAGCCGTGGCAGCCCCGCCGCCCGTCGTCCGGTCCGGACGACAGCGGTGACAGGTCGTCCTCCGGCGGCCGGCGGGGCTGGGGCAGCCAGTGGAGCGACCGGCAGCCGGGCCGGCAGAACGGCGGCTTCGGCGGCGGCGCCGGCGGGCAGGACGGCCAGGGCAACAGCCCCCAGGGCAACCCGGGCGGGCTGCGCTGGGACCCGACCGACCCGGCTCAGCGACGCGCCCGCTACGCGGTGCTCGGCGGTATGTGGGCGTTCTTCTTCGCGCTCTTCGACTTCCCCGAGATCGCCCTGCTCCTCGGCGCGCTCGCGGTGTACTGGGCGGTCAGCGCCCTGCGCTCCGGGCCTCGTAAGTCCCAGCCGTCCGCCACCGGTGACGCCGGGGCACCCGAGGCGTCCGACGCGGCCCCGGCCGGCGCCGCCCGCGCGCCGCAGGGTGCGGCCGGTGCCGGTACGCCGGCGAACGGCGGCCGGCAGCTGACCACGGCCGCCGTGAGCGGCCTGGTGACGTCGATCCTGGCGCTGGCGATCGTCGCCACCGGGTACACGGTCCAGCTGGTCTACCGCGACTACTACACCTGCGTGAACGACGCGCTCACCAAGTCCGGCGCGCTGGCCTGCAACGAACAGCTGCCCGATCCGCTGGAGCCGTTCTTCGGCGTGAAGCGGTGACGAGGTAACAGGGCCGTCGGCCCCGGCCGCCCCGGGGGCACACTCCGCCGGCCGGGGTCATGCCCCCGTCGGCGGTGCGGTCTTCCGGCCGGGTTCCGTGTGCTCCTGAGCATCCGGAGCCCGGCCGTTCGCGGTCCGGGACACCGCCGTCCCGTCGCCCGCTCCTCCGTCGTCCGTCCCTCCGCCCCCTGCCCCTTTGTCGTCCGCGCCTCCGCCGTCCGCTCTCCCGGCGCCTGCCCTCCTGTCCGCCGTGCCGCCTCCCGCCGTCGCCTCGTCGGCGGGGACGGGTTCGTTCCCGGCCCCGTCACCGCCGCGTCCCGTGTCCGCCCGGCCCCCCGCGTCGTCCGCGTCCTTTCCGCTCTCCTCGGCGGCGGTGCCCCCGTCGGCGCCGTGCCCCGCAGGGGTGGGGGTGAGTACGGCTCCAGGTGGCGCCGGGGTGGCCGGGGTGGCGGCGAAATCCGCCATCAGGCCGCCGGAGTTCTTCCTGAGCGCGGACCAGCGTGCCTTCCGCGCGGTCTCCGTATGCCATGACTCGGCCGCGAGAAAGACGTAGTCGTCCGCGAGGGGGTCACGCCGGTCCGCCTCCACCGCTGCCCCCCGCTCGTCCTCGCCCCGGCCGCGCCCGCTCCACAGGCGGACCCGGCCCCTGCCCTTCCACCACGCCCGCCTCGGCTCGCCGGCACCGGCCTCCGCGGGCCCGGGGGGCTCCTCGCTCACGGAGTGGTGCTGCCGCCAGGCCCACCTCCTCTCCCTCAGCCGCCAGACGCGGATCAGCAGTGCGCCCGGTACGCCGAACACGGCGGTCCAGACCGAGGCCGCCAGGCCGGTCAACCACCACACGGGGCCGAACTCGGCTAGCGCCCCGGTACCCAGCGGTCCGCCCGACGCGGCTGCCAGCAGCGCCGCACCCGCCCCGCACCCGAGGGCGGCCAGTCCCACCACCAGTGCCGTCCCGCCAGGACTCCAGACGTCCTCGCGCACGCCGGACCCGCCGGGCTCACCGGACAGCGGGGTCGCCGCCCGGGCGGCGAACAGGGCGACGGCGAGCCCGGCGGCGGCGGGGACCGCGGCGGCCGCCCAGTTCACGGCCGTGCCCTGGCCCTGGGCCGGAAGGGCGGCCAGCAAGGGGAAGTCGGGCAGTGCCGGCCGGCCGCCGAAGGCGAGCGGGGTGACCGTGGACGCCGTACCCAGGGCGAAGCCCGGCCCCAGGCCATAGGCGGCCCCCCACATCGCGGCGTTCGGTACGAACACCAGGGCCAGCAGCAGGACGCAGACCCGGCCCGCCCAGCCACCGGCGAGCGCCAGGAAGGACTCCTGCGCCTCCCCCATGTGCCACACCAGCGCCACGGTCACCAGCAGGGCACCGCCGCCGAGCAGTACCGCGACGCCGGCCGCCGCGGCCCGCGCCGCCGCCCGCGTCCCGGCCCGGAACCGGGCCCGGGCCGCCGCCTCCTGGAAACTCAGCGGAGCCCAGACCAGCAGGGAACCCAGCGGGCGCCCCCGGCCCGCCCACACCCCGGCCGCGGAGGCTCCGGCCACCACCGCGGTGAGCGGCCAGGCGAGCGAGAGCCGCTCGGGAAACATGTCGCTGTTCCGCGCGTACGCGGCGGCGGCCAGCGTCACCAGCAGATATCCGGCCGCAACCGCACAGGAGGCGCCCACCGCCGAATGCCGGGCCCGGG
This sequence comes from Streptomyces nitrosporeus, assembly GCF_008704555.1. Classification (NCBI taxonomy): domain Bacteria; kingdom Bacillati; phylum Actinomycetota; class Actinomycetes; order Kitasatosporales; family Streptomycetaceae; genus Streptomyces; species Streptomyces nitrosporeus. The sequence goes on from NZ_CP023702.1 coordinate 2,952,479, forward strand.
GCTTCTCCCCCTCGTCCCCGGGTTCCGTGGAGTCCCGGCCCGCCCGGTACATCAGCCACACCGGCAGCACCGCGAGCAACAACGGTACGGTCGCGACGGGAGCAGGGTGCCCGCTCAGCGTGTCGGTCCTGATCAGTTCCGCACCGTGCGCCAGCAGCCATACGCCGATGGCGACATGGAAGGCTCCGCCCGGACCGCTGTCCGGATACGGGGCACTGATCCACAGCACCATGACGAGCACCGCGATCGCGCCCAGCCCGAGGCCCGCGGCGCACGCGCCACGTACGAAGGCTGAGGCCAGGACTGCGGACCGGCTCCGCTCCACCGACAACATCGGGCTGCGTTCGGACACTTGGGAGGTCACCCGGCCATGCTGCCAACGACACGCGCTCATTCCATGTAACGGGCGTAAGACCGCTGTGTCGCCCAATATACGTTTATGTACTTTTTCACCCAGTGCAGTGCTCGGGGAGGCCGGACATGACACGGCGTACCACCGGGCCCGCTCCCGCAGTTCCGTTGCCCTCGCCCAAGGAACGCCGCAGGCTGCGCGAAGCCAGGGCACTGAGTGAGGAGCAGCTCGCGGCGGCCGTGGGGGTGACAGCGGCCACCATCCGCTCCTGGGAGACGGGACGCACCAGCCCCCGGGGCCGCCGCCGTGCCGCGTACGCCAGGGCCATCGGCTCGACCGGTCCCGGCCCGGAGCCGAGCACGAAGCCGAGCGCGAAGCCGTCTCCGGCGCCGGCGGGATCCGGCGTCACACCCGGTGCTGAAGGCGCTGAAGGTACTGAGAACGCCGCAGTCGGGACTTCCGGCACCACCCCTGCCCCGGTCGCCTCACCGCTCCCCTCGGCCCTACCCGCCACAACGCCCGAGCCCGCAACGCCCGAGCCCTCGGCGCCGGCCGCGGCACCCGAGCCCGCCGCACGAGCCGCGGCACTCGCTGCTCCTGACGCGACGTCAGCAGCCGTCCTCCTCACACCTGAGCAGGCGTTCGACGCCCTGTACCTCCATACCGCACCGGGCCTCGTCCGGCAGACGTATGTGCTGACCGGTCACAGGAAGCTCGCCAGGCAGTCGGTCGAGCGCGCCTTCCAGGTGGCATGGGCCCGCTGGCCCGAGGTGGCCAGGGACCGGGACCCGGCGGGGTGGGTGCGGGCGGTGGCGTACGAGTACGCGATGTCGCCCTGGCGGCGGCTGAGGCTTGGACGGCGGCGGCCCGACGCCCTGCCCGAGGAACCGGAGCGGCGTGCTCTGCTCTCCGCACTGCTGGCCATGCCGCCGTCCTACCGCCGCGCCCTGCTGCTCCATGACGGGGTGGGGCTGGGACTCGCGGAGACGGCCGCGGAGACCGAGGCGAGTACGCCCGCCACGGCCGGGCGGCTGGTACGCGCACGGGCCGCCGTCGCCGAGCGGCTGCCGGAACTCGCCGATGCCGCGTCATCCGGCCGTCGGTCCCCGGTACTTCGCGAGCGGCTGGGGGCGCTGGCCCTCGCCGAGCACGTACCCGCCCCCTCCGCGCCTTCGGCCGTCCGCCGGGGCGGCGAACGCCGGGCAGGCCGGTGGACCCGGGCGACCGTGTCCTTCGGGGCGCTGCTCGTCGGCGCGACGTGCTTCACGCTGAGCACCGCGCCCACGCAGTACGTGGCACCGATCGCCCCGGCCGAACGCGTCGAGGGCGTCCCCGCGCTGAGCGGCCCGCAGAAGCTGACGCCGCAGGACCTCGAACTGCGGAAGACACTGAGCCGCGAGCTGAACCACGGCCCGGAACGGCTGGTGCCGCACATCCCCTGACCCGGTCCGGTCGCGCCGGGCGCATGGCGGCCCCGGCACCGGCCGGGATCCGGGCCGCCCGGGGCACCTCGGAACCGCTCGGGCCCGTCCGGCGCGAGGGGCGGTGGCCTCCGGGCGCCCGCCCGCCGGACGGAAACGGCGTGGGCCCGCCCCCTGCGATGAGGGGGCGGGCCCACGCCGTTTCCGCGGTGCGGTGGTGACGCGGTGCCGTGGCGGACCGGCCGCCACGGCGCGCAATCAGCCGCCGAGGATCTCGCGGGCCAGCTTGGCGGTCTCGGTCGGCGTCTTGCCGACCTTCACGCCGGCGGCCTCAAGGGCCTCCTTCTTGGCCGCGGCGGTGCCGGAGGAGCCGGAGACGATGGCGCCGGCGTGGCCCATGGTCTTGCCCTCGGGGGCGGTGAAGCCGGCGACGTAGCCGACGACCGGCTTGGTGACGTTCTTCGCGATGTAGTCGGCCGCGCGCTCCTCGGCGTCGCCGCCGATCTCGCCGATCATCACGATGAGGTCGGTCTCCGGGTCCGCCTCGAACGCCGCGAGGGCGTCGATGTGCGTCGTACCGATGACCGGGTCGCCACCGATGCCGACGGCGGAGGAGAAGCCGATGTCACGGAGCTCGTACATCATCTGGTAGGTCAGCGTGCCGGACTTGGACACGAGACCGATGCGGCCGGGCTTGGTGATGTCGCCCGGGATGATGCCGGCGTTGGACTGGCCGGGGGTGATCAGGCCGGGGCAGTTCGGGCCGATGATCCGGGTCTTGTTGCCCTTCGAACCGGCGTACGCCCAGAAGGCGGCCGAGTCGTGGACGGCGATGCCCTCGGTGATCACGACGGCCAGCGGGATCTCGGCGTCGATCGCCTCGACGACGGCGGCCTTCGCGAAGGCCGGCGGCACGAAGAGGACCGACACGTCGGCGCCGGTCTTCTCCATCGCTTCCTTGACGGAGCCGAAGACCGGTACCTCGGTACCGTCGAAGTCGACGGAGGTGCCCGCCTTGCGCGGGTTCACGCCACCGACGATGTTGGTGCCGTCGGCCAGCATGAGCTTGGTGTGCTTCATGCCCGTGGCGCCGGTCATCCCCTGGACGATGACCTTGCTGTCCTTGGTGAGGAAGATAGCCATGGTGTTGGAGTCCCTCGTCCCTTACTTCGCAGCCGCGGCGAGCTCGGCGGCCTTGTCGGCCGCGCCGTCCATGGTGTCCACGCGCTGAACGAGCGGGTGGTTGGCGTCGGAGAGGATCTTGCGACCCAGTTCCGCGTTGTTGCCGTCGAGGCGCACGACCAGCGGCTTGGTGACGTCCTCGCCCTTGGACTTCAGCAGCTCCAGAGCCTGGACGATGCCGTTGGCGACCTCGTCGCAGGCGGTGATGCCACCGAAGACGTTGACGAAGACGGACTTGACGTCCGGGTCGCCGAGGATGATCTCCAGGCCGTTCGCCATGACCTCGGCGGAGGCGCCGCCACCGATGTCGAGGAAGTTGGCGGGCTTCACGTCGCCGTGCTTCTCACCGGCGTACGCGACGACGTCCAGGGTCGACATGACCAGGCCGGCGCCGTTACCGATGATGCCGACCTCGCCGTCCAGCTTGACGTAGTTGAGGTTCTTGGCCTTGGCGGCGGCCTCGAGCGGGTTGGCCGCGGCCTTGTCCTCGAGGGCCTCGTGCTCCGGCTGGCGGAAGTCGGCGTTCTCGTCGAGGGAGACCTTGCCGTCCAGCGCCAGGATGCGGCCGTCCTTGGTCTTCACCAGCGGGTTGACCTCGACGAGGAGCGCGTCCTCGGCGACGAAGGTGTCCCACAGGGTCACGAGGACCTCGGCGACCTTCTCGGCGACCTCGGCCGGGAACTTCGCCTGCGCGACGATCTCGCGGGCCTTCTCGATGGTGACGCCGGAGTTGGAGTCGACCGGAACCTTCGCGAGGGCCTCGGGGGTCTTCTCCGCGACCTCCTCGATGTCCATGCCGCCCTGCACCGAGGCCATGGCCAGGAAGGTGCGGTTGGTGCGGTCGAGGAGGTACGAGACGTAGTACTCCGCCTCGATCTCCGGGGAGAGCTCGGCGATCATCACCTTGTGGACCGTGTGGCCCTTGATGTCCATGCCGAGGATGTCGGTCGCGCGGGCGACCGCCTCGTCGGGGGTGGCGGCCAGCTTGACGCCACCGGCCTTGCCGCGGCCGCCGACCTTCACCTGCGCCTTGACGACGGACTTGCCGCCCAGCCGCTCGGTCGCCTCGCGGGCTGCCTCAGGCGTGTCGATGACTTCACCGGCCAGCACCGGTACACCGTGCTTGGCGAAGAGGTCCCTCGCCTGGTACTCGAACAGGTCCACGCGCGTCCGTCCCTTTTAGTGGTCTCGCGGTTCGTTTTCTGCGTGGGCGTGCCGCGAGGGCAACGTGACTGCGCGGTCACTGGGGATGCGCACACGGTGACCCGGTACGCGGCATGTCCATCCGGCAGGTTATCCCCGCGCTCGGTCCCACCCTAAATTGCGGATCACACCGGAGCGGTGATAACGGTCACAGATCGTGCTGGTGGCCGGGGTACGGAGGACAAAACGCCATGTCGGCCGGGGTGCGCGGGCATCCGGCCCCTCCCGGGCCGCGCGCCGCGGGTGCGGCGGCCGCTCCCGCGGGGCGGGCCCACGCCCCGTCCCGGTCCGCACCGCCCCGTATCGCCCGCCCCGGCCCGCCCCGGTCCGGCGGTGCGGGCGGTGCCCGGCCGGGTGTCCCGTGTACATGGCAGCCGGGCGGGGCCGGGCGGGATCCGCGCGCGGCGGTCAGGCGGTGTCCGGTATCGGCAGGGGCCGCTTCTCCAGGGCCGCCGCCATCACCTCCGGGAAGAGATCGGGGGTGCAGGCGAACGCGGGGACGCCGAGGGCCGCGAGCGCCGCCGCGTTCTCCCGGTCGTAGGCCGGCGCCCCTTCGTCCGAGAGTGCGAGCAACGTCACGAACCGCACTCCGGACGCCGTCATCGCCGACACCTGTCCCAGCATCTCCTCACGGGCGCCGCCCTCGTAGAGATCGCTGATCAGGACGACGACGGTGTCGGCGGGCCGGGTGATCCTCGACCGGCAGTAGGTGAGGGCGCGGTTGATGTCCGTGCCGCCGCCGAGCCTGGTGGCGAACAGCACGTCCACCGGGTCGTCGAGCTGCTCCGTGAGGTCGGCGACGGCGGTGTCGAACACGACGAGCCGCGTCGACAGGGCTCGCACGGAGGCGAGCACCGCGCCGAAGACCGAAGCGTGGACGAGCGAGGACGCCATCGACCCGGACTGGTCGACGCAGAGGATGACGTCCTTCTTCACCGCCCGGGCGGTACGGCCGTGGCCGATCAGCCGTTCCGGCACGACCGTGCGGTGCGCGGGCAGGTAGTTCTTGAGGTTGGCCCGGATAGTGCGGTGCCAGTCGATGTCCTGGGGACGCGGCCGGACGGTACGGGCCGAACGGTCCAGCGCCCCCGCGAGAGCGCCTCTCGTACGGGTGGCGAGGCGCTGCTCCAGGGCCGTGACGACCTTGCGTACGACCGCCCTCGCCGTCTCCCTCGTCGTCTCGGGCATCGCCTTGTCCAGGGAGAGCAGTGTGCCGACGAGGTGGACGTCGGCCTCCACCGCCTCCAGCAGCTCGGGCTCCAGGAGCAGGGCGGACAGCCCCAGCCGGTCGATCGCGTCACGCTGCATGACCTGGACGACGGAGTCGGGGAAGTACGTGCGGATGTCGCCCAGCCACCGGACGACGGACGGCGCCGAGGCCCCGAGTCCCCCGGCCCGGTCGGCGCCGCTGCGGCTCTGCGGCCTCCCTCCGGCGTCGTACAGCGCGGTCAGCGCGGCGTCCATACCGGCGTCGCCGCCGGTGAGCGTCGGCCCGCCGCCTCCGGCCCCGTCCGGTCCGAGCACCAGGCGCCAGCGGCGCTCCCGCTCGGTCTCATGCGCGGTCGCCGTCATTCCCGCCTCCTTCTCCTTCCCGCAGGGACTTCCCCGCGGTGTTCCCGCCTGCTTCCCCGGTACGGGCCGCCGGACCGGCCGGCCCCGCACCGGCCGGTGTCCTCGCGTCCGTTCGTGTGCCGGCCGGTGTCCTCGCGTCCGCTCGCGTGCCGGGTCCCAGCAGCAGGCGCAGCACCGGGACCACCGCGTCCGCCCGCTCCTCGTCGAGGTCCGGGCCGAAGCCCGGGGCGGTGGCACCGGCCGGGCCGGGAGCGCCGCCGGGGTGCGGCCCGCGCCGCACGAGGCCGCCCAGCGTGCGGCGTACTCCTGGTTCGTACGCCGAGAACGTGCGGCGGAGGAGGGGCAGCACAGCGGTGAATGCCTCGGCGGGCATACCGGTCAGCCAGTCGTCGACGAGGGCCAGGAGCCGCTCGTCGTGGACGAGCAGCATCCCGCCGCCGGCCGCCACCCCCAGGAAGCCTTCCGCCCAGGCCGCCGCGTCGGGTGGCGGAGTGCCCGGTGAGAGGGCGAGGCCCATCAGCCGGGCCACCCGGTCCGGGGTGAGTCCGCCGTCGTCGAGGAGCAGCCGGGCGGCACGGCCCCGGACCAGGCCGGCCACCGCCTCCCGGCCGGCCAGCTCGCGCAGGACCCCGCGCCAGCGCCCCCGCAGCCCGTCCCTCACCCTGCCGCCGGTGGCCGTGCCGCCCTCTCCGGCCTCCTCCGGTCCCGGCGCCCGCGTCCCTCCTCCGGTGAGCAGCGCCACCGCGGTGTGCACCTCGTCGAGGCGGCGGCACTGCTCCTGGGCGGCGTCGGGGCCGAGGCCGGTGCAGGCGGACGGCAGGCCGACGCAGACGCGTCCGGCGAGACCGGCGGCCACCTCGGTGAGGGCCGTGGTGTCCGTGGACCGCACGTCCCCGTACCGCAGTGAACGGGCCAGTGCCGGGAGCGCGTCCGCGAGGTGGCCGACGTCCGCGTCGAGGGCGGCACGGTCCGCGAGCGCGCCCATGACGACACCCAGGGCGTCCGGCAGCCCGGCCAGGAGGCACCGCTCCGCGAGGAGGGCGACCTCGGCGAGTGTGGCCGCCGACACCGCGTCGGCCCCGGCCCTGGCCGTCGCGGCGGAAAGCACCGTGGTCCCCCACACGCCGGCTTCCGCGACTTCGACGAACAGTTCGGGCCGCCAGTGCAGCCGCCAGCTCTCCCTGAACGTGCCCGTGCTGCCCCGCCCCGCCACGGTCTCGCCCCAGCCGATGCCGAGGAGCCGCAACCGGTGCAGGAGTCTGCTGCGGGCGGCGTCGGTGTCCTTGCGCAGGTCGAGCTCCAGGTCCCGCCGGTCCGCTTCCGGGCGGAGCCGTAGAGCGCGCTGCTGCGCGGCCAGGTCTCGCTGGAGCGGCGCCGCGGGGGCCGTCTCCGGGACCTCGCCGAGCACCTGGCCGACGACCAGCCGGTCCCGCACCAGCGCGAGGGGGACGTCGGAACCACCGCACATGACGGCACGGATCGCGTCGGTCGCCTCGGGGAGCCCGGCGGCCGGGCGGCCCCGGACCGCCGCCAGCGCCCCGGCGAGACGCACCGCCTCGACCACGTCGGCGGGCGAGACGGGGTGGTCCTCCTCCCGCAGCAGCCCGGCGGCCTTCGTCATCCAGTGTTCGAGTGTCCGCTCCCGGGTCCCGAAGAGGTGGCCGTACCAGCCGGGTGACTCGATGCCCGCCCCGTATCCGCTGTGCCGGGCCAGCCTGCGGTTGGTCCAGGGGACCCAGGTCGTCCTGACCCTGGTCTTGGGGATCCCCTTGAGCAGTGCCTTGTCGGCGGCGATCGTCGTCCGCGCCGTGAGGGCGGGGGCGTGCCAGGCGCCGCAGACCACGGCGACCGCGTCCCCGAACTCCTTGCGGGCGGCCCGCACCTTCAGCCGCATGTGCGCCTCCCGGACGGCGTCCCCGGGGTGCCCTCCGTCGCCGTACACCTCGCGCAGTGCGCCCATCGCCTCGGCGAGAGCGGCGAAGGAGGCCGGTACGCCGTCTTCCGCGCCGTCCGCCGAGCGGTGCTCGACGACGTCCTCCCACCAGCGTTCCGCGTCGTCGTACCCCGCGGTGGCGGCCAGCACACCGACCGGGTCCATGGCACGGGCGTCGCCCGGGCCCGGCTCCGGTTGTCCGGGCACCGCCAGGCCGTACGCGGCCGGCAGGTCCATGAACCGCACCGGGACCCGCCGGTCCAGCGCCCACCGGATCGCCACCCACTCCGGGGAGAAGGCGGACATCGGCCAGAACGCGGCACGCTCGGGGTCGTCCACCGCATGGACCAGCAGCGCCACCGGCGGTCTCATGCCCTCATGGGCGGCCAGCTCCACCAGGGCGTCGCCTTCCGGCGGCCCCTCGACGAGCACCGCTGCGGGGCGTACGTGGTCCAGTGCGGCCAGCACCGCCCGGGCGGACCCCGGGCCGTGGTGGCGCACGCCGAGCACATACGGTCCGCCCGGTGCCCCGGGGCCGCCTCCCACCGCACCGCCCCTCACCGCACCGCCTTTCCGTACGCCGCCTTCCGCCGTACCGGCGCCGGGTCCGCGGTCGGCCGTCATGCGGGGATCTCCCGGCAGGCACGGTAGAAGTCCTTCCAGCCGTCCCGCTCCCTGACCACGGTCTCCAGGTACTCCTGCCAGACGAGCCGGTCCGCCGCCGGATCCCGGACGACGGCGCCGTGGATGCCCGCCGCCACGTCACCGGGCCGCAGGACACCGTCGCCGAAGTGCGCCGCGAGCGCCAGGCCACCGGTCACCACGGAAATCGCCTCGGCCGTGGACAGTGCCCCGGTAGGCGACTTGAGCCGGGTACGGCCGTCCGTGGTGACGCCGTCGCGCAGTTCGCGGAAGACCGTGACGACGCGTCGTATCTCCGCCGCTCCGTCGGGAGCGGGTGGCAGATCGAGCGAGCGGCCGATCTGTTCGACCCGACGGGACACGATGTCGACTTCTGCCTCGGCTGTGGCGGGCAGGGGCAGTACCACCGTGTTGAAGCGGCGGCGCAGGGCGCTGGAGAGCTCGTTGACACCGCGGTCGCGGTCGTTGGCCGTGGCGATGAGGTTGAAACCCGGCACGGCCTGGACCTCTTGGCCGAGCTCCGGGACGGGCAGGGTCTTCTCCGACAGGATCGTGATGAGCGCGTCCTGCACGTCGGCGGGGATACGGGTCAGTTCCTCGATCCTGACGATGGTCCCGCCGGCCATGGCCCGCATGACCGGGCTCGGCACGAGCGCTTCCTGGCCGGGGCCGCGGGCGAGCAGTTGCGCGTAGTTCCACCCGTAGCGGACGGCCTCCTCCGGGGTGCCCGCCGTGCCCTGGACGAGCAGGGTCGAGTCCCCGCTGACGGCTGCGGCGAGGTGCTCGGACACCCAGGTCTTCGCCGTGCCGGGCACACCGAGCAGGAGCAGGGCCCGGTCGGTGGCGAGTGTGCTGACGGCGACTTCGACGATGCGGCGGGGGCCGACGTACTTCGGGGTGATCACGGTGCCGTCCCGGAGCGTGCCGCCGAGGAGGTAGGTGGCCACGGCCCATGGGGAGAGACGCCAACGGGCCGGACGCGGGCGGTCGTCGGCGGCGGCGAGCGCCGCCAGTTCGCCGGCGAATGCCTGCTCGGCGTGCGGTCTCAGCACGCCGTGCCCGCCGGCCGCCCCGATCGTGCCGGCCGTCGGCGCGGCGGTGGCCGTCGGCGCGGCGGTCGTCGGTGGGGTGGTGGTCGTCTGTGAGGTGGCGGTCGGCGGCGGGGTGGTGGCCGGCGCGGCAGTGGTCGGCGGGGTGGTGCGGACGGATTCGGACACGGTCAGGATCCCCCTCCAGATCGTTCGACCCGATGTGCTTTCCACCGTGCACCACGGCACTGACAATCGGCCCCCGCCCAGGACCGCACCAGGAGTGAACCGTCTTCTCGGCACTGTGGGGAGACGGGGTGTCAGCAGGGGGCGGTCAGCACGGAAGAGAGCGTGAAAGACCGGCACCTGTCCGGTATTCCAGCAGGTCACAGGCGTTGTCAGTGGTGCGTCCTACCGTGGACGGCATGTTGTTCAACGGGGGAGACCAAGGGCGCGCGGCTGCACCGGCCGTGCGCCTGACGGCAGAACAGGTGATGGCGCTGGCGCCGGACGACGCGTCACGCGCGGCGGCCCGCAGGCTGGCCTCCGCCCGCCTGTGGTCCGAGGTGGGCGCGGCGGATCCAGGGGTGCTGTGGGGGCGGTGCGAGGACACCGTCGGCGGCTCGTGGCACACGGTGGCCGACAGCGTCGGGCCGGCGTATCTGTGCGACTGCCCGAGCCGGACGTCACCCTGCGGGCACGCGCTGGGACTGCTGCTGCTGGGGGGCTCCGGTGATGCCGTGGCACGGGACCGGCCGCCGCCTTTCTGGGCGGCCGAGTGGCTGGAGGCCCGTCGTCGGGGGCCCGGAGGAGGGGCCGGGTCCCCGAAGGCGGGCGGCAGGACTGTCGCCGATCCGGAGGCCGCCGCCCGCCGGGCGGAGCGGCGGGCCGAGCGGGTCACCGGAGGCGTCATGGAGCTGGAACAGCGTCTCGCCGACCTGCTGCGCGGCGGGCTGGCGGCGGCGGACCGGCCGGGGTACGCCCTGTGGGAGGAGACGGCCGCCCGTATGGTCGATGCCCAGGCCCCCGGTCTCGCCTCGCGTGTGAGGGGGCTGGAGGGGGTCACGGCGTCCGGGCCGGACTGGCCGGTGCGGCTGCTGGAGGAGTGTGCGCTGCTGCATCTGCTGGACTCCGCCTGGCTGCGCCGGGAGCAGCTGCCCGCCCCGCTGGCCGCCACCGTCCGCACCCGGGTGGGGCTGACGGCCTCCGCCGGGGGGACGCCCGTCCGGGACGACTGGCTGGTCCTCGCTCGGTACGACACCCCGGACGGCAAGCTGACGGCCCGGCGCACCTGGCTGTACGGCCGACGGTCCGGCCGTACGACGCTGCTGCTGTCCTTCGGGGCAGCTGGACGGCCGCCCGCGTACGCCTTCCCGGTGGGCGCGTCGGTCGATGCCGTCCTCGCTCCCCACTCCGGGGGCGGCCGGTTGCGGAGCGATCTGGTCGAGCGGTACGACCCGCCGTCCCGAGCGGTGCCGCCGCCTCCCGGAGGTTCGGTCACCGAGGCCACCGAGGCGTACGGGCGGGCCCTGAGGGACGATCCCTGGCTGGATTCCTGGCCGGCCGTCCTGCGCGAGGTCATACCCGTGCCGTCGAAGGACGGCTGGCAGCTGGTGGGAGCGTCGGACGGCCTGGCCCTGCCGGTGGTTCCGGCCGCCCTGTCCCGCCCCGGTCTGTGGAAGCTCGTCGCGGTCGCCGGCGGCGGCCCCGTATCGGTCTTCGGCGAATGCGGCCACCGGGGGTTCGACCCGCTGGCGATCTGGGCCACCGGCACCACTACGGAGACGCACACCGTCCCTGGCCCCGATACCGGCAGCGGCCCCGGATCAGTTCCAGGTTCCGGTCCAGGTGCGGGGAACGGCACCGGCGGCTCCGGAATCGTCTCGCTGGTCTGACAGGCCGCCGCCCGCCCTCGCTCCCGCTCACCCCGCTCGGCCGATCGGCATCGGAGAGGACCCATATGCCCACCACCACGGCGATCAGGACCTCGGCATCGGCTGCGGGCAGGCCCCCGGCCGGGGCTTCGGACCGGGCTTCGGATTCCTGCCCGGCTCCGGCCGCCGCCGGCAGGCTCGCGCGCCCTGTGACCGCGGCGGGAGCCGACGCCGGGGCGGAGTCCCTGTCCGAAACAGAGGGCCCCTTCCAGGCGGAGGCCGGACCGGGGACCGGCGCTCGGACCGGGACCACGCCCGCGACCGCTCCGGAGACCGGGGCGGGGGCGCGATCCGCCCCGGAGACTGCCGTCCCCTGGGACGAGCTGGTCACCTCGGCGCTCCTGGGCACGGACCGCCGGCCGTTGCGGGCGGGCCCCGGGCTGCCGGACGGCCCGGCGTCCTTGCTGCGGGCGGCGGCTCTGCACACGGTACGGCGCCGGGCGGCGCTTCGGCCGGCCGCAGGTCCGCCCCTGCCCGAGCCGGCGCCCGTCGACCCCCGTCCGCCGCTGCCCGCGGCCGCTCGGCGCCGGCTCGCCCAGCTGCTGGCGGACCGGACCGCACCGGCCGGCGGGGGGCGCCGGGGCGCGGCCCCCGACCTCACCGAGCTCATCCCCCAGTGGCTGGTGACGGCAGGTGAACGCGGATTCCGCGCGCCGCCCGAGTTGTTGCCCGCCCTGCTGGACGCGGCCAGGGCCCGGACGGACCTGCGCCCGCACGTGCTGGCGTTCGCGGGGCCTCGTGGTCTCTGGCTGGCGAGGTCGAACCCGGAGTGGAGGTTCGCTCTGCGCGCCACCACGACCGGCGCCGGGCGCGCTGTCACCGAGGGCCCGGAGGCGGTGCTCCGCCTCTGGGAGGAGGGGCTGTTCGCGGAACGCGTGGCGCTGCTCGGAGCGGTGCGGGCGCAGGATCCCGCTGCCGGGCGGGCCTTGCTCTCCGGCACATGGTCCGCGGAGCGGGCGGAGGACCGGCTGTTGTTCCTCGATTCCCTCCGCTCGGATCTCGGTGAGGACGACGAGCCCTTCCTTGAGGCGGCGTTGGCGGACCGGAGCCGTAATGTCCGGGCCACAGCCGCGGAATTGCTGTCCGCACTGCCCGGCTCGGCGTTGGCCCGGCGGATGGCGGTACGTGCGGCGACCTGCGTGAATCCCGACCGTACGGGTGACAGGGCGGCCATCGCCGTGGAGGCCCCGCACGAATGCGACGCCGCCATGCAGCGGGACGGGGTGATCCCGGCACCACCCTCCGGGCGCGGTGAACGGTCCTGGTGGCTGGGCCAGTTGGTGGAGGCGGCACCTCTCGGCTTCTGGTGTGAGCGGTTCGGCGGCCGTAGCGCCCAGGAGATCGTCGCCCTGCCGGTGGCGGACGGCTGGGAGGGGGAGCTGCACGCGGCATGGTGCCGGGCCGCCGTGCGGCAGCGGAATCCCGAGTGGGCCAGGGCCTTGCTGGGCGTCCCCTCGACGCCCCCGGCGAACGGACCGGGTACCGCCTCCCTCTCGGAGAGGTCGCAGCTTCTGGCCACCCTGCCCTCCGCCGAACGGGCTGACTGGGTAGCCGGTTTCATAGCCGCGCACGGCCTGTCCGAGGCGTTCCAGCTGCTCGGAGTCTGCGCGGTGCCATGGGCGGGGCCGCTGGGCAGGTCGGTGGTCGACGCCCTGGACATCGCCCGGGACGCGGGAAGTTATCCGTGGAGCTTCAGTGGCGTGATGGGACTCGCCGAGCGCTGCCTCGACCCGGCGGAAGCGGACCGGCTGGAGGTGCTCACCACGGCGCGGGACGAACCGGAGGACGCTTCGCCGGGCGCGGGTGGCTACTGGTCGGAAGCCTTCCGGCGCTTGGTGTCCACCCTGCGCCTTCGTGCCGCCATGAGTGCCGAACTGACCCCGGCCCGACAGCGGGGCGAACCGGATCCGGACCGAGAAGACCGAGAAGGCCGAGAAAGCCAAGAGGGTCGAGAGGACCGAGGAAGCCGGGAAGAGCGAGGAGTCTGAGCAGGGCGGGTCGAGCTGGGCCGACGGAGCTTCCAGCGGACGCCTCCGGCCATCGTGAGCCGGGCATCCCTTTCGTCCGGATCTCTTACGGACGGAGAGCGGCCCGGGGCCCAGAGGCCCGGAGCCTCAAAGGGTCCAAGAACGCAAGGGCCATGGGCTCGGGGGACGATGCCCCCTGGTGCTCCGGCGGGCGCGCCGACGTCGGCCCGTGACAGGCCGACGAGGACGCCGGGGGCACACCCCGCCCGGCTTCAGCAGGCAGAGCCAGAGCGGGCGGACAGTCGGCCCGCCCCACGCTCCGGCCCGCCGCTCCGCACTCCGGTCCGCTTTACGCCCCGGCCCGCCCCGTACTCCGGGCCGCTCCACGCTCCGGTCCGCTCCGTACTCCGGGCCGGTGCGCTCGGTGCCTGGGACGGACCGAAGCCGGAGCCTCCCCCGCCGGGGCAGTCCCCCAGGGAGACGCCCGAGCAGAGGGGGACCGGGGCGGCTCAGGCCTCTGCCGGCTGACGGACGTGGGCGTTCACCCAGTCCACGATGGAGGCCGTCGTCGCGCCGGGCGTGAAGATCTCCGCCACGCCCTTCTCCTTCAGCGGTGCGATGTCCGCCTCGGGGATGATGCCGCCGCCGAAGACCTTGATGTCCTCCGCGTCGCGCTCCTTCAGCAACTCGATGACCTTGGCGAACAGCGTGTTGTGCGCACCCGAGAGGATCGAGAGGCCGATCGCGTCGGCATCCTCCTGGATCGCGGTGTCCACGATCTGTTCAGGGGTCTGGTGCAGCCCCGTATAGATGACCTCCATGCCCGCGTCCCGCAGCGCCCGCGCGATCACCTTGGCCCCGCGGTCGTGGCCGTCGAGACCCGGCTTGGCCACCACCACACGGATCGGACCGGTCACACCCATCATTGCCTCCACACGCCTCTCCCGTCCCTGACAGGCCGGGTATGTGAACGAACGTTATCCACAGCATCCCGCACCGTCTCGTTTCGCGGTGGACGGGGAGGGGGAAATCACACAGGGGACATGCTCGCCGAGCGTCATCCCCCGCAGCCCGCCTGCCGCGTGGGGGGCCGCCGCAGGAGAGCCGCACGAGGTCGTCGTGTCACCGCGCCGTCAGCCGCACGGCACGGTGACACGGCCCAGGCCTGGGCCCGCGCTCCGTTTGCCCAGGCTCCGTTCGCCCAGGACAGGGCTCCGCCTCCCCGTGGCTCCCGTAACGGCATGCGGACCGGGCCTTCCTGCCCCGCATGCCGTGCAGGAGGTAGGACGATGGGGGTCCTCCCCCTCCCCCGTAGCCGTCCTGGCCGTGCCGACACCCGCCCTGGCCGTCATCCGCACCGGTCAGGGCCGCCGCGCTCGAATTCGCGACCCTCGCCGCACACACACTGATCTACCTTTCAGGGCCTCTTCCCGAGCGCCGGGGCCCTTCGCGCCGCCCCGCGCGAAAGCTCCAGCGGCCCCGAAAACCCCGGCCTCACCAAAAACCCAGGCTCCTCCGGAAACACCGCACACCCTGGAGACCACCACCGGCGCCCCCGGCCTCCGTCCCCGGCGGTGAGCACAGCGCCGAACGCGGCGACCGACCCGACTGCCGAACCGCCGACGACCCGTTTCTTCCGCTGCACGGCTCCCTCGGCAACCGCTCGGTCTTCGTACTGCTGCCTGCTGCGCCGTTCGCTCGCCCGGCACGGCTGGCACCACCTGGAATCGCTCAACTGCCCGTCGCCGGCCTGCGGCACCCGCGCCACGGCCGAGTTGCCGGGCCGGCCTGTGGACGAGATCCACGCCAGCACCGGGTACCGCGCGATCGGCATCGTGGGCCACAGTCTGGGCGGCCCGATCGCCCGGTACTACGTACGGCGGCCCGGCGGCGACCGCCGGGCACGCGCCCTCGTCACGCCCGGCACTCCACACTCCACACGACGGTACGGCGGTCGCCCCGCCGACCGGGGCGCACCCCACCGTCCGGCAGAGGCGCAGCGGATCCGACCTCATCGAGGGACTACGCCTTCCCGCCCCGGGCTGCCGAACCCGGCTCATCAGCTTCTGGAGCGAACTGGACCGGATGATGCCGCCGATCGAGACCGCCCGCGTCGATCACCCGGACCTCGGCACACCCGATGTCCGCGTCACCGGGACCGGGACCGGCCATCTGGCGCTTCCGGCCCATTCGGCGGTCGCCGCCGCGGTGCGCAGGAACCTCGGATCCGCCGCCGGCCAGATGTCCGGCGCCTCCACCACAGGCCCCCTAGCGGGCACCCACCCTCACGGACATCTCGGCCGCGGACATCTCGGCCGCGAGCACCTCGGCCGCGGCCACCTTCGCCACAGGCACCTCCGCCACGGATATCTCCGTCGCCTGAATTCCGTGCGCACGAAATGCCCCCACCGGGCCGAACTCCCGCGCTACCCCCCACCAGTAAATAGAACAAATATCGAACATAGCTCCAAGCGTCGTCATCCTCTCCCCCGAAAGACGGTCGATTGCCCGATTCCTGGGGGCTCAAAACCCGGCGAAGATTGTCGCCGTCGCATACCGCCGGGTACAGTCGCGGCCACTGCTCCCCTGGGATCCCCCCACCGGACCCCAGAACAGGTCCTGCTGCCGAGGCGAGAGAGAAGTTGGTGAACGACCAGCACCCCCACGCCGGGTATGCCGGATACGACAGTGCCACCACCATCGGCGGTTTCGACGCCGATCCGCTGTTCGGCACGCTCCCCGGCGCCCAGGACCACGGTCACCACGCGACGTTCGGCGACGACCACCACGGCGCCCATGAAACCGCGGCAGCGTACGGCGGCCACGCGGGGGCCGGTCAGGCCGGGCAACATCCGTACGACACCGGGCAGTACGACAACGCTCCGTACGACACCGGGCAGTACGACACCGGACAGTACGAAACAGGGCAGTACGGCACGGGCCTGTGGGACACCGGAGCCCACCAGCAGGCCGACGTGTACGGGGCGTACGGCGCGGCTTCCCACTCCGACGCCCAGGCCCAGCAGGCGGGGCACGAGACCACCGCCGTCTGGGCGCCCGAGCCCGTGATCCCGGCACAGGCGCCCTCCCCCGAGGCCACGGGCCAGTGGGACACCGCCGGCTGGAACCGGCCCGCCGCCGATCCGTGGGGCGGTGGTGACACCGGCGCCCTCCCCACCGCCACGTTCACCGACACGGCGTACGCCACCGGCACCTACGCCCCCACCGGGTACGCGACCACCGACTCCGGAGCCTGGGACGCCACCGCCTGGAACACCGGCGACACGTCCGAGACCACGACGTACCCCTCCGAACAGACGTCGCACTCGTCCGCCGAACACCGGACGACGCCCCACGAGCCGTACGAGACGGCCTCGTTCGAGGCGGCACCGTTCGAGACGGCCGCCTTCGAGGCATACGGGACGGCAGAGTTCAAGTCGCACGAGTACACCGACGAGGCGCACGAGTACGCCGACGAGCCCGCCGGGAACCCGGACCCGCCCGCCTCCGACAGCCGGCAGACGGCCGGCACGGACACAGCCACGGCCACGGCCACGGCCACGGCCACAGCCGGTCTGCACGACGCGGTGACCGAGATCGCCGAGGTCATCGACATGGGCGCGGACCGGGAGCCCGTCGCCGCCCGCCCGAACCGGTCCGTCCCGCGTGCGAACGGCAGCCGGGGCCGGCGCCGCACCCCGGCGAAGCGCTCCGCGCTCCTCACCGTGGCCGTACCCTCCGCCTGTGTCATGAGCGTCGCGGGTATCGCCGCGGCCTCCGTGAGCGGTGTGAGCGCGGAGGAGAAGAAGGACGAGACCACGTCCCTGGCGGCCGCCGACACGGTCAAGCCGGTCGTCGCCAACAACAAGCTGGACACCCAGCTCGCCAATCTCAGCGCCGACGCCGAGAACTTCGCCGACCGCGCCTCCCGCACCCAGGAGCGCATCGACCTGAAGGAACGTCAGGCTGCCGAGAAGGAGCGGCGCAAGAAGGAGGCCGCCCGCCGCGAGGCCCTGCGGCCCAAGTTCGTGCTCCCGGTCTCCCAGCACGGGCTCAGTGCCTCGTACGGCCAGGCCGGCGTCAACTGGATGTCCGTGCACACCGGGATCGACTTCCCCGTCTCGTACGGCACCCCCGTGATGGCGGCGACCGACGGTACGGTCCGCACCCAGTGGAACAGCGCCTACGGCAACATGGCCATCGTCACCGCGGCCGACGGCACCGAGACCTGGTACTGCCACCTCAGCAGCACCAAGATCCGCTCAGGGGCGGTCAAGGCCGGTGACGTGATCGCGTACTCGGGCAACTCCGGCAACTCCACGGGCCCGCACCTGCACTTCGAGGTGCGGCCGGGCGGCGGCGCGGCGATCGACCCGACGCCCTGGTTCGCCAGCCACGGGATCAACCCCAACTGACGCCACCGCCGTCCCCCGTGGTTCTGCCGGTGCCGGTCCCGTGCACCGGCCGGACCACGGGACCGGCAGAACCACGGCCCCGCAGGCCGTACGACCCGCGAAAACCGCGGAACTCACAGAGCACGCGGAACCCACGGAACCCGCAGGGCCCCCGGAACCCGCAGAGTCCGCGGAACCCTGGGCCCTGCGGGCCCCGCAGACCCCCCGGCCACCGAAAACCGCAGGCCCCGCGGAATCCGCAGGAGCAGGTCAGAGCTTCTCGACCGGCGCGTACCGCAGCAGGAGCTTCTTCGGCCGCTCGTCCCCGAAGTCGACGGTCGCCTTCGCCTGGTCGCCGAACCCCTCGACTGCCGTCACCGTGCCCAGCCCGAACTGGTCGTGGGTGACCCGGTCCCCCACCACCAGGGTGACCGTCGGCTTCTCCGACGCCCGCCGGGTCGCGAAACCGGACGGCCCCGACCGGGAACGGGCCGAGGACAGCGACGAGGTGATCCCCGACGTCGGCCCCGCCGGGGCCGCCATGGGCCCCTTGCGCTTCCACTCCAGGTGCTGGTCCGGGATCTCCTCCAGGAACCGCGAGGGCGGGTTGTACGACGGCTGCCCCCAGGCGCTGCGCATCGCCGCCCGGGTCAGGTACAGCCGCTCACGGGCGCGCGTGATGCCCACATAGGCGAGCCGGCGCTCCTCCTCCAGCTCCTTGGTCTGCCCCAGCGCGCGCATGTGCGGGAAGACGCCGTCCTCCATGCCGGTCAGGAAGACCACCGGGAACTCCAGGCCCTTGGCGGTGTGCAGGGTCATCAGGGTGATGACCCCGGCCCCCTCCTCGTCCTCGTCGGGGATCTGGTCGGAGTCGGCGACGAGCGCCACCTTCTCCAGGAACTCCGCGAGCGTCCCGGCCCCTTCCTCCTCGGCCCGTTCCTGCTCGAACTCCAGGGCTACGGCCGCGAGTTCCTGGAGGTTCTCGATACGGGTCTCGTCCTGCGGGTCGGTGGACGCCTGGAGTTCGGCGAGATAACCGGTCCGCTCCAGAACCGCCTCCAGCACGACCGCCGGGCCGGCGCCCGACTCCACGATCGTGCGGAGTTCCTCCATCAGCGTGTTGAACCGCTTCACGGCGTTGGACGAGCGGGCCGCCATGCCGTACGCCTCGTCCACCCGGCGCAGCGCCTGCGGGAAGGAGATCTTCTCGCGCAGCGACAGGGCGTCGATCATCGCCTCGGCCCGGTCGCCGATACCGCGCTTGGGCACGTTCAGGATGCGGCGCAGCGGGACGGTGTCCTCAGGGTTGGCGAGGACCCGGAGATAGGCGAGGACGTCCCGGACCTCCTTGCGCTCGTAGAAGCGCACCCCGCCGACGACCTTGTACGGCAGGCCGACGCGGATGAAGACCTCCTCGAAGACGCGGGACTGGGCGTTCGTACGGTAGAAGACCGCGACGTCGCCCGCCTTGGCGTCCCCGGCGTCCGTCAGCCGGTCGATCTCGTCGGCGACGAACTGCGCCTCGTCGTGCTCGGTGTCGGCGACGTAGCCGGTGATCCGGGTGCCCTCGCCCGCCTTCGTCCAGAGGTTCTTGGGACGGCGGCTCTCGTTGCGTTCGATGACGGCGTTGGCGGCGGAGAGGATCGTCTGCGTGGAGCGGTAGTTCTGCTCCAGCATGATCGTCGTGGCGTCCGGGTAGTCCTCCTCGAACTGGAGGATGTTGCGGATCGTCGCCCCGCGGAAGGCGTAGATCGACTGGTCCGCGTCGCCGACGACGCACAGCTCGCCGGGGCTGTCGCCCTCGCCGGCCGGGCCGACCAGCTCACGCACCAGGGTGTACTGGGCGTGGTTGGTGTCCTGGTACTCGTCGACCAGGACGTGCCGGAAGCGGCGGCGGTAGTGCTCGGCGACGTCGGGGAACGCCTGGAGCAGGTGGACCGTCGTCATGATGATGTCGTCGAAGTCCAGGGCGTTGGCCTCGCGCAGCCGCGCCTGGTACAGCGCGTACGCCTGGGCCAGCGTCTTCTCGAAACCGTCTGCGGCCTGCCCGGCGAAGGTCTCCTCGTCGATGAGCTCGTTCTTCAGGTTCGAGACCTTCGCCGTGAACGACTTCGGCGGGTAGCGCTTCGGGTCGAGGTCCAGGTCGCGGCAGACCAGGGCCATCAGCCGCTTGGAGTCGGCCGCGTCGTAGATGGAGAACGACGAGGTGAAACCGAGGCGCTTGGACTCGCGGCGCAGGATCCGCACACAGGCGCTGTGGAAGGTCATGACCCACATGGCGTGGGCACGCGGGCCGACGAGGTCCTCGACGCGCTCCTTCATCTCGCCCGCGGCCTTGTTGGTGAAGGTGATCGCGAGGATCTGCCCCGGGTGCACCCCGCGCTCGGCGAGCAGGTGCGCGATCCGGTGCGTCAGCACCCGGGTCTTGCCCGAGCCCGCCCCGGCGACGATGAGCAGGGGCGAACCGGCGTGCACGACGGCGGCGCGCTGCTCGGTGTTCAGCCCGTCGAGCAGGGCGGCGGGGTCGGTCACGGGGCGCGGGGCCCCGTCGCGGTAGTACGGCTCACGCGGCGGGGGCGCGTCGAAGACGTCCCCGAACAGGCCCTCCGGCACCGCTTCGGGAGCGTCCTCCTCGGGAGGCGGCGGAGGGCCTTCGTCACGCTGCTGGAGACCGGTCAGGAAACTGTCGTCAAAGAGGCTGCTCATCGCCTCACGAGTCTAGGCCGCCGGACCGACGGTCCGGAGCCGGTTCGCCCCCGGACCCCTCCCGCCGTCCGCGCACAGCGACGGATCACCCACGGAGTGTGCGGTTCCGGCCGCCGGAACAGGGCGTTCGCCCGTCGCGCGGAAGAGGTCACGAAAATGTATCGGGCATATCGAACATCAACCTTCACAGGTGCGCCGCGGTTGGCTAGCGTGCTCCGGCAGGTGACCCGTACCCCCTTGAGGCGACCCACGCCACGCGGGCACCCCGCCGAATCCGCTCCTCCCGCCGGAGGACCGGAACCGGGGACCCACACGCAGCACGGGGTGTACCGGTCCGCCCCCACCGGACCGCAGGGCAGCCTTCCGTTCCGCCCGGACCCTCCCAGCGCCCGAACGGCCTGGGCCCCGTCGCCGACCCGGTAGAGCGGTCCACGGAAGGAGATGCCGGCCTTGGCCTCGCATCGCAAGCCGCGCACCCGTGTGCGCACCACCCCCGCCGTCGGCTTCACCACGGCGGCGCTCGCCTCCGTCACCCTGCTCTCCACGCAGAACGCGACGGCCGCCCCGGCGGAGCCGAAGCCCAGCATCGAGGAGGTACGCGAGAAGGTCGACGACCTCTACCGCCAGGCGGGCACCGCGACCCAGGAGTACAACCGGGCGAAGACCGACACCGCGGAGCAGCGGGCCGAGGTGGACGCACTGCTGGAGGCCGCGGCCGTACGGGCCGACAAGCTCAACGAGACCCGCCGCGAACTGGGCCGGTACGCCGCGGCCCAGTACCGCAGCGGCACGCTGTCGCCGACGGCGACCTTCCTCCTGGCGGACGACCCGCAGTCGTTCTTCGACCAGGAGCGGCTGATGGCCCGCATGACCAGCCAGCAGCAGAAGGCGGTCGAGGACTTCCGGGCGCAGCAGAGAGAGGCGGCCGCGAAGCGGGTCGAGGCGACGAAGAGCCTTCAGGAGCTCACCGAGGCACAGGCCGGCCTGCGCGCCGGCAAGCAGCAGGTGCGGGAGAAGCTGTCCGAGGCGCGCGCCCTGCTCTCGGAGCTGACCGCCGAGGAGAAGGCGCGCCTGGCCGAGCTGGAACGCGAGAAGAAGGCGGAGGCCGAGCGGAAGGCCGAGGAGCTCGCGCGCCGGCAGGCCGCCGCGGAGGCCGAGCGCGCCGCCCGGCAGGAGGCCGCGAAGGAGGAGGCCGGCTCCGGGACCGGCGGCGGCACGGAACCGGACACCGGCTCGGACACCGGCTCGGGCGCGGGTTCCGGCTACGCGGCGAAGGCCGAGAAGGCCCTGGCGTTCGCCGCCGCCCAGATCGGCAAGCCGTACGTCTGGGGGGCGACGGGCCCTTCCTCGTACGACTGCTCCGGGCTCACCCAGGCCGCGTGGAAGGCGGCCGGTGTCGACCTGCCCCGGACCACCTGGGACCAGGTCGAGGCCGGCACCCGGGTGGCCACCGAGGACCTCCTGCCGGGCGACCTGGTCTTCTTCTACGACGACATCAGCCACGTGGGCGTCTACAAGGGCGACGGCATGATGATCCACGCGCCGAAGCCCGGTGCGAACGTCCGTGAGGAGTCGATCTACTCCATGCCGGTCCACGGCAGCGTGCGCCCGGCCTGACCCGCCCCCGCCCCCGGGCGCCCGCGGGCACACGGAAGGGGGGCGGACCTCCCGGTCCGCCCCCCTTCCCGCTCTCCCGCCCTGGATCAGGTCCAGAGCGTGGCGATGAAGATGTTGGCGACGGTGAGTCCGCCGACCGCCGCGAACGCGCCCTTGCCGGCCTTCTCGTCGTCCCTCTTCACATAGACGAGCACCAGGATGACCAGCAGGATCAGCAGCTTGATGCCGATCTTCACGTGGTTCACGGTGTGGTCCTGGGCCTCGTGTATGCCGACCAGCGCCACACCCGTGACGAGCATGGTGAGCGCGCCGTGCAGCATGGCCGGCACGAAGCGCGCCGTCCCGGCCCCCATGGCCTTCATCTGGGTCAGGAATCCGCCCAGCAGGGAGGCGATACCGATGACGTGCAGCGCCACGAAGACATTGATGAGTACGTCCATGGCCGCAGCCTAGCCACCGCCCTCGGCCCCCTTCCGGCCAGGTACGACTTACCTACGAGTCCGTCCGCACACGGAACGGATTGCCGGACTCCGCTTGGCTTTCCCAGTCACAAGCCGCAACCGAAACGTCACAACAGGGCAAATAAACGTCATTACGGCCCTTCTCTGCCTTCCGGGCTTAGCGTCCCTCCCAGATACCGCCGGAACCCGGCGGGCGGCCCGCCGGTACCTGCGACGGGCAGTCGAACGGAAGGACCCCCGCCCCCGTGGCCGCCCAGCGCACGTCCGCTCACCGCAAGCCCAGGCAGCGCCTGTTCACCGGCTCCGCCGCCCGCACCGCCGCCTCCCTCGCCATCGCCGGAGCGGCGACCGCCACCGCCCTCGAAGGCGCCGCCCAGGCCGAGCCCCAGCTCACCCAGGCCCAGGTCAAGGCCAAGGTGGACCGGCTCTACCACGAGGCCGAGGCCGCCACCGAGAAGTACAACGGCGCCAAGGAGGAGGTCGCCGCCTCCGAGAAGTCCCTCGACGCGCTGCGTGACGAGGCCGCCCGCAGGACCGAGCGCCTCAACGCCGCCCGCGACGCCCTCGGCGCCTTCGCGACCGCCCAGTACCGCACCGGCGGCATCGATCCAGCCGTCCAGCTGGCGCTCTCCTCCGACCCGGACCAGTACCTCGCACGCGCCTCCTACGTGGACCGGGCGGCCGACCGCCGGGCCGCGGCGCTCAACGGCGTACGCAGACAGATGAGCGACATCGCGCAGCTGCGCGCCAGGGCCGAGGACGAACTGGAGAACCTCACGGCCCGGCGTGCCGAGCTGAAGAAGCAGAAGGACGCGGTCCGCGCCGGACTCGCCGAGGCCCAGCGGCTGCTGGCCACCCTGACCGCCGAGCAGCGCGCGGCCTACGAGCGCGGGGCCGACGCCGCGCACGGCGGCACCCGCGCCGACCGGGGCGCCCCGCGCTCCGCCGTCGTGGCCCCCAACCCCCGGGCCGCCCAGGCCGTCGACTTCGCGTACGGGGCGCTCGGCAAGCCGTACGTCTGGGGTGCCACCGGCCCCTCCTCCTTCGACTGCTCCGGGCTGACCCAGGCCGCCTGGCGCGCCGCCGGCGTCTCCCTGCCCCGCACCACGTACACCCAGATCAACGCGGGCCGGCGTGTCTCACGCTCCGAACTCGCTCCGGGCGACCTGGTGTTCTTCTATCCAGGGGTCACGCACGTCGGGCTCTACATCGGCGGCGGCCAGATGATCCACGCCCCGCGGCCGGGTGCGCCGGTCCGGGTCGCGCCGGTCGACGAAATGCCTTTCGCGGGAGCGACCCGGGTGGCATAGACCCCACGCCGGCCGGCCCCCGTGCCGACCGGCTGCCGCATCACCCGGCTCCCGTGCCGACCGGCTGCCGCATCACCCGGCCCCCGTGCCGGTCGGCTGCCGCATCACCCGCTCCCGTGCCGGGTCAGACCAGCCGGCGCGCCGTCGCCCACCGGGTCAGTTCGTGCCGGTTGGAGAGCTGCAGTTTGCGCAGCACCGCCGAGACGTGCGACTCGACCGTCTTCACCGAGATGAAGAGCTGCTTGGCGATCTCCTTGTACGCGTACCCGCGTGCGATCAGCCGCAGCACCTCGCGCTCCCGCTGGGTGAGCCGGTCCAGGTCCTCGTCGACCGGAGGCGCGTCGGTGGAGGCGAAGGCGTCGAGCACGAAGCCGGCCAGCCGCGGCGAGAACACCGCGTCGCCCTCCTGGACCCGGAAGACCGAGTCGATCAGGTCGGCCCCGGTGATCGTCTTGGTGACGTAACCGCGGGCACCGCCCCGGATGACACCGATGACGTCCTCGGCGGCGTCCGACACGGACAGGGCCAGGAAGCGCACCGGGTTCTCGACCGCTCCCATCATCGCGGCGCACCGCCGCAGCACCTCGACACCGCCACCGCCCGGCAGGTGCACGTCGAGGAGGACGACCTCGGGGCGGGTCGCCGTGATCACGGTGACCGCCTGGTCGACGTCGGCCGCCTCACCGACGACCTCGACACCGGTCTCCTCGGTCCGTCCGATCTCCGCCTGGACGCCGGTGCGGAACATCCGGTGGTCGTCGACGAGCACGACCCGTACCCGGCGCTCCGGCCCCCCGGCCGCTTCGGTGTTCTCGGTCATTGACCCGCCCTCTCCATCTCCAGCTCGACTTCCGTGCCCCCACCGGGCACCGGACGCAGCCGCGCCGTACCGCCGTTGCGCTGCATCCGGCCGATGATCGACTCGCGTACGCCCATCCTGTCGTCCGGGACCGCGTCGAGGTCGAAACCGGGCCCCCGGTCCCGTACGGAGACGAAGACCGTGTTCCCCTCCACCTCGGCGTAGACCTGGACGGCGCCGCCCTCGCCACCGTACTTGGCGGCGTTGACCATGGCCTCACGCGCGGCCTGCATCTGTGCCGCCAGCTTCTCGTCGAGCGGGCAGTCGCCGACGACCACGACCTCCAGCGGGACCCCGTGCTTGTCCTCGACCTCGGCGGCCGCGCGCTTCACCGCCTCGGCCAGCGTCCCGGGCTCCTCGTCCTCGTCCTTGCCGGTGCCCTCCGGGTTGTACAGCCAGTTGCGCAGTTCGCGTTCCTGGGCGCGGGCCAGTCTGCGTACCTCCCCGCCGTCGTCGGCGTTGCGCTGGATCAGGGTGAGAGTGTGCAGGACGGAGTCGTGGACGTGGGCGGCGACCTCGGCGCGTTCCTGGGCGCGGATGCGCATCAGGCGTTCCTCGGAGAGGTCCTGGGTCATCCGGACCAGATAGGGGCCGGCCAGCAGCGCGACACCGGTGAGTACGGCGATCGCCGCGGTCAGTACGTTGCCGAGCTGGGCCGCCGAACCGCGTACGACCATGAACACGGCGAGCCCCAGGCCGACGAGGGCCACCCCGGCCAGGGCCCTGGCCAGGTGCAGCAGCCGGCGGCGGCGGCCGACCTCGATCCAGCGGGCGCGGCGCGCGTTGTCCGCCTGGCGCCAGACCAGCACCGACCCGGCGCCGATCAGCAGGGTCGGCCAGATGTAGCGGTCGGCGCCACTGCCCATGTCCACGTTGCCGACGAAGACCATCGCGCCGACGAGCAGCGCGACCAGGGCGAAGACCTGCCCCCGGTCGGGCTTGCGGAGCCGCCGTCTGCCGTCCGGGGCGGTCTCGAAGACGGACCGGGGCGCCTCGACCCCGCCCACCCCCAGCGGTACGACGATCCAGAACACCGCGTAGAGCGGGGCGCCCAGGCCGTCCGCCATGAACAGCCCGAGGAACAGGAACCTGACCCAGACCACCGGCAGCCCCAGGTGTCCGGCGAGTCCGCGCGCGACACCGCCCAGCATCCGGGCGTCGGCACTGCGGTACAGCTTGCGCGGCGGCTGGTCGGCCGGGTCCGGGGCATGGGCGCTCGGGGCTCGGGTCGTGGCGGCTGGCATGCACCGATCGTCACACGTCCGGGCCCGAGGACACATCAGGGTCCGGCCCGGAGCGGACCCTGATCCGGCCGGATCCGGTGTGCCGCCCCCAGGGGCCGATATCAGGGACCGACCAGGGTCGCCGTGGCTCCCGGCAAGGGGTACGGGCCGTCACCATGGAGCCATGACCGTTCCCCAGGACACCGCTCCCGGTGCCGTGCCGGAGTCCGAGCAGCCACCCCCGTTGCGGCGCAGTCCGCGGCAGAAGGTGGTGGCCGGGGTGTGCGGCGGGCTCGGCCGGTACTGCGACGTCGACCCGGTGATCTTCCGGATCGTGCTCGGTGTCCTCGCGGTCACCGGAGGCATCGGCCTGATCTTCTACGGCTTCGCGTGGCTCCTGATCCCGTTGGAGGGCGAGGAGGAGAACGAGGCGCGCGGACTGCTCTCCGGCCGGGTCGAGGGGGCGTCCCTGATCGCCCTGCTGTTCGCGCTGGCGGGCTGCGGGCTGCTGCTGTCGATGCTGCACAACGGCGGGATGCTGGCGTTCGCCGGGATGCTGTCGGTGGCGGTCGCCGGTTTCCTGGTGTGGTCCCAGCACCGCCGGACGGTTCCCCCCGCACCGCCCCCGGGCACGGCGGCGCAGAGCCCCAGGGGCCCGGTCTACACGGCGGGACACGGCGCGCCGCCCGAGGTGAAGGCGCCGCCGACGCCGGGCGGGCCCTCCTGGTGGCGGGACCCGATCGTCAAGGACGGCACGACGGGCCCGGTGGGATCCGGTTATCTGTGGGGCCCGGCGGACCACCCGGCCGACGCGCGGACCGCGCCCGGCCGCGGGGCCGCCCCGGCCGGGCGCGGGACCGCCGTGGCCGACCCGTACCGCGTCCCGCACAGCGCGCCCGGCACCCGGGGCCCGCGTTCGATCGGCGGGCCGGTCCTCCTGCTCGCCCTGCTCGCGGGCGGACTCGGTACCGGGCTGAGCTGGGAGACCCATCCCCTGGGCACCAGCCTCCAGTTCGGGCTGGCGGCGGCGCTCGCGGTGTTCGGGCTGGGGCTGCTGGTCGCCTCGGTGCTCGGCCGGACCGGCTTCGGCACGATCACGCTGGCGGTGGTCACGGCGGGGCTGCTGGCGGGCGCGTCGGCGGTGCCGAAGGAGATCGGCACCGACTGGATCCGCGAGGAGTGGCGCCCCGCGACGGTCGCCGCGGTCCAGCCCCGGTACGAACTGGGCACGGGTGTGGCCGAGCTGGACCTGTCCCGGGTCACCGTCCCCGAGGGCGAGACCCTGCGCACCCGGGTCGAGGTCGGGGCGGGCGTCGCCCGGGTCGTCGTACCGAACGGAGTGACGGTGAAGGTGGACTCCACGACCGGGTTCGGCGACATCCGGCTCTTCACCGAGGCGGCCCACGACGGGCTCCGCCTCGCCACGAACCTGCGTGAACGGCGGACCTTCGGCCCGCTGGAGGACAGCAAGCCCGCCGGTACGGTCGAACTCGGCCTGGAAGTCGGGGCCGGACAGGTGGAGGTCACCCGTGCTGCGTCATGAGTTCCGTCCCGGCCGCGCGGTCGTCGGCATCGTCATGCTGGCCGTGGCCGGCGGTTACGCCGCGGACGCGGCCGGCACCTGGAGCGTCCCCTGGACGTTCTTCCTCCCGCTGTTCCTCGGGGGGCTCGGACTGGCGGCCGCGGTGACCTGGCTGAGTTACCGGTTGCGCCGTCGCAGGGAGGCCGGCCGGCCGGGGCCGAAGGAGCGGCCGTCCGGCCGTTCCGCTCCCGCCCCCTGACCTCCGGCGCCGCGGTGCCTCCGCCCCCGGCCCCGGCGCCGCTGCGCCTCCGCGCCGCTGTGTGCCCGCGCTGCTAGGCTGCACCACTTCCCTCGGCCTGATGCCCGGGGACAGGCGGAGAAGGAGCGGTGCGGATGTCTCGGGTCATGCGTCAGGGCGGACCGGTCAAGAACCCCGCCGCCCCTCGTCTGCCGTCCCGCCTCGAACCGGCCGAGCTGTGGCGGGACGCCCTGGAGGACGACGCGACCGTCAAACGCGTCGCCTACACGGGCTGTTCGTTCGCCGGTGTGCACGCCGAGGCGTTCGAGGCCGAGGCATGCCGGTTCGAGGGCGTCCGCTTCACCGGGGCCGCGGTGCGGCAGAGCCAGATCTCCGACTCCGTCCTCGGTACCTGCGACTTCGCCGAACTCAAGGCCCACGACGTGTCCCTGATCCGCTGCACCGTGTCGGGCAGCCGCATCACCGGTTCGTCCTGGAACGCCTCCGCCTTCCGCGATGTGCGCTTCGAAGGCGGCAAGGCCGACCACGCGCTCTTCCGGGAGTGCACGTTCCGTGGTGTCGCCTTCGAGGACGTCACGATGCGCGGTGCGGACTTCCAGCGGTCACAGATGCACAACGTCCGCTTCGTCAACTGCGACCTCACCGGCGCCCAGTTCGCACACCTGGTCCCGGGGAGCGTGCGCTTCGAGAACTGCACCCTCACCGACGTCGGCGGCGCGGCCTCGCTGCGAGGCGCCGTGGTGCAGGGCCCGGGATCGATGGAACTGGCCCTGAGCCTGGCACGGGAGGCCGGGATCGTCTTCGAGTGAGCCACCGGCGGCCGGTCCGCGGTCCCGGAACCGGTCCTCAGGTCCGCGGCCGGCGCCGCCGTCCGGTCAGGGCGTCCAGCGACCAGCAGGAGGCACCCGCGAGTACCAGCGGCAGCCAGGCCATGAGGTAGATCAGGTCGTTGCCGTAGTAGTAGGGCGAGATCTGCCAGCTCACCGTCAGCCACAGGCTCAGCGAGATCAGCGCACCGCCCAGCGCCGCGACCCGGGCCCACAGTCCCGCCAGGGTGCCGAGGCCGACGAGGAGCTCCCCGATCGCGAGGGCGTAGCCGAAGCCCTCGGGGCTCTTCAGCCCGAGGTCCACCAGGCCCGGGATCGCGGCGCTGTCGCGGACGGCGGCCATCTGCTCACCGATCGAACCGGGGCCGGCCGCCGACAGGAAAGCGCCGTCCGTCAGCTTGTCGAGGCCCGCGTACACGAAGGTGGCCCCGAGGAAGATCCGCAGGGGCAGCAGCGCGTACTGCCGTGCCCGGTCCCGGATCCCTTCACGCTCCCGCAGCCCGTAAGCGCCGCCGCCGTATGTCCGCATCACTGCCCGCCTTCCGTTGGTTTTTCAACAAAACCATACGTATGCCGGGGCGGCTCGGCCCACCAGGTGTGCGGTTCGGTCCGTGTGCGCGGCTCAGTCCGTGACGTCGATCGAGCGGGGCTCGGTCTCCACCCCCGCCGCGGTGATCACCTGGACGTCCACCGTGCCCGGTTCGACCTCGACGGGGACGGGGACGGTGAGGACCGTGTCGGAGGGATTGGCGAAGCCGCCGGTGACCGGGATCAGCGGCACATGGACGTGCACCCGGCCGATCCGGACGACGACCTCGGCCAGCCGGTCCGGCGTCCCCGCGCCGGGCGGGACGAAACCGGCACCGCGGATCTCGATGTCGTCGCCGGTGCGGATCGGGGCGTCCAGGTCCCCGGCCTCCCGGGTCCGGACGACGGAGAGGACCACCGGACGGCCGCCCTCCGTGTACTTCCCCGCGAAGTACGTCGCCGCGGACACCGCCACCAGGAGCGCCAGACCCCACGGCAGGTCCGGCAGCTGCTCCGGGCGGCGGGCCAGCCGGACCGCGGCGAACAGCACGGCGACGGTGGAGACCAGCACGTACTGCACATCGGTGAAGCTGCCGCGCCCGGAGTCGTCGGTGAACAGGTCGGCGGCGCGCGGCCGGACGGCCCGCAGCTTCTGCAGCCGCCGCCCCAGCACCCGTACGGCCACCACCCGGCGTACGACGACGGCGACCGCGCACACCAGGGCGAGGACCGTGAGCACACCGGCCGACCGGACCAGGTCCAGCCCCTCGATCAGGGCGTCCCGGTCCGCGTGGCCGGAGGCACCGGCCAGCTGCAGGGCGAGGACGAGTACGGCGAAGACGGCGAGCAGCACCCAGGATGCGGCGACCGTACGCGAGGTGGAGAGCCGGTTGTCCTCGCCGATCAGCGGGGCGAGGATCCCCCCGCGGGCCCGGTGGACATGGGCGGCGGCGCTGAGCAGGCCCGCCGTGACCAGGCCGGCGGCCAGCCCCGCCGTGCGGGCGGTGGACCAGCCGGCGCCGACGGCGGTGAGCGCCTCGCCGACGGCCAGCAGCGCGAGGCCGCCCCACACGGCGATCAGGGTGCGCCGGCGGACGGTGTGCAGCCAGGCGTCACCGGCCTCACGGCCGCGTTCGGCGACGGTACGGGCCGACTCGGTCAGCTCGTCGGACACCCACTGCCGGGAGGCCGACACGGACCGGGCGACCTGGGCGGGCAGCCCCTTGCCGGCCGCGAGTTCGTCCCGGCGGGCGAGGAAGGCCGCGACGGCCCGCCGATGTCCCGCACGCGCTCCGTGCGGGCAGTCGCCGCATGTACAGCCCCCGGCGTGCGGGCTGTTCACCCTCGCCTCGTCCAACGCCACGGAGAACGCCGCCCTTTCCCACCCCGCACAAACAACTCACTTGTTATTGCTGCGAATTGTGCCGTACGTGGCGGGCCCCGGCAGCACCGGGGCGGCCACCGGGAACCCCCTGTACACATGTGCGATTGCCGGGTGGTGAGGCGGACGAGGCCGGGCGTCCCCTGGGGGACTTCCGCTGCGGCCCAACGGATACGGCACTGCCGCCGCTCGGACGGATGAGCGACGGCAGTGGCACCGGCCTCAGCGGGCCGGACGGGAGATCACTCCCACTCGATGGTCCCCGGCGGCTTGCTCGTCACGTCGAGCACCACACGGTTGACGTCGGCGACCTCGTTGGTGATACGGGTCGAGATCTTCGCCAGCGTCTCGTACGGCAGGCGCGACCAGTCGGCCGTCATCGCGTCCTCGGAGGAGACCGGGCGCAGCACGATCGGGTGGCCGTAGGTCCGGCCGTCGCCCTGGACGCCGACGCTGCGGACGTCGGCGAGCAGGACCACCGGGCACTGCCAGATGTCGCGGTCCAGACCGGCCGCGGTCAGCTCCTCGCGGGCGATGGCGTCGGCCTCACGGAGCAGGTCGAGCCGCTCCTTGGTGACCTCGCCGACGATACGGATACCGAGGCCGGGGCCGGGGAACGGCTGGCGCTGGACGATCTCCTCCGGGAGGCCGAGCTCCTGGCCGACCATCCGGACCTCGTCCTTGAACAGCTGGCGCAGCGGCTCGACGAGCTGGAACTCGATGTCCTCGGGGAGGCCGCCCACGTTGTGGTGGGACTTGATGTTGGCGGTGCCGGTGCCGCCGCCGGACTCCACCACGTCGGGGTAGAGGGTGCCCTGGACGAGGAAGGCGACGTCCTCGCCCTCCGCCGCCTCGGCGACGATCTCCGCCTGGGCCTGCTCGAAGACCCGGATGAACTCCCGGCCGATGATCTTCCGCTTCTGCTCCGGGTCGGAGACCCCGGCGAGCGCGTCGAGGAAGCGCTTCTCGGCGTCGACGACCTTGAGCTTGACCCCCGTGGCGGCCACGAAGTCCTTCTCGACCTGCTCGGTCTCGCCCTTGCGCATCAGACCGTGGTCGACGTAGACGCAGGTGAGCTGGGAGCCGATGGCCTTCTGCACGAGGGCCGCGGCGACCGCGGAGTCCACACCGCCGGAGAGACCGCAGATGGCGCGCTTGGTGCCGACCTGCTCGCGGATCAGGGCGACCTGCTCCTCCACGACGTTGGTCGTGGTCCAGGTCGGCTCGATGCCGGCACCGCGGTAGAGGAAGTGCTCCAGGACCTGCTGGCCGTGGGTCGAGTGCATGACCTCCGGGTGGTACTGGACGCCGTACAGCTTCTTCTCGTCGTTCTCGAAGGCGGCGACCGGCACGACGTCCGTGGACGCGGTGACGGTGAAGCCCTCCGGGGCGGCGGAGCAGGCGTCGCCGTGCGACATCCACACCGACTGCTCGGTGGGCGTGCCCTCGAAGAGGGTGGAGCCGGCCTTGGAGACGGTGAGCGGGGTGCGGCCGTACTCGCGGGCACCGTTGTCGTCGACGGTGCCGCCGAGCGTGGTGGCCATCAGCTGGAAGCCGTAGCACATGCCGAAGACCGGGACGCCGGCCTCGAACAGGGAACGGTCGAGGCTGGGCGCGCCCTCCGCGTAGACCGAGGACGGGCCGCCGGAGAGGATGATCGCCCGCGGGTTCTTCGCCAGCATCTCGGCCACCGGCATGGTGGACGGCACGATCTCGCTGTAGACCCGCGCCTCACGGACACGGCGGGCGATGAGCTGGGCGTACTGCGCGCC
Organism: Streptomyces nitrosporeus; assembly: GCF_008704555.1. Taxonomy (NCBI): domain Bacteria; kingdom Bacillati; phylum Actinomycetota; class Actinomycetes; order Kitasatosporales; family Streptomycetaceae; genus Streptomyces; species Streptomyces nitrosporeus. The sequence continues at coordinate 2,984,572 of NZ_CP023702.1, forward strand.
GAAGTCGACTACGAGAACCACGTCGGTGGTGCTGTCGGGGGCGGCGGGGGGTGCTGCTGGCACGGGAGCGGCCTTCCGGCGGTGGAGAGGGGTGTGTACTTCCGATTCTACCGGCCTCACGGATTTCCCCGGCCGGACGCCCGTCTCACCATCCGGGCCCCGCGTGGACCCGGCGCCGCAAGGGGGCCATACTTGCCGCCATGCGTCAGCACACGACCTTCGTCTTTACCTATGGCACCCGGCCCGCCGGCTGCCATGGTCGTGCTGCTTGAGCAACTGACGAGCAACTTTCCAAGGCGCCCCGGGCCACTGGCCCGGGGCGCCTCGGCGTGACGGGACCGTGGTCCGGGGCCCCGACCACCGGGAGTCACCGATGACCAGCACCGCCGCCACCGCCACCGCCGTGAAGACCGGCGCCTCGAAGGCCGCCGCCGTGGAGTCCGCCACCACCGTGAAGACCGCCGCGGCGAAGTCCGCCGCCGAGTGGACCGGCGCGCGCACCGACGAGGCCGTCTCGCTGATCGGGGACGCCAGGGGCCGTATCGACGCCCTGGACGACCGGATCATCGGCCTGGTCCAGGAACGCATGGCCGTCTCCGCCGTCATCCAGGAGGCGAGGATCACCTCCGGCGGGCGCCGGGTGAACCTCGCCCGCGAGATGGAGGTCCTCGGCCACTACAGCGACGCCCTGGGCAAGCCCGGCACCGCGCTCGCCATGACCCTGCTGGAGCTCTGCCGCGGCCGGGTGTGACGGGCGGGGAACCGGCTCCGGGGCGTCCGCCCGGGCCGGCGGGACGAGCGCGCCCCGGACCGGAGGCTGTACGGGCGCCCCGCGGACCGGAGGCTGTACGGGCGCCCCGCGGACCGGAGGCTGTACGGCCCGCACCCGCGTTCGGGCCCGGTCTCACCCGTACGGCGCGTGACCCGCCCTCCACCGCTTCGTTGGTCCGGGTGTCCGTGTCAGCCAGGTGCGGCAGCGAGAGGGAACCACGCGTGGCTCCGCCGGGACGTGTGACGTACCGCAGGTACGTCGTGGGACCGCGTTCCGGCGCGTGTGACCGGTCGGCAGGGGACAGCAGCCCGGTCACGCATGTGCGGCCGGCCCCGGGGACGCCCGGGACCGGCCGCCCTCGAACCCGTACGGGCCCGGGGCCGCGTGCCGGTGCGAGGGTCCCGGGTCAGCCGAGCCGGGCGCGGCGCCGGGTGACCGCGTAGAGCACTCCGCCCGCGGCCAGGGCGACGGCCGCCGCCCCTGAGGCCATCAGCGCGGTGGAGCCGGTGGAGGCCAGGCCGCCGCCGGAGGAGCCGGATCCGGCCGTGCCGGTGGAGCCCGACGTGGACGTGCCGCCCTCGCCCGGGGAGCCGCTCGGTGTGCCGCTGGTGGAACCGCTCGTGGAACCGCCGGTGGAGCCCTCGGCTGATCCGCCGTCCCCGTCGCCACCGGAGGCCGACCCGGCGCCCTGGTCGTCACCGTTCAGCACGAGGTACGCGGTGTTGTTGGCCGGCTCGGGGTCGAAGGCCAGCTCGGGGTCCATGACCCAGCCGCTGCCGATGGTGACCTTGCCCTTGGCGTTCGCGATCTCCTCGGTGATCTTCAGCTCGAACGGCAGGGAGACCTCCGCCTTGTCGTTCACGGTCATGGAGGAGGGGCAGAGGTAGCGGGGCGCGCCGAGCTGCTCCTCGCGGTACTTGCCCTCGGCGGTCACGCCCCGGCAGTTCTCCGGCTTGCCGGTGACCTGGGCGCCCTCGGGGACGGTGAAGTCGAGTCCGGCCACGCTCTCCCCGGAGCGGATGTGGCCGACCCAGGCCGGGCCGTCGTTGCGGTAGCCCAGCTTCGCGGTGACGGTGTCGCCGGCCTTGCCCTCGGCACGGTCGCCGGTCGCGGCGAAGTCCGCGGTGTTCTCCGTCCGGAAGTCGACCTCCTGCTGGTTGTTCCAGGGGTCGAGGTCCGCGCCCCGGGCGGAGGCGGTGGCCTTCTTCAGGGTCAGCTGGGGGCCGGTACCGCGGGTGAAGGCGGCGCCGCCCCGCTGCGCGGAGCGCTCGGCGGGGCTGTCCTCGTTGATGCGGTAGACGAAGGAGTCGATGAGCGCGCGCTCGGTGGCCTCGACGGAGAGCGGTACGCCCAGGGTGTAGGTGGCGCCCGGCTCGTAGGTGCCCTCGACGGCGCAGAGCGCGGTGGCCCAGGCGTAGTCCTGGAACGGGGGCTCGCCCGTGTTCTCGAGGTACTCGCAGTTGGAGTAGCGCTCGGGGATGTCCAGGCCGCGTGAGTAGTGCAGGGTGAGCAGGACGCCGTCGGCGGCGGTGGTGCCCTGGTTGGAGAAGGTGATCGGGGCGGGCTGCGCGTCGCCGGGCTTCAGCTCCGTCTTGAAGGGCAGCGGCTTCATGACCAGGTCGGGGCCGCCGACGGTGACCTTCGTGGTGAACGGGGTGAAGGCGGCGCCTTCCGCGGATCCGGTCACCTCGATGGTGCCGGTGGCGCCTTCCTTGCTGCCCTTCGCGGCGGAGAGGCCGAATTCGGCGGCGGTGCTGAGGCCGGGCCAGATGCCGTAGTCGTGGCAGACGGCCGTGGTGCCCGTGATCTCGCAGTCGGTGGCGGTGTCCTCCGCCGGGGAGAGGACCGCGACGCCCTGGATCCCGCTCAGGTCGAGGGTGTAGGTCACCTCGCCCTGGAAGGTGCCGTTCTCCTCGTCGGTGCTCGGGTTGTGGACGGTGAAGGAGAGGGCGTTCTTCTGCGGGGAACCGCTCTCCGGGTAGGGGTGCAGCGCGGTGTCCGCGCTTCCGCCCAGGGTGAAGACGGGGTCGGCCGCGTATGCCGGTGCGCCCACGGCGAGGGAGCCCGCCGCCAGCAGTCCGGCGGCGGCGAAGCTCCCGGCGGTACGGCGCAGCGCGGTTCTCGGGGAAATGCGTGTCATCGCGAACCTCTGTGGATCGACAGGTGCTGTGTGACGGCTGTGACTGCGACGAGGCAGTACGGGTTCGACCACACAGCGGCCCGAACAGTTGCGCGATGCAAGATCACGGATTGAGCACAGTGCCGCCCCGCCGGCCCGGGCCGGCGGGGCGGCCCGCGGGAGGAACGGGGCGGCTCAGGGAAGGGGCAAGGGCGGCCCACGGGAGAAGGCGGCCGGTCGCCTCAGCTGTCGGCGGCGCCGACCACGTCGCCCCTTGCGGGTCCGGTCCTCTCGGCGGTGGCGGCCTTCGGCGGTACGGCGGGCATCCCCAGGAACGGCAGTTTCAGCGCCCCGAACGCCTTCTCCGGTACCGCGGGTGCCTGCGGTTCGACGGCGGGCAGCCGTTCGTACGCCTCGCCCTGGGCCGGCCGGGGGTCCTCCTCGCCCTTGTTGGGCCAGAAGGACATCGCCCGCTCGGCCTGCGCGGTGATGGTCAGCGACGGGTTGACGCCGAGGTTGGCGGAGACGGCGGAACCGTCGACGACGGAGATGCCGGGGTGGCCGTACACCCGGTGGTAGGGGTCGATGACGCCTTCCCCGGGGTTCGCGCCGATCGGGCAGCCGCCGAGGAAGTGCGCGGTGAGCGGGGTGCCCATCAGCTCGCCTATGTTCGAGCCGGCGAAGCCGTTGATCTCCTCGGCGAGCAGGGTGGCGCCCAGGGTCGCCTCCGCTATCTGCGTCGGGTTGGGCGCACCGTGCCCCTGCCGCGCCGTGAGCAGCCCCTTGCCGATGCCCTTCGGCTTGCGGTACGCGGTCAGGGAGTTGTCCAGCGACTGCATGACGAGCCCGATGATGGTCCGCTCCGACCAGCGCAGGTTGGACAGCGAGCGGGCGGCGAGCCACGGGTGCCGGGCCACGTTGCCGAGCCAGGCCCGTACCCGGTGGGTGCTGTACGGGACCTGGAGGACCGTGAGGGCACCCATGGAGTTGGATCCCTTGCCGTAGCGCACCGGTTCGATGTGGGTGTTCTCGTCGGGGTGGACCGAGGAGGTGATGGCGACGCCCTTGGTGAAGTCGGCCTTGGCGGTGCCGTGCTTCCTGCGGTAGCGGCGGTCGCTGGTCTGCGCCCCCACCAGCCCCTCGGAGTTGGTCCGGGTCAGCTCGCCGAGCCGCGCCGAGAGGCGGGGCAGGTGTCCCTGGTCCTTCATGGTGTGCAGCAGGGTCTGGGTGCCGTAGGTGCCGGCCGCCACGACCACCTTCCGGGCACGCAGCACGGTGGGCCTCGCCCTGCGGCGGTGCGTGGGCACGGTCGACACCCGGTAGCCGCCGTCGGGGTGGTCGGTGACGCCGACGACGGTGGTCATCGGGCGGATGACGGCCCCGGCCTTCTGGGCCAGGTGGAGGTAGTTCTCGTTGAGGGTGTTCTTCGCGCCGTGGCGGCATCCGGTCATGCACTCGCCGCACTCGGTGCAGGCCCGGCGGGCGGGTCCCGCGCCGCCGAAGTACGGGTCGGCGACCTCCGTCCCCGGCTTCGCCCGCGCGGTGCCCTCGGCGTCCTGGCCGTCGCCGAAGAAGACGCCGACCGGGGCGAAGTGGAAGGTGTCGCCGACGCCCATGGCCTCGGCGGCCGCCTTGAGGTGGACGTCGGCGGGGGTCATGGTCGGGTTGAGCCGGACGCCGAGCATCCGCTTCGCCTGGTCGTAGTAGGGGGCCAGCTCGTCCTGCCAGTCGGTGATCGACGCCCACTGCCGGTCCTCGAAGAAGGCCGCGGGGGGCACGTACAGCGTGTTGGCGTAGTTGAGGGAGCCGCCGCCGACGCCCGCGCCGGCCAGCACCATGACCTTGCCGAGCAGATGGACCCGCTGGATCCCGAAGAGGCCCAGCGCCGGTGCCCACAGGTAGTTCTTGATGTCCCAGGAGTTCTTCGGGAGGGTCTCGCGGGTGAAGCGGCGGCCCGCCTCCAGGACCCCGACCCGGTACCCCTTCTCGCTGAGCCGGAGGGCCGAGACCGCCCCGCCGAAGCCCGAGCCGACGACGAGCACGTCGTAGTCGTACGCCGCGTCGTCCGCCGCGGTGACCGGTGCGGCCTGTTTCTGGGCAGGGCTGTCCTGGGACATGGCTCTCCTCGGTACGGGAAGGACGGAAGGAAGCGGAGGGGGACGGGCGGAAGGCGCGGGGCGGGGGCCCCGTGCGCTCAGCGGAGCCGGAAGGCCTTCATCGCCTTGAGGCTGCGGCTCATGAAGGCCGCGTACTTCTCGTCGTCCATCCCGAACGCCGGGGCGAGCGGGATCAGCCGCTGCTGGGCGACGGTCTGGGCCTCGGTGTACTTGAGGATGCCCTCGGAACCGTGCCGGCGTCCGAGACCGGAGTCCTTCATCCCGCCCATCGGGGACTGGACGCTGCCGTACGCGGGTGCGTACCCCTCGTTGATGTTGACGGTGCCGGCCCGCAGCCGGGCCGCGATCCGGTGGCCGCGCCGGGAGTCCCTGGTCCAGACGCTGGCGTTGAGGCCGTACGGGGTGGCGTTGGCGAGGGCGACCGCCTCGTCCTCGTCGGTGAAGCGGTAGAGGGAGACGACGGGCCCGAAGGTCTCCTGGGTGCAGACGGCCATCGGTTCCTGGACGTGGTCGAGGATCGTCGGCTCGTAGAAGAGCGGGCCGATGTCGGGGCGGGCGACTCCGCCGGCGACCAGGGTGGCGCCCTTCTCGACGGCCTCGGCGACATGACGGCTGACGGTCTCCAGCTGCCGCTCGCCGACCAGGGAGCCCATGTCGGCGCCGTAGGCGAGGGAGCTGCCGAGGCGCATCGCCCTGGTGCGCGCGGCGAAGCGCTCCACGAAGGCGTCCGCGACGGACTCGTGGACGTAGAGCCGCTCGATGGAGATGCAGAGCTGCCCGGCGGAGGAGAAGCAGGCCCGGACGGCGCCCGCGGCGGCCTTCTCCACGTCGGCGTCGGCCAGGACCAGCATCGGGTTCTTGCCGCCGAGCTCCAGCGAGACGCCGACCAGGCGGGCGGCGGCGCGCTGGGCGACGTCACGGCCGGTACGGGTGGAGCCGGTGAAGGAGACGTAGTCGGCGCGGGCGACGACCTCGGGGCCGACGACGGGGCCCTCACCGAGCACCACCTGGAACACCTCGGCGGGCAGCCCGGCCTCGATCAGCAGGTCACGGGCCCAGAGCGCGGTCAGCGCGGTCTCCGTGTCGGGCTTCATCACGACGGCGTTGCCGGAGACGAAGGCGGGCAGCGCGTCGCCGACGGAGAGCTCCAGCGGGTAGTTCCAGGGGGCGATCTGGCCGACGACCCCGCGCGGCTGGCGCAGTTCGGTGACCTTGGTGAGGGCCGGTACGACACCGGTGTGCCGCTTGGGCTTCAGGTAGGCGGCGGCCCGCCGCCCGTAGTGCCGGGCGGCGACCGCGACGGCCTGCACCTCCTCGTGGGCGTGCAGCCGGGCCTTGCCGGTCTCCAGCTGGATGAGGTCGAGGACCTCGGACTGGCGGCTCAGGACCAGGTCGTGGAAGCGGAGCAGCACCGCGGCCCTGGCCCGGACGGGGGTGGCGGCCCAGACGGGCTGGGCGGCGCGGGCGCGCTCGAAGGCGGTCTCGACGTCCTCGGGCGTGGACTCGGGGAGGTCCGCCAGCTTCTGCCCGGTGAACGGCGAGTGGTTGGCCGTACGCCCCGACCCGACGACTCCGCGGACCAGCCGGGCGACCACCTCGGGGGTGACCACATCGGCGGCGGTCCGTACGCCGGCCGGGGTGGGGGCCACCGGGTTGGTACCGGTGCCGGAGGCTGCGGGGGCGGTGGGGGCCTGCGAGTCCGTCATGAGGCCGAGAGTATGCCGCGCCGCCCGCTTTGGGTACCCGTCGGTAACAGCTTTTCACACTCCCTCCGGCCGACCCCGGCCGCACCCGCCAACCCGGCCAGTGATCACTGGCGACATAACCGCTGATCAGGGGCGTTGCGCCCGGCGTCAGTCGCTGGTCGTCGGCGGGCGCCAGCTGCGCAGCATGGTTTCGAAGAGCTGCCGGCTCTCCGCCCAGTCCTCTTCGGGACCCGTCATGTAGAGGGCGTACTCCGGCCCGCCCGGCTCCCCGAAGTACATCTGGTCGATGCCGTGGCGGGGCCCCGGGTGGTCCTTGGACTCGACCCAGGTGAACTCCCAGAGCGAGCCGGGGCGGTCGCGGAAGACGTTCGAGTGCAGGGTCAGCCGGTCGTAGCCGGGCAGCCGCTTCTCCAGGTCCTTCTCGATGCTCAGCATGTGCGTGTACGGGTTGTCGAAGTCGGGTGCCGGGTCGACGCTGATCCGGATCCGGTGCGCCCCGTTGTCCGGGGTGTAGTCGATCTGGCCGCCGTCGGTCTGCCGCGTCCACCCCCGGGGCACGGCGAGGCTGAAGCCCCCCGGGTCCTGGACACGTATCCAGCCGTCGGGGACCTCCCCGGCGGCGGCCCGTCCCGCCGCCGGGGAGCCGCCGGCCGAGGGCGTCGCGGCCGGCCGGGACGGGGCCGGCGTGTCCGGTGCCGTGGCACTCCGGTCCTGCCCGTCGGCGGCGGCCCGGTCCCCTTCCTTGATCAGGAACAGCCCCGCGGCCCCGCCCACCAGTGCCGCGACCACGAGGACCAGAACCGCCGTACGCCTGCGGCCCCTGCTCCGCCGGGGGGCGGCGGCCGGTGCGGTGTGACCGGGCGGCGGACCGTAGACGGGCTCCCGGCCTGAGGGAGGACTGTAGACGGGGTCCCTGCCGGAGGGAAGGCCGTAGACGGGCTCCCGGCCGGACGGCGGGGTCTGCAGCGGGAGCCGGGTGGTCGCCCCGTCCGGGGCCGACGCCTCGTGCAGTTCGTCACCGGAGAACCGCTGGGTCGGGACGTGCGCCTGCGCCGCCCGGGGCTCCCGGCCCTCCATGGCGTCCAGCAGCATCCGTTCCGCCTCCGCGGCAGACGGCCGCTCGGCCGGGTCCTTGCGCAGCAGGGCCGTGATCACCGGGGCGAGGACGCCTCCCCGCTCCGGGTACGGCGCCTCCTCGCCGACGACGGCCTGCATGGTGGAGATCGGTGAGGTGCGGCGGAACGGGGAGCGCCCCTCCACCGCCGTGTAGAGAGTCGCCCCGAGCGACCAGAGGTCGGACGCCGGCCCCGGGTCGCCGCCGCGCACCCGCTCGGGGGCCAGGTAGTCGATGGAGCCCACCAGTTCACCGGTCCTGGTGATGGTGGAGTCGCCCTCGATCGCGGCGATCCCGAAGTCGGTCAGCAGGACCGTCCCGTCCTTGGCGAGCAGGACGTTGCCGGGCTTCACATCACGGTGCAGCACCCCCGCGCCGTGCGCGGCGCGCAGGGCGCCGAGCACATGGAGGCCGATCCTGGCGGCCTCGCGCGGACCTGTCTCGCCGCCCTCCTTCGTCGCGTCGGCGAGCGAGGGCCCGTCGACGTACTGCATGACGATCCAGGGCCGCTGGTCGTGGTCGATGACGTCATGGACGGTGACGACCCCGGGGTGGGTGATCCGGGCGGCGGCCCGCGCCTCCTTCTGCGTACGGGCGTGCAGCACGGCACGGTCCGCCTCGGTGGCGTACAGCCCGGCGGTCAGTTCCTTGACGGCGACGGTGCGGCCGAGCACCTCGTCGTGGGCGCGCCACACCTTGCCCATGCCGCCGCGCCCCAGGACGTCGCCGAGCCGGTACCGGCCCGCCAGTACGAGCCCCGATTCCGTACCCTGCGCCTGATCCACGTGTCCCCGCCCCGTCGCTCGAACTGACAGGTTACGGAGGGGAGGTGGTGGCGCGTAACCGCGCACCGCCCACGAGACCGCACTGTGATGCTTGTCGCGTGTACCGATGGCCCGTCATATGCCGGTCCGGTCAAGGGGACGGGTCAGGAACCCGCCCGGTAGCTGGCGACGGCCTGCTCGTAGATGTCGGACACCCGGTCGCGTTCGCTCTCGGGCCCGATGACCTGCACGACGTGGTACCGGCCGGAGACGATCAGGGCCAGGTTGCGGACGTACACCTCACGGCCTCCATCCTCCTGCCAGGTGAACTGCCCCTCGGCCATGGCCTGCCGGCCGACGTCGATGCGCCGCATCCCGGAGGAGGTGGCCCAGCTGGACTCCCGGAAGGGCGCGAGTTCGGGCTCGCCGCTGCGCTGGTAGTCCAGCGGGTCGGGTCCGTTGGCCTCGACGGTGTCCCGGCCGGGCACGACGAGCACGGTGAACCCGCCGCCGCTGTAACGGACCTGGCGCCGGTCGTTGGCGGGGGTGCGCCGGAATTCCTCCGGCACACCGATCTCGAAGCCCTCCGTGTCCTTGCGCAGTGCGTAACCGGAGGGGAGCGCGTCGGCGGACCCGCTGGTCTGCGGGCTGCGGGAACCGGTCGCGCCCTCCGGCGGGGCGGAGGCGCCGCCGGTGGGCGCCGCCCCGGCGTCCGCGCCGTCGGTGTCCTCATCCGCGGGTGCGGCGGGAGCGGAGGACCTGTCCGGTGAACCGGGGCCCGTGCCGGGGTCGCTGTCCGCCTTGGGCATGAACACCAGGGCGTACGCCACCGCGCCGGCCATCAGCAGCAGTATCAGCACGAGCAGCAGCCGGCCGAGCCGCCGCGGGGAGCCGCCGGGCTGCCGGGCGGGCGGCCTGCGCAGCTCCTTGGGGCCCTTCGGCTCGCGGGGAACGCGCGGCGGACTCTCGTATCCCGGCTCCGGTACCTCCTGCCGCGGTGCCGGCTCCTGCCCCGCTACCGCCACCGGCCGCTGCCGCCTGCCCTGGCGGTGCCGGCCGTGCGCCGCGCCGCGTCCCCGGCGTTTGCGGACCAGTTCGCCCCGGCGCCGTACGACGGGCAGCCGTGCGGTGTCCGCGGGCGGCAGGGGCACCACGTCGAGGCCCGCTTCCGGCTCGGGCGCCGAGCGTATGAGGGAGCGCAGCCAGCCGCGGAGCTCCTCGAAGTCCGGCCGCTCGGTGGGGTCCTGACGCAGCAGCGACTCGACGACGGGACGCAGCGGCCCGCACTCCTCCGCGAAGGCGGGCGGCTCGCCGCAGACCATCTGGACCAGCTCGGCGGCGTTCTCCTCCGGGTACGGGGCGTGGCCCTGGACCGCACGGTAGAGCAGGGCGCCGAGGGCCCACAGGTCGGTGGAGGGCCCGATCGGCGGGGCCAGCTGCCAGTTGTCGTGGACCGGGCCGGCCTGTTCGGGCGCCCAGCGCTCGGTGACCGCCCCGACGACCGCGATACGGGCCTGCCGGGCGCGTTCGGCGGCGAGCGGGGTGGCGGGCCCCCGGTAGGCGGGGGTGCCGGCGCCCGCCACGACCTCGTCCCAGCCCGCACGGGCGCCCACCGGCTGCGGGAGGCGTTCGTCGTGATCCCTGTCCCGGCCGGGGCCGAGGGCGGGGAGCCGGCCGTCCGCACGCGACGCGTCCCCGCCCGCTCCCGGGCTCCCGTTGCCGGGGGAACCGCCCGCGGGCACCGGGCGGCCGGACAGCGGGCCGTCGTCCCAGGTACCGGTCAGATGGACCCGCCGGCCGGGGGGCGGGCCGCCGGCCCCCGGGCCGCCCTCTCCCGGCCCCTCGTCGTCCTCGTCGTCACCCTCGTCGTCGTAGGGGTCCTCGTACAGCCCGTCGTACGGTCCCCGCCCGAGCTGCCCCCAGGCACCGGTCAGCCGCGGCCGGCCGGCGGGGCCCTCGGACTCCGCGGGACCTGCGGGTGTCTCAGGGCCTCCGGTTGCCTCAGGACCCGCGGGCGTCTCAGGGCCTGTGGGTGCCTCAGGACCCGCGGGCGTCTCAGGGCCTGCGGGTGCCTCAGAGTCTGCGGGTGCTTCGGGACCTGCGGGTGCTCCGGGCGAGGAAGCCGTGGTGCCCGGAGCGCCGGGGGTGGCTGGAACACCGGGGACGGCGGGGGCGGCGGACCCCGCGGCGGCTCCGTCTCCGTCCGGCGGCGGCCCGGCGGTCCCCCCGGACGCCGGTACCTCGCCGGACCTCCATGCCCCGCCGGACTGCCATACCCCGCCGGGCGCCGGGGGACCGCTGAGGGCCGGTGAGCCGCCCGTACCGGCGGATCCCCTGTCCTGCCGGGCCCTGTCGGCGTGAGGTCCGTGGTCCGTGCCGGAGCCGCCGCCCCCCTGGTGCTGCTGGTCGTCGTTGGCGCGGGCCGCGGCACGCGCGCCCGCCCGGTACGCGGCGATGGCCCCGGCCCGGGCCGCACGCAGCTGCGCGGCACTGCCCGCACCGGGCTCGGCCGGCGGCGCGGTGGGGGCTGCGGGGTCGGCGGGGACCGAGGGAGGGACCGCCCGGCCGGACACGGCCGCCTGCCCCGGGACCGGGGGGCGCCCGGGGTCGACGGGGCGCTCAGGGCCGGCGGGGCTAGCGGGGCCGGCCGGAAGACCGGGCACCGCAGGACCGGCAGGTCCGATGGGACCGGCAGGACCGGCAGGACCGATGGGACGGGCGGGGCGGGCGTACGGGGACGGGCCGGGCTGCCGGGCCGCGGCCGACGGCCGGGCGGGGTCCGAAGGACGTGCGGGGGCCGCCGGACCGGGCGGCCGGTGTCCGTCCGGCGGACCGCCTGGACGCGGCAGCGCTCCGGGGGCGGCCGGAACGCCCTGCCGGGCGGGGCGGGAGACGGGCTCCCGCCGGTCGGGCGCGGTGCCGCCGAACGGCCCCGGGCCCCCGGGCACAGGCGGCGCGGGCTCTATCTCCCGATGGCCCCGCGAGGCGGGCACCGCAGCGGGCTCCGCCGTCTCGTCCCCGTCCGGGGCGGGCTCGGGCCCGTCCTCCGGGTCCGAAGGCGGCCGATAGGGGCCGGTGGGACCCGACTCCACAGCGGGCGGCCCGTAGCCGCCGCCCTCCCCGTCGGGCTGGGGCACCGGCACATAGCCGCACAGCGCCTCCTCCGCGGCCCCGGCCGCGAGACCCGTCAGCACGACACGGCCGTCGTCGCAGACCAGCACCGTACGGACGGTGATGTTGCGGTGGGTCCACCCGTGCGCGTGCAGCACCCGCAGCGCGGTCAGGACGTCGGAGCCGATCTCGGCGGCCCGGTAGGGGTTGAGCGGCCGCTCCGCCAGCAGCGCGGCGAGCGGCCGGGCGGCGACCAGCTCGCTGACTATCCAGAGCGACCCGGCCTCGGCGAACACGTCGAAGACCTGGTCGAGGCGCGGATGGTCAGGCACCTGGGCGGCGGCCTGCGCGGCCTCGATCGCCCGGCGGACCGCCGGATCGGTGGGCCTGCGCACCGCCCGCCCGGTCGCGCGCCGGGCCGTGGGCGTCCCGTCGGCGTCGAGCACCTCCGCGTCCACGACCTCCGGCAACGGCACCTGCCGGACCAGGACTTCCTGCCCGCTGTAGGTGTCGAACGCGCGGGTCTCCGCGAGTTCGTACGCATCGGACGGGGGCAGCGGCAGGCGGTAGCGGTCGGCAAGAACCCGACCCGCGTAGTCGTCCACGAGGCCTCCCCAGAGCGCACGGCCCCCCTGGTCAAGGAGACCGCATCAAACCGTCAATTGCGTTCACTTGTTGTGCAATTGACCCATGATCCCGGCTGCGCACGGTCCATGACGTCTCACGATACGTGGCAAGCCGCCGATGCGCGGCCGAGTCGGACAACCCGGCCGCCGCCCGGCGGGCGCGTACCGGACGGCCCGTCACCCGCCCCCGCTCCGGCGGCCGGACCGCCCCGCCGTACCGGGTGCCCGGCACGTCCACCCGGTACGTCCACCCGCCGGATCACCTACCCGGCCGGGCCCCTCGTCAGTCCGTCGGCTCGAACGTGGCGTGGGCGGTCTCGCGCAGGGCGGTGCACTCCGCTCCGTCCCACTCGCTCGCCTTGCAGCTGATCATGATCGAGTAACCGTGGGTGGCGTCCGCCTTGAAGCCCCGGTTGAGCACCCGGACCCGCATGCCGTCCTGCATGCGCGTGAACTCCCAGTCGGCGACGGTCGGGTAGCCCTTGTAGTCGACCTTCTTGATCCCGATGTGCTCGTAGCCGGAACTGAGGCTCTTGGTGGCGGTCACCGCCGCCGCCCAGGCGGCGGCGGCGTCGTCCTTCGGGGAGGAGTTGTAGTCGACCTGGACGCGCGGGAACCCGCCGTCGGCGTTGTAGATGGCGCCCGAGTTCCGGCCCGCCACCCGGTCGAAGGTGAAGTCCTCGGGCATCGCCATGCTGAAGTGGAACTGCTTGTTGGTGACGGTCTCGAACCCGTCCGGCACCGCGTCCGGAGCGGGCGACGCCGGGGCCGACGGGGTCTCACCGGATGCTCCTCCGGACGCCTCCCCCTTCTCCTCCCCCTGGCCGTCCTGCCCGGCCTCCCCGTCGGCCGCGCCTCCGGCCGGGGTCTTCCCGGCCGGTCCGCCGTCGGCGTCACCGCCCGCCGCCGCACCGGCCGACGAGGCGGTGTCGCCCTTGCCGGATCCGCCCGACCGGTTGTCCTTCTCGTCGCCCCCGAGGGTCAGCGCGAGCACCGTGCCGAGGACGGCGAGCACCACGACACCGGCGATGATCACCAGGGTGCGGCGCGGAACCACGTCGGTGATCGGCGCGCGCTGGACCGCCGGGGCGCCTGCCGGAGCCTTCGGGGCGGTGGCCGGGCCGGCGGCCGAGGCGGTGGCCGCCGTGGCGGACGGGGTCTTGGCGTTCCTGACGGACCGCAGCGCGCCGCGCAGCCGTTCCTTGGTGCTCTCCCCGGCCGCCGACCCCGGCCCGGCCCCGATTCCGGCCGCCGGGCCTCCCGGGGCGGTGCCAGCCGTGCCGCCGGCGGGCCCGGGGACCGGGCCGGCGCCCGGGCCTCCCGCTGTGCCCGCGCCCGTCACGGCGCCCGCGCCGGGCGTGGAGCCGCTCGCGGTGCCCGTCCCGGCTGCGGCGAGCCCTGCGGCCGCTGCCGCTGCCCCTGCCGCCTTCTTGCTCCCGGCGCCCTTCGCGCCCTTGCCGGCGCTCTTCGGGGCGGGGGTGTCGGGGGTCCGGGGCAACGCCATGACCTGTGTGGCGTCGGCCGGCGGTGCGGGCGGCTCCTGGGGGGCGTTGATCACCGCGTTGAGCAGGACCCGCGCGCCCGCGTCGTCGAGCCGCTGCTCGGGGTCCCGGGCGAGCAGGCCGTAGATGACCTCGGTCAGCGGGCCGGCGTTCTTCGGCGGGTCCACCGGTTCCGTCATCACGGCCGTCAGCGTGGCGATGGCCGAGCCCTTGTCGTAGGGCGGGCAGCCCTCGACGCTCGCGTACAGCAGGCCGCCGAGCGACCAGAGGTCGGCGGGCGGGCCCGGCTTGTGGCCGCGCGCCCGCTCCGGCGAGATGTACGAGGGCGCGCCGACGAGCATTCCGGTCGACGTCACGGACGGGTCGCCCTCGACCTGCGCGATGCCGAAGTCCGTGAGGACGACCCGGCCGTCCTCGGAGATCAGCACGTTGGACGGCTTCACGTCGCGGTGCAGGATGCCCTCGCGGTGCGCCGAGCGCAGCACGTCGAGGATGGCCAGACCGACCTCGGCCGCGCGTCTCGGCGTCAGGGTCCCGTCCTCGCGGATCACTTCCGCCAGCGACTTGCCCTCGATCAGTTCCATCACGATCCACGGCCGGTCGTCCTCGTCGACCACGTCGTAGACCGTCACCGCGCTGGTGTTGCGGATCCTCGCGATCGCCTTGGCCTCACGCAGGGTGCGTGTGATCAGCCGTCGCTTCTCGTCCTCGTCGATGGCCGACGGGAACCGCAGTTCCTTGACGGCCACCGTGCGGCCCAGCGTCTCGTCGTCCGCACGCCAGACCGTGCCCATGCCGCCCCGGCCGAGCACACCTTTGAGCCGGTACCGCCCCGCGAGAAGACGTCCTTCTTTGTCCCGTTGGGGCTCCCGTGCCTGCTCCGCCTCCGACATGCGTCCCCTCTGCGATCAACCCGCCCTGGCAGAGCGTTCATTGTCCCTCACCCCGGGACCGGTCATGGTGCCGGGTCCGGGGCCGGTCGCGATGCGGCCCTGCCGGGAAGCCCCGGGCAGCGCCGGGGGTCAGGGCGCCACTTCCCGCCCCCGCACCGCTGGTTCCACCCGCCCGGACAGGGCGGTCCGCCCAGCGAACCACATCTCGTCCCATCGTCCTCCCCCGGCCTGCGCGCCGTCGAGGGGCGTATCCCACGACGGCCTCCCGGCGGGTGGCGGTTCCCCGCACCCTACGAGACGCGGCCCCCGTCCGGAGCGGCCGTCTCGCCGGACGGCCGCTCCCGGACCGCCGGCACACCGGGACGCGGCGGCCCCGCACCCCGCCGGCGACCGTCACCGGCCGTCCGCCGCCGGCCGCCGTCACCGGGCCCGCCGGACAGCGGAAGGACGCCCGCCCCTCCCCTCGCGGTCCTCCAACTCCCCCGCTCCCCAAGGGCTCCGGCCGGAGGGATCCGGCCGGAAGGCCCCCGCCGCGCCCGTGCCGGACGCCGGCCCCCCGGACAGCACCGGTCCCGGGCAGCGGGGCCCCGGACAGCACCGGCCCCGGCCCACCGCCCCGGACTACTGGAGCGGCACGATGTCCGGCGCTCCCAGCCGTGCCGCGTCCGCCGTGAGGTCGTCGGGCTGCCGCTGCGACTCCCGCTCCGCCTCGACCCGCTTGCGGTAGTGCTCGACCTCCCGCTCCACCTGCCCGGTGTCCCAGCCCAGCACCGGCGCCATCAGGTCCGCGCACTCCCGTGCGCAGCGCGTGCCCCGGTCGAAGGTCTCGATGGAGATCCGGGTACGCCGGGTCAGTACGTCGTCGAGGTGGCGGGCCCCCTCGTGCGAGGCCGCGTAGACGATCTCCGCCCGCAGGTAGTCCTCCGCCCCGGCGAGGGGTTCGCCGAGCGCCGTGTCCCGGCCGATCAGCTCCAGGACCTCCTCGGCCGTGGCGCCGTAGCGGTTGAGCAGGTGCTCGATCCGGGCGACGTGCAGCCCGGTGCGGGCGGCGGTCCGGGCCCGGGCGTTCCACAGGGCGCGGTACCCCTCGGCGCCGAGCAGGGGCACCTCCTCGGTGACGCAGTCCGCCACCCGCTGGTCCAGCCCGTGCACCGCGGCGTCCACGGCGTCCTTGGCCATCACCCGGTACGTCGTGTACTTGCCCCCGGCCACCACGACGAGCCCCGGCACCGGGTGGGCGACCGTGTGTTCGCGGGAGAGCTTGCTCGTCGCGTCCGACTCACCGGCCAGCAGCGGCCGCAGCCCGGCGTAGACCCCCTCGACGTCGTCCCTGCCCAGCGGGACGTTGAGTACGGAGTTGACGTGTTCGAGCAGGTAGTCGATGTCGGCGCTGGACGCGGCCGGGTGCGCCTTGTCCAGGTCCCAGTCGGTGTCGGTCGTGCCGATGATCCAGTGCCGCCCCCAGGGGATGACGAAGAGGACGGACTTCTCGGTGCGCAGGATCAGCCCGGTCGTGGAGTGGATACGGTCCTTCGGCACGACCAGGTGGATGCCCTTGGAGGCCCGGACGTGGAACTGCCCGCGCTCCCCGATGAGCGCCTGGGTGTCGTCCGTCCACACCCCGGTCGCGTTGACCACCTGTTTGGCCCGGATCTCGTACTCGCCACCACCCTCGACGTCCTGCACCCGCGCGCCGACGACGCGCTCGCCCTCCCGGAGGAAGCCGGTGACCCGCGCCCGGTTCGCCACGTGCGCGCCGTAGCCGGCGGCGGTGCGCACCAGCGTCGCCACGTACCGGGCGTCGTCCATCTGCGCGTCGTAGTACTGGAGGGCGCCGACCAGGGCGTCCTTCCGCAGAGCCGGTGCCACGCGCAGCGCCCGGCGCCGCGACAGGTGCCGGTGGACGGGCAGCCCGCGCCCGTGCCCCGAGGACACCGACATCGCGTCGTACAGCGCCACGCCCGAACCCGCGTACAGCCGCTCCCACCCCTTGTGCTGGAGGGGGTAGAGGAAGGGGACGGGTTTCACCAGATGCGGGGCCAGCCGCTCCAGCAGCAGCCCGCGCTCCTTCAGCGCCTCCCGCACGAGCGCGAAGTCCAGCATCTCCAGATAACGCAGCCCTCCGTGGATCAGCTTGCTCGACCTGCTGGACGTCCCCGACGCCCAGTCGCGCGCCTCGACGAGTCCGGTCGAGAGTCCTCTGGTGACGGCGTCCAGCACGGTCCCGGCGCCGACCACGCCCGCCCCCACGACCAGCACGTCCAGTTCGCGTCCGGCCATCGCGGCCAGCGCCTCGGCGCGCTCCGCGGGTCCCAGTGTCGCTGTCCTCACTGCTGCCTCCCGGTACTCCCGGTGCTCCGGTGGTCAGGGTGCTCCGCACGGGAACGCGGCCCGGCAGGTGGCCGGGGCAGCCTCGCCCGCCCCTCGATTCTGTCCGCGGTCCGCGACTTCAGCCACCGCCTGTGGACAACACCTGGCCGACGTGCGCCACAGAATGCGACATATAGGTCATATTTACGCCTAGTCTGACATAGCGCTGTCCACAGCGGTTGCGCTTTCAGGCTTTCGGTCTTAGAGGACCTGGCAGAGCGGGGCCCGATGGGACCGCGGCGTCCGGCGCGTGCGGTCGCAGGACGCCGGAGCGCCCTCGTGGCGGAGTCACGCGGGCGCTCCGGCGGCACAGCGAGCGGGCGTGCCGGGCATCGCGGGCCGGGCCCCCGTTCCGTCCGGGCCTCTCAGGGAAGGACGGCTCCTCCACATGCCCGCAGACCTCGCAGTCGTCGGACTCGGCCATCTCGGTTTGCCCCTCGCCCAGGCGGCCGTCGCCGCCGGCATCCAGACGGTCGGATACGACACCGACCCCCGCCCCCACGCCGAGCTGTCCGCCGGCCGTACGCCGGTCGAGGGGTCCCTCAGCGCCTCCGACATCCGCCGGATGCTCGCACGGGGCTTCCGGACCACCACGGACCCCGCCGAACTGGGACGCGTCCGCACCGCCGTGATCTGCGCCCCCACCCCGCTCGGCCCCGACCGCACCCTCGACCTCGGCGCCGTCACCGGGGCGACCCGCGCGCTGGCGGCCAGGCTCCGCCCGCACACCACCGTCCTGGTCGAGTCGGCCGTCCCGCCCGGCACCACCGAGAACGTGGTCCGGCCCCTCCTGGAGGAGGGCTCCGGGCTGCGCGCCGGACGCGACTTCCACCTCGCCCACTCCCCCGGCCGCCTCGACCCCGGCAACCGCACCCACGTCCTCGCCAACACCCCCAAGGTCATCGGCGGCCTCACCCCCGCCTGCACCGAGTCCGCCGCCGCCTTCTACAGCCGGCTCACCGACAAGGTCGTCCGGGCCCGGGGGCCCCGCGAGGCGGAGATGACCAAGGTCCTCGAAACCAACTTCCGGCACGTCAACATCGCCCTGGTCAACGAGATGGCGGTGCTCTGCCACGACCTCGGCGTCGACCTCTGGGACGTCATCCGGTGCGCCGAGACCAAGCCCTTCGGCTTCGAGCCCTTCCGCCCCGGCCCCGGCGTCGGCGGCCACGGCGTCCCCGTCGACCCCGGCCACCTCCCGTACAGCAGCCGCACCCCGGGGCACCCGCTGCGCATGGTCTCGCTGGCCAAGGAGATCAACGACCGGATGCCGGGCTATGTCATCCAGCGCTGCGCGACCCTGCTCAACGAACACGGCAAGTCCGTCCGGGGAGCCAGGGTGCTGCTGCTCGGCGTCACCTACAAACCGGACCTCGCCGACCAGGAGGCCGCCCCGGCCCGGGAGATCGCGGGCCGCCTGATCGACATGGGCGCGCAGATCGGGTACCACGACCCCCTCGTCCTGGACTGGCGGGTGCGGGAGGCCCCCGTGCCCCGCGCCGACTCGCTGTACGAGGCCGCCGCGGCGGCCGACCTGACGGTGCTCCTCCAGCACCACCGCACCTACGACCTCCAGGGACTGGCCGTGAAGGCCCAGCTCCTCCTGGACACGAGAGGGGCCACACCGGCGGGCGCCGCACACCGGCTCTGAGCGGCCGTCCTCCCCTCCGATATCACGGTGGGCAGGGCCGGTGCGGCCTGCTAGCCTGCGGCGTCACTCGTCGCACAGCCGTGCGCTTCCACTCCGGGGGGACCCACCACCATGAGCCAGCCACCGACCCCGCCCCAGCAGCCCTACGGCGGCGGGCAGCCCGCCGACGGCAACCCGTACGCGCAGCAGCAGCCCGGTCCGTACGGCCAGCAGCCCGGCGCGCCGACCGGCAACCCGTTCGCGCAGCAGGGCCAGCAGCCCGCCCCCTTCGGCGGTGCCCCGTACGCTCCCCCGCCGCCGGCCCGCAACAACATCGGCCTCGGTGTGCTGGCCGCCCTCGGCGCCGCGGTCGTCGCCGCCGTCCTCTACGGCGTGCTGGCGGGCACCATCGAGCGCGAGGTCGGTTACGCGGCCATCGGTGTCGGTTTCCTGGTGGGCTTCGTCGCGAGCAAGGTCGGCGGCTCCAACCCGGCCGTCCTCGGCGCCAGTGCCGTCTTCTCCCTGGCCGCCGTCTTCATAGGCCAGTTCATCGGCATGTCGATGATCCTCTCCGACCTGCTGCACGTGGGCTTCTTCGAGGTGTTCTTCGACCACTTCGGCGACCTCCTGGACGTCTGGAAGGAGGAGGCGGACTTCATGACCTACCTCTTCCTGATCCTCGCCCCGGTCGCCGCCTTCGGTGGCGCCAGGAAGGCCGACGGCTGACCGCCCCTCCCGACCACGCGCCGGGGCCCGGACCGCAGTCGCGGTCCGGGCCCCGGCGTCCGTCACCGTGCGGAGGTCAGCGGCGGTGCTGCGCGTCCGCCACCGTCACCTCGACGCGCTGGAACTCCTTGAGCTCGCTGTAGCCGGTGGTGGCCATCGCGCGGCGCAGGGCGCCGAAGATGTTCATCGACCCGTCGGGCGTGTGCGAGGGACCGGTCAGGACCTCCTCGGTCGTACCGACGGTGCCCAGGTCCACCAGCTTGCCGCGCGGCACGTCCTCGTGGACCGCCTCCATGCCCCAGTGCCGGCCGCGGCCCGGAGCGTCCGTGGCACGGGCCAGCGGGGAGCCCATCATCACCGCGTCGGCACCGCAGGCGATCGCCTTCGGCAGGTCGCCGGACCAGCCGACACCGCCGTCCGCGATGACGTGGACGTACCGGCCGCCGGACTCGTCCATGTAGTCGCGGCGGGCCCCGGCCACGTCCGCGACGGCGGTCGCCATCGGGACCTGGATGCCGAAGACGTTGCGCGTGGTGTGCGCGGCGCCGCCGCCGAAGCCGACGAGCACACCGGCCGCACCGGTCCGCATCAGGTGCAGGGCCGCGGTGTAGGTGGCGCAGCCGCCGACGATCACCGGGACGTCCAGCTCGTAGATGAACTGCTTCAGGTTGAGCGGCTCGGCCGCGCCCGACACGTGCTCGGCGGAGACCGTCGTACCGCGGATGACGAAGATGTCCACGCCCGCGTCGACGACCGCCTTGGAGAACTGGGCGGTGCGCTGCGGGGAGAGCGCGGCGGCGGTGACGACACCGGAGTCGCGCACCTCCTTGATGCGCTGCCCGATCAGCTCCTCCTGGATGGGGGCCGAGTAGATCTCCTGGAGCCTGCGGGTCGCGGTCGCGGCCGGCATCTCGGCGATCTCGTCGAGCAGCGGCTGCGGGTCCTCGTGCCGGGTCCACAGCCCTTCGAGGTTGAGGACCCCGAGACCGCCCAGCTCACCGATGCGGATGGCGGTCTGCGGGGAGACCACCGAGTCCATGGGGGCGGCCAGGAAGGGCAGCTCGAAGCGGTAGGCGTCGATCTGCCAGGCGATCGAGACCTCCTTCGGGTCGCGCGTACGCCGACTCGGTACGACGGCGATGTCGTCGAACGCGTATGCCCTGCGGCCGCGCTTGCCGCGCCCGATCTCGATCTCAGTCACGATGGTGTGGCCTTTCCTCTACGTCTGCGCTGACCAGTATCCCCGACCCACACACGAGGGGCGGTACCGGAACCCCGGACCGCCCCTCGTCTGCGCCACTGCCTGACGAGCCGGTGTCCGGCCCCTTTCCGGAGCCGGACGACGACTTCTTACTTCTTGCTGTAGTTCGGTGCCTCGACCGTCATCTGGATGTCGTGCGGGTGGCTCTCCTTGAGACCAGCCGAGGTGATCCGGACGAAACGGCCGTTGTCCTGGAGTTCGGGGACCGTCCGGCCGCCGACGTAGAACATCGACTGCCGCAGACCGCCGGTGAGCTGGTGGACCACCGCGGACAGCGGGCCGCGGTAGGGGACCTGGCCCTCGATGCCCTCGGGCACCAGCTTCTCGTCGGAGGCGACGCCCTCCTGGAAGTAGCGGTCCTTGGAGTACGAGCGCTGCTCGCCCCGGGTCTGCATCGCGGCCAGCGAACCCATGCCGCGGTACGACTTGAACTGCTTGCCGTTGATGAACATCAGCTCGCCCGGGGACTCCTCGCAGCCCGCCAGCAGCGAACCGAGCATCACCGTGTCGGCGCCGGCCACCAGGGCCTTGGCGATGTCACCGGAGTACTGGAGCCCGCCGTCACCGATGACCGGGACGCCGGCCGCCTTGGCTGCGAGGGACGCTTCGTAGATCGCGGTGACCTGCGGGACGCCGATACCGGCGACCACCCGGGTCGTGCAGATGGACCCCGGGCCCACCCCGACCTTGATGCCGTCCACACCGGCGTCGATGAGCGCCTGGGCGCCGTCCCGGGTGGCGATGTTGCCACCGATGACGTCGACCCCGGAGGAGTTCGACTTGATCTTCGCGACCATGTCGCCGACGAGCCGGGAGTGGCCGTGCGCGGTGTCCACGACGATGAAGTCGACACCGGCCTCGATCAGCGCCTGCGCCCGCTCGAAGGCGTCACCCGCGACACCGACGGCGGCGCCGACGATGAGCCGGCCTTCCTTGTCCTTGGCGGCGTTCGGGTACTTCTCCGCCTTGACGAAGTCCTTGACGGTGATGAGGCCCTTGAGGATCCCGGCGTCGTCGACCAGCGGGAGCTTCTCGATCTTGTGCCGGCGCAGCAGCTCCATGGCGTCCACGCCGGAGATGCCGACCTTGCCCGTGACCAGCGGCATCGGCGTCATGACCTCGCGCACCTGACGGCCGCGGTCGTTCTCGAAGGCCATGTCGCGGTTGGTGACGATGCCGAGCAGCTTGCCCGCGGCGTCCGTGACCGGGACACCGCTGATGCGGAACTTGGCGCAGAGGTCATCCGCCTCACGCAGCGTCGCGTCCGGGTGCACCGTGATCGGGTCGGTGACCATGCCGGACTCCGAGCGCTTCACCAGGTCGACGTGGTTGGCCTGGTCGGCGATGGACAGGTTGCGGTGCAGTACGCCCGCGCCGCCCTGCCGTGCCATGGCGATGGCCATGCGCGCCTCGGTGACCTTGTCCATCGCCGCGGACAGCAGCGGGATGTTCACCCGGACGTTCTTCGAGATGTACGAGGAGGTGTCGATCTGGTCGGGCGCCATGTCGGACGCGCCGGGCAGCAGCAGCACGTCGTCGTATGTCAGCCCGAGCGTCGCGAACTTCTCGGGCACTCCGTCGACGTTTGCAGTCATGACACCTTCCCCAAATGGCCTTGATCGGTGCGGACGTCCATGCTAACGGCCTCGCGGGCCGTCTCATTCCACCGCTGAGATCATCCGGTGGTTCTGTGACCGCCCGCACACCCGCGACGGGCCCCGCTCCGGACGCCCTGACCGGCCTATTGACCCGCGAGAGCCCTCAGCCGGCTCAGCGCGCGGTGCTGGGCGACCCGGACCGCACCCGGTGACATTCCGAGCATCTGTCCGGTCTCCTCCGCGGTCAGCCCGACCGCCACCCGCAGGACCAGCAACTCGCGCTGGTTCTCCGGAAGGTTGGCGAGGAGCTTCTTCGCCCAGGCCGCGTCACTGCTGAGCAGGGCGCGCTCCTCCGGACCCAGCGAGTCATCGGGGCGTTCGGGCATCTCGTCCGAGGGCACGGCCGTCGATCCGGGATGGCGCATGGCGGCGCGCTGGAGATCGGCGACCTTGTGGCCCGCGATGGCGAAGACGAATGCCTCGAAGGGCCTGCCGGTGTCCTTGTACCGGGGCAGCGCCATCAGCACGGCGACACAGACCTCCTGGGCGAGGTCCTCCACGAAATGACGGGCGTCGCCCGGCAGCCGGTTCAGCCGGGACCTGCAGTAGCGCAGGGCGAGCGGATGGACGTGGGCGAGCAGATCGTGCGTGGCCTGCGCGTCGCCGTCGACGGCACGGTGCACCAGAGCGCCGATCACCGTCGTCTCGTCGTCACGCATCGGACCATGGTGCCTTGGCGCCGCCTGATCCGCGGCATCGCGTCCCGAGTTGTGCACCGAAGCGTTATGAGCGGGTGCGCCGGATGTCATGTCCTGCGCCCTCCCCTTCCGCTCGACCGAATCGTTCCCGAGGAACTCCACACCTCAAGGATGCGGCATCGGCCGGGAAGCGTCACATACCACCGGCGGAGCCGGGCCGTCCACGGTTCCGCCGCCGTCCCGCCCGCGTCCGGCGGGCGGGACCGTACGACTGCCGGACACCGCCCCGCGGTGTCAGCGGACCAGGCCCCAGCGGAAGCCGAGCGCCACGGCGTGCGCGCGGTCCGAGGCCCCCAGCTTCTTGAACAGACGCCTGGCGTGCGTCTTCACGGTGTCCTCCGACAGGAAGAGCTCGCGTCCGATCTCCGCGTTGGAACGGCCGTGGCTCATGCCTTCCAGCACCTGGATCTCCCGCGCGGTGAGCGTCGGGGCGGCGCCCATCTCGGCGGACCGCAGCCGCCGCGGCGCCAGCCGCCAGGTCGGGTCGGCCAGGGCCTGGGTCACGGTGGCCCGCAGCTCGGCCCGCGAGGCGTCCTTGTGCAGGTAGCCGCGGGCACCGGCGGCGACCGCGAGGGCGACTCCGTCCAGGTCCTCGGCGACGGTCAGCATGATGATCCGGGCGCCGGGGTCGGCCGAGAGCAGCCGGCGGACCGTCTCGACACCCCCCAGGCCGGGCATGCGTACGTCCATCAGAATCAGATCCGAACGGTCGGCCCCCCAGCGGCGGAGGACTTCCTCGCCGTTGGCCGCCGTCGTCACCCGTTCGACGCCGGGCACGGTCGCGACCGCCCGGCGAAGCGCTTCTCGGGCAAGCGGGGAGTCGTCGCAGACGAGGACGGATGTCATGACCGTCCTCCGCAGCTGATGCGCGTCACCTTGAGCCTCCAGGGCTGGTACAAGTCGTCACCTGTGCGGTTGACCCCCTCGGACATCTGCCCGAGCTCGTTCTCCGTCAACCGCCTCCCCCTCCTCAACGACGGTCACTCGAAAGAGTTACGGGTCGAAGCGTCCGGTTCGGCACTCTAAGTGAGACGGCGCTCACAGAGAAGAACAACGCGTGTCCATTCACCCCCAATCACCTCTCTCACCCCTCTACGTGCCCCATTTAGCGGGTTTTCTTCCTTTTGTCTGCGTCTGTAGCTAGATTCCCGAGTAGTCATATTTACATCTACTAACACCGTGGATGTACGGTCGGGACTCCGGCCACCGATCACGTCCGGCGGCCGTCCGACGGCCGTGGTAGCCGTTCCGACTCAGCAAGGTTTCGAGGGGACACGCAATGGCAGATTTCTCCCGCCTTCCCGGACCCAACGCGGATCTGTGGGACTGGCAGCTGCTGGCCGCCTGCCGCGGGGTCGACAGCTCGCTGTTCTTCCATCCCGAGGGAGAACGCGGGGCGGCCCGGAGCGCCCGTGAGACCTCGGCGAAAGAGGTCTGCATGCGCTGCCCCGTACGCGCCGAATGCGCGGCGCACGCCCTCGCGGTCCGCGAGCCCTACGGCGTGTGGGGCGGCCTGACGGAGGACGAGCGCGAGGAGCTCATGGGCCGCGCCCGCAACCGCCTCGTCCCGGCGGGCGTCCCGGGCGGCACGAAGCCCCCCGCACGCCCGGAGCCCGGGCAGGACTGACACATCACCGTCACCGGCCGACGCAGAAACGATTCTTCACACCATGGCCGCGTGTCGGTCCGTCCCGCGGCGGGCGGCACACGGCCGTCCGCGGCCCGCCCGGTGGCGGACCGTTCCGGTCAGCGGGCGGCCGCCAGGGCCAGCTGGTCCAGGGTGGCCGCGACCGCCGGGACCCGCGCGAGGTCGGGCAGCGTGAGCGCGACGATCTCCCGTTCCACGGCTGGTTCCACCGTCACCGCGCCGGCGCCCTTGGGACGTACGGACTCGATGGCCAGGCGGGGCAGCACGGCGACGCCGAGGCCCGCGCCGACCAGGCCGACCACCGCCGGGTAGTCGTCGGTGGCGAAGTCGATCCGGGGGGTGAACCCGGCCGCCTCGCAGACCTCCACCAGCTGGCGCCGGCAGCGCGGGCAGCCCGCGATCCACGGCTCGTCGGCCAGGTCCCCGATGTCCACCGACTCCGCGCCGGCCAGCCGGTGCCCGTCGGGAAGCAGCCCGATCAGCCGGTCCCGCAGCAGCGGGCGCACCACCAGGTCGTCCCACTCGCCGCCCACGTCCCCGTAGCGGAAGGCCAGGGCGATGTCGCAGTCGCCGTCGCGCAGCATCTCCACCGAGCGCGGCGGTTCCGCCTCGACCAGCGAGACCCGGGTGCCGGGGTGGGCGGCGCGCAGGGCGGCCAGCGCCCCGGGGACGAGCGTCGAACTCCCGCTGGGGAACGACACGAGGCGCACCCGGCCGGCCCGCAGTCCGGCGATCGCGGCGACCTCCTCCTCGGCGGCGGTGAGCCCCGCGAGGATGCCGGACGCGTGGCGCACCAGCGCCTCGCCGGCCTCGGTGAGGCGCATCTCGCGGCCGGTGCGGATGATCAGCGGCGTACCGGCCGAGGACTCCAGGGCCTTCATCTGCTGGCTGACCGCGGGCTGGGTGCAGCCGAGTTCGCGGGCGGCGGCGGAGAAGGACCCGGTGGCCGAGACGGCACGCAGGACACGGAGGTGGCGGGCTTCGATCACCCTTCAACCATAAGCACTTCTTGCAGGGTGGGCGAATCGCTGGCGGGAAACTTTGAGGATCGCCGGTCCGCGCCCGACCGGCGTGGACGCCACAGGGTGCTGACCGTGCGCACCGGACGCCCGTAGGCGTTCCCGCACGCCGGTGGGCTCACCGGTGTCGGCAGGCGTCCGGCCGGGGATCCGGCGCCGGTCACCGGTCCGGGCGGCGGGGGGACGGACTGCGAGGGGGCGGGCGGCGGAAGGACGGGCGGCGGCGCGGTGTGCGGCCCGCGCCGCCACGGCGGCTCCGACCGGGGGGTGTACGCCTTCCCCCGTGAGGAACCCGGCTTCCGGGAGCGGGAGTCGGGGCGACCGCCGCCGAACGGCTCCCACCGCGGGGGCCCGACGGCCTGCGGGCCGCCGGTGGGTGAGGCACCGACCGGTGAACGCCCGTGGATCGGCGGGGAGTCGGCCTGGAGGGTACGAGCGGCCGCACCCCCTGCCGTACGCTCGCGGGCCCCCGGGCGAGAGGGGCCGGATGAAGCGGTTCACCCGCCGGGGCGCGACCGGCGCGTACCCGCGGGTCATCCGTCCGGGGGCGATCCGCGCGGGGGCCCGGTCGGGACCGTGTACCGGCCGGACCACGGGGTCACGGCCGCCCCGGTGCTCCGGGCGACGGCGGCGGACCGTTCCCCGCCCCGCCGCGCCTGTCGGCCGCGGGGGCCGCGCCGCGCCCGGAGGCCCTGAGGTCGGTCCGGGCGTACACGGGCACGCGCGGACCCTGAGGTCGGCCCGGGCGTACACGGGCACGCGCGGTCCCCGAGGGCGGCCCCGAAAGCACACGGGCACACAGGCACACAGGCACACACGGTGGTCCCCAGGGGCGGCCCCGGTGCATGCGGGCACGCGGTTCCCGGGGGCGGCCGGGTGCCCGCAGCCGCCCGCGGTTCCCGGCCGCGTCCCGGACCGGCCGCCGGGCCGTCGGCGCGGGGCACTAACGTGCCGCGTATGACGACTGCACTGATTACGGGCGCCACAGCGGGCATCGGGGCCGCCTTCGCGCGGCGGCTGGCGGCCGACGGGCACAACCTGGTGCTGGTGGCCCGTGACACCGGGCGGCTGCGGGCCCAGGCCACGGAGCTGCACGACCGGCACGGCATCGAGGCGGAGGTCCTGACCGCCGACCTGTCCACGGACGCCGGCATCGAGGCGGTCGAGAAGCGGCTGGCGGACCGGGTGAGCCCGGTCGACCTGCTGGTCAACAACGCGGGTTTCGGCAACAAGGGGAAGTATCTGGACGTCCCGATGGCCGACGAGCTGACGATGCTGAAGGTGCACTGCGAGGCGGTGCTGCGGCTGACCTCGGCCGCGGTGAGCGGGATGCGGGAGCGCGGCCGGGGCGGAGTGGTCAACGTCGCCTCGGTGGCGGCCTTCCTGCCGCGGGGCACGTACGGCGCGTCGAAGGCGTGGGTGGTGCAGTTCACCCAGGGCGTGGCGAAGGACCTGGCGGGTACCGGCGTGCGGCTGATGGCGCTGTGCCCGGGCTTCGTGCGCACCGAGTTCCACGAGCGGGCCGGGATGGGCACCGGCAACATCCCGGGCTGGATGTGGCTCGACGCCGACAAGGTGGTCACCGCCGCCCTGGCGGACCTGGCCCGGGGCACCTCGGTGTCGGTCCCCGACCCCCGCTACAAGGCGCTGATGGGTCTGGTGAAGCTGACCCCGCGTGCGCTGCTGGGCGGGGTCACCTCCCGCGCGGGCCGCACCTACGGCCCGAAGTAGGACCGGGGCGGTACGGCTGAGGCCCGGTGCCCCCGCGACGGGGGCACCGGGCCTCAGCTGTGTACAGGTGGTACCAGGGCGTGTTCCGAAAGCGGCGCCGTCCGCCCGGAGGCCGGGCAGGCGGGACCGCCGGAAAACGCTCTAGTGCGAGTGGCCGTGGCCGTGGCCGTGACCGGCCTCGCCCTCTTCCTCGGCCGGCTTCTCGACGACCAGGGTCTCGGTCGTGAGCAGCAGCGAGGCGATCGACGCGGCGTTCTCCAGGGCGGAGCGGGTGACCTTGACCGGGTCGATGACGCCGGCCTTCACCAGGTCGCCGTACTCACCGGTCGCGGCGTTGAAGCCCTGGCCCTTGTCGAGCTCGGAGACCTTGGAGGTGATGACGTAACCCTCCAGGCCCGCGTTCTCCGCGATCCAGCGGAGCGGCTCGACGGCGGCGCGGCGGACGACCGCGACACCGGTGGCCTCGTCGCCGGTCTTGCCGAGGTTGCCCTCGAGGACCTTGACGGCGTGGACGATGGCGGAGCCACCACCGGAGACGATGCCCTCCTCGACCGCGGCGCGGGTCGCGGAGATGGCGTCCTCCAGACGGTGCTTCTTCTCCTTGAGCTCCACCTCGGTGGCGGCACCGACGCGGATCACGCAGACGCCGCCGGCCAGCTTCGCGAGGCGCTCCTGGAGCTTCTCGCGGTCCCAGTCGGAGTCGGTGCCCTCGATCTCGGCCTTGATCTGGTTGACGCGGCCCTGGACGTCGGCGGAGTTGCCGCCGCCGTCGACGATGGTCGTGTCGTCCTTGGAGACGGTGACGCGGCGGGCGGTGCCCAGCACGTCCAGACCGGCCTGGTCCAGCTTGAGGCCGACCTCCTCGGCGATGACGGTCGCACCGGTGAGGGTGGCGATGTCGCCGAGCATGGCCTTGCGGCGGTCGCCGAAGCCCGGGGCCTTCACCGCGACGGCGTTGAAGGTGCCACGGATCTTGTTGACGACGAGGGTGGAGAGCGCCTCGCCCTCGACGTCCTCGGCGATGATCAGCAGCGGCTTGGAGCCACCCGCCTGGATGACCTTCTCCAGCAGCGGGAGCAGCTCCTGGATCGAGCCGATCTTGCCCTGGTGGATCAGGATGTACGGGTCGTCGAGGACGGCCTCCATACGCTCCTGGTCGGTCACCATGTACGGGGACAGGTAACCCTTGTCGAAGGCCATGCCCTCGGTGAACTCCAGGTCCAGACCGAAGGTGTTGGACTCCTCGACGGTGATGACACCGTCCTTGCCGACCTTGTCCATCGCGTCCGCGATGAGCTCGCCGACCTGCGGGTCCTGCGCGGAGAGCGCGGCGACGGCGGCGATGTCGGACTTGTCGTCGATCGGGCGGGCGGTCGCGAGGAGCTCCTCGGACACGGCCTTCACGGCGGCGTCGATGCCCTTCTTCAGGGCGGCCGGGGAAGCGCCCGCGGCGACGTTGCGCAGGCCCTCGCGGACGAGCGCCTGGGCGAGGACGGTGGCGGTGGTGGTGCCGTCGCCGGCGACGTCGTTGGTCTTGGTCGCCACCTCCTTCACCAGCTGGGCGCCGAGGTTCTCGTACGGGTCGTCGAGCTCGACCTCGCGCGCGATGGTGACACCGTCGTTGGTGATGGTGGGAGCGCCGAACTTCTTGTCGATGACGACGTTGCGGCCCTTCGGGCCGATCGTCACCTTCACCGTGTCGGCGAGCTTGTTGACGCCGCGCTCAAGGGCGCGACGGGCGTCCTCGTCGAACTTCAGGATCTTCGCCATGGGCTGAGCTGTGTCCTCTCGAACGAACTGCGCCCCTTGCCACCCGGCTAGTCATCTCGCAGGGGGCCAGGGGCGCAGAACAGAAGCAAACGTAAAGTGGATTACTTCTCGACGATCGCGAGAACGTCGCGCGCCGAAAGGACGAGGTACTCCTCGCCGTTGTACTTCACCTCGGTGCCGCCGTACTTGCTGTACAGGACGACATCGCCGGTCTTGACGTCGAGCGGAAGACGCTCGCCGTTCTCGAAGCGGCCCGGGCCCACGGCCAGGACGACGCCCTCCTGGGGCTTCTCCTTGGCGGTGTCCGGAATGACCAGGCCGGAGGCCGTGGTCTGCTCGGCGTCGAGCGGCTGGACCACAATGCGGTCCTCGAGCGGCTTGATCGCAACCTTGGAGCTGGTGGTCGACACGATCCGGTCTCCCCCTTCGGAGATCTCACGGGGTTTAACAGTCTGAGGGTGGCGACCAGGCTGATCCGTCGTCGCGGGTGCCGGACCTGTCCTGTCGCGCGGTTGTGCTGGCACTCTCCAGTGGGGAGTGCCAGACCCGAGACTATGACCGCGATTAGCACTCGGTCAAGCGGAGTGCCAATTCACCACTCGTGCGTGGCGCGGACACGGCCGCGCCCGCCGGGAACAACGCGGGAGGGGCCCTCGTCGTTCCGTGCGGCGGGCGCGTCGGACGGATCTCTCCGGTCCCGGTCAGACGTAGTCCTCCAGCCTGGCCACGGCGTAACCCTTGCCGGTGACCGTCTTCATGACGGTGCGGATCATGTCGGCCATGGACCCGCCCCACTCCGCCTCGCCCCGGAAGTGGGTGAGGATGATGTCGCCCGGGTGCAGGTCCTGGTCCCGCTCCCGCCACTCCATACGGCCGGGGAACGCCTCGGCGGCCCACAGCGGCACGGCCTCGATCCCGCAGGACTTGGCGATGCGCAGGGTGTCGCCGTTGTAGTTGCCGTACGGCGGCCGGAAGAGGGTGGGGCGCTTCCCGAAGCGTTCCTCCATCCTGTCCTGCTCGCCGCAGATCTCCTCGCGCTGCTCGTCCGCGGAGAGCCCGGGCAGGTAGGGGTGGGTGAGCGTGTGGTTGCCGAGGACCACCCCGCTCTTCTGCATCTCCTCGAAGTACCCGTAGTCGTCGCGCACCACGTAGTCGCTGAGGAAGGCGCTGTACGGGATGTCCAGTTCGGTCATCATCCGCAGCAGTTCGGGGTCCTTCTCCGAGCCGTCGTCCATCGTGAGGAAGACGACCCGGTCCTCGGTCGGCACGGTGGTGAAGACCGGCGGCAGGTCCTCACCGCCCTTCACCTCGAAGCCCTCGCGGGTGGTGAGGCGCGGCTTCTTCGCGGGGGGCTCGGGGGCGGCCAGCGGAGTCTCGGCCAGGCCCCACTTCTTCGCCGCGACCGCGCGGGCGGCCTGCTTCCGCTTCAGCCCCTCGGCGCGGGCACCGGCGGCCGGAGCGGGGCCGGCGTGGCCGGCCTGCGCCTCCCGGCCCGCGGCCGGGGAGGCCGGCTGCCCCCGGTCCGGTCCGTCCGCCGCGCCTCCGGCGCATCCCGAGGCGACGGCGGCCGCCAGCAGGGCGGACACGGCCACGCCGACCGGACCGTACCGCCTGGACCCAAATTTTCCCTTTTGTCGTACTAGCTGCATGGCGCCGCATCCTGCCAGCCGCTCCGCGAGCCCCGGCCCCGACACCGCCGCCCGCCCCGGCAGGTCCCCCGGCTGGCTCACAATGGACCGGTGAACGTCCTTCCCCCCTCCGGCAGAACGGCCGGTGACAGCACCGGCGAGACCGCCCCCGCCGATCCGCTCGCCGTCTTCGCCGCCCTGCGCACCCCGCGGGGCGCGGCACTCCTCGACGAGCTGCGCGACCACGACCCCGCCCGGGAACTGGCCACCGCGACCCGGCTGCGCCGCGACCATCCGGCCTCGCTGGTCTCGGCGGCGCTGGGCCAGGCGCGGCTGCGGCAGCGGGCCGTGGCGAAGTTCGGGGCCGAGGACGCCTACCGGATGTTCTTCACGCCCGCCGGTGTGGAGCAGGCGACCCGGGCCACGGTGGCCGCCCACCGCGCCGGACGGTTCGCGGGAGCCGGCGGTGTACGGAGCGTCGCGGACCTGTGCTGCGGGATCGGCGGCGACGCGATCGCGCTGGCCCGGGCCGGCGTCTCGGTGCTGGCCGTGGACCGCGACCCGCTCACCGCCGAGACCGCCCGCGCCAACGCGGAGGCGCTCGGGCTCCAGGACCGCATCGAGGTGCGGTGCGCGGACGTCACGGAGATCGACACCTCGGCGTACGACGCGGTCTTCGTCGACCCGGCCCGGCGGGGCGGGCGGGGCCGGATCTTCGACCCGGAGGCATATTCGCCGCCGCTGTCCTGGGCGACGGACGCCGCGTCGCGGGCCCCCCGGGCCGCGCTGAAGATCGCCCCCGGCATCCCCCACGAGGCGATCGACCCGCGGGCCGAGGCCGAGTGGATCTCGGACGGCGGCGACGTGAAGGAGGCCGTGCTCTGGTTCGGCGAGGGCGCCGTCCCGGGCACCTTCCGGGCCACCCTGCTCCCGTCCGGCGCGGCCCTCGCCGCCCCGGCCCCGCTCCCCGCCCCGCCCGTCGGCCCGGTCGGCCGCTATCTGTACGAACCGGACGGCGCCGTGATCCGGGCGCATCTGGTCGCCGCCGTGGTGGAGGAGTGCGGCGGCAGGCTGATCGACGAGACGATCGCCTACGTCACGAGCGAGAGGCGCTACGAGTCGGCGTACGCGGCCGGTTACGAGATCACCGATCAGCTGCCCTTCAGTGTGAAGAGGCTGAAGGCGCTGCTGAGGGGGCGTCAGGTCGGGGTCCTGACCGTGAAGAAGCGCGGTTCCGCGGTCGAACCGGAGGAGCTGCGCCGGAAGATGAAGCTCCAGGGGCCGAACGCGGCGACGGTGTTCCTGACCCGGGTGGCCGGGGCGCCCACCATGCTGCTCGGGCAGCCGCTGGCCCGCTGACCGCGGCCCGGGACGCCGCGCTCCGGTCCCTCAGCGGTGCGCGGCGCCGTACGCCCGGGGAGCCGGCGGGCCGGCGAGCACCCGCAGCACCCAGCGGCGGTGGGCGAATGCCTTGACGAGGCCGATCAGCCCGGTCACCCAGGCGATGAGGCCGAGGCCCGTCATCAGGGCCACCAGACCGTAGGGCTCGCCCGGGACCGCCGACGCCGGGGCCACCACACAGCAGAACAGCCCCGCCGCGCACAGCAGGAACGACAGCACCATCCAGACGACGCTCACCCCGGGCGCGCGCAGCGGCAGGTCCCGGACCGGGTCCCGGTCCAGCGCGCCCCACGCGTCCAGGAGCGGGCGCACCCGGCGGTCGCGGGCGACCCCCACGGCGACGAGCACCACCGCGGGGACCAGGGCGGCCGCTCCGGCGACGAGGCAGACCAGCCCGATGATCAGGCTGATCACGTCGTAGCCCTCCTCGAAGGCGATCAGGCCCGTGCCGACGAACGACCAGCCCAGGGCGGCCAGCGCCGCCCACAGCACCAGCAGCCCGAGCCTCCCGGGCCCGATGTGCAGCCTGACGAGTTCGCCCAGGACGACGGCCCGGTCGCGCAGCAGTGCCTCGCGGTCGGGCCAGGTGCGTATCCCCTCCGGCGGGGGAGGAGGCGGAAGCGGTGAACTGCGTGCCATGCGGGGGACCTTACCGATCCCGGCGTCCGCTCCCCGCGTGCGGGCCCGGCCCCCGGTCCCGCCGGCCCTCGGCCGGGGCCGCGGCGCGGAGGTGTGCGTACGGACGTCAGGTCATGCCCAGCGGGTACGACGCCCGGCCGGATGCCTCGTCGATCTCGTCGTGCGCCTTGGTGAGCAGTTTCATCGCGAGTTCGTTGAGCGCGCGGGCGCCGGCGATCTCCTCGCCGACCCGTGGCTGCTCCGTGTCGGAGGGGTGGCGGCTGGCGTACCCGTGGGCGCGCACCTCGGTCCCGTCGCTGAGCCGCACCATCGCGGCCGCCCGGGTCCGGTGGCTGTCCTCCTCGAATTCCAGCTCGATGTGCCAGCCGACCGTGGTCTCCATCATGTCGGTCACCTCCCGGAATACCTCCTTCCAGGGTGCGCCCGTTCCGCGGGCGGCGCCATGGTGGGGCGCCCGGACCGCTCAGGCGTTCTCCAGTGCCGCGACGTCCAGCTTCCGCATGCCCGTCATCGCCTTCATGACCCGGTCCGCACGGGCTCTGTCGGGACCGGAGAGCAGCTCGGGCAGCACCCGCGGGACGATCTGCCAGGACAGGCCGTACCTGTCCTTCAGCCACCCGCAGACGCTCTCCTCGCCGTCCTCGGTGAAGGCGGCCCAGAACCGGTCCACCTCCTCCTGCGACTCGCAGTCCACAGAGAGGGAGACCGCCTCGGAGAAGGTGAACTCCGGGCCGCCGTTGAGGGCCGTGTACTCCTGGCCCGCGAGCACGAAGTCCACGGTGAGCACCGCGCCGGTCTCCCCCGGCGCGGCCCCGGTGTTGTACGTGACGTCCACGACGCGGGAGTCACCGCCGAAGACCGAGACGTAGAACTCGGCGGCCTCCAGGGCCCGGCCGTCGAACCACAGACAGGGCTTGATCTTCTGCATGGTCCTCTCCCCGCATTCGGTGCCGTGCGCCGAAGGGCGCCGTACAAGGTGGACCGGCGCGGGCCCCGGAACTCATCGGTGCGCCTCCCGGAACGCGGAACCCCTCAGTGCGCGCCCGGCCCCGGCCCCGGCCGGTCCCGGCCGTCCGCGGGCCCCAGCGACTCGAAGCGCCAGCGGTGCACCGCCCGGGTCACCAGGCCGGGGGCGGGCTCGGGCAGTTCCGGCAGTTCGGCGTCGTACGCCGCGTCCCACCAGGTCAGGACGAGGACCCGGTCCTGGGGGGCGCGCAGCAGTTCGCTGCGCAGCGGCGACCGGGCGAGTTCGAGGGTGCGGGCCCTGGCCCACTCCAGCAGTTCGGCCCCCCGGCCACCGGCGGCGCGGGCCTCCCACATCAGGGCGACGGTCACGGGTAGAGGTTCTCCTTGCTGACCTCGTGCACATGGTCGTGGGAGTGGGAGTGGCCGTGCGCGCCCGGGACGTGGGGCTCGGTGACCGGGAGGGAGGAGTCCGCGGAGAGCTCCAGGTCGGAGGCCGGACGGTTGCGGGCGACCATCTCCGCGCCCAGCGCGGCGACCATCGCGCCGTTGTCGGTGCACAGGCCGGGGCGGGGCACCCTCAGCCGGATCCCGGCCCGCTCGCACCGCTCCTCGGCCAGGGCGCGCAGCCGGGAGTTGGCCGCGACGCCGCCGCCGATCATCAGGTGGTCGACGCCCTCGTCCTTGCAGGCCCGCACGGCCTTGCGGGTGAGTACGTCCACCACGGCCTCCTGGAAGGACGCCGCCACGTCCCGTACGGGGACCTCCTCGCCGGCGGCCCGCCTGGCCTCGATCCACCGTGCCACGGACGTCTTGAGCCCGGAGAAGGAGAAGTCGTACGGGGCGTCGCGGGGGCCGGTCAGCCCGCGCGGGAAGGCGATCGCCGCCGGGTCGCCCTCACGGGCCAGCCGGTCGATGACCGGGCCGCCGGGGAAGCCGAGGTCCAGCACCCGGGCGATCTTGTCGAAGGCCTCGCCGGCCGCGTCGTCGATGGTGGCGCCCAGCGGGCGCACGTCGCGGGTGATGTCCGGGGCGAGCAGCAACGAGGAGTGTCCGCCGCTGACCAGCAGCGCCATGGTCGGCTCGGGGAGCGGGCCGTGTTCCAGCTGGTCCACGCAGATGTGCGAGGCGAGGTGGTTGACCCCGTACAGCGGCTTGCCCAGGGCGTAGGCGTACGCCTTGGCCGCCGACACCCCGACGAGCAGCGCCCCGGCGAGCCCGGGGCCGGCCGTGACCGCGATGCCGTCGAGGTCGCGGGCGCTGATCCCGGCGTCCTTCAGGGCGCGTTCGATGGTGGGGACCATCGCTTCGAGGTGGGCGCGGGAGGCGATCTCGGGGACGACACCGCCGAAGCGGGCGTGGGTGTCGACGCTGGAGGCGACGGCGTCGGCGAGCAGGGTCGTACCGCGCACGATGCCGACACCGGTCTCGTCGCAGGAGGTCTCGATACCGAGTACGAGCGGTTCGTCAGCCATCAGTTATGTCTCTGTTCCTTGTACGGTCAGGCGCATGACGAGTGCGTCGATGTTCCCCGGCTGGTAGTAGCCCCGCCGGAAGCCGATGGGTTCGAAGCCGAAGCGTTCGTAGAGCTTCTGCGCCCGGATGTTGTCGACACGGACCTCCAGGAGCACCGCGGCGCTCTCGAAGGCGGTGGCGTGCCTGAGCAGGTCGGTCAGGAGTTCGGAGCCGAGTCCGCCGCCCCAGTGGCTGCGGCGGACGCCGATCGTCTGGACGTCGGCGAGGTCCCCGGCCGAGGCGAGCCCGGCGTAGCCCACGACGCGGCCGTCGGCGGGGTCCTCCGCAACGACGTAGCGGTGGGTGGCCCGGGGGCCGCGGGCGCGGGCCAGTTCGGACCAGAACATGCCGGCCGACCAGGCGTCGTCGGGGAAGAGCTCGTGTTCCAGCTCCAGCACCGGTTCGATGTCCCACCAGCGCATCTCACGGAGCACAGCGGTCGCGGTCGTCACCGGGGGGTGACCACCTTGTAGTTCTTCGGCACCTGGGCATCGGGCCTGCGCAGGTACAGCGGCTGCGGCGGCAGGAGCTCCGCACCGGCCGCGAGCCGCTCGGCGGCGAGCGCGGCGAGCGCGCCGGCCCGTACGTGCTCGGGGCGGCGGGCGTCGGGGAAGGCGTCCGGGTAGAGCAGGGCGCCCGCCCCGACGACGGGCAGCCCGGCGAGCTGTCCGGCGATGTCGGCGGGCCGGTCCACGGCGGGCTCACCGGTCCGGGTGCGGGCGTCCTCGTAGCGCGCCCAGTAGACCTCCTTGCGGCGGGCGTCCGTCGCGACGGCGAAGGGGCCCTCCAGGCCGTCCAGACCGGCCGCGTAGGCGAGGCCGTCGAGCGTGCAGAGCCCGTGGACGGGGACGGAGAGCGCCGATCCGAAGGCCGCCGCGGTGACCAGGCCCACCCGCAGTCCGGTGTACGGGCCGGGGCCGACGCCCACGACCACGTCCGTCACGGCGTCGAGTCCCGTCCCGGCCTCGGCGAGGACCCGGTCGACGGCGGGCAGCAGCAGTTCCCCGTGCCTTCGGGCGTCGACCTGGCCCGTCTCGGCGACGACGGAGGTCCCGTCGTGGAGGGCGACGGTGACGGCGGGGGTGGCGGTATCCACGGCGAGCAGGAGCACACAAACAGCCTACGGCTCCGCCGACCGGCCGAGCGCAGCCCGTACACCGTCCCGGCCGGTACCTCCGCGGCTGGTACCGTCGCCCGGGTACGCGTGTGTACGACGTAAATGCTTGTACGACATGTGATGGACGGCAGGCGGAAGGGGAGCTCACGGTGGCAAGGGGCAGCTCGGGAATCGTGGCCGGGCTCACTGCCGTGGCGGTGGCCGCGGTCTGTTTCCTCGCCTACCAGGCGTCGGCGAACGCGCCGGAGTCGGTCGCGACGCCGTCCGCGCGGGCGTCCGGCCACTTCGGCCCCACGCCTTCGCCGAAGCCCTCCGTCACCGTGGACCCGCTGGCCGTGCCCGAGGACTCCGGTTCCGGGGAGCGGGTCGTGTACGCGCTCGCGGACCGGCGGGTGTGGCTCGTGGACGGCCGGGAGAAGTCGCTGCGGACGTTCACCGTCATGCCGAGTGCGGTGAGCCCGGCTCCCGGGGCGTACCAGGTGACCTCGCGTTCGGGCTCCATCACCGGCTCGGACGGGGTACCGATCGAACACGTGGTCCGGTTCGCGTCCGTCGACGGGGTCTCGGTGGGCTTCAGCGCGGCGCAGGACGGCTCCATGGAGAGCCCCGACCCCACGAAGAAGACCGGCGGCGTGCGGATGAAGGTCGCCGACGGCAACGCGGTGTGGACCTTCGCGACGGTCGGCGTCCCGGTCGTCGTCGTCCCGTAGGCCCCGGGGCCGGGCCCCGCGGGGCCGGAACTCCCGGCCCGTGCCGACGGGCCGCACGTGCCCGAGGGCCGACGGACCTCCCGTACCTGCCCGCTACGCCGCCTCGCACCGGCCGGCCGGCCGGTCGTCCTGCCCGTCCCGCGCCCCGTCCGCCGGGGTTTCCTCGCGGGGCGGGGTGGAGACCGCCGTCGCGGCGGCGCAGGAGGCCAGCAGGTCCTTCATCGAAACAGCGGAGGCCGACGGCGGCCGTGTCCACGGCGACCGCTCCTCCACGTCACGCTCGGGTGTCGGCATATGAGCCTCCTCGGGCCTCGGAGAAGGACGTGGTTAGGTAGACCTAACCAGGTCTCCCGTCCATGTGACCACGCCCGCCG
The DNA here is from genome assembly GCF_008704555.1 of Streptomyces nitrosporeus. NCBI lineage: Bacteria > Bacillati > Actinomycetota > Actinomycetes > Kitasatosporales > Streptomycetaceae > Streptomyces > Streptomyces nitrosporeus. The sequence continues at coordinate 3,022,154 of NZ_CP023702.1, forward strand.
CCTCCGATGCAACATTTTACCGACGCCTTGTCGGAAACCGGGCGGTTCAGTCCTGCGGCAGCTCCGCCGGGAGCGCCGCCCAGCGCGTCCCGATCCCGGTCAGCGTGACCGTGCGCCGCTCGTCGTCGGTGTCGCCGACGGCCCGGTCGATCACCACGTGCAGCCGGTCCTCGGACAGCTCCTCCACCTTGCCGTCGCCCCACTCGACGACGACGACGGAGTCCGGCAGCGACACGTCGAGGTCCAGGTCCTCCATCTCGTCGAGCCCGCCGCCCAGGCGGTACGCGTCCACGTGGACCAGCGCGGGACCGGTGCCCAGCGAAGGATGGACCCGGGCGATCACGAAGGTGGGCGAGGTCACGGCACCGCGTACGCCGAGCCCCTCACCGAGACCGCGGGTGAGGGTGGTCTTGCCCGCGCCGAGCTCACCGGTGAGCATCACCAGGTCGCCGGGGGCCAGCACCGCGGCGAGCCGGCGCCCCAGTCCGCGCATCTGCTCGGGGGACTCGACGGCGAGGGCCAGGGTGACGGCGGCCGGTACGGCGGTGCCGGCGGCCGGGTCGTTGTGCGCTGCTTCCATGCGGACAACGGTAGGGGATCAGGGCGCCCCGGCCGGAACCGCTCCGATCCGTACCAGCAGGTCCGCGAGCCGGTCGGTGACGGTCCGGGGGTGCTCCAGCATCACCAGGTGACCGGCGTCGGGGACGATGACCAGTTCGGCGTCCGGCAGCCGCCCGGCGATGGCCTCGCTGTGCGAGGCGGGGGTCACCAGGTCCTTGTCACCCGCCAGGATGAGTACCGGCAGGTCCCTCAGGACGGACAGGGCCCCGCTCTTGTCGTGCTCGGTGAACGCGGGGTAGAACTCGGCGACCACATCGATCGGGGTGGACTCGATCATCCGCTCCGCGAACCGCGAGACGGCGGGGTCCACGTCCCGCGAACCGAACGAGTAGCGCTTGACCAGCCCGGCGAACAGGTCGGCGGTCGCCCGCCGGCCCCGCTCCACCAGCTCGGTCTGGGAGCCGAGCGCCCGCAGCACCCCCGGCAGCACGCGGCGCGCCGCCCGCACACCGGCCACCGGCAGCCCGAAGTCCACCTCGCCGAGCTTCCCGCTGGAGGTGCCGACGAACGCGACCGCGGCGACCCGGTCGCGGATCAGTTCGGGGTACCGGTCGGCGAGCGCCATGATCGTCATGCCGCCCATCGAGTGTCCGGCCAGCACCAGCGGGCCCTCGGGGGCGGCCGCGTCGATGACGGCCCTGAGGTCGCGGCCGAGCTGGTCGATGCCGAGTTCCACCCCGTCGGCCTGTGCCTTTCCACGCCCGGAGCGCCCGTGGCTGCGCTGGTCCCAGTAGACCGCGCGGACCAGGCCGCGCAGCGCGGCCCGCTGGAAGTGCCAGGAGTCCTGGCTGAGGCAGTAGCCGTGGCTGAAGACCACGGTGACGGGGCCGGGCGCCTTGCGGCCGAAGAGCCTGCGGCGGCGCGCGGCGGCGGCCGTCCCGCCGGTGTCCTCCGGCGCGCCCTCCGGGCCCGCCTCGGCCTCGTCCACCTCGTCCACCTCGTAGTGGAGCTCGGTGCCGTCGTCCGCGACCGCCCGGCCGGGGCGCCCGCGCAGTGAGCCGTACGGCCCGGAGGCGTCCAGCGCCAGCCGCGCCTTCTTGCGCATGCCGCGGCCGACCGTGAGCCGTTCGACGGCGACACCCGCGGCGGCGCCCGCCGCGAGCACCCCTATCGCCGCCCCGGCGAACCCGGCGCGCCGCCAGCCCGCCGCCGCGACGGCCGCCGTCGCCGCCACGTCCCCCGCGCCCGCGCTGGTCTCACTCACCGTGCCGTGCTCCTCGTCGCCGTCGTCGTCTCGTCGCCGTGCGGTCCTCGTGCAGTCGTCGTACCCGCCGCAGTGCCGCCGCAGTGCCGCCGTCGTGCCCGGGAGGCCCGGGTCAGTCCCGCTCGGGGGCGGCGTGGAGGTGGATCCGGGGCACCCGGGTGCCGATCCGGGTGACGATCTCGTAGGCGATCGTGTCCGCCGCGGCCGCCCAGTCCTCCGCGGTCGGCTCGCCCCGGTCCCCCGGCCCGAACAGCACCGCGTCGGCGCCCGGTTCCGGCCGGTCGCCGCCGAGGTCCACCACGAACTGGTCCATCGCCACCCGGCCGGCGACGGTGCGGACGGCACCGCCGACGAGGACCGGGCCGCGGCCGGAGGCGTGCCGCGGGATGCCGTCGGCGTAACCGAGCGGCACCAGGCCCAGCGTCGTCCCGGTGGTGGTCGTGTAGTGGTGGCCGTAGCTGATGCCGTGCCCCGGCGGCACCTCCTTGACCAGGGCCGTCGAGGCGGTGAGGGTCATCACCGGCCGCAGCCCGAAGTCCGCCGGGGTGCCCAGTTCGGGGCTGGGCGAGAGCCCGTACATCGCGATCCCGGTGCGGACCAGGTCGAAGTGGGAGTCCGGGACGGTGAGGGTCGCCGGGGAGTTGGCGATGTGCCGCACCTCGGGCCGGACGCCTTCCTTCTCCGCGTAGGCCACCATGTCGCGGAAGACGGTCAGCTGGGCCCCGATCGAGGGGTGGCCCGGTTCGTCGGCGCAGGCGAAGTGGGACCACAGGCCGGTGATCCTGAGGGCGCCCGCCTCCTCGGCGGCGCGGGCCGCACAGACGAGTTCCGGCCAGTCGGCGGGCTGGCAGCCGTTACGGCCCAGGCCGGTGTCGGCCTTGAGCTGGACCCGGGCCGTCCGGCCCGCGGCGGTGGCCGCGGCGACGGCCTCGCGCAGCGCCCACATACCGCTGACCGAGACGTCGAGGTCCGCCTCGACCGCCTCGCGCCAGGGACCGCCCGGCGTCCACAGCCAGCACATGATCCGCCCGCCGATCCCGGCCCCGCGCAGGGCGAGCGCCTCCTGCGGGGTCGCCGTGCCCAGCCAGGTGGCCCCCGCGTCCAGCGCGGCCCGTGCGCAGGGCAGCGCCCCGTGCCCGTAGGCGTCGGCCTTGACCACGGCCATGAGCTGCGCCCCGGACGCCCGCGCACGCAGGGCGCGCACGTTGGCACGCAACGCGGCGAGGTCGATCTCTGCACGGGCTCTCGAAGGCGCTGTCTCATTCATAACGGCCCCAGTCTCTCACCGGTCCGCTCCAGGCCCCGGACTCCCGGCCCGGGGAGAGCCCCGCCGGGTGGTCCCAGCGGCGGCCCGTGAGGTGCTTCAGGTGGTCCACCGGGACCGTTACACGGCTGGCCAGGACGTTTTTCGCCGCGGTGGCCGGGCCGCCCTCGCGGAGCAGGGCGGCCGGTGCGGCAGCGCTCCACGAAGGTGTCGTAGCGCCACGGGGACCGGTCCGCGTGGTACCGGGCCCGGGGCTCCCCGGAGGGGGCGGCGCCCCCCGCCCCCTGGATCAGGCGTACACGTCCCGCCAGACCTCCGGGATCCGAGCCGCGACGTCCCGCGCCGCCACCGGGGCCCCGGCAGACGCCCGGCGCGCCGCCAGGCCGTGCAGATAGGCGCCCACCGACGCCGCGTCGCGCGGCGCCAGGCCCGCCGCCAGCAGTGATCCGGCCAGCCCGGACAGCACATCGCCGCTGCCGGCCGTGGCCAGCCAGGACGTGCCCGTCGGGTTGACCCGCACCGGCGCGCCGCCCGGTTCCGCGACCAGGGTCGTGGAGCCCTTGAGCAGCACGGTGGCGTCGTAGCGCGCGGCCAGCTCCCGTACGGCGGCGAGCCGCCCCGCCTCGACCTCCTCGCGCGCCACCCCCAGCAGGGCGGCGGCCTCCCCGGCGTGCGGGGTGAGCACCGTGGCGGCGTCCCGGGCGCGTACGGCACCGGTGTCCATCAGCCGCAGCCCGTCGGCGTCCACCAGGACCGGGACGTCCGCGGCCAGGACGTCGGCGACGGCCTCGACGGCCTCGGGTGTGTTACCGAGACCGGGGCCGACGACCCAGGCCTGCACCCGCCCGGCCTCCGCGGGCCGTCCGGGGTGGACCAGGGTCTCCGGGTGGCGGGCGATCACCGCGTCCGCGCCGGGGCCGGCGTAGCGGACGGCGCCCGCCCCGCCGTGCAGCGCGCCGGAGACGGCGAGGACGGCCGCGCCCGGGTACTGCCGGGAGCCCGCGGCCACTCCGACCACTCCGCGCCGGTACTTGTCGCTCTCGGTCCCCGGTACGGGCAGCAGTGCGGCCACGTCCTCGTACTGGAGGGCCTCCAGGCAGGGCCGGGCGGGGAGTACGGAGCCCAGGCCGATGTCGACCAGGCGCAGGGCCCCCGCGTGTCCGGCCGCCGGGTCGATGAGCAGGCCCGGTTTGTACGTGCCGAAGGTGACCGTGACGTCCGCCCGGACGGCCGGGCCGAGCACCTGCCCGGTGTCCGCCTCGACACCGCTCGGCAGGTCCACGGCGACCACCGGGGCCCGGCCGGCGGTCGCCTCGCGCACCAGGCGCTCGGCGTCGGGGCGCAGGCCGCCGCGCCCGCCGATGCCGGTGATGCCGTCGACGACGAGATCGACCGGGCCGAAGCCGTCCGGGGTGCCGATGACCGCTCCGCCCGCCGCAAGCAGTTCGGCGAGCCCGCCGGGGTGCGCCTTGCCGGGGGCGGCGAGCAGGGCCCGGACGCCCGCGCCGCGCCGGGCGAGGCGGGCTCCGGCGTACAGGGTGTCGCCGCCGTTGTCCCCGCCGCCGACGAGGAGCAGGACCCGGGAGCCGTACACCCGGCCGTTGCGGCGGAGCACGTCACCGCAGGCCACGGCCAGTCCGGCGGCGGCGCGCCGCATCAGCGCGCCGTCCGGCAGTTCCCGCATCAGCGTCTGCTCGGCGGCCCGTACGGTCTCGGTGTCGTAGGCGTGTCGCATGCGTTCAACCCTCCGCGATCACGACGGCCGACGCCACCCCCGCGTCATGGCTGAGCGAGACGTGCCAGCCGCGCACCCCGAGCTGCTCGGCGCGGGCCGCGACCGTGCCCCTCACCTCCAGCCGGGGCCGGCCGCTCTCCTCGACGCACACCTCGGCGTCCGTCCAGAGGAGTCCGCCCGGCGCCCCGAGGGCCTTGGCCAGGGCCTCCTTGGCGGCGAACCGGGCCGCGAGCGAGGCGATCCCCCGCCGTTCGCCGCCCGGCAGCAGCAGTTCCCGGTCCAGGAACAGCCGCCGCGCCATCTGCGGCGTGCGCTCCAGCGCCGCGCCGAAGCGCTCGATCTCCGCCACATCGATCCCGATCCCGATGATCACGCGTTCTTCCACTCATTCGACCGTCACGGACTTCGCCAGGTTGCGGGGCTGGTCCACCTCGTTGCCCCGGGCCGTCGCCAGTTCGCACGCGAACACCTGGAGCGGCACGGTGGCGACCAGGGGCTGGAGCAGCGTGGGAACGGCCGGGACACGGACGAGGTGGTCGGCGTACGGGACGACCTCCTCGTCGCCCTCCTCCGCGATGACGACGGTACGCGCTCCCCGGGCCCTGATCTCCTGGATGTTGGAGACGATCTTGTCGTGGAGCACCGAACGCCCGCGCGGGGACGGCACGATGACGACGACCGGCAGCCCTTCGTCGACGAGTGCGATCGGCCCGTGCTTGAGTTCCCCGGCGGCGAAGCCCTCGGCGTGCATGTACGCGAGTTCCTTGAGCTTCAACGCGCCTTCCAGGGCGACCGGGTAGCCGACGTGCCGGCCGAGGAAGAGCACGGTGTTCCGGTCCGCGAGCGTCCGGGCCAGCTCCCGCACCGGCTCCATGGTGCCCAGCACCTCCTCGACCTGGCGGGGGATCTCGGAGAGCTGGCGGACGACGGTGCGGATCTCGTCGCCCCACTTGGTGCCGCGCACCTGGCCGAGGTAGAGCGCCACCAGGTAGCAGGCCACCAGCTGGGTCAGGAACGCCTTGGTGGAGGCGACGGCGACCTCGGGCCCGGCATGGGTGTAGAGGACCGCGTCGGACTCGCGGGGGATGGTCGAGCCGTTGGTGTTGCAGATGGCGAGGACCCTGGCGCCCTGTTCGCGGGCGTGCCGCAGCGCCATCAGCGTGTCCATGGTCTCGCCGGACTGGGAGATCGCGATGACCAGGGTGCGGTGGTCCAGGATCGGGTCGCGGTAGCGGAACTCGCTGGCGAGTTCCGTCTCGCAGGGCAGCCGGGTGGTGTGCTCGATGGCGTACTTGGCGATCATCCCGGCGTGGTACGCGGTCCCGCAGGCGATCACGACGACCTTGTCGGCCTCCCTCAGGACGTGCGGCGGGATGCGCACCTCGTCGAGGCGGAGCGTGCCCGAGGCGTCGATCCGGCCGAGGAGCGTGTCGGCGACGGCCTTCGGCTGGTCGGCGATCTCCTTGAGCATGAAGGAGGCGTAGCCGCCCTTCTCGGCGGCGGAGGCGTCCCAGTCCACGTGGTAGCCGCGGACCTCTGCCCTCGTGCCGTCGAACCCCGTCACCGTGGCCCCGTCCCGGCGCAGTTCCACCACCTGGTCCTGGCCGAGCTCGATCGCCTCCCGGGTGTGGGCGATGAACGCGGCGACGTCGGAGGCCAGGAACATCTCGTCCTCGCCCACCCCGACCACGAGCGGGGAGTTCCGGCGGGCCCCGACGACCGTTCCCGGTTCGTCGGCGTGCACCGCGACCAGGGTGAACGCCCCTTCCAGCCGCCGGCACACCTGCCGCATGGCCTCGGCGAGGTCCCCGGCCGAGGAGTACGCCTCGGCCAGCAGGTGCGCGACCACCTCGGTGTCGGTCTCGGACACCATGCCGTGGCCCCGGCCGGTGAGTTCCTCGCGCAGTACGGCGAAGTTCTCGATGATCCCGTTGTGCACGACGGCGACCCGGCCCGCGTTGTCCAGGTGCGGGTGCGCGTTGGCGTCGTTCGGGCCGCCGTGCGTGGCCCAACGGGTGTGGCCGAGGCCGGTGCTGCCGGCCGGCAGGGGCCGTTCCTTGAGCTCCTTCTCCAGGTTGACCAGTTTCCCGGCCTTCTTGGCGGCCGCCAGCCCGCCGTCCGCGAGGACGGCGACGCCCGCCGAGTCGTACCCCCGGTATTCGAGGCGCTTCAGTCCCGCGACGACGACGTCCTGCGCCGACTGCCCACCGACGTAACCCACGATTCCGCACATATCGGCACCATACGGCCCACAGGGTCCGCTACCGGGCAAGGCGTCCCGGCCGGTGCCGCTCAGCGCACGTCGACGTGGTCCCCGGCGGTGACGGCGGTGCCGGTGGTGGACCAGCCGCCGAAGTTCCATCGCCAGTAGCCGTCGGCGGACGCCTTGACGGTGGTCTTCAGGGCGCCGGTGGAGCTGCTCTTCACCGTCTTGACGGTGGTGTAGGAGGAAGTGCCCTTCTTCCGGAACTGCAGCTTCACCGAGGCCGCGGCCACCCCGGTGTAGGAGTGCTTGACCCAGTCGGCGCGCTTGAGGCCGCCGGTGACGGTGAGGGTGCCGCCCTTCTTCACCGGTTCCGGGCCGGCGTTGACGGTGGCCTTCGCCCACCGCTTGACCTGCGCGGTGCCGGAGGCGGTCATGACCTGCTCCGCCTTGAGCCCGCCACTGGTCTTCCAGAGCTGGACTCACCGGGGACGCGCGGCCCTGCGGGCGCCGGCGCACCACGCCTCACCGCCCCTCCCCCACGTGACCGAGCACACCCCCCGCTCCGCCGGAAGTCCCGCGACAATGAGGGGGTGATCACTTCGCCCGCACGGAGCACCCGCCGCACCGAGCACGCGCCGACGCCCTACGTCGACCTGACCCGGGCGGAATGGAGTGCCCTGCGCGACAAGACGCCGCTGCCGCTCACCGCCGAGGAGGTGGAGAAGCTCCGGGGGCTCGGTGACGTGATCGACCTGGACGAGGTACGGGACGTCTATCTGCCGCTGTCCCGGCTGCTCAACCTCTACGTCCAGGCCACCTCCGGGCTGCGCGGCGCGCTCAACACCTTCCTCGGTGACGCCGGCGGCGGCCACGGTGAGCAGCGCGGCACGCCCTTCGTCATAGGGGTCGCCGGCAGTGTCGCGGTCGGCAAGTCCACCACCGCCCGTATCCTCCAGGCCCTGCTGGCCCGCTGGCCGGAGCACCCGCGGGTGGAGCTGGTGACCACGGACGGGTTCCTGCTGCCGATGAAGGAGCTGGAGTCCCGCGGGCTGATGTCGCGCAAGGGGTTCCCGGAGTCGTACGACCGGCGGGCACTGACCCGGTTCGTCGCCGACATCAAGGCCGGCAAGGACGAGGTGACCGCCCCGGTCTACTCCCACCTGATCTACGACATCGTGCCGGGCGAGCGGCTGTCCGTGCGCCGTCCCGACATCCTGATCGTCGAGGGCCTGAACGTGCTCCAGCCCGCGCTGCCCGGCAAGGACGGCCGCACCAGGGTCGGACTGGCGGACTACTTCGACTTCAGCGTGTACGTGGACGCGCGCGCCGAGGACATCGAGACCTGGTACCTCCACCGCTTCCGCCGGCTGCGGGAGACGGCGTTCCAGAACCCGTTCTCGTACTTCCGCAAGTACACCCAGGTCTCCGAGGAGGAGGCGCTGGACTACGCGCGCACCATGTGGCGGACCGTCAACAAGCCGAATCTGCTGGAGAACGTGGCGCCGACGCGCGGGCGTGCCACCCTGGTGCTGCGCAAGGGCCCGGACCACAAGGTCCAGCGTCTGTCGCTGCGCAAACTCTGAGTCCTCCGGGGGTCCCTCGTGCTGCATCTGCGCCTCATCGTGCCCGCCGGCCTGACCGGGGCGGTAGTAGAGGTGGCCGAGCGGACCGTCGGCGCCACCCACCTCGTGGTGCTGGCCGGTGCCGCCCGCCGTCCCGCGGGCGACGTGGTGATGTGCGACGTGGCCCGTGAGGCGGGCGACGAGCTGATCGGCGCGCTGCGGGAGCTGGGGATCGACCGGTCGGGTTCGATCACCGTCGAGAACATGGACCTGACCCTCTCCGCGCACGCCGACGAGGCGGAGCGGCAGGCGCCCGGGGAGAGCGCGGACGCGGTGCTCTGGGAGGAGCTGAGCGAGGTCACCCACGAGGAGTCCACGTTCAGCGCCACCTATGTGGCCTTCCTCGCCGTCGCGACGATGCTGGCGGCCTGCGGCGTGATGCTGGACAACGCGATCCTGATCGTCGGCGCGATGGCCGTCGGGCCGGAGTTCGGGCCGCTCGCGGGGATCTCGACGGCCCTGGTGCAGCGGGCCCCCCGGCTGGTGGGCCGGTCGCTGTGGGCGCTGATCGGCGGGTTCCTGGCGGCGATGGTGCTGACGGCCGGGTTCGCCTGGCTGATGGACGGCTTCGGGCTCTTCCACGCGGACATGATCACGGCCGACCGGCCGAACACCGGGTTCATCTGGCACCCGGACTGGATGTCGTTCGTGGTGGCCCTGCTGGCGGGCATCGCCGGGACGCTCTCGCTGACCTCGGCGAAGTCGGGGGCGCTGATCGGGGTGGCGATCTCCGTGACCACGGTGCCGGCCGCCGCCAACGCCGCGGTCGCCTTCAGCTACCAGGACCTGAACCAGACGTGGGGCTCGTCGGCGCAGCTGCTCGCCAACCTGGGCGGCATCGTGGTGGCGGGCACGCTGACCCTGCTGGTCCAGAAGGGGCTCTGGGCCCTCCAGCGCCGGTCGGCCCCGGCCGTGAAGCCGGGGCCGGCCGGATGAGCGGGCGGGCTCTCTTCACCCGTACGGGGGAACGTCAGCCCAGGGCCGATTTCACGACGTCCGCCAGCTGACCGGCCACGGCCCGCGCCTGCTCGATGTCGGCGGCCTCGACCATGACCCGCACCAGCGGCTCCGTACCGGACTTGCGCAGCAGTACCCGGCCCGTGGAGCCCAGCTCACGCTCGGCCTCGGCGACCGCGGCGGCCACCTCCGCCGAGGTGTCCACCCGGGACTTGTCGACGTCCCGCACGTTGACCAGGACCTGCGGCAGCCGCCGCATCACCCCGGCGAGTTCGGCGAGCGTACGCCCGGTGGCGGCGACCCGGGCCGCGAGCATCAGGCCGGTCAGGGTGCCGTCGCCGGTCGTGGCGTGGTCCAGGACGATGACGTGGCCGGACTGCTCGCCGCCCAGCGCGTAGCCCTCGGCCTTCATCGACTCCAGGACGTAGCGGTCACCGACGGCGGTCTGGACGAGCTCGATGCCCTCGCGCTCCATGGCCGTCTTGAATCCGAGGTTCGACATGACCGTGCCGACGACGGTGTTCCTGCGGAGCCGGCCGGCCTCACGCATGGCGAGGGCCAGCACGGCCAGGATCTGGTCCCCGTCGACCTCCTCGCCGGCCGCGTCCACGGCCAGGCAGCGGTCCGCGTCACCGTCGTGCGCGATGCCCAGGTCGGCGCCGTGCTCGACGACGGCGGCGCGCAGCAGGTCCAGATGGGTGGAGCCGCAGCCGTCGTTGATGTTCAGGCCGTCCGGCTCCGCGCCGATGGTGACGACCTCGGCACCGGCCCGGGCGAACGCCTCGGGCGAGACCCGGGCGGCGGCGCCGTGCGCCTCGTCCAGCACGACCTTCAGCCCGTCGAGCCGGTTCGGCAGTACGCCGATGAGGTGGGCCACGTAGCGCTCGAAGCCCTCGGTGTAGTCGGTGACCCGGCCCACCCCGCCGCCGGTGGGACGGTTCCACGGCTCACCCGTGCGGTGCTGCTCGTAGACCGTCTCGATACGGTCCTCCAGCTCGTCGGCCAGCTTGTGGCCGCCCCGCGCGAAGAACTTGACGCCGTTGTCCGGCATGGCGTTGTGGCTGGCCGAGAGCATGACACCGATGTCCGCGCCGAGCACCCCGGTGAGGTACGCCACGGCCGGAGTCGGCAGCACACCGACCCTCAGCACGTCCACGCCCGCGCTGGCCAGGCCCGCCACGACGGCGGCCTCCAGGAACTCGCCGGAGGCGCGGGGATCGCGTCCCACCACGGCGGTCGGCCGGTGCCCCTCGAAGGTTCCCGCCTCGGCCAGTACGTGCGCCGCCGCGACCGAGAGCCCGAGCGCGAGCTCGGCCGTCAGGTCCGCGTTGGCGACACCGCGCACGCCGTCCGTGCCGAAGAGTCGTCCCACTGGTGTCCTCCGAAGGTGCTCCGAAACCGCAAAACCGTCAGCGATCAAAACCACAAAAGCGATCAGTCAAAACAGGGCAAGGCGATGCACCACCTACCGAAACACGACAGGAAGAGGCCACCGGCCCGATAAACGTCTTAAGCCGTTATACGCCCGCGAGGGCTGATAAACGAACGCCCCAGCAGCACGGAGCGTGCCGCCGGGGCGAACGTGTGGAGCAGACGAGCAGGCGATTTAGCGCTTGCTGTACTGCGGAGCCTTGCGGGCCTTCTTGAGACCGGCCTTCTTGCGCTCGACCGCACGGTCGTCGCGGGAGAGGAAGCCGGCCTTCTTCAGCGTGGCGCGGTTGTTGTCCACGTCCGCCTCGTTCAGCGCGCGGGCCACACCGAGGCGCAGGGCGCCGGCCTGACCGGAGACACCGCCACCCGCGATGCGGGCGATGACGTCGTAACGGCCGTCGAGCTCGAGCACCTTGAAGGGCTCGTTGACTTCCTGCTGGTGCACCTTGTTGGGGAAGTAGTCCTCAAGGGTGCGACCGTTGATCTTCCACTTGCCGGAGCCCGGGACGATCCGGACGCGGGCGATGGCGTTCTTGCGACGGCCCAGGCCGGCGGCGGGCTGCGGGTCGCCGAAGCGGCCCGCGAGCGACTCGGAGGTGTACTCGCCCTCGACGGGGACCTCCGACTCGAAGGTGGTCACCTCGGCGAAGGTCTCCTCGCCCTCGGCGCCCGCCACATCTTCGGTGGTCGTCTCAACAGTGGTCTCGGCCACGATTCTCCTCAGATCTTTCTTTTGGTCTCGGGGGGAAGGCCGGAACTACTGCGCGACCTGGGTGATCTCGTACGGGACCGGCTGCTGAGCGGCGTGCGGGTGCTGGTCACCCGCGTAGACCTTCAGCTTCGAGATCATCTGGCGACCCAGGGTGTTCTTGGGGATCATGCCCTTGATGGCCTTCTCGACGGCCTTCTCCGGGTTCTTGGAGAGCAGCTCGTCGTAGCGCACGGAGCGCAGACCACCCGGGAACCCGGAGTGGCGGTACGCCATCTTCTGGGTCTTCTTGTTGCCGGACAGGTGAACCTTGTCGGCGTTGATGATGATGACGAAGTCGCCCATGTCCATGTGGGGGGCGTAGATCGCCTTGTGCTTACCCCGGAGGAGGTTCGCAGCCGTGGTGGCCAGACGGCCCAGGACGATGTCCTGGGCGTCGATGATGTGCCACTGGCGCGTCACATCGCCGGGCTTGGGGCTGTACGTACGCACGGTCGTAGCCTTCGCTTCTTCAGTGGATGGGTCCAGACACATGGCACCTCTGAAGCGATCATGCAGCTGGGGCTCACACTGCCGGGGACGCTGCCCGTATGCGAGCCACTGGTAACTGCTCCAGAGAACCTACGTAAGGGCCCTTCGCGTGAGAACGACCAAGCCAATACGTATAACAAACCAGAAGAATACCGTTCGGCCCCCGCGCGGGTCAAAACGCCCCCCGCGCGGGCGGCCCCACCGCCTCCTACCTGGCGCGTTCCACCCGGCGCTCGTCCCAGACCGGCTCCGTGGTCTCCCTGACCACCCCGTCCGAGCCGAAGACCAGGAAGCGGTCGAAGGACCTCGCGAACCAGCGGTCGTGGGTGACGGCCATCACCGTGCCGTCGTAGACCTCCAGCCCGTCCTGGAGCGCCTCGGCGGACTCCAGGTCCAGGTTGTCCGTCGGCTCGTCCAGCAGCAGGGCCGTCGTCCCGGACAGCTCCAGCAGCAGGATCTGGAAGCGGGCCTGCTGGCCGCCGGACAGCTTGTCGAAGGGCTGGTCGCCCTGCCGTTCCAGCTCGTAGCGGCGCAGCACGGACATCGCGCCGCCCCGGTCCCTGGCGTGTTCGGACCACAGGATGTCCACCAGGGACCGGCCGAGCAGTTCGGGGTGGGCGTGGGTCTGCGCGAAGTGGCCGGGGACCACCCGGGCGCCCAGCTTCCACTCACCGGTGTGCGCGACCGGCTCCCCGGCGAGCAGCCGCAGGAAGTGCGACTTCCCCGACCCGTTGGAGCCGAGGACGGCGACCCGCTCGCCGTAGTAGACCTCCAGGTCGAAGGGTTTCATCAGGCCGGTCAGCTCCAGGCCGGTGCAGGTCACGGCCCGCACCCCGGTCCGGCCGCCGCGCAGCCGCATCCGGATGTCCTGCTCGCGCGGCGGCTCCGGGGGCGGGCCGGCGTCCTCGAACTTCTTGAAACGGGTCTGCATGGCCCGGTAGCGGGAGGCCATGTCCGGGCTGTTCGCCGCCTGCTGGCGGAGCCGCAGCACGAGCGCCCTCAGCCGCTTGTGCTCCTCCTCCCAGCGCCGCAGCAGCTCCTCGAAGCGGGCGAACCGCTCCTTGCGGGCCTGGTGGTACGTGTCGAAGCCGGCGCCGTGCACCCAGACGTCCGAGCCGGCCGGGCTGGGCTCCACGCTGACGATCTTCTCGGCGGCGCGGGAGAGCAGTTCCCGGTCGTGGGAGACGAACAGGACCGTCTTGCGGGTCTCCTTGAGCCTCTCCTCCAGCCACCGCTTGCCGGGCACGTCCAGATAGTTGTCCGGCTCGTCCAGCAGGAGCACCTCGTCGGGGCCCCGCAGCAGCGCCTCCAGCACGAGCCGCTTCTGCTCACCGCCGCTGAGCGTGCGCACCTCGCGCCACTGCGCCTTCTCGTACGGGATGCCGAGCGCGGCCGTGGTGCAGACGTCCCAGAGCGTCTCGGCCTCGTAGCCGCGGACCTCGGCCCAGTCGCTGAGTGCCTGCGCGTACGCCATCTGCGCGGCCTCGTCGTCCACCGTGAGGATGCGCTCCTCGGCGGCGTCGACGGCCTCGGCCGCCCGGCGGATGTTCGGCTGGGCCACCGAGACCAGCAGGTCGCGTACGGTCCGCTCGTCGCGCACGGACCCGACGAACTGGCCCATCACCCCGAGCCCGCCGCTCACCGACACCGAACCGCCGTGCGGCTGGAGCTCCCCGGCGAGCAGCTTCAGCAGTGTCGTCTTGCCCGCGCCGTTCGCCCCGACGAGGGCGACGACGGCCCCGTCCGCCACCCGGAACGAGGCGTCGCCGAGCAGCACCCGCCCGTCCGGCAGGTAGTACTCCAGATGGCCCGCTTCGAGATGTCCCATGACAGCATTGTCACGGCCCGCGCACCCCGGCCCCAACCGATTTGCCGTCGGTCTAGGATTCGCCGCATGAGCTTTGGGCAAGGGGGGCCCTCCTGGGGGCCGGAAGAGAGCCGGACTCCGGACTGGGCGGCACTGGCCGACGCGTCCGCCGCGCGCAACCGCCGCAGGAAGTGGCTGATGATCGGCGGCGGGGCTCTCGCCACGGCGGCGGTCGCCGCGATCGTGGCCACGGCCGTCATCACGACGAACAACGGCGGCTCCACCGCCTCGGGCAAGAAGGCGAGCGAGCTGCCCGCCCCGGCCGACCTGCCCTCGCAGAGCGCCGCCCCGCAGCCCTCCTTCTCCTCGGTCGCGCCGCTGCCCCCGCCGGATCCGAAGGACTACATATCCGACGCCCGTAAGGACAGGGCCCCGGTCACCGTCGACGCCTTCTTCCCCGGGAAGCGGCTGAACATGGGTGACCGCGCCTACACCAAGGGCGCGACGCACCGCACCGGGAGCTGCGCGACGACCACCCAGGGCGCCCTGGGGCAGGTCCTCACCTCCAACGGCTGCGACCAGGTCATCCGGGTCACGTACCGCAAGGACGGGGTGGCGGTCACCGTCGGCCTCGCCGTCTTCGGCACCGAGGCCGAGGCGAAGAAGGCCGCCGAGCAGGCGTCCGGCGGCCTCGCCTCCCTCAGCGGCTCGGGGGTGCCCACCTTCTGCCGGGGCGGCTCCGTCTGCCGGCGTACCGCCAACTCCTACGGCCGGTACGCCTACTTCACCGTCGGCGGGTTCACCAGCGGCAGGAACGTCACCAAGGCCGACACCGCCGTCTTCACCGCGGGCAACGACCTCACCGACTTCACGTTCCGTCAGATCCGGCACCGGGGCGAGGTCCAGGCGTCCGCGGCGGCCGCGGCGCCGTCCACCTGACCGGGGAAGCCCGTGCCCGCGGCGGGCCCGGTCCGGAGCGTCCGCGCCCCGGGCCCCGCGCCGCCGTCCGCCGGCCCCCGGTCAGCAGCAGCCCGCCCCCGGCAACGTCCTGACGTTGCGGGCCTCTTCGGCCCTGGCCGCCAGCAGGCCGTCCGCCGGGTAGGCGACTTCCTCCAGCGTCAGCCCGTGCGGGCGCACCACGTGCACCCCCGGGTCCCGTACCTTCGCCGCCAGCACCTCGGCCGGCCACCCGGCGGGCCGCCGCCCGTCTCCGACGAAGAGCGCCGCGCCGATCAGCGCCCGCACCATGTTGTGGCAGAAGGCGTCCGCCTGCACGGTCGCGGTCAGCACCCCGGACTCCGCGTCCCGCACCCAGTGCAGCTTCTGCAGGGTGCGGATGGTCGTGGCGCCCTCACGCTTCTTGCAGTAGGCCGCGAAGTCGTGCTCGCCCGTCATCAGGGCCGCCGCCTCGTTCATCGCGTCCAGGTCCAGCGGCCGGTCGTGCCACAGCACATGGCCCCGCAGCAGCGGGTCCACCCCGCCCGGCCGGTCCCCCACCCGGTAGGCGTACCGCCGCCACAGCGCCGAGAACCGCGCGTTGAACCCCGCCGGGGCCGGTTTTGCCCGCCAGACCCGTACGTCCGGTGCCAGCCGGCCCGCCAGCCGGCGCAGCAGCTTCTCCTCGTGCTCGGCCCACACCTCCACCGGCAGGTCCACGTGCGCGACCTGGCCGCGGGCGTGCACCCCTGCGTCGGTCCGTCCGGCCACCGTCAGGTCGTAGGTCACCGGGGACCGTGTCACGGTCCGCAGCGCGTCCTCGATCTCCCCCTGCACGGTCCGCCTGCTGGTCTGCTTCGCCCAGCCGGAGAAGTCCTTGCCGTCGTAGGAAAGGTCCAGCCGTACCCGCACGTATCCGGGCTCTGCCTCGTCACTCACCCGCGCATCCTCTCAAACGGGAACGGGCCCGCACCGCCCCGGAGGGAGGTGCGGGCCCGTCCAGGGGTCCCGGGGACGTCAGGCGTCCTTGGACTCCTCGGCGGCCTCGTCGGCCGGCTTGGCGTCCTCGACGGCCTCGTCCTTCTTGAGGGCGTCTTCCTTCACGGCGCGCTTCGTGGCGGCCTCGGCCTCACCGGTGGCCTGCTGGGCCACGGTCAGCGCCTCGACCAGCTCGATGACGGCCATCGGGGCGTTGTCGCCACGACGGTTGCCGATCTTGGTGATGCGGGTGTAACCACCGGGGCGGTTCTCGTACCGCGGGGCGATCTCGGTGAAGAGCGTGTGGACGATGCTCTTGTCCGTGATCGACTGCAGCACCAGGCGACGGTTGTGGATGTCGCCCTTCTTCGCCTTGGTGATGAAACGCTCGGCGACCGGACGCAGGCGGCGGGCCTTGGCCTCGGTCGTGGTGATGCGGCCGTGCTCGAACAGCGACTTCGCGAGGTTGATGAGAAGAAGCTTCTCGTGCGCAGCGCTGCCGCCCAGACGGGCGCCCTTGGCGGGCTTCGGCATGGTGTTTCTCCTTGTGTGCTGCACCGGCCGTATCAGGTACCGGTGTCAGTTCCCGCGAGGCGGCCGCCCCGCGGAAGTCTTCCGCTCGCCGGCGGGGGCACCCGGGAGACCCCGGGTGCCCCCGCCGAAGACGATCAGTACTGCTCGGTCTCCACGAAACCGGCGTCCGCGTCGTCGTCCGCGCCGAAGGCGTCGGCGGCGGCGGTCGGGTCGAATCCGGGCGGGCTGTCCTTGAGCGCCAGGCCCATGCCGGCCAGCTTCGCCTTGACCTCGTCGATCGACTTGGCGCCGAAGTTGCGGATGTCGAGCAGGTCCGCCTCGGAGCGGGCCACGAGCTCGCCCACCGAGTGGATGCCCTCACGCTTGAGGCAGTTGTACGAACGGACCGTGAGCTCGAGCTCCTCGATCGGCAGCGCCAGATCGGCGGCGAGCGCGGCGTCCGTCGGGGACGGGCCCATGTCGATGCCCTCGGCGTCGATGTTGAGCTCGCGCGCCAGACCGAACAGCTCGACCAGGGTCTTGCCCGCCGACGCCATGGCGTCGCGCGGACGCATGGCCTGCTTGGTCTCGACGTCGACGATCAGCTTGTCGAAGTCGGTGCGCTGCTCGACACGGGTCGCCTCGACCTTGTACGTGACCTTGAGCACCGGCGAGTAGATGGAGTCGACCGGGATCCGGCCGATCTCCTGGCCCGCCTGCTTGTTCTGGACGGCGGAGACGTAGCCGCGACCGCGCTCGACGGTCAGCTCCATCTCCAGCTTGCCCTTGCCGTTCAGCGTGGCCAGGACCAGGTCCGGGTTGTGGACCTCGACACCGGCCGGCGGGGCGATGTCCGCGGCGGTGACCAGGCCGGGGCCCTGCTTGCGCAGGTACATCACGACCGGCTCGTCGTGCTCCGAGGAGACGACCAGCTGCTTGATGTTGAGGATGAGGTCGGTCACGTCCTCCTTGACGCCCGGCACGGTGGTGAACTCGTGCAGGACACCGTCGATCCGGATGCTGGTGACGGCGGCACCGGGGATCGAGGAGAGGAGCGTGCGGCGCAGGGAGTTGCCGAGGGTGTAGCCGAAGCCCGGCTCCAGCGGCTCGATCACGAACCGCGAGCGGAATTCGTCGACGACCTCTTCGGTCAGCGACGGACGCTGAGCGATAAGCATGCTGAGATCCTTGCGGTCATGGGCACCCGCTATTTGATGCCCGACAGATGAGACAAGGATACGGGCGGTACGTCCCGAAAGGACATGCCGCCCGCATCCGGCGTTACTGGCGCACGGCCGTCACCGGCCGCGACGGATCAGACGCGACGACGCTTCGGCGGGCGGCAGCCGTTGTGCGGCGTCGGGGTGACGTCCTGGATCGAACCGACCTCGAGGCCCGTGGCCTGCAGGGAGCGGATCGCGGTCTCACGGCCGGAGCCGGGACCCTTGACGAAGACGTCGACCTTGCGCATGCCGTGCTCCTGCGCGCGGCGGGCGGCGGCCTCGGCGGCCATCTGCGCGGCGAAGGGGGTGGACTTGCGCGAGCCCTTGAAGCCGACGTGGCCGGCGGAGGCCCAGGAGATCACGTTGCCCGAGGGGTCCGTGATCGAGACGATCGTGTTGTTGAACGTGCTCTTGATGTGCGCGTAGCCGTGAGCGACGTTCTTCTTTTCCTTGCGACGCACCTTCTTGGCTGCGCCCTGACGACCCTTGGGGGGCATGTCTTGACTCCAGATGGAGAGGGGAGGTGATCGGTCCTACAGCGAAGACCGCTGGTTGCTGCGAACCCCCGGGAACCCGGGGACGCGCAGTGCGTCCGCTGAGGACTACTTCTTGCCCGGCTTCTTCTTACCGGCGATGGCGCGACGCGGGCCCTTGCGGGTACGCGCGTTCGTGCTGGTGCGCTGACCGTGCACGGGCAGGCCACGACGGTGGCGGATGCCCTGGTAGCAGCCGATCTCGATCTTGCGGCGGATGTCGCCCTGGATCTCGCGGCGGAGGTCACCCTCGGTGCGCAGGTTGGCGTCCACGTACTCGCGGATCTTGACCAGGTCCTCTTCGGCCAGGTCGCGAACGCGGGTGTTCGGGTTCACACCGGTGGTGGCGAGGATCTCCTTGGACCGGGTGCGCCCGATACCGAAGACGTAGGTGAGGGCGACTTCCACGCGCTTTTCGCGCGGGATGTCAACACCTGAAACGCGTGCCATTCAATGGCTCCAGTTGTTATTTCGGGGGTCTTCCGCAGTACCGCTCCCGGACGCCGACCCCGCCCGTGGGGCGAGAGGTGGTACGCCCGGGTCCCCGGCCCCCGCCGGAGGTGTCGTCAGCCGGAGCTTGGACGGGCACTGCTTATGTACGTGTACGTGCGTCGCGCGAAGAACTGCGAGATGCAGGTGGTCGTGCGTCAGCCCTGGCGCTGCTTGTGGCGCAGGTTGTCGCAGATGACCATGACCCGGCCGTGACGGCGGATCACCTTGCACTTGTCGCAGATCTTCTTGACGCTCGGCTTGACCTTCATGGGATGTCAGGTTCTCCGGGTCAGTGCTTCCGCCACGCCGAAACGGGACGGCGGCAAGATCTACTTGTAGCGGTAGACGATCCGGCCACGCGTCAGGTCGTACGGAGAGAGCTCCACCACGACCCGGTCATCCGGGAGGATACGGATGTAGTGCATCCGCATCTTGCCGCTGATGTGCGCGAGGACCTTGTGACCGTTCTGGAGTTCCACCTTGAACATGGCGTTCGGGAGGGACTCGATCACGGTGCCCTCAATTTCGATGGCACCTTGCTTCTTGGCCACGCTTCGCCTTTCGAATCGGCTACCTTGATCGACTCCCGACCACCGGTGTGCGGACACACGGATGCACGAGAGCCGACGAGTCAGTCTACGTCAGCGAACCCCAAAAGACGAATCCGTCAAGTTTGCCCACTCCCGCTGATCGGAAAACCAGCGCGGGACCGCCGGGGCCCGCCCCGGGGCGGGCTCAGGCCAGCGGGTCGGGCGCCGCCTGGACGCCGTACTTCGCCAGCCGCTCACGGCCGCAGTCGGGGGCGGTCAGCACCAGCGGACCCTCCTCGGTGAGCGCGATCGAGTGCTCCCAGTGCGAGGACCAGCTCTTGTCGGTGGTCAGCACCGTCCACTCGTCGGCGAGGACCTCCGTCTTCGCCGTACCCAGCGAGACCATCGGCTCGATCGCCAGGCAGACGCCGGGGACCAGCTTGATGCCCTTGCCCCGCTTGCGGGAGACGTAGTTCAGCAGGTGCGGGTCCATGTGCATCTCGGTGCCGATGCCGTGGCCGCCGTAGTCCTCGATGATCCCGTACTTGCCGGTGGCGGGGCGGGGCTGGCGGCGGATGTAGGACTCGATGGCCTTGGAGATGTCGACGAGCCGGTTGTTCACCTTCATCGCGGCGATCCCGGCCCACATCGACTCCTCGGTCACCCGGGAGAGCTCGACCAGCTCCGGAGCGTGACCGGTGCCGACGAAGGCGGTGTACGCGGCGTCGCCGTGCCAGCCGTCCACGATCGCGCCGGCGTCGATCGAGATGATGTCGCCGTCCTTGAGGACCGTCTCGTCATCGGGGATGCCGTGCACGACGACCTCGTTGACCGAGGTGCAGATCGTCGCGGGGAAGCCGCCGTAACCGAGGAAGTTGGAGGTGGCGCCGTGCTCGGCGATCACCTTGCGGGCGACCTCGTCGAGGTCCTTGGTGGTGGCTCCGGGGACCGCGGCCTCGCGGGTGGCGGTGTGAACGGCGGCGACCACCAGGCCCGCCTCGCGCATCTTCGCGATCTGCTCGGGGGACTTGATCTGCACCATTGCTCAGGGCCTCTCATCTGCGAGGGGGGTTCGGGTCGACGGCCGTATCCAACGATACGGCGCAAACAGTCGGCCGCGGCGCCCGATGGCGCCGCGGCCGACTGTGGTGGTACGGGGAACTGCCGGGGGCGTCAGCCCTCGGAGCCCTTGAGAGCCTCCATGGCCCGGTCGGTCACCTCGGTGACCTTGCCGAGCGCCGGGATCGTCACGACCAGGCCCTGGGCCCGGTAGTAGTCGATGATCGGCTCCGTCTGCGTGTGGTAGACCTCGAGACGGGTACGCACCGTCTCCTCGCTGTCGTCGTCACGCTGGTACAGCTCGCCGCCGCACGCGTCGCAGACGCCCTCGGTCTTCGGCGGGTTGTACGCCACGTGGAAGACGTGCGCGCTGTCGTTGCGGCAGATGCGGCGGCCCGCGATGCGCTTGACCACCTCGTCCTCGGGGACCTCCAGGTCCAGGACCGCGTCCAGCTTGACGCCCTCGTCGTCGAGCATCGCGTCGAGGGCCTCGGCCTGGCCCACGTTGCGCGGGAAGCCGTCCAGCAGGAAGCCGTTCACGGCGTCCGGCTGGGCCATGCGGTCCTTGGCCATCGCGATGGTCACTTCGTCCGGCACCAGCTGTCCCGCGTCCATGAAGGAGCGGGCCCGCTTGCCAAGGTCCGTGCCCTGGCTGATGTTGGCGCGGAAGAGGTCGCCTGTGGAGATGTGCGGAATCGAGAGATTCCTGGCGAGGTACGCGGCCTGCGTTCCCTTACCGGCACCGGGCGGCCCGACGAGGACGATTCGCATCAGCGGAGGAACCCTTCGTAATTGCGCTGCTGGAGCTGGCTCTCGATCTGCTTCACGGTCTCCAGACCCACACCCACGATGATCAGGATGCTCGTCCCGCCGAACGGGAAGTTCTGGTTCGCACCACCGAAGCCCGCCAACGCCATCGTCGGCACAAGAGCGATCAACCCCAGATACAGCGAGCCCGGCCAAGTGATCCTGTTGAGCACGTAGCTCAGGTACTCGGCAGTAGGTCGACCAGCCCGGATACCCGGGATGAAGCCACCATACTTCTTCATGTTGTCCGCGACTTCCTCGGGGTTGAACGAGATAGCCACGTAGAAGAACGCGAAGAACACGATGAGCAGGAAGTACGTCGCGATGTAGTAGGGGTGGTCACCCTTGACGAAGTGGTCCTGGATCCAGGTCGCCCAGCCGGCCGTTGAATTGGAGAACTGAACGATTAGAGCAGGAATGTAGAGCAGCGAAGAAGCGAAGATGACCGGGATCACACCGGCCTGGTTCACCTTGAGCGGGATGTAAGTGGACGTACCACCGTAGGACCGGCGGCCGATCATCCGCTTCGCGTACTGGACCGGGACGCGGCGCTGGGCCTGCTCGACGAAGACGACGAGACCGACCATGACGAAGCCGATCAGGATGACCGTGGCGAACTCGATCCAGCCGTCGGCCAGCTTGCCACTCTCCTTGATGGCCCACAGGGCAGCGGGGAAGCTGGCGGCGATCGAGATGAACATCAGGATCGACATGCCGTTGCCGATGCCGCGGTCGGTGATCAGCTCACCGAGCCACATGACGGCGGCGGTGCCGGCGGTCATGGTCAGGACCATCACCACGGTGGTGAAGATCGACTGGTTCGGGACGATCTGGTCGGCGACCGGGCAGCCGCTGAACAGGGTGCCGCTGCGGGCGGTGGCGACCAGGCCGGTGCCCTGGAGGATGGCCAGCGCGACGGTCAGATAACGCGTGTACTGCGTGATCTTGGCCGTGCCCGACTGACCCTCCTTCTTCAGGGCCTCAAGGCGGGGAATGACGACGGTCAGCAGCTGAAGGATGATGCTGGCCGTGATGTACGGCATGATGCCGAGCGCGAAGATCGTGATCTGCAGCAGCGCACCACCGCTGAACATGTTCACCAGACCGAACAGGCTGTTGTTTCCTTGACTGGCCTGATCAACACAGATCTGGACGTTCTCGTAGCTCACCCCCGGAACGGGAATGTGCGCCCCGAGACGGTAGAGCACGATGATGCCGAGCGTGAAGAGCAGCTTCTTGCGCAGGTCGGGCGTCTTGAACGCCCGGGCGAACGCGGTGAGCACGGTGCCTCCTGCGACCCCCGCGCAATGCGTAGAGGTGACGGTCTTGAGGATCGACGGTTACGTAACAGCCAAAGGGCCCCGGGCGGTTGCCCGGGACGTACCACAGCTACAGTGCACGCCACCTTACCGGCGGACATGCCCCCCTAGGAACGACCAACCGGGGATGCCCCATATGAGAGGCATCCCCGGTCGGGTGTTCAGACCACCGGCTTGTCCGAGTTGTCTCAGACGAGTTCGGTGACGGTGCCGCCGGCAGCGGCGATCTTCTCCTTGGCGGAGGCGGAGACGGCGTCAACCGAAACCTGCAGCGCCACGGAGATCTCGCCCTGTCCGAGGACCTTGACGAGGTGGTTGTTGCGCACGGCGCCCTTGGCGACCAGGTCGGCCACCGTGACCTCTCCACCCTCGGGGTAGAGCGTCGCGAGCTTGTCCAGGTTCACGACCTGGTACTCCGTGCGGAACGGGTTCTTGAAGCCCTTGAGCTTCGGGAGACGCATGTGGAGGGGCATCTGCCCACCCTCGAAGCGCTCCGGAACCTGGTAACGGGCCTTGGTGCCCTTGGTACCACGACCTGCGGTCTTACCCTTGGACGCCTCACCACGACCCACACGGGTCTTGGCGGTCTTGGCGCCCGGGGCAGGCCGGAGGTTGTGTGCCTTCAGCGGGTTGTTCTCCGCCATGTCAGTCAACCTCCTCAACCGTCACGAGGTGGCGGACGGTGTGCACCATGCCGCGGAACTCGGGGCGGTCCTCCTTGACAACCGTGTCGTTCAGGCGCTTGAGGCCGAGCGAACGCAGGGTGTTTCGGTGGTTCTGCTTGCTGCCGATGTACGACTTCGTCTGCGTGATCTTGAGGCGAGCCATTACGCACCCGCTCCCGCACGCGCACGGAGCAGAGCCGCGGGGGCGACGTCCTCGAGGGGCAGACCGCGGCGGGCCGCGATCTCCTCGGGACGCTGCAGGCCCTTCAGGGCCTCCACGGTCGCGTGCACGATGTTGATCGGGTTCGACGAACCGAGCGACTTCGACAGGATGTCGTGGACGCCGGCGCACTCCAGGACGGCGCGCACCGGGCCACCCGCGATCACACCGGTACCGGGGGAAGCAGGCTTGAGCAGGACGACGCCCGCGGCCTTCTCGCCCTGGATCGGGTGAGGGATGGTGCCCTGGATACGCGGGACCTTGAAGAAGCTCTTCTTGGCCTCTTCGACGCCCTTGGCGATGGCCGCGGGAACTTCCTTGGCCTTGCCGTATCCGACACCCACGGTGCCGTCACCGTCGCCCACCACGACCAGCGCGGTGAAGCTGAAGCGACGACCACCCTTCACTACCTTGGCGACGCGGTTGATCGCGACGACACGCTCGACGTACGCGGTCTTCTCGGCGGCAGCGCCACCGTCACGGCCCTTCCGGTCCCGCCGCTCGCCGCCACCGGCACCGCTTCCGCGGCGCTGGGGTCCAGCCATTGGATTTACCTCTCTCTGTTACGTCCGCTGTGCGTAGGAACCGGGGCTTAGAACTTCAGCCCGGCTTCACGGGCGGCGTCAGCCAGAGCGGCAATCCGCCCGGCGTACTGGTTACCACCGCGGTCAAACACGACGGCCTCGACGCCTGCAGCCTTGGCGCGCTCGGCGACCAGGGCCCCGACCTGCTTGGCCTGGGCGCTCTTGTCACCCTCGCCACCGCGGATCGACGTGTCCAGGGTCGA
The DNA here is from genome assembly GCF_008704555.1 of Streptomyces nitrosporeus. Lineage (NCBI taxonomy): Bacteria > Bacillati > Actinomycetota > Actinomycetes > Kitasatosporales > Streptomycetaceae > Streptomyces > Streptomyces nitrosporeus. Next base: position 3,046,303 of record NZ_CP023702.1, read on the forward strand.
CGCCGACGCGAGCGTGTGGCCCGCGATGTCGTCGATGACCTGGGCGACGATGTGACGGTTGGAACGCGTCACGACCAAGCGCGGACGCTCCGGCGAACCGGAGATGTGCTTGCGGACGCGGATGTGGCGCCGCTTGCGGGCAGCGCGCTTGTACGCGTCGCCCTTGGCGATCTTCACACCGTATGCCATGGCTACTTACCAGCCTTTCCGACCTTGCGGCGGATGACCTCGCCGGCGTACTTGACGCCCTTGGCCTTGTACGGGTCGGGCTTCCGCAGCTTGCGGATGTTGGCGGCCACCTCGCCGACCTTCTGCTTGTCGATGCCCTCGACGCTGAGCTTCGTGGGGGACTCGACCTTGAAGGTGATGCCCTCCGGAGCCTCGATGAGGATCGGGTGGCTGTAGCCCAGGGCGAACTCCAGGTTGGAGCCCTTCGCCTGGACGCGGTAACCGACACCGCTGATCTCGAGCGCCTTGCTGTATCCCTGGGTCACACCGGTGATCATGTTCGCCACCAGCGTGCGGGACAGGCCGTGGAGGGCCTTGTTCTGACGCTCGTCGTTCGGGCGGGAGACGTTGAGCACGCCGTCCTCACCCTTGGTGACCTCGATCGGCGCGGCGACGGTGTGCGTGAGGGTCCCCTTGGGGCCCTTCACCGCGACCGTGCGGCCATCGATGGTGACGTCCACACCGGCGGGAACCTGGATGGGGAGCTTGCCGATTCGCGACATGAGCTTTTCCTCCGTTCCCGACTACCAGACGTAGGCGAGGACTTCCCCACCTACGCCCTTCTTCTGAGCCTGCTGGCCGGTCAGGAGACCGTGGGACGTGGAGATGATCGCCACGCCCAGGCCGCCGAGGACCTTCGGCAGGTTGGTGGACTTTGCGTAGACACGCAGACCCGGCTTCGAGATGCGCTTGATGCCGGCGATCGAGCGCTCGCGGTTCGGGCCGAACTTCAGCTCGAGGACGAGGTTCTTGCCGACCTCGGCGTCCTCGACCTTCCAGCCGGTGATGAAGCCCTCCTGCTGGAGGATCTCCGCGATGTGCGACTTGATCTTGCTGTGCGGCATCGAAACGTCGTCGTGATACGCCGAGTTCGCGTTGCGCAGACGCGTGAGCATGTCTGCGATGGGATCAGTCATGGTCATGAGTTGGCCTTCGGCCTCTCTCGCCGGGGTTTCCTGTATGCGCCATCCCTCTCCCCACTCAGTGGCGGGACGGGTGCGGTGCGGGGACCTACGGCGTAGTAAGTCGGTCAGGGCGGCAGGCGCCCAACCCTTCAAGCCTACGGCATGAAAAGCGGGGCTCCCGCCGACCAGATACTTACCGAGAGCTTTCCGGTACCTCCGACGCCCAAGGGGCGAAGGGGGATTACCAGGAGCTCTTGGTCACGCCCGGCAGCTCGCCACGGTGAGCCATCTCACGGAGGCACACGCGGCACAGGCCGAACTTGCGGTAGACGGAGTGGGGCCGGCCGCAGCGCTGGCAGCGGGTGTACCCGCGGACGCCGAACTTCGGCTTACGGGCGGCCTTAGCGATCAGAGCCTTCTTCGCCACGGTCAGTTCTCCTTGAACGGGAAGCCGAGGTGACGAAGGAGGGCACGACCCTCGTCGTCGTTGGTCGCCGTGGTGACCACGGTGATGTCCATGCCCCGGACCCGGTCGATCTTGTCCTGGTCGATCTCGTGGAACATGACCTGCTCCGTGAGACCGAAGGTGTAGTTGCCACGGCCGTCGAACTGCTTGGGCGACAGGCCACGGAAGTCACGGATACGCGGCAGCGCGAGCGACAGCGTACGGTCCAGGAACTCCCACATGCGGTCACCGCGGAGGGTGACGTGGCAGCCGATCGGCTGCCCCTCGCGCAGCTTGAACTGCGCGATCGACTTGCGGGCCTTGGTGACGGCCGGCTTCTGACCGGTGATCGTGGTGAGGTCCTTGACGGCACCGTCGATCAGCTTGGAGTCGCGGGCGGCGTCGCCCACACCCATGTTGACCACGATCTTGACCAGGCCGGGAACCTGCATGACGTTCTCGTAGGAGAACTCCTCACGCAGCTTGCCGGCGATTTCCTCGCGGTAGCGCGTCTTGAGACGCGGCGCAGTGGTGGCAGTCATCAGATGTCCTCACCGGTCCGCTTGGCAACGCGGATCTTCTTGCCCTCGTCGTCGAAGCGGTAGCCGACGCGGGTGACGACCTTCTTGCCGTCCTTCTCCACCACCAGCTGCACGTTGCTGACGTGGATCGGGGCCTCGGTGGTGACGATGCCACCGGTCTGCGAGCCGCGAGCCGTCTGACCGGCCTTGGTGTGCTTCTTGACCCGGTTGACACCCTCGACGAGGACGCGGTCCTGAGCCGGGTAGGCCACGATGACCTTGCCCTGCTTGCCCTTGTCCTTACCGGTGATGACCTGGACCAGGTCGCCCTTCTTGATCTTCATGCTTACAGCACCTCCGGCGCGAGCGAGATGATCTTCATGAACTTCTTCTCGCGCAGCTCTCGGCCCACCGGGCCGAAGATACGGGTGCCGCGGGGGTCGCCGTCGTTCTTGAGAATGACAGCGGCGTTCTCGTCGAAGCGGATGTACGAGCCATCCTGACGACGACGCTCCTTGACGGTGCGAACGATGACGGCCTTGACGACGTCACCCTTCTTCACGTTGCCACCGGGGATCGCATCCTTGACGGTGGCGACGATGACGTCACCGATGCCCGCGTAGCGGCGACCCGAGCCACCGAGAACACGGATGGTGAGAATTTCCTTCGCACCCGTGTTGTCGGCGACACGCAGTCGCGACTCCTGCTGGATCACGTCTATCTCCTGATCGTCTGCCGGTTCCCGGCGGGGGCCCCGGTGAGGGAGCCCCCGCCGAGCCTGGCGGAACTGTCCTGAGGGGAGTTCCCCTCAGGGATTACTTGGCCTTCTCGAGGATCTCGACGATGCGCCAGCGCTTCGTCGCGGACAGCGGACGCGTCTCCATGATGAGGACGCGGTCGCCGACGCCTGCGGCGTTCTGCTCGTCGTGGGCCTTGAGCTTGTTCGTACGGCGGATGACCTTGCCGTACAGCGCGTGCTTGACGCGGTCCTCGACAGCGACGACGACGGTCTTGTCCATCTTGTCGCTGACGACCAGACCCTCACGGGTCTTGCGGAAACCGCGCTCTTCGGTCTTGGTCTCAGTCACAGTGTTCTCGCTCATCAGACGCTCTCCACCGTCTCGATGCCCAGCTCGCGCTCGCGCATCAGGGTGTAGATCCGGGCGATGTCCTTACGGACGGACTTGAGCCGACCGTGGTTCTCGAGCTGGCCCGTCGCCGCCTGGAAGCGGAGGTTGAACAGCTCTTCCTTGGCCTCGCGGAGCTTGTTGAGGAGCTCCTCGTTGCCCAGCTCGCGCAGCTCGGACGCCTTGGTACCGGCCGACATCACGACTCACCTGCCTCGCGCCGAACGATCCGGCACTTCATCGGAAGCTTGTGAGCAGCGCGGGTGAGCGCCTCACGAGCAATCTTCTCGTTCGGGTAGGACAGCTCGAACATCACCCGACCGGGCTTGACGTTCGCGATCCACCACTCGGGAGAACCCTTACCGGAACCCATGCGGGTCTCGGCCGGCTTCTTCGTCAGGGGGCGGTCCGGGTAGATGTTGATCCAGACCTTGCCGCCACGCTTGATGTGGCGGGTCATCGCGATACGAGCTGCCTCGATCTGGCGGTTCGTCACGTACGCCGGGGTCAGCGCCTGGATGCCGTACTCGCCGAACGCAACCTGCGTGCCACCCTTGGACATACCGCTGCGCTTCGGGTGGTGCTGCTTGCGGTGCTTGACCCTACGGGGGATCAGCATTTCGGTCAGGCCTCCGTTCCGGTGCTCTCAGCCGGAGCAGCGGCGGCGGGAGCGTCGGCCTTGGGGGCCTCGGCTGCCGGCGCGGACTGCTGCGGCTTGCGGCCGCGGCCGCCACGCTCGCCACCACGGCCACCACGGCCGGCCGGGCGGTCTGCGCCGCCACGGGCCGGACGGTTGCCGGCACGGGCCGCTGCGTTCTCGGCGCGGACCTCGGCGATGTTCTTGACGTCGCCCTTGTAGATCCAGACCTTCACGCCGATGCGGCCGAAGGTCGTCTTGGCCTCGAAGAAGCCGTAGTCGACGTTCGCGCGGAGCGTGTGCAGGGGCACACGGCCCTCGCGGTAGAACTCCGAGCGGGACATCTCGGCGCCGCCGAGGCGGCCACCGCACTGGATCTTGATGCCCTTGGCGCCGGCCTTCATCGTGCTCTGCATGCTCTTGCGCATGGCACGACGGAAGGAGACGCGGGAGGAGAGCTGCTCGGCGACGGCCTGGGCCACCAGCTGAGCGTCCACCTCGGGGTTCTTGACCTCAAGGATGTTCAGCTGGACCTGCTTGCCGGTCAGCTTCTCCAGCTCGCCGCGGATGCGGTCGGCCTCGGCGCCGCGGCGGCCGATGACGATGCCCGGGCGAGCGGTGTGGATGTCGACGCGGACGCGGTCGCGGGTGCGCTCGATCTCCACCTTGGAGATGCCGGCCCGCTCCATGCCCTTCGCCATCATGCGGCGAATGGCGACGTCTTCCTTGACGTAGTCCTTGTACAGCTTGTCGGCGTACCAACGGGACTTGAAGTCCGTGGTAATGCCGAGCCGGAACCCATGCGGGTTAACCTTCTGGCCCATTACCGGGTTCCTTCCTTGCTGCTGACGACCACGGTGATGTGGCTGGTCCGCTTACGGATCCGGTAGGCACGGCCCTGGGCACGCGGACGGAACCGCTTCAGGGTCGGGCCCTCGTCCACGTACGCCTCGCTGATGACCAGCGAAGAGGCGTCGGTGTGGTCGTAGTTGTGTGCTGCGTTGGCGATGGCGCTGTCAAGCACCTTGCCAACCGGCACGCTCGCGGCCTGCGGGGCGAAACGCAGGACCGCCTGAGCCTCCGTGGCATCCATGCCACGGATGAGGTCCACCACGCGGCGGGCCTTCATGGGCGTGACGCGGATGTACCGCGCCTGGGCCCTGGCTTCCATGGTTGTCCCTTCGGTGTAAGTCATAGTCGTTCCACTCCGCGGTTAGCGGCGCTTCGACTTCCGGTCGTCCTTGACGTGGCCGCGGAAGGTGCGAGTCGGCGAGAACTCGCCGAGCTTGTGGCCGACCATCGACTCGGTGACGAACACCGGGACGTGGATCTTGCCGTTGTGCACCGCGATGGTGTGACCCAGCATGGCCGGGACGATCATCGAGCGACGGGACCAGGTCTTGATGACGTTCTTGGTGCCTGCCTCGTTCTGTACGTCCACCTTCTTGATGAGGTGTCCGTCGACGAAGGGCCCCTTCTTGAGACTGCGCGGCATCTAAACCCGCTCCTAGCGCTTCTTGTTCGTCTTGCGGCGGCGGACGATGTACTTGTTGCTCGCCTTCTTGGGAGAACGAGTACGACCCTCCTTCTGACCCCACGGCGAGACCGGGTGACGACCACCGGAGGTCTTACCCTCACCACCACCGTGCGGGTGGTCGACCGGGTTCATCACGACACCGCGGACGGTCGGGCGGACGCCCTTCCAGCGCATGCGGCCGGCCTTGCCCCAGTTGATGTTCGACTGCTCGGCGTTGCCGACCTCGCCGATGGTGGCGCGGCAGCGGGCGTCGACCAGCCGGATCTCACCGGAGGGCATACGAAGGTGGGCCATGGTGCCCTCCTTCGCCAGCAGCTGCACGGAGGCACCCGCGGAGCGGGCGAACTTCGCGCCGCCGCCGGGCCGCAGCTCGATGGCGTGGATGGTCGTACCGACCGGGATGTTGCGCAGCGCCAGGTTGTTGCCGGGCTTGATGTCGGCGGCCGGGCCGTTCTCGACACGGTCGCCCTGCGCCAGACCACGGGGGGCGATGATGTAGCGCTTCTCGCCGTCCGCGTAGTGCAGCAGCGCGATGCGCGCGGTGCGGTTGGGGTCGTACTCGATGTGCGCGACCTTGGCCGGCACGCCGTCCTTGTCGTGACGACGGAAGTCGATCACGCGGTAGGCGCGCTTGTGGCCGCCACCCTGGTGGCGAACGGTCACACGACCGGCGTTGTTACGGCCGCCCTTGCTGTGCAGCGGGCGGACCAGCGACTTCTCCGGCGTGGACCGCGTGATCTCGACAAAGTCGGCGACGCTGGAGCCACGACGGCCCGGGGTCGTCGGCTTGTACTTGCGGATACCCATTTCTCAGTCCTCGTCCGATTCCGGACGACTCGACCCCTGTTAGGAGGTCGGGCCGCCGAAGATGTCGATACGGTCGCCCTCGGCGAGGGTCACGATGGCGCGCTTCGTGTCGGCGCGCTTGCCGAAACCGGTGCGGGTGCGCTTGCGCTTGCCCTGCCGGTTGATCGTGTTGACCCCGGTGACCTTGACCGAGAAGACCGCTTCCACGGCCTGCTTGATCTGGGTCTTGTTGGAGCCGGGCGCGACGATGAACGTGTACTTGTTCTCGTCGAGCAGCGCGTAGCTCTTCTCGGAAACGACCGGCTTGACGAGAACGTCGCGCGGGTCCGAGTAGGTCTTGCTGGTAACGGTCGCCTCACTCATCAGGCGGCGCTCCCTTCGGTCTCAGCGGTCTGGGGGCCAGACACGAAGGACTCGAAAGCGGCCTGGGTGAAGACCACGTCGTCAGAGACGATCACGTCGTACGTGTTCAGCTGGCCCGGCTCCAGGATGTGCACCTGGGGCAGGTTGCGCGCGGACAGCCACGCGGCCTCGTCGGAACGCTCGGCGACCAGGAGCAGGTTGCTGCGCTCCGAGATCTTGCCGAGCAGCGTCTTGACGGCCTTGGTGGAGATCCCACCCTCGACCACGCCGGTGACGACGTGGATGCGGGAGTGACGCGCCCGGTCCGAGAGGGCACCACGCAGGGCGGCGGCCTTCATCTTCTTCGGGGTGCGCTGCGAGTAGTCACGCGGCTGCGGGCCGTGGACGACGCCACCGCCGACGAACTGCGGCGCGCGGGTCGAACCCTGGCGGGCGCGGCCGGTGCCCTTCTGGCGGTACGGCTTACGGCCACCACCGCGGACTTCACCGCGGCGCTTGGTCTTGTGCGTGCCCTGACGGGCAGCTGCCAGCTGTGCGACGACGACCTGGTGGATCAGCGGAACGCTGGTCTTCGCGTCGAAGATCTCCGCGGGGAGCTCGACGGTACCGGCCTTGTCGCCTGCCGGCGAAAGGATGTCAATGGTGCTCATTACCTCAAGCCCCCTTGGCCGCGGTACGGACCAGGACGAGGCCGCCGTTCGGACCGGGGACCGCGCCCTTGATGAGCAGCAGACCCTTCTCCGCGTCAACCGCGTGGATGGTCAGGTTCTGGGTGGTGACGCGCTCGTTACCCATGCGGCCGGCCATGCGCATGCCCTTGAAGACACGCCCAGGGGTGGCGCAGCCACCGATCGAACCGGGGGAACGGTGCTTGCGCTGGACGCCGTGGCCGGCGCCGAGGCCCTTGAAGTTGTGACGCTTCATGACACCGGCGAAGCCCTTGCCCTTGCTCTTGCCCGTGACGTCGACCTTGACGCCGGACTCGAACACCTCGGCAGTGACCTCCTGGCCCAGCGTGTACTCGCTGGCGTCAGGGGTGCGGAGCTCCACCAGGTGGCGGCGCGGGGTGACGTCGGCCTTGGCGAAGTGACCCTTGAGGGGCTTGTTCACCTTGCGCGGGTCGATCTCGCCGAAGGCGATCTGGACCGACTCGTAGCCGTCGCTGTCGTTGGTGCGGATCTGGGTGACGACACAAGGCCCGGCCTTGACGACGGTCACCGGGACGACCCGGTTGTTCTCGTCCCAGACCTGGGTCATGCCGAGCTTCTCGCCCAGGACGCCCTTAATGTTCTTAGCCATCTCGCGCGTCACCTCAGAGCTTGATCTCGATGTCGACGCCCGCCGGCAGGTCGAGACGCATCAGCGAGTCAACCGTCTTCGGCGTGGGGTCGAGGATGTCGATGAGGCGCTTGTGCGTGCGCATCTCGAAGTGCTCGCGCGAGTCCTTGTACTTGTGCGGCGACTTGATGACGCAGTACACGTTCTTCTCAGTGGGCAGCGGCACCGGGCCCGCGACCGACGCACCAGTGCGGGTCACCGTCTCGACGATCTTCTTCGCCGAGGAGTCGATGACCTCGTGGTCGTAGGCCTTGAGCCGGATGCGGATCTTCTGTCCCGCCATGGCTACTAGTAGTCCTGTCTCTCAATAACGCTCTGGAACCCGGCGGTTCGGTAACTCCGTCTCCGACCCACGCGGTCGGGCGTGTCGCATCCCCACCACGTAGAACTCCCGAAGGATTTCCCTGCTAGGGGTTGCGGGCCGAAACCGCGCTTCCGGGGGCGAAACCCCACCGGGTGCCTGGTCAGCGCCCCACTGACGCTTCCCGGAAGATTCCCGTACGTCCGGCCCGCATGGGGCCGACGAGTACTGTGGGACTCGCTTCCGGTCCTCCCGGCGGGAGGCGCGCAGCATTGACACTCAACCGAGCAACCTGGCTAGTGTGCCACACGGCTTGTGGCGCTGGCCAATCGGGCCGAGGATCTTACCCCCTGCGGGGGACGGCACAAACGCAGACGCCCATCGGCGGACATCGGCCCGCGTCCGGACAGACGGACATTTGTGCGAGATGTCGCCGGATCGCGGGGTTCCGAGGCTTTTGGCATATGCCGTAGGAATAACGGCCCTAGCGTCCGGATCATGGTCAAGTCATCGCATGAGGCGATGCACCGGATCTTCCAGAAAGAGCCGGGCATCTTCACCAGGACGTTCCGCAGCCTGGGCATCCCCTTTCCCGAGACGGTCGACGTCGGAGTCCTCACCACCGACCTCACCGAGACGGAACCGCTGGAACGCCGCCTGGACACTCTGCTCCGGGTGGAGACCGCCGAGGGGCGGCCCTATCTCCTGGCCGTCGAGTCCCAGGGCCGGCGGGACCCGGCGAAGCGCAGCAGCTGGCCCTACTACCTCGCCTACCTGCACGCCAAGTACGGCATCGATCCCGTGCTGCTCGTCGTCTGCCAGGACGAAGCGACGGCCCGGTGGGCCGCGCGGCCCATCCGTGTCGGTCCGCCCGAGTGGCCCTCGCTCACCGTGCGCCTGATGGTGCTGGGCCCGCACAACGTCCCCGTGGTGACCGATCCGTCAACCGCGGCGCGTGATATCCCGCTCGCCACGTTCTCGGCGATCACCCATGGTAAGGATCCGAATGCGGCTGCCATACTCGAAGCGCTGGCCTCCGCGCTGAAGACCCTCGACGAAGAGACCGCGGTCATCTTCGGCGAACTCACCGAACTCGGCTTGGGTGATTCCCCGGCCGCGCACATCTGGAGGGACCTCATGGCCGTCGACCTGTCTTTCTTCCGCTCGGAATCCTCACAGCGGCTGCGGGCGGAGGGGAAGGCCGAAGGGAAGGCCGAAGCCGTGGTCCAGGTCCTGGAGCAGCGCGGGTTCGCCGTCCCCGAGGAGGCCAGGGACCGTATCCGGGCGTGTGCCGACACCGAGGTCCTCGGCCGCTGGCTGGCTCGCGCGGTGACCGCTTCTTCGGTGGAGGACGTACTCGCGTAGGAGCGGGGGCCGGCCGGGTCCGCCTGTGGCCGCGGGCGGACCCCTTTGGTTGAATCCGGCCCATGTCCATCCGTGCCACCGCCCAGACCTGGGGCCTGCGCCCCGCCACCCCCGAGGACGTCGAGGCCATGGCCGAGCTCCGGGCCGTCGTCATGCGTCCGGACCTGGAACGCCTGGGCCGGTACGACGAGCACCGCGTCCGGCAGCGTCTGCGGGACGGGTACGAGGCCGGGCACACCACGGTCGTCGAGACGGGCGGGACCTTCGCCGGGTGCGTGACCCTGCGCCCGGGTGGGAGCGGGGAGCGGTGGCTGGAGAGTTTCTACCTCTCCCCCGGGCTCCAGGGCCGGGGCATCGGGTCCGCGGTGCTGGCCGGCCTCCTGGCCCGTACGGACGCCGAGGGCGTGCCGGTCCGCCTCCAGGTCCTCCAGGGCAGTCCGGCCCGCCGGCTGTACGAACGCCACGGGTTCACCGTGGAGCGTGAGGACGCGGTGGACGTGTACATGGTGCGGGCGGCCCGGTCCTGAGGGGCGCCGGGCCGCCCCCGGGTCACACCGGGTTCAGCCGCCACTGCTGGCAGGCGTTGTTCAGCCAGGTCCACTGCCGTACGTCGGCCGCGTCCGCGGTGGAGCAGTCCGCCACGTCGGCGACCTTGCCGGTGGCCTGGTTGACGATCCGGACGTGACCGCTGTCGGTGGCGAGGAAACGGAACCGCTGGCAGGGGTTGTCCAGCCAGGACCACTGACGCAGGTCGGCGCCGTCGGCGGCCGAGCAGTCGGCCGTGTCGAGCACCTTGCCGGTGGCGGCGTTCAGCAGACGGTGGGTGTCGTCGCCGAGGTCCTGGAGCCGCCAGCGCTGCTGTGATCCGCCGTCGCAGGCCCGCTGGACCACGTTCGCCCCGTCTGCCGGTGAACCGCCGCTCACCTCCAGGCACTTGCCGCTGTTGCGGTTGGTGAGGGTGTAGGTGGCGGCGACGCCGGACGGCTCGCCCGAGGGCCCGGACACGCTCGCCCCGAGCCGCAGGGGTGTGCCGAGGTGGGGTGTGCCGTCGGAGTTCCAGGTGAACTTCTGGGCCCGTGCGGTCCGCCCGTTGTCGCAGCCGTCGGAGGCGGAGTCGTTGGCGTGGTAGACGATCCAGCTCTCGGTCCCGTCCGGCGAGGTGAAGAAGCCGTTGTGGCCGGGCCCGTACACCCCGTTCCCGTCGCTGCGCTGGAAGAGCGGTGTGGGTTTCTTCGTCCAGGAGGAGGCCGAGGCCGGGTCGCGCCCGGTCAGTTCCAGCTGCCCCAGCTTGTAGTCCGGGGTCCAGCAGCCGCTGGCCGAGTAGACCAGGAAGGTCCTGCCGTTCCGCTGGAGGATCTCCGGGCCCTCGTTGACCGGGGCCCCGGAGCGCTCCCAGTCGTGGGTGGGCCTGGCGACCGTGGAGAACGACGAGCTGACGGTGTACGGGTTCGACATCCGCGCGGCGACGATGTTCTGCGTGCCGTCGTGGGTGCTGCCGAAGAGGTACAGCTGCCCGTTGATGTCCGCCACCGTCGGGTCCAGCATCCAGGACGCGTTGAGCCGGCCCCGGTAGGTGTACGGCCCCATGGGGTCCGGTCCGGCGCTCTCCAGGACGTGGCTGCGCTGGGTCGGGTTGTAGTCGGACACGTTCTGCCCGGCGACGTAGTAGAGGTACCAGCGTCCGTTCAGGTGGTGCAGTTCCGGTGCCCAGATGTTGCAGCACCGGGAGGGGTCGTCGCCCTTCCACACCTGGATGCCGGGCGCGGTGGCGAGCCCGGCGAGCGTCGGTGACCTGCGGATGGTGATGACGTCGGTCCAGCTTGTCGACACGAGGTGGTAGTTGCCGTCGTGGTAGGTGATCCAGGGGTCGGCGCCCTTGACGGACTTGACGGGGTTGGCGAAGGAGGCGGCGCTCGCGGAGGACTGCCCGAGGGAGAGCGCGAGCAGGAGCGCGGCCAGCAGGGTCAGTAGGCGACGGGCCATCCGCTGCTCCAGTTCAGAAGGTTGATGCCCAGCTTGGGTGTGCCGTTGTCGTTGCCGTCGTAGTAGTGGTAGACGATCAGGTCGCCGTCGGTGTCCTTCATGATCGACTGTCCGCCGGGGCCGATGACCCTGCCGTGCGACTCCAGGACCGTCGTGCCGCCGTTCTGCGTCATCGGCACGCCGTTCTTGTCGGTGTACGGCCCGGTGACCCTGGTGGCCCGGCCGACCTTGACCTTGTACGTGGAGCTGGTGCCGGCGCAGCAGGTGTCGTACGAGGCGAAGAGGTAGTAGTACCCGTTCCGCTTGACGACGAAGGGGGCCTCGACGGCCTTGGTGCCGGTGGGACGGGAGGCGAGGGAGCGGCGGGAGGTGTCGGAGGACAGCTGCTTCCCGGTGGACGGGTCGATCCGGATCATCTTGATCCCGGTCCACCAGCTGCCGAAGGACAGCCACCACGCACCGTCGTCGTCGACGAAGAGGTTCGGGTCGATGGCGTTGTAGTCGCTGGAGGAGTTGGAGGTGTACACGACGCCGTAGTCGCTCCAGCTTCCCGGCAGACCGGTGGCCGACCCCGCCAGCCCGATGGCGGAGGTGTTCGAGCCGAACGACGACACGGAGTAGTACATGAGGTACTTGCCGCCGTGGTACGAGATGTCCGGCGCCCATGCCTCCATGACAGAGGAGTACTGCGACCACCAGCCCGGCCGGGAGGGGAAGGCGTCCGCTCCGGCGGCGAAGGCGGTGCGGTCGGACGAGGTCTTGCTGGTGATGCCGTCGTCGGTGGCGTAGAGCAGGTACTGCCCCGACGTGCTGCGGATCATCGTCGGGTCGTGCGTGATGACCGATCCGGTGACGTGACCGGGGTTCGGATACGCGGACGCCGAGGTGGGGATGAGGGCGAGCAGCGCGGCTGCGGGGAGGGCGATGAGTGCTGTTTTCCTGCGGCTCACGGGAACACTCCTGTTCGAGATTACGAACGTTGGTCGTGTTTCTGGACGGAAGGTAGGAGTGAACCCTGGGTGCGTCAACAGCCTGTGCAGCATTGGGGGCCGGTGGCCGGAAACAGACGGACGAGGGGGTGTGCGAGAGACGTGAGGCAGCGGCGGGCCGGAGACGGCACGCTCACCGGGCCGCAGCCGCACCGGCGGCCGGGCCCCTTCCGGCTCGAAGGACGGGAGAATCCCGGGCCGCCGCCGCCCGTCCGTACCCGGTCGTGCCGTCGAGCATCTCGCGCAGGGCGGCCGGGGGGCCGTGATGGCGGGCCGGCTCCCCGGTGGGGCGGGGGAGGACCCGCTTCGGATCGACGTGGAGGCCGTCGCGGACGGCGCGCCGGGCCCGGGTGTCCAGGGCCGTTTCCGGCGACCGGTTCGCGGTGGCGGGCGCTCCGCCCGGCTTACGCTTCGGGCAACCGCGTGAGCGGGAGGCCGACGGCTGTGCACATCTCGCGGCCGGGGTCCTCATCGGTCCAGAGCCCTTGGTCCTCCTCACCGAGGAAGACCACGTGGGACCAGTGGTACTCGACCCAGCGGGGGTGGTTGATCAACCCGCTCATGGTCGTCAACGGTGAGCCGGGTGCGTTCCGCCCCACGGGTAGCCGCCCATTCCTGTGGATCAGCGCGGGAGCCTCACGTGGCCCGCAGCCACTGGTCAAGGACTGCGAAGTCCTCGTGGGTGAGGCCGCGGGACGAGGCGATGCGGTGGAGGAGGGCCGGGGCGGGGTGGTGGGCGGACACCCAGTCCCGATCGGCGTCGGTGAGCTCGTCGTCAACCCAGGCGAACGGACGTCTGTCCGCCCATGCCACCAGGGTCCGGGTCTTCCAGTGGAGTCCGAACCACGTGTCCTCGCGTTCATGCGCGCCGGAGGTTTCCGGCCAGTGCACGACCGGCAGGGGCGGCAGGCCGAGCCGCGGCGCTATGTCGGTGTTCGCCGTCTCTTCCCAGGTGGTCGCCCAGACCAGCTCGCACGGCAGGGCCGCGAGGCGAGGCCCGACGCGCGGGTCGAGCCGCGTCAGATGCGAATCCGCCGTGGCGTTTGACGGCTCGTGCCGCGGGCGGTCACCGAACGGCAGGAGGGGCCCGTCGACGTCCAGGAACAGCAGCGGGCGGTGCTCTCGCTCATTCACGCCACGCGTCCTCCCGCTCACGCTCGACCAGGACGCCGGGCTCGAAGCGGACGGCCCGCAGGGACGATGTCGTCCCGCAGGAAGCCGCTCCGGGTAGGCCGTCCTCGTTGCCCACGCTCAGCACCTGTGTGCCTTCCCGGCCCGCGCTGCGACACGGGCCCGCTCGATGACCAGAAGTCGATCGCTCGGAAAGGTACGCCCTCCGCGTTCCGCGAGGCACCTCTCCCGGGTCCGGTCCACAGGTCCTGGGCGTTGCTCTCGTCCCACGCGGGCGGTGTGCCATCGGTTCCGGTCACCGCACGAAGCGTCCCTGGCCATCGGGTCGGTGTCGAGGTGTTCACCCGGCGCCGGCACAGCGCGGCCCGGACGAGAGGCCCGGGGCATCCGGCGCGTGGGAGGGCCGGGTGATGCGGCCGAGGGCGAGGGAATCAGCCGGGGCTACCGGGCGCCGGATGCCCGGTGGCGCCCCGGTCCAGGGCCGCGAGGACGCGCGGCAGCTCGTTCGGCATCACGGCGACGTGGACACGCCCTTCGGGGGAGGCGCACTCCACGATCGTGCACCTGCCGTTGATCTTCACGGATTCGCGGAACGTCGGTGGTCGTACGCCGGCCTTCCGCAGCCCTGCCGGAAGACTCACCGCCGCACCGGCCTTGATACGGCCCTCCCAGGCCATCACGTCAGGCAGGCCATCACGTCAGGCCCGATCAGCATGTGCCCGCGAAGCCGGCGGCCTTCGCGGGCGGGGAGGCGGAGCAGACAGGGAACCCTGACGGTGTCTCCCTGGGCGGCGCTTTCCGCACGCCGCTTCACTGACCGGCGCAAGAGCCACGCCGTCAGCCCGCCCGCCACCAGGGCAACCACGAGCTCGATCACTGTGGCATTCAAGCAGCGAGCAGGCTGACAGCTGCTACGCGGGGGACTCGCCGCATGCAGCGTGGGACACGAAGTCCGTCCACGCGGCCGGGGCGAAGCCGAGCTGCGGGCCCGGGACGTACTTGGAATCGCGCACATGCACCGCCCCGGGAACGGTGGCAACCTCGACGCAGTCGTTGGGGTTGCTGGTGTCGCTGTAGCTGCTCTTGAACCAGACGAGGCCGTCGGACTCCGCGACGGAGGTCTTGCGGATCATGTCACTCCCCGTACTTCTTCGATGAGGACCAGCGGCCCCGAAGTGGCTCAGCACTCGGAGGCGTACGCTACGAAGCCCGCCCAAGCGGCTGGGGCGAAGCCGAGCTGCGGGCCCGGGACGTTCTTGGAATCGCGCACATGCACCGCGCCGGGAGCGGTGGCGACCTCCACGCAGTCGTTGGGATTGCTGCTGTCGCTGTAACTGCTCTTGAACCAGACAAGGCCGTCGGACTCCGCGACGGAGGTCTTGTAGATCATCGCTCTCCCAGTACTTCCTCGATGGAGACCAACGGTTCAGGGTGGTTCAGCCCTCAGAGGCGTACGCCACGAAGCCCGCCCAAGCGGCTGGGGCGAAGCCGAGCTGCGGGCCCGGGACGTTCTTGGAATCGCGCACATGCACCGCGCCGGGAACGGCGGCAACCTCGACGCAGTCGTTTCCGTTGCTGCTGTCGCTGTAACTGCTCTTGAACCAGACAAGGCCGTCGGACTCCGCGACGGAGGTCTTGCGGATCATGTCTCTCCCAGTACTCGCTCGATGAAGGCCGACGACTCCCGTGCGTTCAGAGCCTCGGCCCGGATGATGCCATAACGCAGCTCAAGGATCCGGAGCTGCCTCGGCTCGGAGACCGGGCGGCCGCCGAATTCCTCATCGGCACGTCCCACCGCTGTGCCATCACTGAACTTCAGCATCTGAATCCGCCCGCCCGACCCCGGATGCTGCCAGTAGCCAGTTGGCATCACCTGGATCTCGACGTGACGCAACTCGCCCAGCTCCAGAAGCCGTTCCAGTTGTGCTCGCCATACCATCTTGCCCCCGACCGGGCGCCGAAGAGTCACTTCCTCCTGTACAAAACTGAGTTCAGGCCCGGGAGAACGCTCGAAGATGGACTGCCGCGCGACACGGGCGGCCACCATCCGATCCAGTTCGTCCACCGAGTACGCAGGCCGCCGGGTCCCCAGAAGTGCCCTCGCGTAGGACTCGGTCTGGAGCAACCCGTGCAGGTTGTAGCTGCCGTACGACAGCAGCTCCACCGCCCGCGCCTCCAGTTTCGCCAGGTCCCGCACCTTCTTCGGGTAGCGGACCTCCGCCACGTCTTCCTTCATCGCCGCGATGAGGCCGCCCGCCCTCAGCACCTCGTCGGCCTTGTCCAGGAACTCCGGACGCGGGATCCGCTTGCCGCCCTCGACCTTGTAGACCAGGTCCTCGCCGTATCCGATGGCCGTGCCGAACTCACCGGCCCGCATGCCCGCCGCCTCGCGGCGCATCCGCAGCTGGCGGCCCACCGTGGCCACCACGGCCGCGCCGGACTCGTCGTCGGGGTCCACTTCCCAGCCCGGCTCATCCACTTCCTCGACGACGACCGCCTCCGCACCACTCGTCTCCACCGTCATGGGAATCCCTCCATCGTGCTTCGAACCTGGACGCCCTCTACCCGTGGGGCACTTCCGGACAGGCACGACAGCGCCGGACAAACCTCGGACAGTGATCGTACGTACCCGGTGTGTCACTTCTCAGCGTAGGCGGCGCCCACCACGCTGTGTGACGTGAACCACGAAACCGCCCAACTGGCGCCCGTTGCCCGCAGCTTCACAGTGATCCTCTCCCCCACGCCTCGCGGGGCCCGGCTGGCCCGGCTGCTCACCGCCGCTCAGCTCCACGACTGGGGGATGGCGCCGGATCTCGTCCATACCGCGCAGCAGGTGGTGGCGGAGCTGGCCTCCAACGCGGCGACCCACGGCCGGGTGCGCGGTCGTGATTTCCTGCTCGGCCTCGCCACGGCCGGCGAAGGGCGCACGCTGCGTGTAGAGGTGACCGACACACGGGGTGACAGCCTTCCGCGCCTCCTGCCGTGCGTCCCTCCCCCGGACGACGAGACCGGGCGTGGCCTGCTGCTGGTCGAGGCGCTGGCCGATCGCTGGGGTGTCGTTCCGGGGCCCGTACCGCGTAAGACGGTGTGGGCGGAGATCGATCTCCGGGCATGACCGGCGGCGCTTTCACCGGGTCGTGGAAACCCGCGACCCGGTGAGCCGCGTCATGGGCAACCGCGTCGCGGTGACCCACGAGGTAAAAGGCTTTCAAGTAAGGAAAGAAATGAACTTCCCCACCCAACCCGACCCCGTTCAGGTCGTGTCACTCACTCGGGTGACATAGGGCAACTCAGCTGGATTTGGGTCGGGTTGCCGTGCATAAGCTCACCCCGACAACCACAGACATGAGACGGCCCCCGACGGGACAGACATCCCGGCCGAGGGCCTGACCACCGAGGAAGTACAGGAGCTTCCCGATGGGTATCCAGCAGGTTATCGCGCCCCCGTGTGCCGCATCCGGTCCGGTTGTGGCTTCCGCGCCCGCCTCCGGCGTCATTCACGTCAACGTCCGGCACACCTCCAGCTTCACCGTCGCCGGAAACCACCTCGCCCAGCACCGGCAACTCTCACTCGTCGCCATCGGACTGGCCCTGCACATCCAGTCCCTGCCCACCGGCGCGAAAGCCACCGTCCGACACCTCGCCGGACGCTTCCCCGAGAGCGAACACCGCATCGCCGCCGGACTACGCGAACTGGAAGCAACCGGCTACCTCCACCGCAGCCGCGTACGCCTGGCCGACGGCCGCATCATCACCCGCACCATCTCCTACAACCAGCCCACCACCACACCTGCCGCAGCACCGGCACCCCGGCAGCGCAAGGCACGGAAAACACCGGAACCCGCACTCGCCCCGGCCCCGGCATCAGCACCGGCGGCCACACACCAGCCCACCCCGACGCCCGAGCCCACCCCCACACCAGCTGCCACCCCAGCCCCAGCCCCAGCACCGGCCCCGGAACCGGCCCCCGCACCCCCCACAACCCCGCGCGTCCCCCTCCCCACCGCCCGCACCACACCCCGACCACCACTCCCCCAACCCCGGACAGCCACCCCCGAACTCCTCAAGGCAGCCACCACACTCCTCGCCGACCTCCCCCGCCACACACCCCGGCTCACCCTGTCCGAACAAGACGTCACCACACTCGCCCCCGGCGTCGCCGCCTGGCTCGAACGCGAAACACACCCCGACACCATCCGCCACGCCCTCACCCACGACCTGCCCAACCCCGTCAAACACCCCGCCAGCCTCCTACGCCACCGCCTCACCACCCTCCTCCCACCCCAACCCCCCAGCACAACCGAACTGGAAGCCGCACAACCCCGCAGAATCACCATCCCCCTCCAGAACTGCGACCGCTGCGACCGCGCCTTCCGCTCCCGCCACCCCGGCCACTGCCGCGACTGCCACAACAACAACCACAGCCCTGCGCAGACAGCCGCATGACAGGGGCGTGACAGGGGTGGACGGAGTCAGGCGCTCGTGAGGATCACCAGTTGCTGGGTGGCGCGGGTCATCGCCACATAGCGGTCGACCGCTCCTTCGACGCCCGTGCCGAAGTTCTCCGGGTCCACCAGGACGACCAGGTCGAACTCCAGGCCCTTGGACAGCTCCGGGGTGAGCGAGCGGACCCGTGGCATCGCCCGGAAGGCGGGGTCGCCGATGACGCAGGCGATGCCGTCCTCGTGCGCGGCGAGCCAGTCCTCCAGTACCGGTTCCAGGTCCGATACCGGCCCGTGGACGACGGGGACACCGCCGCTGCGGATGGAGGACGGCACGTTGGCGTCCGGGATCACGGAGCGGATGACCGGCTCGGCCTCCGCCATGATCTCTTCCGGCGTCCGGTAGTTGACCGTCAGGGAGGCCAGTTCGATCCGGTCGAACCCGACCCGTTCGAGGCGTTCGCGCCAGGACTCCGTGAACCCGTGCCTGGCCTGGGCGCGGTCCCCGACGATGGTGAAGCTGCGGGAGGGACAGCGGAGCAGCAGCATCTGCCACTGGGCGTCGGTCAGTTCCTGCGCCTCGTCCACGACGACGTGGGCGAACGGTCCGGCGAGCCGGTCCGGTTCGGTGCCGGGCGCACCGGAGTCGTCGGCCAGGGTGTCCTTCATGTCCTGGCCGTGCAGCATCGTGATCGCCCCCTCGCCGTCGGGGTCGGACGCGAGGAGGTTGTCGACGACCTTGGCCATCTCCTCCCGGTGGGCCTCGGCGGCGGCGGCCTGCCGGCGCTTGCGCCGTGACGCCTCCGGATCGCCGAGCCGCTGCCGGGCCGCGTCCAGGAACGGCAGGTCGGAGTCGGTCCAGGCCCGGGGGTTCTCGCGTTGCAGCAGGGACACCTCGTCCCGGCTGAGCCAGGGGGCGCACATCCGCAGGTAGGCGGGCACCGACCAGAGGTCCCCGACGATGTCGGCGGCGTCGAGCAGCGGCCACGCGCGGTCGAAGGCCGTACGCAGTTCCCTGTTGGCCAGCAGCGACTTCCGCAACAGCGCCGTCGGAGCGTCGCCGTCGTGCCGGTCCATGAGGATCGTGAGCAGTTCCTCCCACACCTCGGCGCGCGCGTCGTTGTGGGGTGCCCCGGTCTCCGCCGCCTCGAACGCCACGGCCCAGTCGTCGGCGGTGAGCGGGATGTCGTTCCAGTGGGTCGTGACCGTCATCCCCTTCGTGGGCGGCTCCTCGTAGAACCGGACCGCCGCCTCGACCGCCCGCACCAGGCGGGCCGAGGACTTCAGACGGGCCACCTCCGGGTCGGCCTCGGCCCCGGCCGAGGCTCCCTCGGGTACGAGGTCCCGCAGGGTGCAGGTCTGCACCCCCTCCTCCCCGAGGCTGGGCAGCACGTCGGCGACATAGCCCAGGTAGGGCTGGTGCGGGCCGACGAACAGCACACCGCCACGGCGGTGGCCCAGGCGCGGGTCGGAGTAGAGGAGATAGGCGGAGCGGTGCAGGGCGACGACGGTCTTGCCCGTGCCCGGTCCGCCGTCGACGACGAGCGCTCCGCGTGAACCGGCCCGGATGATGGCGTCCTGGTCGGCCTGGATGGTGCCGAGTACGTCCCGCATGCGCGGGGAGCGGTTGCTGCCCAGGCTGGCGATGAAGGCGGACTGGTCGTCGAGCGCGGCGTGGCCGGCGAACGCGTCGGCGGTGAACACCTCGTCCCAGTAGTCGCTGATCCGGCCGCCGGTCCAGCGGTACCTGCGGCGGCTCGCCAGCCCCATGGGGTTGCCGTGGGTAGCCCCGAAGAACGGCTCGGCCGCCGGGGAGCGCCAGTCCAGGAGCAGCCTTCGGCCCTCGCTGTCGGAGAGGCCGAGCCGCCCGACGTAGACGGGCTCGGAGCCGTCCTCGCCGACCATGTGCCCGAGGCACAGGTCCAGGCCGAAGCGGCGCAGGGCGCGCAGGCGGGAGGACAGCCGGTGGATCTCCGTGTCCCGGTCCATCGCCTGCCGGCCCGCGCCGCCGGGAGCCCTGCGTTCGGCGTCGAGGCGGTCGGACAGTTCGGCGATCGTCTGGTCGAGGCACTCGGCGATGGCCGCGAAGTGCTCCTCGTCGTGGGCGATCAGGGCCGGGTCCGCCTTGGCCCTGAGGCGGTCGGGGAGGTCGAACGCGCTGGTGGTCGCAGGGGTCATGTCATCGGCTCCGTTCCGAGGTGGTGCCCATGAGGGCCTGCGCGAGAGCGCACGTCCGCGCCCCGGTGCCGGGCACCCGCGACAGCGGCGCGCACCCCGCCACCGGCTCGGCGCCTTCGCGCACTCCGTACACCGACATATGCACACGCACGTCGTGGATCTCCCGTTTCCGCAGGTTAAGGCCTTGGCCGGTCATTCTGCGGTACGACGGGGGCCTTGCCGCAAGGCCCCCTGTGCGCTATACGTTGAGAGTGGAGAGGAGTGGGTGTAGTCCTCCTTGTTCCGCCTTCCGCGGTATCCCCGCTCCCCGCTTCGCCCTTTCTCCCTGGCTCTCCCGGATCCCGTCGCAGGCATGGGTCCCAGAACCCGGACACGGCTCGTGGCCCGACGGCGCTCGGGTGCCGTCGGGCCACGATGTCGGACCGCGGTGGGGCGGGGCCCCCGTGGTGCCCCGCCCCACCGGATCGCCGGATCAGGAGTCCGGCAGGTTCCGGATCAGGAGTTCAGGAACTTGCCGCACTCGCCGTGCCACACCCACTCGTGGGAGCTGATGCTGGCGTTCACCGGGCTGCCGTCGGTGAAGGTGTACCCGGAGAGGTCGTCCATGTAGTACTCGGCCTTCGCCAGGCAGGTGTGGCCTCCCGCGTAGCCCGCGTGCCGGTAGAGCTTGACGGCCATGCCGGAGCTGCCCTTGTGCACGAGCGACTGGGCGTCGTCGTTGTCGCCGCCCTGGAAGCCGCCGGAGGAGTCGGCCCAGCTGTAGTCGGCGTCGGCGTCCCTGCCGAGGTAGCCGCTGCAGCTGTCGTAGTCGTAGGCGTAGAGGTAGCCCGATGCCGCGTTCTTCCAGGCGGTGTCGCAGGCCGCGGATGCCTGGGCGGCGGTCGCCGGGACGATGACGCCGAGGCCCGCGAGGCCGAGTGTGGCGGCGGCGGCCAGGAATTTGCGCATGGTGGATCACTCCTTGGTCGAATCGGTGCAGGATGTCCCGCGGCTTCGGTACCGCGGAAGTCGGAAGGGTCCGGACGGCTTCGGGTCCGGACGGGAGGCCGGGCCGGCGCTCCGTGCGGCGTCAGGCCGTGGAGCCGGTGATCTTCTCGGCGCGGGCCAGCGCGGCGAGGCTCATCCGCCGGTAGGCGGCGATGTCCTCGGCGTACGGCTGGAGCTTCTCGTCCCGGTACTCGGTCTGCAGTGCGCGTGCCGTGGCCGCCAGGGGTGTCGCGCCGGCACAGGTGGCTTCGGCGACCGCGAGTTCCACCTCGGCGGCATACGCCTCCGCCTCCGCGGCGCCCGGCTCCGCCTCCGCGGCGCCCGGCTCCGCCTCCGCGGCGCCCGCGGCGGATGCCGCGCGCTCCTCGCGGATCTCCGCCGGGGAGGCGTAGTCGTGGCCCTTCTTCCGCATACACGCCGACCAGTCCTGGACCGCCCGCACGAAGCGCTCGTCCGCGACGAGGGCCGGCACATACAGCGGGGTCAGGTTCATCGCGGTCTTCTCGGCGCGGAACCAGGTCTCGAAGTCTCCGTAGAGCTGTCGCCCGGCCTCGGCCAGACAGCTTTCGCGCGGGGTCCGGACGGAGCCGCCGCCGGGCAGCGGGGCCGTCACCGTCCCGCCCGCCGGCGTCCCTTCGAGGACCGTGCCGTACCGGGCACGCTCCCCTCCCGTGAGCCCGTTGACATAGGCGTGGTTGCGGTCGGTCCGCTGGGCCTCCTGGGCCCTCTCCCGCAGCCGGCTGCCGTAACCGTGCCTCTTCGCCCAGCCGGCGTCGGTCAGCACATAGCCGCCGCCTTCGAGATCGTCGGCGGTCGGCAGCGGTCCCACCCAGTAACGGAAGCCCTCGGCCGCCATGCACTCCTTGACCAGCATCTGCTCCGCGCGCTCGACCAGGACCCTTTCGGCCCCGGTCAGCTCACGTCCCCGGTCGACAGGGGTCCCGGCCGCGGCGACGGCGTCGTTCTGCCGTGAGGGACCACCGGGCCGGTCCCCACCGCCGCCGGTACCGGTGGTGCAGCCGGCCAGTGCCCCCGTGACGGCCAGCACGACCGCAGATACGCGGACGGACGTACGTCCCATGGCGATACCCACTCCCCCGAGTAGTGGCGCGTCCCCTCGCGCCTCTTTGCTCCTTGAGCTTCGCTGACGCGAGCATGACTAACCAGGGTTTTTCGTCCATGCGGAAAAGCCCAGGAAATCAGGGGGAACCGAATGCTCCGTATCCACTTCACCGACGCCGACCTCGTCAGGACCCGGGTGGCCGCCGCACCCGACCCGCTGTGGGAGATCTGCCTGAGCCTGCACCGCCTGCAGACCCGCCACGGACGCTGGGCGTACGCGGACTGGCACCGCGCCACCCGCGCCCGGATCCAGGACACGCACTTCACCCGGACCCTGCGCACCCTGTTGTTACCGCTGGTCCCCCGGGCCGCCTACTTCCCCGACTTCCTCACCCCGCCCGAGGGGGCCGAGGGGCTCGACAGCGGTCTGGAGGCCGTCCTCACGACCCCGCCGAGCCGGGTCCTCCACGAGGTCGGCGTCCTCAGCCGTACGTCCAGGACACCGTCCTGGGCACCGCGCCTGGCCGAGCCGGGCATGCGCGGGGAGCTGGTCCGGGCGATGCGGGCCTACCACGACATGGCCATCGCCCCCTACCGCGAACGGGTCCAGGCACGGATCGACGCGGAGCGGACCGCACGCGCCCGTACCGTCCTCGACCACGGAGCCGACGGCCTGCTCGAAGGGCTGGGGCCCTGCCTGCGATGGCGGCGCCCGGTCCTGCACACCGTCTATCCCGAGGACCGCGACATGTCCCTGGGCGGGCGCGGGCTCCGCCTGGTCCCGTCGTACTTCTGCTGGGGCAACCCGGTGGCCTTCGCCGACGCCTCGCTCGACCCCGTCCTGATGTACGCGCTGTGCCACGAACCCCACCCCGGCCCGCTCCCCGGGGGCACCGGCTCGGACGCGCCCCTGACGGTCCTGCTGGGCCGCACCCGCTCCACCGTCCTGCGCGCGGCCGCCACCGGTGCCACCACCGGCGAGATCGCGCGCACCGCCGGGATCTCGGCACCCTCCGCCAGCAGGCACACCACCGCGCTGCGGGACAACGGCCTGATCACCAGCCACCGGCAGGGCATGCGGGTGCTGCACACCCTCACCCCGCTGGGAGCCGCGCTGCTGCGCGGTTCCGCCCAGGGGCCGGGATGACCCGTGCGGCCGGATCCGTCCGCCCGCACGGATCCGGCCGCACCCACACCCGCACCCATTCATGGCCGCGGCCGGGCAACCTCCGCTCCCTCCGGGCCGTCTGACCATCCGTATATACGCACATACGCAGGACAGGGCACCCCGGCACCCGTCCGGCGGGGGGACGGACGGAGCACACCGTGTCGGAACAGCCATGCCTGCCCACCCACGGCGAACGGGCCGCCCCCGCGCGGAGGCCGCCCCTGCCGGGTCGGGGACTGCCCAGACGGGGCCTGCTCGCCGCGGCGGCCCTGGCTCCCGCCCTCGCCGCCTGCTCCGTGCCCGCCCCCCGGCGCAGCGACCCGGCCCCCGACCCGGCGCCCGGACTCGCCATCGGCACCGGCCGGCCGGCCCTGATGATGCAGTTCCTGGCCCACCCGGACGACGACCTGTACTTCATGAACCCGGACACCCGGCAGGCCCTCGACGCCGGTGTCCCCCTGGTCTGCGTGTACCTGACCGCGGGCGAGGCCGACGGCCTCAACAAGATCCCCGGCGCCCCGCGCCCGGCCCCCGACAAGGCGGCGTACTCCTCCTCGCGCCACCAGGGGCTCCGGCAGGCCTACGCCACCCTCCTCGGGCTGGAGACGTTCACGCCCTGGCGCACCTCCGTCGCCGGACTCGCCGGGGGCCACCGGGCCGAGGTCAACACCCTCACCGCCGGAACGCGCCGCGTCGAACTGGTCTTCCTGAACACGGCCATGCACACCACCCGGCACCGGCTCGGACTGCCCAGCCTCTGGAACGACCGGCAGCTCTCCCTCCGTACCGTCGTCGCGGAGGGCTCACCGCTGCGCCGGGCCGGTTCGTACACGTACGACGGACTGCTGGACGTCCTCGTCGGCCTGCTGGAGCACTACCGGCCCACCGTCGTCCACACCCTGGACCCCGACCCGGACATCCAGCACAGCACGGAGGCCGAACGCCGCGCGGACAGCGAGCAGCGCGGCTACTCCGACCACGCCGACCACACCGCCGCCGCGTGTTTCAGCTGGGCCGCGATGATCCGGTGGGTGGCGCGCACGACGGCGGCGGGCGGCGAGGTGCCCGGCTTCGCCGTGACCTCCTACCGCGGCTACTACAACCGCCACTGGCCGAAGAACCTGCCGCCGGAGGTCCTCACGGCCAAGGCCGCCCACCTCGTCCCCTACGGCGGCTCACCGGACTGGGACTGCGGCAACCCGTCCGGCTGCGGTGACTACAACGTCGGCGGCGACCGCCCCCTGACCAACCGCAAGGGCTGGGTCCGCTCCACCCACCACCGCTATCCGGGACCCCGCGTCATCACCGCCGACGGGCCCGGCGGGCGCCTCGACGCCTACGCGGTGCTCGGTCTGCGTCTGGTCCGCCGGCGGGAGACCGCCCCGGGCAGCGGCTTCTGGGGGCCGCCGCGGGACCTCGGCGGCGGGCCGCTGGCCCCCGCGCTGGGCGCGGCCACCACCGCCGACGGCCGGCTGCTCCTGTTCGGGCTGCGCTTCGCGGCGCTCGGCGGGCACGGCGGTGACAACGAACGCGAGATCGTGGTGCTGGAACAGCGGTCCCCCGGCGGCGGGTTCACCGCCTGGCGCGGCCTCGGCACCCCCTCCCCCGGGCGGGACGAGGGGCGGCGCATCGGCGTCCCGGTCGCCCGGACGACCCCCGACGGCCGTGTCCACCTCTTCGTGCGCACCGCGGAGAAGGGCCTCGCCACCCGGGTACGCGACACGGCCGGCCGGTGGAGCGCCTGGCGGGACACGGGCGGCGGCGAGGTGCAGGACGGCCTGGCCACCGCCGTCGACGGCACCGGCCGGATACACGTCTACGGGGCCGGGCACCACGCCGTGCACCACTGGACCGAGGAGGCCCCCGGCGACGGGCCGACCGCCCGCACCCAGCTCGGCGCGGGCCCTGTGCCCGGCACGCCCCCCGCCGCGCTGACCGCGGCGGACGGCACCGTGGACGTCTTCCACCGGGGCCAGGCGGCCTCCCGCCCGACCGTCCTGCGGGCCGGGACCACGGCGGAGCACCTGTCCGGGTTCGACGGCTACGGGCCGGTGACCGCGGCCGCCTCACCGCTGGGCCCGGTGCTGCTGGGCCGCACCGCGGACGGCCTGATCCAGCTCCGTACCCCGCGGGCGCACCACGTCCGCGCGGACGGACCCGTCGCCCTGGACGGGACCGCGCTCCACCTCGGCCCGGACGGCCTCCCGGCCGCCGTCGGCCTGGGCGTGGACGCGTTGCCGTGGCTCTGGCGGCCCGCACCGGAAGCGGGGCATAACGCCGCGTCATGACCAGACGTTAGGTACCCGGCGCGGCCGTTCTCCGGGAATCTGGGGCCCGTCAACCCCCACAGACACGCCCTCGCGTGTCCCGCGAAACGAGGAAGCATGCGCATAACCAGGCTGATCCCCGCTGTCGCCGCCGCGGCGGTCTCCGTCCTCGCCCTGCTCTCCCCCACCGCCTCCGCCGCCCCGCAGGCCCCCGCCCCCACCGCGCCGGTGGCCAAGGCCGTGCAGCCCATCATCGGCGGCGGCTACGCCCAGAACGCGCCCTGGGCCGCCCGGCTCTTCTCCAACGGGCGGGAGACCTGTTCGGCCACGATCATCGCCCCGACCTGGATCCTCACCGCCAAGCACTGCGTCACCGGCGGCGGCCTCCAGTTCCGTATCGGCAGCCTCGACCAGCACAGCGGCGGCACCGTGGCGAGCGGCGTCCAGACCTACACCCACAGCTCCGACCTCGCCCTGGTCCGCCTGGACCGCTCCGTGTCCGCGACGTACGCCACCCTCGGCCAGCCCGGCACCGTACGCGTCGGACAGAACGTCCAGGTCTGGGGCTGGGGCGCCACCTCGCAGTGCGGCTCCGAGGCCAACTGCCAGTCCCGCTACCTGAAGGTCGCCGACGTCACGGTGACCAGCGGCTGCACCGACGCCTACGGCGGCTCGGCGATCTGCGCCCGCCGCGGCAACGGCATCACCGCGGGCGGCGACTCCGGCGGCCCGATGACCCTGAACGGTGTGCAGGTCGGCGTCGCCTCCACCAGCGACCGCCAGACCACGACCGCGTACACCAACGTCACCGCGTACCGCTCCTGGATCCAGCAGATCGCAGGCGTCTGACACCGCCCCGCGCACCGGCCGGGCCGGGCCCTCTGAGGCGTACCGGCCGGCGCACGGACCGTTCACACCGCGTACCACCCGCCCGGACCGTCCGCCGCGTACCACCCGCCCGGACCGCCCGGAAGGGACCTCCCCGCACGGCGAAGGGCCCCGCACCTCTCACGAGGTGCGGGGCCCTTCTGGTGCTCTTGTGCGGAGCTACCAGGTCAGACGATCAAGTGATTACTTGATGATCTTGGTGACCTGGCCGGCGCCCACGGTCCGGCCACCCTCACGGATGGCGAACTTCAGGCCCTCTTCCATGGCGACCGGCTGGATCAGCGCGACGTCCATGAGGGTGTTGTCACCCGGCATGACCATCTCGGTGCCCTCGGGAAGGGTCACAACGCCCGTCACGTCCGTGGTACGGAAGTAGAACTGCGGGCGGTAGTTGTTGAAGAACGGGGTGTGACGGCCACCCTCGTCCTTCGACAGGATGTAGGCCTGGGCCTGGAACTCGGTGTGCGGCGTGACCGAACCCGGCTTGATGATGACCTGGCCGCGCTCGACGTCCTCGCGCTTGATGCCACGAAGCAGCAGACCGACGTTCTCACCGGCCTGGCCCTCGTCGAGCAGCTTGCGGAACATCTCGATGCCGGTGACCGTGGTGGTGGTCTTCTCGGTCTTGATACCGACGATGTCGACGGTCTCGTTGACCTTCAGGACACCACGCTCGATACGGCCGGTGACGACCGTACCGCGACCGGTGATCGTGAAGACGTCCTCGATCGGCATGAGGAACGGCTTCTCGACGTCACGCTCGGGCTGCGGGATGGCCTCGTCGACGGCCGACATGAGCTTGAGGACCGACTCGCCCCACTCCTTGTCGCCCTCGAGCGCCTTGAGCGCCGAGACCTTGACGACGGGAACGTCGTCGCCCGGGAACTCGTACTCGGAGAGGAGCTCACGGACCTCGAGCTCGACGAGCTCCAGGATCTCCTCGTCGTCCACCATGTCGGCCTTGTTCAGGGCGACGACGATGTACGGAACGCCGACCTGGCGGGCCAGGAGCACGTGCTCCTTGGTCTGCGGCATCGGGCCGTCGGTGGCGGCGACCACGAGGATGGCGCCGTCCATCTGCGCCGCACCCGTGATCATGTTCTTGATGTAGTCGGCGTGACCCGGGCAGTCGACGTGCGCGTAGTGACGCGACTCCGTCTGGTACTCGACGTGCGCGATGGAGATGGTGATACCGCGCTGGCGCTCCTCAGGAGCCTTGTCGATCTGGTCGAAGGCCGAGGCCTCGTTCAGGTCCGGGTACGCGTCGTGCAGCACCTTGGTAATGGCGGCCGTGAGGGTCGTCTTACCGTGGTCGATGTGACCGATGGTGCCGATGTTGACGTGCGGCTTAGTCCGCTCGAACTTCGCCTTCGCCACTGGGTCCTCCTGGAGTGGTTCTGTACGCCTTGCTTCATCGGCGCCAGGTGATCTTTGCTGGAATGCCGGTGCCGGGGGCATTCACCACGAGAGCGAACTCCGCGGTGAATGCCCTACCGGGCTCCGGTGACAAGCCTAAAGCGTGAACTCGGGTGAGTTACTCGCCCTTGGCCTTCGCGATGATCTCCTCGGCGACGTTCCGCGGAACCTCGGCGTAGGAGTCGAACTGCATCGAGTAGCTTGCGCGACCCGAGGTCTTGCTGCGGAGGTCTCCGACGTAGCCGAACATCTCCGAAAGGGGCACGAGGCCCTTCACGACGCGAGCGCCGCTGCGCTCCTCCATGGCCTGGATCTGGCCACGGCGGGAGTTGAGGTCGCCGATGACGTCGCCCATGTAGTCCTCGGGCGTGGTGACCTCGACGGCCATCATCGGCTCGAGGAGCACGGGGGACGCCTTGCGGGCACCCTCCTTGAACGCCTGCGAACCGGCGATCTTGAAGGCGAGCTCCGAGGAGTCGACCTCGTGGTAGCCACCGTCGAGAAGGGTGACGCGGACGCCGACCATCTCGTAACCGGCGAGGATACCGAACTGCATGGCCTCCTGGGCACCCGCGTCCACCGAGGGGATGTACTCGCGGGGGATGCGGCCACCGGTGACCTTGTTGACGAACTCGTACGAGGCGTCTCCGCCTTCGAGCGGCTCGATCATGATCTGCACCTTGGCGAACTGGCCGGTACCACCAGTCTGCTTCTTGTGCGTGTAGTCGATACGCTCGACGGTCTTGCGGATCGTCTCGCGGTACGCGACCTGGGGCTTGCCGACATTCGCCTCGACGCGGAACTCGCGCTTCATGCGGTCGACGAGCACCTCGAGGTGAAGCTCGCCCATACCACCGATGATGGTCTGGCCGGTCTCCTCGTCGGAGTGCACCTGGAAGGAGGGGTCCTCCTCCGAGAGACGCTGGATGGCGACACCCAGCTTCTCCTGGTCACCCTTGGACTTGGGCTCGATGGCGACCTGGATGACCGGCGCCGGGAAGTCCATGGACTCCAGGATGACCGGGGCCTTGTCGTCGCACAGCGTCTCACCGGTGGTGGTCTGCTTCAGACCCATGACGGCGACGATGTCACCGGCACCCACCGAGTCGATCTCCTCACGCTTGTTCGCGTGCATGCGGTAGATCTTGCCGATGCGTTCCTTCTTGCCCTTGACCGAGTTCAGCACCGCGGTGCCGGCCTCGAGGCGGCCCGAGTAGACCCGGACGAAGGTGAGCTTGCCGAGGTGCGGGTCGCTCATGATCTTGAACGCGAGCGCCGACAGCGGCTCCTGGTCGGACGGCTTGCGCTTGACGACCAGCTCCGGGTCCTTGACGTCGTGGCCCTCGATGGCCTCGACGTCCAGGGGCGACGGCAGGTAGCGCACGACGGCGTCGAGCAGGGGCTGGACGCCCTTGTTCTTGAACGCGGTGCCGCAGAACACGGGGGTGACCGTGGTCTCGCCGGCCTTGCCGGAGTTGAGGGTGATACGGCGGATCGCGGCGTAGAGGTCCTCCACCGAGGGCTCGTTGCCCTCGAGGTACTGCTCCATCACCTGGTCGTCGTTCTCCGCGACGACCTCGATCAGCTTGCCGTGCCACTCGGCGGCGGAGTCGGCGAGCTCGGCCGGGATGTCGACGATGTCGTACATCTCGCCCTTGGTGGCCTCCGCCGAGTAGACGTACGCCTTCATCGTGACGAGGTCGACGACGCCCTGGAAGTCGGCCTCGGCACCGATCGGGAGCTGCATCACGATCGGGGTCGCGCCGAGGCGGTCCGTGATCATGTCGACACAGCGGAGGAACTCGGCGCCGGTGCGGTCCAGCTTGTTGACGAAGCAGATACGCGGAACGCCGTAGCGGTCCGCCTGACGCCACACGGTCTCGGACTGCGGCTCGACGCCCGCCACACCGTCGAACACGGTGACGGCGCCGTCGAGGACGCGGAGCGAACGCTCCACCTCGACGGTGAAGTCGACGTGACCCGGGGTGTCGATGATGTTGATGGTGTGGTCAACATCTTCGAGCGGCCAGTGACAGGTCGTCGCGGCGGACGTGATCGTGATGCCGCGCTCCTGCTCCTGCTCCATCCAGTCCATCGTGGCAGCGCCGTCGTGGACTTCACCGATCTTGTACGAAACGCCGGTGTAGAAGAGGATCCGCTCGGTGGTGGTCGTCTTGCCCGCGTCGATGTGGGCCATGATCCCGATGTTGCGGACCTTGGCCAGGTCAAGCGAAGTGGTGGCCATAAGGCTCAATCTTCTCTCGGTCTCGATAGGGGAAGCGACTACCAGCGGTAGTGCGCGAAGGCCTTGTTGGACTCGGCCATCTTGTGGGTGTCCTCGCGCTTCTTGACAGCTGCGCCAAGACCGTTGGAGGCGTCGAGCAGCTCGTTCATGAGGCGCTCGGTCATGGTCTTCTCGCGGCGGGCGCGGGAGTAACCGACGACCCAGCGCAGCGCGAGGGTGGCGGCACGACCGGGCTTGACCTCGATCGGCACCTGGTAGGTGGCGCCACCGACACGGCGGGACTTGACCTCGATCGAGGGCTTGACGTTCTCGAGCGCGCGCTTCAGCGTGATGACCGGGTCGGCGCCGGTCTTCTCGCGAAGACCTTCCATGGCGCCGTACACGATCCGCTCGGCGGTGGAACGCTTGCCGTCGAGCAGGATCTTGTTGATCAGCGACGTGACAAGAGGAGAGCTGTAGACCGGGTCGATGATGACCGGGCGCTTCGGGGCGGGGCCCTTACGAGGCATTCTTACTTCTCCTTCTTGGCGCCGTAGCGGCTGCGGGCCTGCTTGCGGTTCTTGACACCCTGGGTGTCGAGCGAGCCGCGGATGATCTTGTAACGAACACCCGGCAGGTCCTTCACACGGCCACCACGCACGAGCACGATGGAGTGCTCCTGCAGGTTGTGTCCCTCACCCGGGATGTAGGCCGTGACCTCGATACCGGAGGTCAGACGCACACGCGCGACCTTACGGAGCGCCGAGTTCGGCTTCTTCGGGGTGGTCGTGAACACACGCGTGCAGACACCACGACGCTGGGGCGAACCCTCGAGCGCGGGCGTCTTGTTCTTCTCGACCTTGTCCTGCCGGCCCTTGCGGACCAGCTGCTGGATCGTAGGCACTACTTCTCCGGTTTCTGTGTGCCGTTCGTGAAACTAACCTGGAACACCCACCGACCCACGCGGTCGGGTGTGTCGGATACTGCAAGCTCCTGCCCGGGGGCAGAAGGAGCGCAGATCACAGTGGCCACATACGGACTCACCGTGCGGCCGAAAACACGCACGGAAAGGCCAGGCACACCCCAGGCACAAGGCTTGAGCGTACCTACCTCACGGAGCTGGGTCAAAACAAATGCCTGGCCGCGGGCCGGGGTGCCGGCCCGCTCTACATCGGCTCGCCCTCCGGGGTGGTACCGGTCGTGTCCTCGGCCGGCCGACGCGCCGGAGGACGCAGGCGCGGGATGGTGGGCACGCGGGAGTTGCGGCTCTTGGGCACCAGCGCGGGGGCGGTGCCGGGAGGGCGGTCGGTCCGGCCCCGGGGAGCGGCCGGACCGGCCGCGGCCCCCCGGTCACCCGCTCCGTCGCCGGCGCGGCCCCCGTCGCCGGGACCGGGGTCCGGGCCGGCGTCGGGACCGTCGTCGGGACCCCCGTCCGGACCGGCGCCAGGGATGTCCGGGCCGTCGTACCGCCTGAGCGGGATCACCGCGGCCTGCCCAGGGACGCCCCTCACCAGGCGCAACGCGCGCCCGCGCGCGGCTCTGGCCTCCTCCAGCGCGGGCTCGTAGTGGGCGGCGGCGTCCTGCCAGCCGCTGGAGTACGCGCGCAGCTCCCGGCGCTCCAGTTCCTCACGCACCAGCACCAGGACCTCCTCGGGCGCGTGGCTCTCCAGGAGGCGTCCGAGCGCGGCGAGGAGACCGGGGAGGCCGTCCGGTGTGTCCTCGGGGTCGCCGGGGGGCGGGGCGGAAGCACGGGCGGCGGGAGCGCTCTCCTCGTGGAGGGGGTCGCCGGCCGCCGTGGTGTCGGCCGTGGGGCCCGCCGCGGTACTCCGGGGCGCGGCGCCCTCTCCGTCCGGACGTTTCACGGGAACGCGTGGCCGACTGCTCCGTCCGGCCACGCACATCCCCCCGTCCCGCCCGAATCGCGCACGCCCACGCAGGGCGTACGTCGCCATGCGCGGGGGCCTGCCGGGGTGGGGGGACAGGCCGTCTCAGCTTACGGGCGGCCCGTCGCCGGTTCACAGCGAGGCCACTTCAAGATCATCGCACGGTCGCGGTCCGGGAGGACGGGCGTCCGGGGCGGGCGGGAGACCTCCAGGCCGGGGCGGCGGGCGTCCGGGGCGGGGCGGCGACGGAGCGCGGCCGGGCCGGGGCGGCCGGGTCAGGCCGACGGCGGAGCGAGGAGCGCGGCCGGGCGGAAGGAGCGGAGGGGGCAGCCGGAGGCGGCGGTTCAACCGGAGGCGAGCGGTTCAGTCGGAGGCGAGCGGTGCCCGTCGTCCGGCGGATCTCGCGGGCTCCCCGGGGAGGAACTGTCCGGCGATCCTGATGAACATCTCGCGCTGGTCGGCCGAGACGCCGAGTCCGTCGGCGGCCTCCTCCAGCGTGAGCCGGCGCCCGTCGGCCGCCGTGTGACCGGCGGACGGGGCGGACGGGAGGGGCAGATCCTCCTCGGAGAGCCGGCCGGACCGGATGAGCATGTCGCGCACCGGGACCTGGAGCACCTGGGCCAGCCTGCGCATGGTCTCCAGGTCCGGCATGCTCTGGCGCTGGAGAAGCCGGGTGATGGCGGCCCTGTGCACTCCCGCTTCATCCGCGAGGCGCGATTTCCCGCCACCGCGCGGGCTGTCGATGTCGAACCCGCGCCGACGGACCAGTTCTTCGATCCAGGCAGCGAAGCGGTCGAGTTCACCCGTGGTCATGAGCGTCGCCTCCCTCCGAAGCGAATCTCAGCCTATCGCGCTTGCGCGCAAGGAATTACCCACACAGCTCGTCTCCATTGTGAGGATTTCGGGGAGTTCAAAGCGGCTCCCTCCCCCGCAACCTGCTTGCGTGCGAGCCCGCAACATGCCAGTGTGCGAACGCGCAACCAAGCACCCGCGGAGAAAAGGACCGCCCATGACCGCACCGACCGACGACAGGGCCGCCGTCCGCGACGCCGCCCTCTGGATCGAGCTGCTGCTCCGGCAGTTCCCGGAGCTGCTGCATGAGCTGGCGCCCGCCCGGCGCTCCCCTTCCGCGCCGCCACCGGACGGCGCGCGTCCGCACGCCGCGCGGGGCCGCACCCGGGCCGAGCGCGAGGAGGCGCTGCGGGTCGAGCAGGCGCACGGCCTCACGCCGTCCGGGCCCACCACCGCGCCCCTGCGGCTGCACGTCTCCGACACCATCCGCGACATCACCGACGGAGTGGTGGAGCTCGACGAGGCGGTGCACGACCGGCTCCGGCTCCCCCGCCCGCGCCGGGCCCAGGTTCCCGAACGGCTGCTGCGCGTCGCCGCCCTGCTCGGCCGGGCGTCCGAGGACGCGGTGCTCGCGGCACACATCCGGGACGAGACCCGCAGGATGGCGCGGCGCTGCACGCGCGCCCTCGGCGCGGCGGAACCGGTGGTGCGGGTGAGCGGCCGCTGCCCGTGGTGCGACTCGGTCTCGCTGCGGGCCTTCCCCGCCAGGCACGCGGTGCTCTGCGTCAACCCGGCCTGCCGGTGCGCCGACCGGGACTGCGACTGCCGCACGGACCCGGCACACCGGCACGCCTGGACGCAGAGCGCCTGGGTGCGGCTCGCGGAGGAGTCCGGCGCGGACCTGGGCGAGCTGGCCGGCGCGACGGCGGACACCGCGGAACGGGAGGTGCACCGATGACCACGGCGACGATGCTGACGGGTGAACAGGCCGCGCACGAGGCGGGGGTGGCCCCGGCGACGATCCGCAAGTGGGTCCAGCGGGGCCGCCTGGCGCCGGCGGGGAAGCAGGGGCGGGCCCAGCTCTTCCGGCTGGAGGACGTCTTCGCGGCGGAACGCGCGGCCCGCGGGAAGTAGGGGTCGCGCACAGGACCCGCGCGGGGCGCGGGAGCACGGAAGGAGAGGGGCGGCCCACCGGGCCGCCCCTCTCCTTCCGTGTCCGCCTACTCCTCGGAGGAGGAGGGCATCCGCAGGACCTCGGCGCCCGACTCCGGTGCGCCCGCCGCCAGTTCCATCGCCTCGCTCCAGCCGCTGCGGAACCCCCGCACCTCGGCCTCCACGGCGATCCTCGCTCCGACCTTGCCGACGACGGCGGTGAGCGTACGGGCGACCTCGGCGGTGTACGTACCCGACTCCCCTGACTCCGCGGCCACTTCGACCACGGCGGCCATGACATCGGCCAGCCGTTCCTGGGCACTGATCACCATCGCGCTCCCGTCCACCCACTCACCGATCCTTCGTGCTCACGCCTGCGTCACGGCGCTTCCTGCCTCAGAACCGCCACCTCTCGAATACGCGTTCGATAGCCGCAGAGTAACAAAACCGGACCCCTTCGCGCGGAGGACGCGGGGCCGCGCCTTCCGCTCCCCCGGCCCCACCCCTCCTTCAGATTGCGCTCTCGCACTAGTTAGTTGCGCACACGCACGCACTGTGTCACGATAAGTGCAGCGGCGGAGCTGCGCCCACCTCCCTCCAGGGCGCGGCTCCGCCGTTCCCGTACCCGTACGTCCACCGGTGCCCGAGGCCCGGCCGGCGGATCAGGGGCGGACGGACCCTGACCACGAACAGGAGTGATGCCCCGTCATGAGTTCACCTCCCAGCACCTTCCCCGACGTGGAGGCCATCGTCGTGGAGCTCCTCTCCGACCGCCCGGACCTCGCGGACGCGGTCGTGGACGAGACTCCCCCACCGGGCTTCGACGGCACCCAGCCGGCGGTGATCGTCAGCCGGCGCGGCGGCGCCTGGATCGACGATCTCCACCTCGACCAGCCGCTCATCGAGCTGGAGGCCTACGGCCCGGACAAGGCGACGGCGCACCGCCTCGCGAACTCCGCCCGCGCCGAGCTGCTCTCGGCGACCGGCCGGACGTACGGCACGGACATCGTCATCACCGATGTCGTCGAGGCCGACGGCCCGCGCTGGCTGCCCGAGTACCTGTACCCGGCGGCCAACCGCTACCTCACCGTGCTGCGGGTCTCCCTGCGCATCGGCTGACCCGGCTGCCGCCCGGGCGTCCCTCGGCGTCCCACCCGGCGCGATTCCGCGCCCCACAGACGAGGCCCCGCCGCCGGCGGGGCCTTCGCCGTACCCACGGCAGGCACCACCACCCAGGAAATCCATCCCAAGGAGTCATCCATGGCAGGCAACAACTCGTCCGAGATCCGCGTCGCCGGTACCGGCCGCATCCTCGTCGCGAACCTCAACGCCCCTCTCCCGGAGGCGTTCTCCGACGACCCGGCGGCCGACTGGGGTTCGGAGTGGACCGACCTCGGCTACACCTCCACGGACGGGGTGACCTTCTCCAAGAAGGACAAGCTGGACCCGGTCGAGACGTGGCAGTCGATCAGCCCGGCCCGGTTCGTCTACGCGGACCGCGACCTGACGCTGAAGTTCTCGATGCTGCAGTTCAACGAGGACACGCTGCCCTTCTTCCTGGGCGGCTCCGGGGGCGACTTCCGCAGGGGCGCGGAAGGCTCGAACACCGTCCAGTTCGACGTGCCGGACGGCCCGACCTTCGACGAGCGCGCCCTCGGCCTGGAGTTCACCGACGGCACGGCGGTCACCTACCGCTTCGTCATCCCGCGCGGCCAGGTGACGGCCACCGACGACATCAAGCTGGCCCGCAAGGCCGCCGCGATGCTCGGTGTCACCTTCACCGCCCTCTCCCCGGGTGAGGGCCAGGCACTCGCCACCTTCGTCATGAAGGACGCCGCCTACGCGGTGCCGGCCGGCGCCTGATCCCCCGCCGGGCGGGGCCGGTCCACCCCGGTCCCGCCCGGCACCCCGCCCCACCACCACACAAGGAGACTTCCCACCCATGGCCTCATTCGACGTCAACGCCGCACGCGCCCAGCGCATGGAGGCACTCGGCCGCTCCTGGTCCTTCGACCTGGACGACGACACCTTCGAACTGCCCACCGAACTCGGCCGCAACACCGCCAAGGCCCTGCGCGGCCTCGACGACAACGACGTCGACGGGCTGTTGAAACTCCTGCTGGGCGAGGAGCAGTTCGCGCGCTTCGAGCAGCACGACATCACCATGCAGGACATCGCCGCGATCCTGGAGGCGTACGGCAAGGAGACCGGGCTCGGCCTGGGGGAAGGCTGAGCCTCGACGCGTTCGCCGAAGAACACGCCGAGGCGCTCGAAGCCGACCTGCTGAGGCACTACGGCGTGGACCTGCTCGACTGGTACCGCGGCCGGCTGACCTCACGCCGGCTCGCGGTGCTGGTCAAGCACATGCCACGCGACAGCGCCATAGCCCAGGAACTCCACGGTGACGGCGCCGAATGGAAGGTGGGCGACTACCTCCTGGCCGCGGCCGTGGACCACCTCGCCGCCGCCAACTGGATGTTCGCCTCCGTCAACACGGACGAGGACTCCGATCCGCCGGAGCCGCCGGTCCCGGTGCCGAGGCCGGGTGACGGCGACGGGCCCGCGGAACCGTCCGTGGAGGATTCCCCGCCGCCCGGAGGGCCCTCACGCGCGGAACTCATGCATTTCTTTTCCTGAAGGCCGCGCGGACCATCAGCGGGCCCCGCTTCACCAGGTGAGAAAAATTCCCACGACGGCCCCCGCCCACAGCGTCCCCATGACAACCGTCAGCGCAGTGTCGTAGCCCACCCTGTTGCCGACTTCGAATGACAGCATCGAGCGCTCCGGATTCTTCCGGTCATAGGTGACTTCTACGAGGTCACCTATCTCCACAGGCGCGACGGAATACCGCGAAGAGCGAACCGACAGGTCCTCCCTGCCCCCCGCGGAATATGTGCAGATCGCACCCACATAACCGCCACTGGGCCAGTAGTGGTTCACGCATTCACCCTCCACCCGCGCCCCGGTGGATTCGAGCCGCCGCGCCTTGCGCAGGGCGTAGAGGTTGGTGACCAGCACCAGGGACGTGGCACAGACCATGACAACGAGAAATATTCTCACCGCGAGCACGGAGGACCTCCCGGAACAAGGACGCAAAAGGTTTCGCCGAAGACGCCGGCGGCCGCACCGGAGTGAATCCGGGTGGCCGGGCCTCGACGCGTTCGCCGGAGAACCCGCAGAGGCGGCCCGAAGTCGGCCTGTTGCGGTGTCACGGTCTGGACCTGATCAGCCGACACCGCGGCCGGCCGATCAGGACGACGACGTCGGCCCCCGGCCAGGAGGGCCGTCCTCCCGGCTCGCTCACGCGAGGGCGACGACGAAAAGGCATCCGGTCAGCACTCCGCCGGCCAGCGCCACACACGACTCGGTGACGAACAGAACCCAGTGGAACTTCTCGGCACGCGTTTCGGGTACCAGGGTCCCACCTCGCATCCGGCTGAGAGCGAGGCCCCTTTCCCGCAAGAGTCGCTTCCGCTTCTTTTTCGATTGAGGCAGTTCTTCGAGTACCCAGAATTTACCTTTCGCCCACGCCGCTGTACCACCCTCGAAGAAACCCTTGAAGAAACCCTTGGCCAGGATGGCGAACACCCAGAACGGGATAACAGCGATCAGCCCGGCCAACACGGACCACGCGACACTGTCTGCAGAAAACACGTCCCATGCGAAAACCCACACAAGACCTGCGGACCCGTACAGCAGGGAAACCCCGCTGAACA
The DNA here is from genome assembly GCF_008704555.1 of Streptomyces nitrosporeus. Taxonomy (NCBI): domain Bacteria; kingdom Bacillati; phylum Actinomycetota; class Actinomycetes; order Kitasatosporales; family Streptomycetaceae; genus Streptomyces; species Streptomyces nitrosporeus. The sequence goes on from NZ_CP023702.1 coordinate 3,084,155, forward strand.
CTCCTACCGGCCCCGACCACCCGGCGCTTCTGTCCAGGAGACCGAAAACCAGGATGCCGGCCATGAAGACGGGGGCGCCGAGGCCGAGCAGCGCCGTTTCCCCCTCGCAGAGGCCGGTGGACCGATAGCCGCAGTTCACGAGGTCATCCGCCCGGTTGAAAAATTCGATGAGGAGCGTGACCCCGCAGAACTGGAGAAAAACCGCACCGACCACCAATACATGACGGAGCGGCAAAATACCGCCCGAAGCATTCCCTGTCACACCCATTTCGACTGAATCGCTCACTCGGCTGACGGTACCAGAGGAGGGCAAGGAACGCGATGAGCAGTCCCGAAGAACAGATAAAACAGATAAAAGAAGATCTGGCGGCGCAGGATTCGCGCCTCACCACCCAGATCCAACGAAAACTAGACAAAGATAAATTCTCCTTCCTCGCCGAGAAGGACGAGAAGAAGAGGGAGGCAGAAAAAGGGGAGAAAGCGACCTTCGAGGCTTCCCTGAAGGCGATGATCGCCAAAGAGGTCGAAGAGGCCGGAAAATCCACCTGGACTCCCGACACGCGTCTGTACAAGACCCCGGAGTTCATGGGCATCGTAACCGCTCTGACGGCGGCCGCACTGGGGGCCACCTTTGCGTCCATCGGACTGACCTTCGTCAAGTACGACTTCGCATTTTTCGATCTGACCGAGAAGATCAACCGCAACTTCGCGCGTATAGCCAACCTCGCCACGGGGCGCAAGCAGTGGCAGAACCAGTTCCGCACCAACCAGCACAATGCGGAGCTGGAACTGAACCGGAAGTTCCACGACCTCGACCACCGGCTCTCCCGCCGGATCAAGGAAGTCGCGAAGAAACTCAACAAGAGGATCGACGGGCTGGACAAACGAGTGGCCGAGAACACCCGGGCGCGCCGGAACACCCGCGACCAAGTGAGGTCACGCGTCCCGGCTTCGCCCGGAACCATACCGTCCAGTCGCACCGCCGCGGCCGAACTCAACGAATTGCACACGCGGATCGACCAACTGGTCGCGGCCATCGGATGAGCCGGGCACATCACACTCCCCTGCCGAGAAAGAGGTGGATACATGTCCCTGGTGCGATCACTCGGGAAAGCGACGACTTCTCTCAACAACTTCAAAGGCGCCACCCAGGGGGCCGAAAGGGCGGCGAGTGGCCTCCAGGGCAAGGTCAACGCCGGTGACCGCGGACTCAAAAATCTCAAGACCTCCGCCCAGGGCTCCGCCCGCGAGCTCACCGGCATCCAGCGCGCCGCCGACAAGGCCGAGCGCTCGATGGCCAAGGCCGGCAAGACCGGTCAGAAGAGCGGCACCCAGGTCGGGAAGTTCAAGTCCGGGGCCGACAAGGCGTCCAAGGGCATGAAGGGGCTCAACAAGTCGATGAAGGGCAACCTCGTCGGCCAGTTGCTGTCCCTGCTCGCCCCGCTGGTCGAGAAGGTGGTCGAGATGGCCACCCGCTCGAAGACCATGCAGAAGGTCCTCAAGGTCGCCTTCGACGCCATCAAGAAGGTCATCAGCTCGGTCATGAAGGTCGTCGGGCCGATCATGAAGAAGGCCGGCGAGCTGATCAAGAAGGTCTGGGACGGCATCAAGAAGGCGATCACCGTCGTCATCAAGGCCGTCGCCAAGGTCATCACGACCTACTTCAACGCCTGGAAGAAGATCATCACGACGGTGATGAACGCCGTCAAGAAGGTCATCTCCAGCGTCTGGAACGGCATCAAGAAGGTCATCTCACCGGTCGTCAACTGGATCCGCGACGTCATCCCCAAGGCCTTCAGCAAGGTCAAGGAGAAGCTGTCCAGCATCTGGGGCGGGCTGAAGGGCATCGCGGGCCGGGCCTTCGACAAGATCAAGGGGGCGGTGAAGGGCCCGATCAACTCCGTGATCCGGCTCATCAACTCCGCGATCGACAAGCTCAACCGCATCAAGGTCTCGATCCCGGGCTGGGTCCCGGGCGTCGGCGGCAAGACCTTCGGCATCAGCCTGCCGAAGATCCCGCAGCTGGCGGCCGGCGGCATCGTGGCACCGCGCAACGGCGGTGTGCACGCCATCGTCGCCGAGGCCGGTGAGGCCGAGGCCGTGCTGCCGCTGTCCAAGCTGGACCGGCTGCTGCGGCACACCGCCCGCCGGGCCAGGGCCGACTCGGTCAACGCCACGGCCGGAGCGGTGGCCGGCTTCCAGATCGAGAACTACTACGAGGCGTCCACGGCCGACCTCCAGGAGACGGCCACCGCCCTGCTGTTCCTGTCCAAGGCGCGCGGATGAGCGCCATGGCCCTCCGGCCCGGTACGGACCCGCTCGCGGGGGTCGCCGGAGCGCTGGGTTCCTTCCGCGGGCAGCTCACCGGCGCCTCACGGGCCATACGCACCGCCGCGCAGAACATCGGCCGGGCCGGAACAGCCGCCGGCCGGATCAAGGGCTCCGCCGCCGCGGCCGGCACCCAGCTCCGGCAGCTCAGAACCGGTGCGGACAAGGCCGGGAAGTCCCTCACCAAGACGGGCAGGACCGCCGGCCGGACGGCGACCCAGCTGCGTACCGGCTCCTCCAAGGCCCGTGCCACCGTCGCACCGCTCACCTCCGTCGCCACCGAGGGCGCCGCCTTCAGCGGCCTCGCCGGCACGCTCGGCAAGGGCTCGGGCACGGTGTCCAAGCTGATGGGGCTCTTCGGCGGCGCGCTCACCGTCGCCTCCGGTGCGATGACCGCCGTCAACGTCGCCATGCGCGCCAACCCGCTCGGGTTCGTCCTCGGCCTGGTCGCCCCGCTCGTCGGCTACCTCATCGAGTACGCGCTCAACTCGCAGACCGGCCAGAAGATCGTGAAGCAGGTCTTCGACCAGGTCCTCAAGGTGTTCCAGACCATCTCCAAGTTCCTGGGACCCGTCCTCAAGGCGTACGCCACCGTGATCTCGGCCTACTTCAAGGCCGCGTTCGCGGTCGTCACCGCGGTCCTGAACGTCGTGGGCGCCGTCCTGTCCAAGGGCTTCAACGGCACCCGGTCCGCCGTCACCTCCGCCACCGACGCCGTGACCGGCCTCATCCGCCGGGCCTGGAGCGGCTTCCGCACGGTCATCCAGCCCGTCCTGGACTGGATCACCCGGAAGATCCCCGACATGTTCACCCGGGTCAAGGACGCCATGTCCAAGACCCTGGACGGCATCGGCCGCTTCGTCAGCACCGGCATGCAGGGCGTCATGGCCGCCGTCACCGGGCCGGTCAAGGCGCTGATCTCCTTCGCCAACTGGGTCATCGACGGCCTCAACAAGCTCAGCTTCAACTTCTTCGGAAAGAAGTTCGGAGTCGACCTTCCCAAGATCCCCCAGCTCGCCGAGGGCGGCGTCGTCCAGCCCGCCGGGCCGGCCGGCGCCCCGTCCGTGCTGCCGCTGTCCGCGCTCAGCCGGCTGCGCCCCGCCGAGGCCGCGCCACGCACGAGCGGCCCCACCGGTCCGACGGACCGCTCCCGGCTGCGCGCCTACCACGCCGCCGAGGGCAACGGGCCGCTCGCCGTCGCCACCGACCTGCTGTTCCTGCACGGAGCGGCGGCATGAGCACCCCACCGCCCCACGACTGAAGCGAGGTGACGGCCCCTCATGGCCGAGACCACAACCCCATACGCCCAGGAGGCCGCACCCGGCTCACTGATCACCCGCGACGGGCAGATCCAGTGGGCCGGACTGCTGATGGGCCCCGGTACGCCGTACGAGATCGACCGCACCGGTATCACCGGCTGGGACGACCTGCCGGTCCTCGACACCGGGGACATCACCCGCCCCGACCAGCACGGCGCCTGGCCCGGTGCCCGCTGGGCACAGCCCCGGCTCGTCGGCGCGTCCGTCTGGCTGCTGCCCCGGACCGCCGGGCAGATCCCCGGCGTCCTCGCCGCCTTCCGCTCCGCCACCGGCGCCGACGGCGGCGAGCAGTGGCTGGCCGTGCGGCTGCACGGCGAGACGCTGGCCGTACGGGCCCGGGTCAGCCGCCGTGTCGTACCGCAGGACCGGTCCTTCGTGGTGCACGGCGCCTCCAAGGCCAGCCTCCAGTGGACCGCCACCGACCCGCGCCGGTTCGGGTCGGTCCTGCGGGAAACGCGGGCCACGCTGCCCGTCATGGAGCCGGGCCTGGACTGGCCGGCCGAGCCCGGGGCCGCCGGGATGGGACTGGAGTGGCCCCTGGAATGGGGGGCGACCGGTGCCGCGGGCACCTGCACCGCCGTCAACGGCGGCGCGGCTGCGGCCCATCCGGTGATCGAGTTCCGCGGCCCGCTGCGCCGCCCGACACTGACCCGGCTCCGCGACGGCCGGCGGCTCCAGTACGACATCGTGCTGGGCCCCCAGGACGTGCTGACGGTGGACACCGAGTCCGGCACGGTGCTGCTCAACGCCACCGCTTCCCGGCTCTACACCGCGTCCCCCGCCTCGGTGCCCGAGCAGCTGTTCCAGCTGGCCCCGGGCAGTACGGAGCTCGCCTTCCGCTCCGACGACGCCACCCCCGACCCCCGGGCCTCCGCCACCCTGCGCTGGCGCGACGCCCACTGGTGACCTCGCGGGTCACGACCGACACCCCCATCACTTCTCAGGAGGACAACATGCCCGTACGCAGTGCCTGGCTCGTCAACCGCACCGAGACCGAGACCGGTCAGTCCCGGGCCGACACCCGGCTCTCCCCCGTCGGCACCATGGCCCCCAACGGGGCGCTGACCACCACCAGCGGGGTGATCCCGGGCTCCACCGGCGGCGAGTACCTGATGTCGGCCCTCTACGTCTTCGGCGAGAACGCCGGGATGAGGGCCACCGTCTCGCCGGGCCGCGCGGTGATCCAGGGCCGCGAGCCGGCCGGCGCCTACCCGGTCGTCCTCACCGACTACACCGAGGTGACCTTCGACGACGGGGACGCCACCAACCCGCGTATCGACCTGGTGGTCCTGCGCGTGCACGACGCCCAGTCCGACGGCGGGAACCGTACGGAGGCCGTCCTGGAGGTCCTCGTGGGCAAGCCGGGCGCCACCCCCGAGCCGCCGCAGGTCCCGGAGGCCTCGCTGCCGCTCGCCCGGGTCACCGTGCCCGCGGGCGCCTCGGTGGGCACCGGCGGCATCCCCTGGGCGGACGCGGTGTACGACCTGCGGGTGTCGACGGTCGCCGTCGGCGGCATCCTCGCCGACTCCTGGAACCGCGACACACCCGGCGGCTACCCGGGCCAGTACCGCGACACCTCCAGCGCCCTCCAGCGCTGGGACGGGACCCGCTGGGCGAGCTACCCCCGCGAGACCGGCGGCATCGCCCCGCAGGACGCCCTCGCGGCGGGCGAGTACACCGGCCAGTACCGCGACGAGGCCGGGCGGCTCCAGCGCTGGGACGGCACCGTCTGGCGGCCGGCCGTCCCGTCCTCCGCGTTCGCGTTCAACAACGACGGCGGCTACTGCTCCACCACCGCCTGGGTCGAGGCGGTGGACGACACGAAGGGGCCCACGCTCATCGCCACCTTCACCGCACCGGTGTCGGGCGCGGTCCTGGTGACCGTCGGATTCATGGGCAACACCGGGATCGACAACAGGTGGTCACGGATGAGCGCCACCATCCGCAAGGAGAGCACCCTGGTCCTGGAGCCCCACGAGACCCGCTCCGCGATCGTCTCGTCCAAGGTCCTCACCTCGGTGTCCACCACGTTCCCCGTCACCGGGCTCCAGCCCGGCACGGTCTACACGGCCGTCTCCGCCTACTCCTCGTCGGCGACCGACAACAAGGGCTGGTACGACAACCGTTTCGTCCGCGTCGACCCGTTCGTGTGAGGCAGCAGATGACCCCGTCCGTCACCACGCCCGTCTACCGGGCGCTCTTCTGCGACCTGCGCACCGACCGCCTGCTGGACGTGCTGCCGCTCACGGAGACCAAGTTCGACGACTACATAGGCAAGCCCGGGTCGCTCACCGCCAACGTCCCCCTGCCCGGGGGCGCGCTGGCGGCCCGGGCGCGGGCCGCGCTCCAGCCCGGCCGCACCGCGGTCTGGCTGGAGCGCGACGGTGACATCTGGTGGGGCGGGATCCTGTGGACCTGCACACCGGTCGCCGACGAACAGGGCCGGATCCAGGTGCAGTTCCAGGCCGGCACGTTCGACTCGTACCTGGACCACCGCATCCTCTCCGACAGCCTGGCGGGCACCGGCACGGACCAGTTCGACATCGTCCGCGACCTGATCACCCACACCCAGGAACAGCCCGGCGGAGACATCGGCATCAGCCCGGGACACGGCCGGTCCGGGGTGGTCCGGGACTACGCCTACGCCTATTCCGCGCTCGCCCGCATCCGTGAACTGATCGACAAACTGGGTCAGTTGAGCGACGGGTTCGAGTGGCGCATCCACTGCTACCGGGACTCCGAGGGCCGGCGGGTCAAGCGCCTCCAGCTCGGCCACCCGAAGATCCGTACCGGGCACAGCGACATCGTGCTGGACCACCCCGGCCAGGTCCTCACCTACAGCCTGCCGACGGACTCCACCGTGCAGGCCAACGTCTGGGTCGCCCGGGGCGACTCCGACAACACCGACCAGTCCCAGGAGTCCCAGCCGCTCACCGTCAGGGAGGTCTCCCCGGGCGACCTGGAGGCCGGCTGGCCCCGGCTGGAGCTCACCTCCGACCACAGCGGTGTCACGGACGAGGCGACCCTGCGCTCGCTGGCCCGCGCCGAACTGGTCCGGCAGAACCGCCCCGAGGTCATCCCGGAGCTGACCGTGCTGCTGGACGGCCGGATCACCCCGGCCCTCCTCGGGGCCCGCATCCGGCTGCGGATCCACGACCTGTGGCACCACGAGGGGCTCGACGCCGCCTACCGGATCGTCGGTATCGCCGTCACCCCGCCCCAGCGCACCAAGGCCGAGACCGCCGTCCTCTACCTGGAAGGAGCGTGACCCCGTGGCGATCATCCCCACCGATCTCCTCGACCGCATCCGTTCGCTGGAACGCCAGGTCAGGGAGCTGATGGGCAGCGCCAACACCACACCGGCGCTGAACCAGATCATGGGCGGCGAGGTCGTCATCGGCGACCAGGGCCGGCTGCGCGTACGCACCTCCGGCGACGAGGACCTGCTCTACCTGGGACGCGTCCAGCCGGACCGCGGCGAGGACGACCCGCAGCAGGGCTTCGTCGTACGCCGCGACGACGGCTCCCTCGCCCTGACCGTCTGGACGGCGTCCCCGGACACCCTGCCCGTCCAGCCGGTGCAGATCCTCGACCGCCGGGGCAACGTGGTCGTCGCCGACGACGCCGTCCAGGGCGGCCTGGCCCGCCCCTACATCCCGTACCCGCTGCCCGGCCCGGCCGGGGCAGCGCGCTGGGAGTCCACCGGATCGACCGAATGGACCACGCTCTACCAGGGCCCGGGCATCGTCCAGCACCCCCGGCTGCACTGCGTGGTCGCCGCCGAGGGCAGTACGGGCGCCGAGGTGCGGCTGTGTGTCGACGGCGTCCCGCTCGGCGGGACGGGCGGACCGGGCGGCGGCCTGACGGTCACCGAGCGGCTGCCCGCCGCCTTCGGCACCGCGGTCTCCTTCGAGATCCAGGCCAGGGTCGCGGCCGCCGGCGACACCCTGCGCTGCCGTCCGCTCGCCCTGTACGGCATCCAGTCCTGACGCACCGCCGCGCCGGACGGCCACCCACCAACCACCGAGGAGGGCACCCGAGTGCTGCCTGAAAACATTCCCACCGTCACCGTCACCGCCCGCTACATGACCCCCGACGGCCGCCCGATGAGCGGCACCGTCGAGTTCCGGCCCCCGGCGCTCCTCACCCACGCCGAGGAGGACCTCTTCCTGGGCGGACCGACCCGGGCCACCCTCGACGCGGAGGGCAGGATCAGCGTCGTCCTGCCCGCCACCGACGCCCCGGGCTGGAACCCCGCCACGTGGACGTACACCGTCACGGAGAAACTCGCCGGCCTCGCCCGCGGCGGACGCGCCTACCAGATCGTGCTGGCGTCGGACGTCCCCGCCGTGGACCTCGCCGACATCGCCCCGGCCGATCCGAACACCCCGCAGTACGTGGCCGTACCGGGGCCGGCGGGACCCGTCGGCGCACCCGGCCCCCAGGGCCCCGCCGGACCGGCCGGAGCGGTGCACTCCGTCAACGGACACACCGAGGCCGACATCGTCCTGGGCGCGGCGGACGTCTCGGCCCTCGCCTCCTCGGCGGCGGGCGCGCCCGGCGGGGTCGCCACCCTCGGCCCGGACGGGCTGGTACCGGCCGCCCAGCTGCCCGCGGGCGGCGGCGCCGTCGCCTCCGTCAACGGGCAGACCGGCGAGGTCCTGCTGACCGCGAACGACCTGGGCGCGCTGACCCAGGCGGCGGGCGACGCCCGCTACCTGCCGCTCGGCGGCGCCCCGGTCACCTCGGTCAACGGCCTCATCGGCGAGGTCGCCCTCTCCGCGTCGGACGTGTCCGCGGTACCGGCGGGCGAGGGGGTCCTGCGCACCGGGGCCCAGGAGATCGACGGTGCCAAGACCTTCCTCGTCCCGCCGTCCACCACGGCCGCCCCCACCACCGACGACCAGCTGACCCGGCGCGGCTACGTGGACGCGGTCTCGGCGGCCGGCACCTGGACCCCCTCCTCGATGGGGTTCCGCGGCTGGGCGTTCGACCCGGCGGCGGGGGCCGCCCCCACCCCCCAGTACTGCATCAACGGCTGGGTGTACCTGATCGGCATCCCGCTGCACGCCCCCGCCACCGTCAAGAACGTGGTGTTCTACGTCCCGGGCTACGTCGGCGGAACCCTCAGCACCTCCTCCTACGCGGGCCTCTACACCGACGCCGGCACCCGGGTCGGGGTGACCGCCAACCTCACCACCCTGATCCCCAAGACCGAGGGCGTGACCGTGGTCTGCCCGCTGTCGGCCGCGTACAGCGCGAAGGCGGGCAACTACTGGATCGGGCTCGTCGTCAACGGGCCCAGCCCCAACTCCAACGGCCCCGCCTTCCTGCGCGGCGCCCATGTGGGTGAGACGCCGGGCGGCAGCGCCCGGATGCCGGGCAAGTTCGTCCGCCACGGCCGGCTGAGCACCACCGGCCAGACCTCGCTGCCCACCTCCTTCGCGCTCGACAAGGTGATGGACGACTCCAACGCGATCTGGGCAGCACTCTCCTGACGCACCCGTGCGAGGGGCCCCGCACCACCCGGTGCGGGGCCCCTGCCGTACCCGTGTGCGCCGTACCGAAAGGAACCACATCCATGGCCACCCCCCTGACCGCCGACCAGCTGCTCGCCGCGCTGCACGCCGAAGGCGTCACCGTCGTCGAGTACGCGGACTGGCGCACCCACAACCGCAACCACAAGGGCGCCTGGGGCCCCGTGAACGGCGTGATGATCCACCACACCGTCAGCAGCGGCACCGACGCGTCCGTGGAGCTCTGCTACAACGGCTACGCCGCGCTGCCGGGCCCGCTCTGCCACGGCGTCATCGACAAGTCCGGCACCGTCCACCTGGTCGGCAACGGCCGCGCCAACCACGCGGGGGGCGGCGACCCGGCCGTGCTCCAGCGGGTGATCGCGGAGGACTACGGCGACCGCCCGCCCGCCCCGCACGAACACGAGGGCAGCGCCGGCGCGGTCGACGGCAACGCCCGCTTCTACGGATTCGAGTGCGTCAACCTCGGCGACGGCGAGGACCCCTGGCCGGCCGCCCAGCTCGACGCGATCGAACGCGTGTCGGCGGCGATCTGCCGGGCCCACGGCTGGACCGCGCGCAGCGTCATCGGCCACCTGGAGTGGTCCGACTGGAAGGTCGACCCGCGCGGCTTCACCATGCCCTCCCTGCGGAACCTCATCGCCACCCGGCTCGGCGCCCCGGCGAGCGGCGCCTCCACGGGCAAGCAGGCCGGCACGGCCCCCGCCCCCCGCTACCAGCCGTTCCCCGGTGCCTCCTTCTTCACCGGCCGCACCAGCTCCCCCGTCATCACCGCCATGGGCCGCCGGCTCGTCGCCGAGGGCTGCTCGTCCTACGCCGTCGGGCCGGGCCCCCGCTGGTCCGACGCGGACCGCCGTTCGTACGCCGCCTGGCAGCGCAAGCTGGGTTTCCGGGGCGGCGACGCCGACGGCGTACCCGGCCGGACCTCCTGGAACGCCCTCAAGGTCCCCTACGCGAAGTGAGGAACCCCCAGCCATGTCCGACGCCGCCCGCCGGACCGCCCGCACCGTGGTCCAGACCGCTCTCTCCCTTGCCGTGCTCCTGCCCGCGCTTGTCGACGCGGCCGGGCTCCCGGCGGCCCTGCCCTGGGTCGCCGGGACCCTGGCCGTCGCGGGGGCGCTGACCCGGGTGATGGCCGTGCCCGGGGTGCAGGCGCTGCTCCCCGGGTGGCTCCGCACCGGACCGCCCGGAAGCACGAACACCGGAACCGCCCATGAATGAGACCGACCCGAACAACCCGGTCGCCGTCGCCCTGGAGCTGGAACGCCTGCGCGGCTCGCTGGAGGCCGGGTTCGCCCGTGCCGACGGCCAGCTGGCGCTGCTCGTCCAGCGCAGCGACCAGACCGACAAACAGCTGGCGGACCACGAGAACCGCCTCGACACACTGGAACGCTCCCGGTGGCCGCTGGCGAGCATCGGCGCGCTCACCGCGACCGTCGGCCTCGCCGTCGTCCTCTGGGAGACCGTCGTGCGCTGAGTCCGCCCCCGTCCGGCGGCGGACCGGGGCGAGGAGCGTCCCGGCGAGCGGCACACCGGGGCACGGCGTTCCGGCGGCGACGACCGGTGGTCCGTGGTCCCGCGCCACGGCGGGACCACGGATCACCGGAAAACCAACCCCCCCGGCGTGACGGATCGTTAGGATTCCCCTCGCGTGCCCCTGGGCGCGGGGCCCCAGCGTCACCGTCCCCCACGCCCCGGACCACGCGCGGCCCCCACACCTCCAGCCGTTCTCCCGTCATCCAGGAGCACCACGTGCAGGTCGTGTACCGTCCCGTCATCGCCGCCCTCGCCACCGCGGGAGCGCTGCTGCTCAGCTCCGGCTGCGGGACCGAGACGTCGGACGACGGGGCAGCCCCGCCGCCCGGCCCCTCGGCCGCCTCATCGGTGGCGGCCGACGCCGGGGAGGGCCCGAGCGCCACACCCTCCGCTTCCGCCCCGGCCTCTCCCTCCGTGTCCGCGAGCGCCTCCGCCTCGGCTTCCGCCTCCGCCTCCGCCTCGAAGAAGCCCGGACCGGCCGGTTCCTCCCGCACCTCCCCGAAACCGGGAGCGAAGGAGGAACCCGCCCCCGCAGCCCAGGAGAAGGCCCCCGCCCCGTCCTTCCCGGTTCCCGTCTCCGTCGGCGACTCCACCCAGGTGATCACCGTCGACGCCAGTGGCTCGTACGCCACCGTGACCGCCTGGCAGAAGGGCTCCTCCGGCTGGAAGCCGCAGTTCTCCACCACGGCCGGCCGCGTCGGCTCGAACGGGGTGACCAACGGGTCCACCCGGAAGCAGAACACCTCCACCACCCCCTCGGGCACCTACACGCTCACCGAGGGCTTCGGCGTCCAGGCCGGCGGCACCTCCATGCCGTACACCGTCGTCAACAGCAGCCACTGGTGGGTCCAGGACCCCGAGTCGAAGTTCTACAACTCGATGCACACCGAGGCCGGCGCCGACTTCCCGCTGACCGAGAAGGGCGAGAGGGGCAGCGAACACCTGGTCAACTACCCGACCCAGTACGCCAAGGCCCTCGTCATCGACTACAACCGGTGGCCCGCCGTGCCCGGCCGGGGAGCCGGGATCTTCCTGCACGTCAACGGCAGCGGGGCCACCGCCGGCTGCGTCTCCGTGCCGCGCGCGACGATGGACCGGATCATGGCCTGGATCAGCCCCTCCGCCCACCCGCGGATCGCCATCGGCTGAACCGGCACGGCCGGGCAGGCGGCCGGGCCACGGCACACAGAAGGGCGCCCACCCCGTACACCACGGGATGGGCGCCCTTCTCACTCACTGCTACTGGTTGTACGGACCGTAGTCGTAGTCCTCCAGCGGAACGGCCTGGCCGGAGCCCGTGCCGAACGGCGAGTAGTCGATGTCGTCGTAGCCGACGGCCGAGTACATCGCGGCCTTGGCCTCCTCGGTCGGCTCCACCCGGATGTTGCGGTAGCGGGACAGACCCGTACCGGCCGGGATGAGCTTACCGATGATGACGTTCTCCTTGAGGCCGATGAGCGAGTCGGACTTGGCGTTGATCGCCGCGTCCGTCAGCACCCGGGTCGTCTCCTGGAAGGAGGCGGCCGACAGCCAGGACTCCGTCGCCAGCGAGGCCTTGGTGATACCCATCAGCTGCGGACGGCCGGAGGCGGGGTGACCGCCCTCGGTGACCACACGACGGTTCTCGGTCTCGAACTTCGACCGCTCGACCAGCTCGCCCGGCAGCAGCTCCGCGTCGCCGGACTCGATGATCGTCACCCGGCGCAGCATCTGCCGGATGATGATCTCGATGTGCTTGTCGTGGATCGACACGCCCTGCGAGTTGTAGACCTTCTGGACCTCGCCGACCAGGTGGACCTGGACCGCGCGCTGACCGAGGATCCGCAGCACGTCGTGCGGGTTGGTCGCACCGACGGTGAGCTTCTGGCCCACCTCGACCGGGTCGCCCTCGCCGACCAGGAGACGGGCGCGCTTGGAGATCGGGAAGGCCGTCTCCTCGCTGCCGTCGTCCGGGGTGACGACGATCTTCTTGGTCTTCTCGGTCTCCTCGATCCGGACACGGCCGGCCGCCTCCGAGATCGGGGCGACACCCTTGGGCGTACGGGCCTCGAAGAGCTCGACGACACGCGGCAGACCCTGGGTGATGTCGTCACCGGCCACACCACCGGTGTGGAAGGTACGCATCGTCAGCTGGGTACCGGGCTCACCGATGGACTGGGCGGCGATGATGCCGACCGCCTCACCGATGTCGACCAGCTTGCCGGTGGCGAGCGAGCGTCCGTAGCAGAAGGCACAGGTGCCGACCGCGGACTCACAGGTCAGGACCGAGCGGGTCTTGACCTCCTCGACGCCGGCGTTCACCAGGGCGTCGATCAGGACGTCACCGAGGTCGACGTTGGCAGGCGCGATGACCTTGCCGTCGACGACGACGTCCTCGGCGAGCATGCGGGCGTAGACCGAGGTCTCGACGTCCTCCGTCTTGCGCAGGACACCGTCCGCACCCTTGACGGCGATCTTCAGCTTCAGGCCGCGGTCGGTGCCGCAGTCCTCCTCGCGGATGATCACGTCCTGCGAGACGTCCACCAGACGACGGGTCAGGTAACCCGAGTCGGCGGTACGCAGGGCGGTGTCCGCCAGACCCTTACGGGCACCGTGCGTGGAGATGAAGTACTCCAGCACCGTGAGGCCCTCACGGAAGGACGCCTTGATCGGACGCGGGATCGTCTCGTTCTTCGCGTTCGACACCAGACCACGCATACCCGCGATCTGACGCATCTGCATCATGTTTCCTCGGGCACCCGAGTCGACCATCATGAAGATGGGGTTCGTCTTCGGGAAGTTCGCGTTCATCGCCTCGGCGACCTCGTTGGTCGCCTTGGTCCAGATCGCGATGAGCTCCTGCGTGCGCTCGTCCTTGGTGATCAGACCGCGCTCGTACTGCTTCTGGACCTTCTCGTCCTGCTCCTCGTAGCCCTTGACGATGGCCTTCTTGGCCTCGGGCACGACGACGTCGGAGATGGCCACGGTCACACCGGAGCGGGTCGCCCAGTGGAAACCGGCCGCCTTCAGGTTGTCGAGCGTCGCCGCCACGATCACCTTGGGGTAGCGCTCGGCCAGGTCGTTGACGATCTCGGAGAGCTGCTTCTTGCCCACCGAGTAGTCGACGAACGGGTAGTCCTCGGGCAGCAGCTCGTTGAAGAGCGCGCGGCCCAGGCTCGTACGCAGCCGGAAGGTGTCACCCGGCTGGTACTCGGGCTCGCCCTCCTCGGCGACCGGCGGCACCCAGCCACGCGGCGGGATGGTGCCCACCGGGAAGCGGATGTCGACCTTCGCCTGGAGCGACAGCTCGCGGGCGTCGAAGGCCATGATGGCCTCGGCCGTGGAGCCGAAGGAGCGCCCGGCGCCCTTGACGTCGCGGCCCTCGTCGTCCGTGGTGAGGAAGAAGAGGCCCAGCACCATGTCCTGGGTCGGCATGGTGACGGGGCGGCCGTCGGCCGGCTTCAGGATGTTGTTCGAGGACAGCATCAGGATGCGGGCCTCGGCCTGCGCCTCCGCGGAGAGCGGCAGGTGCACGGCCATCTGGTCACCGTCGAAGTCCGCGTTGAACGCGGTGCAGACGAGCGGGTGGATCTGGATGGCCTTGCCCTCGACCAGCTGCGGCTCGAAGGCCTGGATGCCGAGGCGGTGCAGGGTGGGCGCGCGGTTCAGCAGCACCGGGTGCTCGGCGATGACCTCTTCGAGGACGTCGTACACCACGGTGCGGCCACGCTCGACCATGCGCTTGGCCGACTTGATGTTCTGCGCGTGGTTCAGGTCCACCAGGCGCTTCATCACGAACGGCTTGAAGAGCTCCAGCGCCATCGCCTTCGGCAGACCGCACTGGTGCAGCTTGAGCTGCGGACCGACGACGATCACGGAACGCGCGGAGTAGTCCACGCGCTTGCCGAGGAGGTTCTGGCGGAAGCGGCCCTGCTTGCCCTTCAGCATGTCGCTGAGGGACTTCAGCGGGCGGTTGCCGGGACCGGTGACCGGACGGCCGCGACGGCCGTTGTCGAACAGCGCGTCGACGGCCTCCTGCAGCATCCGCTTCTCGTTGTTCACGATGATCTCGGGGGCACCGAGGTCGAGAAGGCGCTTGAGGCGGTTGTTGCGGTTGATCACACGGCGGTACAGGTCGTTCAGGTCGGAGGTCGCGAAGCGGCCACCGTCCAGCTGCACCATCGGACGCAGGTCCGGCGGGATGACCGGCACGCAGTCGAGCACCATGCCCTTGGGCTTGTTGCTCGTCTGCAGGAACGCGGAGACGACCTTGAGGCGCTTGAGCGCACGGGTCTTCTTCTGGCCCTTGCCGGTGCGGATGATCTCGCGGAGACGCTCGGCCTCCTCGTCGAGGTCGAAGGACTCCAGGCGCTTCTGCAGCGCGGCGGCGCCCATGCAGCCGTCGAAGTACGTGCCGAAGCGGTCACGCAGCTCGCGGTAGAGCAGCTCGTCGCCCTCCAGGTCCTGGACCTTGAGGTTCTTGAAGCGGCTCCACACCTCGTCGAGACGGTCGATCTCGCGCTGCGCACGGTCACGCAGCTGCTTCATCTCACGCTCGGCGCCTTCGCGCACCTTGCGGCGCACGTCGGCCTTGGCGCCCTCGGCCTCCAGCTCGGCGAGGTCCGTCTCCAGCTTCTTGGCACGGTTCTCGAGGTCCGAGTCGCGGCGGTTCTCGATCTGCTGGCGCTCGACGGAGACGTGCGCCTCCAGCGACGGGAGGTCGCGGGTACGGCGCTCCTCGTCGACGAACGTGATCATGTACGCGGCGAAGTAGATGACCTTCTCGAGGTCCTTCGGCGCGAGGTCCAGCAGGTAGCCCAGGCGCGACGGGACGCCCTTGAAGTACCAGATGTGGGTGACGGGAGCGGCGAGCTCGATGTGGCCCATGCGCTCACGGCGCACCTTGGCGCGCGTGACCTCGACGCCGCAGCGCTCACAGATGATGCCCTTGAAGCGGACACGCTTGTACTTGCCGCAGTAGCACTCCCAGTCCCGGGTCGGACCGAAGATCTTCTCGCAGAAGAGTCCGTCCTTCTCGGGCTTGAGGGTGCGGTAGTTGATGGTCTCAGGCTTCTTGACCTCGCCGTGGGACCAGGTCCGGATGTCGTCCGCGGTGGCAAGGCCGATCCGCAGCTCGTCGAAGAAGTTGACGTCGAGCACTTGTCGTCAATCCCTCTTTCGGGGGTTCGAGCCCCCTCGCGTCACGCGAGAAATCGGGGCACTTCAGCAATGGTCTGAACGGGTCCGGGGAAAGCCGGCCGGTTCACTGGGATCCGGCCGGCCAGCCCGTCAGACCTCTTCGACGCTGCTCGGCTCGCGCCGGGACAGGTCGATACCGAGCTCCTCCGCCGCGCGGAAGACGTCCTCGTCCGTGTCACGCATCTCGATGGACATGCCGTCCGAGGACAGCACCTCCACGTTGAGGCAGAGCGACTGCATTTCCTTGATGAGCACCTTGAAGGACTCGGGAATGCCGGGCTCGGGGATGTTCTCGCCCTTGACGATCGCCTCGTAGACCTTCACACGGCCGGTGACGTCGTCGGACTTGATCGTCAGGAGTTCCTGGAGGGCGTATGCGGCGCCGTATGCCTCAAGGGCCCACACCTCCATCTCACCGAATCGCTGACCACCGAACTGCGCCTTACCACCCAGCGGCTGCTGCGTGATCATGGAGTACGGGCCGGTCGAACGCGCGTGGAGCTTGTCGTCGACCAGGTGGTGCAGCTTGAGGATGTACATGTACCCGACCGAGACCGGGTCCGGGAACGGCTCGCCGGAGCGGCCGTCGAACAGCTGGGCCTTGCCGGAGGGCTGCACCATGCGGACGCCGTCGCGGTTCGGGATCGTGGCCTGGAAGAGGCCGGAGATCTCGTCCTCGCGCGCACCGTCGAAGACGGGCGTGGCGACGTTGGTGCCGGGGGCGACCTGGTCGGCGCCGATGGCCTGGAGGCGCTTGGCCCACTCGTCACCGAGGCCGGAGACGTCCCAGCCGCGGCTGGCGAGCCAGCCGAGGTGGATCTCCAGGACCTGTCCCGGGTTCATTCGGGACGGGACACCCAGCGGGTTGAGGATGATGTCGACCGGGGTGCCGTCCTCCAGGAACGGCATGTCCTCGATCGGCAGGATCTTGGAGATGACGCCCTTGTTGCCGTGACGGCCGGCCAGCTTGTCACCGTCGGTGATCTTGCGCTTCTGCGCGACGTAGACGCGGACCAGCTGGTTCACGCCCGGCGGCAGCTCGTCGCCCTCTTCGCGGTCGAAGACGCGGACGCCGATGACCTTGCCGATCTCACCGTGCGGCACCTTCAGGGAGGTGTCGCGCACCTCGCGCGCCTTCTCACCGAAGATCGCGCGGAGCAGGCGCTCCTCCGGGGTCAGCTCGGTCTCACCCTTGGGCGTGACCTTGCCGACGAGGATGTCGCCGGCGACGACCTCGGCACCGATGCGGATGATGCCGCGCTCGTCGAGGTCGGCGAGGACCTCCTCGGAGACGTTCGGGATGTCCCGGGTGATCTCCTCCGGGCCCAGCTTGGTGTCACGGGCGTCGACCTCGTGCTCCTCGATGTGGATCGAGGAGAGGACGTCGTCCTGCACGAGGCGCTGCGACAGGATGATCGCGTCCTCGTAGTTGTGGCCCTCCCACGGCATGAACGCCACGAGCAGGTTCTTGCCGAGCGCCATCTCACCGTTCTCGGTGGCCGGCCCGTCGGCGAGGACCTGGCCCTCGATGACCCGGTCGCCCTCGGAGACGACGACCTTCTGGTTGACCGAGGTGCCCTGGTTGGAGCGCGAGAACTTGGCGATGCGGTACGTGGTGTACGTGCCGTCGTCGTTGGTGACGGTGACGTAGTCCGCGGAGACCTCCTGGACCACACCGTCCTTCTCGGCCTTGAGGACGTCACCGGCGTCGGTGGCGCAGCGGTACTCCATGCCGGTGCCGACCAGCGGCGCCTCGCTCTTGATGAGCGGGACGGCCTGGCGCATCATGTTCGCGCCCATGAGGGCGCGGTTGGCGTCGTCGTGCTCCAGGAAGGGGATCATCGCGGTGGCGACGGACACCATCTGGCGCGGCGAGACGTCCATGTAGTCGACGTCGTCACCGGGGATGTAGTCGACCTCCCCGCCACGACGGCGGACCAGGACGCGCGGCTCGGTGAAGCGCATGTCCTCGGAGAGCGTCGCGTTCGCCTGGGCGATCACGAAGCGGTCTTCCTCGTCGGCGGTGATGTAGTCGACCTCGTCGGTGACCTGGCCGTCGACGACCTTGCGGTACGGCGTCTCGATGAAGCCGAACGCGTTGACGCGGCCGTACGAGGCGAGCGAACCGATCAGACCGATGTTCGGGCCTTCAGGGGTCTCGATCGGGCACATGCGTCCGTAGTGGGACGGGTGCACGTCGCGGACCTCGAAGCCGGCCCGCTCACGCGAGAGACCACCCGGGCCGAGCGCCGACAGACGGCGCTTGTGGGTGAGACCCGAGAGCGGGTTGTTCTGGTCCATGAACTGCGACAGCTGGCTGGTGCCGAAGAACTCCTTGATGGAGGCGACGACCGGCCGGATGTTGATCAGGGTCTGCGGCGTGATCGCCTCGACGTCCTGGGTCGTCATGCGCTCGCGCACGACGCGCTCCATACGGGCGAGACCCGTGCGGACCTGGTTCTGGATGAGCTCGCCGACGTTGCGCAGGCGGCGGTTGCCGAAGTGGTCGATGTCGTCGGTCTCGACGACGATCTCCCGGCCCGACTCGCCGATCGTCTCGGTCTCGCCGGCGTGCAGCTTCACCAGGTACTTGATGGTGGCGATGATGTCGTCGCTGGTGAGGACACCGGCGTCGAGCGGCTCGTCCGCGCCGAGCTTCTTGTTCACCTTGTAGCGGCCGACCTTCGCGAGGTCGTAGCGCTTCGGGTTGAAGTAGAGGTTCTCCAGCAGCGTCTGGGCGGCCTCGCGCGTCGGCGGCTCGCCCGGGCGCAGCTTGCGGTAGATGTCGAGCAGCGCGTCGTCCTGGCCCTGGGTGTGGTCCTTCTCCAGGGTGGCGCGCATCGACTCGTACTCGCCGAACTCCTCCAGGATCTGCTCGGTGGTCCAGCCGAGCGCCTTCAGGAGGACGGTGACGGACTGCTTGCGCTTGCGGTCGATGCGGACACCGACCATGTCGCGCTTGTCGATCTCCATCTCCAGCCAGGCACCCCGGGAAGGGATGATCTTGGCCGAGAAGATGTCCTTGTCGGACGTCTTGTCGATGGAGGAGTCGAAGTAGACGCCCGGGGACCGGACCAGCTGCGAGACCACGACACGCTCGGTGCCGTTGATCACGAAGGTGCCCTTGTTGGTCATGAGCGGGAAGTCGCCCATGAAGACCGTCTGGGACTTGATCTCGCCGGTCTCGTTGTTGGTGAACTCGGCGGTGACGAAGAGCGGCGCGGCGAAGGTGAAGTCGCGCTCCTTGCACTCGTCGATGGAGTTCTTCGGGGGCTCGAAGCGGTGGTCGCGGAACGTCAGCGACATCGACCCGGAGAAGTCCTCGATCGGGGAGATCTCCTCGAAGATCTCCTCCAGGCCGGACTTGGTGGGGACGTCTTGTCCGCTGTCCAGAGCAGCCTCGACGCGAGCCTTCCAGGCGGCGTTGCCGAGGAGCCAGTCAAAGCTCTCGGTCTGCAGCGCGAGGAGGTTCGGAACCTCGAGGGGCTCCTTGATCTTTGCAAAAGAGATGCGCAGCGGGGCGGTGCTGGCACCGTTGTTCGTATTCGAGGTCGAGGCGTTGCGCGAGGCGGCCAAGAGGGGGTCCTTCCGAGGGCTCGGACTCACTACGCGCGTACCGGCCCCAAGCCCCACACAGCGACAGAAATCCCAGGTCAGGGAAGGTCCGGTCATCGGTGCTAGGCGTGGGCATGCCCCTGGTGACGGGCAGGAGGCAGCTAACAGGCAGCGCAAAGGGTCAGTGTAGCCAAACGCCACACTGATGTCCAGTCGGGGCTCTCAGAAACCCTCGTCGTTCGCAACAGCTGTTCTCAACACCTATGGATAGACCTCACGCGCGGTGCGCGCTCTTCTTTACTGCCCTCTTCACTCTCGATCCATGCCTCGGAAGCGGATCGAGATGACGACGCGTCCTGAGAATTGCGCGCCGCGTGCGGTTCGTCAAGGCCCTGAGCCACTGACGGCCACCCAGCGATCTTCACCCCTCGCGCGGGGACCCCGGTTGACGTCCCCTTTCGGAGACGCACGGCGAAGATCACCCTACCCGGCACCGGCAGAAGATCAAGGCAGCCTCCCGCAGCACGCCGAAGGGCGACCACCCAAGCGGGTGATCGCCCTTCGCGAGTGACGTCCCCGCCGCGAGGCGGGGGCGTGAGGAGTCAGAGGACTCCAGGGGTCACTTGACCTCGACGGAGGCGCCGGCGGCCTTGAGGGACTCGGCAGCCTTCTCCGCGGCCTCCTTGGCGACCTTCTCGAGGACCGGCTTCGGGGTGCCGTCGACGAGGTCCTTGGCCTCCTTCAGACCCAGCGAGGTCAGCTCACGCACGACCTTGATGACCTGGATCTTCTTCTCGCCGGCGCCGGTGAGGATGACGTCGAACTCGTCCTTCTCCTCCTCGGCCGGGGCGGCACCGGCAGCGGCGCCACCGGCGGCGGCAACGGCGACCGGGGCGGCGGCGGTGACGTCGAACTTCTCCTCGAAGGCCTTCACGAACTCGGAGAGCTCGATGAGGGTCATCTCTTCGAACTGCGCGAGCAGGTCGTCCTGGGACAGCTTCGCCATGACAGGCGTCCTTCCACTATTCGGCAGGTGCCGGATGTATATGTCGGCGGGCGTACGTGGGGCCCGCTGGACCGCTGAGCGTGATTACTCGGCGGCCTCGGCGGGAGCCGGAGTACCGGCACCGCCCTGCTCTTCCTTCTTGGCACGAAGCGCTTCCGCGGTGCGGACGAACTTCGAGGGCAGCGCCTGGAAGAGCGCGGCAGCCTGCGACTGCTTGCCCTTCATGGCACCGGCCAGCTTGGAGAGCAGAACCTCGCGGGACTCGAGGTCCGCGAGCTTCTTGATCTCATCGGCGGACAGCGCCTTACCGTCAAGGACACCGCCCTTGATGATGAGGTTGGGGTTGTCCTTGGCGAAGTCACGAAGACCCTTCGCCGACTCCACCGGGTCACCGGTGACGAAGGCAACCGCCGTCGGACCCGTGAAGAGGTCGTCCAGCGTGTCGATCCCGGCCTCGTTGGCCGCAATCTTGGTCAGCGTGTTCTTCACCACGGCGTACTGGGCGTTCTCACCGAGCGAACGGCGCAGCTGCTTGAGCTGGGCCACGGTGAGACCCCGGTACTCGGTCAGCACGGCGGCGTTCGAGCTGCGGAACTGGTCCGTCAGCTCGGCTACCGCGGCAGCCTTGTCGGGCCTTGCCATGAGCGTCGGCCTCCTTCCGGGTGATGAGGACCGCTCAGAAGGGGCCGGGAAAAACAAAGCGCCCCGGCGCAGGCGCCAGGGCACGGCTCGACCGGACATACATCCGGGAGCGATCCACAGTCACCTGCGCAGGTCGCCCGTCCTCGACGGATCCTTCGGTCACCGGCCCCCTTGCAAGAGCACAGCAACGACCAGCGGTCTTTGGCTTCCTGTGGAGCGTACGCGACCGGAGCCGCGTGGAGCAAATCCGTCCTGATTTCACCGGTGCGGGAGGTTTGGACCCGCACCGGCCGGGGTCAGGAAGCGGCGCCCTGCTGCTGCTTCAGCAGTGTCCTGAAATCGATCGTGTCGTCGGCCGCCGGCCTTTGCGCCGCGACCTCGGTGCCGTAGTCGCTGTAGTAGACCGTCGAGTTCATCTCGCCGTTCGCCGTGTCCGCGCGTTCGACCTTCTTCACCAGCAGGTTGTTCTCGTCCACCCAGATGTCGACCGTCTCGGTCTCCACGCCCGACTGGGACAGCTGCTTCCTGAGGGCGGCGAGCTCGTCCTCGCCCAGGTCCGAGTTCGTGGTGGCGAGTTCCGTGACGTCCACCGTGCCGCTGTAGTGCGTCGTGGCGACGCCCCGCACGTCCTCCTTGCCGACCTCCACGACGTCACCCGCGGCCAGCAGAGCGTTGACCCCCTGCTGGGGGGTGCCGTTCTGGATCTGGTCCGCCATCACCTCTCCGGATGCGCCGCCCATCTCGGCCAGGTCGGCGTAGGCGTACCGGATCCAGTGCTTGCCCCCGGCGTTCGCGGCGAAGCCGTCGCCCATGTTCGCGTAGTACTCCTCCTTGAAGTACCGGGCCAGCACGGTGCCGTCGCCACCGGACTGCTTCAGGGCCTCCCCCATGGAGCCGCCCGTGTAGACGATCTCCATCTCGCCCGTCACGCCGTCTCCCCAGCCGAGCACTCCGGACTGCTTCATGGACATGGCGGCACCGAGCTCCATGGTGCCCTCGATCCTCGCGGATTCCGCCCCGCCGGTCTCCTTCTGCGCCACGCGCAGCGCCGATATCGCGTCCGTACGCGCCACGGCGCCGTCCCTGGCCTTCGGCGCCCCCTGGGAAGAGGAAGGGGACGGGTCCCCTCCCGGCCCGCCGCACGCCGTCACCGTCGCCAGTGCCGCCGCCATCGCGACCAGGAACCCCGCCCGTCCTGCCCTGCCTGCCGTCATCGAAGACCCACCCCTGCCGTGCTCGTCGCTTTCCCGTCAACGAGGACGGGCCCCGCGACCAGATGGTCGCGGGGCCCGTCCTGTTGAGAAGGAGGCTACCGGGTGAGCACGGGGGCTCAGACGGCGGCCGGGTCCTCCTCGACGAGGAGGTTGCGCACACGGTTGGCGTCCAGCGGGATGCCGGGGCCCATCGTGGTGGTGAGGGACGCCTTCTTGATGAAGCGGCCCTTCGCGGCGGACGGCTTGAGGCGGAGGATCTCCTCCAGGGCCGCGCCGTAGTTCTCGACCAGCTTCGTCTCGTCGAAGGAGACCTTGCCGATGATGAAGTGCAGGTTCGAGTGCTTGTCGACGCGGAACTCGATCTTGCCGCCCTTGATGTCGTTGACAGCCTTCACGACGTCGGGGGTGACAGTGCCGGTCTTCGGGTTCGGCATCAGACCACGCGGACCGAGCACGCGGCCCAGGCGGCCGACCTTGCCCATGAGGTCCGGCGTGGCGACGACGGCGTCGAAGTCCAGACGGCCCTTCGCCACCTCGTCGATGAGCTCGTCGGCGCCGACGATGTCGGCGCCCGCGGCTTCCGCGGCCGCAGCACGGTCACCGGTCGCGAAGACCAGGACCCGGGCGGTCTTGCCGGTGCCGTGCGGGAGGTTCACGGTGCCACGGACCATCTGGTCGGCCTTGCGAGGGTCAACACCCAGGCGGAACGCGACCTCGACGGTGCCGTCGAACTTCGTGGTGGCGGTCTCCTTGGCGAGACGGACGGCCTCGAGCGGGGCGTAGGTACGCTCCCGGTCGATCTTGGCGTCCGCAGCGCGGAGGTTCTTGCTGCGCTTCACTTCTGCTCCTGTGGTTTTCAGAGTGTGGAGTCGTGGTGCGGACCAGCGCTTGGCCCTACCACTGGGGGCTTACGAGGCTGACTCAGCCTTCGACCGTGATGCCCATGGAGCGGGCGGTGCCGGCGATGATCTTCGACGCGGCGTCGAGGTCGTTGGCGTTCAGGTCGGGGAGCTTCGTCGTGGCGATCTCGCGGACCTGGGCAGCCGTGAGCTTGGCGACCTTGGTCTTGTGCGGCTCGCCGGAGCCCTTCTCCACACCCGCGGCCTTGAGGATCAGCTTCGCGGCCGGCGGGGTCTTGGTGACGAAGGTGAAGGAGCGGTCCTCGTAGACCGTGATCTCCACCGGCACGACCATGCCGCGCTGCGACTCGGTCGCGGCGTTGTAGGCCTTGCAGAACTCCATGATGTTGACGCCGTGCTGGCCGAGCGCGGGGCCGACCGGCGGGGCCGGGTTGGCCGCACCGGCGTTGATCTGGAGCTTGATAAGCCCCGTGACCTTCTTCTTCTTGGGAGGCATTGCTCTCTCCGGGTCCTAGTGAGAGTGTTTCGCCGCCATTCCGGTCATCCGGACGGAGGCATACCGCACAACGATAACGGGTATAGCTGCGCGACCAAAAACCGAGCAGGTCAGCCCGGCTGCGAAGCCGGTCCGACCTGCTCGGTAGGTATGTGTCCCAGAAGGGCGCAGAAGCGACTAGTTCTTCTGGATCTGGTCGAAGCTCAGCTCGACCGGGGTCTCCCGGCCGAAGATCTCGACGAGGCCCTTGACCTTCTTCGAGTCGGCGTTGATCTCGTTGATCGTCGCCTGGAGCGTCGCGAAGGGGCCGTCGGTGACGGTGACCGAGTCGCCCACCTCGAAGTCCAGGACCTGGACCTCGACCTTGCGGGCCGGAGCCGGCTTGCCCTCGGCCTCGGCGGCCTCGCGGGCGGCCTTCTCCTCGGCCTCGGGGGCGAGCATCTTGACGATCTCGTCCAGGGTCAGCGGGTAGGGGTCGTAGGCGTTGCCCACGAAGCCCGTGACGCCGGGGGTGTTGCGGACGACGCCCCAGGACTCGTTCGTCAGGTCCATGCGCACCAGGACGTACCCGGGGAGCTTGTTCTGACGGACGTTCTTGCGCTCGCCGTTCTTGATCTGGACGATCTCTTCCTCGGGCACCTCGGCCTGGTAGATGAAGTCCTCGACGTTGAGCGAGACGGCGCGCTGCTCCAGGTTGGCCTTCACGCGCTTCTCGTACCCGGCGTACGTGTGGATGACGTACCACTCGCCCGGGAGGCCGCGCAGCTCCTCGCGCAGGGCGGCGACGGCGTCGACGGGGGCGGCCGGCTCGGCGTCCTGCTCGTCGTCGTCCTCGGAACCGTCGGCCTCCGCCTCCTCGTCGGCACCGGCCTCGACGGCGTCCTGCTCGGCAGGCTCGTCCGCGGCGGCGTCAGCAGCTTCGACCTGGTCCGGGGCCCCGGCATCCGACGCCTCGACGATGTCGAGCTCGTCCTCGGCGGACTCGACGGCGCTCGCCGTGGGCTCGGCGTCGTCGTTCAGGTTCGGGTCAGACACGATGGCTGCTTCTTCCTGGATACAGAGGGTGGAACATGCGAAAGGGGCGCCGACGAGGCGCCCTCCGCGGGGATCAGCCGAAGACGTACTTGACGGCCCGCGCAAATCCGAAGTCAATCACGGTAACGAGGCCGATCATGACCACCACGAACACGATCACCACGGTCGTGTAGGTCATCAGCTGGCTGCGTGTCGGCCATACGACCTTGCGGAGCTCGGCGACGATCTGGCGGTAGAAGAGCGCGAGGCGGCCGAACGGGCCCTTCTTGCCGCGCTTGCCACCCTTACGGGGCTTCTTCTTCGACTCAGGCGCTTCGTCCTCGGCATCAGGCATGTCGATGGAGCCCACGGCGTCCGTCACGCTACTCACCTGATTCCGGGTCGTGGCCGTGCCGCGCCCGGTGGAGCCGCACGGCGGTGCATTGAAGTACGTACATGCGCACACATCCTGGCGAAGGAGTGTGTAGCAGGGCCGGAGGGACTTGAACCCCCAACCGCTGGTTTTGGAGACCAGTGCTCTACCAATTGAGCTACGACCCTTTGTGGTTCCCCCAACCTACCGCATCTTCCCCGGTGGACCGGGTGCGGAAACGGTGCGGCTGGTGAAGGCCAACGACAGGTGAGTGTACGTGTTCATGGGCCTCGCGTCGAACAGACCGCGTGCGACCGGTCCCGCGGGCCGCGGGTGACCGGCCTCGGCCGGATGCCGTCCGCGTCCTGTCCGGTCCCTGAAACCCCTGTGCCGACCGCGATTCCGGTCTGGGAGCATGGGGGGCATGAGCGCTGCAACTTCTCCGTCCGAGCGCCGGGTCTCGGCCCGCATCGGTGCCATCTCCGAGTCCGCCACCCTCGCCGTCGACGCCAAGGCCAAGGCCCTCAAGGCCGCCGGGCGCCCGGTGATCGGCTTCGGTGCCGGTGAGCCCGACTTCCCGACCCCCGGTTACATCGTCGAGGCGGCGGTCGAGGCCTGCCGCAACCCGAAGTACCACCGCTACACCCCCGCCGGCGGGCTCCCCGAGCTCAAGGCCGCCATCGCGGAGAAGACGCTGCGCGACTCCGGCTACGAGGTCGACGCCTCGCAGATCCTGGTGACCAACGGCGGCAAGCAGGCCATCTACGAGGCCTTCGCCGCGATCCTGGACCCGGGTGACGAGGTCATCGTCCCGGCCCCGTACTGGACCACCTACCCCGAGTCCATCCGTCTCGCCGGCGGCGTGCCGGTCGAGGTCGTCGCCGACGAGACCACCGGCTACCGCGTCTCCGTCGAGCAGCTGGAGGCGGCCCGCACCGAGCGGACCAAGGTCGTCCTGTTCGTCTCCCCGTCCAACCCCACGGGCGCCGTCTACAGCGAGGCCGACACCGAGGCCATCGGCCGCTGGGCCGTCGAGCACGGCCTGTGGGTGATGACCGACGAGATCTACGAGCACCTGGTCTACGGCGACGCGGCGTTCACCTCGATGCCGGCGGTCGTGCCCGAGCTGCGCGACCGGTGCATCGTGGTCAACGGTGTCGCCAAGACGTACGCCATGACCGGCTGGCGGGTGGGCTGGATCGTCGGCCCGAAGGACGTCGTCAAGGCCGCGACCAACCTCCAGTCGCACGCCACCTCCAACGTCGGCAACGTCGCCCAGGCCGCCGCGCTGGCCGCCGTCTCGGGTTCGCTGGACGCGGTCGCCGAGATGCGCACCGCCTTCGACCGCCGCCGCCGGACCATCGTGCGGATGCTCAACGAGATCGACGGCGTCCTCTGCCCGGAGCCCGAGGGCGCGTTCTACGTGTACCCCTCGGTGAAGGCGCTGCTCGGCAAGGAGATCCGCGGCAGGCGCCCGGCCGACTCCGTCGAGCTGGCGGCGCTCATCCTGGACGAGGCCGAGGTCGCGGTCGTGCCGGGCGAGGCCTTCGGCACGCCGGGTTACCTCCGGCTCTCGTACGCCCTGGGCGACGAGGACCTGGCCGAGGGTGTCTCGCGGCTGCAGAAGCTGCTGGGCGAGGCCCGCGACTGAGCCTCCCGCGCGACGCAGGCGGCCCCCGGCTCAGGCCGGGGGCCATTTCTGTGTTCGAGGGGTAATCCGGTGCGGGATCCGGGTACCACGAAACCCTCCGGATGGGGCAGGATCCATGGATGGAGCGTGACGTACGGCTGTTGCCCAAGGCCCATCTGCATCTGCACTTCACCGGGTCGATGCGGCCGACCACCCTGCTCGAACTCGCGGACAAGTACGGCGTGCGCCTGCCGGAGGCCCTGACCGGCGGTGAGCCGCCCCGGCTGCGGGCCACGGACGAGCGCGGCTGGTTCCGCTTCCAGCGCCTCTACGACATCGCCCGGTCCTGTCTGCGTGCCCCGGAGGACATCCAGCGGCTGGTGCGCGAGAGCGCGATGGAGGACGTGGCCGACGGCTCGGGCTGGCTGGAGATCCAGGTCGACCCCACCTCGTACGCGCCGCTGCTCGGCGGGCTGATCCCGGCCATCGAGATCATCCTGGACGCGGTGGACAGCGCCTCCCGGGAGACCGGGCTGGGGATGCGGGTGGTGATCGCGGCGAACCGGATGAAGCACCCGCTGGACGCCCGCACCCTGGCCCGGCTCGCCGTGCGGTACGCGGACCGGGGGGTCATCGGGTTCGGGCTCTCCAACGACGAGCGCCGGGGCATGGCGCGGGACTTCGACCGCGCCTTCGCCATCGCCCGGGAGGGCGGTCTGCTGGCCGCCCCGCACGGCGGTGAGCTCTCCGGCCCGGCCAGTGTCCGGGACTGCCTGGACGACCTGGACGCGGCCCGGATCGGGCACGGCGTACGGGCGGCGGAGGATCCGCGGCTGCTGAGGAGGCTGGCGGAGCGCGGGGTGACCTGCGAGGTGTGCCCGGCCTCCAACGTGGCGCTCGGGGTCTACGAGAAGCCCGCCGACGTGCCTCTGCGCACCCTCTTCGACGCGGGGGTGCCGATGGCGCTGGGCGCCGACGACCCGCTGCTCTTCGGTTCGCGGCTGGCCGCGCAGTACGACCTGGTGCGCCGCCACCACGGTTTCACCGACGAGGAGCTGGCGGAGCTGGCCCGGCAGTCCGTGCGGGGCTCGGCGGCACCCGCCGACGTGCGGGCGGCACTGCTGAGCGGGATCGACGACTGGATCGGGGAGTGCCCGCCCGGCGGCTGATCCCGTCCGTCAGCTGACGGACGGCCCCCTGACGGGCGGGCGGACGGGCGCGTCCGGCCGGCGCGGTGGCGTGCTGCGGGAGGGGCTGGTCCCTCCCGCGGGCGGACGCGGCCCACGCGGCGGGCGCGCCCTGGACGCCGCCCCGGGGCGCCCCGCTCAGAGGCTGACGCCGACCGTCACCGGTTCGTTGACGAGGGTGACCCCGAAGGCCGCGTGGACCCCGGCGACGACCTCGCGGGCCAGGGCCAGCAGGTCCTCGGTGCTCGCGCCGCCGCGGTTGGTGAGGGCGAGGGTGTGCTTGGTGGAGATGCGGGCGGGGCCCGTGCCGTACCCCTTGGTGAAGCCCGCCTTGTCGATGAGCCAGGCGGCCGAGGTCTTCGTCCGGCCGTCGCCGGCCGGGAACGCGGGGGGCGTCACCCCGGCGCCCAGGCGTTCCGCGGCCCGGCTCAGGAAGGCGGCGTACTCGGCCTCGTCCAGGACCGGGTTGGTGAAGAAGGACCCCGCCGACCAGGTGTCGTGGTCCTCGGGGTCGAGCACCATGCCCTTGCCGGCCCGCAGCTTCAGGACGGTGGCACGGGCGTCCGCGGCGGGCACCCGGGCGCCCTGCTCGACGCCCATGGCGCGAGCGGTCTCCGCGTACCTCAGCGGCGCGGACATCCCGCCCGCGTCCTCCAGCCCGAAACGGACCCGCAGGACGACGAAGCGTTCGGGCTCCGCCTTGAAACGGCTGTGCCGGTAGGAGAACGCGCACTCCTCGTTCGTCAGGGTGACCGTCTCCCGGGCGCGCCGGTCGTAGGCGACGACCCCGGTGATGACCGAGGACACCTCCTGCCCGTACGCGCCGACGTTCTGGATCGGTGTGGCGCCCGCGGACCCGGGGATCCCCGCGAGGCACTCGATGCCCGCGAGCCCGGCTTCGACGGTACGGGCCACCGCGTCGGTCCAGACCTCTCCGGCGGCCAGTTCCAGCGTCGTACCGGAGAGCTCGAAGCCCCGGGTCGCGATGCGCAGCGCGGTTCCGGCGAAGCCCTTGTCACCGATGACGAGGTTGGAGCCGCCGCCGACGACCAGCAGCGGGGTGCCGCTCGTGTCGGCCTCGTGGACGGCGGCGATCACCTCGGCGTCCGTGGTGGCGGTCAGGAGGCGGTCGGCGGTGCCCCCGAGCCGGAAGGTGGTCAGGGGGGCGAGGGGGGCGTCGTGGAGTTCCTGCACGGGGACAAGAGTACGGTCCGCCACCTGCCCGGACCGTACGCGCGGGTGCCGGGCGGCGTGGGCCGTACGGCACCGGACGGCCGGGGGCTACGGCGTCGGGCGCCGAGGCACGGCGCCGGGCAGCCGGGGCGCGGGGCGGCCGAGGGGCGCCTCCTGGACGCCCCTCCCCCGCCCCTGGGGCCGGTCACCGGCCCCAGGGGCCGTCAGGCCAGCCGGACCACGGCGCGGGACATGCCCAGCACCTTCGCGCCGGCGCTCGTCGCGACGAGGTCCACCCGGACCAGGTTGTCGTCCAGCTTGGCCCCGATCTTGCCGCTGACCTCGACCGTCGCCCCGGTTTCGTCGTTCGGCACGATCACGGGGCGGGTGAAGCGCACGCCGTACTCGACGACCGCCCCCGGGTCGCCCGCCCAGTCGGTGACGACGCGGATCGCCTCGGCCATGGTGAACATGCCGTGGGCGATCACATCCGGCAGTCCGACCTCACGGGCGAACTTCTCGTTCCAGTGGATCGGGTTGAAGTCACCGGAGGCACCCGCGTACCGCACCAGCGTCGCGCGGGTCACCGGGAAGGACTGCGCCGGCAGCTCCGTGCCGACCTCGACCGACTCGTAGGCCATGCTCGCCGTCATCACGCCTCCTCGGCGGCACGCGCCACCAGCTTCGTCCACGCGGTCACCACGTGTTCGCCCGACTCGTCGTGCACCTCGCCCCGGACGTCCACGATGTCGTTGCCCGCCATCGACTTGATGCCCTCGATCGTCGAGGTGACGGTCAGCCGGTCACCGGCGCGCACCGGGCGTACGTACGCGAACTTCTGGTCGCCGTGCACCACACGGCTGTAGTCCAGGCCCAGCTGCGGGTCCTGCACCACCTGACTCGCGGCCCTGAACGTGATGGAGAACACGAACGTGGGCGGGGCGATCACATCCGGGTGCCCCAGCGCCTTGGCTGCCTCCGGGTCCACGTACGCGGGATTGGCGTCACCCACCGCCTCCGCGAATTCCCGGATCTTCTCCCGGCCGACCTCGTAGGCCGGGGTGGGCGGATAGGTCCGCCCCACGAAGGACTGGTCGAGCGCCATGAGCCCGCTACCTCCTGAGGGAAATGTGAAAGAGGGCGAACAGCCTCCTGTTCACCCGGTACAACGACACGAGGCCGCCCCCTGTGGGGACGGCCTCGTGCACGAGCCTGATTCAGCGCGTTTCGCGGTGCGCGGTGTGCGAGTTGCAGCGCGGGCAGTGCTTCTTCATCTCCAGTCGGTCCGGGTTGTTACGCCGGTTCTTCTTGGTGATGTAGTTCCGCTCCTTGCACTCCACGCAGGCCAGCGTGATCTTCGGGCGGACGTCGGTGGCAGCCACGTGAGTGCTCCTTGGACGGACGGATGAACGGATGAACGCAAAAAAGAGTAGCCGATCGAAGGACCGACCCCGCAATCGGCTACCGTGAGTAGCGGTGACCGGACTTGAACCGGTGACACAGCGATTATGAGCCGCTTGCTCTACCGACTGAGCTACACCGCTTTGATGATGAGTTTCCCCGCCGAAGCGGGGTCACCCGATCACCAGAGCCCCAATGCGGAATCGAACCGCAGACCTTCTCCTTACCATGGAGACGCTCTACCGACTGAGCTATTGGGGCGAGCGAGGAAGACATTACACGGTCTCTCGCCGATCGCCCAAATCCGTTTCCGCGCTCCCCGCGCGCACCGCGCTCCGCCCCCGCCCGCGGCCCCTCCGGTCCCCGCCATCCGCCCCCTGATCAGGGCCTTGATCGCCGGGGCCGCCCGCTTCCGGACCGCGCCGAAGGGCCGGGCGGCCGCCCGGGTACGGCCCGTGGGGCGGCCCCGTATCCGTCCGGCCGGCGCGCTCCGGGCCGGGCACCGCGGGCGCCGGCCCGAGGGGTCCTTCGACGCCGCGCGCTGATCCGCCGGGAATCGCGGATCAGCCCTTAGGCTCGGCCGCATTCCGCGTGATCATGCCTCCGGTGCTCCCGCGCCACCCCTACCAGGAGAGCGATGCCCGACAGCCGGCCGCTGCCGCCCGACGCCGGCCCGAACGGGCCCCGGGCACCTTCCGGCCTCCTCCTCCGCGACGCCCGGCTCACCGACGGGCGGGCCGTGGACGTCCGGATCGCCGGCCACCGCATCGAGGCCGTGGGCACGGCCGGCAGCCTCACCACCCGGGGCCCCCACCTGGACCTGCGCGGCGCCCTCCTGCTGCCGGCCCCCGCCGAACCGCACGCCCACAGCGACACCGCGCTCACCGCCGCTCCCGAGTACGCCGGCCCGCACACCGCCGAGGACGTGCGGCGCC
Source organism: Streptomyces nitrosporeus (assembly GCF_008704555.1). Lineage (NCBI taxonomy): Bacteria > Bacillati > Actinomycetota > Actinomycetes > Kitasatosporales > Streptomycetaceae > Streptomyces > Streptomyces nitrosporeus. The sequence goes on from NZ_CP023702.1 coordinate 3,115,539, forward strand.
GCGCCACCGAGGCCGCGCTCCTCCAGCTCAGCCACGGGGCCACGGCGCTCCGCTCCCATGTGCGCGTCTCGGACGTCACCGGGCTCGCCCCGCTGGAAGCGGTCATGGAGGCCGGCCGTTCGCTGCACGGGCTCAGCTCCCTGACCACCGTGGCGGTGCCCGGGGTGCTGACCGGCGCCGCGGGCGCGGAGGGCCTGGCGGTGCTGCGCGAGGCGGTGGCCATGGGGGCCGATGTGGTCGGCGGCCGTCCCGACCTGGACCCGGATCCGGCCGGCCACACCGAGGCGGTCCTGGAGCTCGCCGCCGCGTACGGCCGTCCCGTCGACCTCCACACGGACGCCGACGACCCCGTCCGCCTCACCCGGCTCGCCGCCATGGCCGGCGGGCTCCGGCCCGACGTGGCCCTCGGCCCCTGCGCGGGCCTGGCCCTGCTGCCCGGCGACAAGGCCGCGCGGATCGCCGATCAGCTCGCCGCGGCGGCGGTGACGGTGATCTGCCTGCCCCAGGGCGGCTGCCCCTCGGCCCGCCTGCCCGGCACCCCTCCCCTGCGTCTGCTGCGCTCCGCGGGGGTCCGGGTCGCCGCGGGCGGCGGGGCGCTGCGGGACGCCGCCCGCCCGGTCGGCCGGGGGGACCCGCTGGAGGCGGCGTACCTCCTGGCCGCGCAGCACGGCCTGAGCGCCGCACACGCCTACGAGGCGGTCTCGGCCACGGCCAGGGCGGTGATGGGGCTGCCCGCCGTCCGCGTCGAGGCGGGCTTCCCCGCCGAGCTGCTCGCCGTACGCGGCACGGACCTCGCGGGGGCCCTCTCCCTGTCCTACAGCAGGGTCGTGGTGCACGGCGGCCGGGTGGTCGCCCGTACCAGCGCCGTACGCGAGTACTGCGACTCCGAGGCCGCCGCCGCCCTGGATCTGCCCCGCCAGGGGCGGATGGATCCCGGCCCGGACGGCGGGCCTTGAGCACCGGCGGGCTCCCCGGCGTACGGTCGGAGGCATGCGCATTGTCATTGCAGGTGGACATGGTCAGATCGCGCTGCGGCTGGAGCGGCTGCTCGCCGCGCGCGGTGACGAAGCGGTGGGTGTGATCCGCGATCCCCAGCAGAGTGAGGAGCTGCGGTCGGCCGGTGCCGAGCCCGTGGTCCTCGACCTCGAATCGGCCACGGTCGACCAGGCCGCGGACGTCCTGCGCGGCGCGGACGCGGCGGTCTTCGCGGCCGGCGCGGGCCCGAACAGCGGGGCGGCCCGCAAGGACACGGTGGACCGGGGCGCGGCGGTGCTCTTCGCGGACGCCGCGGAACGCGCGGGCGTGCGCCGGTACGTGGTGGTGTCCTCGATGGGCGCCGATCCCGGCCACCCCGGCGACGAGGTCTTCGACGTCTACCAGCGGGCCAAGGGGGAGGCGGACGCGTACGTCCGCTCCCGCGGCGCGCTGGAGTGGACGATCCTGCGCCCGGGGATGCTGACGAACGACGCCGGGACGGGCCGGGTCGCGCTCGCCGCCTCCACGGGCCGCGGCCCGGTCCCCCGGGACGACGTGGCGGCGACCCTGCTGGAGCTGCTGGACACCCCCGCCACGGCGGGGCTGACCCTAGAACTGATCAGCGGCGACAAGCCGGTGCCCGTCGCGGTGAGGGACGTCGCCGGGAACTGAGCGGCACGGGGCCCGCCGGTACCGCGCGGGCCCCGCACACGGGAAAGCCCCTGACCAGCTGTGCTGGTCAGGGGCTTCGTCCCTGTGGCGGCGCCAGGGTTCGAACCTGGGTAGGCTGAGCCGGCAGATTTACAGTCTGCTCCCTTTGGCCACTCGGGCACACCGCCTGGAACAGCGCCTCGGACTCCTTGGGGGTGTCCTTGGCGACGACGTAAACGATACCTGATGCCCGGGGGTGCTCCGCCACCTGATTGATCAGCGGATACCGGTGCGCGGGGACGGCGCGGCGGTGGGGCGGCAGCGGGGGCCGCGGCGGCTCGGAGGCGGCCGGGATCCGGGGAGGCGGCTGCCGTCGCGTGCCCGCCGGGGACGGTGGATCAGCCCTTAGGCTTTGTGCCGTACCCAACGCATACGACGCAAGGAGCCACACGTCATGGCCGACTCCAGTTTCGACATCGTCTCGAAGGTCGAGCGGCAGGAGGTCGACAACGCCCTCAACCAGGCCGCCAAGGAGATTTCCCAGCGCTACGACTTCAAGGGCACGGGTGCCTCGATCTCGTGGTCCGGCGAGAAGATCCTGATGGAGGCGAACGGCGAGGAGCGGGTCAAGGCGATCCTCGACATCTTCCAGTCCAAGCTGATCAAGCGCGGGATCTCGCTGAAGTCGCTGGACGCGGGCGAGCCGCAGCTCTCCGGCAAGGAGTACAAGATCTTCGCCTCCATCGAGGAGGGCATCTCCCAGGAGAACGCCAAGAAGGTCGCGAAGATCATCCGCGACGAGGGCCCGAAGGGCGTCAAGGCGCAGGTCCAGGGTGACGAGCTGCGGGTCAGCTCGAAGAGCCGGGACGACCTCCAGGCGGTGCAGGCGCTGCTGAAGGAGAAGGACCTGGACTTCGCGATCCAGTTCGTCAACTACCGGTAGCCGGTCCGCTGCCGTGTGCAGCGGGTGGGGGCGGGGCGGGGTGTGCCGGTGGGCGCGTCCCGCCCCGCCGTCGTGTGCGCGGGCCGGGGGGCGATGTCGCGATGTCCGAATACCGCCGGTCCCGGTGAGGGGCGGGCCGCAGACTGGGTGGTGCGGGAGGAAGCGGCAAAGGGCAGAGAGGGTGACGGGTGATGGCCACGGTGTACGCGCGGATCGGCAGTCCGCTGGGCGAGCTGTTGCTGACCGGTGAGGAGCGGGCCGGAGGCGGGGTGGCGCTGGCGTCGCTGTCCCTGCCGGGGCAGAAGGGCGCTCCGGTCGTACAGGACGGTACGCGCCATGCGCCCGGGGTGTTCGCCGGGATCGCGGAGCAGCTCGCGGAGTACTTCGCCGGGCGTCTGACACGCTTCGACATCCCGTGCGCGGACGGCTCCGGCACGGAGTTCCAGCGGCGGGTCTGGGCGGCCCTGGACACCGTCCCGTACGGGCAAACGGTGTCGTACGGGCAGATCGCCGCACTGGTCGGTTCGCCCGGTGTCGGGGTGCGGGCGGTGGGGACCGCGATCGGGCGCAATCCGCTGCTGATCGTGCGGCCGTGCCACCGGGTGATCGGGGCGGACGGTTCGCTGCGGGGCTACGCGGGCGGTGTGGAGAGCAAGGAGCGGCTGCTGGGCCTGGAAGGGGCCCTGGCGGGACGCGGCTGAGGCGCCGACGGTCCAGGCGGCCGGGCGCCGCACCCGGGCAAAGCGGCCGGCGGGTCCTTTACCGGCCGCCCCGGCGCCGGGGTTCTCGTATTCGTGCGTACGGCGCGGGCTCCCGCTCTCAGCGGCGGTCCCGGGAGTTGCCGAAGAGCAGGCGGTACGCGATGAGCAGGACCAGTGAACCGGCGATCGCCGCGACCCAGGTCGCCGTGTCGTAGAAGTCGGCGGTGATGGGGCGGTCCAGGAAACGCGAGGAGAGCCAGCCCCCGACGAAGGCACCGACGATGCCGATGAGGGTGGTGCCCACGATCCCGCCGGGGTCGCGCCCCGGCAGGAGGAACTTGGCTATCGCGCCGGCCAGCAGGCCGAGAATGATCCAGCTGATGATGCTCATGATCGCCTTCCTACCCGTCACACGGTCCTGTGGGCAAGGACGCGTGTGGCGGGCGGCCCGGTTGCCCGGCCGGTGCGGTCAGCGGGCGGCGAACGGCTGGTCGCTGCGGACGATCTCCTTGCCGAAGGGCATCAGCGAGACCGGGATGAGCTTGAAGTTGGCGATGCCCAGCGGGATCCCGATGATCGTGACGCACAGGGCGATGCCGGTGAAGATGTGGCCGAGCGCCAGCCACCATCCGGCGAGGACCACCCAGAGGACGTTGCCGATGAGGGAGGGGCCTCCGGCGTCCCGGCGGTCCACGACGGTGTACCCGAAGGGCCACAGGGCGTACACGCCGATGCGGAAGGCGGCGAGGCCGAAGGGGATGCCGATGATCGTGATGCACAGCAGGACGCCTGCGGCGAGGTAGCCGAGGAACATCCAGAAGCCGCTGAGCACCAGCCAGATGAGATTCAGGATCGTCTTCACGGTCGATACCCTGCCATCTGCTCGAGTCGGGCGATGCGTTCCGCCATGGGCGGGTGTGTGGAGAACATCCTGGACAGGCCCTGGCCCGGCCGGAACGGGTTCGCGATCATCATGTGGCTCGCGGTCTCGATCCTCGGCTCGGGCGGCAGCGGGAGCTGCTTGGTGCCGGCTTCCAGCTTGCGCAGGGCGTCGGCCAGCGCGAGGGGGTCCCCGGTGAGCTGCGCCCCGGAGGCGTCCGCCTCGTACTCGCGGGAGCGGCTGACGGCGAGCTGGACGACGGAGGCGGCGAGCGGGCCGAGGACCATGACGAGGAGCATGCCGAGCAGGCCCGGCCCGTCGTCGTCGTCGGACCGGCCGACCGGGATCAGCCAGGCGAAGTTCACCAGGAACATGACGACGGAGGCCAGTGCTCCGGCGACCGACGAGATGAGGATGTCCCGGTTGTGGACGTGGCTGAGCTCGTGTCCGAGGACGCCTCTCAACTCGCGTTCGTCGAGTATCCGCAGGATGCCGTCGGTGCAGCACACGGCGGCGTTGCGCGGGTTGCGGCCGGTGGCGAAGGCGTTGGGCGCCTGCGTCGGCGAGATGTAGAGCCGGGGCATGGGCTGGCGGGCGGCGGTCGAGAGCTCCCGGACGATGCGGTAGAGGTGGGGGGCCTCGAACTCGCTGACGGGCCGGGCCCGCATGGCCCGCAGCGCCAGCTTGTCGCTGTTCCAGTAGGCGTAGGCGTTGGTGCCGAGGGCGACGAGCAGGGCGACGAGCAGGCCGGTACGCCCGAAGAAACTGCCGATGACGATGATGAGGGCGGACAGGCCCCCGAGGAGAACAGCGGTTTTCAGCCCGTTGTGCCGGCGGTGCACGGTACGCCCTCCAAATGGTGCAGCAGGGGAACCCTTGCTCGGTGGTGCTCCACTTCCCGGCGGAGCCTCCCGAAGTGGTCAACGTGAGGCGGCGGACGCTAGTTCCCTTGTGCCCTGCGGGCGGCGCACGGCGAAGGGGCGGATCCGGTGGGATCCGCCCCTTCGCCGTCCGGGTGCCGGGTCAGCTCTTGGCGGACCCGGCGCGGGCGGGCTGGGCCGGGAGGCCCGCCAGGGCGCGGGCCTCGGGGTCCGGCACGACCTCGCTGGTGCAGTGGCGGCAGCGGGTGGCGATGGCCGGGATCTCCGTGTAGCACTGCGGGCAGTCGCGGAGGGCGGCCTTGATGTCGACCTTCTCGGCCTCCTTGGCCGTGAAGCGGTTCTGGACCTTGTTCATGGGCACCACGACCAGGAAGTAGAGGACCGCGGCGGTGATGAGGAAGGCGATGGCGGCGCTGACGAAGAGGCCGTAGGGGAAGTCCACGCCGTCGACCTGGAAGTGCGCCTTGCTGAAGTCTCCGGTGCCGCGGGTGAAGAGGCCGATGAGCGGCACGATGAAGGCGTTGCTGAAGCCGGTGACGACGGCGGTGAAGGCGGCACCCACGGCGAGGCCGATGGCCATGGAGATGACGTTCCCGCGCAGGATGAAGTCCTTGAACCCGTTCAGCACCGCTCCGGCTCCTCTTCAGCTCTTCCCAGGTGGACGTGTGCGGTCACACGTCCGTGCAGCCACGACCATGCCTTGCGGCCGTGTCGGCGGGCAAACCGGTCCTCGGGGATCAGAAGAGGCCGACGGCGGCGAAGCGGAGGATGACCTGCGGCGCACCGGAGAGTGCGATGCCCGCCACCGCGGTGAGGACGACGGCCGTGACCAGGGGGGCCGGGGCCCGGGGCGGGCGGGACGCGGTGGGCTGCTCGTCGCCGGACGCCGGGGCGGGCGGCGCGCGGAAGAGCGTCGCGGTCCAGGAGAGGTAGTAGTACAAAGCGATCACGACGTTGACGGCCATGACCACGGCCAGCCAGCCGAGACCGGCGTCGACGGCCGCGGAGAAGACGGTGACCTTCGCGAAGAGGCCGATGATCCCGGGCGGCAGACCGGCCAGGCAGAGCAGGAAGAAGCCCATGGCCAGGGCCGCGAGCGGGCGGGTGGCGTACAGGCCGCGGTAGTCGCTGATCCGGTTGCCGGGGTGGGTGCGGGCGACGAGCGCGGCGACGGCGAAGGCCCCGAGGTTCACGACCGCGTACATCAGGGCGTAGGCGACGGTGGAGCCGACCTGCTCGTCGCTGGAGTACGCGGCGGCGGCGATCGGTACGAGGAGGTAACCGGCCTGGCCGACGGAGGACCAGGCCAGGAGGCGTACGGCGCTGCGGGCGCGGGTGGAGCTCTGGCGGAGCGCGGCGACGTTGCCGGCGGTCATGGTGAGCGCGGCGAGTACGGCGAGGGCGGGCCCCCAGACGTCGGCGTACGACGGGAAGGCGATCACGGTGACCAGGACGAGCCCGGAGAAGCCGACGGCCTTGCCGACGACCGAGAGGTAGGCGGCGATGGGCAGCGGGGCCCCGACGTAGGTGTCGGGGACCCAGAAGTGGAAGGGTGCCGCGGCCGTCTTGAAGGCGAAGCCGACGAGGGTGAGGACGACACCGGTCGCGGCGAGGGTGGAGAGCCGGCCGGGGACCTCGTCGATCCGGGAGGCGATCTCGGTGAGGTGCATGGTGCCGGTGGCGGCGTAGACGAAGCTGACGCCCAGCAGCGTCACGGCGGTGGCGACGACCGAGGAGAGGAAGAACTTCAGCGCGGCCTCGGAGGACCGCCGGTCACCGCGCTTGATGCCGACGAGCGCGAAGGCGGGCAGCGAGGCCACTTCGAGGGCGACGACGAGGGTGGCGAGGTCGCGGGAGGCGGGCAGCAGGGCGGCCCCGGCCGCCGAGGACAGCAGCAGGAACCAGAACTCGCCCGCGGGGAGCTTGCGGGTGTCGCCGAGTGAGAGCAGCGCGGTGAGGAGGGCGCCGCCGAGCACGAGGGCCTGGATGACGACGGCGAAGTGGTCGGCGGTGTAGCTGCACGCCTGGGCCCCGTCGGTGAGGCAGAAGGTGGAGCGGTCGCCGGTGCGCAGGGGGACGAGGAAGGCCAGGGCGGCGACGAGCGCGACGACGGTGGCGTGGCCGAGGAGCGGCTTGCGCCGTTCGCTGACGAAGAGGTCGGCGACGAGCACGGCGAGGGCCGCCGCCGCGGTGATGACGGGGGGTGCGATCGCGAGCCAGTCGATGGACTGGACGAGGCTTGCCGCCTCCGGTGCGCTGTCGGCTGCCACGGTCACGACTTGCCTCCCGAGAGGAGCTTCTGCACGGCCGGGTCGGTCAGGCCGAGCAGGACGGCGGGCCAGAGTCCGGCGAGGACGGTGAGGGCGGCGAGCGGTGTCCAGGCGGCGAGCTCGTAGCCCTGGACGTCGGCGAGCGGCTGCGGCTGCGTGCCGGGCGCGCCGGGGCCCGTACCGCCGGTGTCCGCGTCCTCGGGCCTGCCGGCGCCCTCAGGCGTGCCGGTGCTCCCGGGCGTGCCGGTGCCGACGGGTCCGTCCGCGCTCCCGGTCCTGTCCGTGCCGGTCGCGTCCGCGCCGGTCCCGTCCGTGCCGGGGCCGCTGGTGCCGGGGCGGGCGGCGCGGGGGTCGCCCATGCAGACCCGGCGTACGACGATCAGCATGTACGCGGCGGTGAGGAGGGTTCCCGAGGCGCCGATGGCCATGAACGTGAGGAAGGCGGGGCGGCTGAGCCCGTCGGCGGGGTCGAAGGCGCCGAAGAGGGTGAGCATCTCGCCCCAGAACCCGGCGAGCCCGGGGAGTCCGAGCGAGGCGACGGCGGCGAAGGCGAGGAGGCCGCCGAGGCGGGGCGCGCGGCCGTAGAGGGCGGCGCCGGTGGCCCCGGAGAGCGTGTCGAGGTCGGCGGTCCCGTAGCGGTCCTTGACGGCGCCGACGAGGAAGAACAGCAGGCCGGTGATGAGGCCGTGGGCGATGTTCGCGAAGAGCGCGCCGTTGACGCCGGTGGGGGTCATGGTGGCGATGCCCAGGAGCACGAAGCCCATGTGCCCGACCGAGGAGTAGGCGATCAGCCGCTTCAGGTCGCCCTTGGCGCCGGGGCGGGCCAGGGCGAGGCAGGCGAGGGAGCCGTAGACGATGCCGACGACGGCGAAGGCGGCGAGGTAGGGCGCGAAGGTCTCCATCCCGTCGGGGGCGACGGGGAGCAGGATCCGGACGAACCCGTAGGTGCCCATCTTCAGCAGGACGCCTGCGAGGAGGACGGAACCGACCGTGGGGGCCGCCGTGTGGGCGTCGGGGAGCCAGCTGTGCAGGGGCCACATCGGGGTCTTCACCGCGAGCCCGACACCGATCGCGATCACGGCGATGACCTGCACCGACGAGGTGAGACCGCGGCCGTTGTCAGTGGCGAGTGCCACCATGTCGAAGGTGCCGCTCTTCAGCCCGACGAGGAGCAGGCCCAGCAGCATCACGACGGAGCCGAGCAGGGTGTAGAGGACGAACTTCCAGGCGGCGGGCTGCTTCCTGTCACCGCCCCAGCGGGCGATGAGGAAGTACATCGGGATGAGGACCATCTCGAAGGCCAGGAAGAAGAGGATCAGGTCGAGGACGGCGAAGGTGGCCAGCGTGCCGGACTCGAGGACGAGGACGAGGGCGACGAACCCCTTCGCGGAGGGGCCCGCGGGGAGCTTGAAGTAGCTGTAGAGCGCGCAGAGGAAGGTCAGCAGCGCGGTCAGGACGAGAAGGGGGAGCGAGATGCCGTCGGTACCGAGGTGGATCCGCACGTCCAGTGCCGGGATCCAGCTGATGTCCGTGGTGGCCTGCATCTTCGACGGCTGGTCGTGGTCGAATCCGGCCGCGAGGACGAGGGTCGCGACGAGGACGGCTCCGGTGACGGTCACTCCGTGGCGGAGCACGGCCTGGTCGGGGCTGCGGCCCTTCAGTCCGGGCGGGGCGGGCAGGAGCGCGGCGAGTGCGCCGAGCAGTGGTGCGACGACGACGAACGCCAGAAGGAACTGCATCACGGACGCGCTGATATCGATCACGGCTCACGCCCCGGCGTAGACGTTGGCAAGGACGACGGCGGCGATCGCCAGGACGAGGGTTCCGCCGAGCAGGGCCCCCAGATAGGTCTGCACGTTGCCGGTCTGGGCGCGGCGGACCAGGGCCCCGAGCCCACGGGCGGCGCCGCCCGAGCCCCGTACGTACGTCTCGACGACCTCGCGGTCCAGGAAGTGGACGAGGCGTGCGCCGGCCTGGACGGGGCGGACGAAGAGCGCCGTGCAGAGGGCGTCGAGGTGGAAGCCGGTGACCGCGTGGCGGTGCAGCGGGCCGAGGAGCAGGCGTCCGGGGTCCGTGGGGTCGGGGGCGCCCGCGATGGTGCCGTAGGCGGCGGTGTGCGAGGTGATCGCCTCGGCCTCGACCAGGGCGGGTTCCGCCCGGGGGTGGGCCGCGACGGCGCCGACCGGGGGCCGGGGCGCGAGCGCGGTGGTGTGGCGCCAGGCCCCGTAGGTGACGAGTCCGCCGATGAGACCGACGCCGGTGGAGAGGACCGCGGTCGCCAGGGAGGGGGAGAGGCTGTGTCCGTCGAACCAGTCGCCGAGGACGCCCGCGGTGAGTCCGAAGCCCAGGGTGGGCACGGCCAGGATCCAGAGGACGGAGGTCATGGCGGCGGGCTGCCGGCCGTGGTCGGGGGCCGTGGTGCCGCGCCCCCGGAAGGCGAGGAGCCACAGGCGGGTGGCGTACGCGGCGGTGAGGAGGGCGGCGAGCAGGCCGGCGACGAGGACGGTCCAGCCGGCCGCGGCCGGGGCGGCGTCGCGGTCGCCGAAGGCGGTGTGCTCGGCGGCGACGAGGACGGCTTCCTTGGAGAAGAAGCCTGCGAACGGCGGGATGGCGGCCAGCGCCAGCAGGGCGAGGGTCATCGTCCAGCAGGCGTCGGGGATGCGCTTCGCGAGTCCGCCCATGCGGGACATGGCGGCGAGTGAGTTGGTGCCCGCCGCGTGGATGACGACCCCCGCGGCGAGGAAGAGCACGGCTTTGAAGGCGCCGTGGGAGAGGAGGTGGAAGACGGCGGCCCCGCGGTCGCCGACGGCCAGGGCGCCCGCCATGTAGCCGAGCTGGCCGATGGTCGAGTAGGCGAGGACGCGTTTGATGTCGTCCTGGGCGAGGGCGGCCAGCCCGGAGCCGGTCATCGTGACGGCCGCCATGACGGCGAGGACGACGAGCGCGGCACCGGAGGCGGCGAAGACGGGGAGGAGCCTGGCCACGAAGTAGATACCGGCGGCGACCATCGTCGCCGCGTGGATGAGCGCCGAGACGGGTGTGGGGCCCGCCATGGCGTCGGGCAGCCAGGTGTGCAGCGGGAACTGCGCGGACTTGCCGGCCACTCCCGCGAGGAGCAGCAGGGCGATGAGGGTCGGATGGTCGAGCCCGCCGTGGCCGACGGCGGCCAGGATCTTGGTGATCCGGAAGGAGCCGGTGTCCGCGGCGAGCGCGAACAGGCCGATCAGGAACGGCACGTCGCCCAGCTTGGTGACGAGGAACGCCTTGAGCGAGGCGGCCCGGGCCTCGGGCGTCTCCCAGTAGTGGCCGACCAGGAAGTAGGAGCAGATGCCCATGACCTCCCAGCCGACCAGGAGCACCATCAGGTCGCCGGAGTAGACGACGAGCAGCATCGCGGAGGTGAAGAGGGAGACGAGGGCCGCGTAGGACGGATAGCGGGCGTCGTCCCTGAGGTAGGCCGTCGAGTAGACCTGTACGCAGGTGGCGACGAGCCCCACGAGGACCGCGACGAGGACCGCGAAGCCGTCGAGGTGCAGGGCGAGCTCGATCGGGACCGAGCCGGTCGGGGTGAGCTGGGTGGCGGCGTCGACGGCCTGGCCACCGCCCTGCCGTACGGCGACGACGACGGCGACGGCGGTCGCGGTGAGCGGGGGCAGGACGGCCAGGGGGCGGACGAAGCCGGGGGCGGTGCGCCCCAGGAGGAGTCCGGCCACGGCGCCCAGGAAGGGGAGGAGGGGGACGAGGACGGCGAGGGTCGTGGTGGTCACGCGGTGGCCTCCGCCTTCTGCGTGTTCTCCGTCTTCCCCGCGCCCCGTGCTTCCCGCGCGCTCCGCGCTTTTCGTGCGGAGCCGGGGGTGTGCCCCTCGGGGGCGCCGTCGGGGAGGTCGTCGGGAAGCGTCTCGGCGTCGTCGGTCTCGGCTGTGTCGCGGAGGCGGTCGATGTCGGAGCTGCCGCGGTTCCGGTAGACGGCCAGGACGATGGCGAGGCCGATGCCGATCTCGGCCGCGGCGATGGCGATGGTGAAGAGGGTGAGCGCCTGACCGGAGTGGAGCGCGTCACGCAGCCAGACGTCGAAGGCGACCAGGTTGAGGTTGACGGCGTTGAGCATCAGCTCGACGGACATCAGGACGAGGATCGTGTTGCGGCGGGCGAGGACTCCGTACAGCCCGGTGCAGAAGAGGAGGGCGGCGAGCACGGCGGGATAGGCGAGGTGCATCAGCTCTTGTCCTCTCGGTTCGCACCCCGGCCGGGGGCCTTCCGGCTCTCCTGCGCGGCCCGGCCGGCGGTCTCCTGGCCCTGCTGCGCGGCTGTGCCGGGGGCCGGGTCGCCGGTCGCGGTTCTGCCGGTGACGGCGGTGACGGCTGTGACGGCGGTCCGGTCGCCTTTGCGGGAGAGGACGATCGCGCCGACGAGGGCTGCCAGCAGGAGGACGGACAGCGCCTCGAAGGGCAGCACCCAGTGCCGGAAGAGGAAGCTGCCGGTCACCGCCGTGGATCCCTGGGCCGGCCCGTCCAGGTCGATCCAGGTCGCCCGGAAGGCGTCGACGACGACCCAGACCAGGGCTGCGGCCGAGGCGGCGGCGACGGCGAGGGCCACCCACCGGTTGCCCGAATCGGCGTCCGGGGAACGGCCGATGGGGGCCCGGGTGAGCATCAGGCCGAAGAGGAGGAGGACGACGATCGAGCCGACGTAGATCAGGACCTGCACCCAGGCGATGAACTCGGCGGTGAGCAGCAGGTACTCGACGGCCAGTCCGCCGAGCGCCACGACCAGCCAGAGCGCGGCGTGCACGAGCTGCTTGGTCGTGACGGTGATGACGGCCGCGCCGAAGGTGACCAGACCGACGAGGAGGAACGCGATCTCGACCCCGGTCGGGGAGAGGAAGCCGGGGTGCCCGGTGGCTGCGAGGGTCACTCCCCGGCCCCCTGCCCGGAGTCCGGACCAGGAGCCGTGCCTGGTCCCGTGCCCGTGCCCGTGCCCGTTTCTGCGCCTGTGCCAGGGGCCCGGGTCACCGTGCCGGTGGCGGTCCCGCCGACGGTGGTCCCGCCGGCGGTGGCAGCGGCCTCGGCGGCCCGGAGCTTGTCGGCCGTCTTGCGGGCGGCGGCGACCTCCTTCGGCTCCTCGGCCCCCGGGTCGAGCGCGGGCGGTTCGGGGACGGTCCACATCCACTCGCGGAGCTTGTCCCGTTCGTGGGTGAGTTCGTGGATGTCGGTCTCCGCGTACTCGAACTCCGGCGACCAGAACAACGCGTCGAAGGGACACACCTCGATGCAGATGCCGCAGTACATGCAGAGGGCGAAGTCGATGGCGAAGCGGTCCAGCACGTTACGGCTGCGCTCACGGCCGCCCGGTGCCGACGGCGGCACCGTCTCCTTGTGGGAGTCGATGTAGATGCACCAGTCGGGGCACTCACGGGCGCAGAGCATGCAGACGGTGCAGTTCTCCTCGAACAGCCCGATGACACCGCGGGTGCGGGGGGCGAGTTCGGGCTGGACGTCCGGGTACTGGGCGGTGACCGTGCGCTTGGTCATGGTCCGCAGGGTCACGGCCAGGCCCTTGGCGAGGCCCGAGCCAGGGATCGGGGGCACTAGTTGATCGCCACCTTCACGATGCCGGTGAGCGCGATCTGCGCGAGGGCGAGAGGGATGAGCGTGGTCCAGGCGAGCTTCTGCAACTGGTCCTCCCGCATCCGGGGATAGGTGACCCGCAGCCAGATGACGACGAACGCGAGCACCGCCGTCTTCAGGAGGGTCCAGACCCAGCCGAGGCCGTCGGCCCCGAGCGGGCCGTGCCAGCCGCCCAGGAAGAGGACGGTGGTCAGGCCGCACAGGACGACGATCCCGGCGTACTCGGCGAGCAGGAACAGTGCGAACCTCAGCCCTGTGTACTCGGTGTACGCCCCGAAGATGATCTCCGAGTCGGCGACCGGCATGTCGAAGGGCGGGCGCTGCAGTTCGGCGAGCCCCGCCACGAAGAAGACCAGGGCACCGGTGATCTGCCAGGGCAGCCACCACCACTCGAAGGCGTCGACGATGCCGGGCAGCGAGACCGTGCCCGCCGCCATGGCCACGGAGGCCGCGGCGAGCAGCATCGGCAGCTCGTACGCGAGGAGCTGCGCGGCGGTACGCAGACCGCCGAGCAGGGAGAACTTGTTGGCCGACGCCCAGCCCGCCATCAGCGAACCGAGCACCCCGACGCCCATGACGGCGAGCACGAAGAAGATCCCGGCGTCGACGACCTGGCCGACGGCCCCCTCACCGGGGCCGACGGGGATGGCGACCAGCACGAGGAGGTACGGCAGGAGGGCGACCGCCGGGGCCAGCTGGAAGACGCGGCGGTCGGCCGCGGCCGGGACGACGTCCTCCTTCTGCGCGAACTTCACCCCGTCCGCGACCAGCTGGGCCCAGCCGTGGAAACCGCCCGCGTACATGGGGCCGAGCCGGCCCTGCATATGGGCCATCACCTTGTGCTCGGTCTGCCCCACCACGAGCGGGAGGACCAGGAACACGGCGAAGACGATGACGAGCCGGATGGCGACGTCGAGTGCGTCGTTCACGCGGTATCGCCTCCGGTGGGCCGGTCGTCGGTGCGGGAGTCATCGCCTTCGGCGGAGTCTGCGGGGCCGGTGGAGCCGGGGGGCTCCGTCGGGCCGGTGGGCTCCGTCGGACCGGTTGAGTCCGTCGGGCCGGGGGAGTCGGTGGACTCCGCCGGGTCGGCGGGCTCGGCGAACGCGGGCCGGTCGTTGTGCCAGGGGGCGTCGGAGCCGCGGGCGGTACGGGGCCGTCGCGCGGCCTCGCCCCGAGGCTCGGCGGCCGTACCGGGGCCGCCGTCCTGAGGCGTGGCCGGAGGTGTCGCCGGGGCGGACTGGCTCGCCGATCCCTGGGAGGCGCTGCGGTTGCGGCGCGGCCGGACCGCCGGCGCACCCGTGGCGGGGGGCGCGGCCGGGCCGGGAGCGGCGGCCGGCCCCGCGGAGCCGGGGGACGGCTCCGTGCCGGGCGCGGGCGCCGCGGCCTGCGGCCCCGCGGCACGCTGGGCGGCCGACCCCTCGCTCGCGCTGCGGGTCCGGCGTGCCGGGCGGTCGCCCGCCGCGCCCGCCGCACGCGCTCCCCGGGCCGGGCGGGCCGGGGCGGGGGGCAGCTGTCCCTTGAGCGGACCCCATTCGTTCGGGTCGGGCACCCCCGGCGGGAGCATCGTGCGCCGCTTGGGTCCGCCGTGTTCCGACTCGCCGGGCTCCTTGGCGCCCGGCCACGCCTTCGCGACCCGGGCCGCCAGGACGAAGTCCTTCCGGAGCGGATGGCCCTCGAATCCCTCGGGCAGCAGCAGCGGTACGAGGCCCGGGTGCCCCTCGAAGGTGACGCCGAACATCTCGTGCGTCTCACGCTCGTGCCAGGCGGCGCCCGCGTAGACCCCGACCGCACTCGGCAGGGTGGCCGCAGCGTGCGGGACCGTCGTACGGACGAGCAGGCGCCGTACCGAGCCCGCGCCCAGCGCGACGACATGGGCGCAGACCCGGAAGCCGGTGCCCGGCTCGTCCACGGCGCTCAGCCAGTCGAAATAGGTGCAGCCGAGCCGGTCGCGCGCCGTTTCGAGCGCGGCGGTCCAGGCGGTGGCGGGGACGTCCACGGTCAGCAGGTCGTACGCCCGTGCCGCGGTGGCCTCCTCGCCGAAGACCTCGGTGACGGCGTCCGGCAGCCGGTCGTAGGCGTCGGCGGCGCTGCTCACTCCCGCTCCTCCCCCGAAGCGTCCGAAACGCCCGGAGCCCCCGGAGTACCCGGGCCCTCCGGAGCACCCGGGCCCCCCGCACCGGACGGACCGGCCGACCCGTCCGGCCCGCCCGTGGTCCCCGGACCGTCCGCACCGCCCCCGGCCCCCGGCCCCGGTGCCGCGGACGGCGCCGCGGGCGGTGTCACGAGGCCGCTGCGCAGCGCCGCGGCCGAGGGCCGGGCGGGCCCGTCCTCGGTGGCGTACCGCCCGGCGAGCGACTCGCGGGCGATCTTCTCCTGCAGCTTGAGGATGCCCTGGAGCAGGGCCTCCGGGCGGGGCGGGCAGCCGGGTACGTACACGTCGACCGGGATGATCTGGTCGACGCCCTTGGTCACCGAGTACGAATCCCAGTACGGTCCGCCGCAGTTGGAGCAGGCGCCGAAGGAGATGACGTACTTGGGCTCGGGCATCTGCTCGTACAGCCGCTTCACCGCCGGGGCCATCTTGTCCGTCACCGTCCCGGAGACGACCATCAGGTCCGCCTGCCGGGGGCCGGGCGCGAAGGGGATGACACCCATCCGCATGAAGTCGTGGCGGGCCATGGAGGCCGCGATGAACTCGATGGCGCAGCAGGCGAGTCCGAAGTTGAAGACCCAGAGGCTGTAGCGGCGGCCCCAGTTGAGGACCACCTTCATCGGTTCGGGCGCGAGCCGGGACAGCACTCCGAGCCGTTTCGGCTCGGGCAGCGGAACCGATGAGTCCGGGTTCGGGGGCCGACTCGTCACGCCCATGTGAGGACGCCCTTCTTCCATGCGTAGAGCAGTCCCACGGCCAGGAAACCGAGGAAGACGAACATCTCCACCAGCGTCGTCGCCCCGTACCCGGGCGCCGCGAACACGGTGGCCCACGGGAACAGGAAGATGGAGTCGACGGCGAAGATCACGTACAGGAAGGCGTAGACGTAGTAGCGGACCTGGGTGTGGGCCCAGCCCTCGCCCACCGGGTCCACGCCGCATTCGTAGGTGAGGAGCTTCTCCGGGGTCGGGACCACGGGCCTCAGCAGCCGCCCGGCGCCGAAGGCCACGGCGACGAAGAGCACACCGACGACGGCGAGCAGTCCGACCACCGAGTAGCTCTGGAAGTAGTCCGACGCGAGAACGGTCGGTTCCGGCAGTTCCGCCACGTCCGTCCCCTGCTCCTTCGGCCTGTCCGGCGCCCTCTCCGACGCCCTGTACGCACGGGAGTCTAGGCCCTGCCGGAGAGCCGGCAGGCAGCCGTGTCACACAAGGGTGGGGTTATCCCCACTTCCCGCCACCCACGAACCCCATGGCGTGCGGGCGCGCCGCCCGGCAGGCTGGTCACATGACCATGACCCCTCCTCCGCCGGACACCGACCGGCCGCCGGCCGCGCGCTTCGCCTTCGACCGGTGGACGTGGAAGGAGATCGCGCATCTCCTCGCCGATCTCCCCATGGCGCTCGCCGGTTTCGTCTACACCGTTTTCCTCGTCGGGGTGGGCGCGGGGCTCTCCGTCACCGTGGTCGGCCTGCCGCTGCTCGCGCTGGGGCTGCGGGGGGCGCGCGTGCTGGGCCGGGCCGAGCGCGGCCGGGCACGCGGGATGCTGGGGGTGCGGATCGACGAACCGAGCCCCATGACGCGCGGCCGCCGGGACCGGGGCTTCTTCCCCTGGCTGTGGTCGGGGCTCAAGGACCCCGTGGGCTGGCGGACGTTGCTGTACTGCTTCATCCGTCTCCCCTGGGGCGTGGTGACCTTCGCGGTGACGCTGGTGGGGCTGTTCGTCCTGTGGCCGGTGCTCCCCTTCATCGTGCGCGGGCTGGCCAACGCGGACCGGGCGATGGTACGGGGGCTGCTCTCGCCCTCCGACGAGCTGGAACGCCGCATCGCCGAGCTGGAGTCGGACCGGGGGGTGGTGGTGGACACCGCCGCCGCCGACCTGCGCCGTATCGAACGCGACCTGCACGACGGCGCCCAGGCCCGCCTCGTCGCCCTCGCCATGGGTCTCGGGCTCGCCAAGGAGAAGTTCCTCGACGATCCGGAGGCCGCCGCCCGCATGATCGACGAGGCCCACGGGGAGGTCAAGGTCGCCCTCCAGGAACTCCGCGACCTCGCCCGCGGCATCCACCCCGCCGTCCTCACCGACCGGGGCCTGGACGCGGCCCTCTCCGCCATCGCCTCCCGCTGCACCGTCCCGGTGACGGTGACGGTGCAGTTGTCCGCCCGCCCGGCGGAGGCCATCGAGGGCATCGCGTACTTCACCGTCTCCGAGCTCCTCCAGAACGTCAGCAAGCACAGCCGCGCCCGCACCGCGGCGGTCGAGGTGTGGCGGACCGGGGAGCGCCTGATGCTCCAGGTACGGGACGACGGCCGCGGCGGCGCCCGGATGGAGGGCGGTACGGGCATGGCCGGGCTCGCGGAACGCCTGGGGGCGGTCGACGGGGTGTTCGTCCTGGACTCCCCCGAGGGCGGCCCGACCACCGTGACCGCCGAACTGCCGTGGCGCGACCGCCAGGACGCCCCCGCCAAGGGCTCCCCTTCCCGTTCCAGGAGAAGCACCGCCGGCAAGGGCGCCCGTACGTGACCACCGGGCGCGGCGGACACCCCGCACGCGCCCCCGCACGCGTCCCCGTCGTGCCCCTGCCGCGCCCGGCCCGCGCCGGGCGCGCCACCCTCTGCTCGCGCCCCCTCCGCGCTCCGGCGCCCGGCGGGGGGGGCGTGAGCGTGACAGGTGCCGTACGCCCCGCGCGTACGGCACCTGTCGCACGTCTTGGACCGCCGTGAGCGCCGGGGTGGGGAAAACCCCCGGACGGATACGGAGACCGCCCTCATGGCGCCGGCCCCCTCCGGACAGCACCCTTGGGTCATCAGGCAGAACCTCGGACATCAGCCGTCGTATCGGCGCGGGAAGTCCCCGCCAGGAAGAAACGGACGCCACTCATGGCCACGGCATACGGACCGGACACACGGGACCAGTACCGGCCCGGCGACGGCGCGGGCAGCCGCCCCCCGGCCGGGCGTACGAAGCACTTCCTCCCGGCGGCACTGCGCGCGCCGGTCGAGGCACGGGCCTGGGGCGAGCTGGGATACCTGCTCCTGAGCCTGCCGATCAGCGTGGTGCTGTTCACCTTCGCGATCACGATGATGTCGCTGGGGCTGGGCCTGCTGATCACCTTCCTCGGCATCCCGGTGCTCGCCGCCGCCCTGGCGGGCTGCCGTGGTTTCGGCGCGCTGGAGCGGGCCCGGGCGCGTGGACTGCTCGGGCTGGAGGTCGCGGACCCGGAGCCGGCGCGGGGCCGGACGGGCGGCCTGATGTCCTGGGTCGGCGCGATGCTGAAGAGCGGGGCGTCCTGGCGCCACCTGCTCTACGCGGTGCTGCACTTCCCGTGGGCCACCTTCGCGTTCACCGTCGCGGTGACGTTCTGGGCGACGGGCTGGACGGCCTTCACCTACCCGCTGTGGCACTGGGTCTTCCCGGCGTTCGGGGAGAACGGCGGCATCCAGCTGTACGGCGACGGGACCCACCAGGTCTACCTCGACTCCCCCTTCGAGGTGGCGGTGACGTCCGCGCTCGGTCTGGCGGTCGTCATGGCCACCCCGTGGATCGTGCGCGGCCTGACCTGGGTGGACCGGCTGATGGTGCTCGGCCTGCTCGGCCCCTCCCGGCTGGCGACACGGGTCTCGGAGCTGGAGTCGGACCGGGGGGTGGTGGTGGACACCGCCGCCGCCGACCTGCGCCGCATCGAACGCGACCTGCACGACGGCGCCCAGGCCCGCCTCGTCGCCCTCGCCATGGACCTCGGGCTCGCCAAGGAGAAGCTCGCCGACGACCCCGACGCGGCCGCCCGCATGGTCGACGAGGCCCACGGGGAGGTCAAGGTCGCCCTCCAGGAACTCCGCGACCTCGCCCGCGGCATCCACCCCGCCGTCCTCACCGACCGGGGCCTGGACGCGGCCCTCTCCGCCGTCGCCTCCCGCTGCACCGTCCCGGTCAAGGTAGAGGTGGACCTGGAGGCCCGGCCCGCCCAGGCCATCGAGGGCATCGCGTACTTCACCGTCTCCGAGCTCCTCCAGAACGTCAGCAAGCACGCCCGTGCCACCCGGGCGTCGGTCGACGTCTGGCGTGCGGCGGACCGGCTGATGCTCCAGGTCACCGACAACGGGCGGGGCGGAGCCGACGCCTCCTCGGGCAGCGGTCTGGCCGGGCTCACCGAGCGGCTGGACGCCGTGGACGGCATCCTCGTCGTCGACTCCCCGGTCGGCGGCCCGACCACCGTCACCGCCGAGCTCCCCTGGCGCGGCTGACGCCCCTCCCCGCAGGTCCTCCGCGCCACCTGTGCCCCGGCCCCGTCCCGACGGCGGCCGGGGCACCTCCGCGTGTCCGGGCACCGGCAGCCCCCCACGCGCCCAGTCCCAGGCCCCGGCACCGCCCCCGGCCCGGCGCGCGGAGGGGCCGGGGCCGGGAAGATCCGGGTCCGTACCGTCCGGGCACCGGGATACTGGGATGCTGGACGTCCAGGGCGGCGCCCCGGCGGCGTCGGAACGCCGCCTCCGGGGCGCGTGCCACGGGTACCGGCCGTGAAGAGGACCGTTTTGACCAGTGGGGGAAACAGCGTCGTGGAGGACAGGGTGCGCGTCGTCATCGCCGAGGATTCGGTACTGCTCCGGGAGGGGCTGACCCGGCTGCTGACCGATCTCGGGCACGACGTCGTGGCGGGGGTCGGGGACGCCGAGGCCCTGATCAGGACGGTGGACGACCTGGCGTCCCGGGACGCGCTGCCCGACGTGGTCGTCGCCGACGTACGGATGCCTCCCACCCACACCGACGAGGGGGTCCGGGCCGCGGTCCGGCTGCGCAAGGAGCACCCGGGCGTCGGGGTGCTGGTGCTCTCCCAGTACGTCGAGGAGCAGTACGCCACCGAGCTGCTGGCCGGCAGCAGCCGGGGCGTGGGCTATCTGCTGAAGGACCGGGTGGCCGAGGTCCGGGAGTTCGTGGACGCCGTGGTGCGGGTGGCCCAGGGCGGTACGGCCCTGGACCCGGAGGTGGTGGCCCAGCTGCTGGGACGCAGCCGCAAGCAGGACGTGCTGGCGAACCTCACCCCGCGCGAGCGGGAGGTCCTCGGTCTGATGGCCGAGGGAAGGACGAATTCCGCGGTCGCCAAACAGCTGGTGGTGAGCGACGGCGCCGTGGAGAAGCACGTCAGCAACATCTTCCTGAAACTCGGCCTCGCCCCCAGCGTGGGTGACCACCGGCGAGTTCTCGCCGTTCTCACCTATCTCAACTCCTGAGTACGCCGTAGACAGCCCTGAGGTTCCCCGCCGAGCATGTCCGGAAAGCGCCGCTACGCCCTCCCCGTACGGTGATCCACCGGAAGTGAGGCAATACCCCAGTCCTACGACCGAAGGTGGAGCGGAGAAGAGGTTTCGGCGCCGGCCACGGGCCTTGTGACGTGCGGCGAAGCCTGCGGAATCCATGACGTGGAATGGATGCCCGCCATATGATCGGTCCGAGGAAGGCCACCCTTACAGAAGTAGGGTGGCCTTGGACCGCCGGCGGGCCGGCCGGTCCCGAGCCGCCGCCCCGAGGGAGGTCCAGTTCAGTGACCAGTCAGGTCAGTAGCCCAGCCGGAAAGACCGACGAGGCCAGTGAGGCTCTCGTCGGGGAGCAGCGTGTCCCCCGATCCGGACCCGAGGGTGCCATGGACAAGGAGATCCGTCGCCTGGACCGGGTGATCATCCGCTTCGCGGGCGACTCCGGCGACGGTATGCAGCTGACCGGCGACCGGTTCACATCGGAGACGGCGTCCTTCGGGAACGACCTGTCGACGCTGCCGAACTTCCCGGCCGAGATCCGGGCACCCGCCGGGACGCTGCCGGGGGTCTCGTCGTTCCAGCTGCACTTCGCGGACCACGACATCCTGACGCCGGGCGACGCTCCGAACGTCCTGGTGGCGATGAACCCCGCCGCGCTGAAGGCGAACATCGGCGACGTGCCGCGCGGCGCCGACATCATCGTGAACACCGACGAGTTCACCAAGCGCCCCATGGCGAAGGTCGGATACGAGACCTCTCCCCTGGAGGACGGCTCGCTGGAGGCGTACAACGTGCACCCGGTGCCGTTGACGACCCTGACGATCGAGGCGCTGAAGGAGTTCGGACTTTCCCGCAAGGAAGCCGAACGGTCGAAAAACATGTTCGCGCTCGGCCTGCTTTCCTGGATGTACAACCGTCCGACCGAGGGCACGGAGAAATTCCTCCGGTCGAAGTTCGCCAAGAAACCGGCCATCGCCGAGGCGAACGTGGCCGCTTTCCGGGCGGGCTGGAATTTCGGTGAGACCACCGAGGACTTCGCGGTCTCCTACGAGGTGGCCCCCGCCTCACAGGCTTTCCCGACGGGCACCTACCGCAACATCTCCGGAAATCTGGCCCTCTCCTACGGGCTGATCGCGGCGGGCCGGCAGGCGGATCTGCCGCTCTATCTGGGTTCCTATCCCATCACCCCGGCTTCCGACATCCTCCATGAACTCAGCCGCCACAAGAACTTCGGTGTGCGGACATTCCAGGCGGAGGACGAGATCGCGGGCATCGGGGCTGCCCTGGGCGCGGCCTTCGGCGGGTCCCTCGCGGTGACGACGACCTCCGGGCCGGGGGTGGCGCTGAAGTCGGAGACGATCGGCCTGGCGGTCTCCCTGGAGCTGCCGCTGCTGATCGTCGACATCCAGCGCGGTGGTCCGTCCACGGGCCTGCCGACCAAGACGGAGCAGGCCGACCTGCTCCAGGCGATGTACGGCAGGAACGGCGAGGCCCCGGTCCCGGTCGTCGCCCCGCGTACGCCCGCCGACTGCTTCGACGCGGCGCTGGACGCGGCGCGGATCGCCCTGACGTACCGGACGCCGGTGTTCCTGCTCTCGGACGGTTACCTGGCGAACGGCTCGGAGCCCTGGCGGATCCCCGAGACGGACAGCCTGCCGGATCTGCGGACCCGGTTCGCGACCGGTCCGAACCACGAACTGGCCGACGGCACCGAGGTGTTCTGGCCCTACAAGCGTGACCCCGAGACGCTGGCCCGCCCGTGGGCGGTCCCCGGCACCCCGGGCCTGGAGCACCGGATCGGCGGCATCGAGAAGCAGGACGGCACGGGCAACATCTCCTACGACCCGGCCAACCACGACTTCATGGTCCGCACCCGGCAGGCGAAGATCGACGGCATCGCCGTGCCGGAGCTGGAGGTCGACGACCCGGCCGGCGCGGACACGCTGGTGCTGGGCTGGGGTTCGACGTACGGCCCGATCACCGCGGCGGTCCGCCGGCTGCGGGCGTCCGGACAGCCGATCGCCCAGGCGCACCTGCGGCACCTCAACCCCTTCCCGGCCAATCTCGGCGAGGTGCTGGAACGTTACGGGCGGGTGGTCGTCCCGGAGATGAACCTGGGCCAGCTCGCCACCCTGCTGAGGGCGAAGTACCTGGTGGACGTGCAGAGTTACACCCAGGTCAACGGGATGCCCTTCAAGGCCGAGCAGCTCGCCACCGCCCTCAAGGAGGCCATCGATGCCTGACACCAACGAACTCCTCCAGCTGGTCCCCAAGGCCGAGGGCAAGCAGTCCATGAAGGACTTCAAGTCCGACCAGGAGGTGCGCTGGTGCCCCGGGTGCGGTGACTACGCGGTCCTCGCGGCGGTGCAGGGCTTCATGCCCGAGCTGGGGCTGGCGAAGGAGAACATCGCCTTCGTCTCCGGCATCGGCTGCTCGTCCCGTTTCCCGTACTACATGAACACCTACGGGATGCACTCCATCCACGGCCGCGCCCCGTCCATCGCGACGGGCCTGGCGACCTCCCGGCGGGACCTGTCGGTGTGGGTGGTCACCGGGGACGGTGACGCGCTGTCCATCGGCGGGAACCACCTGATCCACGCCCTGCGCCGCAACGTCAACCTGAAGATCCTGCTGTTCAACAACCGGATCTACGGTCTGACGAAGGGGCAGTACAGCCCCACCTCGGAGCTGGGCAAGATCACCAAGTCGACGCCGATGGGGTCCCTGGACGCGCCGTTCAACCCGGTCTCGCTCGCGCTCGGCGCGGAGGCGTCCTTCGTGGCGCGGACGGTCGACTCCGACCGCAAGCACCTGACGAGCGTGCTGCGGGCCGCGGCCGACCACCCGGGCACCGCGCTGGTGGAGATCTACCAGAACTGCAACATCTTCAACGACGGCGCCTTCGAGGTCCTCAAGGACAAGGAGAAGGCCGAGGAGGCGGTCATCCGTCTCGAACACGGCCGCCCCATCCTGTTCGGTGCCGACGACTCCAAGGGGGTCGTGCGCGACCCGCTCACCGGGGACCTGGAGGTCGTCACCGTGACCGAGGAGAACCGGTCCCGGATTCTCGTCCACGACGCGCACAACCCGAGCCCGACCACGGCGTTCGCGCTGTCCCGGCTCGCCGACCCCGACACGCTGCACCACACCCCGATCGGTGTCCTGCGCAGCGTGGAGCGCCCGGTCTACGACGCCCTGATGTCCGAGCAGCTGGACGCGGCGGTCGAGCAGCGGGGCAAGGGCGACCTGGGTGCCCTGCTGGCCGGGAACGACACCTGGACCGTCGTCGGCTGACCAGGCGGCCGGCCCCGCCCGCGCGGGCGAAGCCCGGAGCGTCCCCGGAGGGGGTCAGCTCCGGGCTTCGTCGTATGCGGCGCGCGCCGCCTCGACCGCGTCCAGCCTCTGCTCCGACCAGCGGGCCAGCGCCCGGACCTGGCCGGCGGCCTCCCGGCCGAGCGGGGTCAGCGCGTAGTCCACGCGGGGCGGGATGACCGGCTTGGCGTCCCGGTCGACGAAGCCGTCGCGCTCCAGCGTCTGAAGGGTCTGGGCCAGCATCTTCTCGCTGACGCCGCCGACCGCGCGGCGCAGCTCGCTGAAGCGGTAGGAGCGCTCCATCAGCACGGCCAGCACGAGCACACCCCACCGGCTGGTGACGTGTTCGAGGACCAGCCGGGAGGGGCAGTTCTGCCGGTTGACGTCCGGGCGCCGGCCACCCAGTTCGTCCAGGATGCTTACTGTCATACCAGTACCTTACTTCAAAGTGGGTACTTTCCCAGAGTTAGTACCTCTCCTAGGGTGAGTGAAGACCGCCCGTACACAGGAACAGCGCACCCAGGAGAGAGACCCATGAGCATCGTCGTCACCGGCGCCACCGGCGCACTCGGCCGCCTCGTCATCGAGCGGCTGCTCGCGACCGTCCCCGCGGACCGGATCGCCGCGGTCGTCCGCGACAAGGAGAAGGCCGCACCGCTCGCCGCCCTGGGCGTGGAGCTCCGCATCGCCGACTACGACCGGCCCGGGACGCTCGCCGGCGCCTTCCGTGCCGGTGACCGCGTCCTGCTGGTCTCCGGCAGCGAGGTCGGCAAGCGGGTCGCCCAGCACACCGCCGTGATCGACGCCGCGAAGGCCGCCGGGGTGGCCCAGCTCGCCTACACCGGGGTGCTGGGCGGGCCGGACGCCGACTTCCTGCTGGCCGCCGAGCACAAGGTGACCGAGCAGCTCGTCCTCGACTCGGGGCTCCCCCACACCTTCCTGCGCAACGGCTGGTACACGGAGAACTACACGGCGAACCTCGCCCCGGTCCTGGAGCACGGCGCCGTGGTGGCCAACGCGGGCGACGGGCGGGTCGCCTCCGCGACCCGGGCGGACTACGCCGCGGCGGCGGCCGCGGTGCTGACCGGCGAGGGCCACCTGGGCGCGGCGTACGAGCTGAGCGGCGACGTCGCCTGGTCGCTGGAGGAGTACGCCGCCGTGGTCGCGGCGGCCACCGGCAAGGAGATCGCGTACCGGCGGGTCCCGGCCGCCGTGCACCAGGAGATCCTCGTCGGCGCCGGTGTGCCCGAGCCCTTCGCCGCGATCCTCGTCGACGTGGACGAGGCCATCGCCCGCGGCCGGCTCGCCGGGACGAGCGGGGACCTGGCCCGGCTCATCGGCCGGCCGACGACCCCGCTCGCCGACACCGTGGCCTCGGCGGTCGCCGCCCTCTGAGGGGTCCGGGCGGCACGGGGCCGGCCGCCTGTCATGACCGTATCCATGAGACGGCCATGACAGGCTGCTGTTCCGGCGCTACCGTCGTGCAGTGGGCCGACCGCCGGCCGAGGAGTGCCGGGAGGGCCCGTGAAGGGGAAGAACGAGCAGCGGGCAGGTCTGCTGTACGGAATAGGCGCGTACGGGATGTGGGGGCTGGTCCCCCTGTTCTGGCCGCTGCTGGAACCGGCGGGGGCGGTGGAGATCCTCGCCCACCGGATGGTCTGGTCGCTGGGTGTCGTGGTGATCGCCCTGCTCGCCCTGCGCCGCTGGGCGTGGGTACGCGAACTGGCCGGGCAGCCGCGGCGGCTGGCCCTGATCACGGTGGCCGCCGCCGTCATATCCGTCAACTGGGGCCTGTACATCTGGTCCGTCAACAACGGCCACGTCGTCGAGGCGTCACTCGGTTACTTCATCAACCCGCTGGTCACCATCGCCATGGGCGTGCTCCTGCTCGGCGAGCGGCTGCGGCCCGCGCAGTGGGCGGCGGTGGCGACCGGTTTCGCCGCGGTGCTGGTGCTGGCGATCGGCTACGGGCAGCCGCCGTGGATCTCGCTGGTCCTGGCGTTCTCCTTCGCGACGTACGGGCTGGCGAAGAAGAAGGTCGGCATGGGCGGCCTGGAGTCGCTGGCCGCCGAGACCGCCGTACTGTTCCTGCCCGCCCTCGGCTTCCTGCTGTGGCTCGGCGCGCGCGGCGAGTCGACGTTCGGTTCGGGCGCGGGCCACGCGGCCCTGCTGGCCACCACGGGCCTGGTCACCGCGATCCCGCTGATCTGCTTCGGCGCGGCGGCGATCCGGGTCCCGCTGTCGGTGCTGGGACTGCTCCAGTACCTGGCCCCGGTCTTCCAGTTCGGGCTGGGCGTCCTGTACTTCCACGAGGAGATGCCGCCCGAGCGCTGGGCCGGCTTCGGCCTGGTGTGGGTCGCGCTGGCCCTGCTGACCTGGGACGCGCTGCGGGCGGCCCGGCGCAACCGGAGCGAGGCGCTGCGCCTGGCGGCCCTGGCCGCCGGAGCGACCCCGGACGACACGGCGGCCCCCGGCGACACGGCGGCGCCCCCGGACGGCACGGCGGCACCCGGTGGCACGGCGGCTCTCCCGGACGACACGGCCGCCCCCGGTGACACGGCGGCCCCCTCGGACGACACGGCCGCCCGCCGTACCGAAGCCCCCTCAGGCTGAACGCACCCGCCCGGCGGACTCCAGCACCGCGGCCAGAAAGCGGCGCACCGTCTCCAGTTCGTCCGCCTCGAACCCCTCCGCGGCCGCCACCACCTCACCGATCACCGGCCCGAAGAAGCTCCACCCGAGCTCCGTGGCCTTCTCCTCCACGTCCAGCAGGACGCGCCGCCGGTCGGCCGTGTCCCTGCTGCGCCGGACCAGTCCGAGCCGCTCCAGCCGGTCCACCAGGGCGGTGGTCCCGGCCGAGTTCAGGCGCAGCTGCTCACCGAGCCACCCGGGGGTGGCCCGGGTACCGGCCCGCGCCGCGTCCAGCAGGTGGATCAGGGCGCGCACATCGGTGGGGTGCAGCCCGTGGCGCGCGGCGAACTCGGCACCGAGCAGGTCGAACTCCACGGTGACCGCGCGCAGTGAATGGACCAGCTCCATCACCGGGTTCCGACCGTCCATGCATACTCCTCGGGCTCATGCGTAATATCTCGCCGAACGAGATTATCGTCCAGCGAGAGGAATGCCGGTGCCCCGGTCCGCCTTCGACCTTGCCTACGACGAACTCCGCGCACGCTGGCCCGAGTCCACCGAGGACCGTGACGTCGCCACACCGTACGGGCCCACCCGGGTCCATGTGTACGGTCCGCGGGACGGCAGCCCGCTGGTGCTGCTGCCCGGCGGCTCCGCCACCGGCCTGGTCTGGTTCGCCAACGCCCCGGCCCTCGGGAAGCGGTACCGCATCCACGCGGTCGACCTGCTGGGCGACGCCGGCCGCACCGAACGCCGGGGCACACCGCTGAAGAGCGCCGAGGACCTCACCGCCTGGCTGGACGCGCTGCTGGACGGACTCGGACTCTCCCGCACACACCTGTGCGGACACTCGTACGGCGCCTGGCTCGCCGTCAGGTACGCGCTGCACGCGCCCTGGAGAGTGGACCGCCTCGCCCTCGTCGACCCCACCCAGGTCTTCGCCGGGTTCCGCCCCGGCTACCTGCTGCGCGCGCTGCCCTCCCTGCTCCGCCCGAGCGAGGCCCGCGCCCGCGCCTTCCTGGCCTGGGAGACGGCGGGCACCCGCCCGGACGGGGCCTGGCAGCGCCTCTACGCGCTGGCCACCACCGTCCCCGGCCGCAAACTGATCGCCGGCGGCCGTCCGCCGGTCTCCGGCCTCTCCATGCCGGTCCTGGTCCTGCTCGCGGAACACAGCCTCACCCACCGCGCCGCCGAGGTCGCCGACCGGGCCCGCCGGGCGCTTCCCCGGGGCGAGGTGGCCCTCCTCCCGGGAGCCACCCACCACTCCCTGCCGCTCACCGCACCGGAGCAACTGGACGACCGGCTGACGGACTTCCTGGGCTGACGGTCCTGGCGGGCGGATCTCCCGTTCCGGCGGTCCCGGCGGAAGCGCCTCACGCCGACCCGCCGGGACGGCACGGAGCCGGGACGGCACGGAGCCGGGACGCGCGACCCGGGCCCGGCAGACCGGGGCGTACGGACGGTGCACATCAGACCGGCAGATCCCAGCCCGGCCCGTCCTCGGTTCCGAGCCACACACGCTGACGAGCGGGCGAGACCGTGATGCCGAAGCCCTCCTGGTGCGGCTCGCCCGCAGACTTCCAGTACCGCACCGCCTGTTCGACCCGGTCCCACAGACGTTCGGGCCCGCGCTGCACGACGGTCCACCCGCCTCCAGGAGCGGGCGCCGTCCGGGCCTGTGAACCGGTGGCCACATCCCAGAGAACCTGTTCCGCACCCGCCCCCATGCGCTCAGCCGACGCAGCCGCCAGCTGGGCGACCCAGCCGCCGGTCCACGTGTCCAGTTCCGCGGGGTCGATCCGGCTCGGACGCTCTTCTCCCGGCAGCAGGGCCAGCGTCGGGCGAGGCGGCCGGTCGTGGGGCCGGGCGATCATGAAGCTGGTGCAGCCCGGCAGGAACCGGCCTGTGGCTTCTCCCGGGCCGGTCACCTCCAGCAGCACGAGAGCATTGGCGTAGCACCAGCCGGACAGAGTGACCAGGATCTTCCCCCCGGGCTTCACCTGGTGGAGCCACGGAAGCGGGATGTACCGGACCGAGCACGTGGCGATGAGCCGGTCGTACCGCTCCCCGTCCGGGTCGCCGCGAAGGCCGTCACCGATGATCAGCCGAGGAGCGAATCCGGCGGCCTTGAGCGCCGCGGAGGCGGCCCCGCCCACCACAGGGTCGTATTCGATGCTGGTGAGGCCCGCGTCCCCGAGGCGGTACGCGCCAAGAGCGGTCGAGTAACCGGTGCCCGTACCGATCTCCAGCACCCGGTGCCCGGGCTCGGCGCCGAGCTGGTGCCACATACGCAGCACCAGGGACGGCAGGGTGGACGACGACGACGGAGAGCCGCTCACGGTGCCGTCGGTCACGTCGCCGGGGCGGGTCCGGCCGTCGAGCTGGGTGATCAGCGTCTCGTCGGAGTAGACCCCCTCCAGCCATCCGGGCCCGCCCTCGTGGACGGGGCGGTACCTGGTCGGGACACTGCCCGCCACAGGCATGAAGTAGGACCCCACGAACAGCTCCCTGGGGACGGACCCGACCGCGTCACGCCACACGGTTCCCACGAGGGTGCCGTCCTCGGCGAGTCTGTCCGCCAGAGCTGCGCGAAGACCGTTCGGTGTGCTCACGTTTCGGGACCCTTCTCCAGCTGGTCGGCGAGGGCACGTGCGATCGCCGCGGTGGTTCCCGCCGGCTGCCACGCCCACTGGCCGTTCGGATTGCACTCAAGGAAGTACCAGTCGCCGGCAGAGGTGACGGCGAAGTCGAACGCCCCGTATGCCAGCCCTAGTCCAACGGTGTAGGCGGCAATCGCACGCGCGATCGTGCCGGGCACCTCGACCGGTGTGCATGTCATCAGGTTCTGACGGCGACGCCAGTCGAGATCGGGGCTGTCGATCCTGACACCGAACACTCGGTCCCCCACCGCGGTCACCCGCGCGTCAAACGCCTTGCCCACCTTGGCCTGGAACATGTGCGGGCAGACGGAAACAGCGTCGGTGACCTCATGCCCGCGCACCTCCCGGACCCATACGCTGTGTGGCTGTCCGTCCACCCGGTAAGCCGTGTTCCACAGTGGTTTGTAGACCGCGCCACTGTCTGTGCTGTCAATGAACCCACGTGCTTCGCGCGGGTCGTCGGTGATCAGCGTGTCGGGCAGAAGGAATCCTGAGCGCTGGGCAACCGAAAGCTGAACGGGCTTGGACTCGGCCGCCCTGTTGTTCCACGGATGGTTGACGTAGTGAGCACCTGGCAGTGACGCGAGTACCCCACCCGTACCCCACGAAGACTGCTCGGCGGCGAAACGCCGGTCCTGACCGCTCAGCCCTGCCGGCCCTTCGTAGGGCGATGGTCTGCGCACCCAGACAGACCGCACCCGGGCGATGTCCAGCTCCCGGCTCGACGTGCGCAGCATGCCTCGCTGAACACCGCTTCGGTATGCGGCGGTCAGCGAGGCATCCGTATGCAGGTCGGCGCCAGGATCGAAACGCGCCACAGGGACACGCCGTTCGGCAAGCAGCCTCAGCACCACGTCCGCTGTCACGTCGTAGACGTTGGTGAGCACCAGAACCGGCCTGCTGTCGCCCATCAGTCGGAGTTCTGGTCCTGGTCGTACGACTCGGTACTGTCCGTGTCGGTCGCGCCGCCCGGGCCGGACCCGTCACCGGGCATGGTCGTGGTGGGTGTCAAGCCACTCGTGCTGGTGCCGTGGCTACCCCATTCGACCGTCCGGCCGTCCTCGTCCACGACGACCGCGATCTGCGTCTCAGGACCGATTACGGGCGTGTACTCCGGGACTGTGGCGGTGGCCACATACGGCCCCATCCGTCGCGTGCCCCATGGTGCGGGCGTATGCGTCATCTTTTCCGCTCCTCTGATTCGTGGCGACGCCGAAGCGGGCGGGCCGGCCCGGAAGCCGAGCTGTGCGCCCCACCCCGGCCTACCCGGCCTGTCCAGGTGCGGACCGGTCGGATTTTCGACACCCTCCCCGAGCAGAACGGGCGTCGGCCCGTACCAGGGAGAGCAAGCCTCACGCGAAGGCAGTTCTCAACCGCCTTCGCCCCCGGCCGGGTCCGCGATCTCCCACTCATGGCCGGGCGGATGGTTCGCGAACAGGCCGCACGCCTCCCCGGCGCCGTCCGGCACGGGACACCAGCGCAGCGGCAGGAGCCGGGAGCGGCGCTCGTCCCAACGGGCCCACACCGCAACCTCGTCCGCGTCGTCGTCCCACAGCATCTGGGCGTGGTCGCCGTGGTGCCCCGCTCCGAGTTCACACCGGACGGAGGCCGGCCGGGCGTCCTCCAGGAGAGGTACGAGCGGCCCCGGGGGCGCGATCAGGGTGGTGGCGGTGCATCGCGCCATGGCTTTCTCCTCACGAACGGCGTGCTCACTCATGGCCCCTGCCAGCTCCGTGTCCGGCTCCCACGCCCTCACCACACCGGGCCGTCAATCCGCATGGTCCACGGACGGGTGGTCCGCCCGGAGAACCGGACGTGCTCCCGGCCGGCCTCCCCGTGCCCCCACGCCCACCGCTTCACAGCACCCGCCCCTCACTACGGGCGTTGCACCGGGCGTTCTCCGCCCTCAGCCGCTCTATGCGATCCGCGGGACGCACCCGCTCCGGCTCCGCCTCCCACTCCGCCCCGCCACTGACCGGCCGCAACGACCAGTACGGGCCCGCGACCCCTCGGAACTCACCCACCCGGCCACCGTGCCCGGTGTCCACGACGAGCGTTCCGACGGCCGGGGGACAGGGGAAGTCCGCTTCCTGTCCGCCCGTGGGCCCGTTTCGCACAGACATGACCGCTCCTCTCCGTAGCGACTCGACTACCAAGAGGCTCCAGCATTGACCTACAGTCGAGCGTATTCAACGTTCGAGAAACGGAGGACACGTTGGTCAACCGCAATGAGCTGAACCCGGACGCGGGGCCGGAAGCGGCGTACGGCGCACGCTTACGCACCACACGCGAGGCGCGTGGCTGGACCCAGGACGACCTCGGGGAACGGATCGGGTACTCCGGGCGTCACGTCTCAGGGGTCGAAAACACCCACAAACCGCCAACCCGCCGATTTTCAATCGCTGCTGACGTCGCGTTCGGGACCGAGGGGACGACTGATTCGTTCGAGCGCGAGTGGCGCGAGATGCGACACGGGGTGTTGCTCCAGGGATTCCCGGAGTACGTCGATCTCGAAGGCCGGGCGGCGGAGATCAAACTGTTCGAATCGGGCTTGATCCCCGGCCCGCTCCAGACGCGGGAGTACGCACAGGCGTTGGCCGACAGTGCGGTGACACGGGATGTCATCTCGCGAGAGCAGGCGGATGAACGGGTCTCGCTTCTCATGGGGCGCCAGGCGGCGTTGGTGCGTCCTGCGCCACCCCTGGTGGTCGCGGTGCTGGACGAAAGCTGTGTGCGGCGGCCGGTCGGCGGGGCCAAAGTCATGGACGCGCAGTTTCAGCATCTGATCGACTTCGCCGCACAGTCGAACACCATGCTTCAGCTAGCGCCTTACAGTCTCGGTGAACACCGCCCCTTCGATCGGGCAGTAAATCTGCTGACGTTGCAAGACCGATCCGTGGTGTCCTATGTGGAGTCCGAGACACAGGGAAGCCTGGACCGGGAACTGGCCTCTGTATTGCCGCTGGTGAGGGCCTACCATCAGTTGCAGGCCATATCTCTGTCGCAGACAGCTTCCGTGGATCTGATCCACGAGCTACGAAAGGGCATCCTGTGATGACCGACGTTCACCCCTCTTCCTGGATCAAGTCCTCCTACAGCAACAACGGTGGCACCTGTGTCGAGTGGGCTCCGGCGTACGCGGTCGCCACCGGCGCTGTTCCGGTCCGCGACTCCAAGAACCCGGACGGCCCGGCTCTGACCGTTGCAGCCAACGCCTTCACCGCCTTCGTCACCGGCGTCAAGTCCGGACACCTCGGCACCGTCTGAGCACGCGGCTTCAACCACCGGCCCCCTGACCAGTTCAGACACGAAAGGGCACCCCGTGACGACCGAAACCCCCCGCTGGCACAAGTCCTCGTACAGCAACAACGGCGGTAGTTGCGTCGAGGTCGCCGCCAACCTCATCGGCCCGCACGGCACCGTCCCCGTCCGCGACTCCAAGGACCAGGGCGGCCCGGTGCTGACGTTCCCCGCCGTAGCGTTCTCCTCCTTCGTCGCCGGTCTGCGGGCCGGAGAGTTCGGCGCCGTCTGAGTTCCCCGCCCCGGTGTCGCCCCGCCATGCCGTCCGGCGCGGTGGGGCTCACCGCAGCCCAGGGGGGTAACGGGCCTCCCTGGAAAGGGAATTCAGGATCCTTACCGTCGTCGCAGGTCAGCGCGGTACGGCCGGAGGCCGTTCTCCATAGGCTGATCCCATGGTCACGCCACCCGACTTCACCCTCGTCGCCACGGACCTGGACGGCACCCTGCTGCGTTCCGACGACACCGTCGGACCCCGCTCCCGCGCGGCCCTCGTCCGCGCCGAGGCGGCGGGGGCACGCCATCTGGTCGTCACGGGACGGCCGGTGCCCAACATACGCGGACTGCTCGCGGAACTCGGCCACACCGGGGTCGCGGTCTGCGGCCAGGGCGCCCAGCTGTACGACGCCGGGGCGGGCCGGATGCTGAGTTCGGTGGCCCTGGACCGTGAGCTGGCGCGGACGGCGCTGGGGAAGATCGAGGCGGAGACGGGGCCGGTCGCGGCGGCCGTCGACCAGGACGGGCCCGACGGGCTGACCCTGATCGAGCCGGACTACCGGATGCCGCACGCCTCCCTGCCCGCGCGACGGGTCGGCTCCCGGGACGCCTTGTGGGCGCGGCCCGTCATCAAGGTCCTGGTACGCCACCCGGAGCTGTCGGACGACGAACTGACCGCCGTGGCCCGGGGGGCGGTGGGGGATCTGGCCACCGTCCAGATGGCGGGGCCCGGCACGGTGGAGCTCGCGCCCCACGGTGTCGACAAGGGCACCGGCTTCCTGCTGGCCGCCGAGGTCCTGGGCCGGGACCCCGCGACGGCCGTCGCCTTCGGCGACATGCCCAATGACCTGCCGATGTTCCGGCTGGCCGGCCACGGGGTGGCGATGGCGGGCGCCCACCCCGAACTGAGGGCCGCCGCCGACGAGATCACCCTGTCGAACGACGAGGAGGGCGTGGCGGTCGTCCTGGAGCGTCTCTTCGGCTGAAAATCGCTCCCACTTTGCCCGCGTCCACGCATATGCTGCGTACGCAACTAATCGCCGGACGCGGGTAACAGGAGTCATCATGACATCGCGCACCTTCCTCTTCCTGCTCGGCAGCGGCCGCGCCGACGGGAACACCGAGGCACTGGCCCGGCTCGCCGCCGAACAGCTCCCCGCCGGGACCCGGCAGCACTGGCTGAGCCTGCGGGACCTCCCCCTGCCCGAGTTCGAGGACCTGCGCCACCCGGTGGGCCGCCACACCGAGCCCACCGGCCATGCGGCCACGCTCCTGGAGGCGACCCTCGCCGCCACCGACGTGGTGATCGTCTCCCCGCTGTACTGGTACTCCGTGACCTCCTCCACCAAGCGCTACCTGGACCACTGGTCGAGCTGGCTGGAGGTGCCCGGCATCGACTTCGCCGCGCGCATGGCGGGGAAGACGCTGTGGGGGGTCAGCACCCTCGCGGACGACGACCCGTCGGTGGCCGAGCCGCTGACCGGGACACTGCGCCACTCCGCGGGGTACCTCGGGATGCGGTGGGGCGGCACGCTGCTGGGGAACGGCAGCCGGCCCGGCGACGTGCTGTCCGACACCGGGGCGGTGAACCGGGCCAAGACCTTCTTCAGCTGATGTCCGGCTCCCGGCCGCCGCCCGCCACCGCGCCCAGCGCGCGCAGCACATGGTCCACCAGGGCGGCGACCGTGGCCTCGTCGTGGGGCGGCTTGCACAGGATGTGCCGGTAGTAGACCGGCCCGTAGAGCATCTCCACCGCCAGCGGCAGGTTCGCGCCGGCCGGTATCCACCCCTGGCGCTGTGCCTTCCGCAGCCGCTCCTCGGCCGCCGCGAAACGCGGCCCGACCAGCTGCTCCTGGACCGCCTCGGCCAGGGCGCCGTCATGGTGCAGCTCGGAGAGTATGCCGGCGTAGGCCGGGCCGTACGGCGGTGTGGAGGCCACCCGCACCGCGCTGTTGATGTGGGTACGGAGGTCGGACGCGATGTCGCCGGTGTCGACGAAGGGCGTGGCACCGATGAAACCGTCGGTGAACGCCTCCAGCAGGACGGCGCCCTTCGACGGCCACCACCGGTAGATGGTCTTCTTGCTCACACCGGCGCGGGCCGCGATGGCCTCGACGGTGACCCGGCCGTACCCCTTCTCCGTGCACAGCTCCAGAGCGGCCTCCAGCGTCGCCCGTCGTGACCTCTCGCTACGGCGCTGGGAACTCGGCGAAGTGATCATTCGGTGAGCATAGGGGTATACCGGCCGTTCTTTGTTGACAGTTCCTCGCACGAAGTCGAACAATGGCGTGGCAGAAACGGAACGTACCGTGTCGCTACGTTCCGTGCCTACACCGTTCGTGCCGTTCGTGCCGCGACGAGCCGATCGGGGGACGGCTCGACCGGCCGACGGCGCGGCGGCTCCGGCCCCCTCCCCTCCCCCGCCCCGTCCCGCGTACAGCCGGACGCCCCGGGTGCCCCGCACACACGTCGCCCCGCCGTACGGGACACGTACGGCGGGGCGTGTGCTTCCAGAGGTCCTACTTCGCGGCGTCGGCCGCCTTCACCAGCGCGTCCTTGGTGACGGCACCGACATAGACCGTGCCGTCGTCGGTCAGCAGCGCGTTGACCAGGCGGGTCTTGAAGACCCTGCCCGAGCCGAAGTCACCGGTGACCTTGTCGCCGAACGCGTCCAGCAGGCCCTGCGCCTCGGCGGGCAGGGAGTCCAGGCCCTCGGTGGGCAGCTTCGCGCCCCCGGGCGCCTCGATCTCGGCGACGGCCGTCCAGCCCTCGCCGATGACGTTCGGGCCCTCGAAGCCGCCCAGTGCGGCGGCGAGGTCGTCCTGGGCCTCTTCCCCGTGCTCGCCGGCCCGCTCCTCCAGCTCGTCGGCCTCGGTCACCTTCGCCCCCTCGGGCGGGGTGAAGGAGAAGGAGGACGCGGCGGGCTTCGCGAAGTCGACCTGGGTGAACCTCACGTCCACCACGGCCTTCCCGCCGTCACTCGCCGCCAGGGTGAACTTCAGCGGTACGCCGTTCTCGGCGTCCACCGCGATCCTGACGGAACCGACCGTCGAACCGGACTGCTTCGGCTCGATGAGCAGCTGGTACGCGTCGCGGCCGGCCACCTGGGCCGTGCCGTCGACCGTGACGGACGTGGTGGCCCCGGCCGCTTCGAGCACCTGGCCGGCGAGCTCCTTCGGGGTGGCCGGCAGGCCCTCGGGCCGGTCCTGCCCGCCCTTGTGGCCGTCCCCGGCCCCCTCGGAGCGCGCGTGGTAGACCTCGTCGCTCCCGCTGTCGTGGGCCCAGACGTCGTCGCCGTTGTGGACGAGGCTGTACTCCGAGCCCTCGCCCACGATCGTCAGCCGCTGCCGGTCCGGGCCGTCGGCCGCGACCCGGAGCGTGTGCGTACCGGAGGCGAGTTCCGTCAACTTGGCCTCGGGGGCGGCGCTCGACGCGGAGCCGTCGCCCCGGCCCCCCGGTGCGAAGGACCCGGCGAGGCCGGCGAAGGACGGCAGGCCGAGGTCGGTGCTGATCTTCAGGGTGCCGGAGAGCTGCTGCTCGTCGGAGGCCGCGATCTTCTCGACGAGCTCCTGCGCGGTGATCTCCGGCAGCTCCGGGTCGCCGGAGTCGGCGAGCGCCGGGACGAGTCCGATCGTCGCCGCCGCGATCCCCGCCACCGCGACCGGAACGATGTAGCGGGCCGCCTTCCGGCGGCCCACGACGGGGGCCGTGGACTTCCCCGTGGTCTCCACGCTGTCGTTCGGTGCCATGTGTGCTCTACCTCCGTGGTCGGCGGCTGCCATCCCGTTGCGCTCGCCCACTTCCCGCCGCCCTTCTCACCCGATGTGGTCGGAAGTGGTTGTCCACCATCTGACCAAACCGGGCGGCGGAAGGCGTCACCCCCCGGAAGCAACTCCTCCTACCTCTACGGGATGAGACGGCGGAGGGGTCCCTCAGGGTCAGCCCGCGCGGTGCACCACGGCGTCGCACAGTTCTTCGAGCGCCGACTTCGCGTAGCACTCGGGCAGCGGCGCCAGCACGGCCCGCGCCGCCTGGGCGTAGCGGACGGTGTCCCGCCGGGCCTGCTCCAGCGCCGGGTGGGCGCGCAGCAGGCGCAGGGCCTCGGTGAGGCGCTCGTCGTCCTCCAGGTCCCCGGCGAGCAGTTCCACGAGCGCCAGGTCCGCCGGCAGGCCCTCGGCCGCCGCGCGGGCGCGCAGGTGGAGGACGGGGAGGGTGGCGATGCCCTCGCGGAGGTCGGTGCCGGGGGTCTTGCCGGACTCGTGGGAGTCGGAGGCGATGTCCAGGACGTCGTCGGCGAGCTGGAAGGCCATGCCGAGCCGCTCGCCGTACTGCGTGAGGATGTCGGTGACCGACTCGTCGGCGCCCGACATCATCGCCCCGAACCGCCCGGCCACGGCGACCAGCGAACCGGTCTTGCCGCTGAGCACCTCCATGTAGTGGTCGACCGGGTCGCGTCCGTCGCTGGGACCGGCGGTCTCCAGGATCTGACCGGTGACCAGCCGCTCGAACGCCTCGGCCTGGACCCGTACGGCCTCCGGCCCGAGGTCGGCCAGGATGTGCGAGGCGCGGGCGAAGAGGAAGTCCCCCGTGAGGACCGCCACGGAGTTGCCCCAGCGGGCGTTGGCGCTGTCCACCCCGCGGCGTACGGCGGCCTCGTCCATCACGTCGTCGTGGTACAGCGTCGCCAGGTGCGTCAGTTCGACGACCACGGCCGCGGGGACGACGCCCGGGGCGTCCGGGTCGCCGAACTGGGCCGCGAGCATCACCAGCAGCGGGCGGAACCGCTTGCCCCCGGCACTGACGAGGTGCTGGGCGGCCTCCGTGATGAACGGCACCTCACTCTTGGTGGCGTCCAGCAGCCCGGCCTCGACAGCGGCCAGACCGGCCTGGACGCCGGCCTCAAGAGCCTGGTCGCGCACGCGCAGTCCGAACGGCCCGACGACGGTCACGAGGGGATCTCCTGTCTGCTGACGATCACACGGAATGTCGATGTGTCGCTCGTCTTCACTCACGCCAGCGTATCCGGTCCCGTTTGGATCACCGTGGGCGCCTTCCCGCCACCGCCGGTATGTTCGGGATCAGCTCATACGATCAGGAGTTGTCGCTTTGTCCCACACCGCCGCAGGTACCGAACCGGACACCCCCCGGCCGGAGGACGACCACGCGTTCTTCGGACAGCCGCGGGGTCTGATGACGCTGTCCGGTCTGGAGGTCTGGGAACGGTTCTCGTTCCTCGGGATGCAGGCCATCCTGGTCCTCTTCTTCGCCGACTCGGTCGCGAACGACGGCATGGGGATGGACCCGGGCACCGCCGCCTCCGTCTCCGCCGCCTACGGAACGCTCGTCTATCTGGTGTCCGTCGCGGGCGGCTGGCTGGCGGACCGCATCCTCGGCTCCTACCGGGCCGTCCTGTACGGCGGGATCCTCATCGCCTGCGGCCACTACGCGATGGCCGTGCCGACCGCCGCGATGACCTGGGTGGGCCTGGGCCTGATCAGCGCGGGCACCGGTCTGCTCAAGCCCAACGTGGCGTCCATGGTCGGCAAGCTGTACCGCACCGAGGACGAGCGCCGGGACGCCGGGTTCGCCCTCTACTACATGGGGATCAACATCGGCGCCTTCGCCGGTCCGCTGGTCACCGGCTGGCTCGGCGACCACGCCGGCTGGCACTGGGGTTTCTCCGCCGCGGCCGTCGGCATGACGTTCGGGCTGATCCAGTACGTGGCGGGCCGGCGTCACCTGGCCGGGCGCAAGGACACGGCGGAGTACGCCCTGGCGCCGGGGCCCATGCGGCGGGCGGTGCTCATGATCGCGGGCGGGGCGGTGGTGGTGGCCGCGGCGGCGGCCGGCCTCGCCCTGGCCGGGTGGCTCACCATGGACCGCTTCGTCGACGTCCTCACCCTGATCTCGGTGATCGCCCCGGTCGTGTACTTCGTGGTGATGTTCAGGAGCCCCCGGGTGACCTCCGCGGAACGCGGCAGGCTGCGGCCGTACGTCGTGCTCTTCCTGGCCTCGGTCGTCTTCAACTTCATCCTCTTCCAGGCGTACTCGACGATGATGCTGCTCGCCTCGACGAACGCCCGCACGGAGATCTTCGGCTACCACTTCCCGGCGAGCTGGTACGCCTCGGCGCTCGGGGCGTTCGAGGTGGCGCTGGCACCGGTGGTGGCCGCCGTGTGGGCGCGGATGGGCAAGCGCCAGCCGCACGCCTCCAACAAGATCGCGATCGGGGTGGTCCTCGGCGGGCTGTCCTTCCTGCTGATGGTCCTGCCGACCTCCGGTCACGCCGACGGCACCTACAAGATGGCCGCCTGGTGGATCGTCGGCTCCTACCTGCTGCTGGGTCTCGGCGACATCCTGCTGGAGACCTCGGGCATGTCCGCCACCACGAAGCTCGCCCCGCAGGCGTTCGCGAGCCAGACGATGGCGCTGTGGTTCCTGTCCCTGGCCCTCGCCAACGGCATCCAGGCACAGATCGTGAAGCTCTACGGCGAGGTCTCCAACCCCGCTTACTTCGGTGTCAATGGCGCTGTCGCGGTGGTGGCCGGTGTGGCCGTCATCGCCGCCGCTCCCTGGCTCAGGCGCACCATGCACCCCGTCCACTGAGGTACCGCCATGCGCATCCGGACCGAATTCCCGTACGAGACGACCCACGAGGACCTCTACATCCCCCTCGCGGACGGCACCCAGCTGTACGCGCGGATCTGGCGGCCGGTCACCGACGAACCGGTGCCCGCCCTGCTGGAGTACCTGCCTTACCGGCTCAGCGACTGGACGGCGCCGCGCGACCAGCAGCGCCACCCCTGGTACGCGGGCCACGGCTACGCCTCGGTGCGGGTCGACGTGCGCGGGCACGGCAACAGCGAGGGGACGCCGGGCGACGAGTACTCCGCGACGGAGCTCGCGGACGGGGTCGCCGTGGTGCACTGGCTCGCCCAGCAGGAGTGGTGCTCGGGCCGGGTCGGTATGTTCGGCATCTCCTGGGGCGGCTTCAACTCGCTCCAGATCGCCGCGCTCGCCCCCGAGCCGCTGAAGGCCGTCGTCACGGTCTGCTCCGCCGACGACCGCTACGACAACGACGTCCACTACATGGGCGGCTCGGTCCTCGGCGTCGACATGCACGCCTGGGCGGCCACCATGCTGGCCTTCGTCTCCCGCCCGCCGGACCCGGCGGACGTGGGCGCCGACTGGCGGCAGATGTGGCTGGACCGGCTGGAGACCGTGGAGCCGTTCATCCACACCTGGCTGGCGCACCAGAGCCGCGACGACTACTGGAAGCACGGCAGCGTCTGCGAGGACTACGGGGCGATCAAGGCGAACGTCCTGGCGGTGGGCGGCTGGCACGACCCCTACCGCGACACCGTGCTGCGGCTCGTGGAGCACCTGGACCCCGGGCGGGTACGCGGGCTGATCGGCCCCTGGTCGCACCAGTACCCGGACCGGGGGCTGCCCCCGGGGCCCGCGATCGGTTTCCTCCAGGAGACGCTGCGCTGGTGGGACCAGCACCTCAAGGACAAGGACACCGGGGTGATGCACGAGCCCCTGCTGCGGTCCTGGATCAGCGGATCGCACCGGCCGGCCACGTCCTACGAGACGCTGCCGGGCCGCTGGGTCGGCGACGCCGTCTGGCCGTCGGACAAGGTCTCCACGGTGGCCTACGCCCTGGCGGGCGGGGCGCGGATCGTACGGTCCCCGCAGTACACCGGGGTGGACGCGGGACGTTTCTTCCCGTTCGGCAACGAGGCGGACCTGCCGCCCGACCAGCGGGACGAGGACGCCAGGTCGGTGTGTTTCGAGTTCCCCGTCGAGGACGCCCCGATCGAGATCCTCGGCCGGCCCCGGGTACGCCTGAGGATCCGGTGCGACGTACCGCGCGGGCAGGTCGTCGCCCGGCTCTGCGACGTGGCCCCGGACGGCGCCTCGACCCTGGTGACCCGGGGCGCCCTCAACCTGGCGGCCCGGCACGGACGCGACCGGGTGGAGGACTGGCCGGCCGGGGGGACGGAGGAGGTGTCCTTCGAGCTGAACGGCATCGGCCACACCTTCCCGCCCGGCAACCGCATCCGGATCGCGTTCTCGTCCGCGTACTGGCCGTGGATCTGGCCGCAGCCGGGCTCCGACGCGGGCTTCGTCCTGGAGGCCGACGGCAGCCTGGTCGAACTGCCGGTGCGCCGGCACACCGAGGACCCGGGGATCTCCTTCGGCGAGCCCGAGCAGGCGGAGCCGCTGGAGGTCGTCTTCCCGGCCACGCTCCAGGAGCAGCGCCCCGAGCGGCTGGTGGTCCGGGACGTCGCGAAGGGCGAGTGGCGCCTGGAGGTCGACCCGCGCTACGGCGGCACCCGGATCTACCCCGACGGGCTGGAGTTCACCGAGGACGCCCTGGAGACGTACACCGTCCAGGAGGACGACCCGCTGTCGGCGAGGGCCCGGTCCGACTGGACGATCCGGCTGCACCGGCCGGAGATGGGGTGGGACGTACGCATCGGGACCCGCTCCGAGACGGCCGCGGACGCGCACGACTTCATCACCTCGAACGAGGTGGTGTGCCGGGAGGGCGACGAGGTCGTCTTCCACCGGACCTGGGAGAAACGGATCCCCCGCACGGCGGGCTGACGCGCCCGCCCCGAACGGCCGTCACGGAGCCGCCCCGGACCGCCATCCCGGAGTCGCCCCGGACGGCCGTCACGGAGCGGCCGTCACGTACCGGTCGTCACGGAGCGGCCGTCACGTGCCGGTCGTCACGTAGCGGCTGTCGCGTGCCGGTCGTCACGTACCGGTCGTCACGTAACTTTCCGGGCGTCACGCCTTCTTGGCGGCTGCCACCGGGCGGGGACACCGACGTAACGTGTCCCCCAAGCGACCTGGAAAGCGAGGCAGCAACCGATGTCCGAGCAGAGCAGTCCGCTCGATCTGGCCGAGGGCGACCCCTTCGGCCCGCACAACCTTCCCTACGGTGTGTTCTCCACCCCCGGACACCCCGGGGACCGCAGGGTCGGCGTCCGTATCGGCGGCCATGTACTGGACGCCGGGGCCGCCGCGCACGCCCTGGGCTCGCCCTACGCCCGGCTGCTGGCGCAGCCGAGCCTGTCCCCCCTGCTGGCGGCGGGGCGTACCGCCTGGCGTGACGTGCGGCGGGCGCTGACCGCGTGGGTGACCGTGCCGGCGCACCGCGCGGACGTCGAACCGCTGCTGCACCCGGTGGACGCCGTGACGCTGCACCTGCCGTTCGAGGTCGCGGACTACGTCGACTTCTATGCCAGCGAGCACCACGCCACCAACGTCGGGAAGATCTTCCGGCCCGACGGCGCGGCCCTCACCCCCAACTGGAAGCACCTGCCGATCGGTTACCACGGCCGGGCGGGGACGGTGGTCGTCTCGGGCACGGACGTGGTGCGGCCCTCGGGGCAGCGCAAGGCCCCGGCCGACCCGGTACCGGTGTTCGGGCCATCGGTGAAGCTGGACATCGAGGCGGAGGTCGGCTTCGTCGTCGGCGTCCCCTCCGCCCAGGGCGCCCCCGTGGCGCTCGGGGACTTCCGCGAGCACGTCTTCGGGCTCTGCCTCCTCAACGACTGGTCGGCCCGGGACATCCAGGCCTGGGAGTACGTGCCGCTGGGCCCCTTCCTCGGGAAGTCCTTCGCCACCTCCGTATCGGCGTGGGTGACCCCGCTGGAAGCCCTGGACGCCGCGCGTACGGCGCCGCCCGCGCGGGACTTCGAGCTGCTGCCCTACCTGGAGGACGCGGACGAGGAGGAGCCGGGCGGCTTCGACATCAGGATCTCCGTGGAGATCAACGGGCAGACCGTCGCCGAGCCGCCGTTCGCCTCGATGTACTGGACGGCCGCCCAGCAGCTGGCCCAGATGACGGTGAACGGCGCCTCGCTGCGCACCGGCGACCTCTACGGATCGGGCACCGTCAGCGGCCCGGAGCCCGGCGAGCGCGGTTCACTGCTCGAACTCACCTGGAACGGCCGGGACCCGCTGGACCTGGCCGAGGGAAAGCGGACGTTCCTGGAGGACGGCGACACGGTGACCCTGACCGCCTGGGCACCGGGGCCGCACGGGACGCGGGTCGGCCTCGGCGACGTCACCGGACGGATCGTCCCGGCGCCGTGAACAGGCCCTCCCCCTCCCTGGCCCTCCCGGAGGAACTGCTGCTGCTCGCCCTCGATCCGGTGCGGGGCAAGCCCCGCTGCCGCAACCGGAACCTGGAGTACGGGATCGCCGGGGCGGTGCTGGCGGAGCTGGAGCTGCGCGGGCACATCCGGGCGGAGGGCGGGCGGGTGCACGTGGTCGGCCCGCTGTGCCCGCCGGACCCGCTGCTCGCGGTGCTGCTGCGGACCCTTCCGGCAGCGGACGAGCGCCGGTTCTTCTCCGGGACGTCCGCCAAGGGGTGGGTGCGGAAGAACGCGGGGCAGGCCGGGGGGCTGTACCTGGACGCGCTGGTCGGGCGCGGGGTGCTGCGCCGGGAGAGCCGCCGGTTCATCGGGCTGTTCCCCTACCACCGGCATCCGGCGGCCGACGGGGACTTCACGGCGCGGGTGCGGCAGCGCTTCCCGGCCGCCCTGGCGGCGGCCCCGACCGACCTCCGCGACCGGCTGCTGGTGGCGCTCGCGGCGGCCGTCGAACTGCCGGCGGCCCTGAACACCGGTGACCGCCCGGCCCGTGCCGCGATGAGGTCCCTGACCAAGGAGATATGGCAGGCGGACGCGGTGCGCCGCAACGTCGCCCAGGACAAGAGCTCGGCCGGGGGCGGCGGGGGCGGAGGCGGCGGGAGCGGCGGGGACGGCGGGGGCGAGTGACGCGGGGCGGCCGGGGCGGGCCCACCCCGGCGGTCAACGACGCGTGAGTCGTGCACACGTGCGGGTGGCCCCGATCCGGTTGCGGGCGGATACGCTGGAACGACCCGCGAGACTGCTTCGTATGGGAGCACTGATGAGCGTCGGACCCGAGGCACCCGAGCCGCGGTGGGCGGTTCCGCCCGTAGGCGGCTGGACCGCCGATGACCTGGACACACTCCCGAATCTGCCTCCGCACACGGAGCTGATCGACGGGAGCCTGGTTTTCGTGAGTCCGCAGACCGTTTTCCACGAGCGCGCGATCGACTACCTCAAGTGGCAGTTGCAGTCCTTCGCGCCGGCCGATCTGGAGGTCTTCCGCGAGTTCACCATCGATGTCGACTTCCAGAACCGCCCCGAACCCGATGTCGTCGTCGTGCGCGCCGACGCCGTCGAAAGTCTGCGGCAGACACGCTTCTCCGCCGAGTCCGTACTCCTGGCGGTCGAGGTGGTGTCCGACGAGTCCGTCACACGGGACCGGGAGACCAAGCCCGTGAAATACGCGCGGGCCAGGATCCCGCACTACTGGCGGGTGGAGAACCAGGGCGGGCGGGCGGTGGTCTATGTTTTCGAACTGGAGCCCGCGACCGGCGCCTACACCTCCACCGGGATCTTCCACGACCGGATGAAGGTGGCCACGCCCTTCCCCGTCGATCTCGACCTGAACGCGATCGTCGCCCGGCGCCGGGCGGCACAGGAGTAGACGGCGCGGGCCGCACCCGGCCCCAGGAGTCCCAGGAACCCTAGGGGTCAGTCGAACTCCGGGGGTTCCTCGTCCCAGCCGAAGTGCGTGTCCGGGGCGGCGGCCTCCGAGCGTACGGGTGCCGGGCGTGCTGCTTCCGGGACGCGCGGGCCCGCGACCGGTGCGGGCGCCGGCGGGGCGGCGGGGGTGTCCGTGCCGTCACCGTCCGTGCTGTCACCGCCCGCGCCGGTGGCGCCCGCTCCGTCCAGTTCGGCCAGGACCTCCAGCACCCCCTCGCCGTACGTCGCCAGCTTCTTCTCGCCGAGGCCGCTGACACCGCCCAGCTCCGCCAGTGACCCGGGGCGCAGAGCCGCGATCTCCCGCAGTGTCGCGTCGTGGAAGATGACGTACGCGGGGAGGCCCAGCTCCTTGGCCTGGGCCGCGCGCCAGGCGCGCAGGGCCTCGAAGACCGGCACGGCCTCGGCCGGGAGGTCGACGGGAGCGGCCTTGGCCTTGCGTTCGCCCCGGGCGGAGGTCCTGGTGGTCGGCTTCTTCGGCTCCTTGCGGAGCAGGACCTCGCGCTCCCGGCGCAGCACGGTGCCGCTGTCCTCGGTGAGGACCAGCGTGCCGTACTCCCCCTCGACCGCGAGCAGGCCCTGGGCCAGCAACTGGCGGACCACACCGCG
The DNA here is from genome assembly GCF_008704555.1 of Streptomyces nitrosporeus. Lineage (NCBI taxonomy): Bacteria > Bacillati > Actinomycetota > Actinomycetes > Kitasatosporales > Streptomycetaceae > Streptomyces > Streptomyces nitrosporeus. The sequence continues at coordinate 3,160,190 of NZ_CP023702.1, forward strand.
CCATTCGGCCTCGGCCAGCTCCTCCCCGATACCGAAGACCGAGAGCTGGTCGTGGTCGAACTGGATGACCTTGGCGGTCTTGCGGCCCAGCAGGATGTCGATGATCTGGCCGGTACCGAACTTCTGGTTGCGCTCCTGCTTCAGCCGGACCACCGTCGACAGCAGCTTCTGGGCGACGACCGTGCCGTCCCAGGTCTCGGGCGGGGTGAGGCAGGTGTCGCAGTTGCCGCAGCTCTCCCCGCCGGGCTCCTGGCCGAAGTACGTCAGGAGCTGGGCGCGGCGGCACCGCACGGTCTCGCAGAGCGCCAGCATCGAGTCGAGGTGCGCGGCGGCACGGCGCCGGAACGCCTCGTCGCCCTCACCGCCCTGGATCAGCTTGCGCTGCTGGACGACGTCCTGGAGGCCGTAGGCCATCCAGGCCGTGGACGGCGCCCCGTCACGGCCGGCGCGGCCGGTCTCCTGGTAGTACCCCTCGACGGACTTGGGCAGGTCGAGGTGGGCGACGAAGCGGACGTCCGGCTTGTCGATGCCCATGCCGAAGGCGATCGTCGCGACGACGACCAGGCCCTCCTCACGCAGGAAGCGCGACTGGTGGGCGGCGCGCGTGGCGGCGTCCAGACCCGCGTGGTAGGGAACGGCCTCGATGCCGTTCCGGGAGAGGTACTCGGCGGTCTTCTCCGTGGCGTTGCGCGAGAGGCAGTAGACGATGCCGGCGTCCCCGGCGTGCTCCTCCTGGAGGAAGGTGAGGAGCTGCTTCTTGGGGTCCGACTTCCCGACGATGCGGTACTGGATGTTGGGGCGGTCGAAGCTGGCGACGAAGTGCTTCGCCTCCGGCATGCCGAGCCGCTGGGTGATCTCCCGGTGGGTGGCCTCGGTCGCCGTGGCCGTCAGCGCGATCCGCGGGACATCGGGCCAGCGCTCGCCCAGCACGGAGAGGGCCAGGTAGTCCGGGCGGAAGTCGTGGCCCCACTGGGCGACACAGTGCGCCTCGTCGATGGCGAAGACCGAGATCTCGCCCCGGGCCAGCAAGGAGAGCGTGGAGTCCAGGCGCAGCCGCTCGGGCGCCAGGTACAGCAGGTCGAGCTCGCCCGCCAGGAACTGGGCCTCCATCGAGCGGCGCTCGTCGAAGTCCTGGGTGGAGTTCATGAAACCGGCGCGGACGCCGAGGGCGCGCAGGGCGTCCACCTGGTCCTGCATGAGCGCGATCAGCGGGGAGACCACGATGCCGGTGCCCGGCCTGACCAGGGCGGGGATCTGGTAGCAGAGGGACTTGCCGCCGCCCGTGGGCATGAGGACGACCGCGTCGCCGCCCTCGACGACATGGTCGATGACCGCGCCCTGCTCACCGCGGAACGTCTCGTACCCGAACACCCGGTGCAGCGTCTGCCGCGCCGCGCTCTCGGTCGTCACACTCATCGTTCCGCCTGTCCGTGCCGTCGTGCCGGCCGTGCCGTCCCATGTCTTCCGCGTCCACCATAGGCGCCGGGTACGACAACGCCGGACGGGCTTGACTTCCCGGCCCGTCCGGCGTTCTCGCTGTGTGGTCCGGCCGTCACCGCACGAACACTCCCGCGGTGTTCGCCAGGTCGAGGAAGTACTGCGGGGCCAGGCCCAGCACCAGGGTGACCGCGACGCCCACGGCGATCGTGGTCATCGTCAGCGGGGACGGGACGGCGACCGTGGGGCCGTCCGCCTTCGGCTCGCTGAAGAACATCAGGACGATGACCCGGATGTAGAAGAACGCGGCGATCGCCGAGGAGATGACACCCACGACGACCAGGCCGGACGCCCCGCCGTCGGCCGCCGCCTTGAAGACGGCGAACTTGCCGGAGAAGCCCGAGGTGAGCGGGATGCCGGCGAAGGACAGCAGGAACACCGCGAAGACCGCCGCGGTCAGCGGCGAACGGCGTCCCAGTCCGGCCCACTTCGACAGGTGGGTCGCCTCTCCGCCCGCGTCCCGCACCAGGGTGACCACGGCGAACGCGCCGACCGTCACGAAGGAGTAGACGGCCAGGTAGAAGAGGACCGAGGAGACGCCCTCGGGACTCGCCGCGATGACGCCCGCGAGGATGAAGCCCGCGTGCGCGATCGAGGAGTAGGCCAGCAGCCGCTTGATGTCGGTCTGGGTGATCGCGACGACCGCCCCGCCCACCATCGTGACGATGGCGACACCCCACATGACCGGCCGCAGATCCCAGGTGAGGCCCGGCAGGACGACGTACAGCAGGCGCAGCAGCGCGCCGAAGGCGGCGACCTTGGTGGCCGCGGCCATGAAGCCGGTGACCGGGGTCGGGGCGCCCTGGTAGACGTCCGGGGTCCACATGTGGAACGGCACGGCGCCGACCTTGAAGAGCAGGCCCATCAGGATCAGCGCGCCGCCGATCAGCAGCAGCGCGTCGTTGCCCATGGTCTGGGCGAGCGCCGGATCGATCTCCTGGACGCTGCCGTCGACCACGCTCGCGATCCCGGCGTAGGAGACGGTGCCCGCGTAGCCGTAGAGCAGGGCGATCCCGAAGAGCAGAAAGGCCGAGGAGAAGGAGCCGAGGAGGAAGTACTTCACCGCGGCCTCCTGCGACATCAGCCGCTTGCGGCGGGCGACGGCGCAGAGGAGGTAGAGCGGGAGGGAGAACACCTCCAGCGCGATGAAGAGGGTCAGCAGGTCGTTGGCGGCCGGGAAGACCAGCAGGCCCGCGACCGAGAACAGCAGCAGCGGGAAGACCTCGGTGGTGGTGAAGCCGGCCTTGACCGCCGCCTTCTCGCTGTCGCTGCCGGGGACCGAACCGGCCTGGGCCGCGAAGGAGTCCACCCTTCCCCACGCTCCCGGCTTCGTCCGGGCAGCGGACGCCGCGTCCTTGTGGGCCGCCGGTTCCAGGCGCCGCTCGGCGAAGGTGAAGACGGAGAAGACCGCGACCAGCAGGATCGTGCCCTGGAGGAAGAGGGCCGGGCCGTCCACCGCGATGGCGCCCATGGCGGCGAGACCCGCGCTCTTCTTCGCGTACCCGTCGGCGGCCAGCCCGATGACCGCGGCGAACGACGCGGCCAGCGCGACGACCGTCAGGAAGACCTGCGCGGTGTACCGGGTGCGGCGGGGGAGGAACGCCTCCACCAGGATGCCGAGTACGGCGGCGCCCACCACGATGAGCACGGGCGCCAGTTGGGCGTACTCGATGTCCGGTGCGGTGAAGGTGTCGCCCGGCGCCGCGGAGGTCACCCCGCCCGCCGTCGTCCACAGTGCGTGGACAGCTGTTGCGCTCACTTGGCGGCCTCCACCTCGGGCTGGGGGTCCTTCTTCTGTACGTCCTGCATGGTGTGCTGCACCGCCGGGTTCACGATCTCGGTGACGGGCTTCGGGAAAACCCCCAGGAAGACCAGCAGGGCGATCAGCGGGAGGGCCACCGCCAGCTCGCGGACCCGGAGGTCGGGCATCGCCCGCACGCTCTCCTCGACCGGCCCCGTCATCGTCCGCTGGTAGAGGACCAGGACGTAGAGCGCGGCGAGCACGATGCCGACGGTGGCGACGACACCGGCCGCCGGATACGCGCTGAACGCGCCGACCAGGACCAGGAACTCACTGACGAACGGGGCGAGTCCGGGCAGCGAGAGCGTCGCCAGGCCGCCGATCAGGAAGGTCCCGGCCAGCACCGGGGCGACCTTCTGCACCCCGCCGTAGTCGGCGATCAGGCGCGAGCCGCGCCGGGTGATCAGGAAGCCCGCGACCAGCATCAGCGCCGCCGTCGAGATCCCGTGGTTGACCATGTAGAGGGTCGCGCCGGACTGGCCCTGGCTGGTCATCGCGAAGATGCCCAGCACGATGAAGCCGAAGTGGGAGATCGAGGCGTAGGCGATGAGCCGCTTGATGTCCCGCTGGCCCACCGCGAGCAGGGCCCCGTAGATGATGGAGACCAGCGCCAGGACGATGATCACCGGCGTCGCCCACTTGCTGGCCTCCGGGAAGAGCTGGAGGCAGAAGCGGAGCATCGCGAAGGTGCCGACCTTGTCGACGACCGCGGTGATCAGGACGGCGACCGGGGTGGTCGCCTCCCCCATGGCGTTGGGCAGCCAGGTGTGCAGGGGCCAGAGCGGCGCCTTCACCGCGAAGGCGAAGAAGAAGCCGAGGAACAGCCACTTCTCGGTACTGCTCGCCATCTCCAGGGTGCCGTCGGCGCGGGCCGCGGCGATCTCCGAGAGGGAGAAGCTGCCCGCGACCACGTAGAGGCCGATGACGGCGGCCAGCATGATGAGCCCGCCGGCCAGGTTGTAGAGGAGGAACTTGACGGCCGCGTAGCTGCGCTGGGCCGCCGCGTTCTCCTCGGTGCCGGAGTGCGCCCGGTCGCCGAAGCCGCCGATGAGGAAGTACATCGGGATGAGCATGGCTTCGAACAGGATGTAGAAGAGGAAGACGTCGGTGGCCTCGAAGGAGAGGATCACCATCGCCTCCACCATCAGGATCAGGGCGAAGAAGCCCTGGGTGGGGCGCCAGCGCGAGGAGGTCTTCCCGTCGGGGTCGGCGTCGTGCCAGCCGGCCAGGATGACGAAGGGGATCAGCAGCGCGGTGAGGCCGAGCAGCGCCACCCCGATGCCGTCGACGCCCAGCTCGTACCGGACGCCGAAGTCCTTGATCCAGGCGTGCGATTCGGTGAGCTGGTAGCGGTCGCCGCCCGGCTCGAAGCGGGCGAAGACGACGCCCGCGAGGACGAGCGTGCCCAGGGAGAAGAGCAGCGCCGTCCATTTGGCGGCCGTGCGGCGCGCGGCCGGGACGGCGGCGGTGGCGATCGCCCCGATGGCCGGGAGGGCCGCCGTCGCTGTCAGGAGGGGAAAGGACATGGGATCAGACCGCCCTCATCAGCAGGGTCGCGGCGATGAGTACCGCCGTACCGCCGAACATCGAGACCGCGTAGGAGCGGGCGTAGCCGTTCTGCAGCTTGCGCAGCCGGCCGGAGAGCCCGCCCATGGAGGCGGCCGTGCCGTTGACGACGCCGTCGACCAGGGTGTGGTCGACGTAGACCAGGGACCGGGTGAGGTGTTCGCCGCCGCGGACCAGGACCACGTGGTTGAAGTCGTCCTGGAGCAGGTCGCGCCGGGCCGCCCGGGTGAGCAGCGAGCCGCGCGGGGCGGTGGTGGGGACCGGCTTGCGGCCGTACATCATCCAGGCGACGGCGACACCGATGACCAGGACCACCATGGTGGCGGCGGTGACGGTGGCCGCGCTGACCGGGGCGTGCCCGTGGTCGTGCCCGGTGACCGGCTCCAGCCAGTGCATGAAGCGGTCGCCGACGGAGAAGAACCCGCCGGCGAAGACCGACCCGAAGGCCAGCACGATCATCGGGATCGTCATCGACTTCGGTGACTCGTGCGGGTGCGGCTCGTGGCCGTTCGCGTCCGGCTGCCAGCGCTTCTCGCCGAAGAAGGTCATCAGCATCACGCGTGTCATGTAGAACGCGGTGATCGCGGCGCCCAGCAGGGTCACCGAACCGAGGATCCAGCCCTCGGTGCCGCCCTTGGCGAAGGCCGACTCGATGATCATGTCCTTGGAGAAGAAGCCGGACAGGCCGGGGAAGCCGATGATCGCGAGGTACCCGAGGCCGAAGGTGACGAAGGTGACCGGCATGTGCTTCCGCAGGCCGCCGTACTTGCGCATGTCCACCTCGTCGTTCATGCCGTGCATGACCGACCCGGCGCCGAGGAAGAGCCCGGCCTTGAAGAAGCCGTGCGTCACCAGGTGCATGATCGCGAAGACGTAGCCCACGGGGCCGAGGCCCGCGGCCAGGATCATGTAGCCGATCTGGGACATCGTGGAGCCGGCGAGGGCCTTCTTGATGTCGTCCTTCGCGCAACCGACGACCGCACCGAAGAGCAGGGTGACCGCGCCGACGATCACGACGACCAGCTGCGCGTCGGGCGCCCCGTTGAAGATCGCGCCGGAGCGGACGATGAGGTAGACCCCCGCGGTGACCATGGTGGCCGCGTGGATGAGGGCGGAGACCGGGGTCGGGCCCTCCATCGCGTCGCCGAGCCAGGACTGCAACGGCACCTGGGCGGACTTGCCGCAGGCCGCGAGGAGCAGCATCAGCCCGATCGCGGTGAGCTTGCCCTCGCCCGTGTCGCCGGCCGCCTCCAGCACCGGGCCGAAGGCGAACGTACCGAAGGTGGTGAACATCAGCATGATCGCGATGGACAGGCCGATGTCACCGACGCGGTTGACCAGGAACGCCTTCTTAGCGGCGGTGGCCGCGCTGGGCTTGTGCTGCCAGAAGCCGATGAGCAGGTACGACGCCAGCCCGACGCCCTCCCACCCGAGGTAGAGCAGCAGGTAGTTGTCGGCGATGACCAGGACGAGCATCGCCGCGAGGAAGAGGTTGAGGTAGGCGAAGAACCGGCGGCGGCGTTCGTCGTGCTCCATGTAGCCGATGGAGTAGACGTGGATCAGTGTGCCCACGCCGGTGATCAGCAGGACGAACGTCATGGACAGCTGGTCCAGCTGGAAGGCCACATCGGCCTGGAAGCCCTCGACGGGCACCCAGCTGAACAGCTTCTGGTGCAGGGCGCGGTCCTCGGCGTCCCGGCCCAGCATGTCGGTGAAGAGCAGCAGTCCGATGACGAAGGACGCCGCGGCGAGCACGGTGCCGATCCAGTGGCCGGACCGGTCGAGCCGGCGGCCGCCGCAGAGCAGGACCGCCGCTCCGAGCAGGGGCGCCGCGACCAGCAGCGCGATCAGGTTTTCCACGACTGCGACCCCTTACAGCTTCATCAGGCTGGCGTCGTCGACCGAGGCCGAGTGGCGGGAGCGGAACAGCGACACGATGATCGCGAGTCCGACCACGACCTCCGCGGCGGCGACGACCATCGTGAAGAAGGCGATGATCTGGCCGTCGAGGTTGCCGTGCATCCGGGAGAACGCGACCAGCGCGAGGTTGCAGGCGTTCAGCATCAGTTCGATGCACATGAACACCACGATCGCGTTCCGCCGGATCAGCACCCCGGAGGCACCGATGGTGAACAGCAGGGCCGCGAGGTAGAGGTAGTTGACCGGATTCACTTGGCGACCTCCTCCCCTTCGTCCGCGTGGTCCTCCGGCGCCCGGACGGTCCCGGACGCCTGGTTCTTCGATACCTGGGCCCGGTCGGCCGGGATCCGGCCGAGGCGCTCACCGGACCGCTGCTCCAGCGCCTTGAGGTCGGCGAGCGCCTCACCGGACACGTCCCGGATCTGGCCGCGCCTGCGCAGGGTCTGCATGACCGTCAGCTCGGACGGGGTGCCGTCCGGAAGGAGGCCGGCGATGTCCACCGCGTTATGCCGGGCGTAGACGCCCGGGGCGGGCAGCGGCGGTACCTGGGCGGTGCGCACCCTCTCCTGGGAGAGCTCCCGCTGCGTCCTGGCGCGTTCGGTGCGCTCCTGGTGGGTCAGCAGCATCGCGCCGACCGTCGCCGTGATCAGCAGGGCGCCGGTGATCTCGAACGCGAAGACGTACTTGGTGAAGATGAGGTTGGCCAGGCCCTCGACGTTCCCGCCGTGCAGGGCGTTCGCGGCGCCGAGGCCGGCGAAGTGGCTCAGCGAGGCCTGGCCGATACCGGCGATCAGGAGGATGCCGAAGCCGAGTCCGCAGCCCACGGCCAGCCAGCGCTGCCCCTTGATGGTCTCCTTCAGGGAGTCCGCCGCGGTGACGCCGACGAGCATGACGACGAAGAGGAACAGCATCATGATCGCGCCGGTGTAGACGACGATCTGGACGATGCCGAGGAAGTACGCGCCGTTGGCGAGGTAGAAGACCGCCAGCACGATCATGGTGCCGGCCAGTGACAGCGCGCTGTGCACGGCCTTCTTCATGAGGACCGTGGCGAGCGCGCCGACGACGGCGACGGTGCCCAGCAGCCAGAACTGCACGGCCTCCGGGGTGGAGGCGGCTGCGGCCAGGGGGGTGGTCACGCGTCCACCTCCTTGTCGGCCTCACCCTTGGAGACGGCCTGCTGGCGCTCCGTGCCGGGGGCGGCCCCGGTCACCAGACCGCGGTAGTAGTCCTGTTCGTCCATACCGGGGTAGATGGCGTGCGGGCTGTCGACCATGCCCTCCTCCAGCCCCGCGAGGAGCTCGTCCTTGGTGTAGATGAGGCTCGCGCGGGTGGTGTTGGCCAGCTCGAACTCGTTGGTCATGGTCAGTGCCCGGGTGGGGCACGCCTCGATGCAGAGCCCGCACAGGATGCAGCGCGCGTAGTTGATCTGGTAGACGCGGCCGTAGCGCTCCCCGGGGGAGTAGCGCTCCTCGTCGGTGTTGTCCGCGCCCTCCACGTAGATCGCGTCGGCGGGACACGCCCAGGCGCACAGCTCGCAGCCGACGCATTTCTCCAGGCCGTCGGGGTGGCGGTTGAGCTGGTGCCGGCCGTGGAAGCGCGGTGCCGTGACCTTCGGCGTCTCCGGATACTGCTCGGTCAGCCGCTTCTTGAACATGGCCTTGAAGGTCACGCCGAAGCCCGCGACCGGGTTCATGAACTTGTCCCCTGAGGGCTCCGATGGCTCAGACACCGTCGGCCTCCTTTCCGTTACCCGCGAGGTCGTCACTCTGAGTGTCAGGCCCGCCACTGACAACGAGCTCCCGCTCGCGTCGCGGTGTGCGGCGCGGTACCGGCGGCAGGCTCTGGCCGGGCAGCGGCGGCACCGGGAATCCGCCCGCCATCGGGTCGAACTCCCGCTCCGGCGGCGCCGCTTCCTCCTCGGCCCGGGCCTTGCGGTCGCGGAAGGTGTCGGCGACGAAGGAGATCAGCAGGACCGCGATGACCGCGCCGACGACGTAGTACACGATCTGCGAGAAGTCGTAGCCCTCGTTGCGCAGCGCCCTGACCGTGGCGACCAGCATCAGCCAGACCACGGAGACCGGGATGAGGACCTTCCAGCCGAGCTTCATCAGCTGGTCGTAGCGGACCCGCGGGAGCGTGCCGCGCAGCCAGATGAAGAAGAAGAGGAGCAGCTGGACCTTGAGGACGAACCAGAGCATCGGCCACCAGCCCTGGTTGGCGCCCTCCCAGAAGGTGCTGATCGGGTACGGGGCCCGCCAGCCGCCCAGGAACAGCGTCACCGAGACCGCGGAGACGGTGACCATGTTGACGTACTCCGCGAGCATGAACATCGCGAACTTGATCGAGGAGTACTCGGTGTTGAAGCCGCCGACCAGGTCGCCCTCGGACTCGGGCATGTCGAACGGCGCGCGGTTGGTCTCCCCGACCATCGTGACGACGTAGATGATGAAGGAGACCGGCAGCAGGATCACGAACCAGCGGTCCGCCTGCGCCTCGACGATCTGCGAGGTCGACATCGACCCGGAGTAGAGGAACACCGAGGCGAACGCGGCGCCCATCGCGATCTCGTAGCTGATCATCTGGGCGCAGGAGCGCAGTCCGCCGAGCAGCGGGTACGTCGATCCGGAGGACCAGCCGGCGAGCACGATGCCGTAGATGCCGACGGAGGCGACCGCGAGGATGTAGAGCATCGCGATCGGCAGGTCGGTGAGCTGCATCGTCGTACGGTGACCGAAGATCGACACCTGGCCGTCGGCCGGGCCGAACGGGATCACCGCGATCGCCATGAACGCCGGTGCGGCGGCGATGACCGGCGCCAGGACGTAGACGACCTTGTCGGCCCGCTTGACGACGACGTCTTCCTTGAGCATCAGCTTCACGCCGTCGGCGAGCGACTGGAGCATGCCCCAGGGGCCGTGCCGGTTCGGGCCGATGCGCAGCTGCATCCAGGCGACGACCTTGCGCTCCCAGACGATGGAGAAGAGCACCGTCACCATCAGGAACGCGAAGCAGAACACCGCCTTGACGACGACGAGCCACCACGGGTCCGTGCCGAACATCGAGAGATCCTCGGCGGCCAGTACGGTCCCCCGGGGGGCCGTGGCGAGTTGAGCGAGGCCGGTCACTCTCCTACCTCCGATGTCACGACTGCGTCCGCCGGTACGGCGTGGGCCCCCGGGGCGGCGGGGTGGATCCGGACCAGTCCGCCCGGCCGCACACCCGTGTCGGCCAGGACCCCCCGGCCGGTGGAGTCGAGCGGCAGCCAGACCACCCGGTCCGGCATGTCGGTGACCGCCAGCGGGAGTTCGGTGGTGCCGGCCGGGCCGCTGACGGCGAGCAGGTCGCCGTCCTTCACCCCGGTCTCGGCGGCGGTCGCCGCGGAGAGCCGGGCGAGCGCCGGGTGCCGGGTGCCGGCCAGCGCCTCGTCGCCCACCTGGAGGAGGCCCCGGTCGAGCAGCATCCGGTGGCCCGCCAGGACCGCCTCGCCGTCGCCGGGCCGGGGAACCGGCCGGGACTGCGTCCGCGGGTCGTCGGCCCACGGGCCCTGCCATCCGCCGAGCCGGTCCAGCTCCCGCCGGGCGGCCGCCAGGTCCGGCAGCCCCAGGTGTACGTCGAGGGCGTCGGCCAGCATGTGCAGCACCCGGGCGTCGGTCGGGCAGAGGGTGCGGGTGAGCTGTTCGGGCTTCAGCGCGGCTTCGAACATCCGGGCCCTGCCCTCCCAGTTCAGGAAGGTGCCGGGCTTCTCGGCGACGGCGGCGACGGGCAGCACCACGTCGGCCCGCTCGGTCACCGCGCCCGGCCGGAGCTCCAGCGAGACGAGGAAGGGGACCTCGTCCAGGGCCGCCAGGGCCAGCGCCGGGTCGGGCAGGTCCTCCGGGTCGACGCCCGCGACCAGCAGGGCGGCCAGTTCACCGGAGGCGGCCGCCTCCACGATCTGGCCGGTGTCCCGCCCCAAGCGGCCGGGGAGTCCGGCCACGCCCCAGAGGGACGCCACCTCTTCCCGGGCCCGCGGGTCGGCCGCCGGACGGCCGCCGGGCAGCACCGACGGGAGCGCGCCCGCCTCCAGGGCGCCGCGTTCGCCGGCCCGGCGCGGGATCCACACCGGTGTGGCGCCGGTGGCGGCGGCGGTGCGCAGGGCGGCGGTCAGCGCACCGGGCACCCCGGCGAGCCGTTCACCGATCACGATCAGTGCCCCGTCACCGCGCAGCGCCTCGGCCGCGGCGGTGCCGTCGGCCTCCAGGCCGACCCCGCCCGCCAGTGCGTCCAGCCATTCGGTCTCGGTGCCCGGGGCGGCGGGGAGCAGGGTGCCGCCCGACTTCGTCAGGCCCCGGGTGGCGTACGGGGCGAGGGAGAAGGTCCGCTGCCCGTGCTTGCGGTGGGCCTTGCGCAGCCGCAGGAAGACGCCGGGGGCCTCCTCCTCCGACTCGAAGCCCACCAGCAGGACGGCCGGCGCCTTCTCCAGCGCGGTGTAGGTGACACCCGTGCCGTCCAGGTCGCGGCCGCGGCCGGCGACCCGCGCGGCGAGGAAGCCGGCCTCCTCCGCGCTGTGCACCCGGGCCCGGAAGTCGATGTCGTTGGTGTCCAGCGCGACCCGGGCGAACTTGCTGTACGCGTAGGCGTCCTCGACGGTGAGCCGGCCGCCGGTGAGGACACCGGTCCGGCCGCGTGCCGCCGAGAGTCCGGCCGCCGCGGCGGCCAGCGCCTCCGGCCAGCCCGCCGGCTCCAGGACCCCGTCGGCGTTGCGTACCAGCGGGGTGGTGAGGCGGTCGCGCTGCTGGGCGTAGCGGAAGCCGAAGCGGCCCTTGTCGCAGAGCCACTCCTCGTTGACCTCGGGGTCGTCGGCGGCGAGCCGCCGCATGACCTTGCCGCGCCGGTGGTCGGTCCGGGTGGCGCAGCCGCCGGCGCAGTGCTCGCACACCGACGGGGAGGACACCAGGTCGAAGGGGCGGGAGCGGAAGCGGTACGCCGCCGAGGTGAGCGCCCCGACCGGGCAGATCTGGATGGTGTTGCCGGAGAAGTACGACTGGAAGGGGTCGCCCTCGCCCGTACCGACCTGCTGGAGCGCGCCGCGCTCGATCAGCTCGATCATCGGGTCGCCCGCCACCTGGTTGGAGAACCGGGTGCAGCGGGCGCAGAGCACGCACCGCTCGCGGTCCAGCAGCACCTGGGTGGAGATCGGGACCGGCTTCTCGTACGTCCGCTTCTTCCCGTCGAAGCGGGAGTCGGCCTGTCCGTGCGAGACGGCCTGGTTCTGCAGGGGGCACTCGCCGCCCTTGTCGCAGACCGGGCAGTCCAGCGGGTGGTTGATGAGCAGGAGCTCCATCACCCCCTTCTGGGCCTTCTCCGCGACCGGTGAGGTGAGCTGCGACCTGACCACCATGCCGTCGGTGCAGGTGATGGTGCAGGAGGCCATCGGCTTGCGCTGGCCCTCCACCTCGACGATGCACTGCCGGCAGGCACCGGCCGGGTCGAGCAGCGGATGGTCGCAGAAGCGCGGGATCTCGATGCCGAGGAGTTCGGCGGCCCGGATGACCAGGGTGCCCTTGGGCACGGAGATCTCGATGCCGTCGATGGTCAGCGTGACCAGGTCCTCGGGCGGAACGGCCGCCTCGCCGCCCCCGGAGGGCGCACTCGTCGTGACTGTCATGCGTTCACCCCCCGGTGAGCGTTCGTGTCGTCCTTGTCGTCGGCCCAGAGAGTCGACCTGGCGGGGTCGAAGGGGCAGCCCTTGCCGGTGATGTGCTGCTCGTACTCCTCGCGGAAGTACTTCAGCGAGGAGAAGATCGGCGAGGCGGCGCCGTCGCCGAGGGCGCAGAAGGACTTGCCGTTGATGTTGTCGGCGATGTCGTTCAGCTTGTCGAGGTCGCTCATGGCGCCCTTGCCGGCCTCGATGTCGCGGAGGAGCTGGACGAGCCAGTACGTCCCCTCGCGGCAGGGTGTGCACTTGCCGCAGGACTCGTGGGCGTAGAACTCGGTCCAGCGGGTGACGGCGCGGACCACGCAGGTGGTCTCGTCGAAGCACTGGAGCGCCTTGGTGCCGAGCATGGACCCGGCGGCGCCGACGCCCTCGTAGTCGAGGGGGACGTCGAGGTGCTCCTCGGTGAACATCGGGGTGGAGGAGCCGCCCGGCGTCCAGAACTTCAGCCGGTGGCCGGGCCGCATCCCGCCGCTCATGTCGAGCAGCTGGCGCAGGGTGATGCCGAGCGGGGCCTCGTACTGGCCGGGGCCGGCGACGTGGCCGCTGAGCGAGTAGAGCGTGAAGCCCGGGGACTTCTCGCTGCCCATGGACTTGAACCAGTCCTTGCCCTTGTTCAGGATCGAGGGAACCGAGGCGATGGACTCGACGTTGTTCACCACGGTGGGGCAGGCGTACAGACCGGCGACGGCGGGGAAGGGGGGACGCAGCCGGGGCTGGCCGCGCCGTCCTTCGAGGGAGTCGAGCAGCGCCGTCTCCTCACCGCAGATGTAGGCGCCCGCGCCCGCGTGCACGGTGAGTTCCAGGTCGAGGCCCGAGCCCAGGATGTCCTTGCCGAGGTAGCCCGCCTCGTATGCCTCGCGTACGGCCTCGTGCAGCCGCCGCAGTACGGGCACGACCTCGCCGCGCAGGTAGATGAAGGCGTGCGAGGAGCGGATCGCGTAGCAGGCGATCACGATGCCCTCGATCAGGCTGTGCGGGTTGGCGAAGAGGAGCGGGATGTCCTTGCAGGTGCCCGGTTCCGACTCGTCGGCGTTGACCACCAGGTAGTGCGGCTTGCCGTCGCCCTGCGGGATGAACTGCCACTTCATGCCGGTGGGGAAGCCGGCGCCGCCGCGTCCGCGCAGACCGGAGTCCTTCACATAGGCGATGAGGTCGTCCGGTGACATGGCCAGCGCCTTGCGCAGGCCCTCGTACCCCTCGTGGCGGCGGTAGGTGTCCAGCGTCCAGGACCTCTCCTCGTCCCAGAAGGCGGACAGCACCGGGGCCAGGAGCTTCTCCGGGCTGGTTCCGTCCCTGTCGATCTCGGCTGCCAACGTCATCACTCCCCCTCCTCGGCTGCGGGCCCGGCCGGGTTGTCCGGGTCCGAGGCCGCGGTCTGCTGCGGTGCGTCGTGGGAACTGAGGTGCCCGGCGCCCTTCTGGGGGCGCTCGTGCGGGGCCTCCCCGCGCGGGCCGACCACCCGGGCCGGGCCGGTGGCCTCGCCCTTGGCCAGCTTCAGCCCGATCAGCGAGGCGGCTCCGGCCCCGCCGCTCGCCTCGACGGCTCCGGGCCGGGTGTCGGGGAAGCCGGCCAGGATCCGGGCCGTCTCCTTGTAGGTGCACAGGGGGGCGCCGCGGGTGGGTGCGACGGGGCGGCCGGCGATCAGGTCGTCCACGAGGGCGGTGGCGCTCTCGGGGGTCTGGTTGTCGAAGAACTCCCAGTTGACCATCACCACGGGCGCGTAGTCGCAGGCCGCGTTGCACTCGATGTGTTCGAGGGTGACCTTGCCGTCCTCGGTGGTCTCGTCGTTGCCGACGCCGAGGTGGTCCTTGAGCCGGTCGAAGATGGCGTCGCCGCCCATGACCGCGCAGAGGGTGTTGGTGCAGACCCCCACCTGGTAGTCACCGCTCGGCCGGCGCCGGTACATGGTGTAGAAGGTGGCGACGGCGGTGACCTCGGCGGTGGTGAGGCCGAGCACCTCGGCGCAGAAGGCCATGCCCGTACGGGAGACGTGCCCTTCCTCGGACTGCACCAGGTGCAGCAGCGGCAGGAGCGCGGAACGGCTGCCGGGGTAGCGGGCGATCACCTCCTTCGCGTCCGCTTCGAGCCGGGCGCGTACGTCGGCCGGGTAGGCGGGGGCGGGGAGCTGCGGCATCCCCAGGCTGACTTCTCGGTCGGACGCGGTCACCGGTCGACGCCTCCCATCACGGGGTCGATGGACGCGACGGCGACGATGACGTCGGCCACCTGGCCGCCCTCGCACATCGCCGCCACGGCCTGCAGATTGGTGAAGGACGGGTCGCGGAAGTGGACCCGGAAGGGGCGGGTGCCGCCGTCCGAGACCACGTGCACGCCGAGTTCGCCCTTGGGGGACTCTATGGCGGTGTACGTCTGCCCGGCCGGGACCCGGAAGCCCTCGGTCACCAGCTTGAAGTGGTGGATCAGGGCCTCCATGGAGGTGCCCATGATCTTCCTGATGTGGTCGAGCGAGTTGCCGAGGCCGTCGGGGCCGAGCGCGAGCTGCGCGGGCCAGGCGATCTTCTTGTCGCCGACCATGACCGGGCCCGGCTCCAGGCGGTCCAGGCACTGTTCGACGATCCTGAGCGACTGGCGCATCTCCTCCAGGCGGATGAGGAAGCGCCCGTAGGCGTCGCAGGTGTCCGCGGTGGGGACGTCGAAGTCGTAGGTCTCGTAACCGCAGTACGGGTCGGTGCGGCGCAGGTCGTGCGGGAGGCCCGCCGACCTGAGCACCGGGCCGGTCGCGCCGAGCGCCATGCAGCCGGTGAGGTCGAGGTAGCCGACGTCCTGCATGCGGGCCTTGAAGATGGGGTTGCCGGTGGCCAGCTTGTCGTACTCCGCGAGGTTCTTCCTCATGGTCCCGAGGAAGTCGCGGATCTTGTCGACCGCGCCCGGGGGCAGGTCCTGGGCGAGGCCGCCGGGCCGGATGAACGCGTGGTTCATCCTCAGGCCGGTGATCAGCTCGAAGAGGTCCAGGATGAGTTCACGGTCACGGAAGCCGTAGATCATGATCGTCGTGGCGCCCAGCTCCATACCGCCGGTGGCGACGCACACCAGGTGCGAGGAGATCCGGTTGAGCTCCATCAGCAGGACGCGCAGGACGGTCGCCCGGTCGGGGATCTGGTCCTCGATGCCGAGGAGCTTCTCGACCCCGAGGCAGTAGGCGGCCTCGTTGAAGAACGGGGTCAGGTAGTCCATGCGCGTGACGAAGGTGGTGCCCTGCGTCCAGCTGCGGAACTCGAGGTTCTTCTCGATGCCGGTGTGCAGGTAGCCGATGCCGCAGCGGGCTTCCTTGACGGTCTCGCCGTCGATCTCCAGGATCAGCCGCAGCACCCCGTGGGTGGACGGGTGCTGGGGACCCATGTTGACGATGATGCGCTCGTCGTCCGCCTTGGCGGCGGACTCGACGACCTCGTCCCAGTCGCCGCCGGTGACTGTGTACACAGTCCCCTCGGTCGTGGTGCGGTGGGTGGCGTGAGGAGTGGTCATCAGCTGTACGACCTCCGCTGGTCCGGAGCCGGGATCTGGGCGCCCTTGTACTCGACGGCGATGCCGCCGAGGGGGTAGTCCTTGCGCTGCGGGAAGCCCTGCCAGTCGTCCGGCATCATGATCCGGGTCAGGGCGGGGTGCCCGTCGAAGACCAGCCCGAAGAAGTCGTAGGTCTCGCGCTCGTGCCAGTCGTTGGTCGGGTAGACCCCGACCAGGGACGGGATGTGCGGATCGCTGTCCGGGGCGGACACCTCCAGGCGGATCAGCCGCCCGTGGGTGAGGGAGCGCAGGTGGTAGACCGCGTGCAGCTCGCGGCCCTCGTCCCCCAGGTAGTGGACCCCGCTGACCCCGGTGCAGAGCTCGAAGCGCAGGGCGGGGTCGTCGCGGAGGGTCCGGGCGACCTGCGGCAGGTGCTCGCGGGCGATGTGGAAGGTGAGTTCGCCGCGGTCGACGACCGTCTTCTCGACGGCGGCGGCCGGCGGCAGCCCCTGCTCCTCCAGGGCCCCCTCCAGCTCGTCGGCCACCTCGTCGAACCAGCCGCCGTACGGCCGGGACGTGGCGCCCGGCAGGGTGACGGTGCGGACCAGGCCGCCGTAACCGGAGGTGTCGCCGCCGTTGTTCGCGCCGAACATGCCCCTGCGTACGCCGATGGTCTCGCCCTGGGCCGAAGCGGGCGCGGGCACCTGGCCGCTGTTGGTGTTCATCTCCTCGCTCACCGCAGCAGCCCCTTCATCTCGATCAGGGGGAGCGCCTTGAGGGCCGCCTCCTCCGCCTCGCGGGCGGCCTCCTCGGCGTTGACCCCCAGCTTGGTGTTCTGGATCTTCTGGTGGAGCTTGAGGATGGCGTCCATCAGCATCTCGGGACGCGGCGGACAGCCCGGCAGATAGATGTCGACCGGGACGATGTGGTCCACGCCCTGCACGATGGCGTAGTTGTTGAACATGCCGCCCGACGATGCGCAGACGCCCATGGAGATGACCCACTTGGGGCTCGGCATCTGGTCGTAGACCTGCCTCAGGACGGGCGCCATCTTCTGGCTCACCCGCCCCGCCACGATCATCAGGTCCGCCTGCCGCGGCGAGCCGCGGAAGACCTCCATGCCGAAACGGGCCAGGTCGTAGCGGCCGGCCCCGGTGGTCATCATCTCGATGGCGCAACAGGCGAGGCCGAAGGTCGCCGGGAAGACGGATGACTTCCGCACCCAGCCGGCCGCCTGCTCGACGGTGGTCAGAACGAAGCCGCTGGGCAGCTTCTCTTCGAGTCCCATGGTGTGCCCCTCAGCCCCTCAGTCCCATTCCAGGCCGCCCCGGCGCCACACATACGCGTAGGCGACGAAGACGGTGAGCACGAAGAGCAGCATCTCCACGAGCCCGAAGATCCCCAGGGCGTCGAAGGTGACCGCCCAGGGATAGAGGAAGACGATCTCGATGTCGAAGACGATGAACAGCATCGCCGTCAGGTAGTACTTGATGGGGAAGCGGCCGCCTCCGGCCGGCGTGGGTGTGGGTTCGATACCGCACTCGTACGCTTCGAGCTTTGCCCGGTTGTACCGCCTGGGGCCGATAAGCGTGGCCATGACCACGGAGAAGATCGCAAACCCTGCCCCCAGGGCGCCGAGCACGAGGATGGGCGCGTAGGCATTCACGCTCCTCGCTCCTTCCAGTCGTCCTTGACCGTTGGACCGCATCGGGCGACCGGCTCGCCACCTCATCAAGATCGTGCACATGTGAGGCAGTTCACAAGCCCGACTGCCCCGCATCCTATGCCCGCCGTCCTGTGATCTGCGACACGGGGTACACCAACGTCTTTGTGATCTCCACCACCTGACGAACGATCATGAAGTCGGATGAGCGGTGATCTTCACACGCGAAGCGGTCGAGTGATCACCAGACGTGACATTCGATGTCGTCTTGGCAGGTCAAAGGGGTCGCGCACTATCAATGGACGGACCCTACAAGCAAATTGGCGCTGGACACGGAGGAGGTGGTATAGCAAACCCGCTCCCGGAAGGCCGCCACCCGGACGAGGGTGCGCCGGGTACCGGAGTGGACAACGCGCACGCGTTCACGAACTCCGGGGCGGCGGGTCCGGGCGTGCGCGGCCGGGCGGCATCCGCCCTCCGCCCGGACGGACATGACTCACCGACAGGACATAACGCCCAATCCCCTTCCGGGTGACGGACGATCTTCCTCCGCCCCGGGGCCGGCCGGCCCGGGTTCCCGGGGGGCGGCACCCTCCACCCGGTGACGTGCGTCACATGATCAGCCGGCCGAAAGAAGTGGGCTTGGCCAACCGCGTGAACGGATGGTAAGCGGCGGGCAATTCGGGCGAATTCCCGAAAACCCGTGATCACAGCCGCGATCACGCATGCCCGTTTTGCCCGTTACGGCGTCAATAAAGGCCCCACATAAGCGGATTCACAGGTTCCGGACGTAACTGTGTCGCAACACACGTTTCTTGATGGGAGCCCTACAGCCCTGATAGCGCTAGTACCCATGTCCCACACCGCTCACATACCCAGCCACCGGAAGCCCCGCCAGCGCGCATCGACGACGGCGCTGCGGGCAGGAGTTGCCGGTGGCGTCCTCAGCACCATCGCGGTCGCGGGTGCCGCCGGTCCGGCCCAGGCCGAGCCGGTGACCCAGACCATCGAGATGCCCACCATCACGGAGGGCCTCTCCACCGCGGTCGCCGCGTCCGCGCAGGCGACGCAGCAGGTCGCGCACGACCTGGAGACGCAGGCCCAGCAGGACGCCGCGGCGGCCAAGGCCGCGAAGACCGCCAAGAAGGCCAAGGCCGAGGCGGTCCGCAAGGCCGAGGCCGAGAAGAAGGCCGAGGCCGCCGCGAAGGCCAAGGCGGAGGCCGAGGCCGAGGCCGAGGCCGCCGAGCGCGCCTCCCGCACCGCCGAGCGCACCACGCTCAGCGCCTCCTCGGGTTCCTCCGGCTCTTCCGGCTCGTCGGCCTCCGCGTCGACGACCTCGTACTCCTCCTCCGCCACGGGCTCCGCCGCCTCGGTCGTCGCGTTCGCGAAGGCGCAGGTCGGCGACGCCTACGTCTCCGGCGGCACCGGCCCCAACTCCTGGGACTGCTCCGGCCTGGTCCAGGCCGCGTTCCGCTCGGTGGGCGTCGACCTGCCGCGCGTCTCGCAGAGCCAGTCGACGGCCGGCACCCAGGTCTCGCTGAGCAACCTCCAGCCCGGCGACATCCTCTACTGGGGCGGCGCGGGCAGCGCGTACCACGTGGCGGTCTACGTGGGCGGCGGCCAGTTCGTCGGTGCGCAGAACTCCGGCACCGGCGTGGTCCAGGCGTCCCTGGACTACGACCCGCCGTCCGGCGCGGTCCGCGTTCTCTGATTCACAAGCGGTCGCGCGCCGTCCTCCCCGGGGCGGCGCGTCCGCGGCGACGGGCCGTCACCCCCCGCTCGGGGTGACGGCCCGTCGCCATGCCCTGCCGCGCGCCCGGTCTCCCTGGCAGGCGCGCGTACGGCAGCGGCGGGTGCGGCAGCGGCGGGTGCGCGCGGCGGGTCTCAGGCTCCGGCGCGGACGCCGGTCCCGGCCCCCGTGCCCTCGGTGTCCGCCGTGCCCCCCGCGCCCTCGATGTCCTTGGTGCCCTTGGTGCCTGTCGCGTCCCCGATGTCCTCCGTGTCCCCGGCCCGGCGCCGGCCCGGGAGCGGGGGCGTGCCGTTCACGGCCGCCTCCCGGCGCAGGAGCAGCGCCCCGGCCGCACAGGTGAGCCCGGCCAGTACGAAGCCGTACACCGGGGTCGAACCCGAGGGCTGCGTCTCGTAGACCAGGGCCGCCGAGAGCACGGCGACCACGTCACGGACCCTGCTCGCGCCCGCGGTGGCGGCGAGCACCGCCGTACCCCAGAGCAGGTACCACGGCTGCACCATCGGGGAGAGCGCCACCAGGCCCACCAGCCCGAGACCGAGCCCGTGCGCCGGTTCCAGGCGTCCGGTGGCGGAGCGCCACGCCAGCCAGAGGATCAGGGCGATCCCCGCCGCGAGCACCAGGTTCTGCACGGCGGCCTTGACGGGTTCCGGGTCGGTCCCGGCGAGCAGCCGCAGCAGGTGGCCGAGTCCCAGCCCGATGTCACTGCTGGCCGACAGCGCGGTGTGGATGCGCCCCGCCACCCCCTGGGTGCTCACCCAGCCGAAGCCGGTCCCGGCGGCCAGGGTCGCCAGCAGCACGACCGCCCCGGCCACCGCCCCCGGCCCCAGCAGTCCCTTCACGGTCCGGCGTACGGGCCCTCCGGAGGCGGCCCGGCCCACCACGACGGCGGCGAACAGCAGCGCGACCGCGGCCGGGGACTTGACCATCATGGCCAGGGCGATGAGCACGGACCCGGCGATCCACCGCCCCCGCAGCACCAGCACGGTCCCGGCCAGCATGAGGCCGGTCATCAGCCCGTCGTTGTGGAGCCCGCCGGCCACGTGCATCAGCAGCAGCGGGTTGAGCGCCCCCAGCCACAGCGCCGCCCCCGGGCTCCGCCCGTGCTCCCGGGCGAGGTGGAGCAGGGCCCAGGCGATCAGCGCGAGGGCGGCGAGGGCGATCAGCCGCATGGCGAGGACGGCGGGCACGATGGTGCCCCCGGTCGCCCAGGCGACCGCCCGCGCCAGCACGAGGAAGAACGGCCCGTACGGCGCCGGGGTCTCGGTCCAGTGGCCGCCGACACTCGCGGCGGCGTCCCCGCCGGGCCCGGCGGGGTCCAGGACGGACGGCCCGGCCTCGTAGACGTCGTGCCCTTCGAGGACCATCGCGCCCTGGGCGATGTAGCTGTAGACGTCGGCGCTGTAGAGCGGCGGCGCCACCACGAACGGCGCGGTCCACCACCCCAGGGTGACCAGGCCGTGCCGTACGCCCGCGCCCGTCCTGCCGTACAGCCACCAGGCGACGACGAGCGCGGTCAGCCCGCCGTACGCCAGGGCGTAGCCGGCGGCCGTGACGGCGGTGCCGTGCGGCACCCACAGCCCCCACGGGTCGTGCGCGGGCAGCGTCCCGACGGCCCAGCCCCCCGCCACGGCCGCCGCTGCCCCGGCCGTACCCAGCAGGCGGTACCGTCCGCCGTTTCCCGTCCCCGTCTCCCGCATGGTCCGCAAACCTACCGGAGGGCTCCGGGGGCCCTCGAACCGCTCGGCCACGCCCGGCCGCCGTCGCGGCGGGCCCGGAACACGGCCGCCGGCCGGGCGGCGGACAGCGGGAGGACCCGGCGTCAGGCCTTCGGGGCCACCTTGGACAGCCCGTTGATGATGCGGTCCATGGCGTCGCCGCCGGTCGGGTCGGTGAGGTTGGCGAGCATCTTCAGGGTGAACTTCATCAGCAGCGGGTGGGTCAGGCCGTGCTGGGTGGCGACCTTCATGACCTTGGGGTTGCCGATCAGCTTCACGAAGGCGCGGCCCAGCGTGTAGTAGCCGCCGTAGGTGTCCTTGAGGACCTTCGGGTAGCGGTGCAGGGCGAGTTCGCGCTGGGCGGGGGTCGCGCGGGCGTGGGCCTGCACGATGACGTCGGCGGCCAGCTGCCCCGACTCCATGGCGTACGCGATGCCCTCGCCGTTGAAGGGGTTGACGAGGCCGCCCGCGTCACCGACGAGGAGGAGGCCCTTGGTGTAGTGCGGCTGGCGGTTGAAGGCCATCGGGAGCGCGGCGCCCCGGATCGGCATCGTCATGTTGTCCGGGGTGAAGCCCCAGTCCTCGGGCATGGAGGCGCACCACGCCTTGAGCACCTCGCGCCAGTCCAGCTCCCGGAAGGCGGACGAGGAGTTGAGGATGCCGAGGCCGACGTTGGAGGTGCCGTCGCCCATGCCGAAGATCCAGCCGTAGCCGGGCAGCAGCCGGTCCTGGGGGCCGCGCCGGTCCCACAGCTCCAGCCAGGACTCCAGGTAGTCGTCGTCGTGGCGCGGCGAGGTGAAGTAGGTGCGGACGGCGACGCCCATGGGCCTGTCCTCGCGCCGGTGCAGCCCCATGGCGAGGGAGAGCCGGGTGGAGTTGCCGTCGGCGGCGACCACGAGCGGGGCGTGGAAGGTGACGGGGGTCTTCTCCTCGCCCAGCTTGGCGTGCACCCCGGTGATCCGGCCGGTCCGGGCGTCGACGACGGGGGCGCCGACGTTGCAGCGCTCGTACAGCCGGGCTCCCGCCTTCTGCGCCTGCCGGGCCAGCTGCTCGTCGAAGTCGTCGCGCTTGCGGACCAGTCCGTAGTCCGGGTAGGAGGCGAGCTCGGGCCAGTCGAGCTGGAGCCGGACACCGCCGCCGATGATGCGGAGCCCCTTGTTCCGGAGCCAGCCCGCCTCTTCGGAGATGTCGATGCCCATGGACACGAGCTGCTTGGTGGCGCGCGGGGTGAGGCCGTCGCCGCAGACCTTCTCGCGGGGGAAGGCGGTCTTCTCCAGCAGGAGGACGTCCAGCCCGGCCTTGGCGAGGTGGTACGCGGTCGTGGAGCCCGCCGGGCCCGCACCGACGACGATGACGTCCGCGCTGTGTTCGGACAAGGGCTGCTCGGTCACGTCCGGATCTCCCGAAGACTCGAAATCGCGTGCCGCGCGGCACCTGTCCCGTGCAGTCTATGGGGGCTTGCCGCTCCGACTCCGAAGGGCTCCCAGATGTCGCTCGCTCCGCCCGACGCCCCCCTGGTACACCTGCGTGTCCCCACCGACGAGGACGCCCTGGCCTGGCACCGGGTCTTCGACGACCCCGATGTCATGGAGTTCCACGGCGGCCGTTCCGCCGAACTCTCCGTCTACGAGGAGCTGACGGCACGCCAGCGCCGCCATGACGCGGAGCGCGGCTTCTGCCTGTGGACGCTGCACGACGACGCCGGTCAGGTGCTCGGTTTCACCGGCGCCCAGCCGTGGCCGCGAACGGAGTTCGGCCCGGTCGGCGAGATCGAGATCGGCTGGCGGCTGGCCCGGCCCGCCTGGGGCCGCGGATACGCCACCGCCGCGGCCCGCACCACCCTGGACCGGGTACGGGCCGCGGGGGTGCGGGAGGTCGTGGCGATGGTCAACTCCCGCAACGCGCGTTCGGTCGCGGTCGCGCGGCGGCTGGGCATGCGGCAGGCGGAGACGTACCTCACCCCCTCACGGCAGGAGGCCCTCTGCTTCCGGCTGGAGCTCTGACGCTTCCGGCCGGACACCCGAGGGCCCACGGCCCACGGCCCGCCGGCTCCGGGGCCGGCGGGCCGGAACGGGGCCGCCCGGGTCAGCCCCCGCCGCCCCGGTGCCGGGCTCAGTCCTTGACGCCCCGGTGGAGGGCGACGATCCCCCCGGTGAGGTCACGCCACGCGACCTTCGACCAGCCCGCCTTCTGCAACAGCCCGGCCAGGCCCTCCTGGTCGGGCCAGGCGCGGATCGACTCGGCGAGGTAGACGTAGGCGTCGGGGTTGCTGCACACCGTGCGGGCCACCGGCGGCAGCGCGCGCATCAGGTACTCGGTGTACACGCGGCGGAACGGGGCGAAGACCGGCTGGGAGAACTCGCAGATCACCACCCGCCCTCCGGGCTTGGTCACCCGGTACAGCTCGCGCAGCGCCTGGTCGGTGTCCTGGATGTTGCGCAGCCCGAAGGAGATGGTGACCGCGTCGAAGCTCTCGTCCTTGAAGGGGAGCTTCGTGCCGTCGCCCGCGGTGAACGGCATCCACGGATGGCGTTCCTTGCCGACCCGCAGCATGCCGAGGGAGAAGTCGCACGGTACGACGTAGGCACCGGCCCGGGCGAACGGCTGGGAGGAGGTGGCCGTCCCGGCCGCCAGGTCGAGGATCTTCTGCGCCGGGCGGGCGTCCACGGCCTTCGCGACCTCCTTGCGCCATCGCCTGGCCTGCCCGAGGGAGATCACATCGTTGGTGAGGTCGTAGTTCGCCGCCACGTCGTCGAACATCGAGGCGACTTCGTGCGGCTGTTTGTCCAGGGATGCTCGGGTCACCGTCCCATTCAAGCAGCCTCCCGCCCGGTCGTGAGCGGGGGCCGGGAGGACTTCAACCTTTCGGTGGTGACAGCACTCATAGAGGGGTGAGACCCAGCAGAAACCGGAAGGGGGGCCGGATGCCCGTCCCGCGCAGAACGGACCGCGGCGGAACAGGACCCGGCGGGACGGAACCCGGCGCCCTCGGCCGGGACGGGGCCGGGGACGGCTTCGAGGACTTCGCCCGGGCCAGCCAGCGCCGTCTGTACCGGACCGCCTACCTGCTCTGCGGCGACCCCGAGAGCGCCCGCGACCTGACCCAGACGACGCTGGCGAAGGTGTTCCAGCACTGGCGGCGGGTGAGCGCGGCGGACCGGCCGGAGGCCTACGCCCGCACGGTGCTCACCCGTACGTATCTGGCGGAGCGCCGGCGCAGGCTCCGCGACCTCCTGGCACACACCCCCATCGACGTGCCGCGGGCCGCCGTCGGGCCAGAACTGACCGTGACCCTGCTGGCCGCGCTCGCCCGGCTGCCGCCCCGGGCCCGGGCGATGGTCGTGCTGCGCTACTGGGAGGACCTGAGCGTCGAATCGGTCGCCGGGCTGCTCGGCTGCAGCGAGTCCACGGTCAAGAGCCAGTGCTCCAGGTCGCTGGCCCGGCTGCGGGAGCAGCTGGGCCCGGCCCACGTCTACACCACCCAGAGCTGAGGAGTTGCCAGATGGACGAGGACGCCCGGCTGGTCAGGGACGCCATGGAGTACGCCGCCGAAGGGCTCGGCCCGCTGCCCGACCTGGTGCCGGGCGCGGTGGCCCTGGGCCGGCGGCGGCGGGCACGGACCCGGGCGGCGGTGACGGCGGGCACCTTCGGCGCGGCCACACTGGCCGCGCTCGGGGTGGTGGCGCTCACCGGTCAGGGCCCCGGGGGCCGGGGGGCGGCGACCCTGCACACGGGGGTGGCGGCCCCGGCGGCGTACCGCACACCCGTCGAGGTGACGCCCAGCCCGGGTGAGGACCCGGCCGGCCGCATCGACACCCTGCCCCCCGGTGAGCGGCAGCGGCTGCGGGACTTCCAGCAGAGCGCGGCCGTGGCCCTGGACGAGGCGCTGCCCTCGGCGGTCGGGACGGTCCGCCCGCTGAGCGCCTATGCGGACCGCTACCGGGGCGAGCGGCACGGTGACGTCTTCCAGATCGTCTTCCAGGTGCGGCCGGCGGGCGACGAGGCGGCCCGGACCTGCCGCGACATCCCGCAGAAGCGGATGACCTGCGAGGAGCGGCAGCTCACCGAAGGGGTGACCGCACAGGTGAGAACCGCCGCGGCCGGCTCCCCGGACACCCTGTCCGTCTCGATCGCCTTCGGCTTCGGGAACAGCACCGTCCTGCTGGAGGTCCTCCCGGACGAGGAGGCGGGCGCTTCCGCTCCGGTGACGGGGCGTCAACTTCTTGACGGTGTAAGGGAGAGTGGGCTGCTGGAGGTGGTGCGGTACGCGGACGAGCACCCGGTACTGAAGAAGCAGGCAAGCGTCCAGGGCGGGTGATCCCCGGCGATCACCCCGGCCCCGGAACCCCGGGCCCCGGAACCCTGGAACGCCGAGACCGCCCGGAACCTCCGGAGCGCCGAGAACACGGACAGCCATCTGAATATGCACAGTGACAGAACACGCCGAATACCCGACGCCGCCGGCGCCCGCCGGCGGCCGTCCGCCCCCGGCGCGGGTGTCCCGCGCGCACAGGCCCGGAAGCGGTCCCTGGCCCGGCGCAGGCGGATCCGGCGCCGCCGCGCGACGCTGACCTCGGTGGTGGTCGCCGCGGTCGCCGCGGCCGGGTTCCTCCTTCTGCGCGCACCGTGGCAGGACGACGGCACGGCGGTCGCCCTGGACCGGGAGGGACAGGCCACCCCCTCCGCGAGCCGGAGCCCGTCGCCGAAGGCGCCGGCGAGCCCGGAGGCGTCGGCCTCCCCGAAGGCACCGGTGGCCCCGGAATCCGCCGACGGGGAGGAGGAGGTGGACCCGGACTCCGTACCGGCCTCCGGTTCCGGCACCTTCACCGTGGCGCGGGCCGGTACCGGCCCGGGGTCCGGCGGCAGCGCCTACCGCGTCGAGGTGGAGGACGGCATCGGGGTCGACCCGGACAGTGCCGCCGAGGACATCGCGAAGATCCTCGCCGACCCGCGCGGCTGGAACGAGGGCGGGACCCGCACCTTCCGCCAGGTCGCGGACGATTCCGCGGGGCTGGTCGTCAAGATCGGCACCCCGGCCACCACCGACCGGCTCTGCGGGCAGTACAGCCTGGACACCGGGGGCGAGGTGAACTGCCGGGGCGGCAAGAACGTGATGGTCAACCTCCGCCGCTGGCTGCTGGGTTCACCGACGTTCGACGGCACCCCGAAGGAGTACCGGGCCCTGATCATCAACCACGAGGTGGGTCACTGGCTGGGCCACGGCCATGAGACCTGCCCGGGCGCCGGGCAGCCCGCGCCCGCCATGATGCAGCAGATCAAGGGGCTGAAGGGCTGCGTCTCCAACGCCTGGCCGTACACCCGGGACGGCCGCTACCTTGGCGGGCCCCCGGTGCCGTAGAGGCCGCCCGGACGCAGACGGCCCCGGGCACGGGTGGCCCGGCCGCAGACGGCCTCGGACAGAGGTGCCCCGGCCGGCCGGATGACGCGCGCACCGCACGCGGCACGTACGCGCGCGGGCCGGGGCTCCGGAAGGGGCGGGCCGGGGGCGGGTGACCGGGCCCGGGCCCGGTCTCACCTCGCGCGGAAGAGCAGCCGCCCGCCGAGGACCGTCGCGACGCAGCTGCCCGCGCCCCGCGCGGCCAGCTCCGCCACGTCCCGTACGCCGAAGACCGCCAGGTCCGCCGCTTCCCCGGCGGCCGGCGGTCCGCCGGTCCGGGCCGGCACGGCGCCCGGCTCCCGTCCGGCGGCTTCCAGCGGGTCGAGGGAGAAGGGCGGTTCGGCGGTGTACGCCGCGGGCGGCAGGACCCGCAGGCCCGAGCGCAGTACCGCGGTCCGCACCGAGGGCCGGGTGAACGTCCCGGCGACGGCGGTCGTGCCGTGCCGGAGCATCCGCTGGAGGCCGCGCCGGGCGCTCGCGCCCCAGCGGGCCTCGTCCGGCGCGAGGGCGGCGAGCGCCTCGCCGGTCAGCGGGCGGGTGCCCAGCTCGTCGGCCTCACGCGGGTCCGGGTGGTAGGCCTCCTCCAGGAGCCGGACGGCCGCCGGGTTCACCAGCCCCCGGGTGAGCAGCCCGGACCAGCGCCGCGGCCGGGCCGCCGGGAAGGCCGCCGCGATCTCGTCGTACGGGCCCACCGCGACGACCACACCGCCGTCCACGGCCACCGCGTCCGCTCCGTCCGGGGCGCCGAGGACCGCGTCGGCGGCGTGGATCGTCAGCACGGCGGCCTTCAGTTGGCGTCGAGGAGCTTCAGCTCCGGGTGCGCGGTGCCGCCCGCGATCGCCGTGGAGGAGATGTGCGAGACGACGCGCTCGTCG
Organism: Streptomyces nitrosporeus; assembly: GCF_008704555.1. Classification (NCBI taxonomy): domain Bacteria; kingdom Bacillati; phylum Actinomycetota; class Actinomycetes; order Kitasatosporales; family Streptomycetaceae; genus Streptomyces; species Streptomyces nitrosporeus. The sequence goes on from NZ_CP023702.1 coordinate 3,187,541, forward strand.
ACCGGGTCCAGCGCCGGGTCCTCGTGCACCACGAGGTGCTCGTACGTCGTGGCGCGCTGCGCCGGGACGCGGCCCGCCTTGCGGATCAGGTCGATGATCTCCAGCCGGTTGGAGCGGTGCCTGGCGCCGGCCGAGGAGACGACGTTCTCCTCCAGCATGATCGAGCCGAGGTCGTCCGCGCCGTAGTGCAGCGACAGCTGGCCGACCTCCTTGCCCGTGGTGAGCCAGGAGCCCTGGATGTGGGCGACGTTGTCCAGGAAGACCCGGGCGATGGCGATCATCCGCAGGTACTCGAAGAGCGTCGCCTGGGTCCGGCCCTTGAGGTGGTTGTTCTCCGGCTGGTAGGTGTACGGGATGAAGGCCCGGAAGCCGCCCGTCCGGTCCTGGACGTCACGGATCATCCGCAGGTGCTCGATGCGCTCGGCGTTGGTCTCGCCGGTGCCCATCAGCATGGTGGCGGTGGACTCGACCCCCAGCCCGTGCGCGGCCTCCATGATCTCCAGCCAGCGCTCCCCGGACTCCTTGAGCGGGGCGATCGCCTTCCGCGGCCGGGCCGGCAGCAGTTCGGCACCGGCACCGGCGAAGGAGTCCAGGCCCGCGGCGTGGATCCGCGAGATGGCCTCCTCGGCGGAGACCCCGGAGATACGGGCCATGTGCTCGATCTCGGAGGCGCCCAGCGAGTGGATGACCAGCTGGGGGAACGCCTTCTTGATCGCGGAGAAGTGCTCCTCGTAGTACTCGACGCCGTAGTCCGGGTGGTGCCCGCCCTGGAACATGATCTGGGTGCCGCCGAGTTCGACGGTCTCCGCGCACCGGCGCAGGATGTCGTCGAGGTCGCGGGTCCAGCCCTTGCCGGTGTCCTTCGGCGCGGCGTAGAAGGCGCAGAAGCGGCAGGCCGTCACACAGACGTTGGTGTAGTTGATGTTGCGCTCGATGATGTACGTCGCGATGTGCTCCGTACCGGCGTAGCGGCGGCGGCGTACGGCGTCCGCGGCGGCCCCCAGCGCGTGCAGCGGCGCCGACCGGTAGAGGTCGAGGGCCTCTTCCGGTGTGATCCGCCCGCCTGCGGCGGCGCGGTCGAGGATGGGCTGGAGGTCGGCCTTCTCGGTCACCGGGCTGTCACCTTTCGGCGGTTTTTCTACGGATCACCACGGACCGATCCACCCTACGCCAGCCGCTTCCCGCTTCATTCCCCGGCTCGGGTGAGCGTGCCCCCGGGGGTGCCCGCGGCCTCCTCGTGCGAGACGTAGCGGAGCTTCCCGCCGGGGGCGAGGGTGAACTCCAGGTCGGCCTCGCCCCCGGTGCACAGGGCGGTGTCGGAGCCGTCGGGGTCGGGCCGCTCGCGGATCCGCAGCGCGGTGGCCGTACCGGAGACGAGGGTGCCGACGCCCTTGCAGACGACGCTCGTGCCGAGCACGTCGAGCCGGTGGGTCAGCCGGACCACGTCCTGGCCGGTACGGCCCTCGGTGAACACCGCGGTGACCGTGCCGTGGGGCAGCCCGCTCCGCTCGGTGGCGGACCCCTCCCAGGTGCCCGCGAACGCCTCGGGCAGCGCGGCCACCGGAGCGGCCGGCCCGGTGGCGGACGGCTCGGGGGCGGGGGACCCGCCTCCGGCGGGCGCCGAGGAGGACGCGTCCGGGTCCCCGGAGGCCGTGGCCGCCGGCGGCGCGGCCCCTTCGTTGCCGTGTCCGCCGCCCGACCCGCCCCCGCCGAACAGGTCGGCCATCGTCGCCGTGCCGACCGTGACGACGGCGAGGGCGCCCGCGACGGCGAGCGCGACGGTGCAGCTCACCCGGCGCCCGCGCCGGCCCCCGGGGGCGGGGGCGCTGTCCACCGTGACCGCGACCCGGGCGCCCGGCCCCCGCTCCGCCGCGTCCGGAGCCGTGCCCGTGCGCGCGTCCGGCTCCGTCCCGGTGCCCTCCGCGGCCGGGGGCCCGGGCGGGGGTCCGGGCGGGGGCGGGGGCACCGGCGGGCCGAAGGTGCCGAGTGCGGGACCGCTCAGCGCGGCGCTGCTGAACGGCACCGGCCCGGAGCGCACCGGCTCCTCCTGCGGTTCCAGGTCCAGCAGAGCCACCGCCGTCCGGCCGAGCTCGCGCACCAGCGGGCCGGGCAGCCACCCCGCGCCCAGGAGCGCGGCGGCCCCGCCGGGCGCCAGCGTCCGGGCGAGTTCCGCCGGGCCGGGCCGGTCGCCGGGCCGCTTGGCCAGGCAGGCCGCGACCGTCTCCCGCAGCTCCCCGTCCAGGTCGCCCAGTTCGGGCTCCTCGTGCACCACCTTGTAGAGGAGGACGGCCGAGGAGTCCCCGGGGAAGGGGTCGCTGCCGGTCGCCGCGTACGCGAGGACCGCGCCCAGCGAGAAGACGTCGGCCGCCCCGGAGACGTCCAGGCCCCTTGTCTGCTCCGGTGCCATGTAACCGGGTGACCCGACGGAGACACCGGTGGAGGTGAGGGAGGCGGCGGCCCCGAGGGCGCGGGCGATCCCGAAGTCGATCAGCCGGGGCCCGTCGAGGGCCAGCAGGACGTTGGACGGCTTCACGTCCCGGTGGACGAGCCCGTGGGAGTGGACGGCGGCGAGCGCCTCGCCGAGGCCCGCGCCGAGCGCCCGTACCGCCTGTTCGGGGAGCGGCCCGTGCCGGACGACGGCGTCGGACAGCGGCGGCCCGGCCACGTAACCGGTGGCGACCCAGGGCACCGGGGCGTCGGGGTCGGCGTCCAGGACGGGGGCGGTCCACTGCGCGCCGACCCGGCGGGCGGCCTCCACCTCGCGCCGGAACCGGGCGCGGAACTGCTCGTCGAGGGCGAAATGGGGATGGACCACCTTGACCGCGACGGTGCGCCCTCCCGCACTGCGCCCCAGGTAGACCCGGCCCATCCCGCCGGCTCCGAGCCTGCCGAGCAGCCGGTAGGCCCCGATCGTGCGCGGTTCGCCGGCTTCGAGCGGCTGCATATGGTCTCCCCTTGTGAACCCTGGCGCTCCGACGGCAGCCTATGGCCGCTCACGGCGGCGGACGCACAGGTCCGGGGTTCCCGCGGGGAGGGCGGGGCCGAGGTGGCCGGATCCGGCGGGCGGGCGGTCGCGGGCCCGGACGAGGGGGCGGGGCGCCGGGCCGAGGGGGCAAGGTGCGCCGGGCCGAGGAGGCGGGCGGGCCGGGTCCTCCCCCCGCCGAAGGGCGCCGGACGCCGCTCGCCTCCCCCGGGGCGCCCCGGTACAGGACCGGTACGCACCGTCCGGCACGGCTTCCACCCCGGTTCACCACAGGATGTTCACCGGAGCGCCGGCCAAAGGCGTCCGTCACGCCATCCGCTATTCGATTCCGCGTGTATCCGACAGCTTTCCGGTAAGGCACTCGGGACATTCACCGGCATTCCAGGAAACACACCTCGGTACGGGCCCCGGCGACCGCTCCGGAGGACGGCCCCCCGGAATGGCGGCGGGGCTCTCCGGGCACCCGGCGGTAATGGCCGGACGGGAAGACACGGGATTCGCCCGCTCCCGTCCCATTCCCGTCCGCCGGTGTCAGCGGGCGTACAATTCGACCGTCACATCGGCCGGGTATCCCGTTCCGGGACCGGTCCGCCGGGCGAACTCGCGGACTCCGGCCAGCTGGTCCGGCCCGAAGCGGAAGTCCAGGGTCGTGAAGTACCGCTCCAGCACCTCCGCGTCGAAGGCCTCCCAGCGGGACGCCTGCTCGGCCACCTTGGTGACCTCCTCCAGCGAGAGGTCGCGCGAGGCCAGGAACGCCTCGTGCAGCTTCTCCACATGGACGGGGTGCGAGGCCAGGTAGTCCCTGCGGACCGCCCAGACCGCGAAGACGAACGGCAGCCCCGTCCACTCCTTCCACATCTGCCCCAGGTCGTGGACCTCCAGCCCGAGCCGGGGGGCGTCGTGCAGGTTGGCGCGCAGTGCCGCGTCGCCGATCAGCACGGCCGCGTCGGCCTCCTGCATCATCGTCCCGAGGTCGGGCGGGCAGGTGTAGTAGTCCGGGGTGACGCCGTACCGCTCGGCGAGCAGCAGCTGGGCGAGCCGTACGGAGGTCCGCGAGGTCGAGCCGAGCGCCACCCTGGCCCCGTCCAGCTCCTCCAGCGGCTTCTGCGTCACGATCACGCACGACATGACGGGGCCGTCGCAGCCGACGGCGATATCGGGGAGGGCGACCAGGTCGTCGGCGTTGCGCAGGAACTCGACCAGGGTGACGGGCCCGACGTCGAGGGCCCCGTCGACCAGCTGCTCGCTGAGTCTCTCCGGGGTGTCCTTCGAGAGCTCCAGATCGAGCAGGGTTCCGGTCCGCGCCAGGCCCCAGTACAGGGGGAGGCAGTTCAGGAACTGGATGTGGCCGACTCGCGGCCTGCTGCGACGGTCGTCGCCTTCTACGGGAGAGACGGTTGAATTGTCCACATCGCGAGGCTAGACCCGTGTCCGCGGGCAGGCGCCATCGGGGCGTCCGGACACCCTCCGGGGAAGCGGGGCGTCAGCCCTTCGGCGGCCGGATCAAACATCCGGGTGAAGTGATCTTTACCCCTACCGCTTCCCGCGGACTGCGTGCTAGGCTCGCCGCAAGTTGCAGTTTGGTTTCCCTTGCAGTACAGAGCCTGCGGAGCATGTAACCCCGCAGGCTTTTGTAGTTTTCAGACTTCTTTGCAGGTTCTGGAGCAGGGCAACCCTTTGGCCCAAGGAGGGCTTATGGCTACCGGAACCGTCAAGTGGTTCAACGCTGAAAAGGGCTTCGGCTTCATCGCCCAGGACGGCGGCGGCCCGGATGTCTTCGTCCACTATTCCGCGATCAACGCGTCCGGGTTCCGCTCCCTCGAGGAGAACCAGGTCGTGAACTTCGACGTCACTCAGGGCCCCAAGGGTCCGCAGGCTGAGAACGTCACCCCGGCCTAGTTGCCCGGGTCGGCCGATCGCGGCCGAGTGTGCAGTACCCAAGGAGCCCCGCTCCCCCGCCCCGGCGGAGGAGCGGGGCTCCTGCCCTTGTCCGCCGGGCCGTGGGCGGGAGCACCACCCGAGGCTGACGATTCGGTCCCTGACAAGGCAGACTGTTGACCGCGATACCAGCGGTACGGAGCAGAGCGGGATCAGCAGGGCCGGCGGGCGAGCAGGACAGGGGGCATCAATGGACCGCGACGACGGACCCGGTGTGCGCGTTCCGGAGCAGCGCGCTCCGCTGGAACCCGCATCCGCCGGCGCCCCACTGCGCTTCGCCGTGCTCGGTCCGGTACGCGCCTGGCGCGGCGGCGAACAGCTGCCCACCGGATCACCGCAGCAACGCGCGCTGCTCGCCGCCCTGTTGCTCCGGGACGGCCGTACCGCCACCGCGGCGGAGCTCATCGACGCCCTCTGGGGCGACGCCCCGCCCTCCCAGGCCCTGGCGACCGTACGCACGTACGCCTCCCGGCTCCGCAAGGCCCTCGGGCAGGAGACGCTGGTCAGCGAGTCGGGCGGCTACGCGCTCCGCTTCGACCGCGCGGCCCTCGACCTCACCACCGCCCAGGACCTGGCGGCCGAGGCCGAGAAGACCCGCGCCGGCGGGGACCGGCACGGGGCGCGCGCGCTGGTCGTCAAGCTCCTCGGCCTGTGGGACGGCGAGGTGCTGGCCTCCGTCCCCGGGCCCTACGCCGACAACCAGCGCGCCCGCCTGGAGGAATGGCGCCTCCAGCTCGTCGAGACCCGCCTGGACCTGGACCTGGAGGTGGGCCACCACGCGGAGACCGTCTCCGAACTGACCTCGCTCACCGCCGCCCACCCCCTGCGCGAACGCCTCCGCGAGCTCCTGATGGTCGCCCTGTACCGCAGTGGCCGGCAGGCCGAGGCGCTCGCCGTGTACGCGGACACCCGGCGGCTCCTCGCCGAGGAGCTGGGGGTCGATCCGCACCCCGGGCTGGCCCGCCTCCAGCAGCGCATCCTCCGGGCCGACGAGGAACTGGCCCGTCCGGCCGACGAGCCCCCCACGGCCTCGGCTCCGGTCCGCCCCGCACAACTCCCGGCGACGGTGGAGGACTTCACCGGTCGCAGTTCCTTCGTCGGTGAGCTGAGCGACCGGCTGGCCACCGCCGAGGGCTCCGTGATGGCCGTCTCGGCGCTGGCCGGTATCGGGGGTGTCGGCAAGACGACGCTCGCCGTGCACGTCGCCCACCGGGCCCGCCCGCACTTCCCGGACGGCCAGCTCTACGTCGATCTCCAGGGCACGAGCGCGCGCGCCGCCGAACCGGAGACCGTCCTCGGCGCGTTCCTGCGCGCCCTCGGCACCCCGGACTCCGCGATCCCGGACTCCCTGGCCGAGCGGGCCGCCCTCTACCGCTCCACCCTGGACGGCCGCCGGGTCCTGGTCCTGCTGGACAACGCGCACGACGCCGCCCAGGTCCGCCCGCTGCTCCCCGGCACGGCGGGCTGCGTGGCCCTCGTCACCAGCCGGGTGCGCATGGTCGACCTGGTGGGCGCGCACCTGGTCGACCTGGACGTGATGTCCCCGGAGGAGGCCCTCCAGCTCTTCACCCGCATCGTCGGCGAGGAGCGGGTGAACTCCGAACGCGACGCCGCCCTGGACGTGGTGGCCGCCTGCGGTTTCCTCCCCCTGGCCATCCGTATCGCCGCTTCCCGCCTGGCCTCCCGCCGCACCTGGACGGTCTCGGTACTGGCCGCCAAGCTGGCCGACGAACGCCGCCGGCTGGACGAACTCCAGGCCGGCGACCTCGCGGTCAAGGCCACCTTCGAACTCGGTTACGGCCAGCTGGAGCCGGCCCAGGCCCGCGCGTTCCGCCTCCTGGGCCTCGCGGACGGCCCGGACATCTCCCTCGCGGCGGCCGCCGCCCTCCTGGACCTGGACCCCCCCACACGGCGGAGGACCTCCTGGAGTCCCTGGTCGACACCAGCCTCCTGGAATCGGCCGCCCCGGGCCGCTACCGCTACCACGACCTGGTGCGCCTCTACGCGCGTGCGTGCGCGGAACGCGACGAACAGCCGCCCGCGGAAAGGGAGACGGCCCTCTCCCGGCTGCTGGACTTCTACCTGGCGACGGCGGCGGGGGTGTACGCGCTGGAGCGGCCGGGGGAACGGGTGCTGGAGCATTTCGAGTCCACCGGGTACCCGGGCCTTGCCTTCTCCACCTCGGGGGAAGCGCTGGACTGGCTTTTCAACGAGTCGAGCGGAGTCCTCGCCTGCGCCCGGCAGTCGGCCTCCCACGGCATGCTGCGCCGTGCGGCGGATCTGCTCATGGCCGCGGTCGACCTCGGCGAGTCCGGGGCCAACTCCCATCAGTTCGCCCAGGCCGCCACCGCCGTGTCCGAAGCCGCCCGGGCAGCGGGAGACGTCCAGGCGGAGGGCCGTGCGCGGACCATGCTGACCCATGTACACAGCATCTCGGGCCGTTTCGCGGAGGCACAGCGCGATGCGCGGCGTGCCCTGGAACTCGGTCTGGCCTCGGGGGACCCCGTCTCCTCCAGCCAGGCACCCAACCAGTTGGGGATCATCGCGCTGTACGAGAAGCGGCATGCCGACGCGGAGGCGCATTTCACCCAGGCCCTGACCGCCTTCCGGGCAGACGGCAACCAGTCCGGTGAGGCCGCCGCGCTGTGCAACATCTCCAGGGTCCACCTGGCGACGGACCGGAAGAGGAGCGCGGTGAGCCTGGCCCAGGAGGGCATCGCCCTCTACCAGTCGGACGGGAAGGCCCACGCGCTGCGCCTGGCCAACGGCAAGTACGCACTCGGTCTGGCTCTGACGGGCGCGGGGCAGAACGCCCAGGCGCGCACGGTTCTCTCGGAGGCCCTGACCGTCTTCTGCGACAGCAGGCAGCGGTTCTGGCACGGGATGACACTGTTCCGGCTGGCCGAGGTGGACCTGAACGACGGCATGCCCGCCCGGGCCGCCGCCCAGGCCGAGCAGGCGCTCGCCGTGCTGCACGAGATCGGAGGGGCCTGGCGGCGGGCGAACATCCTCACGGTGCTCGGGATGAGCCTCACCGCTCTGGGGCAGACCGGCCGCGCGGAGGCCTGCTGGCGCGAGGCCCTCACGGCCTTCGAGGACCTGGGCTCCCCGGAGGCCGTGTCCGTCCGCGCGCTGCTGGCGCAGTCTTCCGTCTCCCAGGTCTCCTGACCGGCGTTCATCAATCGTTTATCGCCTCACGGCACTCTCTATCTCATCGATCCGTCGCGTCGGGGGGCAGGCGGATCGACGAGTGGCCTCACCGCTAGGGTGATCGGCCCTGGGCTGCCTGTCCGGCGATCCACGGGGGAACCGCCGGACAGGCAAGCCCGCCCAACGATTTGATGTCTTCAGGAGTCTTCATGGCTGACAGCAACGGCATCCTCAAGCCGACCGACGCGCACGCGTCCGGCGAGGAGCTCACCACCCAGGACGCCCACGCGTCGAGCGAACCCCTCAAGCCGACCGACGCGCACGCGTCCGGCGAGGAGCTCACCACCCTGGACGCCCACGCGTCGAGCGAGCCGTCCAACTAGAGCCGTAACCGACGGGGGCGGGGGAGGCGGCCGCGACGGGCGGAGGGGAACCGTCGCGGCCGCCGTGCACGTCAGCGAGGAGGGCCCGGGCCGATCGGCCCGGGCCCTCCTCGGTGTCCGGCCGTCACGGCGTCCGGGCCGGCTCCCCCGGCCGCTGCCGCTCCCGCCGCCGTTCCACGGCACGGGCGGGCGTACGCTCCGGACGGGCCCGGCCCCGTCCCGCCGCGGATCTCCCCCGCGAGCCCCCCGGGCAGCGTGGCCGGGTACTCCCCGGCCGCCGTACCGGGCACCGGGCCCGGCGGCGTCAGTAGCTCAGCTCCGCCGTCACCTGGCAGCGCTTCACCCGGGAGACCGAGCGCGGGCTGTCCATGCGGACCGTCAGGGTCTTCGTCTCGCCGCCGTCCAGCTCCACCGAGCCCTCCCCGGTGTCCACGGTCAGGCCGGTGGCCCCGAGGAACGTCACGTCGATCTCGTAGAGGTGGGTCCCCGCCGCCGTGGAGCGGATCTCGATCGTCGAGGAGGTCACCGCTTTCCGCTTGCCCTTCTTGGGCTGGGCGCAGCGGATGACGCGGATCGCCGGGGCGTCCGAGGCGGTGGCCGAGGGTGTCGGCGTCGAGTAGGAGCCGCCCGAGGAGCCCGACGAACCGGAGTCGTAGTCGTTGTCGCTGTGGTAGTCGCCGTTGCTCTTCTCGGAGTTGGAGCAGCCGCCTCCGGAACTGCTGCCGCCGCTGCGGCTCTTCCCGCTCTTGCCGCTCTTCCCGCCGTGGCCGGCGGTCTGGAAGCCGGTGAGCGCGAGCACCACCACGACCAGCACCGCCGCGAACCTGATCCGTCGCCGCATCATGGACGCAGCCCCCCTCACTGTTGTCGGCCGGCCCGGTGCCGGCTCCCCCGTGGCCGACCGCGGGCCGAAGGCCGCCGTACGGGCCGGGCGACACGCTAACGCACGGCTCTCCGCCTCACCCCATGGCCAGGTCATGGGCCTGTCACGATCTCGTCATGGGCCTCCGATGGCACAGGCATTCGCCCCCGCGTAGCGTCGGAACAGGGGCGCAGCGCAACCCGTGCGCGCATCCGGGAGGCTGTCCATGATCCGCAATGTCATCGGCTCCGTCCTCGCCCTCCTCGGAGCGGCGGCCGCCGTCCAGAGCCCCTTCCGTACCTGGTACGACGACCGCCTCGGGCGTGACTACCGCGTCCAGGACCTGTTCGAGGGTGTCAGCGGCGCCTCGTCCGGCGTGATGACGTCGATCCTGCTGCCGTTCCTCTTCGCCGCGCTGGTGGCCCTGGCCGGCGTCGTGCTCCGCTCCCGGTGGACCGTGGCGGTGGCGGGCCTGGTCGTGCTGGGCTTCACCGTGCTGTGGATGGTCCAGCAGGGGCGGCAGGCGGGCAGCCTGAGCGTCGGCACCGACGGGTCGGGGCTGCGTGAGGGGGTCGCCCAGGCACTGGCGGGCGGGGTGCTCCTCCTGCTGGGGGCGCTGGTGATGGCGGGCCGCCGACGGGCCGCCCGGCGGCCGCGTACCGCCGAGCCGTATCCGGTACCGCCCGACGACCGTCCGGACACCTGGCCGCCGACCCAGGAGCCGGGTCCGTCCGCACACACCTCGACGGTGCCCGAGCCCGAGACGGACCCCTACACCGGGCCCGGCCGGCACCGGGCGGCCCCGGCGGACGAGGACACCGCCCCCTATCCCGTCCACGGCGACGCCGGACGCGACCGGGACGGCCAGCACCGCCGGGACGGCCGGGACGGCCGGGACGACGGCCGGTACCGCCCGCCGCATCCCTGAGCCGCGGGCCCCGGAGGTCCGGGGGAAGGGGTGCCCGGCCCGCTGCGGGCCCGGGGAACCCAGGGGCTCTGCGGGTTCAGGGGCGCCGCGGGCTCAGGCCCGCGGCCGGTTCCCCGTCCCGGTCCCCTTGACCGCGTCCAGCGCGTAGACGCAGCGGTCCTTGCTGCACGCGTACACGACACCCGCCCGTGCCACGGGCGAGCCGGTGATCTCACCCCCGGTGGCCAGCTTCCAGCGGAGCTGGCCGCCCGCCGCGTCCAGGGTGTAGAGCACATGGTCCGCCGAACCGAAGTGCACCCGGCCGTCCGCGACCACCGGGGCGCCCACCACCTCACCGCCCGCGGCGAACCGCCACTTCGGCGTACCGGTCACCGCGTCCAGCGTGTACAGGGCGCTGCCGCTGCCCACGTGGACGTTCCCGGCCGTGACCAGCACGGGCTCGACGGACTGCCGGGCCTCGGTCGCGATCCGCCACCGGTCCTTGCCCGTCGAGGCGTCCAGCGCGTACACCGTGCCGAGGTAGTCGGCGAGGTAGACGCCGCCGCCGGTGACCGCGGGCCCCGGTGCGAAGGCGGGCGGGGAGAGGAAGACCGCCGGAGCCTCGAAGTGCCAGCGCACCAGGCCCGAGACGGTGTCCACGGCCAGCACCCGGGTCCCGGCCGCGACGTACACGTAGCCGTCCTCGGCCGGGGTCACCCGCACCGGCACACCACCGCAGGAGGCGGCGTCCCCGACCGGGTACGACCAGCGCTCGGTGCCGGTGCGCGCGTCCACGGCCCGCAGCCGCGCGTCCTGCCACAGGTACACGGTGCCCTCGTGGATGACCGGCCCGGCCTCCGGCGTCTCGAAGTCGGTCTGGATCCCCCCGGCGTCCCAGAGCCTCTCCCCGCTGGACGCCTCCCACGCCTGCACCCGGCCGCCGCGCGTCGCGGTCAGCACGGTGCCGCGGTCGGCCTTCAGCGCGTACACCCAGGCATCGGTCCCCAGCCGCCACCGCTCGGCACCCGTCGCCGCGTCCAGCGTGTACAGGGACGGGCCGTCCGAGCCGTGGATACGGCCCCCGTCGACCGCCATCGACCAGGCGACGTCCCGGGTCTTGAACTGGCGCCGCCCGTTGCCCACGTCCAGCGCGTGCACCTCGAAGGAGGTCACATAGAGCAGGTCGCCCACCACGACCGGGGTCCCCCACACATCGTTGGACATGCGGAAACGCCAGGGCCGCCAGCGCTCGGGACCGGCGGGCACCGCGTCCGGGGACGCGGCGGGCTGCGGTACGGGCGCCGTCGGGTGCCCGGCCGGGACCGCCACGCCGGCGGGCGGGCGCACCCAGCCGGTGGCCGGGTCGGGGTGCGCCGCCGCCGCGCCGCGCACCTCCCGGGGCCGGGGCCCCGGGCCGATCGGCACCCGCGCCCCGGCCAGCCGCACCGGGCCGCCGTCCGGTGCGGGCGAGGTCACGGCCGCGGACGGTACGGGCGCCGGTGCCGTACGCCCGTCGTCCCCGTGCCGGTCCGGGCCCGGCGGCGGCTGCGAGGGCGGCGGCGGCACGACCACCGGTGCGGGCGGCGCCGTGACCGTACGGCCGCCACCGCGCCGCTGCTCGATCATCGCCGTGGCCCGGCCCGGAAGCCAGGCGGACGCCGTACCGCTGTCGTCGCCGCCGGAGGCGAAGAGGTGCGGGGCCAGCTGGGCCTGGAGGTCGGCGGGGCTGGGACGCCGGGTGGCGTCCATCTGCATACACGCCTCTGTCAGCGGCCGCAGCTCGTCGGGCAGCCCCTGGGTGTCGGGGCCCTCGCGCAGGAGCATGAACACGGTCTCCACCGGATTCGCCCCGTGGAACGGCGCGTGCCCGGTCGCCGCGAAGACCAGCGTCGAACCCAGCGAGAAGATGTCACTGGCCCCCGTCACGCTGCGCGAGTCGCGCGCCTGCTCGGGAGACATGTACGCGGGCGTGCCCACGGCGACGTTCGTCATGGTCAGCCGGGTGTTGGAGACGCCGGACGCGATACCGAAGTCGATCACCCGCGGCCCGTCCTCGACCACGAGGACGTTGGACGGCTTGAGGTCGCGGTGGACGAGTCCGGCGCCGTGGATCGACTGGAGGGCCTCGGCGATCCCCGCGGCCAGCCAGCGCACGGCCTGCACGGGCATCGGGCCGCACTCGTTCACTATCTCCTCGAGCGACGGCGCGGGGACGTAGGCGGTGGCCAGCCAGGGGACGGCCGCCCGGGGGTCGGCGTCCACCACGGCGGCGGTGTAGAACCCGCTGACGGCCCGCGCGGCCTCCACCTCGCGGGTGAACCGGACCCGGAACAGCTGGTCCTCGGCCAGTTCCGTGCGGACCGTCTTGATCGCCACCCGCCGCCCGGACGCCGAGCGTGCGAGGTAGACCAGCCCCATGCCGCCGGCCCCGAGCCGCCCCAGCACCTCGAACGGGCCGATCCGCCTCGGGTCATGCTGCGTCAGCTGTTCCACTTGCCTGCCACCTCCCCGTACGGACCTCAGGAACGAAGCCCGCGAAATACCGCCCCGTGCAGCGTCTCATCACCGAGCACCGCACGGCGGCGCGCACCCCGATTCTTCCTGGCGCGGGGCCCCGTGGCGAACCCGGGGCCGGAACGGGGTGTCCTGTGGCATTCCACCCGTTTCGGGGCTCCGGACGGAAGGGGGATACGGAGCTCTCAGGACACCGCACCCGGAGCACCGGTCCGGCTACGGCAGCCGCCCGTTCGGCTGGAGCACCGCGAAGACCGCACCCTGGTCGTCCTGGAGCACCGCCGTCCGCCCGTACGGGGTGTCCGCCGGGGGCGACGGGATCCGGCCACCGAGGTGGACGGCCGTCCCGGCGGTCCGGTCGCAGTCGGCCACCGCGAAGTAGCTGAGGAAGTGGCTGGGCAGCATCTCGGGGACGTCGTCCCCGAGCACCTCGCGCCCGCCGACCGCGGTGTCCTCGCCCGGCTCGGTACCGGCCGGGGACCACATCCGGAAGGGCACCGTGCCGTCCGCGGGGGGCCCGGTGTCCGTGCCGCGGAAGCCGAGGACCTCCTCGTAGAAGGGGTCCACCCGCTCCGGCCGCCGGGTGCGGACCTCGGTCCAGCAGAAGGAGCCCGGGGCGTTCCGCTTCTCGAAACCGGCCCGCTCACCCGCCTGCCACAGTCCGAAGACCGCGCCGCCCGGGTCGGCGGCCTGGGCCAGTACACCGGCCCGTCCCGCCGGGACCGGATCGGTGATCACCTGTCCCCCGGACCGCCGGACCAGGGCGACGGTGGCGGCGATGTCGTCGGTGGAGAAGTAGACGCCCCAGGCGGTCGGCATGCGCCCGTCCCGCTTGCCGGCGAGGGCCGCGACGAGTTTGCCGTCGCTGTATGCGTCGGCGAACGGCATCCCGTCCCCGGCGTGGAAGGTCCAGCCGAAGAGCCCGCCGTAGAAACGCTTGCCGGCTTCGAGGTCGGGGAGCTGCACATCCGCCCAGCACGGCGCGGACTGCGCGAATGCGGCCATGGAGCCGGGTCCTTCCTCCGAGGTGACGCCCGTCACAGTCAACGTAGCGTCGGGTGGTGAACAGCGCGCCCCGACGCCGGGATTACGGCCCCGGCGTGCTGGAAAATCGAATATTCAACCGAGACGTGAAGTGGCGTGAGCACTGTGGACGACACTTGTCCACCGAGGTTATCCACATGCTGTTGATAAGAACATCGGCCCGGACCGCGCGGGTTCCGTCCGGCCCGCCGCCCCCGCCCCCGGGGGCGGCGGGGGCGGCGGAACCAGCCCTTCCGGCCGCCCCGCGACAGGGCGTTCCCCATTTGCAGTCGGCCAGATCGCGCTCCATCCGCCCGTCGGTAAGCTGACGGCATGACAGGACAAGTGCGTACCGTCGACGGCCGCGTGGCCGGTCGGCGCGGTCAGGCGACGCGGCAGAAGCTGCTCGACTGCCTCAGCGAGATGCTCAGCTCCTCGCCGTACCGGGACGTCAAAGTCATCGACGTCGCCCGCAGGGCGGGGACTTCACCAGCGACCTTCTATCAGTATTTCCCCGACGTCGAGGGCGCCGTCCTCGAACTCGCCGAGGAAATGGCCCAGGAGGGTGCCGGGCTGACCGGACTGGTCGCGGGGCGCTCGTGGACCGGCAAGGCGGGACGGCAGACCGCCGAGGAACTGGTCGACGGATTCCTCGACTTCTGGCGCCGCAACGACGCGATCCTGCGCGTCGTCGACCTCGGGGCCGCCGAGGGCGACAAGCGGTTCCACAAGATCCGCATGAAGATCCTGAACTCCGTGACCAGTTCGCTCACCGCCTCGGTCAAGGAGCTCCAGGACAAGGGCAAGGTCGACAAGGACGTCCAGCCGGCGGCGGTGGCCGGCTCGCTCGTCATGATGCTCTCGGCGGTCGCCTCGCACCAGAAGGGCTTCACGGCCTGGGGCGTCAAGCAGGCCGAACTCCGCCCGAACCTCGCCCTGCTGGTGCACCTCGGCATCACCGGCAAGAAGCCCGCGAAGTAGGCGCCGGCCAGGACTCCTCCCGCACCCGCCCGGGCGCCGCGCGGACAACCCGCGGCCCCGTCCTGTCTCGCCGACGGCGGACCACCTCCGAGTGGTCCGCCGTCGGCGTTCCGGCGTCCGGGTGCGGGCCCGTCCCGCGGCGCCCCGCCGTGGTGCCCCGCGCCGGTCCACGGTCGAATGGGGTCATGACCGATCCGCAGAAGGCCTTCCGCGACCTGCTCCACGCCCAGCGCGTCTGGGACGTCGCAGAGCTCCCCCGCTTCGACGCCTCCGCCGCGCCCGCCGCGCCCCTCCCGCTCTTCCACCACTGGTTCGCCGGGGCCGTCGCCGCCGGCCAGCGCGAGCCCCACACCATGACGCTGGCCACCGTGGACGCCGAGGGCCGTCCCGACGCGCGGGTGCTGATGCTGCACGACGCGGACGAGCGGGGCTGGCACTTCGGCACGCACGCCACCAGCGAGAAGGGCCGCCAGCTCGCCGCCCGGCCGCATGCCGCCCTCACCTTCTACTGGCCCGTCCAGGCCCGCCAGGTCCGGGTGCGGGGGACGGTCACCCCGGTGGGGCGCGCCGAGAGCGCGGCGGACCTGCGCGCCCGGTCCACCGGCGCGCTCGCGGCGGCGCTGACCGGGACGCAGAGCGCGGTGCTGGACTCGTACGACGAGCTGGTCCGGGCCTCGCGGGACGCCTACGCGCGGGCGGAGGACCGGCCGGACACGGAGGTGGAGACCTGGACGCGGTACGTCGTCGAGCCGCACGAGGCCGAGTTCTTCCAGGGTGACGCGGAGCGGCGCCATGTGCGGCTGCGCTACCGGCGCGAGGCGGGGGGCTCCTGGGCCCGGGAGCTGCTCTGGCCCTGAGCGCCGGCCCGCGCCGGACCGGCGGGGGCGCACCTCGCACACCTCGCACACCTCTCGCACCTCTCGCACCCCGCACACCGGGGCTTTTCCGGCTTTTCCGCCGCTTTGTCCGGCCAAGGGGCACTATGGGAGTCAGGCGAGCTGTTGGAGGCTTCCATGGCACGAGCCCGTTCCCGGTACGCCCCGGACCGCGGTCTGACCGGACGCATGGTCGGCACCATGTTCTTCATCGGCCTGCTCTACGTGGTCCTGGTGGGGGTGCTCCTCGCCGTCCTCCAGGGCTCCTGGCTGGTCGTCCTGGTCGTCGTCGGCGGCATGTTCGTCGCCCAGTTCTGGTTCAGCGACCGGATCGCGGCCTACGGGATGGGCGCGCGCGAGGTGTCCCCCCAGGAGGCCCCCGAACTGCACGGGGCGATCGACCGGATCTGCGCCCTCGCCGACATGCCCAAACCCCGGGTGGCCATCGCGCGCAGCGACGTACCGAACGCCTTCGCGACCGGGCGCAGCGAGAAGACGGCCCTGGTCTGCGCGACGACCGGGCTGCTGCGCCGGCTGGAGCCCGACGAGCTCGAAGGGGTGCTCGCGCACGAGATGTCGCACGTCGCGCACCGCGATGTCGCCGTGATGACCATCGCGTCGTTCCTGGGCGTCCTCGCCGGGATCATCACCCGTATCGCGCTCTGGGGCGGCTTCGCCCGGAACAGCCGGGGCAACGACCCGGCGGGGGCCCTCCTGATGCTGATCCCGCTGATCAGCGCCGTGGTGTACGCCCTGAGCTTCCTGCTGACCCGGCTGCTCTCGCGGTACCGGGAGCTCTCCGCCGACCGCACCGCGGCCCTGCTCACCGGCCGCCCCTCGTCGCTGGCGTCCGCACTCACCAAGATCAGCGGGCAGATGGCCCGGATCCCGACCGAGGACCTGCGGAAGGCGGAGCCGTACAACGCCTTCTACTTCGTGCCGGCCTTCTCCGCCCGGGAGAGCCTGGGGCGGCTGCTGTCCACCCATCCGACGCTCGAACAGCGTCTCGACCAGCTGGCCCGCATCTCGTCCGGCCTGTCCCGGCCGTGAGCCGGGCCGGTCCCGTCCGTTCGCGTACCCGTCCGTGAGGAGTCGTTTGTGGGTCTGCTCGACAGCATCCTGGGCCGCAGCAAACCGGTGCGGCCCGATCTGGACCAGCTCTTCGCCGTGCCCTCCGCCGCGCTCACCCTGCGGGCCGGGACCGGTTTCGCCCCGACCGGGGCGGGGTCGGTGTGCTTCGCCGGGGTGGAGGGCGGCACCTTCGCCCGGATCCGGCAGGACGTGCGGGACCTGCTGGACGCGGACACCGGGCGGGGCGGTGTCCCGGTGGAGTTCAGCCAGGACTCCTACGGTTACACCTGGCTGCTCGCCCGGCAGCCGGCCGACGACCTCGCCGCGCTGGTCAACGACCTGCACGCCGTCAACACCCTGCTCCAGGACGGCGGTTTCGGGCCTCATCTGCTCTGCTCGCTGGTCGGGTTCCGCGATGCCGCGGGGCGGCGGCTGGCGCTGGTCTACCTCTACAAGCGCGGCACGTTCTATCCGTTCGCCCCGGTGGCGGACGGCCGCGAGCGGCGGGACAACCAGCTGGAACTCCAGGTCCGGGCGGTCCTAGGGGACGACCTGCGGGTGGAGGGCGACCTGTCCCGCTGGTTCCCGGTGTGGGGCGCTCCGGGCCTCTGAGCCGCCTGCCGTGATCACTTCGCAACCGTTTCCGGTCCACTGCGAGACCTATCATGTGCATGCCGGTCTGTCTGTCCGGATACGCTCCGCACCATGTCCGACGACTCCAACGCCCTTGCCTCCCTGCCCCGTTCCTTCGACCGCACCGACGACCGGCCGGTCTATGTGGTCGGTGGCGGTCCCGGCGGCCTCGCCACCGCGGCCGTGCTGCGGCAGCACGGGGTGCGGGCCGTGGTCCTGGAGAGGACGGGGGGTGTCGGGGCCTCCTGGCGCAACCACTACGAGCGGCTCCGCCTGCACACCACCCGCCGCTGGTCCTCGCTGCCGGGGCTGCCGCTGCCCCGGCGGTTCGGCCGCTGGGTCTCACGCGCGGACATGGTGCGCTACCTGGAGAAGTACGCCGAGCACCACGAGCTGGACGTGGTGACGGGCGTCGAGGTGTCCAGGATCGACCCGGCGCCGGACGGGACCGGCTGGCGGCTGAGCGCCTCCGGCGGCCGGGTGCTGACCGGACGCGCGGTCGTCGTCGCCACCGGCTACAACCACACCCCCCTCGTGCCCGGGTGGCCGGGCCGTGCGGAGTTCACCGGGGAACTGCTGCACGCGGCGGCGTACCGGACCGCCGGGCCGTACGCGGGCAAGGACGTGCTGGTGGTGGGCGTCGGCAACACCGGGGCGGAGATCGCCGTGGACCTGGCCGAGGGCGGGGCCCGGCAGGTGCGGATCGCGGTGCGCACGGCCCCGCACATCGTGCGCCGCTCCACGGCCGGCTGGCCGTCCCAGGCCTCGGCCGTGCTGGTCCGCCGGCTGCCGGTGCGGCTGGTGGACGCCGTGGCGCGTCTGGTGTGCCGGGTCTCCGTGCCCGACCTGTCCGCCCACGGGCTGCCGCGCCCCGCGAAGGGCCTGTACACCAGGGTCGGGGAGGGCGCGGTCCCCGTCCAGGACGTCGGGCTGGTCTCCGCGGTGAAGCGGGGCCTGGTGGTGCCGGTGGCGGCGGTGGAGTCGTTCGACGGGGACGCGGTGGTGCTGGCCGACGGGACCCGGCTCACCCCGGACACGGTGATAGCGGCGACCGGGTACGCGCGCGGGCTGGAGGGCCTGGTCGGGCACCTCGGCGTACTGGACGGCCGGGGCCGCCCGGCCGTCCGGGGCGCCCGGTCCCCGAAGGGGGCGCCCGGCCTGTACTTCACCGGGTTCACCAATCCGATCAGCGGGATGCTGCGGGAGATCGCCCTGGACGCCCGCAGGATCGCCGGCCGGCTGGCCGAGGGCTGAGCCCCGGGGGCGGCGGGAGCGCCGCGGGGTCAGGGGCCCTGCCGGGTCAGGACGCGGACGTCACCGGCGTCCGGGTCGCCGAAGAGCGCGTACAGCTCGGGACGGTCCTCGGTGCCGCCCAGGGTCCAGACGGCCGGTTCGCAGGAGGGGTCGGCGGGCGTGAACTCCACCGTCCCCCGCACCGCCCCCGCCCGGGGGACGTACAGCCAGGCGGCGGCGCCGTCGCAGTGCTCCCGCTCCCCGCCGGGCGTCTCGTACGGCAGGCCGGAGAGCTCCGCCCGGCGGCCCCCGTCCAGCCGTATCCACACCTGTCCGTCCTCGCCGGACCAGACCCCGCGCATCTGTTCCCCGTTGAGGGACGGCGCCTCGTAGCCCCCGGTGGCACCGGTCGCGAGAAGGGCCGCGCAGCCCGCGGCGGCGAGGGTCACGAGGCCCGCTCCCGCACCCAGCAGGCAGGTGACCAGGGCGGCCCTGCCGTACCGGCGGCCCCGGCGCTCCTCCAGCCGCCGGACACCGTCCACGCCCAGCAGCGGCAGGACGGCGCTGCCCGCCGTCCAGGCCCACGCGTACACGTACGGTGCTCCCGCCCAGGCCAGGGGGATCGCGTACACCGCGGCCAGGGCGGCGACGGCCACCGTCCGCCGCCTCCACCGCGCACCCGGCATCCGCCCGGCCAGGGCGTCCGCCGCCCAGGCCGCCGGTGCCGTCACGACGGCGGTGTGGGCCGCCCCGAGGAAGAGCGCCGCCGGCGGGCCGGCGACGAGCAGGAACAGCAGGCCGAGCGCGGAACCGGGCGGTCTGCCGTACGCGTCGGCGCGGCCCGCGGTCTCCACCACGAGGACCGCTGCCGACGCCGCCAGCTGCGCCGCGCAGAGCAGCGTGGCCACGGTGCCGTCCGACGTGTGCCCGTGGTCCCGCCGTACAGCCGTCATGTCTCTCCCCCCGGCCGCCCCACGGGCGGTGTGCGCCACCGTAACCGCCGCCCGGCGGGCGGGGTCAGCGGGCCGCGGGTTCCGGGGCGGGGTGCTCGCGGCGGATGACCAGGGCCATCAGGGCCGCCGTCGCGCACAGGGCGCCGGCGGCGTACCAGACCACGTCGTACGAGCCGAACGCCTCGCGGGCGACGCCGCCGAGGAAGGCGACCAGGGCCGCGCCGACCTGGTGGGAGGCGAGGACCCAGCCGAAGACGATCGCGCTGTCCCGGCCGTACCGTTCGCGGCACAGGGCGAGGGTCGGGGGCACGGTGGCGACCCAGTCCAGGCCGTAGAAGACGATGAACAGGATCATCGGCGGGTGGACCGTCGGCGCCAGCAGCACGGGCAGGAACAGCAGGGACACGCCCCGCAGCGCGTAGTAGACGGCCAGCAGGCGCCGGGCGTCGTAGCGGTCGGTGAGCCAGCCGCTGAAGACCGTGCCGATGATGTCGAAGACCCCGATGGCCGCGAGCAGCGAGGCGGCGGCGGTGACGGGCATGTGGTGGTCGTGGGCGGCGGGCACGAAGTAGGTGCGCATCAGGCCGTTGGTGGAGGCCCCGCAGATCGCGAACGAACCGGCCAGCAGCCAGAAGGGGCCGGTGCGGGCCGCGTCCAGCAGGACGCGCACCGCGCGGACCGCGGCGCCGGACGCGGGCGGCGGCTTCTCCTCGTAGGCCCCGCCGTAGGGGGCGAGGCCCACGTCGGCGGGGTGGTCGCGCATCAGGAGCCAGACGAAGGGGACGACCACCAGGGAGGCCAGCGCGACGGTGACCGACGCCGGACGCCAGCCGTGCTCCCCGACGATCCACGCGCACAGCGGCAGGAAGACCAGCTGGCCGGAGGCCCCGGCCGCGGTCAGGACGCCGGTGACCAGGCCGCGGCGGGCGACGAACCAGCGGTTGGTGACGGTCGCGGAGAACGCCAGGGCCATCGAGCCGGTGCCCAGGCCGACGAGCACGCCCCAGTAGAGCATCAGCTGCCAGGCCGCGGTCATCCAGACGCTCGCCAGCGCCCCGGCGGCCACCGCGGTCAGCGCGACGGCCACGACCCGGCGGATGCCGAAACGGTCCATCAGGGCCGCCGCGAACGGTGCGGTCAGCCCGTACAGCGCCATGTCGATGGAGACGGCCAGCCCGATCTCGCCGCGGGACCAGCCGAATTCCGAGTGGAGCGGGTCGATGAGCAGACCGGGCAGGGAGTTGAAGGCCGCTCCCCCGACGATCGTCACGAAGGCGACGGCGGCGACGATCCACGCCCGGTGGACGCGGAGGCGGGAAGGGCGGCGGGTTCCGGTGGGCGAAGCCACCACGTGGTCGGTTGTCCGGGTCACGCCGCCAGCATCCGCGCGGCCGTCCCCCCGGACGAGTGGCTCAGAGGCCACCCTTCGAAGGGATCGGGCCACCCGGCGCCCGGCTCCCGGCGGCGAGTGCGGTGTGCAGGGCCCCGGCCGATGCCGCGCCGACGGCGTACCAGAGGAGGTCGGGAGCGTTGAAGGTGGAGCCGAGCACCAGGCGTGCGAGTGTGCTGTGCGCGGCCAGCCGTTCCGGTACGCCGGTCAGCTGGGCCAGTTCCACCGCCCAGCTGAGGGCCAGGGCCGCCCCGGCGGCGGCCCTGGGGCGTGTCCGGGGAACGGCCAGGACCACCAGGGTGTGGATCAGCACGGTGTACAGGGCGTCCCCGGCGTACTTCGCGGCCTCGCCGCCGCCCGCGGTCCGGACGCCGAGCCCCGCGGCCACGGTGAGGACGGCGGCCCCGGCGGCCACCGCGCGTACGGCGGCCGCCGGGGGAATGGAAGAGCGGGCGGTCTGCTTTTCCCTCATGGCAGGGACGTCTATCAGACCGGGACCGGCGGCATCCCGGCAGGGGGAAGTGGAGTTCGGCATGAGGCACCGGGTCGTCATTCTCGCCCTGGACGGGGTGATCCCCTTCGAACTGGGCATTCCCCAGCGGATATTCGGCCGCTCGCTGGGGATCGAGCCGTTCAACCGGGGTGAGGAGCTGTACGACGTGGTGACCTGTTCGGCCCGTCCGCCGGGTCCGGTCCTCACCGACGCGGACTTCCGGATCGTCGTCGAGTACGGCCCGGAGGCCCTGGCCACCGCCGACACCGTGATCGTGCCCGCCTTCCACGAGTCCGGGCCCGTGTACGAGGAAGGCAGGCTCACCGGTGAACTCGCCTCCGCGCTCGCGTACATCAGGCCGGGGACGCGGCTGGTGTCCATCTGCACCGGCGGTTACCTCCTGGCCGCGGCCGGATACCTCGACGGCCGGCCCGCCACCACCCACTGGGCCTGCGCCGAGCACTTCCAGCGGCTCTTCCCCTCGGTCCGCGTCGATCCCGGTGTGCTGTTCATCGACGACGGGGACGTGCTGACCTCCGCGGGGGTGGCCGCCGGGATCGACCTCTGCCTGCACCTGGTGCGCCGGGACCACGGCACCGCCGTCGCCAACGACATCGCCCGGCGCACCGTCGTACCGCCCCACCGCGACGGCGGCCAGGCCCAGTTCATCCAGCGGCCGCTGCCCGGGCCCGGCACCGCCACGACGGCCACGGCACGGGCGTGGGCGCTGGAGCGGCTGGACGAACCGATCCTGCTCCGGGACATGGCACGGCAGGAGTCGATGAGCGTACGGACCTTCACCCGCCGCTTCCGCGAGGAGGCCGGGCTCAGCCCCGGGCAGTGGCTGGCGCGCCAACGGGTCGAACGCGCACGGCATCTGCTGGAGGCCACGGACCTGTCGGTCGACCAGGTGGCACGCGACGCCGGGTTCGGTACGGCCGTCTCCCTGCGCCTGCACATCCAGGCGGCGCTGGGGGTGTCGCCGACGGTCTACCGCCGGACCTTCCGCAGGACGGCCGCCGACCGGACCGGTTCCTGAGCCGCGCCGCCGGACAGTGGAACCGGGCCCCCGGACAGCGGAACCGCGCCGCCGGTCAGCGGAACCGGGCCTCCGCGGTGCCGGACTGCTCGCCGGGCGACGCCGGTGCGGGGACCGGGACGCCCCGGTCGATCTCGCACCAGATCCGCTTCCCGGCGCCCTCCGGCTGCCAGCCCCAGCGGTCGGCCAGGCCGTCCACCAGCTCCAGGCCGCGCCCCCCGGTGTCCTCGCCCTCGGCGTGCCTCGGCTGCGGCGGGCGGCAGCTGGTGTCGGCCACCTCGACCCGGACCGTCCCCGCCGACTCCGCCGAGCCGAAGAGCATCCTCAGCACGGCCGGACAGCCGGTGTGGACCACCGCGTTGGTGACCAGCTCGGAGATCAGCAGGACGAGCGTCTCGGTGAGCGAGTCGTCGTCCCCCATCCCCGAACCCGCCAGCCTGGAACGCGCCCATCTCCGGGCCCGGCCCACCTCGGCGGGATCCGACCCGATCTCCAGCTGAACCTGAAGCACCTGCACCGCTCACACCATCCGAACCGGCGGACACATCGCCTCGCGCCTCCTCGGGATCACGGAACGTGACTCCCCTGCGAGACAGCATGGTTGACGTACAGTCACGGCAACAAGCGCTTCGGGCATATTCCAACGTGAAGGAGTACCCGTGGTGCATACTGTGCGACGCACGCCGTGGAGAGTCGAACAACGGCCCGCCGGCATACCGGGAACCGGTCCGCGGGAGGCTCCGGTACAGCTGTCCGGCCCTCGCCGCGGGCACCGGCGCCGGGCCGGACCGGCCGCACGGGCCACATCCGGAGCCTCCGGTTCCAGAACCACTCGCATCCCACGGAGCGTACCCGAGGGCACCGCACGACTGCGCCCCGTCACCGCCCGGCGACCGCCCGGAAGAAAGTTCGGACCCGCGCCGACTGCGCTGCGTCACGTACCGGCCGAAGGTACGGCCGGACCGGGCGGTGTCCTCCCCGCGCACGGGAACGGGCGGACCGCTCCCCTCGCCGCCGCACGAAAACGGGCGGACCGTTTCCCTCCCGGTCCGCCCGTCCCTGTACGGCCTTCGCTCACGCGTCCGGTTCGACGACGGTGAAGTACGCGGAGAGCGCGGCGACCACGTCCGCCTCGGCGACCCGGCCGTCCGCGTCGGCGTCGAGGCTCCGGGCCGCCGCACCGGCGACGTCCTCCTCGGCGCCCAGCACCCGCAGGGCACGTTCCACGGCCGCGACCGGGGCGGTGCCCGCCGGGCCGCCGGTCCCCTCGGAGCCGCTGCCGGCCGCGGCCACGCCGATGGCGGCGCGCAGGAAGGGGCGCGCGATCTCCGCGAAGCGCTCCGGGTTGTCACGCAGCCGCTTGACGGCGCCGCCCACGAACTCCTCGCGGTTGACCCGCTGGTCGCCGTCCACGTCGGCGATCCCGGCCATGCCCTGCCAGAACGCCTCGGCACCCGAGTAGAGGGCCTGGCCCTTGTCGCAGCGGGCCGTCGTACCGAACTCGGCGAGCAGGCGGGCCGCGGCGGTGCTGAAATCGGCGCGATCGATGTAACCGCTGCCGTCCTGGTCGAAGGCGGCGAAACGATGAGCGATCTTGCGCTCGTACTCTGCGCTGTCCATGCGGGGAGCGTACGACGTCCGGGGACGTCACGTGTCACCGCCGGCCGTCGCCGGCGTCACGATCGCGTCACCCCGAGATGGCGTGCGGTTCACCGCGATGCCATCGGGCCCGGCCCGGCCCCGCCGCGGCGGGGCCGGGCCCGCGGCTTCTCAGGGCGTGCGTGCCGGGCGCCGCCGGGAAGGCGGGACGTCCACGGCGCTCCCTCAGGCGGAGAGCGGCCGGGCCGCGCCCCCGGTGGCCGACCGGGCGTCGGGATGGACGTCGAAGAGGCGGCGCACCCCGAGGGCGGCGAGCACCTTGTTGACGTGGGAGCCGTCCTCGGCGCCCTCGGCGGGAAGGACCAGGCGCAGCCGGCCGCCGCAGGACTTCATGAGGCGGCGGGAGGCGATGAGGATGTTGACCCCGCTGGAGTCGCAGAACCGCACGCCCTCCAGGTCCAGGACCACGTCGTGCCGTCCCTCGGCCACGGCCCCGTGGACGTGCTGGCGCACGACGGGTGAGGACACCAGGTCGAGCTCACCGCGGACGCGCAGCACGGTCCAGGTGCCCTGCTCCGTCTCGTCCACCTTCAGCGTCACGCCACTGGGCCTCTCGCTCCTGCCGGGTCCGGGGATCCGGAAGTTTCCGTTCCCCGGCGGTTGCCCGGACGCCGGGGCCGCGAAACACCGGCGCGCCCATCGGTCCGGCGCAGCTTTCATCCAGAAATGTTTAATTACTGATCGTTTGCCCGGTCAGCAAAAGGCCAGACGTGACCCATTCCCTATCATCCGGCGGCACTTGAGGGACGTACTTGGTGCAAAGGTGCGTGTACGGCCAGGGCCGCCGACTACATTTCGACGTGACGAGGGGCACATGGCTGGGGGCTGGATGGTGAAGGACGCACCACCGCGCTGGGACCGCCGCATGCAGCAGCGGCTGGCGCGGGGCGAGGCGGCTGCCCTCTGCGAGCTCTACGACCGTTTCGCACCGCTCGTGCACAGCCAGGCCCACCGCATGCTGGACGACGAGGACGCCGCGGATCTGGTGACCCGGGAGGTCTTCGGTTCCGTCTGGGAGAACCCGGACGCCTACGACCCCAGGGAGGGGCCGATGAGGTCCTGGGTGGCCGACCTCACCCACCGCAAGGCGGTGGAGCAGCTGCGTGCCGCCCACGGGGAGGCCGGGGACGGGGACGGCGGAGCACACCGGCGGGAGTTCGAGCACCGGGTGCGCAAGGCCACCTCGGCCGCCCGCGCCGACTACATCGTGGCGTCGATGCCCGCCTCGCTGCGGGCCGCCCTGGAACTCGCGTACGTCAGGCGCCGCGACTACCGCCAGGCCGCCGAGGACCTCGGGGTCACCGATGACGAGGCGCGGCGCCGGCTGCGGCTCGGCCTGCAGCTGCTGTCCACCGCGAACCCCGTACCGCCGGAGGAGCCCGTACCGCCCGGATACGGAGCGGCCCCGTGACCGGGGACACCGGCGACGCCCCGGGAAGGGCCGGTGGCGGGGCGCGCACCCCGCCGGCGGAACCGGACCACCAGGTGCTCACCTCACTGCTCGGCGCCTGGGCCCTGTCGGCGTGCTCCGCGGAGGAGACCGCCGCGGTCGAGGCGCACCTCACCGTGTGCCCGCGCTGCGACCGGGAGGCACGGCGGCTGCGGGACGCCGTGGGCCTGCTGCACACCGACGGAAGCCTGGATCTGGACCCGATGCTCAGGTCGCGGGTCCTGGAGGGCTGCCTGGGCCGGCGCCCCGCCCGCATCCCGGTGCCGCTCTGGGCGTCCCCGTACGACGCGGAGACCGCCCGGCTGGACGCGCTGCTCCGGGACTTCGGTGACGCGGAGTGGCACGCCCCGCTCCGGCTGAAGTGGTTCGACGGCGAGCGGCAGACGGACCGCAGGACGACCGTGGCCGGGGTCATCGCCCACCTGCTGGCCGTCGACGGCCTGGTCTCGGCGGCCCTCGGCCTCGACGATCCGCTGGGTGGCGACGGCGGGGCGCTGTCACCGGCCGAGCGCACCGAGACCTACTGGGCCGCCACCGGCCGGCCGGTCACCCGGGCGGTCCGGGAGCCCTGGCGCGAGCAGAGCCACACGCTGGTGCGGACGGTGTCCTTCGCCGGGCGGGGTGTCGGCGAACTCTCGGTGGCGTACGGGGACTTCGCCCTGCCGCTCCAGGACGCCCTGCTGGAGCGGGCCTTCGAGTGCTGGGTGCACGGCGGCGACGTGGCGGCCGCGGTCGACTACCCGTACGGAACGCCTGCCGCTCCCCATCTGCACCGGATGATCGACCTGGCGGCCCGGCTGCTGCCCGCCACCCTGGCCGGGCGCCGCCGGTCCGGGCTGGCCGCACCGGCCCGCGGGCTGGTCACGGCGGGTTCACCGGGCCGGTCCCTGCATCTGGAGATCGAGGGCAAGGGCGGCGGCGACTGGTACATCGCCCTGGACTCCCCCGCCGCCGTCGGCTCCGCCGACCACACCGTGGCCCAGGTGGCCCTCGACGGCACGGAGTTCTGCCGGCTGGTCGCCGGACACGTACCTCCGGTGGAGGCCGCCGCGGGTCAGGAGGGCGACCGCGAGGCCATCAGCGACGTCCTCTTCGCCGCCGCCTCGCTCAGCCGTCTCTGAACCGCCCGGCCCCCTCCGGACGGCGGCGGCGCCGGGAGGGCGCGGGTGCGCGTCAGGGGAAGACCACCGTACGGCGCCCGTTGAGCAGGATGCGGCGTTCCGCGTGCCACTTGACCGCGCGGGCCAGCGCCTGGCACTCCACGTCGCGCCCGGTCGCCACGAGCTGGTCGGGGGTGACGCCGTGGCCGACGCGCTCGACCTCCTGCTCGATGATGGGGCCCTCGTCGAGGTCCGCGGTCACGTAGTGCGCCGTCGCACCGATCAGCTTCACCCCGCGCGCGTGTGCCTGGTGGTACGGCTTGGCGCCCTTGAAGCTCGGCAGGAAGGAGTGGTGGATGTTGATGATCCGGCCGCTCAGCTGCTTGCAGAGGTCGTCGGAGAGGACCTGCATGTAGCGCGCCAGGACGACCAGTTCGACGTTCTCCCCGCGCACCAGTTCCAGCAGCTGCGCCTCGGCCTGCGCCTTGGTGTCCTTGGTGACCGGGATGTGCCGGAAGGGGATGCCGTACGAGGCGACCAGCTCGGCGAAGTCCGTGTGGTTGGAGACGACGGCCACGATCTCGACGGGCAGGGCGCCGGTGCCGGACCGGAAGAGCAGGTCGTTCAGGCAGTGCCCGAACTTGCTGACCATCAGCACCACCCGCATCCGCTCGGAGGCCAGGTGGATCTGCCAGTCCATGTGGAACGACTCGCCGATGGCGGCGAAGCTGGCCCGCAGCTTGGCCACGTCCACCCCGGCGTCGGCCGAGAAGTGGACCCGCATGAAGAACAGACCGGTGTCGTGGTCGCCGAACTGCTGGCTGTCCTCGATGTTGCAGCCGGTCATGAAGAGATAGCTCGACACGGCGTGCACGATGCCCTGCTTGTCGGGGCAGGAGAGCGTGAGGACGTACTGCTCGGCGGCGGTGTCCGAGGCGGTGGTGGCGGGTTCTGCGGGCTTCGGCGCGGTCATCCCCGTAGGGTGCCACACCCCGCGCCGCTCAGGCCGGACCGTTCATGATGCGGAGCACGTCCAGGGAGCGCGGAGGCGCGTCCGGGTCCTCCGCGTCGTTGACGGCGAGCATCACATGGGCCTCGCGGGCGGCCGCGACCGCCTCCGGCCAGCCGGGGTGCGCCAGGTAGGCGGAGACCGGGGCGTCGGCGCCCACCTGGTGCATGATGCGCAGCACCCGCAGGGCGGCGGCGTCCACCAGGGCGGCCTCGGCGGAGTCGCGGAAGATCGTCCCGACGTACTTCTCCGCGGACCAGTTGTCCAGCCAGGTGTCCTCGACCAGCCGGTAGACGGCGTCGGTCACGTCGCCGTACCCTTCCCGGCCTGCGAGCCAGTACTCCTGGTGGAAGACGGGGTCGGAGAGCATGTGCAGCGCCGAGCGCACGTTGCTGCGCCAGCGCCACCAGGGCATGTCGTTGAGCGGCATGCCGCCCATGGTGGAGGAGCGGCGGCCGCGACGGGAGGTGTTCTCCGAACCTTGCTGCACGGTTGTCGATCGTACGTTCCTTCCCAGGGTCTCCACGCGGCCCCCCGCAATTCACCTCCACGTCACCGAGCGTTGAACCGGCCACACCGTTCCGTTACCCGCCGGGCGGAAGGGTTCGTCACCATGACCGGACGGCGACGCTCCCCCTTCTCCCGCTCTCCCCTCCCCCGCTCCTTCCGCGCCTCCCGCGCCTCCCGTTCCCCCGGGGTCCTCCGCTCCCGCTCCTCCCGGGTCCTCACGCCCGCGGTGGCCGGGGCCCTGCTGGTCTCGGGCTGCGGTGTGCTCCCCGGGACCTCAAAGGACTCCCGGGAGCCCGTCACCGTGATGACCTGGGCGCCCGACACCACCGCGCCCGACTCGGTGAACATGGCGGGCATGGCGGCCATGGCCCGGACCTACGCCGCCTGGATCAACGGGCAGGGCGGTATCGGCGGCCACGAACTGCGGGTGCTGACCTGCAACGAGAAGGACACCTCGGCCGGCGCCTACGCGTGCGCCCGGCGGGCGGTCGACGAGGACGTGGCCGCCGTGGTCGGTTCCTACAGCCGTCACGGGCGGTCCTTCCTGGCTCCGCTGGAGGCGGCCGGAATCCCCTACATAGGCGGGTACGGGGCCTCGACCGACGAGTTCACCAGCTACCTCTCCTACCCGGTCAACGGCGGCCAGTCCGCGCTCGTCGCGGGCAACGGCCGTCAGCTGGCGGACGGCTGCGCACGCGTGTCCCTGGTGCGGCCGGACACCCTCGTCGGGGACAGCATGCCCGGCCTGGTCGATGTGAGCCTCACCCGGGCCGACCGGCCCGCCGCCCACGACATCACCGCCCCGGAGGGGGCCACCTCCTACGAGACCCAGGCCGCCGAGGCGCTCCGGGAGGCGGGCGACGGCTGTGTCACGGCGGTGCTGGGCGGCGGGACGGAGACCTTCTTCGACTCCTTCCGGCGGCTCGAACCCGAGGACAGCAAGGTGCGGATCTCCTCGGTGCTCGGCAGCGTCGGCCAGCCGCTGATCGACCGCACGGGCGGACGGAGCAGCCCGTTCGAGGGCGCGTACGTCACCGGCTGGTACCCGGACTCGGGCGACGCCCGCTGGGACGAGATGCGCGGGGTGATCCGGAAGCACGCGTTCGGCGACAACCGGATCGACCCGGAGGACACCGGGGTGCAGACCACCTGGATCGCGTACACCGTGCTCAAGGCGGTCATCGAGGCGATGGACCGCCCGGAGATCACCGCCGGCGGCATCAGTGTCAGCCTCAACCGGGGCACCCGGGTCGACACCGGCGGGCTCACCCCGGTGCTGCGGTGGCGGTTCGAGGACCTGGTCGGGTCCTCGGCGTACTCACGGATCGCCAACGGACACGTGACGTTCCAGATCGTGCGGGACGGGCGCCTGGTCACCGACCGGAAGGGCTTCGTGGACGTCACCGAGACCCTGGTCGACGCCCGTCTGCGCGGCTGACCGGGCGGGGGCCGTCGGACGGACGGGGCCGGGCCGGAGGGCGGGGGCCGTCGGGCGGGGGCCGTGGGACAGACCGGGCCGGGCCGACGGGCAGGGGGCCGCGGGGCAGACCGGGCCGGGCCGACGGGCGGAAGCCCGGCCGGCCCGGAGGGCGGGGGTCAGAGCTGGGCGGGACCGCGCTCGGTCAGGTCCCATTTACGGGCGATGCTGTTCCACAGCCCCGAGGCCTTCGTCTTCTCCCGGGTCGCGACACCGCTGGACCGGTCCGCCTGGTTCTTCCTGTCGGTGTTCCGGGCCGTGCCGCCCTTGCAGACCTTCTTGTTGTTCTTCGCCTGGCCCGCCCACTCCGCGTAGTGGTCGTCGGCCTCGGCGGACGCCTGCCACGCCGCGGTCAGTGAGGACTTCAGCTCCTCGTGGGCGGGGAGCTTGTCGATGCTGATCCCGCCGAGCCGCTCGACCAGGTCGCGGCGCTGGGCGGCGGCGCCCCGGAGGTCGGAGGCCGCCTTGTCCAGTTCCTTGCAGTTCTTGATCTTCTCCACCGCGCTGATCACCGCGCCACGGCTGTTGCTGCTGTCGGCGAGCAGCTTGTCCAGGGCCTGGGCCTGCGGCTCGGCCGGATCGGCGGCCTGAGCGGAAGGGGAGCTCGTGGGTGAACTCTGCGAGGAGACCACCTTCTTGTCGTCCCCGGCGGGTTCGTCGCCGCCGCTCAGCAGCGCCCCGGCGCCCAGCCCGACGACCGCGCAGCCGACGACGACCGCCGCGATCAGCGGGATGTGCGGTGACCGTCTGCGCGGCTCGGGGCGCCCCGGGGGCTCCGGCTCCTCATGGGTGCCCCGCAGCCCTTGCAGGCCGGACCGGAACTGCGGGACCGCGCCCTGCCCAGGCGTCCCCTGCTGCCCGTATCCGCCCTGGTGAGGGGGCTGGTTCGGGTGCTGCTGGGCCGGGTCGATCCGGGGCATCTGCTGGGTGGCCCCAGCGGGCTCCTGGTCGCGGAACAGGCTGTCGAACTCCGCGGGCGGCTGCCGGTCACCGGGTGCGCCGGGACGGATGCCGTAGGGCGCGCCCCCCGGCACGGGGGGTATGTACTGGGTCGCGTCCGCGTCGCCGCCGGGGGCGGGCGCGGCCGGCTGCCCCGGGTAGCGCGTCGCCCCGGCGGCGTGCTCGGGCGGCGGGCCGCCGGGGCCCGCGCCGCCGGGCACGGGCGCGATGTACTGGGTGGCGTCCGCGTCCCCGCCCGGTGCCGACTCCGGAGGGAGCGGCTGGGCGTACGGCTGCGGCTGGGCGTACGGCTGCGGCTGCTGGGGGGCCTGGTGCTGCGGAGGCTGACCGGGCTGCTGGTACCCCTGGTACTGCTGGGGCTGCTGCGCGTGGTGCCCGTGATGCTGCGGAGGCTGGGGGGCCTGGTGCTGCGGAGGCTGCTGCGCGTGATGCTGCGGCTGCTGGTACCCCTGGTACTGCGGAGGCTGACCGGGCTGCTGGTGGGACGCCTGCGGGCCCCCGTAGGCGCCGGGCTGCGGGTGACCGTACTGCTGCGGGGGGTACCCGCCCGGCTGGGACTGTTCCGGCGGCAGCTGCCCCGACGGGGGGCCGGACTGCTGCGCACCGGGCTGCGGGCCCCAGGACTGTCCCCAGGGCTGACCGCCGGCGGGCGTGGCGTGCTCGGCCGGCGGGGTCCCCGCCTGCCCTCCCGCCGGCCAGGGGGTGCCACCGTCTGCGGGCAGCACGACGCCCTCCTGCGCGGGCCGTCCAGCAGGGTGCTGCTGTCCGTCGCCCTGTCCGCTCTGCGTCACCGGGACTCCTACGTGTCAACCTACGGAATCGTCGGCTCACGCTATCGGGTGAGCACCGCCCGGCGCCAAGCGCCCAGGGGCACACACCGGCCCTTCACATGGCGGGTGACACACAGCGCCCTCGCGGCGCTGATCACGGGCGGGCCCCGGCCCCGGTCCGGGCCCCGGACCGCTCCCCGGCCACCGGTCCGGCCTCAGGCCGCCTGGAGCTCCAGACGGGCGTCGAACTCCCGTACCGCGGGCTCGTTCCCGAACGGTGCGAGGCGTTGTTGCAGGTCGTCGAGGTATTCGGCGCCCCGGCCCGAACGCACGGTCCCCAGCAGGTCCAGCGCCCTCAGCCCGGTGTGGCAGGCCTGTTCGACCTCACGCTGCTGGAGCTGCGCCGTGGCCAGCAGCACCAGCCCGATCCCCCGGCGCCGGGCCCGGGTCTCCGGGAGCGCCGCCAGGGCCTCCTTGGCCCGGCGCGCGGCGGGTTCGCCCTGGCCCAGGTCGCGGTGGCAGTGCGCCAGTTCGTCCGCGAGGTACCCGGCGTCGAAGTGGCCGATCCACGCCGGATCGTCGCCGCTCTCCGGCTCGGCCCGCTCCAGCGCCTCCACCGCCCGGGCCGCCACCGCCTGGCACGTACGGGCGTCGCCCATCAGCGCGTGGCCGCGGGCCTCCGCCGCGTGGAACATGGCCTGCGTGCGGGGGGTGGCCCGGCCCCGGGCGCCCTCCTGCGCCGCCCGCGCCAGCTGCGCGATCTCCCGGGGGTTGCCCAGCTGGGCGGCCAGGTGGCTCATCGAGGCGGCCAGGACGTATCCCCCGTACGCCCGGTCGCCGGCGGCCTGGGCCAGCCTGAGCGCCTGGATGTAGTACCGCTGGGCCAGTCCCGGCTGGCCGGTGTCCACCGCCATGTACCCGGCGAGTTCGGTGAGCCGGGCCGTCGCCCCGAACAGGTCGCGCCCCACCGATTCGCGGTAGGCGCCCGAAAGGAGCCCGGCCACCACGCTGTTGAGGTAGTGGACCAGGACGGGCCGCACATGGCCGCTGCCGTAGCGGTGGTCCAGGTCCACGAGCGCGTCGGTCATCGCGCGCACCGCTTCGACGTCCGCCGCCCCGACCCTGGCCCCGGCGCTCCTGGCCACCTGCGGGTCGGCACCGGTGATCAGCCAGTCGCGGCTGGGCTCGACCAGTGCCGAGGCGGCCACCGAGGAGCCGGCCAGCAGGTCACGGCGGCCCACGTCGCTGCGCCACAGCTCGCAGACCTGCTCGATCGCCCCGAGCACCGTGGGGGCGAACTGGAGGCCCACCCCGGAGGCCAGGCTCTTGCCGTTGGCCATGCCGATCTCGTCGATCGTGACCGTGCGCCCGAGTTTCCGGCCGAGCGCCTCGGCGATGATTCCCGGCGCCCTGCCGCGTGGTTGCTGCCCGCGCAGCCAGCGGGCCACGGACGTCTTGTCGTAGCGGAGGTCGAGGCCCCTCTCGGTCCCCACCATGTTCACCCGGCGGGCGAGGCCGGCGTTGGAGCACGCCGCCTCCTGGATGAGCGTCTGGAGCCGTTCGTTCGGCTGGCGTGCGACAAGAGGCCTGGCTGCCATCTTTTCCCCCTGGGAGTGCAGTGATCGCGAGGAAGGGATCACTGCCCGGCTTAGATACGAGAAATGCGCATATTCATCTTCATCAGGTACGGGTGGTGACGATCGGCACGGCCCAAGGGCTACCCGCCCTCCGGGGTTCCACCTCACGCGCGCCCCCGTCCATGCACCCGTGCGCCCCGTATGCGGGCCCGGTGCACCACGGCCGGCCCTTGTGCGCCCGTAACCCCTGCCTGCGACAGGAGTTGTGCCGGTCGTGGAAGAGCGCAGCACAGTGACGGAAGCCCCACGGGGCGCACACGTCCCCCGGCAGCGAGGGGAGCGGCTGGCCGAGGCCGCGGCCTGGTACGCCGAGGAACGGCGCTGGGACGTGGTCGCCGGCACCCGGCTCGACATGGTGGACGGTTCGGAGCGCTGCTCCTGCGGCCGGGCGGACTGCGCCTGGCCCGGAGCCCATCCCGCCGGCCCCCACTGGGCCGGGGAGGCGACCGGCGGTGCCGCGGCCGCCCGCAGGATGTGGGACAGGCAGCCGGGCGCCTCGGTGCTGCTCCCGGCCGGCCGGGCCTTCGACGCCCTCGACGTGCCGGAGTCGGCGGGCTTCCTGGCGCTCGCCAGGATGGAGCGGATGGGGCTCCCCGCCGGCCCGGTGACGCGCACCCCCGACCGCAGGACGGTCTTCCTGGTCGCGCCCGGCGGAGCGGCGAAGGCGCCCGTCCTGGTGCGTTCCCTGGGCTGGGACGCCGGGGCGATCGGTCTGGTGGGACGCGGCGAGGGGCATTACGTGGTCGCCCCGCCGACCCGGGTGGGCGGGCGCGGGGCGGTGCAGTGGGCGCGTCCGCCCGGCCGGACGGATCACCGGCTGCCGGACGTGCAGGAGCTGATCGGTCCGCTCGCCTACGCCTGCGCGCGGGAGGCCTCGGACGCCCGGTCACGTCTTTCGTAGGGTGGTCCCCATGACGGGGATACGAAAGGCGGCACCATGACCGCAGGAGAAGACGGCACGCCCGTGCCCGCGGTGCGGGTGGAGGGGCTGTGGAAGCGCTTCGGTGAGCAGATCGCCGTGTCCGGGATCGATCTGGAGCTGCCCGCGGGCAAGTTCATCGGTCTGGTCGGTCCCAACGGCGCGGGCAAGACCACCACGCTGTCGATGGTGACCGGGCTGCTCAGGCCGGACATGGGCCGCATCGAGATCGGGGGCCACGACGTGTGGCGGGACCCGGTCGCGGTGAAGTCCCGGATCGGTGTGCTCCCGGAGGGGCTGCGGCTGTTCGAGCGGCTCTCCGGCCGTGAACTGCTCGGCTACATGGGCAGGTTGCGGGGGCTGCCGGGGGCGGAGACGGACAAGCGGGCCGCCCAGTTGCTGGATGTGCTGGACCTGGCGGGGTCCCAGCACAAGCTGGTGGTGGACTACTCCACCGGTATGCGGAAGAAGATCGGGCTGGCCGCGGCCCTTCTCCACAATCCCGAAGTGCTCTTCCTGGACGAGCCGTTCGAGGGCGTGGACCCGGTGTCGGCGCAGACCATCCGGGAGGTGCTGGAGCGGTACACGGGCTCCGGGGCCACGGTGGTCTTCTCCAGCCACGTGATGGAACTGGTCGAGTCGCTCTGCGACTGGGTGGCCGTCATGGCGGCGGGCCGTATCCGGGCGCAGGGCACGCTCGCCGAGGTGCGGGGCGACGCCCCCTCGCTCCAGAGCGCCTTCCTGGAGCTGGTCGGCGCGGGCGGCCGGGACACCGGCGGGTCCCTGGACTGGCTGGGCGGCACCCGGTGACCGCGCCCGGTGCCCCGGCCGCGCCCGTCGCGGTGGCCGGTACGGCGGAACTGGTGCCCGTGTTCGTACGGCTGAAGCTGACGCTGCTGCGCAACGGGCTGCGCCAGTCGGCGGGGCGGCGGGCGGTGTACATCGTCTCGCTCGTCCTCACGGCGCTGCTCGCGGTGGGCCTGGTGCTCGGCCTGGTGGCGCTCCGGGGCCATGCGCAGGCGCACACCCTGGTGGTCCTGCTGCTGGGGGTGGTGGCGCTCGGCTGGGCGGTGATGCCGCTCTTCTTCCCGAGTGGTGACGAGACCCTCGATCCGAGCCGGCTGGTGATGCTGCCGTTGCGGCCGCGCCCGTTGACCGGGGCGCTGCTGGTGGCCTCGCTGCTGGGGATCGGGCCGCTGTTCACGCTGGCACTGGCGCTGGGCTCGGTGATCTCCGTGGCGCACGGCGCGGTGGCGGTGGTGACCGGGGTGTTCGCGGTGCCGCTGACGCTGCTGATCTGTGTGGCGCTGGCGCGGTCCGTCGCCACGGCCAACGTCAGGCTGCTGACCTCGCGCCGGGGCCGTGATCTCGCCGTGCTCAGCGGTCTGGTGATCGCGGTGGGCATCCAGTTCGTCAACTTCGGCATACAGCGGCTGAGTGCGGCGGGCGGGCTGTCCTCGCTCGAACCCGCCGCGGACGTGGTGCGCTGGATTCCGCCGGCGTCGGCGCTCGGTGCGGTGGGGTCGGCCTCGGACGGGGCGTACGGCTCCGCGGCGGGGCAGTTGCTGCTGGCGGTGGGTGCCCTGGTGTTCCTGCTGTGGCTGTGGCACCGGGGTCTGGACAAGCTGATGTCCTCCCCGGACGGTTCGACGGTCGCCGCGGCCGGGCCGGACCGGCGCGGGGCGGGTGCGGGCCGTTCCGGTCTGTCCGCGCTGCTTCCCGAGGGGCGTACGGGGGCGGTGATGGAGCGGAGTCTGCGCTATGTCGCCCGGGACCCGAAGACGAAGGCGGCCTGGGTGACGGCGCTCGCGGTCGGCATGATCGTGCCGGTGATCAACGCGGTGCAGGGGGTCGGCTCGGTCTACTTCGCGTGCTTCGCCGCCGGGATGCTCGGTATGCAGATGTACAACCAGTTCGGGCAGGACACCTCCGCCTTCTGGATGGTGGCGACGACCGTCTCGTCGGCGCGTGACGCCTATGCCGAGCTGAGGGCCCGCGCGCTGGCGCTGCTGCTGATCACCCTGCCGTACACGGTGCTGGTGGCCGTGGTGACGGCGGCGGTGGCCGGGGACTGGGCGGCGCTGCCCGGGGTGATGGGCGTGTCGTTCGCGCTGCTGGGCGGGATGCTGGCGACGGGTGCGCTGGCCTCGGCGCTGGCCCCGTACTCGATTCCGCAGGACGGTGCCTTCAAGAACGCGGTGCCGGGTCAGGCGGGTCTGGTCTGGATCTCCATCCTGGGCGGGCTGCTGGTGTCCTCGGTGCTGAGCGGGCCGGTGATCGGGCTGACGGTCTGGCTGCACGTGGCGGATCTGCACGGCTGGTTGTGGGTGCTGCTTCCGGTGGGCGCGGTGTACGGGGCGTTCCTCGCCTGGGCGGGGGTCCGGATGGCCGCCCCGCGCACCGCGGAGCGGCTGCCGGAGATCCTGGCGGCGGTCAGCAAGGGCTGAGCGGGGCGGCGGGCCGGGGGCGGCTGGATCAGGGACCGACCGGCTCCCGGTCGCTCTCGGTGAGCCGCTCCAGGAAGGGCTCCACCGCCTCGCGCCAGCCCTTGGGCCGGTCGTAGTGGGCGAAGTGGCCGGTGTCGGCCACCTCGGCGTACTGCCCGTACGGGAGGACGCGGACCATCTCCTGGGCCTCCGCCCGGCCGAGTTCGCCGTCGATGCCGCGCACCACCAGGGTGGGGCAGCGGACCTGGGCCAGTTCCTCCCAGTGCGCGTCGTGGACCCAGGTGGCCCGGGACTCCAGCATCTGCCGCCGGGAGAACACCGGCCGCCAGCCGTCGGGCCGCTCGGTCATCACCTCGGCGAAGAACTCGCCGCGCGCCGGGTCGGGACTCTCCACCCAGGGATCGTCCTCCCCGAACCATTTCCGTACGGCGGCGAGGCTGGCGAAGGGCACCGGCCAGGTGTCGAACCAGTCCGTCCACTCCCGCTGCGATGCCGCGCCCAGCGCGGAGGCCCGCATGTCGCACACGATGAGGCCCTTGACCAGGTCGGGGCGGAGCGCGGCGAGCTGCCAGGCGGTGAGGGCGCCCATCCCGTGCCCCACCAGGACGGCGGGGGCGAGGCCGAGCTGCTCGATCGCGGCCTCGGCGTCGGCGACGTACGCGTCCCGGGTGGAGGCGCCTTCGGCCGCTTTCCCGCTGCTGCCGTGGCCCCGCTGGTCGAGGCCGACCGGGCGGTGGCGCTCGGAGAGCCAGCGGGCGGTGGGCGCCCAGTGGGAGGCCCGGCCCATCAGTCCGTGGAGCAGTAAGACCCCGGGGCGCCGTCCGCCCTCCGGACGCTCCTCGGCCGGATCGGAGAACTCCCAGGCCGACAGACGCAGTCCGCCGGAACCGGTTACATCAACGCGCCGCACCATAGGTTCTGGCACCCCCTTCTGTTTCTCGGTCACCGCTGGGCCGACTCCGTCAGGTTATCGAACTCTCATTCGAAATCCGGTGTTCGGCACACAACACCCCACGTACGAGTGACACCGTTCCAGGATTGACCACCGCGGCCGTGGGGAGATCTTCTCCAGGCGGTGGATCACTCGGGGACAGGGATCTGCGGCCACTGACCTCGAGAGCTCGGGGCTCCAGGTCAGAGCAGGGGAGGACAGGCCCCGGCACCTCAGGGCGCCGGGGCCGTCCGCATGCCCCGGCCCGGGTTCCTCCCCGCGTCCGGGGCCCGGCGCGCCCGGTCGCCCCGCGCCCGCCCGTCCCGCGGACCCCGCCCGCCCCGGTGCGCCCGGGCGGCGCCGGCCGTGCGCCGAGTGGCGGCGGCCCGGGGGCACGGCAGCCGTGACCGCCCGGTGCACACGCCGGTACGACGGGCGCATTCCCTGCTCCCTCCCCGAACGCCGGCACGCGCGCCGGCACCTCAGGTCATATGCCTGGCCACAGCCTGGCACGCGTTTCGCCCGGCCGCTGAGATTCCGGGCGGAAAACAGAAAGCGGGCCGTACCGGGCCACTTCCCCGCACGTGTCCGCTCCCGCGGGCACCCGCCCGGACCCGGCCTCCCGCCCGGCCCGGCGCCCCGCCGGATCCGAGGAGCCAGCAGGTCCGAGGACCTGGCAGGCCCGGGGGGACCGGCAGGTCCGGGCTCAGCCAGCCCGGGACTCAGCAGGCCCGGGGCTCAGCGCTTGGCGACGAAGACGTGCGAGGCGACGTCGGACTCCAGCTCGGCGGCCTCGCCGCCGGAGCCGACCAGCACGCCCCCGGCCGACTCGGTCACGCTGACCACCGAGCCGGGCTGCACGCCGGCCCGGCGCAGCGTGTACATCAGCTGGGCGTCCGTCTGGATCGGCTCGCCGATGCGGCGCACCACCACGTTCATGCCTTCCGCGCCGGCGTCGAGGTCGGCCAGGCTGACCATGCTCGCGTCCAGGAACGGATCGGCCTCGGACTGCTCGCCCAGCTCCTCCAGGCCCGGGATCGGGTTGCCGTACGGGGACTCCGTGGGGTGCCGCAGCAGCTCCAGCACCCGGCGCTCCACCGCCTCGCTCATCACATGCTCCCAGCGGCACGCCTCGGCGTGGACCTGCTCCCACTCCAGGCCGATCACATCGACGAGCAGGCACTCGGCGAGCCGGTGCTTGCGCATCACCCGGGTCGCCAGGCGCCGGCCCTCCTCGGTCAGCTCCAGGTGGCGGTCCCCGGCGATCCGGACCAGGCCGTCCCGCTCCATGCGCGCCACGGTCTGGCTGACCGTCGGGCCGCTCTGGTCCAGCCGTTCCGCGATCCGGGCGCGCATCGGGACCACGCCTTCCTCTTCGAGCTCGAGGATGGTGCGGAGATACATCTCCGTTGTGTCGATCAGTCCGGACATACGTGCCCCTCGATGCTGTGACATGAAGTCGTCGTGCGATGGCCCAGCACCAATTCTGACGCATACCGACGACAACCGTGCCGCGCCGTCACAACCGGACCCGCGCGGGACAGGAGGTGGTATTGACAGGTCACTGGTCCAGACCTCACCGTGAGCGGCGGAACGGCTCCCCGCCCCCGTCGGAAAGGTCTCCTCGATGAGCGACAGCAAGCTGGCCGGTCAGTTCCTGGACGCAGCGATCGGCCTGCTGGAGCGTGTACGTGACGAGGAGGCCGAGGCCGTGGCCGCGGCGGGCGCGGCCATCGCCGACACGGTCGCCTCGGGCGGGAGGCTCTTCGCCTTCGGAGCGGGCCACTCCTCCCTCGCAGCCCAGGACGTCGTCTACCGCGCGGGCGGGCTCGCCCTGATGAACCTCCTGGCGGTACCCGGCACCGTCGGCGTCGACGTCATGCCGGCCACGCTGGGCTCGGCCCTGGAAAGGGTCGACGGGCTGGCCGCCGCGGTACTCGACTCCAGTCCCGCCAGGGCCGGTGACCTGCTGGTGGTCATCTCCCTGTCGGGGCGCAACGCGCTGCCCGTGGAGATGGCGCTGAACGCCCGGGCGCTCGGGCTGACGGTCATCGGGGTCACCTCGGTCGCCTACACGACGGGCACCACCCCCCGGAACCCCTCCGGGAGCTTCCTGCGGGACCACTGCGACATCGTGCTGGACAGCAAGATCGCGGTGGGTGACGCCGAGCTCACGGCCCCCGGCGTCCAGGCGCCCTTCGCCCCCGCCTCCACCGTCGTCACCAGCGCGCTGATGCAGGCGATGATGGCCACCGCGGCCGAGAAACTGGCCGCCCGCGGCATCGAGCCGCCGCTGCTGCGCTCGGGCAACGTGGACGGCGGTCACGAGTGGAACGGGCGTGTGATGCGGGAGTACGCGGACCGGATCTTCTACCGGCGCTGACAGCGCGGCCCCCGCACGGCGCCGGTCCTTCCACCGGCGCCGGCACCACGGCCCCGGCTCTCCCAGCGGCACCACGACTCCCACGGCCCCGGGGCCCTTCTTTCCTGTGCCGGGGCCTCCACCGGTGCCGGCGGAGGCCCGCCCACGCCCCGGGCCCCGGCGCCGTCACGCCTCCCGGGGCCCGGGGACGCCGTCCAGGCGGCCCGTCAGCCGGGCCAGGTCCACCGCCGAGCCGACCCGGACCGCCACGCTCTCCGCGTACATCGCATCCGGACGTTCGAACGCGCTGCGGCTGGCGGCGCGCAGGAACGTCACCACGCCCAGCGTCCTGCCGCGGCTTTGCAGCACCGCGCACAGGGCGTGCGCCGCGTCCCGGGGCCACTGGTGTCCCGCTGCCCACTCCTCGCCCGCCCCGGCCCGCGCGCTGGCACGCACCGTCCCGGTGCGCTCCACGGCCTGGAGCGCGGGGTGGCCGGCCCGGTAGCGCACCGGGATCGAACCGCCGGACACCAGCAGGCAGGGCCCCGGCCCCTCGGCCGGTGTCCCCGCCGCGCGTACCAGCCGCTCACCGCACAGCAGGTCCACCACCACGTGATCGGCGAAACCGGCCAGGGCGTAGTCCAGGGACGAGGTGGCCGCCTCCAGCGGGTCCTCGCACCCGGCGGCCTGCCGGGCGGCCCGGTGCAGCTGGTTGGACCGGAACCGCAGCCGGTCCGCCTCCTGCTCCGCGAGCCTGGCGTCCGTCACGTCCTGGAACATCCAGCCGACCCCCAGCGGTACGGGCTCCTCGGCCAGCGGTGAGGCGAGCCGCAGGAACCCGCTGCGCCAGCAGCGCCGCCGCTCGCCCTCCGCCGTACGCAGCGTCACCCACAGGTCGGCCGGAGCGGGCGGCGCCCCCTCGGCCAGGACGTGCTGGAGGGCGCCCTCCAGCTCCTCGGCCCCCCGCAGGATCAGCTCGCCCAGCGGGCGCCCGAGCGGTGCCGTACGCCCGGCGCCCAGGGCCCGCGCCGCGTAGCTGTTGACGACGGTCGGCCGCAGGTCCACGTCCACCAGGACCACGCCCCACGACATGTCCTCGAAGAGCGCCTCGCTCAGCGCGATGGACCGCTCCAGGTCGATCCGGGCGTGCACCTCGCTGAACGCGCAGTACACCCCGGCCGGTGTGCCGTCCGCGCCGCGCACCGCGGACGACTGGGTCCGCACCAGCACCCGTCCGCCGCTCTTGCACAGCAGGGCGAACTCGTGCACCTGCCGCCCCGGGGTGTCCATGACCGCCATCAGCCGCCGCTGCACGTCCCCGGCGTCGGCACGGCGCACGGCCCAGCCGGCGAAGCCGCTGCGTCCCACGGCCTCGGCGGCGCTCCAGCCCAGGACGCGTTCGGCCTCGCGGTTCCAGTGGGTGACGGTGCCGTGGGCGTCGAAGGCGCAGAAGGCGGCGTCCATCCCGTCGAGCAGCGCGGCGAGCAGCGGGGGGCCGGGGGCGGGCCCGGCCGGGGTCCCGGAGCCCGGAGCGCCGCCGGGCCCGCCGTTCTCCGGGCCTTCCTCCGGCCCGATCGCGTCGGCGATCCCACTGCTCCTGGAAGCACTCACTCCCGCACCTCCCGCAGGGCGCATTCCGTGTTACCGCACGTCAGACCATTGAACTCGAACGTGAGCCACCACACAGCCACTTCCCCGAAATCCGGTGGCCACCCGGCCCCGGTAAATCACTTGTGTCCCCTCCGGCACGGTGCCTACGCTGTGGGCACACGTTGAAAGGAGGTGATCCGAAAAGTGCAGTCTTATCGGATTCGTGAGGTGGCTGCGGGCTGACAGCCCGTCGTCGCACACCGTGCACCTCGGCAGGCTGTCTGCCGAAAACAACGCAGTCACCGACCCGCAGGCTCGCCGGTAGATCCGGCCGGCTCCTCCGTGAGGAGGGACCAGAGCCTGCGGGTTTCCGCGTGCCCGGGCCCGGGGTTCCCGCGTGTCCGGGCCCGGCGGCCCGGACCGCCTGCCCGCGGCCCCGGACCGCCCTCTACGGGCAGAGGCGCTCGACCCGCCAGCCGGCGCCCTCACGGACGTAACGCAGCCGGTCGTGCAGCCGGTTCTCGTGCCCCTGCCAGAACTCGATGCTGTCGGGTACGACCCGGAAGCCGCCCCAGTGCGGGGGCGCCGGGACCTTCTCGCCCTCCGGGTAGCGGGCGGCCAGTTCCTCGTACCGTGCGACGAGTTCCCTGCGGGTTCCGATCACGGTGGACTGTTCGCTGGCCCAGGCGCCCAGCTGGGAGCCGTGCGGGCGGGTGCGGAAGTAGGCGACCGTCTCGTCCCGGCCGACGCGGGCGGCGGTGCCGGTCACGATGACCTGGCGGGTCATCGGGTGCCAGGGGAAGAGCAGCGAGACGTACGGGTTCTCCGCCAGTTCACGGCCCTTGCGGGAGGCGTAGTTGGTGAAGAAGACGAAGCCGCGGGCGTCGTAGTGCTTCAGCAGCACCGTGCGGGAGGACGGCCGGCCCCCGGCGGTGGCGGTGGAGACCACCATCGCGTTCGGCTCGTGGAGCGAGCCGCCGGCCGCGACCTGGCTGAACCAGTGGGCGAACTGCTCCATCGGGTCCGCGGCGAGGTCCTGCTCGGTGAAGTCCTCGGACCGGTACTGCTCGCGCATCGTCGCCGGATCGGTGGTGCAATCGAATGCGGGGGTGCGTGAGGAGGCGGAAGCGGAAGACGGAGTGGCATCAGCTGTGGGCACACAGCCATCCTGCCCCAGCGGTGCGGCGCCCCCGCCGCAGGGGGGCCGTCCGCCGGCGCGGGCGGACCGGCCGCTCCGGAGGCGGCCCCGGGGTTTCCGGGGCGCTGTGCCCGACGTCACCCTTCCCCGCGTCGTGCGTACCCGCCAGTATCGTGAGCAGGCCCCGGGGACGGAGCGTCAGGAACCGCAGCAACCGGGACCCGTACACAGTCGTCGAGCCGAGGGAGCCGCCCGATGTCCGATTTCGTACCCGGACTTGAAGGAGTCGTCGCGTTCGAGACGGAGATCGCCGAACCTGACAAGGAAGGCGGCTCGCTCCGTTACCGCGGCGTCGACATCGAGGACCTCGTCGGCCACGTCTCGTTCGGCCATGTCTGGGGCCTGCTGGTGGACGGGGCGTTCAGCCCGGGACTGCCGCCCGCCGAGCCCTTCCCCATCCCCGTGCACTCCGGTGACATCCGGGTCGACGTGCAGGCCGCGCTGGCGATGCTGGCGCCCGTGTGGGGGCTGAAACCGCTGCTGGACATCGACGCGGAGCAGGCCCGGGACGACCTGGCGCGGGCCGCCGTCATGGCCCTCTCCTACGTCGCGCAGTCCGCGCGCGGCCAGGGGCTGCCGATGGTCCCCCAGAGCGAGATCGACAAGGCCGGTTCCGTCGTCGAGCGGTTCATGATCCGCTGGCGCGGCGAACCGGACCCCAAGCACGTCAAGGCCGTCGACGCCTACTGGACGTCGGCCGCCGAACACGGCATGAACGCCTCGACCTTCACCGCCCGGGTCATCGCGTCGACCGGCGCGGACGTGGCGGCCGCCCTCTCCGGCGCGGTCGGCGCGATGTCCGGTCCGCTGCACGGCGGCGCGCCGTCCCGGGTCCTCGGCATGATCGAGGAGATCGAGCGGACCGGTGACGCCACCGCGTACGTGAAGCGGGCCCTGGACAAGGGCGAGCGGCTGATGGGCTTCGGCCATCGCGTCTACCGGGCGGAGGACCCGCGGGCCCGGGTCCTGCGGCGTACGGCACGGGAACTGGCGGCTCCGCGCTTCGAGGTCGCCGAGGCACTGGAGAAGGCGGCGCTGGAGGAGCTGCACGCCCGGCGCCCGGACCGGGTGCTGGCGACGAACGTCGAGTTCTGGGCGGCGATCGTGCTGGACTTCGCCGAGGTCCCGGCCCACATGTTCACCTCGATGTTCAGCTGCGCCCGCACGGCGGGCTGGTCGGCGCACATCCTGGAGCAGAAGCGCACGGGCCGGCTGGTCCGCCCCACGGCGACGTACGTCGGCCCCGGGGCGCGCGACCCCCGGGAGATCGAGGGGTACGACCAGCTCGCGGACCTGGCGGGCTGAGCCGGCGACGGGGCGGGCGCCCCGGGAGCGGACCGCTCCCGGGGCGCCCGCCGTTTCCGGGGCGCCCGCCGTTTCCGGCGTGGCGGCACGGGCCTTCCCCCACGGCAGACGCCGATCGGCTCCGGGGGCCGCGGGCGAAGAGGAGCGGGGACCCGCAGACCTCCGGGGCTCGGGTTCCGGGGTCCGGAACTCGGGGTCCGGGACTCAGGGTCCGAGCCTCGGGATCCGAGCTCCGGGGAGGCCCGGTTCGCTCTTCCGTGTGTACGTGGAGGGGGCCGGGCCCGAAGCCCGAGCTTCGGGACACGGGCGTCGGGACACGGGGTCCGGGATCCGAGCGCCTTCTTACAACCGGTAGGAAAAAGAAGGGGTTTGGGAAAACCTCCCCACCTCCCCCACCCGCCACGAACAGCAAGTATGACTAATCGTGAT
The DNA here is from genome assembly GCF_008704555.1 of Streptomyces nitrosporeus. Classification (NCBI taxonomy): domain Bacteria; kingdom Bacillati; phylum Actinomycetota; class Actinomycetes; order Kitasatosporales; family Streptomycetaceae; genus Streptomyces; species Streptomyces nitrosporeus. The sequence continues at coordinate 3,231,722 of NZ_CP023702.1, forward strand.
CAGTTTGCGGCGAAGCGTCACCACCACTTACGGTGCGACCAAAAGGACGACCCCGACGCGGTGTTGGCTCACCGGCCGGGGTCTCACCCCACGATCGAAAAGGCGATCCCGTGGCTACCCAGCACCCTAGTGCCGCCTCCCGCATCCCCGCACTCTCCCACCCGTACCCGATGGCCAATCCCGGTTACGGAAAGCGGTCCGTGCCGGGGCAACCCGCTTCCAGCGCGGGTGACTTCGCGCTCCTGCCCGACCGTGAGCGGTACATCGCCGGGTTCATCGACCACCTCCCGGACGGCGCGTCCATGGACGTGAAGAGCCTTGCCAAGCAGGTGCCGCTCTACGCCCAGCAGGCGGTCGGCTCGGCGCTGAGGGCCCTGACCGTCGCCGGTCACCTGCGGCGCGCCCGGTGCCAGGTCGGTGACGGTGACCAGGTGCGCTGGGTCTTCCGCACGTTCTGGTCCCGTACCGCCCGCGACAACGAGTGGTGGATCTCCCATCTCGCCGCGGAGGGCCGCAAGGCGTCCCCGGCCGCCGTCACGTCCCCGCCGCCTCCGGCCCGGGTCCCCGTGGAGGAACCCGCGCCGGTGGAGGGGCCGTTGCCGGTGGCTGCCCCGCTGGTGGAGGGGCCGGTACCGGTGGCTGCCCTGCTGGCGGAGGGGCCGTTGCCCGTGGCCGTACCGCCGGTGGCCGTCCCTCCCGCGATCGTTCCGTCGGCCGTGCCGCAGCAGCGGGGGCCGGAGCCAATGGCGCCTCCCGTCCCGGAGTCCGCCCCGGAGGCTGTCCCGGGGCCCGCCTCGGGCCCCACCCCCGCGCCCACCCCGGGGCCCGATGCCCCCTCGCCCGCCTATCTGGCCCTGGCGCGGCTCGGCCGGACCGATGCCCGCCTGGTGCTCTCCGCCGCCGACTGCGCGGTCCTGGAGGGGCGGGCCGCCGAGTGGCTGGCCCGGGGCGTGGACACCGCCTATCTGACCCGTGCCCTCACCGCCGGGCTCCCCCCGCAGGTCGACTCACCCGTCGGGTTCCTCCGGCGGCGCCTCCGGGACAAGATCCCGCCGCTCGTGCCCCCGGCCGCCGCACCGCCCGCACCCGGCACCCCCGTCCGCCTCGTGATGGTGGAGTGTGCCGAGTGCGGCGCGCCCGGCCGCCCGGAGGCCCTGCCCGACGGCCTCTGCCTCCCCTGCCACCGGTCCGGTACTCCGGAACCGGTGGCCCCGCCCGCCGGCGGCCTCGCCGAAGCCGAGGTCCGCAGCCGCGCGGGGCAGGTCCGTGAGCTGCTCAGGGCACGCTGAGGCCGGGAGCCTGACGATCCGGCCGTCAGCCGAGCGAGGCGTCCAGCAGCGCCGCCCACTGGCCGACGACCCTGTCCCTGCGGGCGGTGTCGTCGGTCAGCAGGTTGGCGAGGCCGAGGCCCCGGGCCATGTCGAGGAGGCCCTGGACGGTCTCGCGGACGCCGGGACGCTCCTCGTCGGCGCCGAGGAGTTCGACGGCGATGCGGTGGGTCTCGCGGCCGACCCGGGCTTCGAGTTCGGTGACGCGGGGGCGGAGCTGCTCCTCGTTGGACGCGGCGACCCACAGCTGGAGCGCGGCACGGAACAGCGGCCCGGTGTAGAGGTCCACCAGAGCGGCGACGACCTCGGTACGGCCCTGGACGGGCAGGGCGCGCAGGGCGGCGGAGCGTTCCTCGGCGACGTACTCAACGGCTCCGGTGAACAGGTCCTCGCGGGTGGGGAAATGGTGCTGGGCCGCTCCGCGCGAGACTCCGGCGCGTTCGGCGACGACGGCGACGGTGGAGCCCGCCCAGCCGTGTTCGGCGAGGCAGGCGACCGCAGCTTCGAGGAGTCCGCGCCGGGTGGCGCGGCTGCGGTCCTGCTTGGGGGGTGTCACAGCCGCCATGCCGGGTCCCGTCGTTCGAGGAAGGCCGTCATCCCCTCCCGTGCGTCGTCGGAGGCGAACAGGGCCGCCGAGCGGGCGATGAGGTCTTCGGAGTACTGGTCGAAGCTCCGCAGCACCCTAGCCGCGACCAGCTCCTTCGACGCGGCCAGCCCCTGGGGCGAGGCCCTGCGCAGCCCGTCCAGCACGGGCACCAGCGCCTGGTCCACGTCCTCGGCGGCCTGGGTGACGAACCCGGTACGGGCGGCCTCGGCGGCGTCGAAGCGCTCCCCGGTGAGGTAGTAGCGGGCGGCGGCACGCGGATCGACGCGGGGCAGCAGCGGCATGGAGATGACGGCGGGCGCCAGCCCCAGCCGCGACTCGGTCAGCGCGAAGGAGGCGCCCGGACCGGCCACGGAGATGTCGCACGCCGCCAGCAGCCCCAGCCCGCCGGCCCGGACGTGCCCGGTGACCCGGGCGACGACGGGCTTGGGCAGGGCGACGATCCGGCGCATCAGCGCGACCAGGGTGTGCGGGTCGGGCGGTGCGGTGAGATCGGCGCCGGCGCAGAAGGTGGTACCGGTGTGGGTGAGGACCACGGCCCGGACACCGTCGTCGGCCGCGCAGTCCTCCAGGGCCTCGGCCAGCTCCCCGACGAGCGCCGCGCTCAGGGCGTTGCGGTTGGCCGGGGAGTCCAGGGTGAGGGTGGTGACACCGCGCTCGTGGGCGGGCGGGGCGAGCTGGCTCATCCGTCTGTTCTCCTTCTGCCGGGCCGTCGGGTCCCCTGCGGGCCGCCGAAGTCCCGCGGGGCGTCCGGCGCCCTGCGGGCCGTCGGGTCGAGGGTGGCAGCAGGCGGAAGAACAATCAAGCACGCTTGCATGATTCTGGTTCAGTCCAGCCCTCCCCGCATGCCCACAGGCAGGAAGAAGCGAGAATTCAAATGACATTTGAGCGGCTTCTCAAGTTAGACTAGAATCACCGATGTGAAGCGAAAAGACCTCATGAAACGGCTGAAGCAGATCGCAGCTGAGAAGGAGGTTGACTTCACGGGGCCGGAAGGGAGTGGACGGGGACGGCACGAGACATACAAGGTCGGCGCCGTCAGAGTCCATATCCCACGGCACTCCGAGATCGCGGAGGGCACTGCCGCATCGATCATCCGGACGGCCGAGAAGGCGTGAACCTTCTCGGCCTCCGGGCCAGCCTTCATCACGGCATCGAACTGAGCGAGAAGGGACGCGCTGAATGACTACGTACAAGGCGACAGCAGAGCGTCAGGGACGCTTCTGGGTCGTGGGCATCGATGGCCTTCCAGAAGGGGAGCAGAACGTCACCCAGGGCCTCACCTGGACCGAAGCCCACGACAACGCACGGGATCTGATCAGTCTCGTTCTGGACATCGAGGATGATCCGTCCGCCTACACCGTCGAACTCGTCCCGGCCGACCCGGCGATGTCCGAAGTCGTGCGGGAGGCCGAAGAGGCCGACGCGGCCGTGCAGGAGGCGGAGATGCGCCGACGCACAGCGATGACACGAGCGGCGAAGACTCTCGTCGGCCTCGGACTCACACAGGCTGAAGCAGGTCGCATGCTCGGCGTCACTCACCAGCGCATCGCCCAGCTCGCACCCAGGAAAACGAGGAAGAGCGCAGAGAAGAAGGCCGTTCCCGCCTGACGGTCATGAGGTGAGTGGCGGTGAGGACCGGGGCGGAGGGGCGGCGAACGACGTAGGTCCTGGGATCTCGTTGCCGCCGTCATCGTGGACGCCGACGAGAAGGACACCTGCGAAGAGACCGTGCGCCTGAAGGCCATCGGCGGCCGAGGCCGGCTCGCGGCCGGATGACGGGAACCGCTCCCGTCCGAGGCCCTCTGCCGCCGGTCACGGTCCCGCTCGGCCGACCGAGCCCGGAAGCAGGTCCTGTCGCTCCGGTCTCCGGCAGACGAGGATGCCGCCCAGGCAGGTGATACGGAAAGCACCCTCTGCCTGGATGAGCTCCTCGACCCGCTGCCGCGCGCTCGATCGTCTCCCTGAACGGGACGCCCATCCGGTCCGCCCAGGCTTCGTACGACGCCAGGTGCGCGACGACCGGTCCGGCATCGGTCACCTCGATCACCCCGGGAAGAGGGATCGCGCGGATCTCATCGAAGACCGTTCCGAGGACCGCCACGGAACGGTCGGTCCGGTCCTCCCGCACCCTGGCCACGAACTTCCCGTTGCCACAGCCCACATCCGCGACCGCGCAGCACACACCGGCCAGTTCGTCCACGACGATGCCCGGGAGATCGTGGCGCGGACTCTGCCACCGGCAGAGGAACTGACGGGCGGCCAGGTGCCGGCCTGTGCCGTATGCCTTGGCGGAGGGAAGGCTGCGGTCGGTGACCAGGCGTTCGTCCGTGGGCCGGGCGGTCATCGCGGCTCAGCGAGGTTGCCGGTGAGGGTGGGACGACCGGCCGCTTCGTAAATATGTGCGCGGAGACCGGCCGCCGACCGTACGCCACGGTAAGGCTCGCTTCCGAGGAATGCGGCCAGATCACGCAACCTGATGGTGATACTCGCCGTGTACGTCTCGGCGGCGAACACCTCCGAGAGTTTCGCGACGGCCTCTTCGGGTTCACCACTCGCCAGGGAGGCCCTAGCCAGGTCAAGATGCGCGGTCTGCGGGTCCCCGGAAGAGCGATCGTCCTCCGGCCCCGCCCGGTACAGCTCTACCGCACGATGATCGGTCACCACGCTCCGCAGACTCCAGAGCCGCATATGGACGATGTCATCCTGGTGACCAGTGAACTCGTCACCAACGCCCACCGGTACGGCACCGAACCGGGTGACATGATCTGTGCGAAGCACCGGCACCATCCGCCGCTCGGTATCCGGTACCCCTTCCGACACCCGCGATCAGAAACCAGGCACTGGTTCGGGGCCGAAGGGACCTTCGACTGCGTGTTCCTCCACCGGAGCGGAATGGTTCCGGACTAGCGTCCGATATGTGAACAACACGACGTCCGACGACCCCGGCCTGGTGACCCTGCGCAGCGCGTGGCCGTTCCCGGCCACTGTGGAACGGCTGTGCGCGGCGGTCACGACAGCCGGATACCACGTCTTCTCACGGGTCGACCACGCAGCCAACGCCGCTCATGCCGGAATCACACTGCGTCCCACCGAACTGATCCTGTTCGGCGATCCCCGTGTGGGTACCGAGCTGATGCTCGATCAGCAACGCGCGGGGCTTGATCTTCCCTCCAAGATCCTTGTCTGGCAGGACGAGCAGGACAAGGTCTGGCTGACCTACAGCACAGCGGCCTGGCTCATTCAGCGCCACGGCCTGGGCGATGGCGGTAGTGAAGCCGCCGCAGCCCTGGAAGCCACGCTGGCTCAGGTCTGCGGTCAGGCCTCCCAGTGAGGTTCTCCGGACCGTGCGCCGGTACGCACGGATGTGGGGCGCCGGCCACCGCTGCCGTCGACCGGCTCCTGCGGTTGCCCCGGGCCACCACCGGCCGGGCCGTCGTCAGGCCCCCCGCTTCTCCCGGTCGCGGAGTTCGCGGCGGAGGATCTTGCCGGAGACCGCGCGTGGGACGGATTCGGTGAACTCGACCCGGCGGACCTTCTTGTACGGGGCGACGCGTCCGGCGACGTACGCCATGACGTCGTCGGCGGTGAGGTCCGGGGCGGAGGGCTGGCGGACGACGTAGGCCTTGGGGATCTCGTTGCCGTCGTCGTCGTGGACGCCGATGACGGCGGCGTCGGCAATGGAGGGGTGGGTGAGGAGGAGGGCCTCCAGGTCGGCGGGGGCGACCTGGTAGCCCTTGTACTTGATGAGCTCCTTCACCCGGTCCACGACGTGCAGCCAGCCCTCCTCGTCGACGCGGCCGACGTCACCGGTGTGCAGCCAGCCGTCGCCGTCGATCATCGCCGTGGTGGCCTCGGGGCGGCCGAGGTAGCCCTTCATCACCTGCGGCCCCCGGATGAGGATCTCGCCGTCGGCACCGGCGGGGAGGTCGGTGTCCGGATCGTCCAGGGAGACGATGCGCATCTCGGTGCCGGGCAGGAGTTTGCCGACGGCGCCGGGCGGCGGGTCCTCCGCTTCGAGCGGGACGACGTGGGTGCCGGGGGAGAGTTCGGTCATGCCGTAGGCCTGGCGTACGGGCGGCAGGCCGAGGCGGGCGGAACAGGCGGCGGCGAGTCCGGCGTCCAGCGGGGCCGCGGCGCTGACGATGTACTCCAGCGAGGACAGGTCGTAGTCACCGACCGCCGGATGCTTGGCAAGGGCCAGGACGATGGGCGGGGCGACGTAGAGGCCGCTGATGCGGTGGTCCTGGATGGCGCCGAGGAACTGGTCGAGGTCGAAGCGGGGCAGGACGACGACGGTGGCGCCACAGCGCAGCGGGACGTTCATCAGGGCGGTCAGCCCGTAGATATGAAAAAAGGGAAGCACGGCCAGGATGCGGTCGCCGGGCTTAAGCGGGATGAAGGGGCGCAGCTGTTCCAGGTTGGTGCCGATGGAGCGGTGGGTGAGCATGACGCCCTTGGGGGCGCCGGTGGTGCCGGAGGAGTACGGCAGGGCGACGACGTCCTCGGCCGGGTCGAAGGCGACCTCCGGTTCGGGGGCGGTGGAGCCGAGCATGTCGAGGACCGAGGTGTGCCCCTCGGCCTGGTCGCAGACGAAGATCTCCTCGACGCCGCCCGCCAGTCCGGCGGCCCGGCGGGCCGTGTCGAGGAGGAGGGAGACGGTGACGATCCAGCGGGCGCCGGAGTCCGTCAGCTGCTTGGCGAACTCCTCGGCGGTGGCGAGCGGGTGGACGGTGGTGACGGCGGCTCCGGCCCGGGTGGCCCCGTAGAACACGGCCGGGTAGGCGATGGTGTTGGGGCTGTGCAGGGCGAGGACGTCGCCCTTGGCGAGGCCGGCCCCGGCGAGGTGGGCGGCGATGCGCCGGTGGAAGGTGTCGAGCTGGGCGTAGGTGACGCTCATGCCGTTGGTGCCGTCGATCAGGGCGGTGGTGTCGCCGAACTGCTCGGTGACGTGGCCGAGGACGGCTTCGTGGATGGGTACTTCCAGGGCCGGGACATCTGCGTACTCGCTGTGGAACACCATGGCGGTTCCCTTCGGAGCGGGTGCGGCCCGTCCGGCGTCCCGCGCGGGCGGGCGGGGAGCCGGACGGGCCGTGCGGGATGCGGGAGGGCGGGACGGTGCGGGGGCCACTTTCGTCTCCCGGGGCGGGGTCCGGGAAGCCCCTGGACGGTGCCGTTCTCAGTACGACTTGGGGAGCCCCAGGGTCTGGTGGGAGACGTAGTTCAGGATCATTTCGCGGCTGACCGGTGCGATCCGGGCGACACGCGCGGCCGTGATCAGGGAGGCCAGGCCGTACTCGCGGGTGAGGCCGTTGCCACCGAGGGTGTGCACGGCCTGGTCGACGGCCCGGACGCATGCCTCGGCGGCGGCGTACTTGGCCATGTTGGCGGCCTCGCCCGCGCCGATGTCGTCGCCCTCGTCCACCAGACGGGCCGCCTTCTGCATCATCAGCCGGGCCAGTTCCAGCTCGATGTGGGACTGGGCCAAGGGGTGGGCGATGGCCTGGTGGGAGCCGATGGGGGCGCCCTTCCAGACGGTGCGCTCCTTGGCGTAGGCGACGGCTCGCTCGATGGCGTACCGGCCCATGCCGATGGCGAAGGCGGCGCCCATGACGCGTTCGGGGTTGAGCCCGGCGAACAGTTGGAGGAGCCCCGCGTCCTCCTCGCCGACGAGCGCGCCGGCGGGCAGCCGTACGTCGTTCAGGACCAGCTCGAACTGCTTCTCGGCCGCCTGGAGTTCCATGTCGATGGGGGTGCGGGAGAAGCCGGGGGTGTCGCGGGGGACGATGAAGAGGCAGGGCTTGAGGCTGCCGGAGCGGGCGTCCTCGGTGCGGCCGACGATCAGGGTGGCGTCGGAGATGTCGACGCCGGAGATGAAGACCTTGCGCCCGTTGAGTATCCAGTCCCCGCCGTCGCGGCGGGCGGTGGTGGTGATGCGGTGCGAGTTGGACCCGGCGTCGGGTTCGGTGATCCCGAAGGACATGGTCAGGCTGCCGTCGGACAGGCCCGGGAGCCAGGTCCGCTTCTGCTCCTCGGTGCCGAACCGGGCGATGACGGTGCCGCAGATCGCCGGAGAGACGACCAGCATGAGCAGCGGGCTGCCGGCCGCGCCGAGCTCCTCCAGGACGATGGAGAGTTCGGCCATGCCGCCGCCTCCGCCGCCGTACTCCTCGGGGAGGTTGACGCCGAGGTAGCCCAGCTTGCCCGCCTCGGCCCACAGCTCGCGGGGGTGTTCGCCCCTGCGGGCGAGTGCGGTGCTGTACTCGCGGCCGTAGCGCTTCCCGAGGGCGGCGACGGCGGCGCGCAGGGCACGCTGTTCTTCGGTTTCGAGGACGGTGCTCATGGGGTCGTCTCCTCCTGGTGCGCGGATGCGTCACGTACGACGGCGAGCAGGGCGCCGACCTCCACCTGGAGGCCGGGGGCTGCGTGGAGCTCGGTGAGGGTGCCGGTGGCGGGGGCGAGGACGCGGTGTTCCATCTTCATCGCCTCCAGCCAGATCAGCGGCTGCCCGGCCTCGACGGCGGCTCCCGGGGCGAGTCCGTCCGCGAGGCGGACGACGGTGCCGGGCATGGGGGCGAGCAGGGAGCCGGGCGCGGTGTGTTCGGCGGGGTCGGTGAAGCGGGGCAGGGCGGTGAAGGTGTACGAGCCGGCGGCCGTGTCGACGTACACGCTCTCGCCGTGGACGGCGAGGGCGAAGTGGCGGGTCAGGCCGTCGCCGGTTTCGAGGGTGACGCGGTCGGGTGCGGCGGCCACGACGCGCTCCCCGGTCTCCGGGAGGAGTGCGCCGCGCACCGTGCGGTAGGCGATGTCGTAGGTGGTGCCGTCGGGTTCGGCGCGGTAGCTCCTGGTCTGCGGGCCGGACGCGAGGTTGCGCCAGGCGCCGAAGCGGGCGGGGCCGGTGGCGGGCCGGGTGGCGGCACGGCCGAGCGCGGCGGCGGTGGCGGCGAGACGGCGGGCGGGCCCGTCGTCGGGGGCGGGTGCCGTGAGGGCGGCCAGGTGGCGGTCGTAGAAGCCGGTGTCGGGGCGGGCGCCGGTGAAGTCGGGGTGGGCCAGGGACCGTACGAGCAGTTCCCGGTTGGTGGCCGGGCCGTGGATACGGGCGCGCCTCAGGGCACGGCTCAGCAGGCGTACGGCCTCGGCGCGGGTCGGGGCGTGGGCGACGACCTTGGCGAGCATCGGGTCGTAGTGCACCGGGACGGTGTCGCCCCCGGTGTAGCCGGTGTCCAGGCGCAGTCCGGGCTCGTCCGGTACGTCGAACGAGAACAGGGTCCCGGTCTGCGGCTGCCAGTCACGCGCGGGGTCCTCGGCGTACAGCCGGGCCTCGACGGCGTGTCCGTGCGGCGGTGGCGGTCCGGCGGCGGGCAGCGGTGCGCCTTCCGCGACGCGCAGCTGCAGGGCGACCAGGTCGAGCCCGAACACCGCCTCGGTGACGGGGTGTTCGACCTGGAGGCGGGTGTTCATCTCCAGGAAGTACGGGCGGCCGTCGGCGGAGACGAGGAACTCCACGGTGCCCGCGCCCCGGTAGCCGACGGCCTCGGCGGCGGCGACGGCCGCGTCGTGCAGCCGGGTCCGCAGGGCGTCGTCCAGACCGGGCGCGGGGGCCTCCTCGACGACCTTCTGGTGGCGGCGCTGGAGCGAGCAGTCCCGGGTGCCGAGCGCCCAGACCGTGCCCCGGCCGTCGGCCATCACCTGGACCTCGACGTGCCGGCCGCGTTCGACGTAGGGCTCGGCGAAGACCTCGCCGTCACCGAAGGCGGCGGTGGCCTCGGCCACCGCGGCCATCAGCTCGCCGGGCAGGCCGGCGAGGTCCCGTACGATCCGCATCCCGCGCCCGCCGCCGCCCGCCGCCGCCTTGAGCAGCAGGGGCAGGTCACCGGCGGTGGCGGCGGCCGGGTCGACGGGGGCGAGCAGCGGTACGCCGGCGGCGGCCATCAGCTCCTTGGCGCGGGTCTTGGACGCCATCAGCTCGATGGCCTTGACCGGCGGCCCGACCCACAGGAGCCCGGCGTCCTCGACGGCGCGGGCGAATCCCGCGTTCTCCGAGAGGAAGCCGTAGCCCGGGTGCACGGCGTCGGCCCCGGCGGCGAGCGCGGCGGCCACGACCAGGTCACCGCGCAGATAGGTGTCGGCGGGCGCGTTCCCCGGGAGGCGTACGGCGGTGTCGGCCTCCCGTACGTGCAGGGCGCCGGCGTCCGCGTCGGAGTACACCGCCACGGTGGCGATGCCCAGCGCGCGGCAGGTGCGGAAGACCCGGCAGGCGATCTCGCCCCGGTTGGCGACGAGCAGGGTGTGGATGGTCATGCGGGCCTCACATCCGGAAGACGCCGAAGCCGCCGCGGGCGCCCTCGACCGGTGCCGTGTGGATCGCGGACAGGCACATCCCGAGGACGGTCCTGGTGTCGCGCGGGTCGATGACCCCGTCGTCGTAGAGCCGGCCGGACAGGAACACCGGCAGGGACTCCGCCTCGATCTGCTGCTCGACCATGGCGCGCAGTGCGGCGTCGGCCTCGTCGTCGTAGGGTCGGCCCTTGGCGGCGGAGGAGGCGCGGGCGACGATCGACAGGACGCCGGCGAGCTGCTGGGGGCCCATGACGGCGGACTTGCTGCCGGGCCAGGCGAAGAGGAACCGGGGGTCGTAGGCCCGGCCGCACATGCCGTAGTGGCCGGCGCCGTAGGAGGCGCCCATCAGCACGGACAGGTGCGGGACCCGGGAGTTGGAGACCGCGTTGATCATCATCGCGCCGTGCTTGATGATGCCGCCCTGTTCGTACTCCTTGCCGACCATGTAGCCGGTGGTGTTGTGCAGGAACAGCAGGGGGATGTCGCGCTGGTTGGCGAGCTGGATGAACTGGGCGGCCTTCTGCGACTCCTCGCTGAACAGCACACCGCGCGCGTTGGCGAGGATGCCGACCGGGTAGCCGTGCAGCCGTGCCCAGCCGGTGACCAGGCTGGTCCCGTACAGCGGTTTGAAGGCGTCGAAGTCCGATCCGTCGACCAGCCGGGCGATCACCTCACGCGGGTCGAAGGGCACCTTCAGGTCGCCCGGGACGATCCCGAGCAGCTCGTCCTCGTCGTACTCCGGCGGCTCGGCCGGTCGCGGGTCGGGGTGTGCCTTGCGCCAGTTGAGGCGGGCGACGATCCGCCGGGCCTGGCGCAGCGCGTCGTGCTCGTCCACCGCGAAGTGGTCGGCGAGACCGGAGGTACGGGCGTGCATCTCGGCCCCGCCGAGGGACTCGTCGTCGCTCTCCTCGCCGGTGGCCATCTTCACCAGCGGCGGGCCGCCGAGGAAGACCTTGGACCGCTCCTTGATCATCACGGTGTGGTCGGACATGCCGGGGACGTACGCCCCGCCCGCCGTGGAGTTCCCGAAGACGACGGCCACGGTCGGGATGCCGGCCGCCGACAGCCGGGTGATGTCCCTGAAGAGCGCCCCGCCGGGGATGAAGATCTCCTTCTGCGAGGGCAGGTCGGCGCCCCCGGACTCGACGAGGCTGATGCAGGGCAGCCGGTTGGCGAAGGCGATCTCGTTGGCCCGCAGTGCCTTCTTCAGGGTCCAGGGGTTGGACGCCCCGCCGCGTACGGTCGGGTCGTTGGCGGTGATCAGGCACTCGACGCCCTCGACGATCCCGATGCCGGTGACCAGTGAGGCGCCCACCGCGTAGTCGCTGCCCCAGCCGGCGAGCGGGGACAGCTCCAGGAACGGGGTGTCCGGGTCGACCAGGAGCTCGACGCGTTCCCGGGCGAGCAGTTTGCCGCGCTCGTGGTGCCGGGTGACGTACTTCTCGCCGCCGCCCGCCAGCGCCTTGGCGTGTTCGGCGGCCAGTTGGTCCAGCGCGGCCAGCATGGCCGCGCGGTTGTCGGCGTACTCGGGCCCGGCGGTGTCCAGGGCCGTGGGCAGGACGGTCATACGCGCACCTCCGTGCGGGGGTCCAGCAGGGTGACGGGGACGGGCAGGTGCCGTGAGCGCAGCCACTCCCCCAGCGCCTTGGCCTGCGGGTCGAAACGGGCCTGGGCGGCGACGCCTTCGCCGAGGAGGCCGCGGACGACGAAGTTCAGCGCCCGCAGGTTCGGCAGGACATGGCGTACGACGGTCAGCCGGGCGGTCTCCGGGAGGAGTTCCCCGAACCGCTCGACGGTCAGCTCATGGGCCAGCCACCGCCAGGCGTCCTCGTCCCGCACCCATACGCCGACGTTGGCGTCACCGCCCTTGTCCCCGCTGCGCGCCCCGGCGACCAGGCCGAGCGGGACGCTGCGGACGGGGCCGGCGGGCAGCGGTTCGGGCAGCGCGGGCTCCTCGACGGGGGCCAGGTCCCGGTACGGCCCGGTGGCGGGCACCGCCTCACGCCGTCCGTCCGGCAGCACCGCCAGGTGCCCGACCTCTTCCGCCGCCACCGTCCCGGCCTCGAACACCCCGTACGGGGAGCCCTTTCCGGGCGGGGCGGTGACGTGGAACCCGGGGTAGCTGCCGAGGGCCAGTTCCACGGCCGCCCCGGACACGGCGCGCCCGACGGTCCCGGCGTCCCGGTCGCGTACGACGAGCCGGAGCAGGGCGCTCGCCGTCTCCTCGGTCGCGGCGTCCTCGTGGTCGGTCCGGGCCAGCTCCCAGCGCACCTCGTCCGGCGCCCGTCCGGCGCGGGCGAGGGCGTCGGCGAACTGGTCGCGCACCAGGCGGGCCTTGGCCTCGACGTCCAGTCCGGTCAGCACGAACACGACCTCGTTGCGCCAGCCGCCCAGCCGGGTGAGCCCGGTCTTCAGCGTGGGCGGCGGGGCCTCGCCGCGCACCCCGTGGATCCGCACCCGGTCCGGTCCGTCCGGTGTCAGGGTGACGGTGTCCAGGCGTGCGGTGACGTCGGGCCCGGCGTACCGGGCGCCGTCGGTCTCGTACAGCAGCTGGGCGGTGACGGTGCCGAGGTCCACGACCCCGCCCGTGCCGTCGTGCTTGGTGATGACGCTCGACCCGTCGGCGTGGATCTCGGCGAGCGGGAAGCCGGGCCGGCGGACGTCGTGGCCGGTGAAGAACGCGTAGTTGCCGCCGGTGGCCTGTGTCCCGCACTCCAGTACGTGTCCGGCGACCACGGCTCCGGCCAGTGCGTCCAGGTCGTCCGGGCCCCAGCCGAAGTGGGCGGCGGCGGGCCCGGTGACGAGGGCGGCGTCGGTGACCCGCCCGGTGACCACGATGTCGGCCCCGGCCCGCAGACAGGCGGCGATCCCCCGGCCGCCGAGGTAGGCGTTGGCGGTGAGGCACCCCTCGGGAACAGGCAGGCTGTCGCCCTCCACATGGGCGACGCTCACCGGTACGCCGAGTTCCGCCGCCAGTCGGCGGATCGCGCCGGCGAGCCCGGCCGGGTTCAGGCCCCCGGCGTTGGTGACGATCCGGACCCCCCGCTCATGGGCGAGGTGGAGGTTCTCCTCCAGCTGCCTCAGGAAGGTGGAGGCGTATCCGCGCTCCGGGTCCTTCAGGCGGCTCCGCCCCAGGATCAGCATGGTGAGTTCGGCGAGGTAGTCCCCGGTCAGCACGTCGAGGGGCCCGCCGGTCAGCATCTCGCGCACCGCGTCGAAGCGGTCGCCGTAGAACCCGGAGGCGTTGCCGATGCGCAGCGGCGCGGGGCTGCGGCCGGGGGGCGTCACCGGGCCGCCTCCGGGGGGCGCCCCGGGCCCGCCGGGCCGGCGAATGCCTGGGCGATGTCCAGCCACCGGTCGGCGTCCGGCCCCACGGCGGTGAGGGCGAGGTCGTCGCGGTGGGCGCGCTGGGTGACCAGCAGGCAGAAGTCGAGGAGCGGCCCGCCGACCCGCTGGGCGGCGTCCTCGGGCCCGTGGACCACCAGCTCGCCGTCCAGGCCCTTCAGTTCGACGCGGAAGGGCTCGGCGGGCGGCTGTTCGCCCCGTACGAGATAGGCGTAGTCCCGGGCCCGCACCCCGATCCGGGCCACATGCCGCAGCCGGGACGTCGGTGCGCGTACGGCGCCGAGGGCGTCGGCCACGTCCTGGCCGTGCGCCCAGGTCTCCATCAGCCGGGCGGTCGCCATGGAGGCGACGCTCATCGGCGGCCCGTACCAGGGGAACCTCGCCCCCGGCGGCGCCGCCCGCAGCGCCTCCTGCAGCCGGCCGCGCCCCTCCCGCCACCGTACGAGCAGCTCCCCGGCCGGTGTCAGCGCGACGGTCTCCGCCGCGGCCTCGTCCACGAAGGTGCCGGGCCGGGCGAGCGCCTTCTCGACCTCGGCGCCGAAGGCGTCCGGCTCGGTGACGGCGACCAGGGCGACCTCGTCGGTCCAGGCCAGGTGGGCGATCTGGTGCGCCACGGTCCACCCCTCGGCGGGGGTCGGCGCGGCCCAGCCCTCCACGTCCGCCCCGGCGACCAGCAGGTCGAGTTCCTCGCTCTCCTGACGCAGATCGTCGAGTACGGCGGCGTTCACGGCCGATGCATCGGACACGGTGCGCTCCCTCGGAACGTGGCGGTGTGCCCCGGAGCATGCCAGCGGACAGAAAAACAAGCAAGCATGCTTGCATGCTTTTTGGCCGGACCTTCCGTGGGGCGCGAGGCCCGTGAGGCACAGGCAGGCCGGACCGCTTCCCCGCCGGGTCCCTCCACCGGGGCGGGCGGGTGGCCTCGGAACCTTCCCTGAGGTTCGCGGCAAGGAGTGCCCTACGTAGGGCAGGCGTACCGTAACGGCATGGTGAAGACGACCGTGTACCTTCCCGAGGCGCTGGAAGCACGCCTGGACGCGGAGTCGTCGGCCACCGGCATCAGCAGGGCCGAACTCATCCGGCGGGGCGTGGCGATGCTGCTGGAGCAGGCGGAGCGGCCCAAGCACAGCGCCCCGCTCCCCGTGTTCGACAGCGGGCGCCCGCTCACCCCCGAGGCCATGGACGAAGCCGTCTACACCCACATCAAGGAACGGGCCGCCCGGCGTTGATCATCGTCGCCGACACCTCGGCCCTGTACGTACGCCGCCTTCGACGCCGCCCAGCCCGAGCACAGGGCCGCGGAAAACATGAGGGGCTGCGGCTCGATCTCGCCGATGCGGTCGGTGTCGTTCTGGCGGACCGCTACCGGACCGACCGGATCTTCACTCCCGGCCAACGCGGTTTCCGGGCCGTCACTCCTCTGACTCCGGGCTTCTCCGCCTTCCGTATCCTGCCCGTCGACGCCTGAGGCACCCGGCCCGTCGATGCCCGAAGGCCCCGGGCCCGTCGACGCCTGAAGGCCCCGGCCCGTCAGCCCTGTCGACGTCTGAAGGCCCGGGCCCGTCAGCCCTCCCGCTCGCCCTCCGCCTGTGACGGTTCGGTGCGGGGGGTGTCCGGGTGTACGTCGGCCGGGCGGGCGCGTTCCGCGCGCTCGTCGCGTTCGCCTTCGGCCTGGGAGGGTGTGTGCGCGTACAGCCCGTCGTACTCGTCACTCTTCTTGGCGGTTGCCATGGACCGGCCTCCTTCCGAGGCGCACCCGGCGCCTCCTGCCCTTCTCCATGGTCCCTCGCGGGGCCGTGGCGCGCACCGCGCCCATGCTGGCGCCGATGACCAGGGCGATGGCCAGGGCGTCGACGGTGGAGAGCGCCTGGTCCAGGACGAGGAAGCCGGCCAGGGCCGCGATGGCGGGTTCCAGGCTCATCAGCACCGCGAAGGTCGGGGCCGGCAGCCGCCGCAGGGCCATGAGTTCCAGGGTGTACGGGAGGACGGAGCTGAGCAGGGCCACGGCGGCGCCCAGGCCCAGGGTGCTGGGGACCAGGAGCTTCGAGCCGGACTCCAGGATGCCGAGCGGCAGTGACAGCAGCGCCGCCACCGCCATCGCGAGGGCCAGCCCGTCCGCCTGCGGGAAGCGGCGGCCGGTGCGGGCGCTGAAGACGATGTACGCCGCCCACATGGCGCCCGCCCCGAGGGCGTACGCGGCCCCGACGGGGTCCAGCCGGTCGAAGCCTCCGCCGCTGAGCAGGACCACCCCGCCGAGCGCCAGCCCCGCCCAGACCAGGTTGGCCAGGCGGCGGGAGGCCACCACGGACAGGACGAGGGGCCCCAGCACCTCCAGGGTGACGGCAGGGCCCAGCGGGATGCGGTCGACGGCCTGGTAGAAGAGCGTGTTCATGCCGCCCATCGCCACACCGAAGGCGACCACGGTCCCCCAGTCGGCACGCGAGTGGCCGCGCAGCTTCGGCCGGCAGACGACGAGCAGGACGAGCGCGGCGGCGGCCAGACGCAGGGTGACCACGCCGAGCGCGCCCGCCCTGGGCATCAGCAGGACCGCGATCGCCGCGCCGAACTGGACGGAGAGACCGCCCGCGACCACCAGGGCGACCGGTCCCAGCGCCGCCCGGCCGCCACCGGCGCGTGCCGTGCCGTCCTCGGCGAGCCCGGCGGCCACGGCCTCGGGAAGACCGGCGGACACGGCCTCGGGGACGCCCGGTACACCAGAGGCGCCGGGGGTCCCGGGTGCGCCAGGGGTGCCGGGGGCCGTCGCCTCGGTGGCGCTGCGCGAGTCGTTCACTGGGACCTGAGCCTTTCGGATCGCCGGTGCGGAAACCCCGCCCCCGGGACACGGTAGAGACCGGCGTGCTCGGCGTGAAATGCCTGGTGCGCTCCCGTTATGCTCCGCACGCATGAGCACTGACCAGGGTCCGGGGCGCGGTATCGAGCTCAGGCATCTGCGGGCCTTCCTGGCCGTCGCCGACGAGGGCGGCATCACGCGGGCCGCCGCACGGCTGGGGCTGAGCCAGCCCGTGGTCTCCCGTACGCTCGCCGCGCTGGAGCGGCATCTGGGGGCGCGGCTGGTGGACCGGTCCACCCATCATCTGGCGCTCACCCCGGCAGGGGTCGTCTTCCGGGACAAGGCCGTCGCGGCGGTGGGCGCCTTCGACGAAGCGGTGGCACCCGCCCGAACGCACCGCCGGCCGCTGCGGCTGGGGCATGCCTGGTCGGCGTTCGGCCCGTACACCACACCGCTGCTGCGGGCCTGGCAGGAACGGCATCCCGGCACCCCGCTGGAACTGCTGCGGATCGACGACCGTACGGCCGGGCTGGCCCGGGGGGACGTGGACGCGGCGGTGCTGCGCGGGACGGTGGACACACCGGGGATCGTCACGACGGTGCTGTTCACCGAGGACCGGGTGGCGGCCGTCGCCGCGGACGGCCCGCTCGCCGCGCGCGTCTCGCTGCGCCTCGCGGACCTGGGCGGGGGGCCGGTGGTCCTGAACCCCGTCTCGGGCACCACGACGCCCGCCCTGTGGCCCCCGGAGATCCGGCCCTCCGTCACCCTCACCGTCGCCAACACCGACGATTGGCTGACCGCGATCGCGGCCGGCCGGGGCACCGGGGTGACCGGGAGCTCGACCGCCGGCACGCACCCGCACACGGGGGTCGCCTACCGTCCGCTGGACGACGCCCCGCCGCTGCCGGTGCTGCTGGCCCGCCGGGACGGCCCCGGGCACCCGGCGCTCCCGTACCTGCTGGAGCTGGCCCGGGAGATCGTCGGCCGGGGCCCCGGGCAGGCGGACGGCGGGCAGGCGGGGCGCCCGGACCTGCGGGGCGAGGGGACCCGGTGAGCCGGACCGCGCCGGGCCTGCGGGGCGAGGAAACCCCGTGCGCGGGGCCGTCCTCACCCCCGGTCCGCCGCGCCGTCCGGCCTCCGGTCGATGCCTTCCGCCAGGACCTCGGCGAGGTGCCGGGCCCGGCGGCCCGCCAGCTGACCGAGCTGGGTACGGCAGGAGAAGCCGTCGGCCAGCAGTTCGGTGCCGGGGGCGGCGGCGCGTACGGCGGGCAGGAGCTGGTCCTCGGCGCAGGCGGTGGACACCTCCCAGTGGCCCTTCTCGAAGCCGAAGTTGCCGGCGAGTCCGCAGCAGCCGCCGCTGAGTCCGCCGGTGAGGCCGGCCCGTTCGCGCAGCCGCCGCTCGGCCGCGTCGCCGAGAACCGCGTGCTGGTGGCAGTGGGTCTGTCCGGCGACCGGCCGGTCCAGCCGGGGCGGGGTCCAGTCGGGGGCGTACTCCTGAAGGTACTGGGCCAGGGTGCGTACGTCCCCGGCCAGCCGCGCGGCGCGCGGGTCGTCGGGGAGGAGGTCCGGCAGGTCGGTGCGGAGGGCGGCGGCGCAGCTGGGCTCCAGGACGACGACCGGACGGCCGAGCAGGGGTTCCATCCGGTCCAGGGTGCGGCGCATGACCGTACGGGCCTGGTCGAGCTGGCCGGTCGAGACATAGGTGAGGCCGCAGCACACCCCGCGCTCCGGGAGGACGGGGGCGCGGCCGGCCGCCTCCAGGACACGGACGGCGGCGCGTCCGACCTCGGGTGAGAAGTGGTCGGTGAAGGTGTCGGGCCAGAGGGTGACCGCCTCTCCGCGCCCCGGGGCCGGGACCCTGCGGGCCGCCCAGTCGCGGAAGGTGACCCGGGCCAGGGCCGGGAGGGTGCGCTGGGGGGCGACCCCGGCGAGGCGTTTGGCGAGGGCGGCGAGCGGGCGGATCCGGGCCAGGGCGTTGAGCGGCCGGGCGAAGGGCGCGGCGGCCCGCAGCCACCGGGGCAGCCGGCCCATGGCGTAGTGCGCGGCGGGACGCGGGCGGCCCCGGTAGTGGTGGTGGAGGAACTCCGCCTTGTAGGTGGCCATGTCGACACCGACCGGGCAGTCGCTGCGGCAGCCCTTGCAGGAGAGGCAGAGGTCGAGTGCGTCGCGTACCTCGGCGGACCGCCAGCCGTCGGTGACGACCTCTCCGGCGAGCATCTCGTGCAGCAGCCTGGCGCGGCCCCGGGTGGAGTGGGCCTCCTCGCCGGTCGCCCGGAAGGAGGGGCACATCACGCCGGTACCGGACGCGGCGGTGGTACGGCACTTGGCGACGCCGACGCAGCGGCGTACGGCGGCGGTGAAGTCGCCGCCGTCCTCCGGGTAGCCGAAGGCCACGTCGACCGGCCGCTCCGGGAGCACACCGAAGCGGAGGTTGGTGTCGAGGGGGTCCGGCCGGACCAGCATGCCGGGGTTCATACCTCCGTCCGGGTCCCACAGGTCCTTGAACCGGCCGAACAGGGCGACGATCTCCGGCCCGTACATACGGGGCAGGAGTTCGGCGCGGGCCTGTCCGTCGCCGTGTTCCCCGCTCAGCGAGCCGCCGTACGCGACGACGAGGCCGGCCTGCTCCTCGGAGAAGCGGCGGAAGCGGGCGACGCCGTCGGCGGTGAGCAGGTCGAAGTCGATGCGTACGTGGATGCAGCCGTCGCCGAAGTGCCCGTAGGGGGCGCCGCGCAGGCCGTGTGCGGTGAGCAGGGCGCGGAAGTCGCGGAGGTAGGGACCGAGCCGGGCGGGCGGTACGGCGCAGTCCTCCCAGCCGGGCCACGCCTCCGTCCCGTCGGGCATGCGGGTGGCGGTGCCGGCCGCGTCCTCGCGGATGCGCCACAGGGTGCGCATGCCGGCCGGGTCGGTGACGACGGCGGCGTCCAGGGCGTCGGCGGCGCGCACGATCCGCTCCGCGTGGGCGCGGGCCTCGGCCGGGGTGCCCCCGCCCGTCTCGACGAAGAGCCAGGCCCCGCCGCGCGGCAGTCCGGCCCCCTCGCGTACGAGGTCGGCGGCCATGCCCTCGACGGTGAGCGGGTGGTGCGGGAGGAGGCCGGGGGCGGCCTCGGCGGCGGCGGACTCGTCGGGGTAGCCGAGGACGGCGAGCGCGCGGGCGGCGGGCGCCCCGACGAGGCGCACGGTCGCCTCGGTGAGGACCCCGAGGGTGCCTTCGCTGCCGCAGAACGCCCGCGCCAGGTCCGGCCCGGTGCGGTCCGGGGTGCTTTCCGGAAGCAGCGCGTCGAGGGCGTATCCGCTGATACGGCGCGGGAGTCCGGGGAACCCGGTGCGGATGAGGGCGCGGTTTCCCGGATCCCCGGCGAACTCCCGGAGGCCGGGCGGGGCTCCGGCCCATCCCCTGCCGAGGGTGAGGGGTCCGGCGCCGGTCCCGTCGTACCGCAGGACGCGCAGGCTCTCCACGTTGTCGGCGGTGGTGCCCCAGGCCACGGAGTGGGAGCCGCAGGAGTTGTTGCCGATCATGCCGCCGAGGGTGCAGCGGCTGTGGGTCGAGGGGTCGGGCCCGAAGGTCAGTCCGTGCGGGGCGGCTGCGGCACGCAGCACGTCCAGGACGACGCCGGGCTGGACGACGGCGGTACGGGTGGCGGGGTCCAGCTCCAGGACCGCGCCCATGTGGCGGGTGAAGTCGAGGACGACCCCGGTGCCGGTGGCCTGCCCGGCGATGGACGTACCGCCGCCCCGGGGCACGACGGGCACCCGGTGCTCCCGGCAGACGGCGAGCGCGGCGGCCACGTCTGCCGCGTCGCGCGGGGCGACGACCCCGTGCGGGACGCGGCGGTAGTTGGACGCGTCCATGGTGGTCAGCGCGCGTGCGGTACGGCTGAAGTCCACGTCACCGCGTACGGCGGCGGCGAGGTCCCGGGCGAGACCGGGAGGCGGCGGGGCGGGCGGCACGGGGGACGGCTCGGGCATGGGACCAGGATGCCGTGCCGGACGGGGCGGGGGCTGTATCGGCCGCGCCCCGCCGGAGGCCCCCGGTGCGGGCCCGGCGTCCCCCGGGGGCCTCCGGGGGTTCCCGCCCCGCCGGGCTCCGCTACTTCGCACAGACCTGCTTGTCCGCCTCGACGCGCTGGATGTCCTTCGGGGCCTGCTTCGGGGCACTGAGCGGGGTTCCGGCCTTCTGGAAGTCGGGACCCAGGGTCAGGACCATCGGTTCCATCTCGCCCGCGTCCGTCGTCGTCGGCTTCAGGGCGGAGGCCGTCAGGCCCATCATGTCGGCGAGCCGGCGGGCCTGGTCGGCCTGGTCGGGGGCGTAGACGAGCTGGGTCCGCTTCACGTCCTGCGGCGCGTTCGACTTGTTCGCGGACTTCAGGACGCCCTGCTCGTTCTGCAGCCAGTCCAGGGCGCTCTGCGCGGAGCCCCCCGGGGCGCCGCCGTTGTAGACGTCGACGCGCACATCGGCCGGGTCGGCCATCTCGCCCTTGAGCTTGGCGGCTTCCTTCTCCTTCGCCGCGGCCTTCTTCTGGGCCGCGACCTCCGTGAAGGAGACGTCCTCACGCATCATCGAGAAGACCTGCGGCGCCCTGGTGGTGTCCAGTATGACCGTGGCCTTGTCGTTGGGGTTGTCCAGCACCGGGACCGTGGTGAAGGTGATGTTCTTCGGGTCGACCGAGGCCAGTTCCATGCCCAGCTTGCGCAGTTCGTTGATGTCGGCGATCTTGTCGTCGACGGTGAGCGCCTGGGTGGCAGCCTCCGCGAGGGTCCACATCTTGGTGGGGCTGGTCAGGGTGTCGTTCGACTTCAGCTTCCGCATCAGGGAGCCCAGGAACTGCTGCTGGAGCTCGATGCGGCTCAGGTCGCTGCCGAAGCCGACCGAGTAGCGCGTCCGCAGGAAGGAGAGGGCCTCCTCGCCCTGGAGGGTGTGCTCCCCCTTGGGAAGGTCCAGGTGGGACTTCGCGTCCTTGATGTCCTTGTCCAGGCACACGTCCACCCCGTCGACGGCGGTGGTCAGGGTCTTGACCGCGTTGAAGTCGGCGACCATGAAGTGGTCGACCTCGATGCCGGTCAGTTCGGTGACCGTGCGCATCGTGCAGCTGGGGGACCGGCCGGACTGGCCGAGGCTGGTGTTGAAGCGGTCTCCCTCGGTGCCGGGGATGGTCTTCGTCGTACCGTCGTCCTGCGCCGTCGGACAGTCCGGGACGGTCGCTATCAGGTCGCGCGGGATGCTCAGGGCGGTGGCGTTCGTACGGTCCTTGGACACGTGGAAGAGGATGGTGGTGTCGGCGTGGCCGGCGCTCTCCTTGTCCCCGTAGCCCTCGTTGCCCTCACCGGTGCGCTTGTCGGTCCCGATCACCAGGACGTTGATCGCCCGGTCCTTGCTGAAGCCGCCGGTGCCCGCGCCGTCGCTGGAGACGGAGGTGATGTTGCCGTTGAAGTGCTGGTAGACGAGGTACCCGGCCGTGGCGGTGCCCACCAGCAGGAAGGCCAGCACCCCGCCGGACCAGACGAGGGCCTTCTTCTTGCGGGACCGTCCGTTGTGCCCCGTCTTCCGGGCTTTCCTGGACTTCCCCTTGCGGCGGCCGGCGGCGGCGTTGCGGTCCGCGGCCCGGCCCCCGGGCCTGCGCTCCGGCTGCCCGTCCCCGTCGGCGGCGTCCCGGTCCGGCCTCCGGCCGCCGCGCTGCCCCGGCACCGAGGTGCGCTCGTCGGACGGCGGGGCGGCGGGGCGCGCCCGGCGGGGGGCCGAGGGGGCGGACGTTCTGGAGGCGGACGGACGGGCCGGGCCCGCCGGCGCCTGCGGTCGCCCTGAGGAAGGGTTCAGTCGCAGTTCGTAATCGCCGGTGTCGGGGTTGAGCACCCACTGGTCTGCGGGGTCGATTCCCTCGTCCCGCCCACGGCTTTGCGCGTCCACGGTTGTCTGCGTCCTCCGTCGGGGCCACGCGGCGTCCTCCCCCTCGAGGCGGCCGCGGTGTTCATACGGCAGTGCCGCGACCTGGGGGTCGGCTGCACCGGAGCGCTCACATTAGTCGCCCACCCGCCGCCAGGCGACGATCGTGACAAATCCAGCACCACAGAAGCGACATATCGCCTCATTCACTACCTCTTCGGTACGCGGGACGCCCACCGGGACCCGTCAACGCACCGCAAAGACTCGGCCACAGTCACATTTAAGACAGTTATCAAACAGAAGTGGCCACAAGGAATCCCCAAACACGCCGTCAATTCTCCTATAGTTGCCGTGACTTGATCAGGAACAGTCAGCTCCAGTTACGGCCCTTTCCGCACACCCACCCGGAAACGCCCGGATTGTCCCTGCCTGGATCGTTCCCGTCCCCCTAACCGTCCGCCCCGAGGACTCCGATTGCGCCCTTCAATCCGGCCAACCGCACTCGCCCTGCTGATCTCGGCAGCCGTCACCGGTGCCCTGTCCCTGTGGGCGGTCGCCTCGGCGCCCGGCTCGGTACGGACCCCGCTGGCGTGGGGGGCGGGCGCCGCCGCCGTCCTGCTGTGCCTGGCGGTGACCGTCACGGCCCACACGCTCGTCACCGCGCGCGCCCTGCGCGCCCTGCGGGCCTCGGAGGCCGAGCGCTTCACCGCGGAGACCTCCCGGCTGGTCTCCACGTCCGCCGCCGAGGCCCAGCGCTACACCGCCGAGACCGCCCGCATCAGGGCGGCCGCCTCCGCCGAGACCGCGCGGGCCACCGCCGAGGCCGCCGAGCACCTCGCCCGGGTGACCACCGAGACCCAGGAGCGGCTCGACCGGCTGACCGCCGAGAACGCCCGGCTCGCCGAACGCGCCCGGCGCAGCGAGACCGAGCGCGCCGCCGCCGTCGCCGCCTGTGCCAACGCGGCCGGCCGTATGCAGGCCCTGGCCACCAGCATGCTGGCCGACCTGCGCGAGATGGAGCACCGGCACACCGCCGAGGACGTCCTGGGCGACCTGCTCCACCTGGACCACCGCACCGCCCAGGCGGGCCGGCTCGCCGACTCCATCGCGGTGCTGACCGGGGCGCGCTCCGGGCGCCGCTGGGCCAAGCCGATCGTCATGGAGTCGATCCTGCGCGGGGCGATGGGCCGCATCGGTGGCTACCAGCGCATCCGCCTGCACTCCACCAGCGACGTGGCGATCGCCGGCCACGCCGCCGAGGGTGTGATGCACGCGCTGGCCGAGCTCCTCGACAACGCCGCCAACTTCTCGCCGCCCACCGCCGAGGTGCACGTGTACGTCGAGGAGGTGCCGGCGGGCGTCGTCATCACCGTCGAGGACAGCGGGCTGGTGATGAGCGATGTGCAGCTGCGCCGCGCCGAGCGCGCCGTGTCGGCGCACCACCAGGACCTCACCGGTCTCTCCGGCACCCGGCTCGGCCTCGCCGTGGTCGGCCGGCTGGCCCGCAAGCACGGTCTGACGGTGTCCTTCCGCCCCTCCGCGCGCGGTGGCACGGGTGCGCTGATGATGCTGCCCCAGGACCTGATCTCCCGGACCGTCGTCCCGGCCACCGCCCCGGCCGTGGCCGCCGCCTCCGCGGCACGCCCCGAGCCGGAACCGGACCACGCGACGGCCTTTGCCGGGGACGCCCCCGCCGCCCCGGACGCGGCCTCCCCCGCCGCCCCGGCACCGGGCTCTCCCGAGCCCGCCTCCACCGGCCGGAACTCCTCCGAGTCCACCGGATCCGTCCCCCAGTTCGGTGAGAGCGGCCTCCCCAGGCGCCGCCGCGGCCGCACCCTGGCCGCCGCCGAAGCCCGCAACGGCAATGCCACCCCCGGCGGAGCCGACTCCCCCCGGCCCCGTACCACCGACCCGAAGGTGCAGGCAGCACGCTTCAGCACCTTCAGCCAGGCGGTCCGGGCCAGTTCCCCGCACCCGGAAGGCAACACCCCATGACCGCGACCACCGACGAGAAGCTCAACTGGCTGCTGGAGGGCCTGCTGGACCGCACGCCCGGTGCCCGGCACGCCCTGGTCCTGTCCCGGGACGGCCTGAAGCTCTGCCGTACCCCCGAACTCTCCGTCGACCAGGCCGACCAGCTCGCCGCGATCTCCGCGGGCATCCAGAGCCTCTCGCACGGCGCGTCCATGGAGTTCGGTGACGGCACCGGCGGCGTGCGGTCGGCGATGGCCGAGTTCTACGGCGGGGTGCTCTTCATCGTCGAGGCGGGCGCGGGCGCCCATCTCGCGGTCGTCGCCGCGGAGGACTCCGACGTCGGCCTGGTCGGCCACAACATGAGCGAGCTCGTCGAGCAGCTCGGGGAGTACCTCGTGGCTCCGCCGCGCACCCCGGCCGAGGGCGCGGCCCTGGCCGCGGAGACCGTATGACGCCGCCGCGGCCCCGCCCCGGACGCGACGACGACCCGGACCGGCTGTACACCCTCACGGGGGGCCGCAGCCGGTCGGACTCGGCGGCGTTCGACCTGGTGACGCTCATCGTCTCCGAGTGCGATCCGACGCCCGGGATGCAGTCGGAGCACGCCGCGATCCTGCGGATGTGCGAACACCCCACCGCGGTCGTCGAGATCTCGGCCACGCTGAACCTGCCCGTCAGCATCGTCCGCATCATGCTCTGCGACCTGCTGGACACCGGCCGGATCAGCGCCCGCCACCCCCGTACTGCCCGTGTCGCGGACCGCCTCCCCGACACCGACACCCTGGAACAGGTGCTCGTTGGACTCCGCAACCTCTGACCGTGCCGCCCTGCGGGCCACGGCCGACAACGGACTGAAGATCGTCGTGGTCGGCGGCTTCGGTGTCGGCAAGACCACCATGGTCCGATCCGTGAGCGAGATCCGTCCGCTCAACACGGAGGAGACCATGACCCGCGCGGGCGAGGCCGTCGACGACCTCGACGGGGTGGACTCCAAGACGTCCACCACGGTCGCCTTCGACTTCGGCCGCATCACCCTCGACGAGCGGTCGGTCCTCTACCTCTTCGGCGCCCCCGGCCAGGAACGCTTCTGGTTCCTGTGGGACCGCCTCTTCTCCGGGACCCTGGGAGCCGTCGTCCTCGTCGACACCCGGCGCCTGGCCGACTCCTGGTACGCCATCGACCGGCTGGAGCACCACGGGACGCCGTTCATCGTGGCGTGCAACGACTTCGGCGGCCCGCTCCACACCGAGCAGCAGATCCGTGAGGCGCTCGACCTCTCCCCCGACGTCCCGCTCGTCGAGTGCGACGCCCGGGACCGCTCCTCCAGCAAGTACGTGCTGATCACACTGGTCGAGTACCTGTACACGCTGTCCACCGCCCGCGCCGGGGGCGACAGCGCCGACGCGGACGGCGGCCGGTCCCTGGCCGCCCTGACCCCGGAGCACAGCCCGTGACCCAGTGCCCGCACGCGGCCGCGGCAGCCGGCTCCGGTGCCGTGGACCTCTCCAGCCCCCGCTTCCAGGCCGACCCCGTCGAGCTGTACCGGTCGATCCGGCGCGACCACGGGGCGGTGGCGCCGATCGTCCTGCCCGGGGACATCCCCGCCTGGCTCGTCATCGGCTACCGGGAACTGCACCAGCTCACCAGCGACCCGGTGCTCTTCAGCCGCGACTCGCACCTGTGGAACCAGTGGCCCCGCATCCCCGAGGACTGGCCGCTGAAGCCGATGATCAGCGACGACCAGCCGTCGATCCTCTACACCGTCGGCGAACGGCACAGCCGCCGCTCGGGCATGATCAGCTCCGCCCTGGAGGCCGAGGACCCCTTCGGCCTCAAGGAGCACACCGAGATCTTCGCCGACGAACTCATCGACGCCTTCTGCACGGCCGGGACCACCGACATCATCGCCTCGTACGCGATGATGCTGCCCGTCCGGGTGCTGGCGAAGCTCTTCGGGTTCGGCGACGACAAGGGCCCCGCCCTCGTCACCGCGATGAACGACATGATCAACGGAGGCCCGGACGCCCTCGCGGGCCAGCGCCACATCGGCGCCTCCGTGTACCAGCTGGTGGCCGCGCGGAGCGCCGACCCCGGCGACGACGTGGCGAGCCGCATGCTCGCGGACACCTCCGGCTTCACGGACGAGGAGGTCGCCCGCGACCTCATGGTCATGATGGCCGCCGGGCACCAGCCGACGGCCGACTGGATCGGCAACTCGCTGCGCCTCATGCTCACCGACGACCGGTTCGCCGCCTCGCTCTCGGGCGGCCGGCACAGCGTCGCCGAGGCCATGAACGAGGTCCTCTGGGAGGACACCCCCTCCCAGAACATCGCCGGGCGCTGGGCCACCCGCGACACCCACCTCGGCGGCTGCCACATCAAGGCCGGCGACCTGCTCGTCCTCAGCCTGGCCGGGGCCAACTCCGACCCGCAGGTACGCACGGACGGCTCGGTCCTCACCGGCGGCAACAACGCCTTCCTCTCCTTCGGGCACGGCGACCACCGCTGCCCCTTCCCGGCGCAGGAGATCGCCGAGACCGTCGCCCGTACGGCGATCGAGGTCCTCCTCGACCGGCTGCCGGACATCGATCTCGCCGTCCCCGCCGAACAGCTGACCCGGCGCCCCTCCCCGTGGCTGCGCGGCCTGACGGACCTGCCGGTGCGCTTCACTCCCACCCCCGCCCTTGGAGGCCAGAGATGACCGCGACCACCGCAGAACCGACCGGCGCCGCCGGACGGGAACGCATCGCCCTGGACCCGTTCGTCGGGGACCTCGCGGGGGAGAGCGCCCGGCTGTACGCGGCGGGCCCGCTCGCCGAGGTCGAACTGCCGGGCGGCATCCCGGTCTACGCGATCACCCACTACGCCGAGGCCAAGGCGGCGCTCACCGACACCCGCCTGGTGAAGGACATCAACGTCTGGAACGCCTGGCAGCGCGGTGAGATCCCCCTGGACTGGCCGCTGATCGGCCTGGTCAACCCGGGCCGCACCATGCTCACCGCGGACGGCGCCGAGCACCGCCGGCTGCGCGGACTGGTCGCCCAGGCCCTGACCGCGCGCCGGGTGGAACGCCTGCGCGCGGGCATCGAGGCCCGCACGAAGGTGCTGCTGGACCGCCTCGCCGAGCGTCCGGCGGGCGAAGTGGTCGACCTCAAGGCCGAGTTCGCCTACCCGCTGCCGATGAACGTGATCAGCGAGCTGATGGGCGTCGACTCCGCCGACCTGCCCGAGATGAAGCGCCTCTTCGACAAGTTCTTCTCCAACCAGACCCCGCCGGCCGAGGTCCCGAAGACGATGGCGGGGATCCACACCCTGTTCTCGCGGATCCTCGACGAGAAGAAGCAGTCGCCCGCCGACGACCTCACCTGGGCCCTGCTCAACGCGTCCGAGGGCGGTGACCACCTCACCGACGACGAGATCCTCAACACCCTGAAGGTGATCATCGCGGCCGGCCACGAGACCACGATCAGCCTGATCGTGAACACCGTGGTGGCCCTGGAGTCCCACCCCGAGCAGCGCCGGGCGGTCCTGTCCGGCGAGGTCGGCTGGGACAGCGCGGTCGAGGAGACGCTGCGCTGGTCCGCGCCGACGTCGCACATCCTCATCCGGTTCGCCACCGAGGACATCCAGGTCGGCGACCGGGTCCTGCCGAAGGGCGAGGGCACCATGATCTCCTTCGGCGCGATCAGCCGCGACGAGGAGCAGTGGGGCCCCACGGCCACCGCGTTCGACGTCACGCGCTCGCCCAACCGGCACATCTCCTTCGGTCACGGCCCGCACGTCTGCCCGGGTGCCGCCCTGTCCCGGCTGGAGGCCGCGGTCGCCCTGCCCGCGCTGTACGAGCGGTTCCCGGACCTGGCCCTGGCCGTCGCCCCCTCCGAGCTGCGGAACAAGCCGATCGTGACCCAGAACGACCTGTACGAGCTCCCCGTCACCCTGGGCTGACCGGCCGGGTCCGGGGGCGCCGGTGGTGCCCCCGTCACCCGGGCGTCCACGCACCGGAGCGCGCGTCTCATCCGACGGACACGGTTCCCGGACCGTGTGCCGGAGGGACTACGCTCCGGTGCGTGGCCGATATCCAGATTCCCGCTGACATCAAGCCCGCCGACGGACGTTTCGGCGCCGGACCCTCCAAGGTGCGGACGGAGGCGCTCGACGCGCTGGCCGCCACGGGCACCTCCCTCCTCGGTACGTCCCACCGCCAGGCCCCGGTCAAGAACCTGGTCGGCGAGGTACGCGACGGTGTGCGCAGCCTCTTCTCCCTCCCCGAGGGCTACGAGGTGATCCTGGGCAACGGCGGCTCCACCGCCTTCTGGGACGTCGCGACCCACGGTCTGATCGAGAACAGGTCCCAGCACCTGAACTTCGGTGAGTTCTCGTCCAAGTTCGCGAAGGCCGCCAAGCTGGCCCCGTGGCTGGCCGACCCGACCGTGATCGCCTCCGACCCGGGCACCCACCCGGACCCGGCGGCCGAGGCGGGCGTCGACGTCTACGCCCTCACCCACAACGAGACCTCCACCGGTGTCGCCGCCCCCGTCAAGCGGGTCGCGGGCGCCGACGAGGGCGCGCTCGTCCTGGTGGACGCCACCTCCGGCGCGGGCGGCCTGCCGGTCGACATCACCGAGACCGACGTCTACTACTTCGCCCCGCAGAAGTCCTTCGCCTCCGACGGCGGCCTGTGGATCGGCGTGTTCTCCCCGGCGGCCCTGGAACGCGCCGCGCGCGTCCACGCGTCGGGCCGGCACGTCCCGGAGTTCTTCTCGCTGCCGACGGCGATCGACAACTCCCTGAAGAACCAGACGTACAACACCCCGGCGCTGGCCACCCTCTTCCTGCTCAACGAGCAGCTGAAGTGGATGAACGCCCAGGGCGGCCTGGACTTCACCACCGGCCGCACCGCCGCCTCCTCCCAGGCGCTGTACGGCTGGGCCGAGGAGTCCAAGTACGCCACCCCGTTCGTCACCGACCCGGCGAAGCGCTCGCAGGTCATCGGCACGATCGACTTCGAGGACGGCATCGACGCGGCGGCGGTCGCCAAGGTGCTCCGCGCCAACGGCATCGTCGACACGGAGCCCTACCGCAAGCTGGGCCGCAACCAGCTGCGCGTGGCGATGTTCCCGGCGATCGACCCGGCGGACGTCCAGGCCCTGACGGCCTGCGTCGACTACGTGATCGACAAGCTGTAGCCCGTACGCCCTTCCGTACGCGCCGTACGGCATCCGAAGCGGCCCCGCACACCCCTGTGTGCGGGGCCGCTCCCGTGTCACCCGCCGGGGTGATCTTCACGGCTGCGGACGGTCCGGGGTGCCGCGTCCCACGATGATGTCCTCGACACCAGCCATCCCAGGAGGCCCGCAATGTCTGCAGCAGCAGTCGAGCACCCCTGTGACGATGGGCCGGAACCTCTGCTCGTGACGGCCGGCAGCCTCACCGAGCGGCTTCCGGGTTATCGCGTCGAGATCATCGGAGGCGTCATCACCGTGGCCCCACCCCAGGACGGCCCGCACGCCGACGCACTGACCACACTCATGATCCCCTTCCTGGCCGCAGGGCTCCATGGCAAGGAGACCAGGATCCTCCAGGGCGTCGGCCTGTGGCTGCCCGGCGGACCCGAGGACTTCGCGATCCCCGACTTCTCGGTGGTCGACGCCGACTACAGCACGCACCTGGTCGAGTACAGCTGCTACGACCCGGCCGTCTTCCGCCTCGTGCTGGAGGTGACCTCCAGCAACTACAGGAACGACCTGCGCAACAAGGCCGCCGCGTACGCCGAGGCCAAGGTGCCCGTCTACGTGATCGTCGACCGCAGGCACGGGCGGGTGCACGTCCTCACCGAGCCCACCGGCTGCGGCTACGACAGCCACGAGGTCCACTCCCCCGGGCAGACCGTCACCCTGCCCGGGTCCGTCGGCGCCGAGGTGACGCTGGACGTGGCGGAGCTGGTGGAGGCCGGACGCCCCCGGGGGTGACACGGTGCCCGTTCGGTGTCACCCGGCGGCCGGTTTGCGGGCCATCAGGTACGCCTGCGGGGTCTTCTCGGGGAAGGGTCCTTCGCCGTCCCGCTCCCGCAGGAGCGTGGCCCGCAGCTCCAGCCCGGCCCCGGTCAGCAGGGCCGCCAGCGCTTCGGGGCGGCGGCGATGGAAGTCCAGCGAGACCCGGTGGCCGCCGGCCTCGGTCAGGTGCAGCGCCTCCTCACCCACCTGGAAGCCCAGCAGGAGGTGGCCGCCCGGGGTGAGCACCCGGAGGAACTCCGCGAACACCTCCGGGAGCCGCTCGTCCGGGACGTGGATGACCGAGTACCAGGCCAGCAGCCCGCCGAGCGCGTCGTCCGGGAGGTCCAGGGCGAGCATCGAGCCCTCTTCGAACCGCAGGTGGGGGTAGCGGCTTCGGGCCTGTGCCAGCATCCCGGGCGAGAGGTCGATGCCGAACACGTCGGCACCCAGCCCGTGCAGGTACGCCGTCACCCGGCCCGTGCCGCAGCCGACGTCGGCGACCGGGCGTCCGCCGCCGTCCGACGCGGCGAGTTCGGCGAAGGCCGCGAGCACATGCCGTTCGAGCGGCTTGGCGTTCAACTCGTCCTGGAAGAGCTCGGCGTAGAAGCCGGCGAAGGCGTCGTACGAAGTCCGGGTGGTGTGCAGGAAGTCAGGTTCGGTCACGGTCGGGCAGCTTAAGGGACAGCCCTTGGCCGGGAACGGGCCTGCTCACAGCCCGTTCCCGTTTCCGCATCCACGCACCTCGTCCTCCCGCCGCGTGCCGGACGGGTGCAGGACGTACCGCACCTCGCCGTCCTGCCGCACCTCCGTGGGAGCCAGCCCCGCCGCGGCGGCGACCGCGGCGGACGCCGCGTGATCCGGGTGGATGTGGGCGACCACGGTCCGGATCCCGTACCGGTCCGCCAGGTGTCCGGCCAGTCCGGCCGCGGCCTCCTTGGCGTACCCCCGGCCCTGCCACTCCGTCCCCAGCACCCAGGCCACCTCGGCCCGGGGACCCCGCACGGTCGCCTGGACGTAACCCGCCAGACGGCCGTCCTCACGGATCCGCAGCACCCAGTTCCACCACCGTTCGGCGGGGTCGGACGGGCCGGCGCACTGCCGCTCGTACCGGGCGCGCAGGGACACCGCGTCCTCGGGGGCGCCTCCCGTGTACGCGTACAGAGCGGGGCCGGCGAGCACGCCCGCCATCTCGTCGGCGTGCGCGGGATCCAGCGGTACGGCGTCGAGGCGGCGGGTGGCGAAGGGCGCGGGCCGGTGGGGTGCGGACCGGTGGGCCTGAGGCCGGTGGGTCTGAGGTCGGTGGGGTGCCGTCATGATCTGCGGACCTTACACCGGGGCCAGGGCAGGAGAACACGAAATAAAACCATGACAAATATGCCCATACACACCTTTCATGCACCATGGGAGATATGGAGACGATCCGTGAGCTGGAGCCGTTCGTGAAGCAGTACACCGTCCTGCTCAGCAGCCGCAGGCCGGACGGATCGGCCGCCCGTACGCCCGTGAGCATCGCCGTCGAGGGCGACCACGCCTATATCCGTACGTTCTCCTCGGCCTGGAAGGTCGACCGGATGCGCAACCACCCGGTCGTGGAGATCGCTCCGTGTACCGTGCGAGGCGCCCCGACCGGCCCGCCGGTGAAGGCATGGGCGCGGCTGCTGCCGCCGGGGTCGAAGGAGAACACCCACGCCTCCCGGGCGCTGTCGCGGAAGTACCCCGCGCTCCAGGGCGTGGCCGTCCCCCTCACCCACCGCCTGAAGCGCGACCGCACCCTGCACTACGAGCTGCGGCCGATCGGCACGGAGGACTGACCGGCGCGGAGGACCGACGGCGCGGAGGACCGACGGCACGGAGGACCGACGGCACGGAGGGCCGGCCCGCGCATAGGGCCGTGACCGGCACGGAGGGCCGGGAGACGCCCGGCGCCGGGCCCGTCCGCCCGGTTCACCCCCCGTCGCCGCGCCTGCGCCGCTTGAGGCCGAAGACGGCCAGCAGGACGACGCCGAGCAGCACCGCGCCCCCGGTCACGGTGCCCTTCTCCGCCCCGCCGCCGTCGCCCGCCGTACCCCGCTCCCCGTCCTTCGAGGCGCCCCCGGCCCGGCCCTCGCCGTCCCCGCCTCCGTTGCCGTCCGCGGCGGTGGCTTCCACCCGTACGACATCGCTCCGCTTCCCCTCGGAGCCGAACATCATCGCCGTGCCGTCCGCCGTGTAGGTCACCGACTCGGACTGCCCCTGGAGCGGGGCGCTCACCGCGTGGTCCGCGCCCAGCCTGCCGTCCGCGAACTCGTACCCCCGGGCGCTGAAGTACGAGCGCAGCACCAGGTGTTCACCGTCGG
Source organism: Streptomyces nitrosporeus (assembly GCF_008704555.1). Classification (NCBI taxonomy): domain Bacteria; kingdom Bacillati; phylum Actinomycetota; class Actinomycetes; order Kitasatosporales; family Streptomycetaceae; genus Streptomyces; species Streptomyces nitrosporeus. The sequence goes on from NZ_CP023702.1 coordinate 3,264,314, forward strand.
GCGAGAAGGCCCCGTCCGTCACCCACGGCACCTCCCCCACCCGTGTGAAGACGTTGGCGCCGCCCGTGGACAGCTTCGCCGGGCCTTCGTAGAGTCCGCCGCCGTCCTCGTTCTTCGACGCGATGTAGACCCGGCCCGTCTTCGGGTGGACCATCAGCGCCTCGGCGTTGCGGGCGCCGTCGGCGTACTTCACGTCGAACTGGGTGGCCTGGACGGTGGCGTCCGCGAGCCGCTCCGGCTCGGGGAAGCGGTAGATCCAGACGTGGTCCCAGGAGCCGTCGAGGTTGTCGCCGATGTCCCCGACGTACAGGTTCCCGTCCGGGCCGAGCGAGATCGCCTCCACGTCACGCGGTGCGCCGACCCCGCGCATGGTGATCGTCGCGACGGTCTTCCCCGTCCGCGAGTCGACGGCGAACACGTACGGGCCGTCGTCGCTGTCGTTGTGCGTCCAGTAGACGCCCGGGTGGATGCGGCTGGCCGCGAGGCCGCTGGACTCGGTGATCCGGGGGTCCTCGATCGTGAAGCTCCGGTCCGCCGCGTCACCGTCGTCCGCCACGGCGGGGGTGGCCGCCCCCGCGCAGGACAACAGCAGGGCGGCGACGGCGGAAACGGTGCGCGGCGATCTCATGACACAAGTGTCCACTGTCACGTACCGGCGCGTAGCGGGGATCCGCCATGATGTGGCCATGCGTTTTCTCTTCGTCGGCGACTCCATGACCATAGGCAGGGCCGGCGACTTCACCTGGCGCTACCGCATGTGGCAGCACCTCGGAGCGACCCTCGGTGACGGCGCCTACACGATCACCGGTCCGCGCACCGGGCTGTACGACACCGAGGCCGCGGCCCCGCTCTCCGACGCGTACGCCGACCCGTCCTTCCCCGCGAACGCCCGCCGGCACCTGGCCGGCTGGGGCGAGGGCTGGATGCACATGGCGCCGGTCATCGCCGACACCGTCGCGGCGGCCCGCGCGGACGTCCTGCTGGTCTCGCTGGGCCTGATCGACCTCGGTTTCTACACCGACAGCGGGCAGACCGCCCAGAACGCACGGGCGTTCATCACCGCCGCCCGCACGGCGAACCCGCACGTCAGGATGGTCCTGCTCCCCGTCATCCCGAACATACGGGCAGAGTCCGACGCCCCCTTCGCGGCTGAGTGCGAGCGCTTCAACGCGCTGCTCGGCCAGGCGGTCACCGACCTCTCCACCCCGGCCTCCCCGCTCGTCCTCACCGGCCGCCCCGAGGGCTACGACATCCACACGGACACCTACGACGGGACCCACCCCGGCCCTTCCGGCGAGCACCGGCTGGCCGGCGCCTTCGCGGACGCGATGCACCGGGCCTGGTCCCTCGGCGGCCCGTACGCCCCCGCCACCGCCCCCGCTCCCGCCCTGGCCGCCGCCTCCTGAGCCCGGACGGGGCAGGGCCCCGGAACCGGAGCGGGCGGGCGGAACGTCACCGCAGGGAACGGGTCAGGCGAGAAGGACCGGGCGGACGATGAGGCAGACGGCGGGCACGGGCGACGGGGCGGCCCCGGACAGCGACAGCGGCAACAGCGGCAGCGGCGACCACAGCGGTGCGTCCGGTGGCCGTCGAGGGGGCCGGTGGTCCCGGGGGCGGGTGCCGGCGGGGCTGTCCGTGGTGGTGGCGCTGCTCCTCGCCCTCCACCGGTTCGTCCCCAACACCCCGGGCCGCGTGGGCAGTCTGCTCGAAACCTTCCTGCCGTGGCTGGGGCTGGCGGTCCCGCTGCTGCTCGTCCTGGCCGCCGTACGCCGTTCGTACACCGCGCTGGCCGCGTCCCTGGCTCCGGCCGTCGTCTGGCTCGTCCTCTTCGGCGGGCTGCTGCCCCCGGGCGGGCCCGGCGAGGGCGGCCACGACCTCACCGCTCTCCAGCACAACGTCAGCGACGTGAACCCCGACCCCCAGGGCACCGCGGCCCGGCTCCTGGACGCCGGGGCCGACATCATCGCCCTGGAGGAGCTTTCCCCCGCCGTCCTCCCGGCGTTCCGGAGCACCCTGGCGGCCGACTACCCGCACCACGCCGCACAGGGCACGGTGGGCCTCTGGTCGAAGTTCCCCCTGTCCGGCGTGCGCAAGGTCGACATCAAGCCGGAGGCGGTCGGGGAGGGCTGGGACCGCGGCCTGCGGGCGACCGCGCACACCCCCCGGGGCGAGATAGCCGTCTACGTCGCCCACCTGCCGTCCATCCGGCTGGGCGTGGGCGGGCTGAAGTCCGAGTGGCGGGACGAGAGTTCCGTCCTGCTCGGCGAGGCAATCGCCGCCGAACCCCTCGACCGGGTGATCCTGCTCGGCGACCTCAACAGCACCCTGGACGACCGGGGCCTGCGCCCGGTCACCACCCGGATGAGCACCCCCGACACGGACTTCGCCTTCAGCTGGCCCGCGAAGCTCCCCGTGGCCCGGATCGACCAGATCCTGACCCGCTCGGCCCGGGTCACCTCCCTCTGGACGCTCCCGGCGACGGACAGCGACCACCTTCCGGTCGCGGCCCGCATCAGGTTCTGAGACGGCCGGCCCTGTGGTCCCGGTCCGCTTCTCCCGGCCTCCCGGGCATGCGAGACATACGATGTCCGGCATGCGCAGATGAGTGAACGGCGCACCAAGGCGCATACAATAGAATGCTTTTGACCTGTTTCATCCCTTTAATTCGATTGACATCGAGGAAGGGATGTCGGATGTTCGGCCGAGACCCACCGATGCGCCACAGGACCGGGGAGACGGCACGCAGATGGTTTCCGGAGGCATGGACCCGAAGCCGGGACGCGGGAGGCACCCGGCTCCCGGGAAGAGCGTCTCGGAGCAGTTCCACACCGCGGGGCGGATCAAGGACCTGGGGAAGTCGGTGCAGTTCAGCTGGCCCGGGGTGTATTTCGAGGGTCGCTTCCGCGGAACCGGCCTCGGGGTGGTGCTCGACTGCGCGGCCGCCGACTACGACGTCCAGGTCGACGGGGCCACCGTCGCCACCCTGGTCACACCCGGCGACACCACGCACTGGATCAACGGCCTGCGGGACGGCGAGCACACGGTCCGGGTCGTCAAGCGCAATGAGACCCCGGGGGACACCAGCACGTTCAAAGGCTTCGTCGCCGCGCCCGGGGGCGCCGTACTGGGCAAACCGGCCCCCCGGGACCGCCAGATCGAGTTCATCGGGGACTCCATCACGGTGGGATACGGAAATGTCTCGGGCACCCGCGACTGTGATCCGGAGCAGGTCAGGCGGAACACCCACACCGACGTGAGCCACGGCGCCCTCACCGCCCGGATGCTGGACGCCGATTACCAGATCAACGGCTTCTCCGGCCTCGGCATGGTGCGCAACGTCGCCGGTATCACCCCGGACGTCACCTACCGGACCTACTACGACCGCGCCCTGCTGAACGTGGACGGCGACGTCTGGCGGAACCCGGGGACGTGGCGCCCCCAGATCGTGGTGGTCAACCTCGGCGCCAACGACTTCTCCGACCTCACCCCCGGTGAACCGTGGACGCCCGACAGCCTCGCGGCCGCCTACCGCACCGCCTACGGCGAGTTCCTCCAGGAGCTGCGGGCCCGCTACGGTGACGGCACCGCCCTCGTGGCCGTCGGTTTCGACAGGAACACCGAGTACGTGCGGCAGGTGGTCGAGGCACGCAACGCCGCCGGCGACAACGGGGTCCACTACTGGTTCCTCGATCAGTCGGGCCTGGACTTCCTCGGATGCGACCAGCACACCTCGGCTCACGACGACCGGGTGATAGCCGGCCGGCTCGCCCCGTTCCTCAGCGGTCTGCCGACAGGATGGTGAGGGGCACGACCGCCCGCGGGCCGGGCCGGGGACCGCTGCCCCCGGCGTCGGGTCCGGCCGCAGGCCGAGGGGCTGGTCCCGTAGCCGTACCGATCGCCGCCGCCGGCGTCCCGGGTCCTGTTGTAGGGCGTGTGCCGTTCGGAACATACAGTGAGCCGATGACGGTCAACGGGGTGGGAGCAGCGACGCGGGCCGGTGTCGAGGGGGTACGGAACTTCCGGGACGCCGGCGGACCGGGGGCATTGCCGCCCGGCGTCCTCTACCGGTCCGGCACGCTGCACGCGATGTCGGCGAAGGGGGCACATGAGCTGGAGAGCCTCGGGGTGCGTACGGTCATCGACCTGCGCAGCCGCCCCGAGGTCACCGAGCGGCCGGATTCCCTGCACGGGACGGCGATCAGGTGCCTGCACGTCCCGGTCTTCACCGAACAGCGGTGGCCACGGGAGCAGATGGAGCTCTACCCGTCGATGGCCGAGCGTTCCGGACGTGCGGTGCTGGCGGTACTACGACACCTGCGTACCGAGGACAAGGGGCCGGTGCTCGTCCACTGTGCGTCGGGGAAGGACAGGACCGGCGTCGTGATCGCCCTCGTGCAGACGCTGTTCGGGGCGTCCGAGGCGGAGGTGGCCGCGGACTTCGTGCGTTCCAACGCCGAGCTGGGTCTGCCCGTCGCGCGGCCGTCGGGCCCACGGGGGCACAACACCCTGCCGGTCGCGGCGGAACACCTGCGCCGCGCGCTCCTGTGGGTCCGCAGCCACCACGGCTCCGTGCCCGCCTACCTCCGGACCCAGGGCGCCACGGAGGAAGACCTCTCCGTACTGCCCGGGAGAGCGTCAGCGATCCGTCCGCCTGCCGCTCCCGCATGACCCCCACCGCTCGTCGGAGAGACACGCTCCAGGCCGTTTCGCGCGGGCCGCGCCCTGCCGCACGCCGGGTACGTGGCGGTGCGGAGATCCCGCGTCCCCGGGCCGGCCGCCGGGGCTGGCTAAGGTGGCCGCCATGAGCGATCCCCCTGGGCCTCAGGCCGTACCGCCGGTGCTCCTCGCCGCAGGGGTCGGTGACTGGTCGCCCGTCACCGCAGGCGAGTCGGGAGCGGCTGTCTTCCGCAGCGCGGACGCCACCCGGTATGCCAAGTGCGTGTCCGCTGCGGACGCGGCCGGTCTGGAGGCCGAGCGCGACCGGGTCGCCTGGCTGAACGATCAGGGTGTGCCCGGTCCCCGCGTGCTCGACTGGCGTTCCGGTGACGCCGGCGCATGCCTGATGACCAGCGCCGTCCTTGGCATACCCGCTGACCAGGTGCCCGCCGAGGACCTGTGGGCCGCCTGGGGGCCCATCGCGGACGCGGTGCGCCGGCTGCACGGCATCCCCATGCCGCGGTGCCCGTTCCGCCGGGACCTGGACGCCATGGTCGCCCTGGCGCGCGACGTCGTCGCCCGCGACGCCGTCAACCCGGAGTTCCTCCCCGTCGAGCAGGAGCACACGCCCGCTCCGGAGCTGCTGGACCGCCTCACCCGGCAGGTCCCACGGCGGCGGGAGCAGGAGGCCGCCGACACGGTCGTCTGCCACGGGGACCTGTGCCTGCCCAACATCATCCTCGATCCGCGGACCCTGGACGTGTCGGGCTTCATCGACCTGGGCCGCCTCGGCCTGGCCGACCGCTACGCGGACCTGGCGCTCCTGCTCGCCAACGCACGGGAGACATGGCCGGACGAGGAACGGGGACGGGCCGCGGACACGGCGTTCGCCGAGGGGTACGGAATCACCCTGGACCACGACCGCCTCCGGTTCTACCTCCATCTCGACCCGCTCACCTGGGGCTGACCGAACGCGCGGGGACCGCCGGGCGGACCGGGGGAAAACGCCGGCGGCGCGACCCGGCCACCCAGGCGGCCCCGAATGGTCCCGGGCGGTCCCGGATAGGTCCCGGGCGGTCTCAGCCGGTCCCGCGCGGTCCGCCGCCCGTGGCGACAAGCGCGGATACGTCTCCCCCGGACGAAGGGCCGTTCACGCGAGCCCTCCGGTGCCGGGGGCCACGGCCGGGTCGTGGAGCAGTCGCAGTACGCGCCGCAGGTCGGGGCGCTTGCCGGTTCCCGCACGGCTGACGGTGAAGACGGACCGGGAGACGGGGTGGAGCAACGGGTGGAGGCTGAGGGACTCGGTGGTGTCGGGTAGTGCCATGCGGGGGATGAGGGCGGTGCCCGCCCCTGCGGCGACCAGGGCCGTCAGCACGCTGAAGTCACTGCTACGGGTCCTGATGTCCGGGACGAAACCGGCTGCGCCGCAGGCCCGTTGGATCATCTCGTAGCAGGAGGTCTCCGGTCCCGGGGTGAGCCAGGGCAGATCTGCCGTCCGGGACAGGTCCACCGGCTGTCCGGGCTGAAGACCCAGTTCGCCGGCCTGGCGGGGGTGCAGGGCGAGCAGCACCGGTTCCTCCATGAGGAGGGTCTGTTCGTAGGCGGCGGAGAAGCTGCGTGGCAGCACGGTGTAGCTGTGGACCAGGGCGAGGTCGGTGGATCGCTTGTGCAGTTCGTCGAGGGCTCTGTCGGGTTCCTGCACGGACAGGCGCAGCGACAGCTCCGGGTCGGGGCCGGTCTCGGCCAGCCGCTGCCAGAGGGGTGCGACGAGGGTGCGGGCGGCGGAGGCGAAGGCGGTGATCCGCACGATGCCGCGCCGGCCGCTCTGCAGGGCTGCCAGGCCGGACTCGGCTGCCGCGAGTTCCGCGAGGATGATCTCGGCATGAGCCACCAGCAGCTCACCGGCCGCGGTCAGCCGCAGTGTGCGCCCCTGCTTCTCCACCACCGGCGTACCGGCCTCCTTCTGGAGGGCGGCGAGGTGCTGGGAGACCGCCGGCGGAGTCAGGTGGAGGGCCTCCGCGGTGGCCGCGACGGTCCCGTACGCGGCGAGGTGCTGGAGGATGCGCAGACGGCGTACATCGAGCACGGCTTACTCCTTGGTCGGTCCGGGGCTGCCGGGGACGGTTTCCGCGATGCGGTGCGGACCGCGGCGGGCGTTCCCTCCGTGTACGGTCGCGGGCCGGCCGCCCGTAGGCCGGCCGGGGGCGCCTCCTCGCTCTCCGCGGTGGCGCCGTGCCGGGCTCCGCCCGTTGATCATGATCACTCCCGCGACGCCAACCGCCCCGCCCGCCAGCTCGATGAGGTGAGGCACCTCGCCCAGCCAGGCGAAGGAGATGACCAGGGTCATCGGCGGGACCAGGTACAGGGAGGCGGTGGAGGTGGCGAGCGGCAGCCGGGCGACGGCATACGCCCAGATGACGAAGCCGAGCGCGGAGGGAAGCAGGCCCAGGTAGAACGCGCAGGCCAAGGCGTCGGCCGGTGCCCGCAGGGTCGCGTGCCAGGTGGCGGGGGCCAGCGGCAGAGCGAAGACCATGCCGGCGACCATCGCGTAGGTGGCGACCTCCAGGCCGGTGTAGTGACGCAGCAGGGGCTTGGTGGCGACGTGGTACACCCCTTGGACCACGGCGGCGGCCAGGACGATGAGGGCGGAGACGGTGAACCCGCCGGTGCCCTTGGCCATGCTGACGACGGCCGCGCCGGCGAGCGCGACGACGGTGCCGAGGACGATGTGGCGGCTCACCCGCTCCTTGAGGAACAGGCTTCCCAGCAGCACGCTGAAGGCGGGGACGATCGCGATCAACAGACTCGCCGTACCGGCCGCCACGTTCACCTCGCCCCAGTTGAGCAGGAGCTGGTAGGCGGTGATGCCGGTCACCCCGCACAAGGCGATCATGGGCAGGTCGCGGGGCCGTGGCACACGGACCTTCGCGAACGGCGCCACCAGCAGCAGGGCGACGGCAGCGACCGCGATCCGCAGGAACGACAGGGCCTGCACCCCCAGACCGTCGACCCCGACCCGGATGGCGGGAAAGGCCGAGGCCCACAGGACCACGGTGCCGGTCAGGGCGAGGAAGCGGGAGGAGACGAGGTGTGGCTGCATACGGTCCAGCATCCCCACCTGGGACGAAAAGTTCCATTTAGTCTTTTCGCCTTAAACGGTTAGCTGTACTTATCTGTAGGGAAGTGGCAGCCGAGCACTTCGCACAGGCCGGAGACCGGGGCGAGCAGCCCGATTCCCAGCCCGGCCCGGCCCCGGGTCCGCTCCCCCGCCGCAGCGGATGACCACACGTCCCGCCGAGGTGCCGCCGACAGCCCAGGACATACACCCCGCCACCCGCTCACCCGTCCTTCGGCGCGATGCCCATCATCTCCATTCCCAGCCGGGTCAGTTCGGCCGAGACCTCGTCGGCGCGGGCGCGGCGCGGGCGGCGACTGTGATGGGCCATCAGTTCGTGTACGGAGGCCACCATCACCATCACCACCACCCGGTTGTCCCGCTCCTCGGCCTCCCCGCGCACCGCCGCGCGCTCGGCTTCCCCGGTGAGGAAGTCCGCCCACAGCTCACGCCACCGCCGGCAGTGTTCATCGACCGCGTGACTGACACCCAGCACCTCGACGAACGTCACACGCGCCTCGCGGAGGTCGTTGGTCACCGCGTACACGTAGGCGTCGAAGAGCCGACGGAAGCGCTGTTCCACGGGGCAGTCGTCCATGCCCTCCGAGAGCAGCGCCTGCTCCGCGGCCCGCAGGCCCTTGGTCGTCACCTGGTTGTGCAGGGTCAGCAGGATGCCCTCGCGGGAGCCGAACTCCTCCCACAGGACCTCCTCCGGCACTCCGGCCGCCTCGCACAGCGCCTGTTCCGACGTCTGCGCGTAGCCGTAGACCCCGAAGAGCTCCAGCCCCGCTTCCAGCAGGGCTTCACGGGCTCGCGTACGCGCCCTGTCCACCGTGCCGGTCACCTGGTCCACCGAGACATCCACGACGATCCTCCTTCGTCTGCCACATCTCCGTCCGTTCGCGGCGTCTGCTGAGCGGTGTCGCGAGCGTGGGCGAGGGGTGGGACACCACCTCGCGCCTCCGTCATTGTGAGCACCCGGCGACTCCCGAATCCGCCACGCCGCGCCGCCGCTCCGGCCCGAACTCCTGTGTCACGGGGGAGTCCGGTTCGGGCCCGTTGACAGCCGCGAATTGTTCGCGCCAGGGCCTCGGCCCGGCCTGTTCCTCCGCCAAGGCCCGCTGCCGCAGCCAGTGTTCGTACGCGGCTTCCCGTCGCCACCCGCCGCACATGTCCTCGTCCCCGGCCGGACGGAACAGGTGCTCGTCACCCGGACCGGCACAGGGGACCAGCGCGGCCACCCCGGTCCTCCCCTCCGGCATTCGGGGCCGGGACGCCTCCGGCTCCTCCGGCATCTCGTGTACGAGGCGGTACCGCAGGAACCCCGGGGCGTACCGCACCCCGTCCTTCGGGAGCGCACTGCTCAGCGCCTTGCGCAGCTGGGCGGGCGTGATGCCCCGCAGCAGCCAGGCAGCCGCCGGACCGGCCAGGGCGCGGGCGTCCTTCGCACCGAGGCGCAGCTCCTGGCACACATGCCGCAGCGACAGCAACACCCGTTCCGCCTCGGCGACTTCCGGTGACTGCGCGGCCCCGTCCGGCGCCTGTGCCTCTACGGGCGCGGTCACGGACCCGGGCGCGGCTTCTTCGGCGGCCTCTTCGGCGGGTGGGCGGGGAGAGTTCTTCTCCCGTTCTTCTTCCACCGGTAGTTGACCACCAGCCACCCGGCCCCTCGGCCGACCGACCGTCGGAGCCTGCGCACTCGGAGCGGGTGACGGTTCGCACGCGCGTGCGCCCTGGAGCGCGACAGCTTCCTGCGGGGTGAGCGGGACGTTCGACAGCAGCTGTGTCGTCGTCCAGTGGCCGCGTGACCCCTGTACCTGCTTCTCGCGCAAGAAGCCGTTCATGACCAGCAGTTCCTTGGCCTTCTGGTACGCCCGGCCGGTGATCCCCACCTCCCGGGCGTATTCGCCGAGCGGGCCGTCGGCCCGATCCTCGGGGAGCCCCTGCACATGCAGCAGGAGGATCTTCGCGTCACTCGTCAGGCGCGGGTGGCGCGTGACATCGTGCGAAGCCTTCGTGTAGCGCCGGGAGGGCGCGATAACATGCCGAAGCATTCCTGGTGGAATCCGAATCCACTTGCGGGTGAAGGCCCTCGGATGGTGTTGGTTGCACCACCGGGGGCCGCCTCTTTGCGCACATGTGCGCACAGAGCGTAATAGTGCGCTCACGCTACCGCACCGGCGAACACCTCCGTCCCCAACCGGCGGGGGCACATCTTTTCGATCAGACACCCTTCAGAACGCCGACCGTCAGTCCGTGCAGAAGCCCCGGATCGACGTACGGGTCCTTCCGCGTCGGCCGCGACCGCCAGTCCAGCGGCCAGGTGTGCCCGTCCAGCGCGGGCACGCCCACGAAGGCGTCGCACCGCCCGTCCCGCCCCATCAGGTGCGCGCCCGCCGGCCAGGCGTACGCGGCGGCGCTCTTCGGCGGCAGCAGGAAGTACATGTTCCGCTCCCCGACCCGGGACCGCACGATGGGACCGGCCCGGAAGTCGGTGAACTGCATGATCTCGTAAGCCACTTGCTCCCCCAGAAGGCCCATCATCCGTACCGCGTCGAAGTGGACGCCCGTGTGGCGGAGTGTGTGCCCGTACGCGGGAATCCAGTCGGGCACCTGTGCCGGTGAAGTTTTCCGATCCATACGCACAGCGTGGCGGCCGACACCTACAGTGACCAGCCTCACAAGGTGTCTGTGCACTGTCGTGCACTCGGGATGTGGAGCTGTGCATTCCGGTGGACAGGGAACGGGTAACGCGGAGATGTTCGGCGCACTGCTCCGTTTCTTCCGCGAACAGGCCGGGATCTCGCAGGAGTCGCTGGGCGCGAGGATCCGTTTCTCCAAGTCCCAGGTGGCGATGGTGGAGCGCGGGGAGCGCCCGCCGAAGAACGGCTTCGTCCCGGCGGCGGACGCGGCCACGGGTGCACAGGGTGCACTGATCACGGCCGGGGAGAAGCTGAACGTCAACGCACTGCCGCACTGGTTCGCCGAATTCAAGGACGAGGAAGCGGGGGCGGTCGCACGCCATGCGTACGAAACCCATGTGGTGCCGGGGCTCCTCCAGACCGAGCCTTACGCTCGCGCGGTGCTGTCGGGGCAGTACCCGGCCTTCGACGATGACGAGATCGAGGCCAAGCTCCTCCTGCGCCTGGCTCGTCAGAACCTGCTGTCACGGAAGCCGCTCCCCAACATCAGCTTCGTGCTGGAGGCAGCTCCCCTGACACGCCCCATCGGTGGCCCCCACATCCTCCGGGAGCAGTTGCTGCACCTTCGCGAGGTGGCCGGTCTCCGGCACGTGCAGATCCAGGTGATGCCGCCCGGCAGACAGAGCCACCCGGCACTCGACGGCCCCTTCGTGCTGCTGGAAAATGCAGAACGAAGGCAACTCGCCTATGTCGAGGGGCAGGGAGGCGGCTTCTTCATCACCGAACAACCTGCGCTGGGGGACCTGTTCGGCAAGTACGGTCTCCTGCGGGCCCAGGCATACACTCCCGAGGAGTCCCTGACGATGATCGAGAAGATGGCAGAGGAACTATGAGCGGCGACCTCCGCTGGTTCAAGAGCAGCTACAGCGGCAACCAGGGTGGCGACTGCGTAGAGGTGGCCCTCTCCTGGACCAAATCCACCTACAGCGGCAACGAGGGCGGCAACTGCGTCGAGGTCGCAGCCTGCCCCCACACCGTCCACGTCCGCGACTCCAAGGACGTCACCGTCCCCGCCCTCTCCCTCTCCCCCGCCGCCTGGTCGGCCTTCCTCGGTGGCGTGGCCTGCGGTTGAGAATTGCCCCGTGAGTGGTGCGGGCGGGACTGACGGCACTCCCGGGCTCGGCGGTCTCGCCCATCGGGAGCCCTGGGGTGTCAGGGCTCCCGTGGGAGCGGCTGTGCCTGACGTCAGCGTGCGAACTTCTCCCTGGCCGCCGGGGTGACGGGGGTGAAGAAGTTGACGAGGTTGCCGTCGGGGTCGCGGAACAGCAGCGACCGGTTGCCCCAGGGCATCGTGGCGGGCTCATTGACGAAGTCGGTGACGAAGCCGGTCAGGTTCCTGTGGACACGGTCCACGTCGTCGACGAGGAACTCGGTGATCACGCTGTGGTTGTCCGCGGGGCGAGCGGAGCCCGGGGCGAACAGCGGGACGGTACGGGTGCCGGCGATCGCGAGGGTCGCGCCCCCGGTCCTGAGTTCGGCGAAGTCCTCGGTGGCCCACGTCGCCCGCCCCCCTGTGGCTCGCTCGTAGAACTCGACGAGGCGCGTTACGTCGTCGGTGATGATGCGGATCGATACGAAGTCCATGGTGGCTCCTTGGCTGTGCTGGAGGCGTGCACGCCGCAGGCTAGGAGAAATAGTGGACAGAACCGGTCCTGTATCGGCGTTAGGGTGCGGGCATGCCCCGCCCGACCGCCCGTGTGCTGACCCTCCTGGAGCTGCTGCAGTCGGGCGGCACCCGGACCGTGGCCGAGCTCGCCGACCGGCTCGGCGTCGAAGGGCGCACCGTGCGGCGGTATGTGGGACAGCTGATCGACCTGGACGTGCCCGTGGAATCGGTGCGCGGCCGCTACGGCGGGTACCGGCTCGCCCCCGGATACCGGTTGCCTCCGCTCATGCTCAGCGACGACGAGGCACTGGCCGTACTGCTCGGGCTCGTCGCGGGCCGCCGGGCGGGGCTGACGGCGACCGGGCCCACCGCGAGCGAGACGGCATCGGCCAAGATCCGGCGGGTGCTGCCCAAACGCATCGCCCACCGGCTCGACACGCTCCTGGAAGCCCTCGCCTTCACGGACCGGCCCGGCGCCACCGGTCCCCCGGACGCCGAGGTCCTGCTCACCGTCGCCGACGCGGTGCACCACTGCCGGCCGGTCTCGATCCGCTACACCGACCGTGGCGGGCAGCACAGCGAACGCACGCTGCACGCGTACGGGATCGTCGCCCATGCGGACCGGTGGTACGTCACGGGCAAGGACGTCCGGATCGGCGAGGAGCGGACCTTCCGGCTCGACCGCATCGCGGACGCGCGGACCCTGCCCGGCACGTTCGAAGCACCCATGGGGCACGGCCCCGCTCAGCGCGTGCTGTCGGCGTTCGCCACAGCCGGGTACCGGCATGAGGTGACCCTGCGGATCCACGGGACGGCCCGGCAGATCCGCGTCCGCCTCCCCGCCTCCGTGGCAAGCCTGGAGGAGTACGCTCCCGTGGCAGGCGAGGACCCGGAAGCCGAACGCTGGCTGCGCGTCGAGCTGCGGGCGGAGCAACTCGACTGGCTGCCCCCGGTGCTCGCCTCGCTCGGCCGGCCGTTCGTCATCGAGCGCCCCGATGAACTGCGCGACCTCGTCACCGCGTTCGCCGAACGCCTCACGTCCTACGCCCGCCAGGTCTGACCGTGAGGAACCGAAGCCATGAGTGACCACAAACGGGAGGACACGGAAGTGCATCAGGAACACGCCTTCACCGAACGGCTGACGGCAGGACTGACCGTCGCCGTGGCGTCGGGGCTGTCGCTCTTCCTGCTGGCCGGTCCGGCCATGGTCTTCAGTACGACCGGCTGGCAGCTGGCCACCGACAGCGGCGCCACCGCGTTCAGCCGTCTCCTGGTGCCGGTGGTCTGCCTCGCCCTCGTCGTACTGCCGTTCGTCCCGGCCGGCGCGGTGCTCCGAGCCGGCCTGCGCAAGGGCAGGAGGCGGCTGACGGCGGCGGTCCCGGCGGCACTGGCACTGCTCGGCGGGTCCGTGGTGACCTTCGGGATCCTGTGCCTGATCGTCATGTACGCGGACTGACCTCCGCGCACGGCGGGCCGGGAGCTGTCCCGCGTGCCCGGACGGTGAGCACCCGGCGCCCCCGCGCCCGGGGAGCGCGGCCGGCCCGGCACCCATCTGCTGACCGGGGAGGGCCGGGCCGCCCACGCCGAGGACGTCGGTCCGGAGGACGAACCGGCCGTGTACGGCTGCGGGGCGTTCCTCGCGGAACCGTCCCGCACCGCCGCGTACCAGCTGCTCCGAGGGCCGGAACGGCGTACGGCGGTTGTGGCGCGACAGGGCCCGCTTCCGCGACGGGCCTGTCCGCTGATGTCCAGCGCCGTTCCGTACAGACGGTTCACCTTCAGCCTGATGACCACCCGCCGTCCGGCGACCAGCTGTTCCAGGAACGCGTCCTCGTCCTCCGGCCGCGCGGCCCGCGGGACCATCCCGGACATCTCCCGAAGCCCTTGCCCCGGGCCGTTCCCACCGGTGTGCGATAGGTTGCCCGCCATGCCCGAACCCGGTTCCGTCACCTGGCCGCCCGCCCCGATCAGGACCGGACGGCTCGTACTCCGCGCGTCCGAGGCACAGGACCGCGCGGTGTTCATCGAGCTGTTCGCCTCGCCGGAGGTGCACACCCATCTCGGCGGCCCCCGCCCTCGTGACGAACTCGAACGCGCGATGCCCGAGGTACCCGGCCGGCGACCCGGTCTTTTCGTGGTCGCTCTCGACAAAGCGGCGATCGGGACGGTCACACTCGACCGGCGCGACGCGGAGCGTTCGGGCCATGCCCGTCCGGAAGACGAACAGGACGAGGAGGGCGGGAAGGGCGGGGAGACCGGGCTCGGCTACATGTTCCTGCCGCAGGCGTGGGGACGCGGGTACGCCGCCGAAGCCTGCGCGGCGGCACTCGGCTGGTTCGCCGGCGCGTTCCCCGGTGAGCCGGTGGTGCTCCGCACCCGGACCGCCAACAACCGCTCGATGCGCCTCGCGGCGAGGCTGGGGTTCACCGAGGTGGAACGGTACGAGGAGTACGGCGCCGAGCAGTGGCTCGGCGTGTGGACCCCGGACCGGGCCCCGGGGCCGCCCCGGTCTCCTGAGCGGTCCGCTCCGGAAGTACCCCGGGGGTGATCATGCCGTCAGTGCGGCGGGGGGCTGGGGGGCATGGCCTCCATGGGCGGACGTTCCGACAACGCCGCGAGGTGCCGTGGCTGTCGTCGCGCGCCCGCCAGGGATTACGGGACAGCCTTTGGGGCTGTGAGCACAATGGGCGCCGTGACATCGACGATGGACTATCAGCAGGTTCTGGACCATATCGCCGAGGAGATCGCGCGGACGCCCGGCCGGGGGCGGTCCGCCGACTACATCCCGGCGCTCGCCACCCGCGACCCGCGGGCCTTCGGCATGGCCGTCGCCGAGCTGGACGGCACCGTCCACGGGGTGGGCGAGTGGCGTGAGCCTTTCTCCACGCAGTCCATCACCAAGGTCTTCACCCTGGCCCTGGACCTGGCTCATGAGGGTGACGAACTGTGGGAGCACGTGGGCCGTGAGCCTTCCGGCAACCCGTTCAACTCCCTGATCCAGCTGGAGTACGAGAACGGCATCCCGCGCAACCCGTTCATCAACGCCGGTGCCCTGGTCGTCACCGACCGCCTCCACACCCGCACCGGTGACGCGGCAGGCGAGCTCCTGCGGCTGCTGCGTGCCGAGAGCGGGAATCCGGACCTCGATTTCGACCCCGCGGTCGCCGCCTCGGAGGCCACGCACGGCGACCGCAACGCCGCCCTCGGCCACTTCATGGCCTCCTACGGCAACATCGACAACCCTGTCCCGCTCCTGCTCGACCAGTACTTCCGCCAGTGCTCGGTCACGGCCTCCTGCGCCGACCTCGCGCTGGCGGCCACCCTCCTGGCCCGGCACGGCGTACGTGCCGACGGCACCCGGCTGCTGACCCGCAGTCAGGCCAAGCAGGTCAACGCCGTCATGCTGACCTGCGGAACCTACGACGCGGCCGGCGACTTCGCCTACCGCGTCGGCCTGCCCGGCAAGAGCGGGGTGGGCGGCGGCATCATCGCCGTCGTGCCCGGTCGCTGCGCACTGTGCGTGTGGAGCCCCGGCCTGGACGAACGGGGCAACTCCGTCGCCGGAGTGGCGGCGCTGGACCTCTTCACCACGCTCACGGGGCTGTCGGTGTTCTGACCCCGCCAAACCGGCCTCGCCCCCGGTCTCGCCACCGGTCCCGGTCGCGGCCGTTGGAGCGGGCAGGAGGTGTCAGGGCTGCCGGCCCTCGGCCCGGGACCGGGTGGAAGGCGCGGCAGCGGGGGTGGGGGCGGACCCGGCCTCGCGGGCGAGGCGCAGGCGCGGGTTCGTCGCGGTCTCGATGCCGGTCCGCCGGGCGGTCTCGCGCAGCCGGACGGGCTCGGCCACCGCGCCTCCGGCGGCCGGATCGGACGTCGCCCCCATCCGGCCGCCACGACCGCCGGCCCGGCGGACCTCCGCTGCCACAGCACCAAGGGCTGTCCTTCAGCCCGCCGCAGCGAAGGCGTCGACGCCCGTGAGGCCGGCCGACAGCGCCCACAGGCGCGCGGCCTGCTCGGGGTCGGTCGCGTGTGCGTGCACGCCGCCCTCCGTACCCTCACCGGCCGGTTCGGCCACGTCGCAGTCCTCGCAGTACACGCCTCCCATGTCCGCCAGCCGGGGCGAGGTCGCCGCCCACACCTGTGTCGCCGCGCCCTGCGCGGGTGTCTTGAAGGAGGGGTCGGCCAGGTCGCCCTTCTCGTCGATCCAGCCCGCTTCGACCATCTCCGCCTTCGGGAGATGACGCTGCAACGGGGTGAGGATGCTGCCCGGATGCAACGAGAACGCCCGGACACCGACGTCGCGGCCGAGTGCGTCGAGGTGCAGGGCGAACAGGACGTTCGCCGACTTCGACTGCCCGTACGCCTGCCACCTGTCGTAACCGTGCTCGAACCGCACGTCGTCCCAGCGGACTCCGGTGATGCCGTGGGCTCCGGAGGACACGGCGACCACACGCGCGCCACCACGGGCACCGCCGCGGGCGATCGCCGGCCAGAGGCGGTTGACCAGCGCGTAGTGCCCGAGGTGGTTGACGGCGAACTGCGCCTCCCACCCCGGGCCGACCCGCGTCTCGGGGCAGGCCATGATGCCCGCGTTGTTGATCATGATGTCGATCGCGCGGCCCGAGGCCAGGAACCGCTCGGCGAAACCGCGGACGCTTTCCAGGTCGGCCAGGTCGAGTTCCTCGGTCTCGACGCCGTCGATGCCCTCGACCGCCTCCTGAGCCGCCGCCCGCCGCCGGGCGGGGACGACGACGCGGGCCCCGGCCTTCGCCAGGGCGCGCGTGGTCTCCAGGCCGAGCCCCGAGTAACCGCCGGTGACGATCGCGGTGCTGCCGGACAGGTCGATCCCGCTCAGGACGTCGTCCGCGGTGCTCCGGGCGCCGAAGCCCGAGCCGATCTTGTGCTGAGGTGTCGTCATGGCTGAGAAGCTAGGCGCTGGAGAGCACTCCAAGTCAAGGGCGGCCGACGGCCCCCGGCCATCGCGGCTCCGGCCCCGCCCCGCGCCTCGCGGCCCTCGCCCCCCGTCAGGTCAGGTCACGTCACGTCAGGAACCGTCGATCAGTTTCCGTACCTCGGGCGGGAGCGTCGAGCCGGAGTAGGAGACGACGAACACGGCGTCGCCGGGTGAACCGCCCACGGCGATGGCCGTCTTTGGGGGAAGGCCCTTCACCGCGTAGGCGTTTTCCTCGGTTCCCTTCCCTTCGGTCTCCTCCTGGCCGCCGACGTCGTCGCAGGGCGGCTGGAGGACGGTGCCCAGTTCACCGGTGACCGTGAAGTCCACGTTCGCGACGTCCCGGTAGGTCCGCCCCTGGTAGGTGACCTCGAACGCGCAGGACGCCTCCCCCTCGCCGCCGCTGTCGCCGGCGGTGCACCCGGTGCCCGTCACCGCCATGGCCGTCACCAGTAACACGCCCGCGTACCGTCCGTACCGGCTCATGGCCGTCCCCCTCCGACGAATGTGCTGCGAAAGCCGCGCCCGCCACCCCTGGCCCATCCCGGGGCGGGCCGGTCACCCGTCCGGCCGGTCCACCGCGCGCGCCGCCGCATCGGCCTTGAGCGAGGCCGCGATGAGGAGCGCGAGAACCACCGCGTACCCGGCCGCCGGGACGATGAAGGCGACCGGATTTCCCGCGTCGCCCGACGACAGCGCCAGGCCGAGCACCAAGGACGTCGCGCCCGTGGCGTAGGCGGTCAGGAACGTCGCCTTCAGCACAGGAACCGCTGAAGCGTGCCCCGCCTGCCATGCGCCGTCCGAGGACATCGTCGCCCTGGTCCGGATCCCGACCACGGAGTTGCGCTGGATTTTTCCGCCCGCCACCTGGTTCTTCACGTAGTGGATGACGGCGCCCAGTGCCAACAGCCCTACCGCGAAGACCAGTCCTGCGGCCGGATCCATCAGTCGCCCTCCCGGAACGCGGATATCGAGCCCCTCCAGGGGTACCCTCCCCCGTCGACAGGAATCGAACCGCCTTCCGGACGACCGGTACCCGTGACGGCCGGCGTCACCGAAGGGCCGCCCCTCACTACCGCCCGAGGTCTCCTGGCGCGTCCGGGTGGGCCGTCCGCCAGGCCGCCATCGAGAGGTCCCACTCGTCCCCGGACAACGCGGTGAGCGAGGCCGGGAACAGGCCGTCCTCCTCCTTCGAGATATGCCGGTACAGCTCGTCGACCGCCTCGCGCAGCTGTACGACGTCCTCGGCGCGGGCCAGGTCCACGCGGCCGAGGAACGCGGAGAGTTCACGGTGTTCCCGTACCAGCGCGTCGATGTAACCGGCGTACTCCGTGTCGTCGCCCATCACCGCGAAGAGCCCCTCTTCCTCACCCTGCCAGTGGGCCCGCAGCTCCCGCTCCATCCGGGCCACCAGTTCCGCGGCGAGGCCCTGGTCGCCGCGGTCCAGGGCCCGCAGGGCACCGCCCGCCGCGTCGGTGACGGACTCGTGTTCCGCGATGAACTCCTTGATCAGCGGAATCTCGCGGCAGCCGCAGTAGTGGCACATGCGGCCACTCTAGACAGGCGTGCCTCTTGCGCGGGATGCCACGGGAAGCCCGGCCGATTCGCGGTGTCCGGGCTCCCCTCCCGCCGGTGCTCTCAGACGAGGGCGGTGACCAGCAGGGTGAAGGCGGCGACGATGACGGCGACGCGGACGTAGTGGAAGCGGAGCCAGCGGTTCATCTGCTGCCTCCAGTCGGCGGGCCGGTTGCCGGGGGTCCACGTCTTGTTCCGGTTGTTGATCGGGACGAGCAGCAGGACCGACATGACGACGCTGACGATCAGCAGCGCGCCGGCGGTGACGACGAGGCCGGTGCCCTCGTGGTGCCGTCCGGCGACGGCCCAGACGCCGACGAGGACGAGCGAGCCGATGTACCAGACCGGCATCACGGCGCCGAGCATGCGGCCCCCGTGGGCGCCACCGAGCTGGCCGCGGCGGTGCGGGCCGCGACCGCCGCCGCGGACGGTCCCCGCGCGCGGGTCGCCGCCCTCGCGCACGCCTACCTCGGCTTCGCCGCGCGCAACCCGGCGGTCTACGACGCCATCTTCCAGCTCGACGGCGGTCTGGCGTATGCGCGGGAGGACACCCCGGAACCTCTCAAGGACGCCTTCGCCGCACTGCTGGAATGCCTCGGCGAGGTCGCCGGGGACGGCGTCCACCCGGGGCTGTTCACCGAGACGTTCTGGGCGTCCCTGCACGGGCCGGCGACCCTGACCCGGTCGGGACGGCTGCCGCCGGAGCACACCGGGCCGAGGGTGGAACTGCTGGTGGACCGGCTCGCCACGGCCTGACACACCGGGGCTTGTCGCACCAGGCCCGTCACACCACCCCGGCGGTCACGCAGAGGGCGCGGTCCCTCGCGTGACGGGCGGACGGGAAGGCAGGCGGGAAGGCAGGCGGGGAAGCTGTAGTGGGCCGGACGGCCGAGGCCGGTGTGTCCCCGCGGGAAGAACCGGGCGTCGCCCTCGTCCAGGACCTCATGCCCCCGTCCCCGGGGCCGGCCAAGTCCTCTGACGTAGCCCGCACTTACCCGGGAGGTGATCGCCCCGGCCCGTCGCCACCGGCAGATCGCCGGTACCCGCGTCGCCCCGGCGCGGTTACCGGCGCGGGAAAGGAGCGGGCACGCCCGCAGCCACACCGACGACCGCCACCCGCACCGTGGTGGAGAAGCTGCTGGGCCGGATCGGTGAGGGCGGCCCCGCGCGGATCGCCGAGATGTACGCCGAGCGGGTCGACCGGAAGCTGGACCGGCCGAAGGCCGGGCACGGCCGGGCCGCCACCCTGTGGATCCGCGGGTGCCCCGGACCACGCCGTCACCCCAGGCGGTGACCCGGGCCACGCCGTCGCCCTCAGGCGGTGGCGCGGCGCGGGCGAGGCAGCAGTTCGCCCGCGCAGTTGGGGCAGGTTCCGCCCATCCCGTCGGCGCAGGGCCCGCAGAACGTGCACTCGTACGAGCAGATCCGGGCCTCACCGTCCGGCGGCAGAGCGGCCGTTCCGCAGCGCTCGCACCGGTCACGCATCTCCAGGGCCACGGCGGCCTCCCCTCCGTCCGGATGTTCCGGGTGTTCCGGCCCGCACCCTACCGGCCGCCCCGGGCCGGTAGGGCCCTCCCCGGTGCCCCGTTCAGGCGGCCACCGCGACCGCGTCCACCGCCGGGGCCCGCAGCGCCCTGCGGGCGGTCGTGAGGGTGGTGCCGAGGGTGGCCGCGACGGCGACGGCGGCGACGGCCAGCCAGGTGCCCGGCCCTTCACCCGGCAGCACCTGGCCGGTGCGGACCATGGTGAAGGGGATGACACCCGCGACCCCGGCGGCGCTTCCCAGGACCAGCCCGGTCAGGACCAGGATCACCGCCTCGCAGCCGACCGTCCCCAGGACCTGTGCCGGGGTGGCCCCGGCGAGGCGCTGGCGGCCGAACTCGCCCCGGCGGTAGGAGGTCGCGGCGTACAGGCTGTTGACGAGCATCACGCAGGAGAAGACCACGATGACGCCGACGACGACGAGGTTGACGGTCTCCAGGTTCTTGTCGCCGACGGTCTTCGCCTGGCCGGTCGCCGCGATCCAGTCGCTCTCGACGGCCTGTATGTACAGGGTGGCGGTGGCCATGCCGACGAAGACGATCATCGGGGTGAGCACTCCGGAGAGTTCGCCGCCGCGGCTTCGCAGGTTACGGGCGGCCAGGTAGCCCCCGGCCCCGGCGATCCGGTCCAACGGCCCCCGGGACGGCTTCAGCAGACGGCCGAGCGCGGCCGGGGCGAGGACCGCGAGGCCGACGGAGAGCAGGACGGCGCCGTAGGCGGGGAAGGCCATCAGCGTCTGCTCGGTGCCGTCCATCGCATAGGTGGCGAGGACGCCCCCGATCCCGGCGGCCACCGCGGCGGCGCCCGCCAGGGCGCGGGCCCGGTCCCTCCCCCTCGTACGCCCGTCGGCACCGGCCGCCCGGGTGGCACGGCGTACGGCGAGGAACGCGGCACCGGCGGACGCCAGGAGGACGATGCCGAAACCGGAAGCGAGGGCGAGCACGCCGAAGGCGGGCCGTACGTCACCGGCGACCTGGCCGCTGTCCTGGAACAGGCCGAGGAGCAGCCGTCCGCCCAGCACGGCGGGTCCGGTGGCGAGCACGGTGGCGGCCAGGGCCACGGCCGTCGCCTCACCGACGACCATCCGGCCGATCTGTGCGGGGGTGGCGCCGGTGCGGCGCAGCAGGCTCATCTCCTCGGCACGCTGCCGGACGTTGACGGTGAGGGTGGAGGCGATGGCGAAGAAGACCAGCAGCGCGCCGTAGCCGCCGACCACGCTCGCGGAGACGGACAGCGACTCCGAACTGACCGCGTCGACGCCGGGGGCGGCGGCCGTGTCGTGCAGGGAACCGAACGTCATGACGATCAAGGCGCCGAGGAAGGCGGAGAGCAGGGTGGCGAGGAGACGCCCGGGGCGCTGACGCACGGAGCGCACGGCCAGGAAGAACACGGCTCACACCCCCGTCAGCGGTTCGTCGTGCGTCTGCCGCCGCTCGGCCAGGTCCCCGAGGTGGGTCATCCGTTCGGCGACGGCCTCGGCTGTGGGCGCGGGCAGGTGGCCGGCGAGGCGGCCGTCCGCGAGGAACAGCACGGAATCGGCGTGGGCGGCGGCCACCGGGTCGTGGGTGACCATGACCACGGTGCGGCCGTACGTCCGGACGGTGTCCCCGAGCAGGCCCAGCACCTCGCGGGCGCTGCGGGTGTCCAGCGCGCCCGTCGGCTCGTCCGCGAAGATCACGCGCGGCTCGGTGACCAGGGCCCGTGCGATCGCGACACGCTGGCGCTGCCCGCCGGACAGCTCGTCCGGGCGGTGGGTGAGACGCCGGCCCAGGCCCACCTGTGCGAGGACCGCGCGGACGCGTTCCGGGTCGGCGCGGCGGCCGGCGAGCCGCAGCGGCAGCGCGGTGTTCTCCTCGACGGTGAGGGTGGGCAGCAGGTTGTACTGCTGGAAGACGAAACCGATCCGCTCCCGCCGGAACTTCGTGCGTTCCGCCTCACTGCCGCCGTTCATCTCCTCACCGTCCACCAGGACGTGCCCCCGGTCGGGACGGTCCAGTCCGGCCGCGCACTGGAGCAGTGTCGACTTCCCCGAACCGGAGGGCCCCATGACGGCGGTGAACGTCCCCGCCGCCAGACTCAGCGTCACCCCGTCCAGAGCGGTGACCGCTCCGTCCCCGGCGCCGTACGCCTTGCTCACCGACACCAGCCGCAGGGCCTCCGCCGCCCGCCGCCTGGGTGCTCTTCGCCGTTCCGGCATGACCGTCACCTTCCGCTCGCCCGCATCCGTCCACACACGTCGGGCGCCCTCGCGCCGTCGTACCCGACGCTACGGAGAGCCACAGGCGGGCACACGGGGCGTACGCACCGGACCGCGGGGTGGTGCTGGGTACACCGCCGGGGTGCCCGGCTCCCGGGGGCGGCTCACCTGTGGGGCGTTCACCGGCGGGACGCTCGTCGTCGGGGCGTTCACCGGTGGGGTGCTGACCGGAGGGGTGTTCACCGGAGGGACGCTCGTCGTCGAGGCGTTCACCGGTGGGGTGTTGACCGGAGGGGTGTTCACCGGCTGGCTCCCGCGCGGTAAAATACGCCTGGGGGTATACGGGCGAGCGGAGGAACGATGCAACTCGACATGGCGGCCGACGAGCTGAAGTCGGTGCTGAACCGACTGCGCCGCGCTCAGGGGCAGATCGCCGGGGTCATCAAGATGATCGAGGAGGGCCGGGACTGCGAAGACGTCGTCACCCAGCTGTCCGCCGCGTCCCGGGCGCTGGACCGGGCCGGTTTCTCGATCATCGCCACCGGACTCGAACAGTGCATGGCCCAGGAGGGCCAGACACCGGCCGACAAGGAACAGATGCGCGCCCGCCTGGAGAAACTGTTCCTCTCCCTCGCGTGAACCCTGACGCGATCCCTCGCGTGACCCCTGACGCGATCCCTGGTACGAGCCCCGGCCCGAAGGGCGACCGGCACCGGCCGGGACCCGGGGGCCGGGCGGGCGAGGGGCGGGCGGTCAGGAGGTTCTGACCGTGATGGCGCCGTTGCTGGTCTTCAGGCCCAGCCGGTACCTGCCCGCCGGGTCGCTGGTGACGCCGATGTCCTCCCCGCCGTTGTTCGAGTCGGCGGCCACCTGGTAGCTGCCGGGCGGCACGGTCAGGGTGATGTCCCCGTTGGACGTGGTGGCCCGTACGTTCTGCGGGGTGGCGGGGGTGAGGTCGATCGCGCCGTTGGAGGTCTGCGCCTGGATCTCGCCGCCCTTGATGTCCCGTCCGGTGATCCGGCCGTTCGACGTCCGTACGTCCACCGCGCCCGAGACGCCCTCCATCTCGATCCGTCCCGAGCTCGTGGCCACCTTCACCGCGCCTACCCCGGCCAGATGGACCGCTCCGCTCGACACCTGCCCGCTGACCGCGATCCCGGCGGGTACGTCCACGGTGTAGTTGACCGAGCAACGGCTGTCGCCGTCACAGCCCTTGAGGACGAGGACACCGCCCTCGATCCGGTGCGTGGGGTCCTCGGGACGGTCGCCCCAGTACTCCAGCTTGCGGTGCAGGGACAGCTTCCCGCCGCCCTCGGTGCCGTTCAGGGTGACGCCGCCCGACCCGTTCTCCAGCCGCACCGAGGTGATCTTCCCGGAGAGCGTGCTCTCGTCCTCGTACGTCTGGCCCTGCACCATCCCGCAGGCGCTCAGTCCGCCGGCCGCGAGACCGGCCACCGCGAAGATGCCCAGGCCGCGAAGTAACTCACGCATGAATGTGTCCCCAGTTCAGGAAGGTCGCCCGAGCGGCCCGGGTCCCGCGGCCGGCTCGGTCCAGCGTTCACCGAAGCTATCGGCCGCCCGAAGCGGGGACCATGGGGCAAACCCCCGCATCCTCCCGGGGGATCGCCGCCACCGGGCACGGCCGGAGGCCGTCGGTGCAGGTACGTGAAAAGCGGTTGTGCCGGGGGCCCGCCGTCGCGGAGCATCCCTCCGTGACGACGACAGACACGGACCCGACCGCCGCCGCCTCCCCCCGCCCGCTCGCACTGATCACCGGCGTGGGCCGCACGGTGGGTATCGGCGCCGGGATCGCCCGCCGGCTGGCCGCGTCCGGCTGGAACATCGCGTTCACCTACTGGACCCCGTACGACCGGCGCATGGACTGGGGGATCGAGCAGGGCGCGGCCGAGGCCATCACCGAGGAGCTCACCCGGCTCGGGGCCGCCACCGCCGCCATCGAAGCGGACCTCTGTGACCCGGACGCCGCCGGACGCGTCCACGACGAGACCGAACTCCGTCTGGGTCCGGTGACCGCGCTGGTGATGTGCCACTGCGAGTCGGTGGACTCCGGGCTGCTCGACACCTCGCTGGAGAGCTTCGACCGGCACTTCGCGGTGAACACCCGCGCCTCCTGGCTGCTGGTCCGCGAGTTCGGGCTGCGTTTCCGCGCCGCCCCCGGCACCGGCCGCATCGTCGCCCTGACCAGCGACCACACCGTCGGCAATCTGCCCTACGGCGCGAGCAAGGGCGCGCTGGACCGCATCGTCCTCGCGGCGGCCCATGAGCTGGCCCACCTCAAGGTGACGGCGAACGTCGTCAACCCCGGCCCCGTCGACACCGGCTGGATGACCCCTGACACCAGACGGGACCTGGCCGCCGCCACCCCGCTCGGCCGCCTCGGCACCCCCGAGGACACCGCCCACCTGGTGGACTTCCTGTGCTCCCCCGCGGGCGCCTGGGTCAACGGCCAGCTGCTGAACAGCAACGGCGGACTGGGCTGAAGCCGCCACCGGCCTCCCCCGGCCGGAAAAGCGTCCCGGGCCGGGAGGACGGGCGTGCCCGCCGCCCCCGGGCGCAGCCCACGGACACCGCCGGCCGCCGCCGGGGGTGTGCGACTTTCGTCGCGGCCCGTCGCGACGAAGGGCCACAGCGACCGTCCGACGGCACCGCCTAGCGTGCTCGTGTGACCCGTACCGAAACCATGCTCCCCACCGCACCGGTGCGGGCCCTCCTCGCCCCGGAGATGTGGCCGGCCCGGCGCGTCGTGGGCGAATCGCTGCTCGGCCCGGTGCTGGCGCTGCTCGCCCTGGGCGGAGGGCTGCTCGACGGCGACCACCCCGCCGAGGCCGTCGCCGTCGCTCTGGCCACCGCCCTGGTGGCACCGTTGCGCCGGGTGCTCCCGGCGACCGTGCTGGTGGTGGCCGCCGCGGGGTCCGTCGTGTACGGCGGGGCAGGGCCGCTGATCCTCGTCGCCGCCTGGTCGGCCGGCCGGCGGATCGACGGCCTCGGCAAGGCGGCCGGGGTCTTCACCGCCGCCTACGGCCTCGCCTTCACCCTCTCCGTCCTGTGGGAACTCCCCCACTTCTCCCCGTCGTTGCTGCTCCTCACCGGGCTGCTCCTGCTGGTCTCGGTGATCGTCCCCGGTCTCGCGGGACGCTACTGGTCACAGCGCCGGACGCTCGCCGACACCCTCGACGAGTACCACGCCCAGCTCCTGCGCGAACGGACGATGCTCGTCCAGCACGCCCGGATACGGGAACGCCAGCGCATCGCCCAGGACATGCACGACAGCCTCGGCCACCAGCTCGCCCTGATCGCGGTGCACACCGGCGCCCTGGAGGTGGACCGCACCCTCACCGGCCGGCAGCGCGAGGCCGTCGGCGTGCTGAGGGAGGCGTCGGTGGCCGCGATGCACGAACTGCGTGACGTCGTCGGCCTGTTGCGCGACGGAGTCGAACGTTCCGGCGCCGATGACCCGGGCACGGGCCCGGCCGGCGGTCTGTACGGCGAAGACCCCGGGGCACTGGGGCGCGGTGTGGCGGGCATCGGGAACCTGGTGGAGACGTCCCGGAAGGCGGGCACCACCGTCGAGTCGGTGTGCTCCGGTGACGTACGCCCGCTCGCCCCCACCGCCGACCACGCCGCCTACCGCGTGGTCCAGGAGGGCCTGACCAACGCCCACAAGCACGCGCCCGGGGCCGCGATCACCGTCGCCCTGCGCTACGAACCGGACTCGCTGGTCGTGGAGGTCGCCAACGGGCCCACGGCCGGGCCCCCGGCGCTCGGGACGGCCGGCGGACACCAGGGCCTGGCCGGGCTGGGCGAACGGGCCAGGCTCGTCGGCGGCATGGTGCACGCGGGCCCCACCGGGGACGGCGGCTTCCGGCTGGCCTGCGTACTGCCCTACACCCTGCCGGGCGGCGGCTTCCCGCCCCCGGCCGACAGGCAGGACCTGGACGCCCCGCACAGCGGCCCCTTCGCACCGACGACGTTCGTCGCACCCACGGACGACTTCCGGGCGCAGAGCCCGGCGGGCTCCCCGGGCGAGAGTGATCCGGTCATCAACCGGAACGTTCTCCCCAAGGAGTTGGCGAAGGCCATGAGCAGGAACAGGACGAGGAACGGCATAGCCGTCGGCTGCGGAGTGGCGGCCCTGGCCGGCCTGCTGCTGGTCACCGCGGTGGTGGTCGGCGGGATCTTCCTCATGCGGGAGGCGGACGAGGCGATGATCGAGCCCGCGCAGTACGAGGCCGTGACGGTCGGTCAGCCGGAGAAGGAGGTACGGGACCGGCTGCCCGGCGGGGACTCCTTCCTGAACAACGAGGTGGACGGCGAGGGCGCGCCGCCCGTGCCCGCGGGAGCCGAGTGCCTCACCCTCCTGTCCACGGAGTTCGGCAGCAGCTGGACCGCCGAGCCCGTGTACCGGTTCTGCTTCAAGGACGGCAGGCTGATCGAGAAGAAGTCCTTCGAGACAGCGAGTTGAGAAGCCGGCGGGGCGAGGAGGCGGCGGGGCGGGGACGTGTTCCCGAAGCGGCGCCGGCCCGGTGTGACGCGGCGTACGGAACGGACGGGACGCGGCACACGGGCGGGACGCGGCGCACGGGTGTGCGAAGGCATCGGGGATGATGGCCCGATGACCGCGGGCAGGGCCGCCCCGGAGCGGCCCGGGGCCACACGAAACCGCACGGGAGAGTCGTGATCAGGGTTCTTGTGACGGACGACGAGCCGCTCATCCGGGCGGGCATCAGGATGATCCTCTCCTCGGCGGACGACATCGACGTCGTCGCCGAGGCGGCGAACGGGCGTGAGGCCGTCGAACTCGCCCGTTCCCAGCACGTCGACGTGGCACTGCTCGACATCCAGATGCCGGTCATGGACGGGCTGACCGCCCTGGCCGAACTGCGCCGGACCGCGCCCGGGGTCCGGGTGCTGATCCTGACCACGTTCGGGGAGCAGCAGAACGTGCTGCGTGCCCTGACCGGCGGCAGCGCGGGCTTCCTGCTGAAGGACTCCGCCCCCGCGGAACTGATGGGCGCCGTACGGGCGGCGGCGGCCGGGCAGGCGTACCTGTCGCCCGGCGCCACCCGGCACGTGGTGGACTCGCTGGCCTCCGGAGGAGGCGCCGCGCACCGCGCCGAACAGGCCCGCCGCCGGGTGGAGAAGCTGACGGACCGCGAGCGTGACGTCCTGGCGCTGCTGGGCGAGGGGCTTTCCAACGCGGACGCCGGCCGGAGGATCCACATGAGCGAAGCGACGGTCAAGACGTATGTGAGCCGCATCCTCGCCAAGCTGGAATGCGAGAACCGGGTACAGGCCGCGCTCCTGGCACGCGACGCCGGCCTCGGAGCCTGACACCCGGCCGGTCCGGCCCGGTCACGGGGCCCGCCGCACCGGCCGCACCACCCTCAGCGCTCCGGGAACGGCTCCCCGCAGGCGCTGCAGAACCTCGGCGCACGGTCGGCGGACAGCCGGCCGCACTCCGGGCAGACCAGGTCCAGCATGCAGGGCGCTTCCCCGCCCTCGTACGCCGTGGGAGGAACCGCCACGGCGGGAGGAGCCGTCGCCGCCGGGGGCGTCACCGCCCGAGGGGCCGTCGCCGCGGCCGGGGCGGACGGCTTGATCATGAGTCCCGGCCGGCGGCGGTGCACCGTGAGGTACGCCAGCCCGTCCTCCCCCGCCTCCAGCGCCCGGCGCGAGGTCCTGGGCAGCCAGAGGACGGTCGTCGGGGAGAGGTCCAGCGTGCCGGTGCCCTGCGTACGCAGGATGCCGCCGCCCGAGAGGACGACCAGGAGCACGTCCAGGGCGTCCTCCTGGTGCTCCCCCACCCCGGCGCCCGGAGGAAGCCGCACGAGATTGGCGTCCAGCTCCCGCCCCTGTTCGGCGAGATGCCACAGAGCGCCCCGCTCGTCGGGGGCGGCGGAGGCGAGCAGTTCGTCCAGCACGGCAAGCACCAGGGGAGTCGCATTCACGGCGACCAGGCTACGCCGCCCCCACCGGCGGGACACGGACCGGGAAGCGGCGGGAACCGGCGGAACACAGGCTGGCGGCCGGCGGCCCGACTCCCTTTTCGGCCAGGGGCTTTCGAGCCGGAAACGGCTGCGTCGAACACGTGATCACCGTACGGTGCCCGCATGACCCCGATGACGCCGCCGGACTGCCGGGGGAGGCCGTCCGGGGCGCGGCCGGCCTGGCGAGCGCGGTGGTGCTGTGGGCGTCGGCGTACCACCTGGCCGTCAGGGGCTGAGACCCCGGCCCGGCGCCGGGCGCCGCCCCTGCCGGTCCGGGGGCCCCACTGCGTAGGGTGGGAGGGAACGACAGTCCGTCGCATCCCCACCGGAACAAGGAGCAGCTGTGAACGAGCCGGCGCCCATCACCGTGCAGCAGGAGATCGCCCGGCAGCTTCTGGTCGCCGATTCCTTCGACGCCGAGAAGGAGATCGAACGCCGGGTGGCCTTCCTCACCGAGCGGCTGACCACCACCGGCCTGCGCTCCCTGGTGCTCGGCATCAGCGGCGGCGTCGACTCCACCACCGCGGGCCGGCTGTGCCAGCTCGCCGTCGAGCGGGCCCGGGAGGCCGGGCACGAGGCGCGCTTCTACGCCATGCGGCTGCCCTACGGCGTCCAGGCCGACGAGCACGACGCCCAGCGGGCCCTGTCCTTCATCCGGCCCGACCAGGTGCTGACCGTCGACGTCAAGCCCGCGAGCGACGCCATGCTGCAAGCCGTGGTGGACGGTGACGTCACCTTCCGCGACCCCCACCACCAGGACTTCCTGCTCGGCAACATCAAGGCGCGCCAGCGCATGATCGCCCAGTACGCGGTGGCCGGGGCACACGACGGGCTGGTCGTCGGAACCGACCACGCCGCCGAGGCGGTCTCCGGCTTCTTCACCAAGTTCGGTGACGGTGCCGCCGACCTCGTCCCGCTGACCGGTCTGAACAAGCGCCGGGTGCGTGCCGTCGCGGACGCGCTGGGCGCCCCCGCCGAGCTGGTCGGCAAGGTCCCCACCGCCGACCTGGAGACCCTCGACCCGGGCAAGACCGACGAGCAGGCGCTCGGCGTCAGCTACGACACCATCGACGACTTCCTGGAGGGCAAGCCGGTGGACCGGCACGACTTCGACACGATCGTCGACCGCTACCGCCGCACCGAGCACAAGCGCCAGCTGCCCATCGCCCCCTGACCCCCCGCACCCGGGCCACGCGGGAAGGGCGGAGCCGGCCGGATTCGAACCGGCGTCCTCGTGGTTGTGGAGACCCGCGCGACGACCTCTGCGCTACGGCTCCGCCCGGCCCCGCACACTACCGTCCGGGAATCCGGAAGGAAGGCGCCGTCCGTGGACCGGGAGCCCGACGGGACCTACCCGCCGATCGAGCCGTACGACCACGGCATGCTGGATGCCGGTGACGGCAACCTCGTGTACTGGGAGGTCTGCGGCAACCCGGACGGCAAGCCCGCCCTCGTCGTCCACGGCGGGCCGGGCTCCGGATGCGGGACCCGGCCCCGGCAGTACTTCGACCCGGACCTCTACCGGGTCGTCCTCTTCGACCAGCGCAACTGCGGCCGCTCCACCCCGCACGCGAGCGACCCGGCCGCCGACATGCGGCACAACACCACCGCCCACCTGATCGCCGACATGGAACTGCTGCGCACCCGCCTCGGCATCGGACGGTGGCTGCTGTACGGCGGGTCCTGGGGTTCGACGCTGATCCTCGCGTACGCCCAGCGGTACCCGGAGCGTGTCTCCCAGATCGTGATCCCGGCCGTGACGACGACCCGGCGCAGCGAGACCGACTGGCTCTACCGGGGCGCCGGGCGCTTCTTCCCCGAGGCATGGGACCGCTTCCGGGCCGGCGTCCCGGAGGCCGAGGGCCCCCGGGACCTCGTCGCCGCCTACGCACGCCGGATGGAGAGCCCCGATCCGGAGGTCCGGGCACGGGCCACGGCCGACTGGTGCGCCTGGGAGGACGCGGTGCTCTCCCTGGAGACGTCCACCGGGCCCGCCCCCTACACCGGCCGTCCCGCCCCCGCCCGGCAGGCGTTCGTACGGATCTGCGCGCACTACTTCTCGCACGCCGCATGGCTGGAGGAGGGACAGCTGATCCGCGACGCGCACCGGCTCGCGGGCATCCCCGGGGTGCTGGTGCACGGGCGTTTCGACATGGGCGGGCCGCTGACGACCGCCTGGGAACTGGCGAGGGCCTGGCCGGACGCCGAACTGACGGTGATCGACGGCGACGGGCACCTCGGTGGCGCCGCGACCAGGCGGGCCGTGCTGGCCGCCCTCGACCGGTTCGCCCGGCACGCCTGAGGAGACGGCGACCGTACGAGCGGGGCCGATGCTCCGTCTGTCGCTCCCACCGGAAAGGTTCATCGGAGGTCCAGGCCATGACCCGGTCGTCCTTGCCGCGCTTGAGACCCGGGCTTTCATGTCCGGTGCTCGGTACCGCGGCCCTCTCACGGCATGCGGGCAGGGGCTGTGACTTCCGGTCAGTCCGAGACGATGTCCACCGTGACCGATCCGTATGAGTAGGCGTGCCGCGCGTCGCCGTAATAGTGCGCGGTGTACTGCACGGAGCCCTTCACGCGTGGCAGGTCGACGAAGCTGAAGGTGCCGTCGGCAGCCACCGGGGCAGTGCCGATGTGGGTGCCCTCGCCGAGCGAGGGGTCGTCGAGCCGTATGACGTCGACTGTGGTGCCTGCGGCGAGGGGGACCGGCGAGACCACACGGCCCGTCAGCGTCAGGTCGTGGTTGCGCGGTGAGGCGGCGGGTGCCGTGAGGGTGAGGCTGGTGGCAACCTGCGGCATGTCCAGGACCCTCAGCCCCACGGACGTGGGGTGGCCCGCGCCGAGTTCGGTGACCGCGAAGAGACGCCCGCCGTCGGGCGCCCAGGCCAGGCCCGCCGAGCGGAGCCTGTCCTCGGGCGCGTACAGCTCGTCCGAGGTCGCCTGGAGGTCCCAGTCCTTGAACGGCGCCGTCTCACCCGGCGTGAAGAGCGAGATGTCCGGCTGTCCGCCGCCGGCGTAGGTGCCTGCGGCCATGGTGCCGTCCGGGGCGATGGCCACCGCTACGGGGTTGCCGTCGACCGCGTACTGGCCCTGGTGGGTCAGGTCCGTGGTGCTGAACACCTGGTGCGCGTCGGGCTCGGCGCAGGAGACGACCACCTGCCGCGCGTCCGGCGTCAGCGCAAGGTCCTGCAGGCTGGAGCATCCCTCAGGGCCGGGACCGACGGTCTGCTCGCGCCGCTCGGCCCGCCCGGAGCCCACGTCGTACAGCGCGACGGCGACCGAGTTGCCATCGGCCTCGGCGGCCACCAGGAGGTCCGGATCCGCCGGAGAGGCGACCAGGTACGGAAAGCCGCCGAAATCGTCCATGACGTGATCCAGGGTGACCGTCGGCTCAGCGCCCGAGAGGTCCACGGCGCCGAGCGCGCCCGTCCACGTGTCCTTGGCATAACCGAACCAGAGCTGACCGCCGGCCGTCGCCAGCGAGGTAGGGCCGGCGTACACGCCCGCACCGGTGCCGGTGTCGAACCGCGCGGTTTCCTGCAGGGTGGCGGTGTCCACAGCAGCGATCGCCCCGGCATCCCGCAACGCCACGTAGAGCGTCCCGGAGTCCGCAGAAAGAGCGAGCCCCCAGGCGCCGGCCGCACCGTCGATACGCTGTACGACCTGGCCCTGGTAGTCGGTCACCAGAACGCTGCCGCCGACCGGATCGCTGAGGAAGACGTGCTGGTGGACGCCATCGACCACGATGTCCTTGTACGAGCTGACCGGCAGCGCGCCGCTGTTGGCGTCCGCGCTGGCGGCGGGCGCTCCGGCACCCAGGAGCGCCAGCCCCAGGGCCGCGGTGAGCGCACCCCGCCCCGCTCGTCGTCGAGTCTTCATCTGTATGGTCCCCCTCTTCTTCGCCCGGCACGGACCGTTTCCGCACAGAGCGTGACGGACGAGGCGGCTGGATCTTCCCGACCACCCGTCGTGACCATCAACTTAGGAGGTACCACTGACACATAGTCGGCCCTGGGCCTCGGGCCGCGACCGCCAACGGGCCGCCCATGGCCCGGGGGGCGATCCAGGACCACTGCCGGCCGGGTCCTGCCGGCTACAAGGTCCTGCGCCAACTGGTCCTGACCGACCGCCTCCAGCGCTCTCCCAGCGGCAAGGCCGGCTACCGCTGGGTCCGCACGACGGCGGTGGACGCCGCCGCGGGGGCGGAGGGACCCGTCCAGAGCAAGTTCCTTATAGTCCTGGGGCCGTCCTGGCCTCCAGGGCGGGGGGACGCGGACACCCATACGTTCGCTTGTGAGCTGACATGAGAAGATTCGCGGCCCGATGGCTGCACGCGTGGGCGCCCGCTCTGGCCGCCGTCCTGCTCGTCGGGGGCCAGGCGACGCCCGCCACGGCCCTCGTCCCCGGGGACCCGACGGCGACCGGCCACACCCGCGAGTCGGTGCGCGCGGCAACCTGGAACATGTGTGGGGAGGCAGGCGGTCGGACCGCCTCGGATGCCGGGTACTGCCCCTGGCGGAACGGCGCCGCCACCGGACGGTACGACGAGGACGGCTTCTCGATCCCCGACGGCTCCGGTCCGCGCAGGAAGATGGAGGGTGTCGTCAGGCTCATCAACGAGCGCAAGCTCAACGCCGTGCTCCTCCAGGAGGTCTGCGTCGGCAGGACACCGGGTGACGCCACCGGAACGAGCCACCTCGACGAACTCAAGAAGCTCCTCCCCGCAGGCGAGTGGAGCTTCGCCTCGGCAGGTGTGACCCGGCCCGACGACCCGCATGGGGTGGAGCCCGAGCGCAGGGACCCCGAGCTCCTCGACTCCGAGGGCTCGGACTGCCGTGGCGATCACCTGACCGGCACGCTGAGCAACGCCATCGCCGTCAAGGGAAAGATCACCTGGCGGTCGGAGGACGACTTCGGGACTCCGGTCGGCACCGGCCTCTCCATGAACAGCGGCACCATCCTCTGTGCCGAGGTGGAGGGCTGGGAAAGCCACCTGTGCAGCACGCACATCTCCAACTTCCACTCCGACACGACGAAGGAGAAGAAGGAGCCGCACTGGGAGGTCCCGATCTCGACGGATACGGCAGCGGCCTACTACCAGAAGCAGCTCGACATCGTCGAGCGGGTCGTGAAGCGGTTCCCGTCCGTGGTCCTGGGCGGTGACTTCAACACCAGCAATCAGACAACGCTCAAGCCGCTCTACGACCTGATGGCCGAGTGCGACCAGCGAGCGTACTTCCCCGGCGACGCCGTCAACGAGCACACGAAGCTCACACGGGGTAACGAGGTCACATCGGCCAACGGCGGATACACGTCGTACACCATGACCTCGTCCAAGATCGACTACCTCTTCTCGACCGGCGGTTTCACCGGCTGCGACTCACGGACTGAGTTCGGCGACAGCACGGACTACCTGGTCGCGACCCAGTCGGAGTGTCACCTGGGCAAGAGGAACTGCAGGCCCGACGACGACGCCTACTCCGACCACACCCCGGTCTACGGCTACACCCAGGGCGGCCCCGCCGTCTCCTGGAAGCTCGACGGCAGCGCCACCGCGACGACCGGCCCGACAGACGAGCTGAACGGCTCGAGCGGTGACGGTACGAGCGACTGGCGGACGGCCGAGCACGGCGGAGCGCTGTACATGGACGGCCGGGTGGACGAGGCCATCGTCGCCCGCGCTCCCGCGGTCGACACCACACACAGCTTCACCGTCTCCGCCTGGGCCAAGCTCGACGCCGACGCGGGCACGTCCGCCGTTGTGTCTCAGGACGGCACCCGGGTCAGCGGCATGATCCTCTTCTACAACGCGGGCGACAACTCCTGGCGCTTCGGCCTGCCGAGGGCCGACGCCGACGGCTGGAACATCGACCAGGCCGTCGCGCCCGGCGCGGTCAAGGGCCGGTGGACCAGGCTCACCGGCGTCTACGACGCCTCCACCGGCAAGGTGAGCCTCTTCGTCGACGGCACGAAGGAAGCCGAGACCACGCACACCGCCAGGTGGGCCGCGGCCGGCCCCTTCGTCGTCGGCCGCGACCTCGTCAGCGGCGTGCGGAATGCCGGCTTCAAGGGCCACATCCAGCGGGCCGAGGCATTCTCCTACGCCCTGCGCGACGACCAGGTCGCCTCGTACTCCGGGACCATGACGGCCCCGACCGACAAGAGCGTCGCGATGCCCGTCGTCGAAGGCATGAACTCCCAGGGCTGTCACCAGCACGGCGACCTGTACGGAAACGCCTTCGGCACCGCCGCCACGCTCACGCCGACGCTCACCGCGACGGTCCGGCACCCCGACCCGTCCAAGGACGTGTGGGCCGAGTTCTCCCTGTGGGACAACACCACCTCGACCCAGATCCTGAGCCTGGGCACGCCGGGCTCGAAGAGTTCCACGGTCAAGGGCCAGGGCACCGTCTCGCTCACCGTCCCGACGCTCACCCCCGGCCACAGCTACGGCTGGAGGGTCCGGACGGCCGACGCGACGACCAACAACAACCCCGTCTCCGCCAACTGCCACTTTCTGACGCCCGCCGCCTGATCCCTGCAGGCGAACCCCGCGTGCCCCGGCCGGAAGGTCCCCGGCCGGGGCACGCACCGGGTGCGCCATCGGACGCGCACAACGACCGGCCCCCCGGCCCCGGTGCGGTGCCGAATGCCGTCACTGAGACCCGACACAACGAGCAGCCCGGCAAAGGTTCCCGGTCACAGCACTGTGCGGGAACGCGACTGTGCGCGTTGTCGCGCAAACGGAGGCGGGTGAGTGCCCGACTCTTGCTTGGAGCGCACTCGAAGGCGTTGGCTTGGGACCCATGAAGTACACGCAGCTCGGACGCACCGGACTCAAAGTCAGCCGCCTCGTCCTGGGGACGATGAACTTCGGCCCCCAGACCAACGAGAGCGACAGCCACGCCCTCATGGACGCCGCCCTGGAGGCCGGCGTCAACTTCTTCGACACGGCCAACGTGTACGGCTGGGGCGAGAACAAGGGCCGCACCGAGGAGATCATCGGCACCTGGTTCGCCCAGGGCGGCGACCGCCGGGACAAGGTCGTCCTCGCGACCAAGGTCTACGGCAACATGGGCCCCGACGGCGAGGCGTGGCCCAACCACGACAAGCTGTCCGCCCTGAACATCCGGCGTGCCGTCGACGCCAGTCTCAAGCGGCTCCAGACCGACCACATCGACCTGTACCAGTTCCACCACGTCGACCGGTCCACCCCGGTCGAGGAGATCTGGCAGGCCATCGACGTACTGATCCAGCAGGGCAAGATCCTCTACGCCGGCTCGTCCAACTTCTCCGGCTACAAGATCGCCCAGGCCAACGAGCGGGCCCGGCAGCGGGGCAGTTACGGCCTGGTCAGCGAGCAGTGCATCTACAACCTGATGCAGCGCGGCGCCGAGATGGAGGTCATCCCGGCCGCCCAGGAGTACGGCCTCGGGGTCATCCCGTGGTCCCCGCTGCACGGCGGGCTGCTCGGCGGGGCGATCCGCAAGGAGCGGGAGGGCGGCGGCGCCCGGTCCACGTCCGGCCGCTCCGGCGACGCGCTCGCCGACCCGAAGCTGCGGGCCCAGGTCCAGGCCTACGAGGACCTGCTGGAGAAGCACGGTCTGGAGCCCGGCGAGGCGGGGCTGGCCTGGCTGCTGACCCGGCCCGGTGTCACCGGGCCGATCTCCGGCCCCCGCACCCGGGAACAGCTCGACTCCGCGCTGCGCGCGGTGGAGCTGGAGCTCTCCGAGGAGGTGCTGGCCGGTCTGGACGAGATCTTCCCGGGCCCCGGCCCGTCCCCGGAGAACTTCGCCTGGTAACCGGACCGGCGCACGCCGTGCGGCCGTCCTCGCCGTGGGCTCAGCCCCCGAGGGCGGCCGCCACCGCGACAACAGCGAACATCAGTACGAGTACGGCCGCCATGACGCGGTTCCTGGTCTTCGGGTCCACCCGACGAGCGTAACCGCCCGGCTCACCGCCCCAGCGGCCAGCCCCGTACCACCTCGTACCGCGGCTGCTCCCCGGGCACCCCGCTCACCGGCGGGTTGCTGCGGACCAGGGCCAGCTCCCCGGCCTCCCAGGGCGTCCCCTCGAAGCGCTCCAGGGCCGCGGTGTACGGGGTGAGGTCGGCCGGCACCCGGCTGCGGGCCAGGGTGAGGTGGGGGACGTAGGAGCGGTGCCCCTCCATCGGTACCCCGGCCCGGCGGGCCGCCGCCCCGGCGCGGTCCGCCAGCAGCCGCAGTGTGTCGAGCCCGCCCGCGGCCCCCGCCCACAGGGCCCGCCCGTCGAACCTGCCGCCGCCCCTCAGCCGGAGCTCGAAGCGCCCGGTGCGGTGGGCGGCCCGCTCCAGCCGTTCGTACAGACCGGGCAGCAGTTCCTCCTCCACGTGCCCGAAGAAGGCCGAGGTGAAGTGCCAGCCCGCCCGGCCCGTCCAGCGCAGCTCCCCGGCGCCGGGCAGCCGGCGCAGCGGTGCGACGGCCGCCGCCAGCTCGTCCGCCGCGGCCCCGGGCGGCAGGACCGCGGCGAAGAGCCGCTGGGCGCGAGGGGTGTCCACGGGGCTGCCGGCACTGTTCGCGGGACCGCTCATACGGCGAGTCTGGCAGCGTTCCCGCACCCGCGGGGACGGGTTCCGCGGAGGCGTGCCCCACGGTTCCCGATGTGGAGGCGGGCGGAGCCGCGGGCCGGGGCCCGGAGAACGGCGGCCGCCCCCTCCCGGCGGGGGAGGGGGCGGATGCGGCGGGCCGGGCGGCGGCTCTCAGGCCGCCGTCGCCAGCCGTTCACGCGGGACGAACCGCACATGCGGGTGGCCGGGCCGCAGGTCGACCTTGAGGCGCAGTCCGCCGACGCGGGTCAGCATGAAGCCGACGCCGAGCGCGGCCAGCACGGAGACCGCGCCGCCGGCCATCATGCCGGTCCTCGCGCCGTAGGTGTCGCTGATCCAGCCGACGATCGGGGCGCCCACCGGCGTGCCCCCGGCGAAGACCATCATGTAGAGGCTCATCACCCGGCCGCGCATCGCGGGGTCCGCGGCCATCTGGACGCTGGTGTTGGCGCTGATGTTGGTCGTCATGCCGATCATGCCGATCGGGACCAGCAGCAGCGAGAAGAGCCAGACCGTCGGGGAGAGCGCCGCGACGATCTCCAGCAGGCCGAACACGGTGCCCGCGCCCACCACCATCCGCAGCCGCGAGGAACGGCGCCGGGCGGCCAGCAGGGCCCCGCAGAGGGAGCCGGCCGCCATCAGGATGTTGAAGAAGGAGTACATCCCCGCGCCGCCGTCGAAGATCTCGTCGGCGAAGGCGGTGAGCCAGATCGGGAAGTTGAAACCGAAGGTCCCCACGAAGCCGACCAGCACGATGGGCCAGATCAGGTCGGGCCTGCCCGAGACGTAGCGCAGCCCCTCGCGCAGCTGGCCCTTGGCCCGCTTGACGGTGACGGAGGCGTGCAGCTCGTCGGTGCGCATCATCATCAGGCCGACCAGCGGGGCGATGAACGACAGCCCGTTCAGCATGAAGGCCCAGCCGCTGCCGACCGTGGTGATGAGGACACCCGCGACGGCGGGTCCGATGAGCCGGGCGGACTGGAAGTTCGCGGAGTTCAGGCTGACGGCGTTGCGCAGCTGTGCGGGGCCGACCATCTCGGAGACGAACGACTGGCGCGCCGGGTTGTCGACGACGGTCACCATGCCGAGCAGGAAGGCGATCAGGTAGACGTGCCAGACCTCGACGACGCCGGAGAGGGTCAGTACGGCGAGTGCGACGCCGCACAGGCCGAGCGCTGCCTGGCTGATGAGGAGCAGACGCCGCTTCGGGAGCCGGTCGGCGATCACACCGCCGTACAGGCCGAAGAGCAGCATCGGGAGGAACTGGAGGGCCGTGGTGATGCCGACGGCCGTGGCGGACCCGGTGAGGCTCAGGACGAGCCAGTCCTGCGTGATGCGGGACATCCAGGTGCCGGTGTTGGAGATCACGGCGCCCGTGGCGAACAGGCGGTAGTTGCGGATCTTCAGCGACGAGAAGGTCCCGCCGGTCTTGCTCTCGTGGGTGGAAGTCGGTGCGGGGGCGGAGTCTGCTCCGGATCCCGTACTCAAAAGAGTTCGCCTCCTCTGGCTTATCGGCGTACGTGCTGACGGGGACGCGCGAAAGGGTGCTCCGGACCTCGGTCCGGGGCACCCCGGGTCACAGGTGGGCCAGCTTCTCCAGCACGGGCGCGGCGGCCCGCAGCTTCTCCCACTCGTCCTCGTCCAGGCCCTCGGCGAGGCCGGCCAGCCAGGCGTTCCGCTTGGAACGGCTCTCGGCGAGCATGGCTTCCGCCTGCTCGGTGCGGCTGACCATCTTCTGCCGACGGTCATCGGGGTGCGGTTCCAGCCTGACCAGGCCCTTGGCCTCCAGCAACGCGACGATGCGGGTCATCGACGGCGGCTGTACGTGTTCCTTTCGGGCCAGCTCACCGGGTGTGGCGGAGCCGCAGCGGGCGAGGGTCCCGAGCACCGACATCTCGGTGGGGCTCAGCGACTCGTCGACGCGCTGGTGCTTCAGACGCCGGCCCAGGAGCATCACGGCGGAGCGAAGGGAGCTCACGGCGGCGGCACTCTCGCCGTCGTGGATCAGGTCAGGCATGGTCCTTAGCGTAACTCATTAGCTATGCTAAATACCAGCTACAGGTGCACCCGGAAGAAACTGATCACCCGAACGAGTGAGTATAGGCCGGAAAGACACGCGAAACCGCTGCGTGTGCCGGGACCCTTCTGGCATGGGATCGACAGTGCTCAGCCTGCGGATAGACGGTGAGCTGCTCGACCGGCTCAAGAAGCGCGCCGCACGACGTGGCATGAGCGTCCAGGACTACGTGGTCCGCACGCTCGTCCGCGACGACTTCGACGAACGCTTCAGCGCCGCCGTCGACGAGACGGAGAAGTTCTACGGGGCGGACCTCGGTCACGGCGACCCGGCCGACCGGGTCACCTGACCGAGGTCCGCCCCGCAGGGGTGACCGCGTGCCGCGGTGTTCACTGTCCCGCCACGGTCCCCGGCGGCGCACCGCCGGCCGTGGGCGGGTGCGTCACGTGAGGCCGAGCGCCGGCATCGCGTAGTAGAAGACGAAGACCGCCGACACGGCGTACATCGCCACCGGCACCTCACGCCCGCGGCCCGCCGCCAGGCGCAGCACGCAGAAGGCGACGAAGCCGATGCCGATGCCGTTGGTGATCGAGTACGTGAACGGCATCATCAGCATCGCGAGGAACGCCGGGATCGCGAGCGTGTAGTCGCTCCAGTCGACGGCCCGGACCGAGCCCACCAGGATCAGGAAGCCGACCGCGACCAGCGCCGGGGTGGCCGCCTGCGAGGGGACCATCGTCGCCAGCGGCGTCAGGAACAGCGCCACCGCGAAGAGCAGACCGCTGACCACGCTCGACAGGCCGGTGCGCGCGCCCTCGCCGACGCCCGCCGTGGACTCCACGAAGCAGGTACCGGCGGAGGAGGAGGTCGCACCGCCCGTGGCGACGGCGACGCCGTCGATGAACAGGACCTTGTTCATGCCCGGGAAGGTGCCGTTCTTGTCCATCAGCTTCGCCTCGTCGCCGACCCCGAGGATGGTGCCCATCGCGTCGAAGAAGCAGGACAGCAGCACCGTGAAGACGAAGAGGACGCCGGTGAGGATGCCGACCTTCTCGAAGCCGCCGAACAGGCTGACCTCACCGACCAGGCCGAAGTCGGGGGACGACACCGGGTTGCCCGGCCACGCGGGGGTGGTCAGGCCCCAGGCGCCCGCGGGCAGGTCGGCGATCGCGTCGATGACCACCGCGACGACGGTCATCGCGACGATGGAGATCAGGATCGCGCCCGGCACCTTGCGGACGATCAGCGCGAGGGTCAGCAGCGTGCCGAGCACGAAGACCAGCACCGGCCAGCCGTTGAGGTGGCCGTCGTTGCCGAGCTGGAGCGGCACGGTGGTGTGCGCGGCGTCCGGGATGCGGGAGACGAAGCCCGAGTCGACCAGGCCGACCAGCAGCACGAAGAGGCCGATACCCATCGAGATGCCCTTGCGGAGCGACATCGGCACGGCGTTCATGACGCGTTCGCGCAGACCCGTGGCGACGAGGAGCATCACCACGAAGCCCGCGAGGACCACCATGCCCATGGCGTCCGGCCAGCTCATCCGGGGGGCCAGCTGGAGGGCGACCACGGTGTTGACGCCGAGGCCGGCGGCCAGCGCGAT
Organism: Streptomyces nitrosporeus; assembly: GCF_008704555.1. Classification (NCBI taxonomy): domain Bacteria; kingdom Bacillati; phylum Actinomycetota; class Actinomycetes; order Kitasatosporales; family Streptomycetaceae; genus Streptomyces; species Streptomyces nitrosporeus. The sequence continues at coordinate 3,304,864 of NZ_CP023702.1, forward strand.
CGGGACGTTGCCGATGACGCCCATCAGGAGCGTGGAGAACGCGGCCGTCAGCACGGTGGCCGTGACGAGCTGGCCGCCGTCGAGCTGATGGCCGTACATGTCCTTCGCGCTGCCGAGGATGATCGGGTTCAGCACGATGATGTACGCCATCGCGAAGAACGTGGCGAATCCGCCACGGATCTCGCGGGCGACCGACGATCCCCGCTCGGAGATCTTGAAGAAGCGGTCCAGGCCGCCGGAGGGCTGCTGCGGAGCCGGGGGCGGCGTGGGGTCGACCTTAGCGGTGGCCGAGGGGGACATGTGTGACCTTCAGTCGCGCATCGAGGGGAGTAAGACCGACCGGCAAGGAAGGGACGGTCTGATATCGGTCAGCTTTGGATGTTTGCACGAATAAAACAAGACAACCAGAAGCAGATTCAGTATGAATACATCAGGCGAAGATCGCTATCTCCGCGCGTAGACCCATGGGCCGACTGCCGCGTCCGGCCCTTCGGGGCCAGGTCCTAGACTGAGCGCATGGAGAAGTGGACACCGAAACACGAGGCGCCCGAGCCCCTGGAGGGCCCGGTCGTCGCCACCATCACCGGCGGCACGATCCTCTGGTTCGTCCTCTTCCTCGTGCAGCTCCCCTTCTACGGCTGGTACGACGACCACGGGCACACCTGGTGGCTGTGGTGCTGCCTGACCGGCGGGGGCCTCGGCCTGATCGGCGTCTGGTACGTACGGGCGCGGGACGCGGCGATCAAGCGGGACGCCGCCGAGCGCGCCGGGGCCGGGAGCGCCGGGGCCGGCGGCGCGGACGCCGGCCGCTGACCCCGGGCCGGCGGTCCGGCCGGGAGCCGGACCCGGTGCGGCGCCCGGGTGGTACCACGGGACCGTTCCGGTCCGACCGCGGTCGGATCTTCGGCCGTCCGCCGGGTGAAGCCCCGCTTCCGCCCGTACCGTCGGAGCCATGACTCAGCGGGCACCCGACTCCTCCGGCGAGCAGCCGGACTCCCTGCCGGACTCACCCGGACCCCCGTCGCCGGGCGGGCTGAGCAGCGCCGAGGTCGCCGAGCGGGTCGCCCGCGGCGAGGTCAACGACGTACCCGTACGCTCCTCGCGTTCCGTCACCGAGATCGTCCGCGCCAACGTCCTCACCCGGTTCAACCTGATCATCGGCGTGCTCTGGGTGATCATGCTGTGCGTGGCGCCGATCCAGGACAGCCTCTTCGGCTTCGTGATCATCGCCAACACCGGCATCGGCATCGTCCAGGAATGGCGCGCCAAGAAGACGCTGGACAGCCTCGCGGTCATCGGTGAGGCGAAGCCCACCGTCCGCCGCGACGGCCGGGCCGCCGAGGTGTCCGTCTCCGGGATCGTGCTGGGGGACCTCGTCGAGCTGGGACCGGGCGACAAGGTCGTGGTCGACGGCACCGTCGCCGAGGCGGACGGCCTGGAGATCGACGAGTCGCTGCTGACCGGCGAGGCCGACCCGGTGGTGAAGCGGCGGGGCGACCCGGTGATGTCCGGCAGCTTCGTCGTCGCCGGGGGCGGGGCCTTCACCGCCACCAGGGTCGGCCGCGAGGCCTACGCGGCCCAGCTCGCCGAGGAGGCGTCCCGCTTCACCCTGGTCCGGTCGGAGCTGCGCAGCGGCATCAGCACCATCCTCAAGTACGTGACCTGGATGATGGTGCCGACCGCGATCGGGCTGATCATCAGCCAGCTGGTCGTCAAGGACAACAACTTCAAGGACTCCGTCGCCCGTACCGTCGGCGGGATCGTGCCGATGATCCCCGAGGGCCTGGTGCTGCTGACCTCCGTGGCCTTCGCGATCGGTGTCATCCGGCTCGGCCGCAAGCAGTGCCTGGTGCAGGAGCTGCCCGCCATCGAGGGGCTGGCCCGGGTGGACGTCGTCTGCCTGGACAAGACCGGCACCCTGACCGAGGGCGGTATGGACGTCACCGGTCTGCGGACGCTGAACGGCACGGACGAGGAGTACGTCCGCCGGGTCCTGGGCGCCCTCGGCGCCTCCGATCCCCGGCCCAACGCGAGCCTCCAGGCGATCATCGATGCCCATCCGGACGGCGGCGGCTGGTCCGTCACGCAGACGCTGCCCTTCTCCTCCGCCCGCAAGTACAGCGGCGCCGCCTTCGACGAGGGCGACGGCGGCGCCTCCGCCTGGCTGCTGGGCGCCCCCGACGTGCTGCTGGCGGCCGGTGACCCGGCCCTCGCCGAGACCGGCCACCTCAACGAGCAGGGGCTGCGGGTCCTCCTGCTGGCCCGGGTCCGGGGCCGGATCGACGCCCCGGACGCGGCGGACGGGGCGGAGCCCACCGCGCTGGTCGTCCTGGAGCAGCGGCTGCGCCCGGACGCCGGGGACACCCTGGCGTACTTCGAGGAGGAGCGCGTCCAGGCGAAGATCATCTCCGGTGACAACGCGGTCTCGGTCGGGGCGGTCGCCCAGAAGCTGGGCATGCCGGGCGCGGAGCGCACCATGGACGCCCGGGAACTGCCCGCCGGGCACGACGCGATGGCGTCCGAGATCGAGCGGAACGCGGTCTTCGGCCGGGTCGCCCCGCAGCAGAAGCGGGACATGGTCGCGGCGCTCCAGTCCCGGGGGCACACCGTGGCGATGACCGGCGACGGGGTCAACGACGTGCTGGCGCTGAAGGACGCCGACATCGGCGTCTCGATGGGCTCGGGCTCCGAGGCGACCCGCGCGGTGGCCCAGATCGTGCTGCTCGACAACAGCTTCGCCACGCTGCCGTCGGTGGTGGCCGAGGGCCGGCGGGTGATCGGCAACATCACCCGGGTCGCCACCCTGTTCCTGACCAAGACCGTCTACTCGGTGCTGCTGGCCGTCCTGGTGGTGTGCTTCCAGGTGGAGTACCCGTTCCTGCCCCGCCATCTGACGCTGCTGTCCACGCTGACGATCGGGGTGCCGGCGTTCTTCCTGGCGCTCGCCCCGAACAAGGAGCGCGCCCATCCCCACTTCGTACGCCGGGTCATGCGGTACGCGATCCCCTCGGGGGTCATCGCGGCGGCGGCCACCTTCACGACGTACCTGGTGGCCCGCCACCACTACGCCGGGACCGGCGCCCTGGACGCCGAGACCAGCACGGCGACGCTCACCCTGTTCCTGGTGTCGATGTGGGTACTGGCGATCATCGCCCGCCCCTACACCTGGTGGCGGGTGCTCCTGGTGGCGGCGATGGGGCTGTGCTTCCTGGTCGTACTGGCGGTGCCGTGGCTCCAGGACTTCTTCGCGCTGAAGCTGGTCGGCACCACGATGCCGTGGGCCGCGGTGGGTATCGCGGTGGTGGCGGCCGCCGCCCTGGAGGCGGCCTGGAGAATGGTCGGCCGCCGCTTCCGGTCCTGAGTGCTCTCCCGTCGGCCCCCGGCGGGCGCGCGGCTCCGGCAGGGGCCGACGGGGCGCCCCCCGGTCTCCCGGGCGGGAGGCCGGGGGGCGCCGGACGCCTACTTCACGTCGACGTAGTCACCCGCGGCCGAGACGGCCGGCGTGGTGGACGTGCCCGCGAAGCTGAAGCGCCAGTAGCCGTCGGCCGAGGCCTTCACGGTGGTCTTCAGCGTGCCGGTGCTGCTCGACTTGATGGTCTTGACGGTGGTGTAGGTGCTGGAGCCCTTCTTGCGGAACTGCAGCTTGACGGGCTGCTGGGTGTAGCCCTTGTAGGTGCCGGTGTCCCAGTGGGCGCGCGTCAGCTTGCCGGTGACCGTGAGGGTCTTGCCCTTCTTCACGGGCTCCGGACCGGCGTTGGCGGTCAGCTTGGAGAAGCGCTGGACCTTGGTCTTGCCGAACTTGGTGTTGTCGACGATCTGGCCGTCGTTGCTGAGCACGGCGGCGGCCACGTGCCAGGACGTGGCGTCCGAGTTGATCATGAACGCCGGGTCGAAGGTGACGGAGAGCGTGCAGGTGGAGGTGGTCGCGTTGACCGCCTTGCACTTCGCGGCGTCCTCGTTCTGGAAGAAGCCGAAGCTGTCCTCCGACTCGATGTCGTCGCCGATCCACAGGGCGGTGCCCGCGTCGGCGATGCCCGAGTCGTCGGTCGCGGTGATCGCGACCGAGTACTTCTGCGGCGACTTGGTGCCGACCACGACCGGCTTGCCGCCGTTGACGACGACCTTGGTGATCTTGAGGTCGTCGGTCGCGGTGACCGACCGGGCGGCCATCCGCTCCGGGGCGGCCTGCCGCGGCGCGAAGAGCCCGGAAGGCGTCCACGACCGGCCGTCGTCCGCCTGGGCGGCCGGGACGGCGAGAGCGGAAAGGGCCAGGGCGCCGCTGACGGCGGCAACAGTGGCACGAATACGCATGTGTTCCCCTGATGGAGAAGGGGACCCGCGGCCTGAGGTGTGGCCTGCGGGGCCCATCTGGTCGATGAGTCTGCTGACTCGAACGTTCAGACGAGCCCCGGTCGTGAATGGTTGTGCTGATCATGAATTTTCGGTGAAGATCACACGCCTCGGGTGACCGGGGCCCCGCGGCCGCGCCCCGGTCGCCCGTACCGCCGGGGCCCCTCAGTCGAACCAGCGGTCCCGGGCCAGTTCCCCGGTACGGGAGGGGTCCTCCAGCAGGGCCGCCACCTCGAAGCGGCGCGGCCACTGGCCGGCCGCCCACGCCAGACCGGCCGCCACTCCCTCCAGGGTGGCCGCGTGGACCACCCCGTCCGGGGTGCGCCGCCAGTCCAGTTCGACCCCGCCGGCACGGAGCTCGGTGTGCTCGACATAGGTGCCGGGGGTGGCCGCGCCGAGCAGGACCCGCACCGGGTCCGGGACCCGGCGCTCCTCCCCCTCGGTCGTCACCCCCGCCTCGACGCTCTCGCCGAGCCGCCGCACCTGGAGCAGCTCCGCCAGCTCCGCCGCCCGCGCGGGCGCCACCGGCAGCAGCGGGAGGCCCGCGGCGAGCGGCAGCACGTCCGGGGCGTCCGCGATCACGGCGTCCGCCGCGTCCACCACCCGGACCTCACCGTCCACCACGGCCCGCAGCTCATCCGGGAGGGTGACCTGTTCGGGGTCCAGGGCGGCCATCTCGGTGTAGAGGGCGTGCAGTTGCGCGGGGCCCACGGTCCGGTCCCCGTCCGCCAGCCTGCCCAGCAGTTCCGCCGCACCGCCCGGCTCGTCCAGCAGGGACTCCAGCGAGGTCCGCACCCCGAGGGCCCGCAGCACCTGCGCGTCGTCGAAACCGCTCGCGTCGACCGCGTCGTACAGCCCGTCCAGACGGGGATCGCCGCCGGCCGCGCGCAGGCCGGCCGGCCTGCGGCCGCCGAGGACCGGGTGGTCACGCAGCCACCAGGCGGTGTAGGGGCGCACGGACCGCGTCGTACCGTCCGGGAGCAGCACCCGCACCGGCTGGGTCAGCGCGTCGCGCAGCGGGGGCCGGGCGAGCATCGCGAGCGCCTGCGGCCAGGCGTCGTCGTCGACGAGGTCCAGATCGCGTACGGCGACGAGTTCGGTGGCCACCGGGGGCACCGGGGTCTCGGGCAGCTGGTCCAGGACGTCCTCGCACCACACGTCGACGGCGTCCAGCAGCCCGGCGTCGTCGGGCTCGGCGAAGTCGCCGTCACGGGGCTCCAGTTCGTCCGGGTCCAGGACGACGTCGAAGGCGCGTACGAGGGTGAAGCCGGCCAGCACCCCGCAGGCGGTCAGCGCCTGCTCGCCCCAGCGGTCGGCCAGCTCCCGGTCGCACAGGGCGAGTTCGTCCTCCCGCATGATCGCGGCGAACGGGCTGCCGGGCAGCACGAGTTCACCGGCGGGCGTGAGCTCACCGTCCTCGTCGGGCAGCGCCAGGGCACCCAGCCAGGGCTCGTCGCCGGGCTCCAGCTCCGCGTCCCGCACGAGGGCGAGCACCGTGTCGGCGAGCTCCTCGGCGGCCGGCGCCTCCTCGTCCCAGATTTCGCCCGCGTCCAGCGACCCGGCGACCGCGGCCCGCACCTGAGGGGTGGTCAGCACGGCGCGGGGGGTGGCGGGCAGGGCGCCCAGCTTCTCCAGCAGCGGGTGGACGGCGTCCGGGTGGGCGACCTTCAGCCCCAGCCGGGCCAGCAGGCCGAGATCCGGTCCGGCCACCGCGTCCGGCACCGGGAGGAGGACCTGGCGGGGCCCGACGGTGGTGCGGGGCACGCCGTCGGCGCCGCCCTCGCCCGCGAGCGGGACGGGCAGGCCGGTGAGCCGGTCCGGATCGGTCCCGGCCAGGGCCGCGTACAGCCGGTACCACCACTCGGGGGCGCGTTCCAGGCCGGCCAGCCGGTCGACGGCCTCGGTCAGCGGAACCCGGGCGACCCCGAGCGTGCGCAGCTCGGCCCGGCGCTCCAGCCCGGCGGGCAGCAGGCAGGGCAGCACCTCGGCGAGCACCCGCACGGTCTCGGCGCCGGCCCCCTCGACGACCTCGGCCTCCATCGGGCGCAGCGCGGCACCCGTCCGCCGCACGGCGCCCACGGCGTCGTCCTCCCAGGCGGCCGGGTCCCCGGACTCCGCGTCCGGGTCCCGGGGAGCCGCGGGTTCCAGGAACGCCACCTTCCCCAGCCGCTCCATGATCGCCGCCCGCAGCGCGCCGTCCAGCTGCCCCTGGCCGAGCGGCCCCGGCACGAGCGCGATCGTGGCGACGGAGACCGGCTCCCACGCGGCCAGCAGGTCCGCGTAGGCGTCGGCGGCACGCTCGACCAGGAAGTCGGTCAGCGGGCCCGGGGCCGGGTGGCGGCGGGTGGTGTCCAGCGGCAGCGAGGCGATCAGCAGCGCCGGCACGCCGAGCGGTTCGTCGGTGGGCGTCGGGGCGTGCACCACCGGCGCGGTACGCGGGGCGCGCGGCGCCCCCTCCTCGTCGACGGGCACCGCCCAGGTCACCGACCAGTGCGGGCGCAGCCGCTCCTCCACCGGCCGGTCGGCGAGCAGCTCCCGCCCGAGCGCTCCGTGGCGTACGACGGTGCGCCAGCGGCGCGTTCCGTCCGCCGAGTCCTCGACATGGGTGTAGGGGCCGTGCTGCGAGCGGCTCAACGTCCGCACGCCGTCCGGGGTCTCGACGACGACCTCGGCCAGTCCGGGCAGGGTGAGCAGCAGCGCGTCGTCCACCGAGGCGAGCAGCCGGGACACCAGGTCCTCCGCCACGCCGTCCCGCAGGGGCAGCACCACCACGGTGTCGTAGCCCTCGGGGGCGGTGCCCTCGGCGGGCAACGGCAGCCGCAGCAGCGGTACATGGCCGTCGCGGCGGCGCAGCTCGTCCCCGAGGCCGGGGCTGCCGAGCGACGCCTGCCGGGCGAGGTCTCGGGCCTCCGCGAGGGACCAGCGCACCCCGCCGTGCCGGCCGACGAGCGCGGGCTCGTCGCTGACCGCGAGGACGGCCGCGAACCCGACGCCGAACCGTCCGACGGCCTGGTCGTGGCCTTCGCGTTTGGCCGAGGCCCGCAGGGTGCTCAGGGACTCCACACCCGCCGCGTCCAGGGGCGCGCCGGTGTTGGCGGCGGCCAGCACCGCACGGCCGTCGCCGGCCTCGTGCAGGGTCAGACGGAGCCGGCCGGGGACACCGGCGCGGGCGGCGGCGTCGGCGGCGTTCTGCGCCAGCTCGACGACGAGCCGGTCGCGGTAGCCGCCGAGGACCAGGTCCTCCTCGGCGTTGGCGTCCTCACGGAAACGCGCCGGTCCGGCGCCCCAGGCGTCGAGCACGCCGCGCCGCATCCGCGCCGTCCCGAACGGATCGGCCCCCTCGGTCGCATTGATGCCCACGCTCGTAACTCCGCTCTTCCGGTGACCCGTGACGCCCAGTGTGCGCCCGAAGGTACCGCGCCCGGCGAGCTCCCCGGTCAGGGGCGGACGACGGCCCGCGCGAACGGGGCCGCCCCCGCCCGGCCGCGGGCCGTGCGCCGGTCTCTCAGGAGTGGCCCAGGTCCTCCGTGGGACCGTCCGCCCGGGCCGGTACGGAACCGGAGTCCTCGGCCGGGCGCAGCGCGTACTCGTCCACCCGCCAGGTGTCCAGGGCGTGCGGCACCGGCTTCGGCGGTTTCGGCATCACGGCGGCCTCGGAGTGCCCGCCGCAGCCGTACGCCAGCGAGACCACACGCCCGTCGGCCGGGGCGAACTCGTTGGCGCACACCCCGAACGCCTGCCGCAGCGAACCGGCCATCGGCACCAGGAACGCACAGGTCACACAGGTCGCCGGGGCGGCCTGGGCCATCGGGGTCCGGGGGCCGAACTCCTCGTCCCACCGGTCCGCCGCCAGCTGCAGCCCGTACCGGGACAGCACCCGCGCACGCCGCATCCCCAGCTCTTCGGCGATCGCGGCGATCTCACCCCGGCCGGACCGCGCGGGCCGGGTCGTCAGCTCGGCGTCCTCCAGGTCGGCGAGGTCCTCGATCTCCCCGGTCAGCCCGGCGACCGCCGAGTTCGGCGGCGCCTCGTCCTCACCGGTCCAGCCGGGCTCCAGCCGGGGGTCCTCCGCCTCGGTGGGCAGCAGGTCGCCGGGGCCCATGTCGCCGGGCCGCAGCCGTTCGCTCCACGGCACCCACTCCGGGGCGAGGAGCGCGTCGGAGCCCGGCAGCAGCACCGTTTCGTCGAGGGTGACCTTCTTCGCCCGGGACGCGCGGGCGACGGTCACCGCCCAGCGCCAGCCCCGGTAGCCGGGGTCCTCGCACTCGAAGTAGTGCGTGACGACCCGGTCACCCTCGGAGACGACCGCCACGTGCTCGCCCACCACACCGGGTGCGGCGGCCTCCTCGGCGGCCTCCCGGGCCAGGTCTACCGCTTCGGCGCACAGGCGGTCGGGGGCGGGGGTACGGGCCGTACGGCTTCGCGTCGTCGCAGCACTCACAGGTCTCGCTTCTCTCCATACGCCGTCTCACGAGCGCGCCTGCAGCCCATCGATGTCCGATTTCGGCTGTCACCGGTGCGGGCGGAGCGGACCTGGGGGCCGCGTCGACGTCCACACCCGTGGTGCCTGCCTCAGGGCTGTCCCGTGGGACGGCCCCTCGGGCGCGCCTTCTGCCACCCATTCTGCGGGATCGCGAAGATGCGCGCGGCCAAGAACAATCGCCGGTGGCGCGTGACAGCACGCTACCCTCTCCGCCGCCCGGCGCCCACCTGCCCGTCCCGAAGAGGACCGAACCCGGCGTGACCCGGCCCCGGCGACGGGCGGGCCGGACCGGGGGACCGGGCGGGCCGGGCCCGGGAAACCGCACGGTCCGGGACCGGGGAGCCGGGCGGACCGGGCGGACCGGGGAGCCGCACGGACCGGGTCACGGAACCGCACGGGCATCGCGGCGCGCGGGGCGGGGAGGGCCGGGCCGGGCTGCCGTCCGGCGCGGCGGCGACTCGCCCGACGGGGCGGGCACCGCCGCGCCCGGCCCGGGCCATGGGTTCGGGACGGCGGACGGTGGGGCACTATGACTCACGTGGCTGCCGCCAGGTCGTCCGACGGCTCCGGTCCCCTCCGCAGGGCGGGCCGGACGGTCGGTCATGCCCTGTGCGCCCCCTTCTCGGGCACCGCGCGGGGCATCAGGAAGGCGACCCACGCCCACGGCGCCGGGGAGTCCGGTCTCGGCAAGCTGATCGAACTGCACGCGGTCAACGGCGCGGGCGACGTCATGATCACCGTCGCGCTCGCCTCCACCGTCTTCTTCTCCGTGCCGACGGACGAGGCCCGCGGGCGGGTCGCCCTCTACCTCGCCGTCACGATGGCCCCCTTCACCCTGCTCGCCCCGGTGATCGGCCCGCTGCTGGACCGGCTGCCGCACGGCCGGCGCGCCGCGATGGCGGGGGCGATGCTCGCCCGGGCCGTCCTCGCGCTCGCCATGTCGGGGGCGGTCGCCACGGGCGGCCTGGAGCTCTACCCGGCGGCCCTGGGGGTACTGGTCTGCTCCAAGGCGTACGGGGTGGTGCGCAGCGCCGTCGTGCCGCGCCTGCTGCCCCCGCGCTTCTCCCTGGTGAAGGCCAATTCCCGGGTCACCCTCGCGGGGCTGCTGGCCACGGGGGTGGCCGCCCCGGTCGGGGCGGGTCTCCAGGCCCTCGGATCCGCGTGGCCGCTCTACGGCGCCTGCGCGGTCTTCGCCGGCGGTACGGTCCTGGCCTTCACCCTGCCGCGGAAGGTCGACTCCGCCAAGGGCGAGCGGCGGGCCCGGCTGGCCCCGCTCGGCGAGGAGAGCCGGCCGCCCCCCTCGCGTACGAAGACCCCGGCCGGGCCGGGCAGCGTCCGCAGCGACCTGTGGAAGGGCCGCCGGGGCCGGAAGGACCGGCGGGAGCGGCCGCCCGGGCTGCGGTCCGTCGGCCCGGCCGTCCTGCACGGCCTCCAGGCAAACGCCGCGCACCGCGCGCTCTCCGGTTTCCTCATCTTCTTCCTGGCGTTCCTGCTGCGCGAGCACCCGCTGGCCGGGCAGAGCGCCGCCGTGTCCCTGGGCATCGTCGGGGTCGCGGCCGGGGCGGGCAACGCCTGCGGTACGGCGGTGGGCTCCTGGCTGCGGGCACGCGGACCCGAGATGATCGTCGCGATGGTCCTGGGCCTCGCACTGGGCGTCGCGGTACTCGCCGCCGTGTTCTTCAGCACCGTGCTGGTCGCCGCGCTGGCGGCGGTCGCCGGCTTCACCCAGGCCCTGTCGAAGCTGTCCCTGGACGCCATGATCCAGCGGGACGTGCCGGAGGAGGTGCGGACCTCGGCGTTCGCCCGGTCCGAGACCCTCCTCCAGATGTCCTGGGTGCTCGGCGGTGCCGTCGGGATCGTGCTGCCGCTCAACGGGGTGCTCGGCATGGCGGTCGCCGCCGGGATCCTGGCCCTGGGCGCGGGCACCTCCGTACGGGGCCTGTTGAACGCCGCGCGGCGCGGCTCACCGCACCCCCGCGTGGCGTGAACGGCGACGACCGATAACCTTCGGCGCATGACCGTTGCGTTCTTCTCCGGTAAGGGCCGTCGAATCGGCGTCGCTCTTGGTGCCGTGTCCGCGGGACTCCTTGTCCTGTCCGCCTGCGACAAGCCGACGCCGCTCGCCACCGTGACGGTCGGCGACAACTCGGTGAGCACCGAGGCCGCCTGCTACAACGACGGCAACGCCCTGAAGGAGTCCTCGATCGAGGGCTGCCTCAACAAGAAGGCGGACAAGACCGTCGAGGTCGCCATGGACGACAAGGTCCGCTTCGGCGTCGACCCGGAGATCGCCGACCACGGCTGGACCCTGTTCATCAACGGCCAGCAGGCCGAGCAGGAGCCGTACAAGAAGACCTACCGGTCGATCCCCGGCAGCGCCTTCTTCGCCAGCCAGACCGGCGAGACCACGGCGGACAAGACGCAGGTCAGCATCGTCGAGACGCAGGGCCAGAAGCTCACCGGCATCTGGCACTTCCAGCTCGAGAAGACCTCCTGACCCCCGACCCGAGCTGAGGACCACCGCCGTGCGGGTGCTCGTCGTGACCGCCGTCCCGGCCGAACGGGACGCGGTCACCCGTGCTTTCGGGGGCGGGTTTGGGGTGCGCCGGGTGCCGGGCGGCGAGCTGCACCGGGCCGGGCCCTTCGACGTGACCGCGGGCGGGGTGGGACCGGCCGCCGCGGCGGCGGCCACCGCCTTCGCCCTGGCCGGCGCGCCCGCCGGTGAACCGTACGGCCTGGTCGTGTCCGCGGGCATCGGGGGCGGCTTCGCGCCCGCCGCGCCCGTCGGGTCCCTGGTGGTGGCCGACACGATCGCCGCCGCCGACCTGGGCGCCGAGACCCCGGACGGTTTCGTGCCCGTCACCGGGCTCGGTTTCGGCCGGGACCGCTTCGTGCCGCCCGCCCCGCTCGTCCGGGAGGTCGCCAGGGCCACCGGCGCCGTACGAGGCACGGTCCTCACCGTCTCGACCGTGACCGGCAGCACCTCCTCCGCGGCGGCGCTGCTGACCGCACATCCCGGAGCCGTCGCCGAGGCCATGGAGGGCTTCGGCGTCGCGGAGGCCGCCGACCGGGCCGGGCTGCCGGTACTGGAGCTCCGGACCGTCTCGAACGCGGTCGGGCCGCGTGACCGGGACGCCTGGCGCATCGGCGAGGCGCTGGCCGCGCTCACCGACGCGTTCGGGAAGACCGCACCCGTAGTGGAAGGCTGGATCCAGCGATGACCGACACGACCGACACCGCCCCCCTCGCCCCGGCCGGGGGCCCCGTCCCGGACAGCCGGCTGCGGATCGCCTTCTCGCCGTGCCCGAACGACACGTTCGTCTTCGACGCCCTGGCGCACGGCAGGGTCCCCGGCGCGCCCGCCCTCGACGTGACCTTCGCCGACATCGACCTCACCAACGGCATGGCCGAGCGCGGCGAGTTCGACGTGCTGAAGGTCTCCTACGCCGTACTGCCGTGGGTGCTGGACGAGTACACCCTGCTGCCGTGCGGCGGGGCGCTGGGACGGGGCTGCGGGCCGCTGGTCCTCACCCGGGAAGCCGGCACGGACCTGACCGGGAGGACGGTGGCCGTACCGAGCGAGCGTTCCACCGCCTACCTGCTGTTCCGGCTGTGGGCGGCCGAGGTGGTGCCCGGGGGCGTGGGCGAGATCGTCGTCATGCCGTTCGACGAGATCATGCCCGCCGTACGTGACGGCCGGGTGGACGCCGGCCTCGTCATCCACGAGGCCCGTTTCACCTACCGGAACTACGGGCTGCACAGCCTCGCCGACATGGGCGAGCACTGGGAGTCGACCACCGGTCTGCCGATCCCGCTGGGCGCGATCATCGCCAAGCGGTCGCTGGGCGGGCAGCGGCTGAAGGAGCTCGCGGACGCCGTCCGCACCTCGGTACGGATGGCGTGGGACGACCCGGAGCGCTCACGGCCCTACGTCCTGGAGCACGCCCAGGAGATGGACCCCGCCGTCGCCGACCAGCACATCGGGCTCTACGTCAACGAGTTCACCGCCGACCTCGGCGAGGACGGCCACGCGGCGATCCGCGGCCTGCTGACCCGGGCCGCGGCCGAGGGCCTGGTGCCCGCGCTCGCCCCGGACGCCCTGACGTTCGCCGGCTCCTGACCCCGCCCGTCCGTTCCGGGACCCTCCGCCTCCCGGCCCGCCGGACACCGGGCCCCGGCCTCCTCGGACGGCCTGCCACGCGACCGGGGCCGCCCCCGCTCCGCGTCGCGGGGCTGGGGCGGCCCCGGAGGCGGGCCTGCGGGCGGGGCGCCGCGCCGAAGGGGTGCGGGTGCTCCCCGGCGGCGGGCCCGGTCAGACGTCCAGCTGGTCGGCGACCGCGCGCAGCAGGCCCGCGATCTTCGCCCCGGCGGCCTTGTCGGGGTACCGGCCGCGCTCCAGCAACGGGGTGATGTTCTCCAGGACCGTCGTCAGGTCCTGCACGATCGACGCCAGCTCGTCGGGCTTGCGCCGCTGGGCCGCGGCGACGGACGGCGTGGGGTCCAGGACGACGACGGACAGCGCCTGGTCGCCGCGCTGGCCGGCGACCACGCCGAACTCGACGCGCTGACCGGGCTTGAGAGCGTCGACACCGGCCGGGAGTACGGACGAGTGGACGAAGACGTCGTCACCGTCGTCGCGCGAAAGAAAGCCGAAGCCCTTTTCCGAATTGAACCATTTGACCTTACCCGTGGGCACGTCTGTCCTCGTCCTCGTACTCGTAGGTGGGGCGGGCGAGCCGCAGAACGGCTCCGGATAGCAATACAGCGGGTCCCGTGACCCGCCGGGACCAAGGCTAGTGGTCGAAGGGCACGGGACAAGACGTCGCCGAACGGTTCCGTTCCGCTGGGAACTACCCTGGCCGGGTGACTACTACTCCTTCCGGCGCAGGCGACCGGCTCGTACAGGTCGGCACGATCATCTTCTTCATCGGCGCGCTGGCCACGCTCGTCACCGTGGCCCCGCTGTTCCTGGGGACCGATCCGTTCCCGTCCGTGGCTTATGCGGTGTGCATGCTGATGGGCCTGGGTTTCCTGGTCGCCGCCGCCGGGGTGGTCCGGTCGGTCTGGAAGAGCTCCCCCAAGCGCGCCGCCACCCGCTGACCGGAGCGGTTCAGGCCATTCCGGGACGTGCCGCCCAGGTGTTCAGCCAGGCCGCGAACCCGGTGAGATTTGGCAGGATCACGTCGGCGCCCGCGGCCAGCAGCGCTTCCCCGTCGCACGGCCCGGTGGTGACGCCGACGGAGAGCGCGTTCGCGGCACGGGCTCCACGGACGTCCCCGGTGTGGTCGCCGACGTATATCCGCGCACCGTGCTCCAGGAGCGCCTCCGCCTTGCGCTCGGCCCAGAGCCCGCCGATCAGCACGTCCGGCGTGATCCCGAGGTGCGCCAGGTGCAGCTTGGCGTTCGGTTCGTACTTGGCGGTGACCACCATCGCCCGTCCGCCGAGCGCCTGGACCGCGGCGACGGCCTCACGGGCGCCGGGCAGGGCGGTCGTCGGGGTGATCGCGCGGCCGGGGTAGAGCGCGCGGTAGCGGTCGGCGGCCTCGGCGATCCGCGCGGCCGGGAACCAGTGGGCCAGCTCCTCCTCCAGTGGCGGACCGAGCCGGGTCACGGCCAGGTCCGCGTCGACGTGCACCCCGGTCTCCGCGGAGAGGGCCAGGTAGGCGGCCTTGATGCCGGGCCGGGAGTCGATGAGTGTCATGTCGAGGTCGAAACCGACCGTCAGGGGCTGTGAGGGCATGCGTCCATTGTGCCGAGCGCCCCGGAGCGGGCGGCGGACGGGCCGTACGGGCCCGTACGGCATGCTCGGCAGGCACCCCCGATCCCGCCTCCCCTTCCTCCGCCCCCCCCTTCTTCCCGCTTCCCGCTTCCCGCTTCCCGCTTCCCGCCGAGGAACGACCGTTGACCCCTCACTCCCTGGCCTTCTACGTCCACACCGTCACCACCGGGACCGTCCTCGGCCTCCGCCCGGAGGACACCCCCGAGCAGGTCGCCGCCGTCCTGGGAACGGACTTCGCCGAGAACCGCTCGGGCTCCCGGGCCATGGGGCGCGACTACGGCCTGGCCGAGTTCTCCTGGCACCGCGCCCGCGGGGACCAGCCCTGGTCGGGGCACCACTTCAGCCTGCAGGTGCACCGGCTCGCCCACCGCGCCCGCACCCGCGCCCTCCCCGGCGAGGCGTTGCGCACCCGGTACGGGCGGTTCGCCCCCCGGCTCCGCTTCGAGAAGCTCCGGCGGCTCCTGAACGCGCGCGGTGTTCCTCTGGTGGAGATCCCGGAGTACCCGGGGAACACGCCGTACTACCGGACGTTCTGGCAGCCCCGCTCCGGGGTGGCCGTCTCCTTCGTCGCCGTGCACGGGGAGTACAGCACGCCCGGCACCCTCCGGCCCGGCGACGTGTACAGGATCCAGGCCCCGGTGACCGCCCCGGAGGTGGAGCTGCGGCGCGCACGGGCGGGAGAGCACGGCGCACAGGGCGGCCCGGGCGGTCCGACGGCCCGCGCATAGACTCAGCCAAGCCTTACCTGACTGTCCTCGCTCACCCGATTGGTTCCGATGGTTCCCGCCGCGCCCCGCCTGACCAGACGTGCTCTCGCCACGGCGGTGGCCACGCTCGCCCTGCTGCTGGCCGTCCTGCTGAGTCTGGCCGTGGGGGCCCGGACCATCCCGCCGGGCGAGGTCCTCGACGCCCTGCTGCACGGCGGGCACTCGGACGCCGCCGAGGTCATCCGGGAGATGCGGGTACCGCGCACCCTGATCGGACTGATGGTCGGCGTGGCGCTGGCGCTGGCCGGCACGGTGCTCCAGGGCATCACCCGTAACCCCATCGCGGACCCGGGGGTCCTCGGCATCAGCCAGGGCGCCTCGGTGGCCGTCGTGCTGGCCATCGCCTACGCCGGGGTCCACACCCTCTCCGGCTATGTGTGGTTCGCGTTCGCCGGGGCCGCCGTCGCGTCCGTCGCCGTGTACGCCATCGCCTCCCGGGGACGCGGCGGCGCGACCCCGGTGAAACTGGCCCTGGGCGGCGCGGCGATCAACGCGCTGCTGGTGTCGGTGACCATGGGGGTGCTCACCGCCAAGGCGTCCGCACTCGACGAGTTCCGGTTCTGGCAGGTCGGCTCGGTCGCGGGCCGCGAGGCCGGCGTCGTCCAGCAGATCTGGCCGTTCCTGCTGGTCGGTGTGGTCCTGGTCCTGTCGGTCGCACGCGGGCTGGACGCGCTGGCGCTCGGCGAGGACGTGGCGAAGGGCCTGGGGCAGAACGTGGCGGCCGTACGCGTGATCGGCGGCATCGGTGCGACGCTGCTCACCGGGGCGGGGGTCGCGGCGGCCGGGCCGATCGCCTTCGTGGGGCTCGCGGTCCCGCACATCGCCCGCGCGGTCGTCGGCGGCGACCACCGCTGGGTGCTGCCGATGGCCGCCCTGATCGGCCCCGTGATGCTGCTGGTCTCCGACGTCGTGGGACGGATCGTCCTGCCACCCGGCGAGGTCCCGGCGGGTGTGATGACGGCGCTGATCGGGGTGCCGTTCCTGGTCGCCCTCGTACGCCGGAAGGCGGTGCCCGCGTGAGCACGGACACGGTGGCGGTGCCCCGGACCCCGGTCCGGCCCGCCGGTTACAGCGTCGTACGGGTCGGGAAGCGGGCCGGGTTCCTGCTGCACCGGCGGGCCACGGGTGTCGCGGCGGGCCTCGCGGTGCTGCTGGCCGCCCTCTGCGTGGCGTACCTCTGCGTCGGTGAGAGCTTCGTCGCTCCGGCGGAGGTGGTGAAGGTCGTTCTCGGGCAGCCCTCGCCCGACGAACTGGTGGTGGGCACCCTGCGGCTGCCCCGCATGGTCGTCGGCCTCCTGGTGGGGGCCGCGTTCGGGATCGCCGGCGCGCTGATCCAGACGGTCGCCCGCAACCCGCTGGCCAGCCCCGACATCATCGGCGTCAGCCAGGGCGCGAGCGCGCTGACGGTCGGAGCGATGACCTTCGGGGTCACCTCGTACACCGTGCTGCCGTACCTCTCGGTGCTCGGCGGCGTCGCGGCGGCGGCCCTCGTGTACGTCTTCGCCTGGCGGGGCGGACTGCACGCCACGCGCTTCGTGCTGATCGGCATCGGCTTCGCGGTCGCCCTGCGGTCGGTGACCACGCTGTTCATGACGAAGGGCGACTACCTGGTCGCCCAGCAGGCGCAGATCTGGATGACGGGATCGCTCAACGGCCGCGGCTGGGCGGAGGCCGCCCCGCTCGGCTGGACGCTCCTCGTGCTGCTGCCCGCCGTGCTGTGGGCGGCCCGGGCGCAGCGGACCGTGTCGATGGACGACGACACCGCGACGGCGCTCGGGGTGCGGCTCGGCCGGGTACGCCTGGGGCTCGTCGCCCTCGGTGTGGTGCTGGCCTCGGTGGCGACCGGGACGGCCGGACCGGTCGACTTCGTGGCACTGCTCGCCCCGCAGATCGCCCGCCGGACGACCCGTACGGCACAGATCCCGCTGGTGTGCTCGGCGCTGCTCGGCGCCGTGATCGTCGTACTCGGCGACCTCCTCGCCCGCAGGCTCTTCTCGCCCACCGAACTCCCGGTGGGCGTACTGACGGCGGCGGTCGGCGCCCCGTACCTGATCTGGCTGATCATCCGCGGCCACGGCGGCCGCAGGGGAGGCAACGCATGACCACGACCGGTTCCACCGACGCCGTCGCGTCCAGGCTCACCGCCCGCGCGCTGACCCTCGCCTACGAGGACCGCACCGTGGTCCACGAGCTGGACCTGGCCGTACCGGACGGGTGCGTCACCGTCATCGTCGGCCCGAACGCCTGCGGCAAGTCGACGACCCTGCGGGCGCTCGGGCGGCTGCTGAAACCGGCCGGCGGCGCCGTGCTCCTGGACGGCACCGAACTCTCCCGGATACCCACCCGGACGATCGCCCGGTCCGTCGGGCTGCTCCCCCAGACCCCGGTGGCGCCCGAGGCGATCACCGTGGCCGACCTGGTCGCCCGGGGCCGCCAGCCGCACCAGCGCTGGTGGCAGCAGTGGTCCGACGCGGACGAGCGCGCGGTGACGGATGCCATGGAGCGCACCGACATCACCGCGCTGGCCGGCCGGCCGGTGGACGAG
The DNA here is from genome assembly GCF_008704555.1 of Streptomyces nitrosporeus. Taxonomy (NCBI): domain Bacteria; kingdom Bacillati; phylum Actinomycetota; class Actinomycetes; order Kitasatosporales; family Streptomycetaceae; genus Streptomyces; species Streptomyces nitrosporeus. Next base: position 3,322,788 of record NZ_CP023702.1, read on the forward strand.
CTGTCCGGCGGCCAGCGCCAGCGGGTGTGGATCGCGATGGCGCTCGCCCAGGACACGGACCTGCTGCTCCTGGACGAGCCGACGACGTATCTGGACATCGCGCACCAGGTGGAGGTCCTGGACCTGGTGCGCCGGCTCGCCGCCCCGGCGGCCGACGGCACACGGGGCCGGACCGTCGTCACGGTGCTCCACGACCTCAACCAGGCGGCCCGTTACGCCGACCACCTGATCGCCATGAAGGCCGGCCGGATCGTCGCCGAGGGCCGGCCGGAGGACATCGTCACCGCCGGGCTCGTACGCGAGGTCTTCGGCCTGGAGGCGGTGATCGTCCCGGACCCGGTCACGGGTTCCCCGCTCGTCGTACCGGGCGCCCCCTGGTCCCCGGCCACCCCCCTTCCGAGAAAGGCACCCTGACATGCCCGCTCCGCTCCGCGACCGCCGCGGCGTCGCCGCCGCCTCCCTGGCCGTGACGGCCGCCCTCGCCCTGTCGGCCTGCGGGTCGTCGGACTCCGGCTCCGGCTCCGCCCCTGTCAGCGGTGCCACCAGCAGTTCCACGCACACGGTCAACACGGCGATGGGCCATGTGAAGGTGCCCGCCGCACCCGAGCGGGTCGTCGTCCTGGACACGGCCGAGCTGGACTCCGCGCTCACCCTCGGGGTGAAGCCGGTCGGCGCCACGCACGCGGACGCCGACTCGGGCTTCCTGAGTTACCTGCCGGAGGACCAGGTCGCGGGCATCGAGGACGTCGGCGCGATGATGACGCCGAACCTGGAGTCCATCGCCGCCCTGAAGCCCGACCTGATCCTCACCAGCAAGATCCGGCACGGCGACAAGTACGACGAACTGTCGAAGATCGCGCCGACGGTGATGACGGAGAACACCGGCTACACCTGGAAGGAGAACTTCCAGGTCCACGCCAACGCGCTCGGCAAGGTGCCGGAGGCGGAGAAGGTCATCGCCGGGTACGACGCCCGCACCGCCGAGGTGACGGAGGCGCTGGGCGGCAAGGAGAAGGCGGCGGCCACCGAGGTCAACATGGTGCGCTTCGTCGAGGGTGCCGACATCCGCATCTACGGCCGGCAGAACTACATCGCGACGATCCTCGCGGACGTCGGCCTCGGCCGTCCCGCCGTCGTCGACAAGGCCGAGGACGGCTTCTCCTACGACGTCAGCCCGGAGAAGATCGACCTGGCCGACGCCGACGCCGTCTTCCACTCGACGTACGGCGACGCGGAGAAGTCCAAGGAGAAGCAGACCGTGGGCAGCGGCCTGTGGAAGAACATGTCGGCGGTGAAGAACGGCAAGGTCTTCCCGGTCGAGGACGAACTGTGGATCCAGGGCATCGGCTACACGGCGGCCGGCAAGATCCTCGACGAGCTCCAGGCGGACCTGGCGAAGTGATCCGGCGGGAGTGACCCGGCGGGAGCGGTCCAGTGGGAGTGATCCGGCGGGAGCGGTCCGGACGGTCCGGTCCGGCGGGCCCGGTCCGGACGGTCCGGGCCCGCCGCCGTGCTCCTCAGCGCGGCAGCCGCCGCGTCCGCCAGAACAGGTACAGCGCCAGGACGACCGCCGCGGCACGGAGAACGACCGGCCAGGCGTCCGACATCGCCCCGCCCATCGCGTCCTCGGCGAGCGGCTCACCCCAGCGGCCCTCCGTGCGGCCCCAGAACCAGACGAGCGCACCGGCCACCACCGCCCCCGGCAGGCCCAGCGCCGCCCACTTCATCTCCGTGCGGGAGACCCGGCGCGAGCAGAACGCCAGCAGCCAGCCGCACGCCATCGCCACCCAGGAACCGAGCGCCGCACCGGCCACCAGCAGCACGGCGGAGAGCAGCAGCAACGGGCTGCCGAACCCGGGGGCGCGGGCCTGCGGAGCGGCGTCGGGGGCGGCCTTTGGCGCACGACGGCGCGCGCGGCGCACCGTCCGGCGCAGCAGCGAGCGCGCCGGACGCGGGGCGGCTTCCTTCCGCTCCTCCTCGCCGTCCCCGTCGCCCGGGCCCCCGCTCCCGGACGGCTCCCCGTCCTCCGTGTCCGCCCGGCCCCCGGCCGGCCTCGGCGGCCTCAGCAGCCCGGGATGCTCCAGGCCGCCGACGAACCCCGCCACGCCCGGGCCCGCCACGCCCCCCGGACCCGCCTCCTCACCGAACGGGCCGGGGGCGATCCGCCACCATTCGAACTCCCCGTCCTCCGGGCCCGCCTGGTCGAGGCCCGCCATGTGCGGGGCGGAGGCCGAGGGCCAGCCGCCCGCCCCGGGATCCTCCGCGTGGTCCTCACCGTCCGTCAGGCCGTCGTACGGGCCGCTCCCGGCGCCCTCCTCGCCCTCCCCGGCCCGGGCACCGCCCCCGCCGCCCCTGCCCGACGCGTGTCCCCCCGGGGGCGGCGACACGCGCTCCGGCCCCTTTGCCGGCCGCCCCTCGAAGGAGGGTTCCTCCGCCCCGTCGGCGTCTTCTGACGTTCCCTCCGGTCCGCTCACGCGCTCCGCCGCGCCAAAACGCCCGGCGCTCTTCCGGAACACCCCGCGCCGCGGCCGGGGCACCTCGGACGCGCCGGTGTCCGCGCCGCGCCCGGCGGGTGGCCGCGGAGACGGCACGGGGGCCGCCCCGCCGCCCGGCTCAGCGGCCGCGGCGACCAGTTCGTCCGGGGAGCCCAGCCGGCCGATGATGCGTCTGACCACGGCCGGCGAGTCCCCGCCGTCCGTACCGCGCTGCCGGTCGATCTCGCCCCGGAGCTCCGACACGAGCCTCATCCGGGCGCCCGACGGCAACTGCTGCTGCTGTGCCAGGTCACCGACCCGGCTCAGATAGTCGTAGACCAGCTGATCGCTCTCGATGCCCACGCGAAGGTTCTCCCTCTACCCGCCCTGCCCCGACGGTAGCGTTCCAGGGGCTAACGTGGGGCGGATGGGGACGACGACACCACCGCGCACGCTCGCCGAGGCCCTGCGCCTGCGGAGCGACGACTCGCTGGCAGGGCTGCTGCGCGCGCGCCCCGACCTGCTGAGTCCCGTACCGAACGACATCACCCAGCTCGCCACCCGCGCCGGAACCCGGGCCTCCGTCGTACGCGCGCTGGACCACCTGGACCGGTTCGCCCTCCAGACGGCACAGGCACTGGCGGTGGCCCCGGACCCCGCTCCCTACGACACGCTGCTCGGCCTGCTCACCGGGGACGGCCGGGACGACGGCGACCGGCTCGGCGGGACCGGTGCCGCGGTGACGGCGGCCCTGCCCGCCGCGCTGACCACACTGCGCGGGCAGGCCCTGGTATGGGGCGACGACGACGCCCTGCACCTCGTGCGCACCGCGCGCGAACTGCTCTCCCCCAGTCCGCAGCGCCCCTCCCCCACCGGGCTCGGCCCGACGGTCGCCGAGGCGACGGCCGGCATGTCGCCCGGCCGGATCCAGGAGATCCTGGCCGCCGCGGGGCTGCCGGCCACCCATGACCCGGTCTCCGCGGTGGCCGCCCTGACGGGCCTGTTCACCGACCGTACGAGGATGGCCGGACTGCTGGACACCGCACCGGCCGAGGCCCTGTCGGTGCTGGACCGGCTGGTCTGGGGCCCGCCGTACGGCGAGGTCACCGCGAACCCCGCGCCGCCCGTCCGGTGGCTGCGCGACCACGGCCTGCTGCTGCCCGTCTCGACGCGTACCGTCGTCCTGCCGCGCGAGGCGGCCCTGCACCTGCGCGCCGGTCGCGCCCACCGCGTACCGGAACCGGTCGCCCCGCCCGTCACCGCGGCGGCCGAACGCGACCCCCGGGCCGTGGACGCGGTGGCGGCCGGGCAGGCGTTCGCCGCACTGTCCACGGTCGAGGAGCTGCTGAAGCTCTGGGGCACCGCGGGCCCGCCGATCCTCCGGGCGGGCGGCCTGAGCGTACGCGAGCTGAGGCGCACCGCGAGCGCACTCGACGTACCCGAGCCGGTCGCCGCGTTCTGGGTGGAACTCGCCTACGCGGCCGGGCTGGTGGCGTCCGACGGGGAGACCGACGAGCGGTACGCGCCGACACCCGCCTACGACGACTGGCTGGAACTGCCCGCACCGGACCGCTGGACCCGGATCGTCACCGCCTGGCTCGCCGCCACCCGTACCGCGGGACTGGTCGGCGGCCAGGACGCCAAGGGGCGGGCGCTGTCCGCGCTCGGCCCGGAACTGGACCGGTCGGCCGCCCCCGAGGTACGCCGCAGGGTCCTGGGCCTGCTCGCCGCGCTCCCCGCGGGCGCCGCCCCCGACCCGCAGTCCCTGCTCACCCGGCTCCGCTGGGAACGGCCGCCGCGCGCGTCCTCCTCCGGACCGTCGGCGGGCCATGGCTCCACGGCCGTCGGCGACCATCCCGACCTGCGGTCCCGGATCGCCCTGTGGACGCTCGACGAGGCGGAACTGCTCGGCGTCACCGGCCGCGGCGCGCTCTCCTCACAGGCCCGTGCCCTGCTCGACGAGGGGCCCGGCGAGGCCGCCGCCCGGCTCGCCCCGCTCGTGCCCGAACCCCTCGGCCACGTCCTGTTGCAGGCCGACCTGACGGCGGTCGCCCCCGGCCCGCTGGAACGCCCGCTCGCCGAGGCGCTGTCGGTGCTCGCGGACATCGAGTCCAAGGGCGGTGCGACGGTGTACCGCTTCACCCCCGGCTCCGTACGCCGCGCCCTGGACGCCGGTCAGGCCGCGGCCGACCTGCACGCCTTCCTCGCGGCGCACAGCCGGACGCCGGTGCCCCAGCCGCTGAGCTACCTCATCGACGACGTGGCACGCCGCCACGGCCATCTGCGGATCGGCGCCGCCTCGGCGTACGTGCGCTGCGACGACGAGGCCGTGCTCAACGAGATCCTGGCCGACCGGCGTTCCGCACCCCTGCGGCTGCGCCGCCTCGCGCCGACCGTCCTGGCCGCCCAGACCGACCCCGCCTCGCTGCTGGAAGGGCTGCGCGACATGGGGTACGCCCCGGCCGCCGAGTCCGCCGAGGGCGATGTCCTCGTCACCCGCGCCGGGGCCCGCCGCACCCCGCCCCGCACGGCCCCCGAGCCGGTACCCGAGGGCCCCCCGGCCCCCGACGCGACGCTGCTGTCGGCGGCGGTACGGGCCATCCGGGCCGGTGACACGGCCGCCCGCGCGGTACGCACCGTCCCCCAGGAGGGCGCGGAGGGCGCGGAGGGCGGCACCGACGGGGCGCCGGCCGGCACACTGCCCCGTACGAGCCCGGCGGAGACCCTGGTCACCGTGCAGGCCGCGGCGATGACCGGGTCGGCGGTATGGATCGGCTACGTCAACGCGGACGGCGCGGCCAGTCAGCGGGTCATCGCCCCGGTCAAGGTCGAGGGCGGCTTCGTCACGGCCTACGACCACACGGCCGACGAGATCCGCACCTATCCGCTGCACCGGATCACGGGCGTGGCCGAACTCGCCGACGAGCAGGCGAACTGACGCCTCGACATGCCGAGGCCCTGGCGAGCCGACGCCTCGACGTGCCGACGCCCTGGCGAGCCGGGCCGGCGTCCTGGCGGGCTGACGCACCGGCGGGCTGCCGTCCGGTCAGGCGGGGTCCATGTCCCGGAAGCGCTCGTAGCTCTCCGTGCCCGTGGCGCCCTTCTTCCACTCCACGGACAGGGTGTCGCCCTCCTGCCGGAGGTTGCCGACCCGGTCGTCGGCCGGGACCCGTACCCCGTCCTGCTCGCAGAGCAGCGCCATCTCCAGGAAGTCGCCGCTCTCGTCCTTCTGCCACCGGCCCTTGCACTCCAGCCCGGCACCGTCGCTGAGCACCGCGTTGATCCGGGTCGGCTCGTCGGTGTAGGCGTCGCCGAGGGCCAGCATGGTGGAGTCGGAGGCGCGCCAGACGGCCTGCAGCCCGGTCCCGGTGGGCGAGGGCAGCACCGGGTCCGAGGGGGTCTCCTCGGGCGGCGGCTGCACGCCGGAGGTCTCGCCCGACGCGTCGGGCTCGTCGGGCGCGGACGGCGACGCGGAAGCGGAAGCGCTGGGTCCGCCCTTCGCGGCGGGCGCCCCGGGGTCGTCATCCCCCTGGCCGACCACGAACCACGCCCCGCCGCCGATGACCGCCAGCGCCACCACGACGGCTCCCGCGATCAGCCCCTTCCGCCCCTTCCCGGGCCCCTGCGGGGGCGTGGGCGGAGGCGAGGGCGGATACGCGCCGTACGGGGACGGCGGCGGGGGCTGCGGCGGCTGGTGCCCAGGGGAAGGCTGGGGCGCCTGGAAAGACTGAGGCGCCGGGTGGGGCTGTGGGGGCGTCTGGGCCTGAGGCGGCTGAGAAGGCACCTGATGCGGAGGGGACACCTGGGGCTGGGGCGGTTGAGGGGGCGCCTGAGGCGGAGGGGACACCTGGGGCTGGGGCGGCTGAGAAGGCGCCTGAGGCTGGGGCGGCTGATCGGCGTACGGGTTGCCGGCGACGGGCCGGCCGCCGTGCGGATTCCCGTACCCGGCCCCGGGCGGGCCGTAGCCCGGCTGCGGCGGTCCGTACGGCGGCTCCTGCGACATGCGTTCCTCCCCCGGCCGGACGCCCTGCCGACTCGAACTCCCTTTCTATCAGCTGCGCCTGGCCGCACGCGCTCACTCCAGCAGCCCGGCCACCGCGGCCGCCTCACGCAGCACCTCGGTGAACATGGGCATGGTGAGCCGGCCGGTGAAGGTGTTGCGCTGGCTCGGGTGATAGCTGCCCAGCAGGTGCAGCTCCCGTCCGCCGTCCGTGGCGGGCAGGACGACGTGCGCGCCGTGGCCGAACGCCGGGCGGGGGCGGGGCAGCGGCCGGCCCGCCGCCGCGAGGACCGGGAGCAGGGCCTGCCAGCCGAAGGCGCCGAGGACCAAGACCGCCCGCAGGTGCGGGGCGAGCAGGGCCAGTTCGGCGGCCAGCCAGGGGCGGCAGGTGTCGCGTTCGGCCGGGGTGGGCCGGTTAGCCGGGGGCGCGCAGTGCACGGGGGAGGTGAGGCGCACACCACGCAGGGTGAGACCGTCACCGGCGCGGGTGGAGCCGGGCTGCGAGGCCAGACCCAGGGTGTGGAGCGCGGTGAAGAGGAAGTCGCCCGTCGCGTCGCCGGTGAACATCCGGCCGGTCCGGTTGCCCCCGTGCGCGGCGGGCGCGAGCCCGACCACCGCGAGGGCGGCGTCCGGCGGGCCGAAGCCGGGGACGGGCCGCCCCCAGTAGTCCTGGTCCCGGAAGGCGGCCCGCTTGTCCCGGGCGACCTCCTCCCGCCAGGCCACCAGCCGCGGGCAGGCCCGGCAGTGGGTGACGAGCCCGTCCAGCTCGCCGAGCCCGGCGCAGCGTGAGGCGTGGTGAGCCGGGAAGTCCTGGTCGTCGGGGCCCGGCACTCCCGGACCCGCTGCTTCCGCTTCGTCCATCCCCCCACGCTACGGCGCCGTACCGGGTCCGCCCCGGCTCTGCCGGTCCGGACGGCGGGGAACCGGAAGTCCGGGCGCCGCCCGGCGCGGGTGCGGGTGCGGAGAACCGCGCCTCCCACGTAGCCGCCCGCTCACGGCCCCGATGCGGCACACTGGACGTTTGGCCGTTCACGGCCGCCCCGTCGGCGGGTCCCCGCGGCAGGGCAGTAGCAGAGCAGAAAGGGCCGACGCGTGAGTGGACCCCTCATCGTCCAGAGCGACAAGACGCTGCTCCTGGAGGTCGACCACGACCAGGCCGAGGCCTGCCGTCGTGCCATCGCCCCGTTCGCGGAGCTGGAGCGTGCGCCGGAGCACATCCACACCTACCGGGTCACCCCGCTCGGCCTGTGGAACGCCCGTGCCGCGGGGCACGACGCCGAGCAGGTCGTCGACGCCCTCGTGGAGTACTCGCGCTACCCGGTGCCGCACGCGCTTCTCGTCGATGTCGCCGAGACGATGGCGCGGTACGGCCGGCTCACCCTCTCCAAGCACCCCGTCCACGGCCTGGTGCTGACCACCACCGACCGCCCGGTGCTGGAGGAGATCCTCCGTTCCAAGAAGGTCCAGCCGCTCGTCGGCGCCCGCATCGACGCCGACACGGTGGCCGTGCACCCCTCCGAGCGCGGCCAGATCAAGCAGACCCTGCTGAAGCTGGGCTGGCCCGCCGAGGACCTCGCCGGGTACGTCGACGGCGAGGCGCACCCGATCGAACTCGACCAGGACGGCTGGTCCCTGCGCCCGTACCAGCAGCAGGCCGTCGACGGGTTCTGGCACGGCGGCTCCGGTGTCGTCGTCCTTCCCTGCGGCGCCGGGAAGACGCTGGTCGGCGCCGGGGCGATGGCCCAGGCCAAGGCGACCACGCTGATCCTGGTCACCAACACCGTCTCGGCCCGGCAGTGGAAGCACGAGCTGGTGAAGCGCACCTCGCTGACCGAGGACGAGATCGGCGAGTACAGCGGTACGCGCAAGGAGATCCGGCCCGTCACCATCGCCACCTACCAAGTGCTGACGACCCGGCGTAAGGGCGTCTACCCGCACCTGGAGCTGTTCGACTCCCGGGACTGGGGTCTGGTGGTCTACGACGAGGTGCACCTGCTGCCCGCCCCCGTCTTCAAGTTCACCGCCGACCTCCAGGCGCGGCGGCGCCTCGGGCTCACGGCGACGCTGGTGCGCGAGGACGGGCGCGAGTCGGACGTGTTCTCGCTGATCGGGCCCAAGCGGTTCGACGCGCCGTGGAAGGAGATCGAGGCGCAGGGCTACATCGCGCCCGCCGACTGCGTCGAGGTCCGGGTCAACCTCACCGACTCCGAACGCCTCGCGTACGCGACGGCCGAGGCGGAGGAGAAGTACCGGTTCTGCGCGACGACCGCGACGAAGCGGAAGGTCACCGAGGCCCTCGTGCGCAAGCACCGGGGCGAGCAGACCCTGGTCATCGGGCAGTACATCGACCAGCTCGACGAGCTCGGCGCGCACCTGGACGCCCCCGTGATCAAGGGCGAGACCAGCAACGCGCAGCGCGAGAAGCTGTTCGACGCGTTCCGGCGGGGCGAGATCAGCGTGCTGGTGGTCTCGAAGGTCGCCAACTTCTCGATCGACCTGCCGGAGGCGACCGTCGCCATCCAGGTGTCGGGGACGTTCGGCTCGCGCCAGGAGGAGGCGCAGCGGCTCGGCCGGGTGCTGCGGCCCAAGGCGGACGGGCACGAGGCACGGTTCTACTCGGTGGTCGCCCGGGACACGATCGACCAGGACTTCGCGGCGCACCGCCAGCGGTTCCTGGCGGAGCAGGGGTACGCGTACCGGATCGTCGACGCGGACGAACTGCTCGCGGAGCCCGGCCCGGAGAGCTGACCGGGGTCGGCTGGGTCCGGGCCCGGCTGGGTCCGGGGCCGACGGGCGACCGGGGCTGCCGGGCAGTGGAAGTTGCCGGGCGTCCGGGCCCGACGGAGTCCGGAGCTGCCGGGCGTCCGGTCAGCGGTGGCGGCGGACGACGCCCGCCTCCTCGGCGTACTCGCCGAGGACGGCCACCCCGAAGGCGGTGCGCGCGAAGACCCCGACCGCGCGCGCCGCGTCCCCGAGGCGGTGACGGTGCGGCCGGCCGGTCGCGGGGGTGGCGCCGTGCGCGGGGCCCGTTCTGCGCGGGTTCAGGTAAACGGTGCTCATACGTTCCATGGTGCGCCGCGTTCCCGCGTCCGGGCATCGGCCCGGGGACGGACGCGGGTGGCGGTGCGCGTGGTCCTCAGGGCCCATGCCCTCCCCTACTCCGGGGCCCGTGCTTCCCCTACGGGGTGCGGCCGTTATCCGTTCGCCCCCGCCGGGCGCCGTGGATACAATCGCCGGTCTGCCCGCCTCCCCACCGTGTACCGGGCCGCCTCAGCGGCGGCCGGCAGCCGGGGAGTGCCGCCGACCGGACGGAAACCGGCCGACAACAGCCGTACGCGAACCGTGCGTACACATCTGTGAGAGTCCCCGCGGGACCGTGCGCCGTGCGCGGCCCCGCGCACCGCGTCGAAAGCCGGAGGCGACACCGTGCCCGCGCACGAAGCGACAACAGGAACCGAAGCGGCCGCCCCCGGAGCGGCCGGTGATCCACTCGCGAGGGAACGCGCCCACCTCGCCGCCTCCCGCGCCGCTCTGCGCGCCATGCGCGAGGACGTACAGGCCCTGGACATCCGCGACGTCACGGCGAACTGGGTCAACGCCGCCGTCCTGCAGGCCCAGATCGACGACCGGATCAAGGCGCTCGCCGATCTCGCGCACACCCCGCTGTTCTTCGGCCGTCTCGACTACCTCCACGCGGTGGGAGCCGAGGCCGCGGAGGGGGCGGAGGGGGAGCGGTTCTACATCGGCCGCCGCCACGTCCACGACGCGCACGGCGACCCCATGGTCATCGACTGGCGCGCACCGGTCTCGCAGCCCTTCTACCAGGCGTCCAGGAACAACCCCCTCGACGTCGACCAGCGGCGCCGCTTCGGCTACACCGGCGGCGAGCTGACCGCGTACGAGGACGAGCACCTCTCCGATCCGGACGAGGCCGAGCAGACCAGCAAGCTGCTCCAGGCGGAGATCGAGCGGCCCCGTGTCGGACCGATGCGTGACATCGTCGCGACGATCCAGCCGGAACAGGACGAGATCGTCCGCAGCGGGCTCGGCGGGACCGTCTGTGTCCAGGGAGGCCCCGGCACGGGGAAGACGGCGGTGGGCCTGCACCGTGTCGCCTACCTGCTCTACGCGCACCGGGAGCGGCTCGCCCGCACCGGCACCCTCGTCATCGGGCCGAACCGGTCCTTCCTCCACTACATCGAGCAGGTGCTGCCCGCCCTGGGCGAACTGGAGGTGAAGCAGGCCACCGTCGAGGACCTGGTGGCCGGACGCGCCGAGGTCCGGGGTACGGACGAGGCGCCGGCCGCGGTGGTGAAGGGCGACGCCCGGATGGCCGAGGTGCTGAGGCGGGCGATCCGTTCCCATGTCACCCCGCCCGCCGAACCGGTCGTGGTGGTGCGCGGCTCCCGCCGCTGGCGGGTACCGGCGTACGAGATCGAGGAGATGGTCACCGAGCTGCTGGCCCGTGACATGCGCTACGGCGCCGCCCATGAGGCGCTGCCGCAGCGGATCGCGCACGCCGTCCTCGTACGGATGGAGGAGGCGGGCGAAGCACCTGACGACCGGGTGCAGAACGCGGTGGCCCGCAATCCCGCGGTGAAGGCGGCCGTCAAGGCGATCTGGCCGGCGGTGGACCCGGCGAAGCTGGTGCTGCGGCTGCTGACGGACGCGGATTTCCTCGCCACGCACGCGGACGGCCTCCTCACCGAGGAGGAGCGGAAGCACATCCTGATGGTGAAGCCCGCCCGCAGCGTGAAGTCGGCGAGGTGGACGGCGGCGGACGCGGTGCTGATCGACGAGGCGTCCGACCTGGTGGCGCGGACGCACTCGCTGGGCCACGTCGTGGTCGACGAGGCGCAGGACCTGTCACCGATGCAGTACCGCGCGGTGGGGCGCCGCTGTTCCACCGGCTCGGCGACCGTGCTGGGCGACCTGGCGCAGGGGACGACCCCTTGGTCGACGCGGAGCTGGGAGCAGGCGTTGTTCCACCTCGGCAAGCAGGACGCGGTGGTGGAGGAGCTGACGGCCGGTTTCCGTGTGCCCCGCGAGGTGATCGCGTACGCCTCCCGGCTGCTGCCGGCGATCGCCCCCGGGCTCGCACCGGTGGAGTCGGTGCGTGAGGCCCCCGGCTCGCTGACCGTGCGCGCGGTGACCGGTGTGGTACCGGACGGGGACGAGGGCGGGGCCGGTGGCAGCGGCGGGCTGGACGCGGCCGTCGTCGCGGCGTGCGAGGAGTCGCTGGGCCACGAGGGGTCGATCGGACTGATCGCGGCGGACGCCCGTGTCCCCGCCCTGGCCGCCGCCCTCACGGCGGCCGGGCACCACTACCTCTCGCCCGGCGAGGAGACGTCCGCCCGTTCCCGGCTGACGCTGGTGCCGGCGTCGCTGGCCAAGGGGCTGGAGTACGACTACGTGGTGCTGGACGAACCGGCCGCCGTGGTGGGCGGCGAACCCGACGAGCGCACCGGCCTGCGCCGGCTGTATGTGGCCCTGACCCGTGCGGTGTCCGGCCTCACCGTGCTGCACGCCGCCCCGCTGCCGGCGCAGCTGGTGTGACGGACGGGGCGGACGGAGCGGGCCGGGCAAAGGTCCGGCGGGCCGGGCGGACCGGGCAAAGGTGCGGCGGGCCGGGCGGACCGGGCAAAGGTGCGGCGGGCCGGGCGGACCGGGCAAAGGTGCGGCGGGCCGGGCCGGGCGGGGCCGGCGGCGGCCGGTCCCGCCCCGTACCGGCCCGCCCGTCCCGGCCCGTACCCGCTCCGTCCTGCCCGTCGCCGGGCGCGGCGGGCGCGGCGGGCGCGTCAGGCGTCGAGCGTCGCGCGCCACTCCCGTACCGCCGCCACGTCCACCGGTCCCGACCAGCCGTCGGGCCGGGCGGCTCCGCCGATGTGGAAGGCGTCGATGCCGGCCGCCAGCAGGCGGGGCAGATGGTCCAGGCGCAGACCGCCGCCCACCATGATCCGCGGTTCGTAACCGGGCAGGCCCGCGCGGGCCGCCTCGGCCAGCAGGGTCGGGATGCCGTCGTCCACACCGGTGGCCGCCCCCGCCGTGAGGTAGGTGTCCAGGCCCGGTACGTCGGCGAGATGGGTGCGCAGGGCGTCCCGGTCCACGGCGCGGTCGATCGCCCGGTGGAAGGTCCAGCGGCAGCCGTCGAGTTCCGCGACGAGCCGTTCGACGGCCACCAGGTCGGCGTGGCCGTCCCGGTCCAGGAAACCGAGGACGAACTCGTGTGCCCCCTCGGCCCGGATCTCCCGTGCCTTCTCGACCAGTACATCGATGTCACCGGCCGCGAATCCGTCCGCCGCCCTGAGCATGACCCGCATGGGGATGTCCACGGCGGACCGGATCTCCGCGACGGTCTTCGGGGAGGGCGTCAGACCGTCGGCGGCCATGTCGGTGACCACTTCCAGGCGGTCCGCACCTCCCTCCTGGGCCGCGACCGCGTCCTCCGCGTCGAGTGCGATCACCTCCAGGAGTGCACGGTTGCTCATGGGTTTCCCATTCTTCGGAGCGGCAATAGGTCTAGTCCATTGACCAGCCTACGGGGCGGCCACCCCGGGGCGCAGCCTCCCGCCCGATCGCATACCGCCGTTTCCGCCGCGCCGGGCACCCGTACCCGCACGGAAGCGGGAGGCCGCCGGTGCGCCACTCGTACGGTGGACGCACCGGCGGCCTCCCGCCGGGTGCCGGGCCCTCGTCAGGGCTGGATCGGCATGGACCAGCAGTTGGAGCCGGCCGCCTTGCCCGAGAGCCGGTCGGTCATCCAGGAGATGGCACTGCCCTGGTCGGTGAGCATCGGGGTGAGGTGGTTGGTGAGGATCTTGTCGCCGAGGTTGGGCAGGATGACCGGTTCGTAGGTGACGGCCGCGCCCTTGCGGCACCAGTCCACCGCCAGACGGCGCGCCTGCTCGTGCCCCACGATGTCGTCCTGGATACCGGTGGCCAGGCGCACCGGGCCGGTCGGCTTGAGGTCGCCCAGGCGCTGGGCGGCGAGCACGGCCCGGAGCTTCGGTTCGGCCGCGATGATGTCGGCGAGCGGCTTGCCGTTCGCGGTCCACTTCTTGCTGTTGGTGAAGCCGTAGCCGAGGATCGCGTCACCCACGCACATGGTGGCGGTGTCCGCGAGGGCGGCCTTGCCGGCGGCGTTGGTGTTCGCCTCGACGATCGGCTTCAGCGACGGGTCGGCCTGCGCGAAGCCGTTGATCGACCAGCCGAGCGCGCCCGCCAGGGCACTGCCGTCGATGCCCTTCATGACCTCCGTCAGGTCGGCCGGCGGGGCGCCCGCGTAGGTGCCGGCCAGTTCGACGTCGGGGGCGTAGAGGGGCTGGAGTTCGGCGGCCGCGGCGCTGGCGCCCCCGCCCTGGCTGTAGCCGTACAGACCGACGCGCGAGGCGGCGGTGAGCGATGTCCCCGGAAGACCCCGTGCGGCGCGGACCGCGTCCAGCAGGGCATGGCCCTCGTCGACGCGGTTGACGTAGGTGTGGAGCCGGTCGGTGGTGCCGAGGCCGGCGTAGTCGGTGACGACGACGGCGGCACCCGCGGCCAGGAAGCGGTAGGCCGCCAGGTTGTCGTAGCCGATCGACAGCGTGCCCTCGCCGATGGTCAGGGGGTGCTGGAGGGCGAGCGACGGCGCGCACTGGTCGCCCTGGCCCATGGTTCCCGAGGCCAGCGCCACCAGAGGACGGGGGCCGGAGCCCTTCCACGCGGCGGAGGGCTCGATGTAGGCGCCGGTGACGGCGACCGGCTGCCCGGCGGAGTCCGTCGACTTGTACATCAGCCGCGTGGCCGTCCCCGGCAGCGGGCGGCCGTCGAGGCCGGGCAGGCTCAGGCCGAGCGGCAGCGGCTCGGTACGGACGAGGGCCCCGTCGGCGGCGGGCAGTCCGGCGGGCGGGGTGTAGAAGGCGGGGATGGTCACGCCCCTGGACACCACGGACTGCGTACCGCCCGTTTCGGTGGCGGCCGATGCGGCGGGTACGGCGTAGGCACCCAGGCAGGCCGCGGCCGCGACGGCGGCCACCGCCAGGCGGCCGGTGCCCCGGCGGCGGCGGAGGCCGGAACGGTCAGGGTGGGGGGTGCTCGTGTTCGAGCTGGAACGGGTGATCTCGATGGGACCCACGGCTCACTCCTCGCTCTGCTCGGATGGAGGTGAGCGCAAGCTAGCACCGGAGGGTTACCCATGGTAACTCACCGGTAAGTTACGCTTCGGTAACGCACCCGGCGGCCGCTCACGGCCCGGGGCTTGAGGCCGTGGGGCCGTCAGGTCGTGGGGCTGTCGGGCCGTGGGGCCTTGGGCTGGGGGCCTTGGCTTGTGGGCTGGGAGCCTTGGGCTGTGGGCCTGTCAGGCCGTGGAGTTGTCGGGCCGACAGGCCGTCAGGCCGCCACGAAGCGCACCGGGGTCCCCGGGACCGCCTGGGCGGCCGCCGGGAGGGCGGACGCGGCTACCACCCCGACGACCGGATAACCGCCGGTCGTCGGATGGTCGTTGAGGAACACCACGGGACGCCCGTCCGGCGGCACCTGCACGGCTCCCAGCACCATGCCCTCGCTGGGCAGTTCACCGCTCCGGGAACGCTCCAGGGGCGGTCCCTCGGTACGCAGCCCGATCCGGTTGCTCTGCGCGGAGACCCGGTACACGGCGGTGGTGAGCGTGTGCAGCGCGGCCGGTGTGAACCAGGCGTGGCGCGGCCCCGGCCACAGCGGCAGGACCAGTTCGGCCGGGGCGCCCGGCCAGGGCACCGCGTCGGCCGGGCACCCCCCGCGCCCGCCGCCGTCCCCGCCCAGAGGCAGTACGTCACCGTCGCGCAGGACGGGCGGCCCGAGCCCCGAGAGCAGGTCGGCCGACCGGCTGCCGAGCACCCGTTCCGACACCAGGCCGCCGCCGAACGCCAGATAGCCGCGCAGTCCGCGCAGCGCGGGACCCGCCTCCAGCACGGAGCCCTCCGGCACCCGGACGGGCGCACCCCAGGCGGCCGGCCGGCCGTCCACCGTCACCCGGCACACCGCCCCGCCGACGACCACGACGGTGTACGGGGCGCCGGCCGGGCGGACGGCGCAGCCGGTGAGGGTGGTCTCCAGGACGGCGGCGTCCGGCGGGTTCCCGGCGAGCCGGTTGGCCAGGATCCGGGCCGGTCCGTCCAGCGCACCCGCCCGGGGCACGCCGAGATGGGCCCAGCCCCTCCGGCCCGCGTCCTGCACCGTGGTCAGCGCACCGGCCCTGACCACCTCGATCCGCCGGCCCGTCCCGCCCACACCGCCGCCACCGGCCGCCCTGCCCGCCACCTCACCTTCCCCGGCCCGCCGGTTCATCCCGCCTCCACGAACCGCACCCGGACCCCGGGCCCCAGCAGTGCGGCCGGTTCGCGCTCCGGGTCCCACAGGGTGTCCGGCTCCGGCATGTGCCCGACGATCTGCCAGCCGCCGGGTGAAGCGCGCGGGTAGACACCGGTGTAGGGCCCGGCGAGGGCCAGCGCACCGGCGGGCACCCGGGTCCGCGGGGTGGCCCGGCGCGGTACGCCCAGGTGGCCGGGGAGACCGGTGAGGTAACCGAACCCCGGCGCGAACCCGCAGAAGGCCACCCGGAATTCCGTACCGGAGTGGATCCGGGCCACCTCGGCGGTGTCCACCCCCCACGCCCCGGCCACCTCGGCGAGGTCGGGGCCGTCGTAGACCACGGGTATCTCGACGGCCGTACCGGCGCCCCGGGGCAGGGGCGGTACCGCCCAGGTCAGGAGTCTGCGTGCCAGCGTGCGGTCACCGACTCCGTCGAGCAGGACGGTCCGGGCCCCCGGGACGATCTCCCCCACGGCGGGCAGCTCCCCCTCCGCACGGCGGCGCAGCAGTTCCGCGTGGAACGCCTCCGCCGCCTCCCCGGAGCCGCACTCCACCAGCAGCGCGTCCGGCCCGGCCGGCAGCACCCGCAGCCCGGCCGGGCGTGTGTCCCCGCCGGTGCGCCCGCCGGATCCCGCCGGCTCCCGGCGCATCCTCATGTGAACGCCCGTACCGTCACGCCCGCGTCCTCCAGCGCACTCCTGACGCGCCGGGCGAGGGCCGCCGCGCCGGGGGTGTCGCCGTGCACGCACAGCGACCTCGCGCCGACCGGTATCCGGCTGCCGTCGGCGCTGACGACGGTCCGTGCGACCGCCATGCCGACGCTCCGGCGGACGACCTCGTCCGCGTCGTGCACCACCGCGCCCTCCTCGCCGCGCGGTACGAGGGTGCCGCGGGGGGTGTAGGCGCGGTCGGCGAACGCCTCCTCGACCGCGGTGAGGCCCGCCGCGCGGGCGTGGTCGAGGAGCAGCGAGCCGGGCAGGCCCAGGACCGCGGGACGCCCGCCGGCGAGCAGCACCCCGGCGACCACCGCGGCGGCCTGTTCCTCGTCGTGGACGGTGCGGTTGTACAGGGCGCCGTGCGGTTTGACGTACGACACGGTGGAGCCCGCCGCCTCGGCGAACACCCGCAGCGCGCCTATCTGATATGCGGTCTCGGCGGTGAGTTCGGCGGCCGGTACGTCCATGGCGCGGCGCCCGAAACCTGCCAGATCGCGGTAGGAGACCTGGGCCCCGATCCGTACCCCCCGGGCCGCCGCCGCATCGCAGACCCGCCGCATCACGGAGGCGTCACCGGCATGGAAACCGCAGGCCACGTTGGCGCTGGTGACACAGGTCAGCAGCGCCTCGTCCTCGGTGAGGGTCCAGCGCCCGAACCCCTCGCCGAGATCCGCGTTGAGATCCATGGTGCCGGGTCCCACGGTGCCGAGACCCCTGGTGCCGGGCTCCACGGCGTCGAGGCCCCTGGTGCCGGGCTCCACGGTGCCGAGACCCCTGGCGCCGGGCTCCACGGGACCGGGGTCCGGGATGAGGCCACGGGCGGCCGGGTCCCCGCCGCCGTCGGTCCGGTCCGCCCGGTGCGCCGCTTCTGTCACGGCCGCACGCTAACCAGTGGCCGCCTCTCCCGACAAGGCCCCCGGGGCCGCCGCCCCGGCGGGCGGGCGGCTCTACAGTCGCCTTCATGACCGACGCCCAGACACTCCGTATCCGCTGGCAGGACGCCCTCCTGGCCGCCCGGGGCACAGCCTCCGGCCCCGATCCCCTGCCGTACGCGGACAACCTGCTGGAACGCTGGGCCGAGCCTCAGCGGCGCTACCACACCGTCGCGCACCTGGCCCAGGTCCTGGACCAGGTCGACACCCTCGCCGCGCACGCCACCGCCCCGGACCTGGTGCGTCTGGCCGTCTGGTTCCACGACGCCGTCTACCGGCCCGACCGTTCGGAGAACGAGGAACGCAGCGCCGCACTCGCCGAACGCGCCCTGCCCGAGGCCGGTCTGCCGGACGCGGCGACCGCCGAGGTGGCCCGGCTGGTGCGGCTCACCGTCACCCACGACCCGGCACCCGGCGACACCGACGGGGAGGTCCTGTGCGACGCGGACCTCGCGATCCTGGCGTCCGGCCCGAAGGAGTACGCGGCGTACGCGGCGCAGGTGCGCGAGGAGTACGGCTTCGTCCCGGACGAGCTCTTCCGTACGGGCCGGGCGGACGTCCTGCGGCAACTGCTGGGACTGCCCCGCCTGTTCCGCACCCCGCACGGCGCGGCCGAGTGGGAGTCCCGCGCACGGCAGAACCTGACGACGGAGCTGGAACTGCTCACCGGCTGAAAGGGGACGGGCCCGGCTGCCGGGACGGCGCGGCCCGGCATGCTCCGGTACGGGCCGGCCGGCCCGTACCGGGGAATGAGCGGCAGTACGGCGCTGTTGGAGAGTGTCATGCCCGAATACGCCTCCGGTCGCCGGACCCGTATGCCCCTGGCCGTGTACATCCTCGGCCTCTCGGTCTTCGCCCTCGGCACCAGCGAGTTCATGCTGTCCGGGCTGCTGCCGCCGATCGCCGACGACATGGACGTGTCGATACCCCGGGCCGGACTCCTGATATCCGCCTTCGCGATCGGCATGGTCGTCGGCGCGCCGCTGCTGGCCGTCGCCACGCTCCGCCTGCCGCGCCGGACGACCCTCATCGCGCTGATCTCCGTGTTCGGACTGGGCCAGGTCGCGGGTGCGCTCGCACCGACGTACGACGTGCTGTTCGTGTCCCGGGTGGTGAGCGCGCTGGCGTGTGCCGGGTTCTGGGCGGTCGGCGCGGCCGTCGCCATCGCGATGGTGCCGGCCGGCTCCCGTGCCAGGGCGATGGCCGTGATGATCGGCGGTCTGTCCATCGCCAATGTGCTGGGCGTGCCGCTGGGCGCCTTCCTCGGCGAACACTTCGGCTGGCGCTCGGCGTTCTGGGCGGTGGGCGCCGCCTCCGCCGTGGCGCTGGCCGGGGTCGTCACCCGGATCCCGCGTATCCCGCTGCCGGAGCAAAAGCCCCGGCTGAGGCGGGAACTGGCGATCTACCGGGACCGGCAGGTGTGGCTGGCCATCGTCATCACGGCGCTCGCCGCGGGCGGCGTGTTCTGCGCGTTCAGCTATCTGGCACCGCTGCTGACGGACGTCGCGGGGCTGGGTACGGCCTGGGTGCCGTGGGTCCTGGCGCTCTTCGGACTCGGCGCACTGGTCGGTACGACGATCGGCGGCCGGGTCGCCGACGCCCACCTGTTCGGTGTGCTGCTGAGCGGCATCACGGCGTCGACCGTCTTCCTGGTCGCGCTGGCCCTGTTCGCCTCCAGCCAGGTGGCGGTGACCGGTCTGGCGTTCCTGCTCGGCCTGTCCGCGTTCTTCACGGCCCCGGCCCTCAACGCCCGGATGTTCGACATCGCCGCCGCCGCCCCGACCCTGGCGGGTGCGACGACGACAGCCGCTTTCAACCTGGGCAACACGAGCGGCCCGTGGCTGGGCGGTGCGGTCATCGACGCCGGCTTCGGCTTCGAGGCGACCGCCTGGGCGGGCGCGGCGATGCTCGTCGTCGGTCTGGCGGCCGTGGCACTCGCACTGCGGCTGGGCGCCCGCAGTGGCGACAGCGCTGGCGGCAGACCGTCCCGGCTGGTCGCCGGGGCGGACAACGGCGTCCTGACGGACGCGGCGGTCCCGCAGCCACTGTCCGGCCCCCGCACCTCCGGCGGCAGGTGAGCGCCGGTGGCTACGCCGGCGCGGGGCGGCCCTTCGGGCGCCGCAGCCCGGCTTCCGTGAGCCGGCGCACGATCTCCTTGGAACCGACCTCCTTCGCGCCCGCGCGCACCGCGTCGGCGTAATGGGCCTCAGGTACGTCGTAGTGGTCCCGCTCGAAGGCGCGGGGCGGGCAGCCGATGGCGGCGGCGAAGGCGTGCAGTTCCTCGAACGACTCGTCACTGACCAGGTGCGACCACATGCGGCCGTGCCCTGGCCAGGTGGGCGGGTCGATGTAGACGGTCATCGGCGCAGCACTCCGGCGAGGCCCCCCACCGGGGCGATGGCGACCGCCGCCTTTGTGCACACCCAGTGCGGATCGGGGCCCAGTTCGGGTTCGACGTCGAGTGCGTGCGGCCCGCCCTCCGTGCACACCGGGCAGAGCGGCCAGCGGCCGTAGCGCTCCAGCAGGGCGTCCTGGACGTCCTGGGCGATCAGGCCGGTCACGAAGGACACGCCCTCGGGCCACTGCTCGGCCCACCACCGCCGGTGGGTCACCGCGTCCTCGACCAGCGAGACGATCTGGGCATCGGCGACGTCACCCGCGACGAGATCGGCCATCACCAGCGCGCGTGCCGCGTGCAGCGCCTGCTCCAAGGGGTTCAACTCCATGGACCCATTGTCCTCCCCCCGCCCCCTCGCCTTCGCCTCCCTCCCCTGCTCCACGCCTCCTCCGCCCGCCCCCGCCGCCAGGGCGGTCGCGGTGCGATCAGGGGCGCGGCCAGAAGTGCGGCCAGAAGTGCGACCAGGGGCGCGGCCACGAGGAGGAACGTTTTTCCACAGGTAGGGACCAAAGAGGGTTGACGAGGTACCGGGTTGAAAATATCTTTCAAACGTGACGAATGACGTGAAGGAAATTTTCAGCGCGGACTCCCCGCCGGCTCCGGCGGCCCTGGCCGCCAAGGTGCGGACCCTCGCCCCGTCCATGACCCGGTCCATGCAGCGGGTCGCCGAAGCGGTGGCGGGGGACCCCGCCGGGTGTGCCGCGCTCACCGTCACCGGTCTCGCCGAGCTCACCGGGACCAGCGAGGCCACCGTCGTCCGCACCGCCCGCCTCCTCGGTTACCCGGGTTACCGGGACCTGCGCCTGGCACTGGCCGGACTCGCCGCCCACCAGCAGTCCGGCCGCGCTCCAGCGGTCACCGCCGACATCGCGGTCGACGACCCGATCGCCGACGTCGTCGCCAAGCTGGCCTACGACGAGCAGCAGACCCTCGCCGACACGGCGGCCGGGCTCGACACCGTCCAGCTCGGCGCGGCGGTCGCCGCCGCCGCGACCGCCCGCCGCATCGACGTCTACGGTGTCGGTGCCTCCTCGCTGGTCGGCCAGGACCTGGCGCAGAAACTGCTCCGGATCGGCCTGATAGCGCACGCCCACACGGACCCGCACCTCGCCGTCACCAACGCCGTCCAGCTCCGCTCCGGAGACGTCGCCATCGCCATCACCCACTCCGGGTCCACCGGCGACGTCATAGAGCCGCTCCGGGTCGCCTTCGACCGCGGGGCGACGACGATCGCCATCACCGGCCGCCCGGACAGCCCGGTGTCGCAGTACGCCGACCACGTACTGACCACCTCCACGGCCCGGGAGAGCGAGCTGCGCCCCGCCGCCATGTCCAGCCGGACCAGCCAGCTGCTGGTCGTGGACTGCCTGTTCATAGGGGTGGCGCAGAGCACGTACGAGACGGCGGCACCCGCGCTGTCCGCGTCGTACGAGGCCCTCGCCCACCGTCACTCGCCCCGGAGCCGCTGACCCCGGAGCCGCCGGCCCTCCGAAACCGCCGGCTTCGAAGCCGCAGCCCCTCCGGACCCGGGCTCCCGGCCCCCCGGACCCACCACCACCGCCACCCGCACCCGCACCCGCACCCGCACCCGCCTGAGAACGAGAAAGCAGAGCCGCCGTCCATGACCCCCACCACCGACGCCACCTCCGGCGCAGCCCCCGACGCGACCGCCCCGGCCTCCGCCGCCTCCGGTGGTTACGGCGAGCTGCGGGCACAGCTCGCCACGCTCACCACCGAGGCGTTCCGCCCGGAGTTCGCCGAGATCGACCGGCTTCCCACGGAGGAGATAGCCCGCATCATGAACGGCGAGGACAGCACCGTCCCCGTCGCCGTCTCCCGGGTGCTCCCGGAGATCACCGCCGCGATCGACGCCACCGCCGCGCGCATGGCACGTGGCGGGCGGCTGATCTACGCGGGCGCCGGTACGGCGGGCCGCCTCGGTGTCCTGGACGCCAGCGAATGCCCGCCGACCTTCAACACCGACCCCTCCGAGGTCATCGGTCTGATCGCGGGCGGCCCGTCCGCCATGATCACATCGGTCGAGGGCGCCGAGGACAGCAAGGAGCTGGCCGCGGACGGCCTGGACCGGCTGGGCCTCACCGCCGAGGACACCGTGGTCGGCATCTCCGCCTCCGGGCGCACCCCGTTCGCCGTCGGAGCCGTCGAGCACGCCCGTGCGAAGGGCGCGCTCACCATAGGTCTCTCGTGCAACGCGGACTCGGCGCTCGCCGCGGCCGCCGAACACGGTCTGGAGGTGGTCGTCGGCCCCGAGCTGCTGACCGGGTCCACCCGTCTCAAGGCGGGCACCGCGCAGAAGCTGGTCCTCAACATGATCTCGACGATCACGATGATCCGGCTCGGCAAGACCTACGGGAACCTGATGGTCGACGTCCGGGCTTCCAACGAGAAGCTGCGCGCCCGCTCCCGCCGGATCGTGTCGCTCGCCACCGGTGCCTCCGACGAGGAGATCGAAGCGGCACTCGCCGCCACCGACGGCGAGGTGAAGAACGCCGTCCTCACCATCCTCGGGGGTGTCGACGGCCCCACCGCCGCCACACTCCTCGCCGAATCCGACGGTCACCTCCGAGCCGCCCTCGCGGCCGTACGCACCACCTGACGCACCACCGGCACCGCTCCCCGCACAGCAAGGCACCACGCACCATGGCTACTGAAGACAAGAACCGTGCCACCGCCGCCGCGCTCCTCCCCCTTGTCGGTGGCGCGGCGAACGTCGGCTCGATCGCCCACTGCATGACGCGGCTCCGGCTCGGGCTGCACGACCGCTCCCTCGTCGACGACGAGGCGCTGAAGGCCCTTCCCGCCGTCATGGGCGTGGTCGAGGACGACACGTACCAGATCGTCCTGGGACCGGGCGCCGTCGCCCGGGTCACGCCGGAGTTCGAACGCCTGGTCGAGGAGGAGCGGGCAGCCGCCCCCGCGGACGCCACCGCCCCCACGTCCGAGGAGCTCGCGGACCGCGGTGCGGCGATCAAGGCCCAGCAGAAAGCGCGGAACGCCACGCCGTTCAAGCTGTTCCTCCGCCGGATCGCGAACATCTTCGTCCCGCTGATCCCCGCCCTGATCGGGTGCGGCATCATCGCGGGCCTCAACGGCCTGCTGGTGAACCTCGACCTGCTGCCTTCCGTCACCCCGGCCCTCGCCGCCATGGCGTCCGGCTTCATGGCTCTGATCGCGGTCTTCGTCGGCTACAACACCGCGAAGGAGTTCGGCGGCACGCCGATCCTGGGTGGTGCGGTCGCCGCCATCATCGTCTTCCCCGGGGTCGCCGACATCGACGCCTTCGGCCAGACCCTGTCCCCGGGCCAGGGCGGTGTCCTCGGTGCCCTCGGCGCGGCGGTCCTCGCGGTGTACGTCGAGAAGTGGTGCCGCCGCTGGGTCCCCGAAGCCCTGGACGTCCTGGTCACCCCGACCCTGACGGTCCTGATCTCCGGCCTCGTCACGATCTTCGGCCTGATGTACGTGGCCGGTGAGGTCTCCTCCGCCATCGGTACGTTCGCCGACTGGCTGCTCTCCACGGGGGGCGCGGGAGCGGGCTTCGTGCTCGGCGGGCTCTTCCTGCCCCTGGTGATGCTCGGTCTGCACCAAGCTCTCATCCCCATCCACACCACCCTGATCGAGCAGCAGGGATACACCGTCCTGCTTCCGATCCTGGCCATGGCCGGCGCCGGCCAGGTCGGTGCGGCCGCCGCGGTCTACCTGCGCCTGCCGCGCAACGAATCGATCCGCAGGACCGTCAGGTCGGCGCTCCCCGCAGGCCTGCTCGGGGTCGGCGAGCCGCTGATCTACGGTGTGTCGCTGCCACTGGGCCGTCCGTTCGTCACGGCCTGTGTGGGCGGTGCGTTCGGCGGGGCGTTCGTCGGCCTGTTCAACCAGCTCGGCGACGCGGTGGGCTCCACGGCCATCGGCCCGTCCGGCTGGGCCCTCTTCCCGCTCCTGGACGGCAACCGCGGTCTGGGCACGACGGTCGCGGTCTACGCGGGCGGCCTGGTGGCCGGTTACATCGCGGGATTCGTCGCCACGTACTTCTTCGGCTTCAGCAAGTCCTTGCTGGAGGAGTTCAACGTCTCGCAGGAACCGGCACCCTCCACCGTCGCGGCATCCGGCAGCCGCACGACGGGCACCGGTGGCAGCGACCGCCCCGGCGACTCCGGCGACCCCGGCGACTCCGGAGCGAAGGAACCGGCCGGGGTCTGAGGACCGGGGCCGAGGACGGGCGGCTCAGCGAGGTGAGGGGCGGCGGACCCCGCCCCGGCTACCCGTACTCCGGCCCCGGTCGCCCGCCCTCCGCCCCCGCACCGCACCGTTCCGATAAACCAGAAAAACTCCGTGTGTAAGAAATGGCTTCAGGGGCACCAGAAGTGTCGGAGGTTGATAACTATGGTTCCCCTGCTTCTCGTTCTGCTGCTCGCTCTCATCCTTTTCGGTGCGGGCTTCGCACTCAAGGCACTGTGGTGGATCGCAGTCATCGTCCTGGTGGTCTGGCTGATCGGATTCATCGTCCGTCCCACGGCGGGCAACGGCCGTCGTGGCCGGTGGTATCGCTGGTAGAAATGCCCTCTTTCACCGGCACGGAAGCGGACGGCACCGGGTGTATACAGATATCCGGTGCCGCCCGCTTTTCCCGTTGCCGGGACCCTCAAAGAAATGAACTTCCCGCATTCCGCGGCTCCGTGCTTCCGGGGCCGCGCACTTCCCGGGCTCCGTGCTTCCGGAGCCGCGTGCTTCCGGAGCCCGCGCTTCCAGCACTCCGCGTTTCCGGGGCTCCGCAGCGCCGGGCCCCGCGCGTATACGCCGGTACGCCCCGCCGAAGCCCGTAGAGCCATGCCCACGGCCCCGGAGCCGTAACGCTTCGGGCCGGCCCTCGCTCCCGGCGGGTGTGCGGTACCGGCCGGCCGTCACACCGCCGAGTCGAGGCGGGCGCGCTGCTCTGCGGTCAGTTCCAGTGCCGTCCCCGCGAAGGCTTCGTCCAGCTGCCCGGTCGTGCCGACGCCGACGACCGGCGTCGCCGCCGGACTCCCTCCGGCCGGCCAGGACAGCACCACCTGGTTGCGGTTCGTACCGGTCAGCAAGACCCTGTCACCTGCCCTCGGCCCGGGCCGGCCGGCCGCATCCGTCGCCATGGCTCCGGCGCTGCGGGCCGCGAACCCCGTCGCCCCCGTGCCACCGGTCCTGGACCGGCTCGCCCTGGCCGCCTTCATCGACCGCGGCTGGTACGACGCGCACCTGCGTGCGGCCAGGCAAAGATTCCGTTCCCGTCGTGACCTGCTGGTCCACACCCTCGCGGACCGGGTGCCGCAGGGCCGGGCGTCCGGCACGGCCGCCGGGCCGCACATCCTGCCGTACCTCCCGGACGGCACCGGCACGCACGCGGCGGTACGCGCCACTTCGTCCGCCGGACTCCGCCTGACGGACCTGGACGCCTGCCGACTTGCGGGCTCGGGTGGACCGGCGCTCGTCCTGGGGTACGGCACCATCAGCGACACCGAGACACCCCCGGCCGTCGCGCTCCTCGGCGAAGCACTGAGTGGCGTCACAGCCCTCTGAACGCCCGGACGGCCTGCTCCGGCCTCGCCTTCCCCGGTCTCACCTTCCCCGGGCGACGGGCTCCCCGCCGCCCCCGCTGCCCACCGCCCCCGCCGCGTCTCCGCCCGTCCGCTCCTGGGCGCCCGGCGTCCCCCGCCTCCGCCGCTTCCGCCCCGCTGAAGTGCCGCGCCCCGTCGTCCCGCCACTCCGGTCCTCACCGCTCGCCGCTCATCGCGGCAGCTGCCCCTTCCGGTTGATCTCCGTGACCCTGGCCCGCAGCACCAGCCCCGGCGACGCGGGCCGGACGGACTCCGGCGGGCAGTCCCACTCCGCGCCGCCGCCCGGCGGGCGCAGTTGCACATACGGTCCGACGCGCCCTATCACCCGGCCCACCCGCCCGTCCCGGCTGTCCACCGCGAAGGTGCCCGGCTCGGGCGTACACGGCTCCAGCCCTTCCACCGTCATGAGCGGCCGCCTCCGCCTGCCGCCTTACGCGCCCCCGGCACCGTCGTCTCCCGCACCGCCGTGGGCTCGGGCGCGGGTGTCGCGTCGTGCCGCTCCTCGATCACCGCGCACAGCCGCAGCACCGTGTCCACCGTGCACCGGCCCAGATCCACCAGCGGCAGAGGTTCCCTGGCCGCGCACGACACCGGGTCGACCCGCAGGGAGGGCAGCTTCACACCGGCCTCCGCGAGCCCTGCGCGTAGCCGCGCCACCGCGTCCTCCGCCGCCCGCACTCTGCCCGCTGCCTCGTCGCGCCGTTCCGTAGCCGTCATCATGATCTTCCCCATTTCCACGCTACGTAGCGGCTATGCATACAC
Organism: Streptomyces nitrosporeus; assembly: GCF_008704555.1. Classification (NCBI taxonomy): domain Bacteria; kingdom Bacillati; phylum Actinomycetota; class Actinomycetes; order Kitasatosporales; family Streptomycetaceae; genus Streptomyces; species Streptomyces nitrosporeus. The sequence continues at coordinate 3,349,000 of NZ_CP023702.1, forward strand.
AGCGTGGTTGATTCACGGACGATGCGGAGCGCGACCGGCAGAGGCGGGGCACCATCGCTCCCCGCGCCGGCCCGCCCGGCCGGGCACGGGCCGGACACATCCCCGGGCACGGGCCGGACACGTCACCGGGCACGTCACCGGGGCGCGTGCCCCCGGGTCACCGCCCCTGCCTCTCACCCCCGTGGCGGGCCGTGGCCAGCTGGGTCGTGGCCAGCTCACGGTAGAGCTCGTCCTCCTCGACCAGTTCCGTGTGGGTGCCCGAGGCGCGGACCCGCCCCTCCTCCATCACGACGATGCGGTCGGCGTGCACCACGGTGGACAGCCGGTGCGCGATGACCAGGACGGTCGTCCGTCCCGCCAGGGAGACGACGACATCGCGCAGATACTGCTCGTTGACGGCGTCCAGCTGCGAGGTCACCTCGTCGAGCAGCATGAGCCGCGGGCGGCGCAGCAGGGCACGGGCGATGGCGACGCGTTGCCGCTCGCCGCCGGAGAGGGTGACCCCCCGGTGCCCGACCGGCGTGTCCAGTCCTTCGGGCAGCCGGTCGACGAGGGCGTCCAGCCGGGTCCGGGCCAGGGCCTCGGCGATCTGTTCGCCGGTCGCCCTCGGAGCCGCGAGAAGCAGGTTCTCCCTCAGGGTGCCCGCGAGCACCGGGGCGTCCTGCTCGACGTACGCGAGCGAGGCGCGCAGTCCGGCCAGCGGCCAGTCCCGGATGTCGAGTCCGCCGACCGTGACGGTGCCCGCCTGGTGCTCGTGGAACCGTTCCAGCAGGGCGAAGACCGTGGACTTACCGGCGCCCGAGGGGCCGACCAGCGCGACGAGGCCACCGGCCGGCACATCGAAGGTGACGCCCCGGTGGGCAGGGGGACGCTCGTCGTCGTACCGGAGGACGACGTCCTGGAAGGACAGCCCCAGAGGACCCGCCTCCGGGCGGCCGACGACCGACGGAACCGGTACGGACTGAACCGGTACGGACGGTGCCGGTGCAGGCAGCGCAGGCACGGGCAGGGCCGGTTCGGACGGAGCCGGTTCGGACGGCAGGGACTCGATCTCGTGGATACGGCGTACGGCGGCCAGGCCGCTCTGGAGCCCCGTCCAGCCCTCGACGAGGCCGCCGATCGGGCCCATCAGATAGAAGAGGTAGAGGAGGAAGGCGATCAGTGAGGAGATCTCCAGGGAGCCTGAGGCCACCCGCGCCCCGCCGACCCCGAGAACGGCCAGGAAGGCGAGCTGTACGGACATCGTCATCATGACGTCCGAGACGGAGGACCAGCGGGCGACGGTCACCCCCCGGTCGTGGGCGTCACGGGCCGCCTCGGCCAGGCGTACGGTCTCCCGTTCCTCGGCGCCGTTCGCCTTCACCGTCCGGAATGCCTGGAGCACCCGGTCCAGGGCCGCCCCCATGGCGCCCACCGACTCCTGGGCCTGGAGCTGGGCGCGCTGGATCCTCGGCATCAGCAGACCGGTCACCACCCCGACGGCCAGGACCACGAGCAGGGTGACCCCGAGCAGGGTGAGGTCCATGTAGGCCATGAAGCCGACGATCCCGGCCAGCATGAGCACACTGTTGACCGACTCGACGACACCGCTGGACAGGACCGTGCGCAGGAGCGTGGTGTCACTGGTGACGCGGGACTGGAGGTCGCCGGGGCGATACGGTCGACGGCGGGCACCCTCAGCCGCAGGATGTGTCCGACGAGGCGGTCCCGTGCCCGCAGGACGACCCCCTCGCCGGTACGCGCCATCAGGAAACGCCCCGCCGCGGAGAGGCAGGCGCCGGCCAGGACGACCGCGGTCAGCGCGACGAGCGGCCCGGCGGGCGATCCCCCCTCGGCGAACGCCTCGACGGTGTACTTGGCCATCAGGGGCATCGCCAGACCCGCTCCGGACCCGGCCAGCGACAGCACGCCCGCTCCCGCCAGCACCCGCCGGTGCGGGCGGATCCGGTCCAGCAGCAGCCGTATCGGCGGGGTGTCAGGCGGCCCCCCGGGCCCCCATCCCGTCACCCCCGGACCGGCCGGCCCGGTCCCGGCGGTCCGGGGGCCGTGTGCCCCGGACGCCCTCGTGCCGGTGAACGCGCCCTCGGTGTCCGGTGGTTCCTGGCCCTCCGGCTCTTCCCGGTCCGCCCGCCGTGTCGTCGTGCCCATCCGGTCCCCCTCCGTGCGCCGAGACAGTCGTCAGCGGACGGAGGTCGGCGGCCTCCGCCTGCTCCCCGGCCGTTCTCCCCGCCTGCGCCCAGGCGTGCGGGGAGAACGGCGGCGTGGTCCGCGCACCCGCGCACCAGTCGGACCAGGTCCCCGGCATCCGGCCGACCGACCGGCACGACCGCGATGGAGCGGGGCAGGCAGCCGTAACCGCCCGCGCAACGGCGGCTGGTGCCCACCACGCTCCCGTACAGCTCCAGGGTGTCGCCGTGGGCTGCGGGACGCGCACCCCGCCCGATGCGGGCCGTCACCCGGCGCAGCCTCCCGGACGCGACCGGGCCAGGACGAAGGCGGCGGCGACCCGACCCGCACCGTGAGCCCGCCGGGCACACAACCGCGGCGGGGCATCGTCATCTCGGCAACCGCGTAACCGGAGTTACCGATGTGCAGCGTGTGAGTGCCAGGCCCATCATTTCCGCTTCCCGGCCGGTTATGTGCGACCGCGATGAACTTTCGGAACTTGGCCTGATCATTCGTCCGGTCACCCGCGACCAGCCGCCCCACCGGCACCCGGCCTGTCGCCAGGACCGTACCGAAGCCGCCTCAAGAGCCTTGCCATCCGCACGGACGGCCTTGTCACGGCCTCGCCCCGCTCGGGCGCCGGGCACCGGCCCTGGTCCGCGCCACCGCACCGGCGCACCGCGGCGGCGCGGGGCGACTTCACGTACTCATCCGGCCACAGCCGCCCGCATTTTTGTTGCACAAGCAACCAAAATGCGGGCGGCTGTGGCCCGGGAGCATCCCGGGGCACCCCCGGAACGCGGAACGACGCCGGCCCCCGGGACGAATCCCGGGGGCCGGCGTCGGACAGGTGGTGCGAGGGGCCATGGCCCCGCGGAGTGTGACTCCGCGGTGCCGGGCTCCCGTCGAGCCGCTGATCCCGGAGGGCCAGCCGGACCGCTGATCCCAAAGGATCAGAAGTCCATGTCACCGCCCGGCATGCCGCCCGGAGCGGCCGCGGCGGCCTTCTCCGGCTTGTCGGCGATGACGGCCTCGGTGGTGAGGAAGAGCGCGGCGATGGACGCGGCGTTCTGCAGGGCGGAGCGCGTGACCTTCGCCGGGTCGAGGATGCCCTCGGCGATCATGTCGACGTACTCGCCGGTCGCGGCGTTGAGGCCGTGACCGATCGGCAGGTTGCGCACCTTCTCGACGATGACGCCACCCTCGAGACCACCGTTGACGGCGATCTGCTTGAGCGGGGCCTCCAGGGCCAGCTTCACGGCGTTGGCGCCGGTCGCCTCGTCGCCCGTGAGGTCCAGCTTCTCGAAGACGGCCGTGGCCTGGAGCAGAGCCACGCCACCACCGGCGACGATGCCCTCCTCGACGGCGGCCTTGGCGTTGCGCACCGCGTCCTCGATGCGGTGCTTGCGCTCCTTGAGCTCCACCTCGGTCGCGGCACCGGCCTTGATGACGGCCACGCCGCCGGCCAGCTTCGCGAGGCGCTCCTGGAGCTTCTCGCGGTCGTAGTCCGAGTCGGAGTTCTCGATCTCGGCACGGATCTGGTTGACGCGGCCGGCAACCTGCTCGCTGTCACCCGCCCCGTCCACGATCGTGGTCTCGTCCTTGGTGATGACGACCTTGCGGGCGCTGCCGAGCAGGTCCAGGCCGGCGTTCTCCAGCTTGAGACCGACCTCCTCGGAGATGACGGTGCCACCGGTGAGGATGGCGATGTCGCCGAGCATGGCCTTGCGGCGGTCACCGAAGCCCGGGGCCTTGACGGCGACGGACTTGAAGGTGCCACGGATCTTGTTGACGACCAGGGTCGACAGGGCCTCGCCCTCGACGTCCTCCGCGATGATCAGCAGGGGCTTGCCCGACTGCATGACCTTCTCCAGCAGCGGAAGGAGGTCCTTCACGTTGCTGATCTTGGAGTTGACGATCAGGATGTACGGGTCGTCGAAGGACGTCTCCATACGCTCCATGTCGGTGGCGAAGTACGCCGAGATGTAGCCCTTGTCGAAGCGCATACCCTCGGTGAGCTCCAGCTCCAGACCGAAGGTCTGGGACTCCTCGACGGTGATGACGCCTTCCTTGCCGACCTTGTCCATGGCCTCGGCGATCTTGGCGCCGATCTCGGTGTCGGCAGCGGAGATGGAGGCCGTCGAAGCGATCTGCTCCTTGGTCTCCACGTCCTTCGCCTGCTCCAGGAGGGCGGCGGAGACGGCCTCGACGGCCTTCTCGATACCACGCTTCAGAGCCATCGGGTTGGCACCCGCGGCGACGTTGCGCAGGCCCTCGCGGACGAGCGCCTGAGCGAGAACGGTGGCGGTGGTCGTACCGTCGCCGGCGACGTCGTCCGTCTTCTTGGCGACCTCCTTGACCAGCTCCGCACCGATCTTCTCGTACGGGTCCTCGAGCTCGATCTCCTTGGCGATGGAAACACCATCGTTGGTGATCGTGGGCGCGCCCCACTTCTTCTCGAGGACGACGTTACGGCCCTTGGGGCCGAGGGTGACCTTGACGGCGTCGGCGAGCTGGTTCATCCCGCGCTCGAGACCGCGCCGTGCCTCCTCGTCGAACGCGATGATCTTGGCCATGTGAAGTGGTCCTCCCGGACAGGGGTGGATTGCTCCGGACCGAGTGGCGCCCGCGACGGACGGCCTGCCTGCCCAGTGGTTCCTTGCCCCACGGAGCGTGCGGGCCTCACCGGCCCGGTCCAAGTTCTGTCACTCTCACTAGGAGAGTGCTAACGCCAATAATTAGCACTCGACCCCTCCGAGTGCAAGCGCCTTCGAAGAAGGCTCCCCTCCGGGGTGGTGGCCGGGCGACGGGCGGGAGCGGGGCCTTCTTCCCGCCGCGGGCGGCCGGGTCGCTCCGGTGCGCCGTTCACGCACGCAGGGCCCGTACCTCCCTGCGGAGGTACGGGCCCTGCGTGCGTGAGTAGTGTTGTCGACCGACGCGCCGAGCTCAGCCGACGGCGAGCTTGACCATGTCCGCCTGGGGCCCCTTCTGGCCCTGCGAGATCTCGAACTCAACTCGCTGACCCTCTTCGAGGGTGCGGTACCCGTCCATCTGGATCGCACTGTAGTGGACGAAAACATCCGCACCACCGTCGACCGCGATGAAGCCGTACCCCTTCTCCGCGTTGAACCACTTGACGGTGCCCTGAGCCATGCCTAACTCCCCTATTACTGGCCCTTGCACGAGCCCGCACTTCGCGGGCCCGGGTCAGAAGTCACCCTCCGACAGGAGAGGGTGGCGTGCGTCGGAACGCGTCGACCGCGGCTGAATGTATCTGTCCAACTGCCCTCTGCAACAGGTCAATCGGACGAGAATTCTGAGCGCAGCTGAACGCCCGGATGCGGAAATCGGAGGAGATTCCAGGGCAAGTCGGGCCTGACAAAGGCCACTTATCACTCAAGACGTACACGTACTTTGGCTGCATCTTGTCGCGGCCGGGCGCATTCTCATATGCGGGCGGCATGGGCAGCGGAGGGGGCTTCCCCAACTGTACCGTGCTCAACCATGCAGAATTGCCCCCTCCGCTTCTCTCGCGGAGGGGGCAACTGTGTTCGTACGGAGCGGAGGGGACGTGCCGGGCCGCCGTCACCGGACCGGTGGGTCCGGCGAGGGCACGGCTCCCGGGCTCAGCCGCCGGCGACGGCCGGGATGATCGAGATTCCGGCGCCGTCCGGGGTGGGCGTCTGCAGGCCGCTCTCGAAACGCACGTCGTCGTCGTTGACGTAGACGTTCACGAAGCGGCGCAGCTTGCCCTGGTCGTCCAGGACGCGGGCGCCGATGCCCGGGTGGTTCTTCTCCAGGGACTCGATGACCTCGGAGAGGACCGCGCCCTCCGCCTCGACCTCGGCCTGGCCGCCCGTGTAGGTGCGCAGAATGGTGGGGATACGGACCTTGACGCTCATGTGGGTGCCTTCCTTCGGTCCCGGGGTGGTCAGTTGGCGGCGGCGAGGCCCGCGTCGCGGAACGCGTCCAGGCTGGGCCGGATCGTCGCCGTGAGGCCGGTCGTGGGGGCGACCGCGTCGAGGGTCTTCAGCCCGTCACCGGTGTTCAGCACGACGGTGGTCAGCGACGGGTCGAGCAGGCCCGCCTCGATCAGCTTCTTCGTCACGCCGACCGTCACCCCGCCCGCGGTCTCCGCAAAGATTCCCTCGGTGCGGGCCAGCAGCTTGATGGCGTCGACGACCTGCTCGTCGTTCACGTCCTCCACCGCGCCGCCGGTACGGCGGGCGATGTCCAGGACGTACGGGCCGTCGGCCGGGTTGCCGATCGCCAGCGACTTGGCGATGGTGTTCGGCTTCTGCGGGCGCACCACGTCGTGGCCGGCCTTGAAGGCGGTGGACACCGGGGAGCAGCCCTCGGCCTGGGCGCCGAAGATCTTGTACGGCCGGTCCTCGACGAGACCCAGCTTGATCAGCTCCTGGAGACCCTTGTCGATCTTCGTGAGCTGCGATCCGGACGCGATCGGGATGACGATCTGGTCGGGCAGCCGCCAGCCGAGCTGCTCGCAGATCTCGTACGCCAGGGTCTTGGAGCCCTCGCCGTAGTACGGGCGGAGGTTGACGTTGACGAAGCCCCAGCCCTCGCCGAGCGGGTCGCCGATGAGTTCGGAGCAGAAGCGGTTGACGTCGTCGTAGTTGCCGTCGATGCCGACGAGTTCGCCGCCGTAGACCGCGGCCATGACGACCTTGCCCTGCTCCAGGTCCTTCGGGATGAAGACACAGGAGCGCAGGCCGGCGCGGGCGGCCGCGGCGCCCACGGCGCCGGCGAGGTTGCCGGTGGAGGAGCAGGAGAGCGTGGTGAAGCCGAAGGCGCGGGCCGCCTCGACGGCGATCGCGACGACACGGTCCTTGAAGGAGTGCGTCGGGTTGCCGGAGTCGTCCTTGACGTACAGGCCACCGGTGACGCCCAGTTCACGGGCGAGGTTGTCGGCCTTGACCAGCTTGGTGAAACCGGGGTTGATGTTGGGCTTGTCCGCGACATCCGCCGGGACCGGCAGCAGCGGCGCGTAGCGCCAGATGTTCTCCGGGCCCTCGGCGATGCGCTTCTTCAGCTCCTCGGGAGAGCCGCTCGGCAGGTCGTACGCCACTTCGAGCGGCCCGAAACAGGACGCGCAGGCGAAAACGGGACCGAGCTCGAAACGCTCGCCGCATTCGCGGCAGGAAAGCGCCGCGGCGGGACCGAAGTCCACGGTGGAAGAATCAGTGTTCGCTGCAACAGTCTGCACAGCCATGATGGCGGAGGCCCTTTCTCCTCATCTTCCTTGCGACGTATTTCGCCACAAGACGGAATTGGCACCTTCCCTACCGTGACCTCGCGGTCGGCAGGAGGGTTGCCGGGACTTCAACGGGCCGTTCCCTCAGTCCCTCTGGATGAGCGCTATGGCACCGGACCACGGTCCGGGCATTTTTCACGGACCGGACCCGGGATGCGGGTGCCGTCCGTGTTGCTCAAGACTGTAACCGAAGCCCCGGGCGATGGAGAGAGTCGTCCGTACCGCGAGATGGATCACACAACAGGGAGTACCGACGGTGCTGGAAGAGGTCGAACGCTGGCTGAGCAGGCGTTCCTGGGCAGCAGCCGACCGTCCGTTGGACCGCCTCACGACGGCCCGGGCGAAGGATCCCCACCGTGCGAGCGTCAGCGTCGTGCTGCCGGCGCTGAACGAGGAGGCGACGGTGGGCGCGATCGTCGCGGAGATCCGGCGCGAACTGATGGAGAAGGTCCGGCTGGTCGACGAACTGGTGGTCATAGATTCCGGTTCGACCGACGGCACCGCCGCCGCCGCCCGTGAGGCGGGGGCCAGGGTGGTGCACCGGGACGTGATCCTGCCCCGCATACCCGCCGTCCCCGGCAAGGGGGAGGTCCTGTGGCGGTCGCTCCTCGTGACCAGCGGTGAGATCGTCTGCTTCATCGACGCCGATCTCCGGGACTTCTCCGCGGACTTCGTCTCCGGGACCGTCGGCCCCCTGCTCACCGACCCCGGCGTGCAGTTCGTCAAGGCCATGTACGACCGGCCGCTCGGTGAGAGCACAGGCCAGGGCGGCCGTGTCACCGAGCTGATGGCCCGCCCGCTGCTCAACCTGCACTGGCCGCAGCTGGCCGGTTTCGTCCAGCCGCTGGGCGGCGAGTACGCGGTGCGGCGCTCCCTGCTCGAACAGCTCCCCTTCCCCACCGGTTACGGAGTGGAACTGGGCCTCCTCGTCGACGCCCTCCACACGGTCGGCCTGGACGCGCTCGCGCAGGTCGACGTCGGGGTGCGCAGACACCGCCATCAGGACGGCCGGGCACTGGGGCGGATGGCCGCGACGATCTACCGCACGGCGCAGCTGAGGCTGTCCCGGGGCCATCTGGTGCGGCCCGAGATCACCCAGTTCGAACGGGGTGAGAACGGCTTCGAACCGCTCACCTATCCGGTGGACACCGTGGAACGGCCGCCGATGGCCGAGGTCGCGGAGTACCTCTCCCGCCACGCGGCATAGCGTTCCGGCCGTGCCGGGGGCCTGGGCGGGTCCGGCCGCCGGATGACGTTTGACGGCTTGCCCGACGGGCTAGGTTCGGGTACATGGTCGCCCAGAACTCCGCCCAGGTCCTCGTCGCGTCCAACCGCGGCCCGGTGTCGTACGCCCTCCACGAGGACGGCTCGATCGGCTCCAGGAGGGGCGGGGGCGGGCTGGTCTCCGGCCTGAGCGCCGTCGAGGACAAGGTGTGGGTCTGCGCGGCCCTCGGCGACGGGGACCGGGAGGCCGTCCGGCGCGGGGTGTCCGAGCCGGGCGTACGGATGCTCGACATCGACCCCGCCGTGCACGCGGACGCGTACAACGGCATCGCGAACTCGGTGCTCTGGTTCGTCCACCACATGCTCTACCAGACGCCGGTGGAGCCCGTCTTCGACGCGGGGTTCCGGCGGCAGTGGGCGGCCTACGAGGCGTACAACCGGGCCTTCGCCGAGGCGCTGGCCGAGGAGGCCGAGCCGGGGGCGGCGGTCCTGGTGCAGGACTACCACCTCACCCTCGCCCCCGGCATGCTCCGCGAACTCCGCGAGGACCTGCGGATCGGGCACTTCTCGCACACCCCCTGGGCCCCCGTGGACTACTTCCGGCTGCTGCCCGACGACATCGGCGAGCAGGTCCTGCGCGGCGTCCTGGGCGCCGACCGCGCCGCGTTCCTCACCCGGCGCTGGGCCGACTCGTTCACCGAGTGCTGCACGAGGATCCTCGGCGGTACCGGACGCACCAGGATCGGTGTGCACGGGCTCGGGGCCGACGCGGACTTCCTGCGCCGGCGCTCGCGCGAGGCGGACGTGGACACGTGGGTGGCGACGCTGCGGGAGCAGGTGGGGGCGGACCGGAAGACCATCGTCCGGGTCGACCGCACCGAGCTCTCCAAGAACATCGTGCGCGGCCTGCACGCCTTCCGGTCGCTCCTGGAGGAACGCCCGGAATGGCGTGAACGCGTGGTGCACGTGGCGTTCGCCTACCCCTCGCGCCAGGACCTCGCGGTGTACCGCGACTACACGGCCGAGGTCCAGCGGGTCGCCGACGACATCAACGCCACCTACGGCACGGCCGGCTGGACCCCGGTCCTGCTCCGCGTCGACGACGACTTCGCCCGTTCGCTGGCCGCCTACCGGCTGGCCGACGTGGCCCTGGTCAACCCCATCCGCGACGGCATGAACCTGGTCGCCAAGGAGGTCCCCGTCGTCTCGGACCACGGGTGCGCCCTGGTGCTCTCCCGGGAGGCGGGGGCCTACGAGGAGATGGGCGAGGACGCGATCGTGGTCAACCCGTACGACGTGACGGCCACGGCGGCGGCCCTCCACGAGGCGCTGACCATGGGCGGCGACGAGCGGGCCGGCCGCACGAAGCGGCTGGCGGACGCCGCCACCGCCCTTCCGCCGCAGCAGTGGTTCCTGGACCAGCTGGAGGCGCTGCGGAGCTGACCGGGCGCCCCGCCCTGCCCGGGGCTTCCGGCCGGCGGGGCGCTCCCGGCCGGCCGGAGCTCTCAGCCGGCAGGGGTTCTCAGCCGGCCGGGAGCTCCCGAGCCCTCCGCAGGTGGCCGGCCAGCGCGCCGAGCAGTCCCACCACGGCCTCGGGGCCCGGCAGCACCAGATCGGCCCGTTCGGCGAGCTCGGGGACCTCGGTCCCGCTGCACACCAGCAGACCGGCCACGCCTTCGGCGCGGAGCCGGTCCACCGCACCGTACGCGGCGAGGTCGCCGAGGTCGTCCCCGGCGTAGAGGACGGCACGGGCGCCGATCCCGCGTACGTGGGCGGTCAGGGCCACCCCCTTGTCCACGCCCGGCGGGCGCAGCTCCAGGACCATGCGGCCCGGTTCGACCATCAGGCCGTGCCGGTCGGCGAGGTCCGCCAGCGGGCCGCGCAGCGCGTCGAAGGCCGCCTGCGGGTCGGCGGCGCGGCGGGTGTGCACGGCGACCGCGTGGCCCTTGTCCTCGATCCAGGCCCCTTCCACACCGGCCCTCTCCAGCAGGCCGGGAAGCTCGGCGCGGACGGCCTCGACGCCGGGGGCCGGGGCGGGCGCGCGGACGGTGTCGGTGGCGGCGTCCCAGCGTTCGGCGCCGTAGTGCCCGAGGACGACGAGATGGTCCAGGCCGGGGGCGCCGGCGAAACCCCCGTAGCGGACGGCGACGTCCGCCGGGCGGCCGGTGACCACCGCGACGGAGGCGACCAGCGGGGCGAGCGCGGACAGGGCGGGGACGGCACCGGGGTGGGCCCGGGACTGTTCCGGGTCCGGGACGATGTCGGCGAGCGTGCCGTCGAAGTCCAGGGCGACGACCGCGTCGCCGGAGTGGGCGAGGAGCGCGGCGAGGCCTTCACGGCCTGCCTGGGTGGACGGGACCGGCAGGGGCTGGGGGTGGTCCGGGGTGGCCATGCAACGAGCGTATCGGGGGCGGCCGCCCGGGGCGGACGCGGCGCGGGGTGCGGCTGGATCGTGCGGGCCGACCGGCCTGACGGGGGCGTACGGCGACGGCCCCGCGGGGTGCGTGGGGAGCCCGGTAAGCGGCGCGGCCCCACAGGGCGCATGGCCCGGACGGCGGCCCCGCGGGGTGCGTGGCCCGGACGGCGGCGGCCCCGCAGGGCGCATGGCCCGGTGTCAGCGGTGGCCGCGGCGGGATTCGCGGACCCTGCGGAGGCGGTTGACCGTGACGGGGTCCTCCTCCAGGGCCCTGCGGTCGTCCAGCAGGGCGTTGAGGAGCTGGTAGTAGCGGACCGGGGAGATGCCCAGCTGTTCCCTGATCGCCCGTTCCTTGGCGCCGGGCCCGGCCCAGGACCGCCGTTCCATGGCCAGCACCGAGCGCTCCGGCCCGGTGAGCGATGCGGGGGCGGGCGCGGGGGTCTCCCGGGCTTCGGGGCCCGGCGTACCGGCGCCGGGCGCGCCGGGTCCCTGCGTGTCCGGTACCGGTGTACCGGGGGCGGATGTGCCGGGACCCGGTGTCTCGGGGTCCGGGGGGCCGGGGTCCGGAGCGGGTTCGGTCATATCAACCAACCTACTCCGCGTTCCCGGCCTCGTCGGCCGCCGTTTGTATGCGTACGCAACAAAACACGCTAGTGGACTAGACCTTTTAGGGGTCGTCGGGCGAAACTGTCTTCCGTGAGACATGTCATCGCCCTCGATGTGGGCGGCACAGGAATGAAGGCCGCGCTGGTCGGGGAAGACGGCACCCTGCTCCACGAGGCACGCCGGGCCACCGGCCGCAAGCGCGGCGCCGACGCCGTCGTGGACACCGTCCTCGGTTTCGCGGCGGATCTGCACACGTACGGCAAGGAGCACCTCGGCGAAGGTGCCGTCGCCGCCGGCGTCGCCGTACCGGGCATCGTCGACGCCGAGCACGGCATCGCCGTGTACTCCAGCAACCTGGGCTGGCGGGACGTGCCGATGCGGGCCCTGATCGCCGAGCGGCTCGGCGGCATACCCGTCGCGCTCGACCACGACGTCAGGACCGGCGGACTCGCCGAGGGCCGGATCGGCGCGGGCCAGGGCGCCGACCGCTTCCTCTTCGTGCCGCTGGGCACCGGTATCGCCGGCGCCATAGGCATCGGGGGCACCATCGAGGCGGGCGCCCACGGCTGCGCGGGCGAGATCGGCCACATCGTCGTACGTCCCGACGGCCCCCGGTGCGGCTGCGGTCAGCACGGCTGCCTGGAGTCGCTGGCCTCCGCCTCCGCCGTGTCCCGGGCCTGGGCCGAGGCGTCCGGTGACCCGGAGGCCGACGCGGCCGACTGCGCCGCGGCCGTGGTCTCGGGCGACCCGGCCGCGCTGCGGGTGTGGCGGGACGCCGTCGACGCGCTCGCCGCGGGCCTGGTCACCGCTCTCACCCTGCTGGACCCCCGCGTCCTCATCATCGGTGGCGGACTCGCCGAGGCGGGCGAAACCCTGTTCACACCACTGCGCGCGGCCGTCGAGGAACGGATCACGTTCCAGAAGCTGCCCCGCATCGTCCCGGCGGCCCTCGGGGACACCGCCGGATGCCTGGGCGCAGGGCTGCTCGCCTGGGATCTTCTCTCCACGGAGGTATCCGTCTGATGGCCCACCGCGCAGACAGCACAGTCCTCGAAGGGGCCCGGGTGGTGCTGCCCTCCGGGACCGTCGAGAACGGCCGGGTGATCGTCGAAGGCAGCAGGATCACCGGCAGCGCACCACAGGACGCCCGGACCGTCGCCCTGCCGGGCCACTGGGTGGTCCCCGGCTTCGTGGACATGCACAACCACGGTGGCGGCGGTGCCTCCTTCGCGACCGGGACCGCCGAGGACGTCCTGACCGGTGTGCGGACGCACCGGGCCCACGGCTCCACGACCGTCGTCGCCTCCACCGTCACCGGGGACCTGGACTTCCTGGCCCGGCAGGCCGGGATGCTCTCCGAACTCGTCGAACAGGGCGAACTGGCCGGGGTCCACTTCGAGGGTCCGTTCATCTCCCCCTGCCGCAAGGGCGCCCACAGCCAGGAACTGCTGCGCCACCCCGACCCCGCCGAGGTCCGCAAGCTGCTCGACGCCGCCCGCGGTACGGCGAAGATGGTCACCCTGGCCGCCGAACTGCCCGGCGGCATCGACTCCGTACGGCTGCTCGTCGAGCACGGGGTGATCGCCGCGGTCGGGCACACCGACGCCACCTACGAGCAGACCGTCGAGGCGATCGAGGCCGGCGCCACCGTCGCCACCCACCTCTTCAACGCGATGCCCCCGCTCGGCCACCGCGCCCCCGGGCCGATCGCCGCGCTCCTGGAGGACGAGCGGGTGACCGTCGAGCTGATCGACGACGGCACGCACCTGCACCCCGCCGCCCTCGAACTGGCCTATCACCGCGCGGGCGCCGGCCGGGTGGCCCTCATCACCGACGCCATGGACGCGGCGGGTGTCGGCGACGGCCGGTACGTCCTCGGCCCGCTCGACGTCGAGGTGAAGGACGGGGTCGCCCGGCTCGTGGACGGCGGTTCGATCGCGGGGTCCACCCTCACCCTGGACACCGCGTTCCACCGGGCCGTCACCGTCGACAGGATCCCCGTCGAGGACGTCGTCCGCTCCATCTCCGCCAACCCCGCCCGCCTGCTCGGCCTGGACGACAGGGTCGGCTCCCTGGAACCGGGCAAGGACGCCGACCTCGTCGTGCTGGACGAGGACTTCCGGCTCAAGGGCGTCATGCGGCGCGGCGAGTGGATCGTCGACCCGCTCGCCGGTTGACGGCCGACAGCCCCGCCGGACACCGGCCGGGCGCATAACGAAGAGACGGCGGTTGCCCGGCGGGACTGGGACGGCCGCCGCCTCTTTGGCATGATCACCGGGGCGGCACGCCACCCGCGGGACAGCCCCGGAACCGGTGTGCGGACACGGACCGCAGCAACGAACCGGGGGGCAGGTGCAGGTGATACTGACCGTCACGCTGAACACCGCGCTCGACCTGACGTACGCCGTCCCCGCCCTCGTCCCGCACACCGTCCACCGGGTCCGCGAGAGCGTCGAGCACCCCGGCGGCAAGGGCGTCAACGTGGCCCGGGTGCTGCGCGCGCTGGGACACGACAGCGTCATGACCGGTTTCGTCGGCGGCGCCACCGGGGCCGCCCTGCGCGAGCGGATCGCCGCGCTCCCGCACCGCCCCGCCGACGCGTTCGTCGAGGTCGCCGGCGCCACCCGGCGCACCGTCGCCGTCGTCGACCGGGCCACCGGCGACACCACCCAGTTCAACGAGCCCGGCCCGCACATCGGGCCCGGCGAGTGGGCCGCCTTCCTCGACCGGTACGCGGAGCTCCTCCGCGGCGCGGACGCGGTGGCCCTCTGCGGCAGCCTTCCGCCCGGCATCCACGTCGGCGCGTACGCGGAACTGGTCCGTCTCGCCCGTTCCGCCGGGGTACCCGCGCTCCTGGACACCAGCGGGGAGCCCCTGCGCCGGGGCATCGCCGCCCGCCCCGACCTCGTCAAACCGAACGCCGACGAGCTGGCCCGGCTGACCGGCTCGCGTGAACCGCTGCGCGCCACCCGCGACGCCCGCCGCCGGGGCGCCCACGCGGTCGTCGCGTCGCTCGGCCCGGACGGTCTGGTCGCCGTCACCCCGGACGGCACCTGGCGGGCCGCGCCCCCGGCCCCGGTGCGGGGCAACCCGACCGGGGCGGGCGACTCCGCCGTCGCCGGGCTGCTCTCGGGGTTCGTCGAGCGCCTGGACTGGCCCGGCCGGCTGGCCCGTGCGACGGCCCTGGCGACCGCGACCGTACTGGCGCCCACCGCCGGCGAGTTCGACCCGGCGGCGTACGGGGAGCTGCTGCCCCGCGTCACCGTCGAGCAGCTGCCCTCCGCCGCCTGAACCCCCCGGGCCGCCCGGCCCGTCCCACCCTGACCTCCGGACCGCCCGGACCCCCGACGCACCGGCGCCCCGGCCCGCGGGTGCGGGACGGGGCGCGGCGGACACTGCGGGACGGGGCTACTGCTGGTGGCCCGCCTTCAGCTCCAGCTGGTCCAGGTTGGCGTCGCAGGAGTCGCCCTCACGGCACGACAGCATGAGGGTGTTGGTCCCCTTCTTGAGCTGCACGTACGCGTAGGTGTTCGTCCAGCCCTTCTCCAGGTCGCCCTCCGCCGCCTGCGCGAAGTTCTTCATGTTGATGGAGCGGGGCTCCTCGCCGTTGACCGTCAGGGACGTCTTGGCGTCCTTGCCGGGCACGCCGTACGTCACGTAGAGCGTGTACGGGCCGTCCTCCGGCACCTCGACGGTCCAGGTCGCCGACCGGCCGACCTCGTTGAGGCTGATGTACTGGCCGTTCGCGCCCTTGGCGCCCTTGACCGAGTTGTCCAGGCCGGCCGTGCCGCCGAGCGTCAGCGTCGCCGCGTCCTGCTTGGGCAGCTCCACCGGTCCCTTCGACGGCTCGGCGGACTTCGTCGGCTCCTCGGACGGCTCGACCTCGCCGGCCGGGCCCTGCGAGGAACCCGCCTCGTTCTTCTCGGTGTCGTCACCGTCGTCGCCCGTCATCAGGGCGGCACCGATGCCGATGAGCACGACCGCGACCACGGCGACCGCCGCGATCAGCAGTGCCTTGGTGTTCGGGCCGCCACGGCCCCCGCCCGTGCCACGGCCGCCGGTGCCGGGCCCGACGGGCTGCGTCGGCGCGCCGCCGGGGTAGGTCTCGGGCGCCGCGTACTGCGGGCTGGGCCGGCCGTACTGCGGCGGGGGCTGCTGGCCGTGGGCCTGCTGCGGGACCTGCCCGTACTGGCGCTCACCGACGGCGCGTACCTGGTTGTACGAGGTCCTGGGCACACCGGGCTGCGCTCCGGCCGGGCCCGGGTAGCCGTAGCCGCCCTGGCCGGGCGGCTGGGCGCCCGCCGCCTGCCCGTCCGCGTACAGATAGCCGAACGGATCGTCGTCCTCGGGCTTGCTCGCGCCGTTGTTTCCGGCCGTCATCCCTGGGTCACTCCTCACCATGTCGCCAGCCGTCGCCGACCGGCCGAGCCTACCCCGAACGGAGCAGACGTCGAATTGCCTCCGGCCGCCCGGGGAACCGGGACGTGGTACGGGAAGGGCCGACGCGTGAACGTCAGCCGGCTCTGCGGTGAACCTTGGAACGGGACCGCTTCTCCACGTACATCCGCTGGTCGGCGGAGCTCAGGACCTCTTCCACCGTCATGCCGCACTCGGCCCAGCCGATACCGAAACTCGCCCCGACCCTGACTGCCCGGCCGTCCACCCGGATGGGCGGAATAATGGCGTTACGCAAGCGTACGGCCAGATCTGCGGCATCTGCGGCCCCGAGCCCGTCCGCGAGGACGACGAATTCGTCACCCCCGAGCCGTGCGACGGTGTCCCCGTCGCGCACACAGGTCGAGAGCCGCCGGGCCACCTCGACCAGGACCGCGTCACCGGTGTGGTGCCCGAAACGGTCGTTGATGGACTTGAAACCGTCGAGGTCGCAGAAGAGGACGGCCAGCCCCTTCGCCCCGTCGTCGCGCTCCGCGTCCGGCGCGGCGGTGTGCACATGGTGGTCGTACGGCCCCCCGCCGGGCGCCCCCTCCCCGTCGTAGCCGTCCGCGCGGTAGCCGTGGGCCATGGCCGCGTCCACGTCCGCGTACGCCGCGTCCAGCGCCTCGACCGCGGTGGTCGCCACCGAGTGAGGCCTCTCACAGAGCCGGGCGCTGAGCCGGGAACGCAGCTCGGCGCTGTTGGGCAGACCGGTGAGCGCGTCGTGCGAGGCCCGGTGCGCCAGATGCAGTTCGTTGCGCTTGCGCTCCTCGATGTCCTCGACATGGGTGAGCAGGAAGCGCGGACCGTCCGCGGTGTCGGCGACGACGGAGTTGCGCAGCGAGACCCAGAGGTAGGTGCCGTCGCGCCGCCCCAGCCGCAGCTCCGCCCGGCCGCCCTCGGCGGACGTACGCAGCAGGGTGCCGATGTCCTCGGGATGGACCAGGTCCGCGAAGGAGTGGCGGCGCAGCACGGACGCGGGGCGGCCCAGCAGCCGGCAGAGCGCGTCGTTGGTCCGCAGCAGCCTGCCGTGCTGGTCGCCGCCCATCTCGGCGACGGCCATGCCGCTGGGGGCGTACTCGAATGCCTGGCGGAAGGATTCCTCACTGGCCCGGAGCGCCTGCTGCTCGCGCTCCAGCCGGACCAGGGCCCGCTGCATGTTTGCTCGCAGACGGGCGTTACTGATCGCAATCCCCGCCTGGGACGCGTACATCTGGAGGGCCTCACGGCCCCAGGCCCCCGGGCGGCGGCCGTTGCGCGGGCGGTCCACCGAGAGGACACCCAAGAGGTCCAGACCTCCGCCGGAGGCGTACATGGGGGCGTAGAGGCGGTCCAGGGGGTGCCACTCGTCCTCGAAGCGGGGCTCGGGCCCCTCGGTGTGCCACTGCGGCACGTCGTCGTCGAGGAGGACCCAGCCCTCGGTGTGCGGGATGAAGCGGAGTTCGTCCCAGGCCTCCCCCATCGACAGCCGCCGCTCCCAGGAACCCCGGGAACCGATGCGTCCGGTGATCAGGGCCTCCGCCGCGGCGTTGCCCGCGAAAGCGGCGACGACGAGGTCACCGTCGGGGCGGACCAGGTTCACGCAGCCCAGTTCGTACCCCAGCCCCGTGACGATGCCGTCGGCCACGGCCTGCAACGTGTCGGCCAGACTGCGCGCCCTGTTGAGGTCGGCGACGGCCTGGTGCAACTGCCGCATGGTCGCAAGACGGACGTACGGCTCCGACTCGGCCTCCATCGCTCGCACTCCCCGAGACCTCGACAGCAACTCCAGGTTTCATATCGACGTACTTATCGCAGTGTCACGGCAACTGAATCACAGTGAGCTGTGCAGTCGGTACACAGGGTCAGCAAATAATGCCCTCTGTGGCTCAAGTCACACCAACTGTCACAGATGTGGCGGCCGTTCACCAGGTCCCGCCGGCGCCGCCCCGCACCGTCCTCCCACCCTCCCCGACTGCCCCACCGCTCCCACCAGCCCCTCCCTTGCTTTCCCGGACGCAAATACCCGGCGCCCGGCGTCCGACGGGACCCCGGTCCTAGGACCCGGCTGGTTCCCTGGCCCGATGTGGCGGCGCATCCGGCACCACTAGCGTGCCGGATGTGCCGCAGAAGACCTCCCCCACCCCGCGCCCCGTGTCCGTACCGCATGCTGAAGGGGTGAGCAACGACGAATTCCGTGCCGCCCTGGCCCGTCTCGCCGCCGGGGTGGTGCTGGTCACCGCCGAGGAACCGCCGCTCGACGAGCACGGGCGCGGTGAGGACGTCGGGATGACGGCGACCTCCTTCGTCTCCGTCTCCCTGGACCCGCCGCTGGTCATGGTGAGCCTGCGCAATGACTCGCGGATGGACGACCTGCTCGCGGAGCAGCCGCTGTGGGCGGTCTCGGTGCTGGCGGAGGGGCAGCGGCAGATCGCGGCCCGGTTCGCGATGAAGGGGCGGATCAGCGACCGGCTGCTGTTCGAGGAGATCGCCTACCTGCGGGGCGGGATGACGGGGGCACCGCTGATCGGCGGGGCCCTGGCCACACTGGAGTGCCGTACGGAACAGCGGGTGCGGGCGGGCGATCACACGCTGGTGATCGGCCGGGTGCTGACCGCGTCCCTGCCGAGGACGGACGGCGAGCCGTTGGCGTACTTCAAGGGGAACTACCGCCGGCTGGGCTGAGCGCCGCCGGCCCCGGACCGGGCGAGTCCGTCCGGCCCGGGCAGGACCCGGCCGCCCGAAGGCCCGGGCGCGCCCGAGGGCCCCGGCACACCCGAAGGCCCGGCCTCACCGGTCGCTGCCGGTACCACCGTTCACGGCCCGGTCTCACCAGTCGCGGCCTGAGCGGCCCCGCTTGGTCTCGCCCCGCTGCTTCTTCTCGCGCAGCCGGCGCTCGTTGATACCGCGGGGGATCTTCTTCTTCCGGCGCGGCTTCGGCGGCGGGGCGGTGGCCTCGGCGAGGAGGGCGGCGAGCCGCACGGCGGCCGTCTCGCGGTTGCGCCACTGCGAGCGGTGGTCCGAAGCGCGCACCGACACGACGCCGTTGACCAGCCTGCCCGCCAGCCGTTCGAGCGCCCGGTCCTTCCACACCTCGGGCAGCGCCTCGGTCGCGGCGAGGTCGAACCTGAGCTCCACCTGGGAGTCGCTGGTGTTGACGTGCTGGCCCCCGGGGCCCGAGGAGCGCGAGAAACGCCACATGAGCTCGGCCTCCGGCAGGGAGACCGAACCGCGGATGACATAGGGCCCGGACATGTCACCCATGGTCCCCGCCGCACCGCCCCTTCGTCACCTCGTTTTGCGGGGGCGGCGTTTCCGAAGGCATCCGGGGCATTCGGGCGGAAGTTCGGCAAAGAAAGTAAAGCGAACAGGAACCTCGTGGTCCTCTGCCTGCGTTAGGACCAGTGACGGTAGCTTTCGTGATGGCACGAAGCCCGCACATGACGAGGAAAGGGACATCCCATGGCAGTAAGCCTGTCCAAGGGCGGCAACGTCTCGCTCACCAAGGAGGCACCGGGCCTGACCGCCGTCACGGTCGGCCTCGGCTGGGACGTCCGCACCACCACCGGTACCGACTTCGACCTCGACGCCTCGGCGATCGCGGTCAACGCCGCCGGCAAGGTCTACAGCGACGGCCACTTCGTCTTCTTCAACAACAAGTCGACACCGGACCAGACCATCGTCCACACCGGTGACAACGTCACGGGCCAGGGCGAGGGCGACGACGAGCAGATCAACGTCAACCTGGCGGGCCTCCCGGCGGACATCGACAAGATCGTCTTCCCGGTCTCGATCTACGACGCCGAGTCCCGCAGCCAGAACTTCGGCCAGGTGCGCAACGCCTTCATCCGCATCGTCAACCAGGCCGGCGGCACCGAGATCGCCCGTTACGACCTGAGCGAGGACGCCGCCACGGAGACCGCCATGGTCTTCGGCGAGCTCTACCGCAACGGCGCCGAGTGGAAGTTCCGCGCGGTCGGCCAGGGTTACGCCTCGGGCCTGCGCGGCATCGCCCAGGACTTCGGCGTCAACCTCTGACCCGTCGCCCCACACCGTCACCGGAGCCCCGGAGGCATCACACCGCCTGCCGGGGCTCCCGTGCGTCACGACGAGGCGGCCGCTACCGGCCGAGTGCCGCCGTGCCCGCGGCGGCGAACTTCTCGTCCAGGTCTCCGCTGGGCGCGCCCGCGACCCCGATGCCCGCCACCGGGGCGCCCTTGGCCTGCACCGGGGTACCGCCGGCCAGGAACAGGGTGCCGGGGATGTCCTTCAGGTTCGGGGCCTGCTCCAGCCGCTTCGTCAGCTCGGAGGTGGGGGCGTTCCAGGAGACCGCGGTGTACGCCTTCTTCACGGCGGACTCCGGGGACTGCGGACCGGCCCCGTCGCCGCGCAGCGTCACCAGGGTGTTGCCGTTGCGGTCGACGACGGCGACCGAGACCCGCTGGTTCTCCTTCTTCGCCGCGTCCAGGGCCGCCTGAGCCGCCTTGGTCGCCGCGGCCAGCGTCAGATGGGTGGACTCCTGGAGGTTCCGGTTCGCGGTGTCCGCCTTCACGGCGGCGGCGGGCGCGGCGGCCGGGGCCGACGCGCTCGCCGACATCGCGCCGAACGTTCCGGCGCCCAGCGCCGCGACGGCGACGGCACCGGTCAGGACACGGGTGCGCGGCGACAGCTTCTTCATGGTGGCTCCTCGGGTGCTCTTGCCCCGGACAAAACCGGCTCGGCTCCGAACCGGCCCCGTCCGGACCGTTCTGCTTACGCCTCGATGCTCCGCCCCGGACCGGGCCGGCCGCGTCGGCGCAACGGGCGGACCCGGACGGCGTACCGGCCGACGGCTCCGTCCGCCGATCGGTTGATGCGCGGACCGGCGAACCGCGTCACCATGGAAGGTCCCCGCAGGTCAGCGGCGGGGTACGGAGTCGTCGGCGGGGCGTCAGGGAGCGCGAGGTACCAGGTGCAGCACGTAAGTGGGCCGGCCCCGGACACACCACCGGGGATGCCCCCGGGCACGCGTCCGGCTGTACCACCGGCCACGGACCCGGTTTCCGGCACGGACGCGGTTTCCGGCACGGACCCGGGTCGCGGCACGGACGCGGCGTCCGGCGACCGGCGGCTGGCGCTGCTGATGCACGCCGCGTTCTTCCTGCTGCTCGGGGCCTCACTGGCCCGCTTCCTGATGCGCCACCCGGGCGAGGCGCGGACCCCGTGGATCATCGCGCTGTCGGTCTTCCTCGCGGTACTCCACCTGCTCGGGCCGGTACTCGGCTCCCGGCCCACGCCCCGGCGGCTGGCCTGGCTGGGGGTGCTCGTCGCCGTCTGGACACTGCTCGTCGTGCTGGCCCCCAGCTTCGCCTGGTGCGCGGTGCCGTTGTTCTACACCGGACTGCGCATCCTGCCGCCGCGCGCCGCGATGGCCCTGGTCTGTCTGCTCACGGTGTTCGTCGTCGCCGCCCAACTGCGGCTGGCCACCGGCTTCGACCCGATCCTCGTCCTGGCCCCGCCCGCCGTCGCCGCCGCCGCGACCGCCGTGTTCGTGCAGATGCAGCGTCAGTCCGTACGCCAGCGGGAACTGGCCGCACAGCAACGCGGGCTGATCGACGACCTGTTGCGCACCCGGCGTGAACTGGCCGCCACCGAACGCCGGGCGGGCACCCTCGCCGAACGCCAGCGGCTGTCCATGGAGATCCACGACACCCTGGCCCAGAGCCTGTCCAGCCAGCGGATGCTGCTCCAGGCCGCCGACCGCTCCTGGGACGCCGACCCGGCCACCTCCCGGCAGCACGTACGGACGGCGGCCGGCATCGCGGAACGCGGCCTGGCCGAGGCACGCCGCTTCGTGCACGACCTGGCCCCCGCCGATCTGGCCGGTGAGGGCGGGCTGGAAGCGGCTCTGCGGGCGCTCGCCGAGCGTGAGACGGCTCAGGCCCAGGGCGCGCTCACCGTCCGCTGCCATGTGGAGGGGACCCCGTCCGCGCCGCTGCCGGACCGGGTGCAGTCGGCGCTGTTGCGGATCGCCCAGGGCGCGCTCGCGAACGTCTTCGAACACGCCGGGGCCACCGCCGCGGCCCTCACCCTGACCCACCTCGGCGACCGTGTCGTACTCGACATCGCGGACAACGGACGCGGTTTCACCCCCTCGGGAGACGCCCGCCGCCCCGCCGGCGGGGTACGCGGACA
The DNA here is from genome assembly GCF_008704555.1 of Streptomyces nitrosporeus. Taxonomy (NCBI): domain Bacteria; kingdom Bacillati; phylum Actinomycetota; class Actinomycetes; order Kitasatosporales; family Streptomycetaceae; genus Streptomyces; species Streptomyces nitrosporeus. The sequence continues at coordinate 3,371,271 of NZ_CP023702.1, forward strand.
CGGGCTGCCCGCCATGCGGGCCAGGGTCGGACAGCTGGGCGGCACCCTCACCGTCGAATCCGCCCCGGGCGAGGGCGCCGTCCTCTCGGCCGCCGTACCGCTGGCCTCGGCAGGCCCTCCGGACCCGGCCGCCCCCCGAACCGCCCCGCCCGCCCCGCCCGTCCCCCCTGTCCCGCCCGTCCCGGAGGAACGCCCGTGAACGCCGCCGCCGTACGGATCCTGCTCTGCGACGACCACGCCGTCGTACGCGCGGGGCTGCTCGCCCTCCTCGGCGGAGAACCCGGTATCGAGGTGGTCGGTGAGGCGGGCAGCGGCGAGGAAGCCGTCACCCTGGCCGCCCGGCTCACCCCGGACGTCGTCCTGATGGATCTCCAGCTGGGGCAGGGCATCGACGGCGTCGAGGCGACCCGCCGTATCGCCACCGCCCGCACCGCCCACGTCCTCGTCCTCACCACGTACGACACCGACGCCGACATCACCCGCGCGATCGAGGCGGGCGCCACCGGCTACCTGCTGAAGGCGGAACGCCCGGAGGAACTGTTCGCCGCGATCCGCGCGGCCGCCCAGGGCCGCACCACGCTCTCCCCGCCGGTCGCCGACCGGGTCATGGCCCGGATGCGGCACCCCCGGCCCACCCTGACGGAGCGCGAACTCGACATCCTGGGACAGCTGTCCGGGGGCCTCGGCAACCGGGACATCGCACGGGCCCTGTTCATCAGCGAGGCCACCGTCAAGACCCACCTGGGGCGGATCTACGAGAAGCTGGGCGTCGAGACCCGGGCCGGTGCGGTCGCCGTGGCGAAGGAGCAACGGCTGCTGCGGTGAGGGGGAGCCGGCCGGGCCCCTCCCGCCCGGCCCCCACCGTCCCCGCCCCCGCGCGGCCCGCCGCCCCGCGGCCCGGAACGGTCCGCTCGTCATCGCCCGCCCACCGGGCATGACACCATCGACGCGTGCTCGACATCGGCTACTCCCTCTCCCGGCGCTTCCCGGACCCCCCGCAGACCGACTACCGCCGCGCGGACGTCCGCGCCCTGCGGCACGACCTGTTCTGCGGTGACGTCTACCTCGCCGACACCAAGGCGGACCGCGAGGTGTCCACAGCCTGGGGATGGGTCCCGGTGCTCGACTTCGCCTGGGCCCTCTGCGACATCGTGGAACAGCTCGACCAGGACCCGCGGGGCAGCCGGTCCCACCGGCGGCAGTACGCGGAACTCGACTTCACCGAGTCCTCCGACCGCATGCTCTTCGAGCGCCGCTTCGGCTGGGTGGACATCGAGGCCGACTGGATGCCCGGCGAGGAACCCCCGATCACCTTCAGCCACTCCTTGCTGCGCCGCGAGGCCCGGGACTTCCTGCACGATCTGATCGCCGACCTCACCGACATGCACGAGGGGCTGGGCGACAACCCGGCCGTCTGGGACCTCCAGGCCCGCTTCCCCCGCCTCTGACCCCCGGGCCGACGGGCCCGGCCCCGGCGGACCCCGGTACGGCGGACCCGGTCCCCGGCGGGGCGTCCTACGCCTCCACCCGCACCCCGATCTGCGCGGCGAACGCCGGGGCCAGCTCCATCAGCTGCAGAGGGCTGATCACCGCCCCCGCCAGCCGGTCCACGCCCCGGGCGATGTCCAGTTCGGCCACCGCGCGCAGGTCGACCGACTCCATCCGCGCGGCGCTGAAGTCGGCACGCCTCAGCACGCAGTCCCGGAACTCCACCCGGGTCAGGTGTGCCTCGCCGAAATCCGGCTCCGCCAGCACACAGCCCTCGAACACGACGTCCGTCAGCCGCGCGGTCCGCAGATTCAGGTAGTCGATCTTCCCGCCCCTGACCACCACCCGCTCCAGTACCGCGCCGTGCAGCTGGGCGCCGCCCAGCCGGGCGTCCACGATCTCCACATCACGCAGCGACGCCCCCGCGAGCTCCGTGCCCACCCCCCGCACCCCGGTCAGTACGGAGTCGATGAACCTGGCCCGCCCCAGCTCCGCGCGGTCCAGGGCGCAGTCCCGCAGCTCGCAGTCCATGAAGCGGGACCCCGGGCCCACCGCGTCCGCGAGGTCGGTGCCCCCGAAGCACAGGCCGTCGTAGTCCCCGTCCGGCTCCAGCCCCTCGTCCTCGTACGCGACGAGGGGAGGCAGCCTGATCTCCGGGCGCCGCGCCCCGGCCACCGCGCGCTTCGCGCCCCCCGCCGCACGCTTCGCACCCGCGCGTCCGCCCCTGACTCCGCCGCCGTTCTCCACCATGCCCCCATCGTGACGTACGCCACTGACAGTCCGGCCATGTCACGGACCGCCCCCTGCCGTCCGTCCCCCGTACAGAAGCTCCGGCCGTCCATGAGGAGAAGGGGAACCGGTCATGCAGCACATCCATGTCGTCGGCGGAGGCCTCGCCGGGCTCGCCGCCGCCGTCACCGCCGCCGAATCAGGGGCCGCCGTCACCCTGTACGAAGCCCACCGCACCCTCGGCGGGCGGGCCAGGACCGCCGGAGGCGCCCACCTGGCCAACGAGGGGCCGCACGCCCTGTACAACGGCGGGCCCCACTGGGCCTGGCTCCGGCGGCGCGGGCTCCTCGGGCCGGTCGCGTCCGTACCGCCTCTCGAAGGCACCCGCTTCCGCTTCCGCCGCCGCGGGCGCCTGCGCAGGGTGCCGCCCCTCGCCATGCTCCGGCTCGCCCGCCACCGGGGTCCGGCCCCCGCCGGAACCGACTTCCTCGGCTGGGCGACCCGGCGGGCGGGGGAGGAGGCCGCCCGCACGGCAGCCCACTACATGGGGGTCGCGCTCTTCCACCACGACCCCGGGGCGCTCTCGGCCGCGTTCGTCCAGGAACGTCTCCGCCGCGCCACCGCGCTGCCGCCCGAGGCCCACTACCCCGTCGGCGGCTGGGCCGGGATCGTCGGCCGCACCGCTGACCACGCCCGAAACCTCGGCGTCCGGATCGAGACCGGCGCACGCGTCGACGCCGCCGCGCTGCCCGGCCTCACGCGCACCGGCCCGGTGATCGTCGCCACCCACCTGGCGGCCGCCCGCGCCCTGCTCGACGATCCGTCGCTGACCTGGGACAGCGGCCGCGCCGCGCTGATCGACCTGGCCCTGCGGTCCCGGCGGGGCGACGCGTTCATCGTCTCCGACCTCGACGCACCCGGCTGGATCGAACGCTTCACCGCTCCGGACCCCGGGCTGGCACCCGCCGGCGAAGAGCTCGTCCAGGGGCAGATCCCCCTCGCACCCGGCGCCCCGCGCGCCGAGGGCACCCGCCGGGCCGAGGAACTCCTCGACCTGGGCTTCCCCGGCTGGCGCGACCGCGTCACCTGGCGGAGTGACGCCCTCTCGTCCGGCCGCACGGGGGCGGTCGACCCTCCCGGCACCACCTGGCGCGACCGGCCGGCCATCGACCGCGGTGACGGCATCCTGCTGGCCGGTGACCAGGTCGCCGCCCCCGGACTCCTCAGCGAGGTCTCCTTCAACAGCGGCATCGAGGCGGCCGTACTGGCCCTGGGCCGGCTCAGGAGGCCCGCCCGGCCGACGGCGGCCGGGGCCGGTACCGAGGAGCCCTGAGACCTCCGCCCGCCCCGCGGCACACGACGCCCCGGCCGCCCGCACCCCCACGGCGAACCGCGGCCTCGTGGCAGGCAGCGAGCCCACGCCGGCACGTCGTGCCTGGACCGGAGCCCAGCTCCCACGGCAGGTACTCCCGCTGGATCCGCGCCCGCACAGCCGCTTCGAATGGGTGCTGACCTGTGAATACTCCTCGTGACGGAAGAACGGAGTGGCCGTGATCAGCGATCTGGAGCACTGGTCCGGACGCCGCAGGATCCGCACCGACGATTCGCGAATATTCGAGAATCACGGCGGACAGAGCGCCATGGGCGGTTCCACCCTGGAGACGGCCCCACTGGGTCATCCGGGTGAGAGGGGAACGACGTTGGCAAGGCGACTTCGCTTCATCGGCACCAACTCCGGCAACGACGGCTGTCCGACGCTCTACGAAGACCTGGACACGGGTGAGGTCCTGGTCCAGGGCGACGCTGTGACCGACCCGGACGACGTGGCCCAACTCCGCAACGTCAAGCCCGGGGAGGGGTTCGTGATGGTGCCGCGCGTGCTCCTGGCCGACTTCGCGCCGAGGGACGTGGACCGGGTGCCGGCAGTGATCAGCTTCGAAGGGTTCGGCGAGATGTTCCGCACCTTCGAGCACACCGCCTGGCGGCTTGAGACCCGCCGCCGATACCGGTCGGACGAGGAGACCGAGACCTACGGCCGGTTCACCCGGGGCGAGGACGCCGCATGGGACCTGGACGACCCCTGGTGCGTCTCCCGACGCGAGCAGTCCGCCCTCGGCAAGCGATTCGAGCGCGTACGCATCATGGACAACCCGCCGACCCCGGGGCAGCGGTACCTCCTCGACAACGCCCGTCGCAACAGCGCCGTGGGAGAGGACATCCGGAACCTGTGGCGGAGCGACGCAGAACGGCTGAAGCTCCCCGAGGAGGACTTCTGGCTGTTCGATTCACGCGTCATCGCACGGCTTCACTTCGATGACGACGACCGGATGACCGGCGTCGAACTCGTCACGGACCCCGTGGAAGTCCTGCACGCCTGCCAGGTCCGCGATGCCGCCTGGCACCACGCGGTCCCTTATGACCGGTTCGAGGGCCAGGTACCTTCCGCCGAGTGAGCAACGACTTTCAACAGGCCCGAGTGGCCCTTGGCGCGCGGCTCCGTGAGCTGCGCGCCGCACGGGGCTTCACAGGGCGCGAACTGGCGGCGGTGTTGCGCTGGCCCCAGTCCAAGGTCAGCAAGCTGGAGACAGGGCGGCAGACCGCCACAGCGGACGACCTCCATGCATGGGCGCAGGCAACAGGGCATCCGGAGACCGTCGATGAACTGATCACCCGCCTGCGTACGCTGGAGTCCCGCTCCCGGTCCTGGCGGCGCCAGCTTGCCGCTGGGCACAAGCCCGTCCAGGACGCTCTCACCGCTGAGTACGAGCGATCCCGGACGTTCCGGGCCTGGCAGGGCTCCATGGTCGTCGGGATGCTCCAGACACCGGACTACGCCCGCCACGTGTTCAGCCGGTACGTCGACCTCCACCGGTCCGTCCGGGATGTGGAGGAGGCGGTGCGGGCCCGCGTGAGGCGCCAGGAAATGCTCTACGAGCCGGGGAAGACCTTTCACATCATCATGTGGGAAGCCGCTCTCCATGTCCTGGTCTGCCCGCCGCCGGTACTGGCTGCCCAACTCGACCGGCTCATGGGTGTGCTGGGGCTCGACACCGTCACTCTGGGAATCGTCCCGCTGGGCGCCCCTCTCAAGCTCCCGCCGGCCAACGCGTTCTGGCTGTACGACGACCGCTTGGCCATCGCCGAGGACTGGCACGCGGAACTGTGGCTGGACGACCCCGTGACCGTCGGCGTGTACCAGCGGGTCTGGCAGACACTCGCTGACTCCGCCGTCTACGGGGCGGTAGCCCATCGCGTGATCACACGCGCCCGGCGGGCACTCGACCTCAGCTGAGAATCACCCCGAAGAAGCCCCGACGACGCTCGAATCAAGGCGAATCAGGGCCGCCAAACAGCACCCGGGGCTCATACCGTCCTGGTGTGGTCCGAGGCATTCGGAGCGCTGGAGGGGACGGTGAGGCATGAACGAGGCGGACGACCGGTGCATGGAGCACACGGGCCGCGACAAGGGCCACACGACCTTCGCCAGGAGATTTGAGGACGTGGTCCTGGTGGAGCGGCTGGAGGGCTCCGCGTGAGGTGGCTCCCGGCCCTGGCGGTCACCTTCGTCGGCGCGGTCGGTGTCGTGGCCGTGGCGATCACCATCCGGTGAATTGGCCGCGGTTCGCGTGGACCACCGCCGTGTTCACCGTCCGGGCGGCCATCGCGTTCTTCCTGACCGCTCACTGAGATTCCCGCACGCTCCCGCCGGACGGCGGACCAGGGAGCGGGCAGGGCTCCTCCGTGCGGAAACCGCCGGAGGGGAACATCCGCCCCGGGGTGGGACGGCCCTTCGCCGGTCGCCCGGGGCGAACACAAGCCGAGCCGATGCGGCTCGGTCTGACTCCACTGTCGAGAGGAGCACGGCATGGGATGGGGAACGGGTAAGGGCGGCAGCGGAGGCAACGGACAGCACTCGGGAAACAAGGACCCGGGCACGTCCAAGCCGTCGAGCGACACGGCCAAGCCGAAGGACCCGCCGAAGCACAAGAAGGACTAGTCCACGTGACGGCAAAGGATCTCGCAGCGTCCGAACAGATCGCCATGCGCGATCTGTTCGGCGCGGTGAACAACGACCTGGACGCCCCGCTGGGGCCTGGGTGGGAGCGCGCGGCCTGGGCGGTCCCCCGCCACCGGTTCCTCCCGGATCGCATCTACCTGGGGGAGGAACTGGAACCGTGCAACCGGGCGGAGGCGACGGAAACGTGGTTACGGGCCGCCTACACCAACGACTCCGTGGTGACCCAGATCAACGACGGGGAGGACCCTGGCGACGGGGAGCGGTGGGCGTCGTCCTCCGCATCGGCCCCCGGCATCGTGTTCCGCATGCTCGGCATGCTGGACCTGGCCGCCGGACACCGGGTTCTGGAGATCGGGACCGGGACAGGGTGGAACGCGGGTCTCCTCGCTCACCGCCTGGGCGCGGAGAACGTCACCACGGTGGAAGTGGACCCGGTCCTGGCGGCGGACGCAGATATGCGTCTCCGGAAGGCGGGCCTGGCTCCGGCGGTCGTCTTCGGGGACGGCGCCCGGGGTCACGCGTCCTGCGGACCGTACGACCGGGTGGAGGCCACGTGCTCCGTGCGGTCGGTCCCCAGGGCGTGGGTGGAACAGACCCGGCCCGGTGGGATCGTGCTCACGCCGTGGGAGACGCCCTGGCTGAGCTACGGCCTGTTGCGCCTGAAGGTGGGCGTCCAGGGCGACGCGTCGGGCCGTTTCTCCCCCCACTCCGCGTTCATGCTCATGCGGAACCAGCGCAGGGACTTGCGGATCTACCGGGACGTGGTCCGCGATGCCCACCAGCCGGACGAGTACCGGACCGGACTCTCCCCATGGGCGGTCGCCGGAGACGACTGGGCCGCCCAGTTCGCCATGGGCCTCCAGCTCCGTGACGTGTGGTGGACCTGGCACGACAACCCCGACGTGGACGGGGTGGCCTCCAGGCTGTGGGTCGCGACGACCGACGCCACGTCCTGGGCGGCCGTCGACCGGGACGGGAAGTCGGACGACCGGTTCACCGTGTGGCAGCACGGCCCCCGACGCCTATGGAACGAGGTGGAGGCAGCGCACACCTGGTGGATCCACGCCGGCCGGCCCGGACCCGAGCGGTTCGGGCTGACCACCGCCCCGGGCACCCGTGAGCGGGTCTGGCTGGACACGCCGGACCGGCCGGTCCCGGCCACCGGCTGACCGCACCATGACCGGCCCCGGTCGTCCGCCGCCCGTGGCGGCTGACCGGGGCCACCGCCACGTCCGCTCTGAGATGCCGGGGCGGCCGTTCGCCGGGGCACGGTGCGACCCCGTGACGCCCTACCCGCCCGTCCCCAGCCTGTGGAGAGCGTCGTCCGTCAGACGGTTCACGGTCCACTCGTCCATCGACACCGCTCCGAGCGACTTGTAGAACTCGCGGGCGGGCACATTCCAGTCGAGCACCGACCACTCCAGCCGTCCGTAACCGCGCTCCACGCATATCCGCGCCAGCTCCCGCAGCAGCGCCTTGCCGTACCCCCCGCCGCGCCGTTCCGGGCGTACGTACAGGTCCTCCAGGTACACCCCGTGCACACCGCGCCATGTCGAGAAGTTGAGGAACCAGACGGCGAAGCCCACGACTTCGCCGTCCTCGTCGTCCACCGCGACGAGGGCGTGAGCGGCCGGGCGCTCGCCGAACAGCGCCTCGCGCAGCTGCTCCTCGGTGGCCTTCGCCTCGTCGAGGGCCTTCTCGTACTCGGCGAGTTCACGGATCAGGGTGTGGATGACGGGGACGTCTGCGACGGTGGCGGCACGAATCATGGGGGCAGCCTAAGGGGTTCGCGGAGAATCGACTCGCGGGTTCCGGGCCCTGAAGCGGCAGGTCAGCGCGTCGGCCGGCCGCGTGCTGTCCTGCTGCGAGCTCTCAAAGACCGCACCCCCGCTCAGTTCCGTCCCCGCAGCAGCCGGGCGATCTCCGCGTGGTCGGGGGACAGCCGCCGGGTCCACTCGCCGGTGGTCCACATCGCGTTCTGCAGCACCCGGCCCATCGTCCACGCGGCGGCCCGCCCCCGGTCCAGCCCCAGCGCCTCCGTCAGCAGATCGAACCGCCAGAGCACCTCGGATGCCTCGAACCGGTTGTCCAGAGCGGGGAACAGCTCGAACCCCGGGTCACCGGCGAGGGGCTTCGGGTCCAGGGCGATCCACTCACCGGACCGGCCCTCCTCGGCCCGCCCGGCCAGGATGTTGTCGTAGTGCAGGTCCCAGTGCAGCAGGCGGTCCCCCGGTTCCCCCGCGACCTCCCGTACGGCGGCGGCGCAGTCCAGCAGCAGCCGCCGCTCGTCCTCGCCTGCCAGTTCCGCGGCCACCCCGGGAGCCGCCGCGAGCATCCGGGCCGCCACGCCGGACAGCCGGCGCATCCCCTCCGGAGCCGGTACGGCCACCAGCCGCGCCAGTACCCCCGCGAGGATCCGCGCGGCCTCCCGGCCGTCGGCGAGGCCGTTCAACGGGCGCCGCTCGTCCAGCCGTTGCAGCAGCATCGCCCCGGTCTCCGGGTCGTGCTCCAGCAGCCCCACCGCCCCCGCGCCGGCCGCGCCCCACTCTCGCAGCGCGACCGGCTCGTCCACCGTCTCCTCGTCCACCGACTGCAGTTTCAGCGCGGCCGGCCCGCCGTCCTCCCGCCGCACCGGCAGCACCAGCGCGCACATCCCGTACATCACGGGCCCGTCCGGCCGCAGCCCCCACCGGTCCAGGAACCCCTCCGCCAGGCCCGGCAGCCCGGCGACGAACGCCCGCCCCGCCGCGCCCCTCAACTCCGCCTGCACAGACGCGAAACCCTCGGGAACCTCGATCACGCCCCAAGCCTACGAGCCGCCCACGACGAAACCCCCCGCGCCGCAGTAACGTCCCCCCAGCAACCCGGCCGCCCGGCCGCACACGGCCGGACCGTGCGCGCACGGTCCGGCCGCACACGGCCGGACCGTGCGCGCACGGACCACACAGGGGACACAGGGGACACATGAGCACCGTCAGCACCGTCAACGGCGGCATATCGTTCTGGTACGCGCAGGAGGGCATCCCCGCCCCCCGCGAACCGCTGCCGGGCGACACCACGGCGGACGTCTGCATCGTCGGCGGCGGTTACACCGGGCTCTGGACGGCGTACTACCTCAAGAAGGCCGTGCCCTTCCTCAACATCACCGTCCTGGAGGCCAGGTTCTGCGGGTACGGCGCCTCCGGGCGCAACGGCGGCTGGCTCTACAACGGCATCGCCGGCCGCGACCGCTACGCCCGGCTGCACGGGCACGACGCGGCTGTCCGCCTCCAGCAGGCCATGAACGACACCGTGGGCGAGGTCGTCCGCGCGGCGGCCGAGGAGGGGATCGACGCCGACATCCATCACGGCGGTGTCCTCGAAGTCGCCCGGACCCCCGCCCAGCTCGCCCGCCTCCGCGACCACCACTCCGTGGAGATCGCCTTCGGCGAGACCGGGCGCGTCCTGCGGGGCGCCCGTGAGACCGCCGAACACGTCCGTGTCGCCGGGGCCGTCGGTTCCACCTGGACCCCGCACGGAGCCCGGCTGCACCCGGCCAAACTCGTCACGGGCCTCGCCCGTGCCGTGGAGGCGCTCGGGGTCACCGTCCACGAGTCCACCCCCGTCACCGGGATCAGGCCCAAGCACGCCGTCACCCCGTACGGCACCGTCCGCGCGCCGTACGTCCTGCGCTGCACCGAGGGCTACACCGCGGGGCTCAAGGGGCACAGGCGCACCTGGCTCCCCCTGAACAGCTCCATGATCGTCACCGAGCCCCTGCCCCGCTCCCTCTGGGACGGCCTCGGCTGGGAAGGGCGGGAGACCCTCGGGGACATGGCCCACGCCTACATGTACGCCCAGCGCACCGCCGACGACCGCATCGCCCTGGGCGGGCGGGGCGTCCCCTACCGCTACGGCTCCGCCGCCGCCCGCGTCACCGACACGGCGCGCACCGGGGCGGCCACCGTCGAGGCGCTCCACGACCTGCTCGTCCAGTTCTTCCCCGGTGCCGCGGGCGCCCGCATCGACCACGCCTGGTCCGGGGTGCTCGGGGTCCCGCGCGACTGGTGCGCCACCGTCACCCTGGACCGTTCCACCGGCCTGGGCTGGGCCGGCGGCTACGTCGGCTCCGGGGTCGCCACCGCCAACCTCGCCGCCCGCACCCTGCGCGATCTCATCCAGCAGGACTCCGGCCAGTCCGGCCCGACCGAACTGACCGCGCTCCCCTGGGTGGGCCACACCTCGCGCCGCTGGGAGCCGGAGCCCCTGCGCTGGCTCGGTGTCCACACCCTGTACCGCGCCTACCGGGCCGCCGACCGGCGCGAGGCCGCGGCGACCACCGCCGCCACGGACCGGATCGCCAGGTCGGCCGACCGGATCGCCGGACGCGGCTGAGGGTGCCGGGACGGCTGCGGGGCACCGGTTCCACCCCTTGGATCTTCTCTTCCGGAGACCCTGACCGGATGCTATTTTGCCCCCCGCGAGAACGCGGAGAGCGCCGTCCGGGGCGGGCTGCCGCGGCTCCTCGCGGCCGGAGGGGGAGACACCAGTGGGTCGTCAGGCGGCTGCTCAACAGCTCCGTGCTGCCATACCGGAGATCATCGAGAAGTACCGGGACGCGCTCGGCCGGCTCGGCAGCCCCCTGGTGTCCCGGGAGGACATCTGGCGGCAGTGCCGCCACCAGGCGCAGAACATCGTGGCCGAGTGCGCCGGGACCCTGGAGACCGGTACGCAGGCGGAGTCCCCGGAGGCCGGGGAGTACTCATGGCTGCTCGGGGCCCATCGCGTCGTCCAGCGGGTCCCGGTGTCCGAGTCGGTGCGGGCCGCGGAGGTGCTCTGGCAGGCCATGCAGGACTCGGTCGCCAAGGCCGTCGAGCTGGCGGAGGCCGACGACCGGCACACGGCGGCGAAGACGGTGAGCACGGCGTTCCGGGCCGCTGCCGGAAGCCGCCTCTACCAGGGGATCCGGGGGTACGAGGAGGCCCAGCGGCCGCCCTCTCCCGAACCGTGGTTCCAGCCGCGGGAGCAGGAGGCGCCCAGGCCGGCCGGGCCGGCGGAAGCGGCCGGGGCGGCGGCGGAGGGCTGGGACCCCGCGGCCCTCGGCCTGCTGACGCTGCGGGAACGGCAGATACTGGAGGCGGTGCGCTCGGGGCTCACCAACCGCCTGATAAGCCGTCAGCTGGAGATCAGCGAAGCGACCGTCAAGCGCCATCTGTACAACGCCTACCGCAAGCTGGGGGCCGGCTCCCGGGTGCAGGCGCTCAACAGGGCGTTCCCCGGGCAGGACTGACCCGGCCGCAGCGTGCCACCGGGCCGGAAGTCAGATCCCGGCGGCCAGCACGGCCAGCACGAGCACGTTCGCCGCGTACTGCGTGACCATGAACGCCCGGTAGGCGTCACGCCGCCGCTGCCGGCCCGCGTCCTCCAGCCGGGCGTGGCGCAGCACCCGGACGACGACCCACACCGCCCCGGCCGCCACCGGCACCGTCCCCACGAGGGCCACCGGGGCCCACAGGGCCGCCGCGACCACCCCGGACGCACCGACCAGTACGGCACCGGCGACGGCCAGGGCACGTGCCGCCGCCGCCCCGTGGACGACCGCGACGGTGCGCCGACCGCCGACCGCGTCCCCGCCGACGTCCCCCAGGTCCTTGACCAGGGCGCCGACCAGGGACATCCAGGCCGCCATCACACCGCCGAACACGGCACCGGTCAGGGTCCAGCCCGCGCCGGCCGCCGAGACCCCGGCCGCGTACGAGGTCGCGCCCAGGCCGAACACCACGAGCGCGCAGCGCACGCTGGAGTCCTTCGCCCTGACCGGGCCGGCCGAGTAGGCCCAGCCGAGCAGCAGGAAGGCCGCCACCCACCCGAGCACCCCGTCGCCCGCCAGTGCGCCCAGCGCCAGTGCGGCACCGGCCAGCAGGGCCGTGACCGCCGCGGCGGTGCGTACCGGTAAGTCGCCCCGGGCGATGGGGCGCTGCGAGCCGTTCGCCCGGTCCTCCCGTACGTCCGTCACACCGTTGAGGAGGTACGCGCAAGCCACCGCGCACCACCAGGCCGCGAGGCCGAGGACGGCCCGCCCCGGTGCCCCGGGCAGCTGTACGGCGGAGACCGCGCCCACCGCGAACCGCAGCAGGAACACCATCTGCACCAGCGGGCGCGCTTCCGACCAGCACAGACGCGCCGTCTCCGCGGCCGCACGCCAGCGGAGGTCCAGCGGGCGGGCCGGACCGGAGACACCTGGGAACGCACCGGAATTAATCATGCTCGAAGCCTAGGAATGACCGTGCGTCCGCCGCCATACAACCATCGGCGTACGGGGTGTACACCCCTGCTGAACCCTTGGTTGCAATGCGTTGCGGCGGGCGGGACCGAGGGCCCAGGATGAGCGGGGCCGCAGCCCGGGGAATTGATTTCCGAGGCTGCTGCCGGGGTACGGACGGAACCCGTTTCGAAATATCCGCACCCATGGATTCCGGAGTACGAGAGAAATACCGGAAACCTCCGTGGAAAACCCGCGCCCCTCATGTGACGCGAACAGGGACCCCGTAGAAAAGGATGCCCAGGTGGAAAGGTCGCAGCAGACCGTGCAGCGGACCACGAGGCTGATCTCCCAACGCCAGGCGCTCGAAGGCGCACAGGGGTGGCACCGGTCCGCCTTCGAGGATGTCGCGGCCCGGCTGGCCGGCCCGTCCTTCCCGTGCGTGTTCTCCCGCAACGCGTTCCGGAAGGAGCTGCTGAGGCTGGTCTTCGTGGAGAGCGCCGGGCCCGAGGACATGCGGCGGCTGGCCGAGGCCCTCACCGAGTACGTGGAGCTGTCGAACGACTGGGACGGCCGGCTGGACACCTCGTACCCGCTGGTCGTGATGTTCTCGGCACAGGCGGTGACCGCGCACGGCGTCGAGGACTACCACGCCTTCGGCTGGCGGGTGCTCCAGGAACTGCACCGCCTCGACCCCGCGCCCTGGCCCGGGGACGTGGGCCGGGACCCGGATTCCGCGTCCTGGTCGATGTGCTTCAACGGAATGCCGTTGTTCTGCAACATGAGCACCCCCGCTCATCGCAGCCGGCGCAGCAGGAACCTCGGTGAGCATTTCGTACTGGTCATCAATCCGCGAGAGCGTTTCGATGTGTTCGCCGGCGAGACGCCGAGCGGGCGGAAAGTCCGCGCCAACATCCGGGAGCGCGTGCACCTTTATGACGGGATGCCGCACGCACCACAACTCGGATCCTATTCGGTCGGCGCGCTCGAATGGCTCCAGTACGGCCTCCCCGACGAGAACACCGAACACACCGAGAACACCGACGACACCGGACACACCGGACCGAATGCCGGCTGCCCCTTCCGGGCCCGCACGGCTGCCGAAACGAACAGGAACTCCTGACAAATGATCGAACTCATCGTGTCGCAGGGGCGGGTGGCCGACCGCGCGCCCCGGATGATCGAGGGCGCGGCCCGCCTCGCCCGCGCCCTGGAGAAGCGCTACGGGCTCACCGGCCGCTACATCGGGAAGCCCGCGCCGTCCGCCGTCGACGACTGGACCGTCAGCCTCCCGCAGGCGGCCGAGACCCTGAACGGGCTGCGTGACGCCGTCGCCGAGAGCATCGGCAACGGCAGCCGTACGGTCATGGTCTCCAACACCTGCTCGGCGAGCCTCGGCACACTGCCGGTCGTGGCACGGGAGCACCCGGACGCCGTGGTGCTCTACATCGACGGCCACGGCGACTTCAACACCCCCCGGACCGGCACCGGTTACCTGGGCGGGATGGTCCTGTCCGGCGCGTGCGGGCTCTGGGACAGCGGCCACGGCGCCGGGCTGCGCCCCGCACAGGCCGTGCTGGTCGGGTCGCGCGACATCGACGAGGGCGAGGCCGAGCTGATCGCCGCGCACGGCGTCCGGGTCATCCCCCCGGCCGGGACGACGGCCGAGAGCATCCGGGACGCCGTCGGGGACGCCCCGGTGTGGGTGCACATCGACTGGGACGTGATGGAGCCGGGCCATGTGCCGGCCGACTACTCGGTGCCGGGCGGACTGCTCCCCGAGCAGATCCGCGCGGTCTTCGAGGCGATCCCGCCGGAGCAGCTGCGCGGTGTCGAACTCGCCGAGTTCAACGCCCCGGTGGACGACGAACTCAGCGACCGCGCGGTCGAGACGATCCTCGCGATGGTCGCACCGGCCTTCGAGAACGTGCCCGGACCCGCCGCCGGGCCCGGCGGGGCCGTCCCGGCCCTCTGACCACCTCCCCTCCCCGCCGTACCGCCAAGGAGTACCTACCGATGCCTCTGTACGACAGCATCCTCGACACCATCGGCCGCACCCCGATCGTCAGGCTGCACCGCATGGCCCCCGCCCACACCACGGTCTACGTGAAGGTGGAGTCGTTCAACCCGGGCGGCTCGGTGAAGGACCGCCTCGCGCTCTCCGTCGTCCTGGACGCCGAGGCGAAGGGACTGATCGAGCCGGGCGACACCATCGTCGAGTGCACCTCCGGGAACGTCGGGATCGCTCTGGCCATGGTGGCCGCGGCCCGCGGCTACCGGTTCGTCGCGGTCATGGGCGACACGTACTCGGCGGAACGGCGCAAGCTGATCCGGGCGTACGGCGGCAAGGTGATCCTCTTCCCGGGCCACCTGGGCAGCAGCGGCGGCAACGCGATCGCGGACGAACTCGCCGAGCGGCACGGCTGGTTCCGTGCCAGCCAGTTCGACAACCCGGCCAACCCCGCCTACCACCGCGAGACCACCGCCTCGGAGATCCTCGGCGACTTCGCGGGCAAGCGGCTCGACTACTTCGTCACCGGGTTCGGCACCAGCGGCACCCTCACCGGCGTCGGACAGATGCTGAAGACCGCACGCCCCGCGGTGCGGATCGTCGCCGCCGAGCCGGAGAACGCCGCCGTGCTCGCCGGGAAGGAGTGGAACGTCCACCGGATCCAGGGCTGGGCGCCGAACTTCGTGCCGGGTGTGATGGACCGGTCCGTCATCGACGAGCTGGTGACCGTCGACGAGGTGGAGGGCCGCGACACCGCGCGCAGGCTCGCCGCCGAGGAGGGCATCTTCACCGGCATCTCGGCCGGCGCCACCCTGGCGACCGCGCTGCGCGTGGCCGGGACCGCGCCCGCGGGTTCGGTCCTGCTCGCCATGCTGCCGGACACCGGGGAGCGCTATCTCTCCACCTTCCTCATGGAGGGCATGACCGAGGGATCGGACGACGAGTGGCTGGCCTCCCTGGCATGAGGGAGTTCATCCCCTCGGCGGCCCGCTTCGCCGATCTGCCCGCGCGGTTCCCCCTGTTCCGGGGGGCCACGCTGACCGGGGCGCGTATCGCGTACGAGACCGTCGGAAAGCTGTCGCCGCGACGCGACAACGCGGTCCTCATCCTCACCGGCCTCTCCCCCGACGCCCACGCGGCCTCCCACCCGGCGGACACCCGGCCCGGCTGGTGGGAGGCGATGGTGGGGCCCGGGAAGCCCGTCGACACCGACCGCTGGTACGTGATCTGCCTGAACTCCCTCGGCAGTTGCAAGGGATCGACCGGCCCGGCATCGGTGGACCCCGCCACCGGCCGGCCCTACGGCCCGGACTTCCCCGAACTCTCGATGGAGGACATCGCCGACGCCGCCGCCCACACGGTGCGCGCGCTGGGCATCGGCCGGCTGGCGTGCGTGATCGGCACCTCGATGGGCGGAATGAGCGCCCTGTCCCTGCTGGCCCGCCACCCCGGCCTGGCCCGCGGCCACATCAACGTCTGCGGAGCGGCGGGCGCGCTGCCCTTCGCCATAGCCATCCGCTCCCTGCAACGCGAGGCGATCCGGACCGACCCGGACTGGAACCAGGGGCGGTACGACGACGGGGCCTACCCGGAACGCGGCATGTTCACGGCCCGCAAGCTGGGCATGCTGACCTACCGGTCGGCCCAGGAGTGGGACGTCCGGTTCGGCCGGACGCGCATCACCGCACAGCCCCGCGAGGACGACGGCCCCTTCGGCCACGAGTTCCAGGTGGAGAGCTACCTGGAGCGGCACGCCCGGCGGTTCACACGCCGCTTCGACCCGAACAGCTACCTCTGCCTCAGCCGCTGCATGGACCGGTTCGACCTGGGCGAGTCCTGCGGCGGCGGCACGGACGAGGCGCTCTCCCGCATCTCCCTGGAACGGGCCCTGGTCATCGGGGTGGAGACCGACATCCTCTTCCCCCTGCACCAGCAGGAGCAGATCGCCTGCGGCCTCTCCGCCGGAGGCACGGACGTCGAGTTCGTGCCCATGGACTCGGCGGAGGGCCATGACGCCTTCCTGATCGACACCGCCCGTTTCGGTCCCCCCGTAGCGAAGTTCCTGACCGCGTTCTAGAAGAGTTCCAGGAGACCCCCGTGTCCGACCACCCGCCCAAACTCGCCCTCGTCACCGGTGCCAACCGGGGCATCGGCTTCGAGACCGCGCGCCAGCTCGCGCGGTCCGGTGTCCGGGTCCTGCTCGCCGGCCGTGACCGTGAAGCGGTCGCCGCGGCCTCGCGGGAACTGCGCGGCGAGGGACTCGCCGCCGACCCCCTGGTGCTCGACCTCACGGACCCTTCGGGCATCCGGGCCGCCGCCGAGGAGGTCGGGGCGGACCACCCCCATCTCGACATCCTGGTCAACAACGCCGGCATCCGGATCGAGGAGTACGGCAGGCAGCCGTCCGAGCAGCCCCTGGCACAGTGGCGCGAGACCTTCGACACCAACCTGTTCGGCGTCGTCGAGGTGACCCAAGCCTTCCTGCCGCTCCTCCGCAAGGCCCCGGCCGGTCGCATCGTCAACGTGTCCAGCCTGCTCGGCTCGGTGACCACGCACAACGACCGGACCTCGTACGCGTACAGCCCGATGTTCAAGTCGCTGCCTGCCTACAGCGCCTCCAAGAGCGCGCTCAACTCCTGGACCGTCCACCTCGCGTACGAGCTCCGCGAGACCCCCGTCAAGGTGAACGCCGTGCACCCCGGCTACACCAGGACCGCCATGAACGACGGCGAGGGCGACCTCGACGTCACGGACGGAGCGCGTACGAGCGTCGCGATGGCCCTGGCCGGCGACGAGGGCCCGACCGGCACCTACGTCCACCGGGGCGAGACCGTCCCCTGGTGACCACCCCGAAGACGGCGCTCCCCCGCGCCACCCCCTCCCTCCCGTATTGGAGTCACCCGATGGGCAGCCACCTGGCCCTGGTCACCGACGAGACCAGCCTTGCCGTGGACTACGACATGCCGCTGCTGCTGGACGCCTGCCGGGCGGCCGGCCTCAGGGCCGAGATATGTTCCTGGCGGGACCCGGACATCGCATGGGACCGCTTCGACGCCGTGCTGCTGCGTTCTCCCTGGAGTTACGTGGAGAGCTTCCAGGAGTTCCTGGAATGGTGCGAGTACGTCTCCGACGTGACGCACCTGTTCAACCCGCTCCCCGTGGTGCGGTGGAATCTCGACAAGTACTACCTGGCCGATCTGGCCGAGGCCGGCGTCCCGGTCGTACCGAGCGGCTTCGTGGCCCCCGGCGCGGACCCGGCGGCGGCCGTACGCACGTTCCTCGACCGGCACGAGGAGGCCCGGGAGATCGTGGTGAAACCGACCGTGGGCGCGTACTCCCGGGACGTGCAGCGCTTCCCCCGGACAGCGGTGACCGAGGCCGCCGCGTCCGTCGCCAAACTGCTCGACCAGGGCTGCCACGTCATCCTCCAGCCCTACCAGGACTCGATCGACCACCACGGCGAGACCGACCTCATCCACTTCGGCGGCGTCTACAGCCACGCCATCCGCAAGCGCGCCCTGCTCCTGCCGGACGGCACCGTCGACGAGCCGACCCAGGAGACCCGCGCGGCACGGGAGCCCGCCGAGGACGAACACGCGGTCGCCGAGGCCGCGCTGGACGCCGCGGCCGCGCACCTGGAACTGCGGGAACCGCTGCTCTACAGCCGCGTCGACCTCGTCCGCGGCGCCGACGGGAAGCCCCTGGTCCTCGAACTCGAACTCTGCGAACCGTCACTCAGCATGCCGTTCTCGGAGAACTCCGCCTCCCGGTTCGCGCGGGCCGTCTCCGTACGCCTGGCAGAAATCTCCCGCAACCGGAAGAACGGACAGTCATGACGACACAGCAGGACTCCCTCCCGCCCCTCACCACACCGGCGGTCACCGGCGGCACCCTCTACGCCGCGCTCGGCGTGGTCAGCTTCTCCTTCAGCTTCCCCGGGACGGTGTGGGCCCTCGACGGATTCGGCCCGTGGAGCGCCATCGGGATACGCGGCGTCCTGGCCGCCGTCATCGCGGTCGCCGCGCTCCTCCTGACCCGGGCACCGATGCCGAAGCGCGAGGACTGGCCCGCCCTCGCCGTCGTCGCGGGCGGCTGCGCGGTCGGCTTCCCGCTGCTCACCACGCTCGCCCTGCAGACCTCGTCCACGGCGAACTCGGCGATCGTGATCGGTGTGCTGCCGATGGCCACGGCGGTGATCTCCGCGATCCTCACCCGGCGCAGCCCTTCGAAGGTCTTCTGGGCCGCCGCCGGCGTGGGAGCGGCGGCCGTCATCGTGTTCACGCTGTCGCAGAACCACGGCCGGCCGACCGTCGCGGACCTCTACCTCTTCGGCGCCCTGCTCGTCTGCGCGGCGGGCTACGCCTACGGCGGGCGGCTCTCCGCACACATGCCGGGCTGGCGCGTCATCGCCTGGGGCGTGGTGCTCGCCGCCCCGGCCAACCTGATCGTCTCCCTGTGGGCGCTCCCGCACGAACCCGTCCACCTCACCGTGAAGGCCGTGGTGGGCATGGCCTACATCGCCGGCATCTCGCAGTTCGGCGGATTCGTCGTCTGGTACAAGGGCATGGGCCTCATCGGTGTGGCGCGGGCGAGCCAGCTCCAGCTGGCGCAGCCCCTGCTGACCCTGGTGTGGGCGGTGCTCCTGCTCGGCGAGCAGATCACCGCGGCCGTCCCGCTCACCGCCGCCGTCGTCCTCACCTGCATCGTGGTCACCCAGCGGGCCAGGACCTCCTGAGCCCGGCCGGAGCGCGGGCCGGAACCGCGGCCACGGGCACCCGCGCGTCCGGCCGGTGGGCCGGCCCCCGTGCGGTGCCGGGGTGTCTCAGCCGCCCGTGCCGGGGGCGTCCCGGCCGCCGCCGGTGTCCGGGAGTCCGGTTCCGGGGCGGCCGGGCGCGGAGGACCGCCGCGTGGACCTTGAGGTGAGACGCCGGAGGACGGCCGCGGCCAGGTCGTCGGCCGCGGTGGGACTGTGGGCGAGGAACAGCGAGGGTTCGATGACTTCGCACTCCAGCAGCAGCGGGCCGCCCCCGGGCCCGGGGACCAGGTCGATCCGTGCGTACAGCGGGGACTCGAAACGGCTGCGGACGGCCTTGACGGCCGCGTCGCCGCAGTCGAGTTCCGGCCCGGCCGCTGTGCAGGAGGTGACCGTCGCGGTGGCGAGCAGGCCGTCCTGGGTCCCGGCACCGGGCTTGAGCAGGGCGCTGCGCCGCACGGCGTGGCTGTAGGCCCCGTCGAGGTAGACGAGCGACAGCTCCCCCTGTGCGTCGACGGCGTGCTGGTAGGGCTGGGTCAGTACCGTCCGGCCGCGTTCGAGGAGTTCCCCGGCGTGGCGGTGCGCCCGCCTCCGCTCCGCCGCCCCGGGCCCGTACCGCGCGGTGTCCTTGGCCGAACAGGAAACGGACGGTTTGACGACGTACTCGCCCTCCGCGGGGGCACGCCACTCCTCACCGGGAGCGGTCCAGGTGCTGGGCACGACCGGTACGCCGTCGGCGGCGAGGTCGGCCAGGTACCGCTTGTCGCTGTTCCACTCGACCATGGGGAAGGGGTTGAACAGCACCGACTCGGTGGCCGCCCGGCGGGCCCAGGCAAGGAACTCCTCGCTGCGCCCGGGGTAGTCCCAAGGGGATTCGAGCAGGACGGCGGCGAACCGGCTCCAGTCCGCGGACTCGTCCCAGGGCAGCGCCACCGCCTCGATGCCGGTCCGCGCCAGGGCCGCGCTCAGGGGGGCCAGGTCCTCGTCGAACTCCTCCGGCGCACGGGACCTCACCAAGGCGATCCGCTCGCGTTGCATCGCTGGTTCTCCTCGCTCACGGCTTTGCCGGATCGGTCAGGACGGCGGCGAGACGTGCCGGTCAGTAGCGCCAGCGGGTGGCTTCGACGGTCTCGGCCCGGGTGCGGTCGGTGAACAGCCGGGCCTCCGCGGCCCGTACCGCGAGCACCGAGCCGAAGAGGTGGTCCCCCATGGCTTTGCGCAGCACCGCCGAGCCCTCCAGGTGGCGGACGGCTTCCTCCAGGCCGGCCGGCAGCCGCTCGATGCCACGCCGGGCGAGTTCCCCGGGGTCGGCGTGGGCCGGGTCGTCGGTGTACTCCTCGGGCAGGCGCAGGGCTTCCTCGCACCCCGCCAGGCCCGCGGCGATGACCGAACCCACCACCAGGTAGGGGTTGGCCGCCTGGTCGAAGCTCTTGATCTCGGCGTTCGCGCAGTGCGACGCCGTCTGCGCCGGCCCGGTGACGAAGCGCAGGGCGGCCTCGCGGTTCTCCCAGCCCCAGCAACCGTAGGCGCCCGCCCAGGCGGACGGCGCCAGCCGGAGATAACTGGCCGGGGTGGGGCAGCCGATGGCGGTCAGGGCGGGCAGCGACCGCAGCACACCGGCGAGGAACGCCTCCCCCTCGGACGTCATGCCGTGCGGCCCCGTACCGCCGTGCATGAGGTTCTCCTCCCCGCGCCACAGGCTCAGGTGGACGTGCCCGCCGTTGCCGATGCCCGAGGGCTCCGCCAGGGGGGCGAAGGACGCTCGCAGCCCGTGGGCATGGGAGACGCTGCGCACCGTGTGCCGGACCAGGACGGCGGTGTCGGCGGCGCCCAGCGGGCCGTCGGCGGCTGTCGAGACCTCGAACTGCCCTGGTTCGTACTCCGGGTGCACCTGGAGGACCTCCACGCCCTGCGCGGTGAGCGCGTCGACGACGTCCAGGAGGTACGCCCCGGAATCCGCCAGCCGGGACAGCCCGTAGGCCGGGCCGTCACCGAGGCCGCCGGGGCCGGTGCTCCACTCCGTCTCGAACCCCATCCGCAAGCTCAGCCCCTGGTCCTTTGCCCCCTGCACCATGCGGCTGACGAAGGAGCGGTGGCACCCCGGGTACGGCGCCCCGTCCTGGCTGTACCGGTCCGCCGGCGCCCAGGCCCAGCCGGGCTGCGCGGCCAGCGGGACGAGCCGGTCCATGTCCGGCAGCAGGAGCAGGTCGCCGACCGGGCTGCCGTGGCCGTCGGCGCGGGCCGTCGAGTCGTCCACCAGGAACGTGTCGAAGACCGGGGACATCCCCACGCCCCGGGCCGCGAGCTGGGGCAGGCGGCCGAGCGGTACGGCCTTGACCCGGCTGATGCCCGCGTTGTCGACCCAGCTCAGCGCGACGACGCGCACCCCTGCCTCCGACATGCCGGTCATCGCCCGGTCCACCGACGCCGTCCGGTCCACCACGCATGCAGTCATGCCGCCATGGTCGGCCGGACGGGGCATCGGCCCTCACGCCACTCCGCGCCGGACACGGCCGCCACCCGTTCGGCCTGCGGAGGCGCCCGGGAGCCGGCCCCTGACCGTCGCGGCCGTGCCCGGGGCACCCGCGCGGACACGGGCGGCAGGCGTCGGCCGCCGGGCTCGAAGGGCTGACTCGAAGGGCTGAGGCCGTCCGCCGCCGCGACAGCACGGTGGCGCGTGTGCTTCCGTCCTCTTCTTCCACCCCGGCCCTCCGGCCTCGCGGACCGGTGGGGGCCCACACCCTCCTCGGCCCGCGCCTGTCCGCTCGGACGCCGCCGAGGGACGGCGGCATGACGCGACTGACGTAACCCGGCGAGTGCGGTCGGCCGCGTGGTGCCAGGCTGTGGGACGGGCGTGGTGATCGTCGACCGCGAACTGCACGCCGGTATCGCCCATCAGTTGGACACGGCGGCTCCACGACCGGTGACCTGCCCGTGGTTGACGAAAGGTGGCATGGCTCTCGTGAGCATTTTCGAGACTCTGGAGTCGGAGGTGCGCAGCTACTGCCGTGGCTGGCCCACCGTGTTCGACCGCGCGCAGGGCAGCCACCTCCACGACGAGGCCGGCCGCACCTACCTCGACTTCTTCTCCGGCGCGGGCTCCCTCAACTACGGGCACAACAACCCCGTACTGAAACGCGCGTTGCTCGACTACATCGAGCATGACGGCATCACCCACGGCCTGGACATGGCCACGACCGCGAAGCGCGCGTTCCTGGAGTGCTTCCAGGACGTCGTCCTCCGGCCACGCGATCTGTCGTACAAGGTGATGTTCCCCGGCCCGACCGGCACCAACGCCGTGGAGGCGGCGCTGAAGCTGGCCCGCAAGGTCAAGGGACGTGAGTCCGTCGTCTCCTTCACCAACGCCTTCCACGGCATGTCGCTCGGCTCCCTCGCCGTCACGGGGAACGCCTTCAAGCGGGCGGGCGCCGGCATCCCGCTGGTGCACGGCACCCCGATGCCCTTCGACAACTACCTCGACGGACAGGTCCCGGACTTCCTCTGGTTCGAGCGGCTCCTGGAGGACCAGGGTTCCGGCCTGAACCGGCCGGCCGCGGTGATCGTGGAGACCGTGCAGGGCGAGGGCGGCATCAACGTCGCCCGCCCGGAATGGCTGCGCGCCCTGCGGGACCTGTGCGACCGCCAGGACATGCTGCTGATCGTCGACGACATCCAGATGGGCTGCGGCCGCACCGGTGCGTTCTTCTCCTTCGAGGAAGCGGGCATCACCCCGGACATCGTCACGCTGTCGAAGTCCATCAGCGGCTACGGCCTGCCCATGTCGCTCTGCCTGTTCCGGCCCGAGCTCGACATCTGGGAGCCCGGCGAGCACAACGGCACCTTCCGCGGCAACAGCCCGGCGTTCGTGACCGCCACCGCGGCACTGAACACCTACTGGGTGGACAGCCGGCTCATGGAGAAACAGACCCTGGCCCGCGGCGAGCAGGTCGAACAGGCGCTGCTGTCGATCGTCAAGGGACTCGGCCACCGGGGTGTGAGCTACCGCGGCCGGGGCCTGGTGTGGGGCATGGAGTTCGACGACAAGACCCGCGCCGGAAGGATCTGCGCCCGCGCCTTCGAGCTGGGTCTGCTGCTGGAGACCTCGGGTGCGCAGGGCGAGGTGGTCAAGCTGCTGCCCCCGCTCGTCATCCCTCCCGACGACCTCCAGGAGGGCCTGGGCATCCTGGACCGCGCGGTCGGCGACACCGGATGACGGTTGTCCCCCCGCCCTGAAGGCCGGGGGCAGCGGTTGGCCGGTGACCGCTCGGAGAAGCGCGGTGTTCCGCCGCGCCCAGCACCTCGGCAAAGACCCGCGCCGGCCCGCGGCTCTGGACGTCGGCCGTCTCGGCAGGGAACATAAGGGGCTAAGTACCCTATTCGGCCTGTGCCGTCACCCAGCGGGCGTGACGGCCCGGGCATCTGCGGACCTGAGGACCGGACGATGGATCAATGCGTCGAATCTTCGTATTGGCAGGCATGACCACAGCAATCGTGACATCTGCTTTCGTTTTCTCCGCCCCGGCGAGTGCTGCCTGGGACTTCTACAACATGGGCTACTACTCCTTCTACAGGTAGAGGGCGCACGGACCCTCTGGCGGGCGCACCGTGCGAACGGGGCAGGGGCGGCAGTGCCCACAGGTCCGTCTCTCCGCGGCGTGGGCACCATGGACGCTCATGTGGGCCTGTCCTGCGTAGGCCGTCGGTTCGAATCCGGCAGGGGGTTCAGCGAAAGTCCAGTTCAGACACTGTCCGAACTGGGCTTTCCTCTCTTCAGTGGATGCGGTGGCGACGGCTCGGAGGACTCACGCAGGCCCACGGGCGGGCCGTGAAAGCGCCCCACGCCGCCCTCGTCCACGTCGGAAGGCCCGCTTCGCCTGTCGCGGCCCGGCGGGAGAACACGACCGTCGCCGGCATCCTTGACCACCACCGCCTTCGGTTATGCCACGGTGACCAGCAGGTGATCTGCGCGGCATCGTCGGCCTCGGTTGACCGACGAGTTCTGAACCGGAGGCCGGACACGCGGTACAGGGCCGCGTCACATCGCCCTGCTCGGCGGACCAGCGTTGCCGTGGCCTCTGGGCTCCTGCGATAAACCCGCTTCACGAAGTCGAACCTTGGGAGCGCGCTGCATTCCAGGCCCGCGGGCAGGACCCTCAAAACGCGCTCAGCTGTCAAAAAATGGGCGGCCTGCCCGCCCTTGTGAGGCGAATGACTGTCCGCCATGACATAGACGTTCTCGGTCCGTGGGCGCCGGCCAGCCCCTCCCGGAATCCGGCGAGTGTGACGCGGAGGGCTTGGCGGTCTCGGATGCGCCACAGGGTGATCAAGCACCAGGTGGCCAGGTTGAGCGGGACCAGGGAGAAGGGGAGGTTACGGCGGGCGACCCAGACGCGGTTGCGGGCGTTGAGCCGGTAAAAGGTGTCATGCCGCGCCGGGTCGGTAGCAGGATGGTGGACGACGATGTCAGGCACGTACCGGCCGGTGCATCCCAGGTCCCACAGGCGCCACGCCAACTCGACCCCCTCGTGGAAGAGGAAGAAGTGGCCGGGCCAGCCTCCGGCCCGGTCGTAGGCGTCGCGACGGATCATGACGGCGCCTTCGGCCATGACTGTCACGACGCCGGGACGGGCGGGGTCGGAGGCACGAAGACGCGGCACCCAACGGCGCAGGGTCACCCCTGTTGCCGGGTCGCTGATCCGGGGCTGCACATATGCGAGCTGTGAATCGCGGCGGAACTCGGACACCAGGCGGGCGAGCGTGTCGGTGTCGGGCAGGTGGGCGTCGTTGTCGAAGAAGAACAGGTAGTCCCCTCCGACGCCTGCGGCCCCGGCGTTGCGTCCCTCGGGGATGCCGGCGTTCTCAGGTAGTGCGACGGTCCGGACTCCGTCGGGGACCTGTTCGGGTTGGCAGCCGTTGCCCACCACGATGACATCGAGATCGATGCCCTCTTGGGCGAGGAGCGAGGCCACGGCCCGGGGGAATTCGTCGGGCCGGTCGTTCATGGTCAGAACGACCGCGCCGACCATGGGACGCGCCGCGCAGCTGCTCACGAAGGTGCCTTTCACTGTCTGTTCGCAGGAAGGTCAGCCCCCTGGCGTTCTTCCGTACCGGCCCCCAGGGCGCCGGCATACCGGTCGGGATGAGTGCTCGGCCCAGGTGCCGCACCGGCCAGCCGACGGCTGCCGGGACGGTCCCGTGGGACCGCCCCGCCGGCCGTGCATCGTCATCCGGTCGGGAATGGAGCATGACCACGGGGAGCAAGCATCCGGCGGCTTACTCCCAGCCCTGCTCTGTCAGGGAGCCCCTACCGCCCAGGTACCCGAGAAGACCTTTTTCGGGGTACTCGATGATGTCCTCGGGCAACTCGTGGACGGTGAACCATTCCAGACCGAGGCACTTGTCCGGCTCCCGGTTCTCTGGTTCCCCGTCCCACCGGATGGCTTCGAAGAAGAAGCCGATCCGTTCGACGCCTGCACCCTGCTGGTGGTGCACGGTGTGCACCAGTCGCAGGTGCTCGGGATCGACCGTCACCCCGGTCTCCTCCAGCAGTTCACGGGCCGCCCCTGCCCGCAGGGGCTCGCCCCGGTCGAGCTTGCCCGACGGCATGTGCCAGCGGCCATGCCCGTATGGTCCGCCGCGCTGGGAGAACAGGATCTTGTCGCCCGCGCGGAGGATGACGTGGGTGTCGATGACGGGTGTCGCGAGTTCCGGTGTCATGGTCCCTGAGAGGTTCTCGGCTGTGCTGGGAGAGCCGACGCTACCGACGAATCGGGGATCGCGTCGGCGATCGCCGCGGCTACCTCCGATGGGGTGGACTCTCCGGTGTCCACGACCAGCACCTTCACACGGCCCGCCATGAGGATCTGGGCCACCTCCTCGTAGTAGAGGACTTCCCGGCCCGGAGCGGCCGGGTCGTGGTGGAACCGGTTGACCGGGCCGCGCGCGGCGATCCGTTCGGTGATGAGTCCGGGGTCGGCGGTGAGGATGACGGACAGGTCCGGCCGCAGGACGGGGGCGTTCAGGGCCAGCAGGTAATCGAGCGGCACCCCGTCGAGCCGCTGCATGACGAGCGTCGAGGCGAGATACCGATCGGTGATCACGGTGTCGCCGGCGCGCGTCCGGGGTTCGATCTCGTGCTGGACGTGCTCGTACCGGTCGGCGGCGACCAGGCAGGCCAGGGCGTGGCCGCGGATGTGGGCGAAGTGGCCGCGGATGAACCGGCCGAGTTCGCTGGTGGTGGGCTCCACGGTCCGGTGCACGGTGACGCGCCGGGTGAGGAGTTCGTCGTACAGGGCCTGGATGGTGGTGGATTTCCCGACGCCACTGGGGCCGTCGACGCTGATGAACCGGCCTCGTCGCGTCATGCCGCGCCCCCCAGGGCCGTTCGGTTGCGCTGGTGCTGATCACGGGTGAGCGTGGCCAGGGTGGAGCGGATCTTGGTGAGGGGGACGTCTCCGAACTGGATACCGACAGAGAAGTTGAACTCGTCGCGGGCCCGCATCGACTCGTCGGCGCCGTCCTCGGTCAGGTCGACGTCGCCGTACGCGAGGAGTGTGTCAGGGGCGTGGCCGGCGTCGGTGAGGGTCGTCCACACGGGGGTGCCGGGGTAGGGGCGGAACTCGAACACGCTGGCCCGTACGTCTCCGGGGTTCGTGTCGGCGATGGCCCAGAGGTTGTGGATATGGCGGACGGTGGCCTGGAGGTCGTCGTGGGACTCACCGGGGAAGCCGAGGATGAAGTACGCCTTCACGCCGATGCCGTGCTCGGTCAGGCGCCGGGTGACGCGCTCGGTCATCTCGGCGTCGATCCGCTTGTCCATGGCCTTCAGGACGCGGTCACTGCCGGACTCGACGCCGAGAGCGACTTCCCGCAGCCCGTTGCGCACGAGGCGGTCAAGTTCGGCGTCGGAGACCCGGTCGAGGACGTTGATGCGGCCGGTGGCATCCCACACGTACCGCTCGCCGACCCTGTGCCGGGTGAACGCGGCCATCTGTTCCTCGATGACACGGCCGACGCCGAGGAACAGGTCGTCCACGAACCGGAACGCGGTCACTCCGAACTCGGTGTGGAGAGAGTCGAGTTCCCCGATGATGTTCTCGGGGGTGCGAACGCGGATCGTCAGGTCCGGGTTGGCGCTGACGGCGGCGCCGCAGAAGGTGCAGTTGTAGGGGCAGCCGCGGCTTCCGACGATGTTCGCCTCCACGTGCCCGCTCACGGCCGCTTCCCCGAGCAGTGCCGTGCCGCGGCTCGCCGCGAGGCGGCGGTCCGCTTCCGTCGGCACGGCCCGGTAAGGGTCTTGCGGAAGAAAGCGGCGATCGACGTACGGCAGGGCGTTGATGTCCGGACCGAGCATGGCGGCGGCGCGTTCCGGGTCGCTGGTGATGCCGGTCACCCGGGTGCCGAGCAGCCGGTCCCGCCATACGACGCCGGGGAGTTCCCGACGGCGTTGCTCGTCCTCCAGGAGCGCGGCGACGCGTAGCTCCCCTTCGCCGAGGACGAGAGCACGCAGGTTGGCCATGCGGGGGTCCGCGAGGATCCTGTCGGGCATCGCCTTGGCGTGGTGGCCGCCGGCCATCAGGGCGATGTCCGGATCGAGCTGCGCGGCGATCCGCGCGGACATCTCGTAGGTAGGGGCCAGGAGGTTCATCGCCGTCCACCGAGGAGCGGCAACGTTGACGATCTTCGCTGTCTCGGTGATGCCCAGCCCGAGGGCTTCGGCGTCGAGGACGCCTACGTTGAATCCGGCGTACTGTGCGTAGGTGGCGATGTAGGCCATGCCGAGCACGGGGAGGGTGTAGTCGTTGGTGCGGGGCCGTTGGTCGTAGTCGCGCAGCGGTGCGTTGACGAACAGGGCGTCGAGTGAGTGGGCCGGGTCAGCCCCCGTGATCAGCGGTAACCGTGACATTGTTCCTCCTGGTCATCGGGCGTGTGAGCCCCAAGCGAGGGTGGAGAGAGTCAGGGTGTGCAGGGCGGTGCGGTCGGAGCCGGTCCAGCCGGTCCACATCGGGCCGAACGCCTTGTCCTTCTTGTCCGGCCAGTCATGTCCGGGCGCGATCTGCGCGGCCCAGGTGCGCACGGCCAGGTCGTCGTGCGGGTAGACGGAGAAGTCGCCGGTGAAGTCCGCGGCGGCGGCGGACGCGGTCCACGGGCCGATCCGCGGGATCGTGACCAGCGCGCCCACCAGGCCGGGGGCGTCCATCCGGTGCCACCGTTCGGCGTTCCGCTCGTAGGTCTCGGCCGCGGCCCGCAACGCCGAGCGGTGGAACTTGGCACCGATCTTTGCGAACTGGGCTTCTTCCAGGGTGAGTACCCGCTCGGCGGACGGCGCGAGGGCAAGTTCGCCGTGCGGAGTGGCGAGAGTGGTGCCGTACGTCGTGCACCACGCCCGGTAGAGCTTGCGGGCCTGCCCGGCCCGGACGACCTGGCGGAGGATCGCCGTGGTGACCGCGTCCCACAACGACGGGTTCGCCGGGCGCTGAACGGACCCGAGCCCGAGCAGGCCGGCCCGGAGAGCCGAGGGCACGGTGGCAGGCAGGCACGTCGGATCGGTGGTGACGACCACCGGCTTCACGTCCTCCGTGCCCTGCACACAGCTCATGTGCAGACCGTCGTCGTCCCAGCGCAGGACCCAGACGCCGGACACGGTCCGTACGGCTCGCACACGTTCCCCGGCTGCCGTCTCGGTCCAAGCGGGATGATCGGACATCAGGACGCCGCGCATGGGACTCTCCTCGTGATGTGCTGGTGGTGCGCCGTAGCCTCTCGCAGTCCGACAGGCTACGGAGCGGTATCGCCCTTACGGCGTCCGTGCTTGCACCTGGTGCCGCCCTCCCCGTCCAGACGTGAAGGCTTGCCGCGTACCTGGCCGCGGGTGACGCGGTCGCTCTCCCGACGGGACGGCTTCCTCCCGGGGCAGCGCACGCGGGGCCGGAACTCCGCCGGGCGCGTTCTTCGTGCCGTCGCCCCAGGCCCCGGTCGAAGCCCCGACTGGGACTGGAACTGAGACCACGGACACACACGCGGCCCGCTCCCGGCGTCGCCGCCGCGTCCGCTGAACGGAAGAAGCCCAGGTCAGAGCGTGTCTGACCTGGGCTTCCCGCTGAGCCCCCTGTCGGATTCGAACCGACGACCTACGCATTACAAGTGCGTTGCTCTGGCCAGCTGAGCTAAGGAGGCGTGCCGGAGCAGTGTAACCAACGTCCCGGGCAGGTCCGGAGCGATATTCGGGACCTTGGACTGCTGACAGAACCGGAAACGCCAGGTAGCGTCACCTCAGGTTCACTCCGATGGACTACAGAGCACCCGCTCCCTTACTCGGATCGTCCGGCACGTTCCTGCCGGTGAAGGAGAAGATTCCGCATGGCCAGCGTCACGTTCGACAAGGCGTCCCGCGTCTACCCCGGCTCCACCAAGCCGGCCGTGGACCAGCTCGAGATCGACATCGCGGACGGGGAGTTCCTCGTCCTCGTCGGTCCTTCCGGTTGCGGTAAGTCGACCTCCCTGCGCATGCTCGCGGGTCTCGAGGACGTCAACGGCGGTGCGATCCGCATCGGTGACCGCGACGTCACCCACCTTCCGCCGAAGGACCGGGACATCGCGATGGTGTTCCAGAACTACGCGCTCTACCCGCACATGACCGTCGCGGACAACATGGGCTTCGCGCTCAAGATCGCCGGTGTGAACAAGACCGAGATCCGGGCGAAGGTCGAAGAGGCCGCCAAGATGCTGGACCTCACCGACTACCTGGACCGCAAGCCCAAGGCGCTCTCCGGCGGTCAGCGCCAGCGTGTGGCGATGGGCCGCGCCATCGTGCGTGAGCCGCAGGTCTTCCTCATGGACGAGCCGCTGTCGAACCTCGACGCCAAGCTCCGTGTGTCGACGCGTACGCAGATCGCCTCCCTGCAGCGCCGCCTCGGCATCACCACCGTGTACGTCACCCACGACCAGGTCGAGGCCCTCACCATGGGCGACCGCGTCGCGGTCCTCAAGGACGGTCTGCTCCAGCAGGTCGACTCGCCGCGCAACATGTACGACCGCCCGGCGAACCTCTTCGTCGCCGGCTTCATCGGCTCCCCGGCCATGAACCTGGTCGAGGTCCCGATCACCGACGGCGGTGTGAAGTTCGGCAACAGCGTCGTCCCGGTCTCCCGTGAGGCGCTCACCGCCGCCGCGAACCGCGGCGACCGCACGGTCACCGTCGGCATCCGCCCGGAGCACTTCGACATCGTCGAGCACGGTGGCGCCGCCGCCCAGTCGCTCGCCAAGGGCTCGGCCGGCGCGCCCGCCGGTCTGGCCGTCTCGGTCAACGTCGTCGAGGAGCTCGGCGCCGACGGCTACGTCTACGGTGCCGCGCAGGTCGGTGGCGAGCACAAGGACCTGGTCGTCCGCGTCGGCGGCCGCGCCGTCCCGGAGAAGGGCACCGAACTGCACGTCGTGCCGCGCCCGGACGAGCTGCACGTCTTCGCGACCTCGACCGGCGAGCGCCTCACCGCCTGAGACCCGGGCCTGAACGGCTCAGGGCCCACCGGCTCGTGACACCGGCAGCTCCGGCTGCCGGACGGCCCCCGCCGCCCCGGTTCCCTCCGGGACGGCGGGGGCCGTCCCCGTGGTGCGGACGTTTTCCGGGCCGGAGGGGCCGGACGGGCCGGACAGTCGGACGGGCCGGACGGTGAACTCCCCCGGGGTGCCCGGCCGTTCCCCTCCGTCCGGGCCGCCGCGTCAACCCGTAAATCGAAAAGATACTTCGAACCCTCCCTCGCAAGGGTGACGAAGTGTCGCTGATTCATCACCGAACGCTACGCTCGCCTGCGTGAAGCACACCGCGCGCCGAATCGGCCGATCCCTTGCCTTCGTACTGCCCGTCGTCATGGTGCTGTCCGGGACCCTCGCGGTCACCCGTGTGTCGTGGTCCGGCCAGGGCAGCGAGTCCCAGTTGCTGAACGCGGCGTCCGAGACCGCCGTGTCCAAGCGTGCCAAGACGCTCGCCCCGCAGGACGTCCTGCGCGACAAGCTCATCCTGGAGATGCGGGAGAAGAACCCCGGCGTCGCCCTCACCGAGCTCCAGCGCGCGGTGGAGGCCCGCCCCTCGCTGGCCAAGCACTGCATGTCGATCGCGAAGGCGCTGGGCAAGGCAGCCGTGGACCAGTACGGTCCGACGCGCGCCCACCGCTTCTCCCGGCCGGTCTGCGACACCTCGTTCGCCTCGGGTGTGGCGCAGTTCAGCTGAGCCGCCCCGCACCGGAGCACGGACGAGCCGGGCAGGACCCGGTGGCGGCCCGGCCGGGCGGCCCGCCGTGCACCGCATATCGTGCCTGGCATGCATACGTATCCGACGCAGGCCGTGATCCTGGCGGGTGGCCAGGGCTCACGGTTGCGCCCGTACACCGACGACCGTCCCAAGCCGATGGTCGAGATCCCGGGGACCGGGACTCCGATCATCGGCCATCAGCTGTCCTGGCTGGCCGCCGAGGGTGTCACCGACGCCGTGGTCTCGTGCGGTCATCTCGCCGATGTGCTGCAGGATTGGCTGTCGTCGGCCGACCTGCCGTTGCGCGTCACGACCGTCGTCGAGACCGAGCCCCTGGGCCGGGGCGGCGGTCTCAAGCATGCCGCGGCACGGCTGCCCGATCCGTCGGAGCCCTGGTACGCGACCAACGGTGACATCTGGACCCGGTTCTCGCTCCGGGAGATGGCCGCGTTCCACACCGAGCGGGACGCCACCGCGACGCTCGCGCTCGCCCGGCCCCGGATCCCCTGGGGCGCAGTGGAGACGGACGCGTTCGGGCACATCACCGACTTCATCGAGTCGCCGCCCTCGCCGTATCTGATCAACGCGGGGGTGTACGTCTTCGCCCCCGCCTTCACGTCGCTGCTGCCGGAGCGTGGCGACCACGAACGTACGACCTTCCCCGGCCTGGCCCGTGAGCGCCGGCTGGCGGGTTACCCGCTGCCCCACGGGGCGTACTGGCGGGCCATCGACACCGCGAAGGACCTCACCGAAGCGGCCAGGGAACTGGGCGCACGGCCGGGCGCGTAGCCGCGGAAGACACCGGGCGCGAGGCCCGTACCCGGTACGCACACGCCCTACCCGGCAGACACACGGGGGCCGCCACCGGAATTCCGGTGGCGGCCCCCGTGCTCCGCGGACGGCCGGTCTCAGCCGAAGAGGCCGCCGATGGGGTTCTGGCCGGCGCCGCCGGTGGAACCGCCGCCCGTGGAACCTCCGTCGTCCGTCCCGCCGGCACCGCCACCGGAAGCGGTGCCGCCCGTGGAGGTCGGGCCGGGGACCTCGGCCGGCGGCTCCTGCGGGACCGTCTCCTGCGGCGGTTCCTGGCCGGTGCCCTGGGTCTGGCTGGGCCCGCCGGTGCTCGCACCGGTGGTCGCGCCGCTCTCGGGCAACGCGTCGGAGGCCGGGGTCGAGGGCACGGCGGACGGGGTCGTCGGCGTGGCGGACGGAGATGCCTCCGAACGGCGCTGCTCCGGCGTCCGGGACGGCTGCCGCGGCTCTCCGGTGGATTCCTCCGGCAGCGGCGAACCGGGCAGCTGGTTGGTCGGGTGGCCGTCCGGGCCGGGCACGGTGACCACCTGGGTGGAGCGGACCGCCCCGCCGAGCATCGAGCCCACCAGCAGGGTCAGCCCGACGACGACGGTGGCGACGACCGCGCCGCGGCGCAGGACCCGGCGGCGCAGGTCCCAGATGTCCGAGCGCGGGCCGAGGGTGCGCCAGGCCTCGCCGGCCAGCCGCCCGTCCAGCGAGTAGACCGGGGCGCCGGCGATGACCAGCGGGCTCCAGGCCGCCAGGAAGATGACGTCGGAGGCGTCGTAGGACGCGCTGTCACGCCAGCTGACGGCGATCACGAGCGCGGCGGCGAGCAGCAGGCCGAAGGCCGCGGCGATCCGCTGCCACAGACCGAGCACGGTCAGCACACCGACGACGATCTGGAGGAAGGCCACGGCCAGCCCCGAGCCGACCGGATGGGTCAGCGCGAAGTCGTGCACCGGCTCCGCGACCGCCCACGGGTGCATCGAGGCCAGCCACTTGGCCATGGTGCCGCGGTCGCCGCCGTCGAAGTAGACGGGGTCGGAGAGCTTGCCCATGCCGGCGTAGATGGAGATGAAGCCGACGAGCACGCGCAGCGGGAGCAGGACGACCCCGAGGTTCATCCGGCGGCCGGGGTAGTAGGCGTGCCGGACGGTGTCGCCCGTCTGCCGGCGCTCCTGCGCCGACGGGCCGCCCGGCTCGTCGGTGCCCTCGTCGTACGCTCCGTCGTCGTACGCCGTGTGCCCGTGTCGCCCGTCGTCGTAGGGGCGTTCGCCGTACGGGGCGCCGGGCTCCGGTTCGACCGGGTCGTAGGCGCCGACGGCCTGCCGCATCGGGGGCAGCAGGGCCCCCGTGCGGGGGCCGCCCGGTTGCTGGGGCGGTGCGAGGAGCACGGGGTTGGGCTGGGTGTCCTCCAGGGCCGGGAGGAGCTGGGTACCGTCCGTGCCGTCGCCGTACGTCCTGCCGAAGCCGTCGGACGGCGGGGCGTCGAGGTAGCCCGCCGTGGAGTTCCGTACGGCTTGGAGCAGTCCGGTCGCTCCGGCGTCACCCGGCTCCGACCTGCCGCTCCAGACGACGGGGGCCCTCCGGCGGCCGGGGACACCGCTCATGGCGGGGATCCGGACCGGTCCGGCGGGATTCACGGCGCGCAGACGGGTGCGCTGGCCCGGGGCGAGCTGCACCCTGAAGCTGGCGTGGTTGACGATGACCTGGGCGGGGTCGCTGTCCACCTTTGTCATGCTCAGGGCGGGTTGTTCGTCGAACCGAGGCGTTCTGGTGTCCACACTCATCTAACCGAGTGACGTGACGTTAGGACACTGCCTTGACACGCACGAAGTGTCCGAGACCCGTCAACGGCCTCCTGGACAGGCGGGACCCGGGCGTCCCGGGCGACGGCCCGCACCGCCCCGGGGCCGGTGGCCACGCCGTCCCGGGGGCCGGTAACGGCGCCCCGCCCGGGTCGTGGGCGGGGCGGCGGGGGCCGGAGCCCCGGGGCGGTCAGCCCCGGCGGCGCGCCACCTCGTAGAGGACGATGCCGGCGGCGACACCGGCGTTCAGCGACTCCGCGCCACCCGGCATCGAGATCCGGACACGGTAGTCGCAGGTCTCTCCGACGAGGCGGCCGAGCCCCTTGCCCTCGCTGCCGATCACGATGACGACCGGCCCGTCCAGCGCCTCCAGGTCCTCGACGGTGTGCTCGCCGTCGGCGGCCAGGCCGACGACCGTGAGGCCCGCCTTCTGGTACCCCTCCAGGGCGCGGGTCAGGTTGGTGACCCGGGAGACGGGGGTGCGGGCGGCCGTACCGGCGGAGGACTTCCACGCACCGGCGGTCATCCCGGCGGCGCGGCGCTCGGGCACCACGACTCCATGGCCGCCGAAGGCGGAGACGGAACGGACGATCGCACCCAGGTTGCGGGGGTCGGTGACCCCGTCGAGGGCCACGATCAGCGGGTCCTCGTCGTTGTCGTACGCGGCGGCGGTGAGGTCCTCCGGGTGCGCGTACTCGTACGGCGGGACCTGGAGGACCAGGCCCTGGTGGTTGAGGCCCTTCGTCATCCGGTCCAGCTCGGGGCGCGGGGCCTCCATGAGGTTGATGTTGCCGCGCTCGCCGGCGAGCTGGAGGCACTCGCGGACCCGCTCGTCGTTGTCGATGTACTGCTGGACGTAGAGCGTGGTCGCGGGGACGCCGTCGCGCAGGGCCTCGTAGACCGGGTTGCGGCCGACGACCATCTCCGAGGTGCCCTTGACGCCGCCGCGGCGCGGGGCGGGGCGGCGGGCCGCGGCCTGCTTGGCCTGGGCGTTCGCGATCCGGTTCTTCTTGTGTCCCTTGCGGGCGGAGGCGGGCGGCGTCGGTCCCTTGCCTTCGAGACCACGGCGTCGCTGGCCACCGCTGCCGACCTGCGCGCCCTTCTTGTTGGACGTGCGGCGGTTCCTGCGCTGGCTGTTCCCGGCCATGACCTACCTGTTTCGTTGCTTCAGAAAAACGTCGTCAAGTTCAGAGTGTGCCGCCCGGACGGCCGGGCGGCACATACGCGCCGCTCACACGCGGTGCGGGTGGGTGCGCTCAGCGCGGGCCGAGGGTCCACCGGGGGCCGCTGGGGCTGTCCTCGATGACCAGGCCCGACTGGCTCAGCCGGTCGCGGATGGCGTCGGCGGCGGGCCAGTCCTTGCGCTCGCGTGCCGAC
This sequence comes from Streptomyces nitrosporeus, assembly GCF_008704555.1. Classification (NCBI taxonomy): domain Bacteria; kingdom Bacillati; phylum Actinomycetota; class Actinomycetes; order Kitasatosporales; family Streptomycetaceae; genus Streptomyces; species Streptomyces nitrosporeus. The sequence continues at coordinate 3,406,735 of NZ_CP023702.1, forward strand.
TCCCGCTGGTCCAGTACGAGCCGTACGAGGGTGTCCACGACGCCGTGCAGATCCTCACCGCCGCCGCTCCCGCCCGTCCAGTGGGGGTCGAGCGGGTCCAGGCCCAGCACACCCAGCATGGCACGCACCTCGGCCAGCCTGGCGACGGCCGCTTCCTTGTCGTCGGCGGCGAGGGCGGAGTTGCCCTGCCGGACGGCGGTGTGGATGATCGCCAGCGCCTGCGGGACCCCGAAGTCGTCGTCCATCGCCTCGGCGAACGCCGGCGGCACCTCGGCGGCCGGGGCGACCTCGCCGCCGGCCATCTCGGTGACCCGCTGGACGAAGCCCTCGATCCGCCCGAAGGCGGACTCGGCCTCGCGCAGGGCCTCCTCGCTGTAGTCGATCATCGACCGGTAGTGCGGGGTGCCGAGGTAGTAGCGCAGCACGATGGGACGCCACCGCTCGACCATGTCGGCGACCAGGACGGAGTTGTCCAGGGACTTCGACATCTTCTCGCCGGCCATGGTGACCCAGGCGTTGTGCACCCAGTACCGCGCGAAGGTGTCGCCGAAGGCCTTGGCCTGGGCGATCTCGTTCTCGTGGTGCGGGAAGATCAGGTCGATGCCGCCGCCGTGGATGTCGAAGGCGCTGCCCAGGTACTTGTGGGCCATCGCGGAGCACTCCAGGTGCCAGCCGGGCCGGCCGCGGCCCCACGGGGTCTCCCAGCTGGGCTCGCCCGGCTTGGCGGTCTTCCACATGGCGAAGTCGCGCTTGTCGCGCTTGCCGGTCTCGTTGTCGCCGGAGGGCTGGCGCAGGTCGTCGAGGTCCTGGTTGGACAGCTCCAGGTACCCCTCGAACGAGCGCACGTCGAAGTAGACGTTGCCGTCGGCCTCGTAGGCGTGGCCCCGCTCGATCAGGCCGCGCATCATCTCGACCATCTCGGTGACGTGGCCGGTGGCACGCGGTTCGTACGTCGGCGGGAGGCAGCCCAGGGCGTCGTAGGCGTCGTTGAAGGCGCGCTCGTTCTCGTAACCGATGGACCACCAGGGGCGGTTCCGCTCGGCCGACTTCTTGATGATCTTGTCGTCGATGTCGGTGACGTTCCGGATGAAGGTCACGTCGTAGCCGCGGTAGGCGAACCAGCGGCGCATGATGTCGAAGTTCAGCCCGGACCGGATGTGCCCGATGTGGGGGGCGGCCTGGACGGTAGCGCCACAGAGGTAGATCGAGACACAGCCCGCGGTGAGCGGCACGAAGTCACGGATCTGCCGGGCGCTGGTGTCGTACAGGCGAATAGTCACCCCTCAAGGGTAGTGGGCCCGCACCGGTGCCCCGGGCCCTCCCGGGAAATCCGCGCGGCACGTCCGGGCCCGGGTCCGGCGGCCGGACGGCCGGGCCGGGACGCCTCCGGCGGCGCCCCGGCACCACGGCCCTCCGAACGCCCCGGGAGCGGCGGGGTCCCTTCACCCTCGGACCGTGCCGGGCAGGGCTCAGTCCGTGCCGGGCCCGTCCGGCGGGGTTCCGGCCGCGCGTTCCGAGGCGGCGATCAGGAGCCGCCCGCGCTCGGCGCAGTAGTCGAGGGCGCCCAGGACCGGCGGCACGGCGATGCTCGGCAGCACGTTGGCCAGCAGCACCGACACCCGCTGCGGCAGGTCGGCGTAGTCGGCCAGCACCTGCGACATGTGCTGCAGACCGGAGAAGGAACCGACGAACAGTTCGGCGACGGCCACCGGGTCGACGTGGGGGAGCAGTTCGCCCCGCCGCTCCGCCTCCTGGAGGATCTCGAGGTTGAACCGGGACCAGTCCCGGAAGGCCGAGCCCCGGTCGAGCTCGCCGGCCTGCTGGTCGAGGCTGAGGCGGATGCTGGCCCGCACCAGCGAGTCCGTGCGCAGCCGCTCCGCGAGGACCAGGCCGGAGTCCGCTATCTCCTGGAGCTTGACCCGCTGCGGCACCAGCGCCGCCTCCGTGTCCTGCTGCTGTCTGCGGAGGATGGCCTGGGCCAGGTCCTCCTTGCCCTTGAAGTGGAAGTACACCGCGCCCTTGGTCGTACCGGCCTCCACGGCGATGTCACTGACCGTCGCCGCCTGGTAGCCCATGCGGTTGAAGACCTCCGCGGCCGCCTCCAGCACCTTCTGCCGCGTACGTACCGATCGATCCTGTTTCGCCACCTTGCTCCCCGCCGCTCACAGAACAAAAAAACCTGAAGGTATGAACTTATCAGGAAGAGGGACTCCCAGCATGCCCACCATTCAGCCACCCTTGCCTTATGTATAGCGGAATATATCCCGCCATTCCTTAGGAATCGAAGGTGAAGCCTTGATTCCACATCCTGCGTCTATACGGTGCGAAAGGTTCAGACTTCGACACCCATTGAAAAACATACGCGAGCGTACGTATGTTGGCCGCGCCGACAGCGCGGCGCTGCCGGCCACACACTTGGGGGGTGTGCTCATGCTGCAAGCAAGTGCCCAGGTCGCAAGCGCGAGACCCGTCGTCCCGATGGAGCTGGTGCACCGGAGAAGAGCGCGGGACGTGGTCCCCACGGACTGGGCCCACATATCCGGCGACCGGTTCCTGGTCCGGGGGGCGTGGCCGGCCGACCACGGCTTCTTCGCCCCGCGCGACGGCCTGCACGACGCGTTGTTACTGGTGGAGTCCATGCGCCAGAGCACGATACTGATCAGCCACGACGCGTACGGCGTGCCCGCCGGCCACCACTTCCTGATGTGGGAGCTGGACTACACCACGAACCCCGGCCGGCTCGCCGTGCGGGAGGGCCCGGAGGTCGAGCTGGAGGTGGAGTTCTCGGAGATCACCCGCGGCTCGGGCCGTCCGACCGGGATGTGCAGCAAGGTCACCGTCCGCCGGGGCGGACACACGGCGGGCACCGGCACCAGCCGGATCAAACTGCTCGGCGCGAAAACATACGCGCGTGTACGAGGCGAGCTGCCGCAGGCGCCCCCTCCCCCGGCACCGGCCGGCGCCCTCATGGCCCCACACGCGGTGGGCCGTACCCGGAGCAGGGACGTCCTTCTCGTACCCACCGTCCGGCAGGGGCTGTGGCGGCTGCGGGTGGACACGTCGCACACCACGCTCTACCAGGGGCCCAAGGACCACATTCCGGGGATGGTCCTCATCGAGGCGGCGCGGCAGGCCGCCCACGCGCTGGTGGGCCCGGCGGCTCTGGTCCCCCTCCGGGGCAACAACGCCTTCCACAGGTACGCCGAGTTCCGCAGCCCGCTGTGGATCGAGGCCGTACGCGGCCCCGGCGGGCACACCGTCACGGTCACCGGCCGGCAGGACGGCAGCCCCGTCTTCACCTCGACCGTCACCACGGGTGGCGCCGGAGCGGTCCGTTGATCCTCGTCACCGGGGCGAGCGGGACCGTGGGCGCGGAGGTGGCCCGGCAGCTCGCACCCCGGTGCGCCGTACGGCTGATGGCCAGGGACCCGGGGCGGATCACCGCCGGGGGCCCCCGGACCGAGGCCGTCGCGGCCGACTACGAAAACCCCGTGTCCCTGGGGCGGGCCCTGCGTGGTGTGCGGACCGCCTTCCTCGTCACCGGCCATCCGGCCCGGCGGCACGACGAGGCCTTCCTCGCAGCCGCGGCCGCCGCCGGGGTCCGGCACGTGGTCAAGCTCTCCGCGGCGGTGGTCGGGGACGACACGGACGACCTCGTCACCCGCCGCCAGCGGGAGACGGAGGAGGCGGTGCGCCGCTCGCCTCTCACCTGGGCCCTGCTCAGGCCCCGCGCCTTCATGTCGAACACCCTGGCGTGGGCCCCGGGCATACGGGCGGGGGACACGGTCGCCGCGCTGTACGGCGACGCGCCCAACACCCCCGTCGACCCCCGTGACGTGGCGTCGGTCGCGGTACGGCTGCTCATGGAGCCGGAGCGGCACGCGGGCAGGACCTGCACCCTGGTGGGCCCCGAGGCGCTGACGGCCGTACAGCAGACCCGGATCCTCTCCGAACTGCTGGGCAGGCCCCTGCGCTTCAGGCCGCTGACGCGCCGGGAGGCGGCGGCGGAGCTCATGCGGCGGTATCCCCCGGAGGTGGCCGAGGCCCTGCTCCGGCGCGCCGACCTCCAGGCCGCCGGCGGGAAGAAGCGGACCGGTACCGTGCCGCCGGAGCTGACGGGCGGACCGCTTCGCACGTACCGCGCCTGGGCCCTCGGCCATCTGCACCACTTCGGCGGACGGTCCCCCGCCCTCGCCCCCGCGCGCTGAGCGCGGCGCACGCCCCGGGGCCGGCCCTGTACGACGGGCGGGGCTGTACGGCGGGCCGGCCCTCACCGCGGGCCGGCCCGCCGTGGTGCTCCGGGAGGGGCGGGATCCCGCCCCTCCCGGAGTCCGCGGTCAGCCGCTGTCGCCCAGGAAGACCGGAAGCCTCCGGTGGCCGTTGGAGATGAAGGACGGCAGGAGTTCGAGCCGTTCCGCCGGATCGGCGAGCCTCATGCCGGGAAAGCGCCGGAACAGGGCTTCGAGAGCGATCACGGCGTCCATTCTGGCCAGCGGTGCGCCGAGACAGTAATGCACTCCGAATCCGAAGGCCAGATGCTCGCGGCGCTTTTCTCTGGTCACATCGAATTGTTCCGCGTTGTCGCCGTGCACCTCCGGATCCCGGCCCGCTCCGGCGAGCGAGATGATGATGGCGTCCCCCGCGGGGATGAGGACACCGGCGATCTCGATGTCCTCGACCGCATAACGTAACGGGACGTGGAATCCGGAGGGTTCACAGCGCAGAATTTCGTCCACGACGTCGTCCCAGGTCGCCACCCCCTCGCGTACGAGGGCGAGCTGGTCGGGGTTCCGGAGAAGGCTGTGCACCGCGTGGTCGAGGAGGTTGACCGTCGTCTCGTAACCGGCCGATATGACGAGGAGGAGCGTGTCCACGAGTTCCTGCTGGGTCAGCCCCGAGCCGTCCTCCGCGTCGCGCGCGGCGATCAGATGCGTGACCAGGTCGTCCTTCGGAGTGGCGCGCCTGCTCTCGATCAGCTCCCCCAGGGCGGCGTAGAGCTCGCGGACGTTGCTCTCCACCACCTCGGCCGGCACCGCGGTCAGGAAGGTGAGGCCGATCTTCTCCTGGAGGCCGTCGCGCGACTCCTCCGGGATACCGAGGAACTCGCAGATGACGCGCACGGGCAGGACGGCGGCGAACCGTTCCCGCAGATCCACCACCGCCCCCGGCGGCGCTTCGGCCAGGCGGTCGAGCAGGGAGTGCGCGATCGCGGTGACCATCGGTCCGAGCGTGCTGATGCTCCGGGCGGTGAACGCCTTCGTGACGAGCTTTCTGAGACGTCTGTGCTCATCGCCGTACGCGGTGATCATGCTGCGCACGGAGACCCACAGGGCGAGCGGCCAGCCCGCGGGGATGTCCCCGTTGATCCAGGCGGGCCAGTGCCGTTCGGCGTCCTTGGAGACCCGCGGGTCCGTCAGCAGCCGTTTGATGGCCCACTGGCTGGTGACGGACCACGCGAATACGCCGCCCGGAAGCATGACGGGGGCTATCGGTCCCCGCTCCCTCAGGCGTGCTATCTCGGCGTGCGGGTCGCGCCCGTTGATGTCGAGATGAACCGGGTCGACCGGACGGACAGCAGACGTTGCATTCATCATGCGAGCCTTCTCCTCGGGGATTACCACAACCGACTTCGAGCCTCACATATACTGCGCACTTTTCGCCCGCATCAAGCGTCCGCTTTCACGGCGGGAAATGCTTTTGCCATCTGTTTGCCGAGCCGGTGCGTGAATCCTTCATTCCACATGACGGGTTCCCGGGACGGACGAAGGTCATTGTTTTCATGCACCGAAGAAATTCGGGGGCCACCGGGCCGGGGACGCAATCCCTCCTGCGTGAATCCCCTGCGCGCCAAAGGGGTCAGCGGCATCCGATCTGGAACCCGACGCCGCGGACGGTGAGGATCCAGTCGTTCGAGCCGAGCTTGCTCCGGAGACTGCACACATGGGTGTCCAGCGTCCGCCTGGACCAGGAGCCGGCCCACACCTCCCGCATGAGCCGCTCCCGGGGCAGGACGTCCCCGGCGTGCGAGACCAGCAGGGCGAGGAGGCTGAACTCCTTGGGCGTCAGGTCGAGCCGCTCCCCGGCCAGGGTCGCCGTGCGCCGCTCCAGGTCGATCCGCAGGCCGTTGTGCGTCGTGGCACCGGTGGCGGTGGGGGCCGCCCGGGGGCGGGAGCGGCGCATGACCGCCTCCATCCGCGCCATCAGCTCCCGGAAGCCGTAGGGCTTCACCAGGTAGTCGTCGGCTCCGGCCTGCAGCCCGAGCACACGGTCCAGTTCACTGGCGCGGGCGGTCACCGCGATGAGCGGCTTGTCGTCGGCCAGCCGGATGCTGCGGCAGACCTCCAGGCCGTCGAGGTCGGGGAGGTCCAGGTCGAGGAGCACGAGGTCGGCTTCCCCGTAGACCTCCAGCGCGGCCCGCCCCGTCCCCACGTTCCTCGTCCGGTGGCCGTGGCGCCGCAGGGCCCGTGCCAGGTGGTCCGCCTCGTCCGGGACGCTCTCGACGACCAGGACCCGCCATCCCCCGCCGTCCTCCGGTGCCGGCGGGGCCGCGGGGGCCGTTCGCCCCGGCTGCCGGGACGGCGCTTCGTGTGACGCGGGACCGCGGTGCGCGAGCAGGGCTGTCTTGCCGGCCATGACTTTCCCTTCCCCCTGAAATGGAGCTCCCAGCAACCGACTGCCAAATTAAAACCGTGACGAATGTTTTTGTCAAAGGGGAGTACGGCAGTAAATATTCATATTAGAGACGATATGTACCCCTGCACGGCTAAGCGCTTTGCCTACCCTTTCCCGCCGGGAGGCGATCACAGGACATCAACTCAGCCAATGAAAGGAATATAAGAGACAAAAAGTCCATGGAGGTGGCACCAAATCATTCACGAAGGTATTGATACTGGTATGCCGCTGCCACCGTTCCTGGACGGACCTGAGCCAGACGCCCATCCCGCCGGAGCGGGCATGCAGGAGCGTGCCGTCCGCACCCGCCGGGCGCTGATCCGCTCGGCCGCCGAGCAGTTCGAGAGACACGGATACGAGAAGACGCGCCTGAGCGAGGTGAGCAACGGCGCGGGCGTGACGAGCGGAGCCCTGCACTTCCACTTCCAGAGCAAGCCCGAACTGGCCGACGCCGTCGAGAGGACCGCGGCCCGCAGGCTGTACCGCGCGGCCTGGCGGTCCCAGCAGTCCCCGGCCGGCGCCCTCCAGACCCTCATCGACGTGACCCACGCCCTCACCCGCCTGCTCCACGAGGACGTGGTCGTGCGGGCGGGTCTGCGCCTCAACAGCGACGCCTCCGGGCGGCTCTGCCTCAGCCTGAGGCACGCGTGGCAGAGCTGCGTCCAGCAACTGCTGGCGCGCGCCGCCGACCAGGGGGAGCTCGCCGGGACGCCGGCCCCCTCGCACCTGGCCCAGACCATGACGGCGGCGACCACCGGGTACGAGGTCCTCGCACGGGAGAACAGGGAGTGGCTCTCGCACCGGGCCGTCACCGATCTGTGGCGGCTCCTGCTGCCGGGAGCCGCCGCCCCGGCGGTCCTGGCCGGACTGCGCCCCGAGGGCACCGGGGAGCTGCCCCGCGGGGCCCGGGACGGGGGCGCCCCGCCGTGACCCGCGCCCGCCGCACGGGGAGGGCCCCGGGCACGGGGCGGCCCGCGGAAACGTGAAAGCCCCGCCCCGGCCGGGAAGGCGGGGGCGGGGCTTTCGTGGACACCACGGGCGAAGGGGCTCCGACGGGGGTGGCGGAGCCCCTCCGCTCCCCGCGGCGCGTCTCCCGGCACACGGCCGGAAGCGGATACGGGTGCGGCACGGGCACAGGTACGGGTGCGGCACGGGCACGGGATCGTACGGGCTCCCCCGGTGTGCCCGGCCGTGTGCGGGCGAACCGTCCTACGTCGACTCCGGACGCTTGGCGGGGAAGGCGTGCTTGCGCGCCACCAGTACGACCAGCAGCACCGGGACCATCAGCAGGAGGACGCTCCAGGCGAAGGAGTCCGGGCCGAAGGACCCCAGGAGGAGTCCGCCGACCGCGCCGCCGCCGGCCATGAAGGAGTTCCACGTGGTGACCAGCAGGGCCTGGCCCCGGTCGCCGCCGGCATCGGTGACCGCGGTCTGCAGGAGGGTGGTGACGCCGCCCCAGCCGAGTCCCCACAGCACCATCGCGCCGTAGACGACCAGGACGTTGGTGGCCAGCACCGCCAGCAGGGCCGCCGCGACGATGAACAGGGCGCTGCTGACGATCAGCAGCATCCGCAGCTTGCGGTCCACCATGGCACCGGTGATCCAGATGCTCACCACGGAGGCGATGCCGAAGACGAGCAGGACCACGTCCCGGGCGCCGCCCAGGCCGTTCTCGTCGAGGAAGGTGGCGATGTAGGTGTACAGGATGTTGTGCGCCAGCACGTAGGCCGCGACGACGAACAGCACGGCCGCGACGCCGGGGAGGGCCAGCGCCCTGAAGACCGGTTCGCGGGTGCCGGCGCTCTGGCCGGGCGAGTCCGGGACCGTGAAGTGGATCCACCCCAGCAGGAGGACGGAGACCGCGGTCACCAGACCGAAGGTCAGGCGCCAGCCGAACAGTTCACCGAGGAAGGTGCCGGCGGGGATGCCGAGGGAGAGGGCCAGTGGCACACCGGCCATGGTGATGGCGATGGCGCGGCCCTGGAGGTGCGGGGGCGCCAGGCGCCGCGCGTATCCGACCAGTTCGGCCCAGACGGCCGCCGCGGCGATACCGGCCAGGAGCCGGAACACCATCGTCAGCGGGTAGTTGGAGGAGAGCGCCGTCACGGTGTTGGCCACCGCGAACATCGCCACGGACAGCAGCAGCAGCCGCTTGCGCCTCCACCGTGCCGTGGTCACGGCCAGCGGGATGGCCGACACACCGGTGGCGATGGCGTAGATGGTGAGCGCCTGGCCCATGGCCGACTCGCTGACCGACAGGTCGCGGGCCATCTCGGGCAGCACGCCGGCCGGGAGGGCCTCGGTCAGGATGCCCATGAAGGCGGCGGTGGCGAGTGCCAGCAGCGGCGACAGGGGCAGCTTGCGGTTGTCCGCGGGCGGGGACGTGTCGAGTAGATCTGTCTGTGTCGTTGACATGACGGTATCCTGAAACCCTCACATTGATGTGAATGTCAAGTGGACGTGAGTGGAGGTGGGTCGTATGCGGATCGGTGAGCTCTCCGAGCGCACGGGAACGCCGCGCCGGCTGCTGCGCTACTACGAGGAGCAGGAGCTCCTGGTGCCCGGCCGGGCACCGAACGGCTACCGGGACTACGCCGAAGGCTGCGTGGACCGGGTCCTGCAGATCCGGGGGATGCTCGACGCGGGTCTGTCGACCCGGGTCATCAAGCAGGTGCTTCCCTGCGTCAACGATCCCCGGGCCATCCACGTGTCGGGGGCGAACGAGGAGACGATCGCCACCCTGGAGCACGAGCGGGAGCGCATGGCCGACCGCATCCGGTGCCTGACGCGCAGTCACGACGCCATCACCGGTTACCTGGAGGCGGTACGGCGTGACCGCCGCTCCCGCGGTGAGGCGCCGGTGACCGCCTACGCGGTGGCCGACTCCGCGGCCGGCCCCCTCTCCGTGACCGAGGCGGCCTGAGGTCCGTAGCGGACGACGTTGGACAGCACCGCGCCGTGGCTGGACACGTCGATGACCATGCGGTCACCGTCCTCGATCCGGAACCCGTCGTGGTAGCTGGCCTTGTCCGCGCCCACGAAGAGGTAGTTGACCAGCCCGGGACGGCGCAGTGCCGGGTACGAGAACAGGTACTCCGTCATGTCCCCGAAGCGGTGGAAGATCGAGTCGGCGCCGCACGAGAAGGGCCCCTCCCAGGCCGTGGCGCCGTCGCGCTCGATCGCGACACGCCCCGTCACGGTCCGCGGCGGCTCCCCGAGGAACAGCCACGGGGTCATGGACGTCTCGCACAGCTTGGCGTACGGCGTCCAGGCCCAGGGGTTCTTCAGGTGCAGTCCGATGTCGTTGAGGTCGTTGCCGAAGCTGTAGCCGGCGTAGTGCGGGTTCCCCTCGTCGTCGTTGACGTACACCAGGACGACCTCGGGCTCCTCCAGCAGCCAGACGGGGTCGGCGGGGGTGACCAGCGGGTCACCGGGCATGCGCAGCCACGACCCGAAGCCCTTGATGTAGTAGTTCGGCGGGGTGAACTCCTCGTCCGGTTCCGGGGCGCGGTCGAACTTGGAGCGGTGCGTGCCCATGAAGCCGTTGATGAGGGAGCTGTCCGTGGCGGTGGGAAGCAGCGGGGGGAGGAAACGCAGCCCGGGATCGCCGGCCGGGACCGTGACGGTCCCGGCGGTGTCCGCGACGACGGCGGCCGCCGCCTCCGGGCCGCCGGCCAGGACGGCCGCGCGTAACCGGCCCTCCTCCACCGCGTGGAGCGTGAGGGGGTCGCCCTCGGCGGGGATGCCGAGGCCCGCGTAACGCCTGCCTTCGTACGAGCATTCGAAGATGATGGACATGGTGTCGGTGACCTCCGGTGGGTCCTCGGGGTCCGGGCGGTGTGCCGGACCGGGGTCGTCGGGATGTGCGGGTCTCATGGCCGCGCGCCGTCCGGCGCGGGGCCGGGGGGCCGGCCGGTGAGGTCGTGCAGGACCTCGGTGACGCGGTCCAGGGCGGCGCGGATCCAGGGCAGTTCCAGCGGGTCGCGGGCCGTGAGCGCCGCGGTGCGTTCGGCGTCGGTCTCGCCGTACAGGCGGGAGGTGGCGATCCGGATCCTCAGCGGGTCGTCCGGCTCGCCGAAGACCGCCCCGGGCAGGACGCCCACCCCGTACCGCTCCATGAGCAGCTCCGTCAGAGCGGTGCCGCCCCGTATCCCGTGGAGGCGTACGAGGTCCTCCCGCAGGGGCTCGAAATCGGGGTAGAGGTAGCTCGTCGCCCGTACCGGTGTGAGGACGGTGCCGGCCGCGGCGAACCGCCGGGCCGCCTCCCGGACGACCGTCCCGTGGAGCCGGCGGCTCGCGGTGACACGGGCGGTGACCTCGGGCGGTTCCTCCAGGGCGTACGCCGCGGCCTCCTGCACGGGCGCCGCGGTGCTCGACCAGATCTGGCTGACGACACCGAGCAGCCGTGTGTGCAGCTCGCGCCCCGTGTCGCTGTCGGGCAGCCGCGCGACGCCGAGCCGCCAGCCGCCGAGCGCCAGGTTCTTGGTGACGCCGGTGGTGATCACCGTCCTCTCGGGGGCGTACAGCGCGGGGGAGGCGATCCGGTCCGCGGGGTCGAAGACCAGGTCGCGGTAGATCTCGTCGGAGATGACGACGAGGCCGAGCTCCCTGGCGGCCCGTGCCAGACGGCGCACGGTCCGGGGCGAGGCGATGGTGCCGGTCGGGTTGTCGGGCAGGGTGACCACCACGGACCGCGGGTCCCGCCCGCCGGACCGGGCCGCCGCCACCGCCTCCCGCAGGGCGTCCGGGTCGGGCACCCCGCCCTCGCCGGGCGGGGTGGGGACCGGCACGGCACGCGCGCCGGCCAGCCGGGCCTGGGCGCTGTAGCTGACCCAGCTCGGCACCGGCACCACCACGTCACCGCCGACGGCGAGCATCAGCGCGAACAGCAGCGGCTTGCTCCCCGGCCCGCAGACGACCAGGCCGGGATCGACGGGCAGACCGCGGCGCGCCCAGTACCCGGCCGCCGCCGCCCGCAGCCGCGGGCTCCCCGGCACCGGGCCGTAGGCGTTGCGGCCGGCCGCGTCGGCGAGCAGGCTCCTCAGCCGCGGAAGAACCGGCAGGCCGACTTCACCGCTGGCCAGGGACAGCACCTCCTGGCCCGCCAGACGCCTGCGGGCCAGCGCTTCGTCCGCGGCGAGCGTGGCCGACACGGCCACCGGCACGGGAGGGGACATCGGGTCTCCATGGGGTGTCGGATGCCCCTGCGGGGCGGCGGGAGCGGGGATACGGACGTGGGGGGTACGGGCCGGGGGGCCCGGGCGTGGGGGCCCGGGCCCGGGGAGCGAGGCGTGGGGGCGGGTGTGTGGGGGGCGTGGGGGGGGCGGGGCGCGGGCTCACGCCACGGCGTAGCGGTTCCGCAGTTCGACCTTGCGGATCTTGCCGGTGAGGGTCTTGGGCAGTTCCTCGACGGTCTCCAGCCGGTCGGGCAGGAAGCGTTCGGGCTGGCCGGCCGCCGTGAGGTGGGAGCGGACGTCCTCCAGCGTCGGCCGTTCGCCGCCCCGGGGCACGACCACGGCCAGGATGAGGTCGTCCAGCTTCCCGGTGGGACCGACGATGGCGGCCTCGGTGACCCGGGGATGGCGGGAGATGATCGCCTCCAGCTCCGCCATGGGGACCACGATCCCGTCGCGCAGGATGGCGTCCTTGGCGCGCCCCAGCAGGCGGATGCCGCCCCGCCCGTCCTCACGGGCCACGTCGCCGGTGTCGAACCACCCCTCCGCGTTCAGTTCGGAGGCGAAGCAGTCCATCCGCCGGTGGTAGCCGAGCGCCCTCGACGCCCCGCGCACCCGGAGCCGGCCCACCTCGGCGCGCTGGCCCGGGTTGTGGCAGGCGTCGATGCGTATCTCCATGGAGTCGATCGGCCGCCCGTGGCTGTGCGCCGCCCAGTCCTGGTTGTAGTCGAGCCGGGTGATGGTGACGGGGCCGAACTCCGACATCCCCCACACCGAGTACGTCTGGGCCCCGAGGGTCGCCCGTAACTCGTCGACCAGCTGTTGCAGGACGGGTGCCGCGCCGGTGACCACGTGGCGCAGGGTCGACACGTCCCGGGGGTCGGCGCGCTGGGACTCCGCCACGGCCGTGAGGGTGGGGGGCGGCCCGTACAGCAGGGTCGCCCCGTACCGCTGGATCAGGTCGGGGAGGCTGGCGTTGTCCTGCTCGTCCTGGAAGACGACCGTGCCGCCGAGCATGACACCGGCCAGGATGCCCTGCCCGAAACCGGAGTAGTGGATCAGGGGGGTGGTGACGGCGGCGACCAGGTCGTCGCGGAGCAGGAAGGTGTCCACGTATCCGCGTACGGCCGAGTGGACGGTGTTCTGGCTGTGCAGCACCCCCTTGGAGTCGCCCGTCGTGCCGGAGGTGAACAGCACGACGAACGGGTCGTCGGGCCCGAGCTCGCGGTCGGCGAGCTCCACCGCGCGCGACTCCTCGCGGCGGGGGGCGATGAAGAGGCCGTGGAAGTCGACGGCACCGTCCGGCGCGTGTCCGCCGACCACGACGACGTGCTCGACGGGCAGTTCGTCCGCCATGGCCACCAGTGTCTTGGCGAGCGGGTAGCCCTCCCAGGACTCGACGGTGATGCACACCTTCGCCTCGGTCAGGGTCAGCCGGTGGCGCAGGTCGGTCTCCCGGCAGACCGGGGCGATGGGGCAGATGACGGCGCCCGCGCGCATGCAGGCGAACATCAGCGGCACCATCTCCCACCGGTTGGGGAGCTGTACCGCCACGACGTCCCCCCGCCCGACGCCCAGTTCGAGCAGGGCCACGGCGAACCGGTCGGTGAGCCGCGCGAGTTCGGAGTAGTCCAGCGTGTCGGTGTGCGCCTCGTGCATCCGGCGGCCCGCGACGGCGAGCTTGTGGGGCCGCTCCCGGGCCTGGCGCCGCAGGTCGTCCAGGAAGGTCTCGTCGCGCCACCAGCCGCGCCGCCGGTACTCGTCGGCGCGCTCCTTCGGGATCAGGGCGCCCTGCCCGCTCCCCGGCGCCTCGGTCGTCGCGGTCATCGGCGCTCCCCCCGGCGGGCGCCCAGCAGTTCCGGCAGCGGGTCGCCGGCCCGGCCGTCCGCGATCTCCAGCAGGTCGCGGGTGTTCTGCCGCACCCGGTCGCCGACCCAGTCGAAGACCCATGCCTTGCGCGCCGCGGCCTCCAGGCCGAAGGGGACGACCCGGGTAACGGCCAGCGCGGCCGACGCCGCACCGCCGATGTTGGCGATCACGCCCGGGACCAGGACCCCGCCCGAGGCGGCCACCTTCTCCTTCGCGGCGGCGCTGGACGCGAGGTTGGCACCCTCGACGACCAGCCCGGCACGCAGCCGGTGCGTGTTCTCGGCGGTGAGCGCGTACTTCTGGGCGGCGAGGACCAGCACGTCGGCGTCCACGTCGAGCCAGGCGTCCGGCTCGCCGGACAGGGTGACGCCGGCCGGCAGCCGGGACCGGTCGATCCGGCCGAACTCGTCCGTGGCCGCCAGCAGCCCCTCCACGGGGAGCCGGTCCGCGCTGATGGTGCCCTCGACGTCGGCGACGCCCACGACGGTGTGCCCGCGTTCCTCCAGGAACCGCGCGACGGACCGGCCGACCGCGCCGAAGCCCTGCACCACGACCCTGGCCGGCCCGGAGTTCCGGCCCGCCTCCCACGCCGTGACGGCCGCCACCCCGACACCGTGGCCGGTGACGTCGATCAGCGGCTCGTAGTACGTCCGCCAGTCGATCGGCATGTCCGGGGCGCCCAGCCGGTAGCGGGGGTCGTACTTCGCCTCCTCGAAGAAGACGGCCCGGTCGGCGGGGGTGACACCCATGTCGATGCCGAGGTGGATGCCGCCGTGCAGCAGCGGCTTCACCGTACGGCCGAACGTCCGGAACGTCTCCAGGCGGTCGCCGCCGTCCGCGACGATCCCCGCCTTGGCTCCGCCGATGCGCAGCCCGGCGAGCGTGAACTTGTCGGTCATGTCCCGGGCGAGGCCCGCGACTTCCTCCTCGGTGACCCCGGTGGTCATCCGGGTGCCGCCCATCGCCAGGCCGTCGACGAGCGTGTCGACGACCACCCAGCCCTTGATGTCCCCGCCGCTGCCGTTCAGATGAACGGTGAGGGCGGGTGCCTGCGGTTCTTCCAGAGCGCTCATGCCAGGTCCTTGTGTCCGTGGATCGAGAGGGTTCGGTCGGTACGGGACGTGCTCACTGGTACAGACGTGCTCACTGGTACAGCTGTGCGAAGCCGCGCAGGATCTCCAGACCGTCCTTGCGGAACTCCAGGTGCGCCTGCGAGCCGTGGACGCGTCCGTCGTCGGAGCACAGGAACTCCACGGGGGCGTGCTCCGAGCGGCCGATCGACCGGAAGCCGGGCGGCGCCTGGCGCAGGTAGAGGGTGTGGCGGTGGAACACCGTCACCGTCGGTCCGACGTGGGCGAACAGCGGTTCCGCCGTGTCCACTTCCACCTTGTAGCCGCCGACCCGCTGGGGCCCCTCCTCCATGCGCCCGCCGGCCGCGAGGGCGATGATCTGCATGCCGCCGCAGATCCCCAGGACGGGGACGTCGGTGCCGGTGACCAGGTCGATGAGGGGCTTGTAGTACGCCTGGTCGTAGGCGCGGACCTTGGTCCCGCTCAGGACGACCGCCTGGTAGCGGCCGCCGGTGCCCGCCGGCACCTCCGCCGCTTCGACGGTCTCGGTGTCCGCCCCGAGGTCCTCCAGCCGCCGGCGCAGCTGCGGGAGCGAGAGGGTCCCGTTGTCGACGACGAGTACGCGGGGTTTCGTCACGGCGCTTCTCCGTTTCGCGTGATGGCGGTGCCGGTACGGCCTTCCAGCAGGTCCGTGACGGGGGCGCTGCCGAGGACGACCCGTCGTACGCCCGCCGCCAGCGCCTCGTCGGCGGCCCGCAGCTTCTTGCGCATCCCGCCGGTGGCGCCCCGGTCGCGGAAGGCCGCGGCCTGCTCGGCCGTGACCGCGCGGACCGGCTCGTCGTCGATCAGCAGGTGGGCGACGTCGGTGACCAGGACCAGGTCGGGTGCGCCGACGGCGCCCGCGAGGGCCGCCGCCGCCCGGTCGGCGTCGGTGTTCACCTCCTGGCCCGCCGCGTTGCGGGCGAGCGGGGTGACCAGGCAGGCGTGGCCGGGTGCGAGGTTCTTCAGCGCGCCCGGGTCCACCGAGGTGATCGGGCCCACGAGGTTCTCCATCTCGACGAGCTGCCGCTCCCGCCACCACCAGCGTTCGCCCTCGCCCGCGCCGGCCAGGCCGTCGCTCCCGAGGATCCGCTCGGCCGTGATGCCGCGGTCCGCCAGCCGCCGGATGACGTCCTGCCCCAGCGCCTCGCTGACCGTCTTGATGTCCTCGATGACCTCGGGTGTGGTCCACCGGCTCTGGTTGCCGTACCGGTCGCGCAGGACCGCCGAAGGCTCCCGGTAACGGGCGTCGAGGTTCCTGAGCGGTTTGGACCAGCCGTGCACCAGGACCAGCGGACGGTCCCGCCCGTGCCGGGCGAGGTCGTCCCACCAGGTGCCGTCGAGATCGTCCAGGCAGCTGCCGCCCAGCTTGACGACGACGGGGGCGGTCTTTCCGGCCGGTCCGCTCATACCGGCATCACCGGCTGCATCGTCAGCCCCGTCTCCTCGGGCAGCCCGAACCTCATGTTGAGGGCCTGGACGGCCTGGCCCGCGGCGCCCTTGATCAGGTTGTCCAGCGCCGCGAGGACGACGACGCGTCCCCCGTCCGGGTCGTGCAGGACCGTGACGTCGCAGTAGTTGGAGCCCAGCGTCGCCTGGGGGTCGGGCATGGGGATGAGCGTCTCGTCGCTGCGGCGGACCCGCACGAAGGGATGCGGCCGGTAGAACCGCAGGTAGGCGCGCTGGAGTTCGCGGAGGTCGAGCTCCTCGTCGGTGAACACGTAGCAGCTGGCGAGCAGTCCGCGCACGTGCGAGACACCGTAGGCGGACATCGTCAGCGACCCGACGGTGCCCGGTTTGCTCCGCTCCAGGAAGTCCCCCACCTCGGCGGCGTGCCGGTGCCCGGTGGGCGCGTACGGGGCGATGGCACCGTTGCGCAGCGGGTGCAGGTCCGCGGTGCGCAGCTGGAGGCCGCCCCCGCTGGACCCGCTCTTCCCGTCGACGAGCACGGTCCGCAGGTGCAGGCCGAGGCCGAGGACGAGAGGGGCGAGCCCCAGGGTGATGGCGGTCGCGTAGCACCCGGGTACGGAGATCAGCGGCGCGTCCTTCAGGGCGTCACCGACGAGTTCCGGTACGCCGTAGACGAAGCGGTCGGCGAGTCCGGCGGAACGCTCCGCCTTGGGGTACCACCGCTCGTGCAGCTCCTGCCCGCGGATACGGAACGCTCCGCTCAGGTCGATCACGCACGCGACCCGGTCGGCGAGTTCCCCGGCGAGCCGGGCGGACACCGGGGCGGGCGTGGCCAGCAGGACCACGTCGCAGCGCTCGGCGATCCGGTCGGCGTCGGCCCGTTCGACGGTCAGGCCGAGGTCGACCCGGAGGCCGGGGTGCAGTTCGGCCGGTCTTCGGCCGGCGCTGGACTCACCGCCGAGAAAGGTCAGCCGGAGGCCGGGGTGCTGGTGCACCAGGCGGATGAGGTCTCCGCCCGCGAGACCGGACGCTCCGACAATGCCCACACGTATCATCCGAGTGTCTCCTGCACATAGCCGAGGACCGCCGTCGTGATGTCCGCGTCGGTCGTCGAGGCCACGCCGCGCCAGGCGGGGGCGTGGTTGACCTCGTTGACGACGAAGCCGTCCGGGGTCCTGAAGAGGTCGATGCCGTAGATGCCGGGGCCGAGACTGTCCACGACCCCGCTCACCACTTTCCGGATGTCGGGATCGAGGGCCAGGGAACGGCTCCGGTTGCCCAGGGCCGCGTTGCTGCGCCAGTCGGCCCCCGCGCTCTCGAACTCGGCGGCCGCGACGATCTCGTGCCCGACGGCCAGGCAGCGGATCGAGCCGCCGCCCAGGTAGGGCTCGGCCAGGCACGCCTGCTCGAAGGCGTGCCCCAGGTCCTCGACGTAGTCGTACACGGAGTGGGCGAGATCGGCGTCGCGCACCAGGGTGACGCGCTTGCCCATCCCGCCGTAGACCGGCTTGAGCACCAGCGGCACCCCGAGCCCGGCGACGGCCTGTTCGAAGTCCCTGCGGGACAGCACGAGCCGGAAGTCCGGCACGGGGACACCCGCCTCACGCAGCACGGCCCGCAGCACCAGCTTGTTCTCACAGGTGTGGACGGCGGTCGCGGAGTTGAGGACGAAGGCACCGGCGGACTCGGCGTAGGCCGCGATCAGTCCGCCGCGGGTGTAACTGCGGCTGCGTACCAGCAGCGCCCCGTAGCCGTCGGCCGCGGACGGGCCGGGTCCGCCGAGGCACAGGGACTCGTCGTTGACCCAGTCGACCCGCAGGCCGAACCCGGGTGCCGCCTCGATGAGCCGGCGTTCCTCCCAGCCGACCCGGTCGGCGACGACGGCGACTGCTCCGCCCATGTCACTGGCCCCAGTCGCGCAGCTGCACCGCGACCATCCGCAGCGACAACCGGCCGTCCGTCACGTCCTCGACCCGCAGGGTCAGCATGCACTCGGGGCAGGAGAGCGTCTCGCCCGGTACGACGGGCGGCACGGTGAGGCCGGTCTCGCACTCGGGGCAGGAACCGTTCAATGTCGCGGTGGTCATGATCAACTCCAGTTCTGGGCAGCTCTGGGGGTCCGGTGGGGAAGGGTGTTCAGAGGGAGCGGTAGTCGACGGCGGCCTTGCGCACCGCGTCGCGGTCCAGCAGCGGGCCGCCGGCGCGTTCCTGGCGCTCGACGAGCCACTCGGTGAAGGCGTCCGTGTCGACGTCGACACCCGAGTCGGTCAGCGCCCACCGCACGAGCGCCGGGGTGATCCGGGTCCGTACCCGCATCTCCCGCGCGTTGCCGACGAGTTCGGCGGGCAGCGTCTCGTACGCCTGCGGGCTGGTGAGCTGGCCCGGCAGTTCGTAGGCGAAGGCGTGCGGGGTGGTCGGGCCGGACTGGAAGGCGTCACCGAACCCGGCTCCCCGCAGGGCGATCCGGGACAGCTCGGTGAGGTGGGTCAGGTCGAAGCGGGTGTCGCCGTGGATCACCCGCAGCGAGGTGAGCAGTTCGGCCAGGGGCGCGTTGCCGCCCCGCTCACCGATGCCGCCGACGGTCGCCGAGACCCACCGGGCCCCGGCGCGCACGGCGGCCAGGGAGTTGGCCACGGCCATGCCCAGCATGTTGTGCGAGTGGATCTCGATCTCGGAGCCCTCGATGGCCGTGAGGTCCGCGATCACGGACTCCATCTGCCAGGGCGAGAGGCACGCGACGGTCTCCGCGAGGCGGAAGCGGTCGGCCCCCGCCTCGAAACCCGTCGTCACGTACGGGACCAGGCGCTCCCTCGGGGTACGGGCCCCGTCCTCGCCGCTGAAGGTGACGTGGAAGCCGCGCTCCTTGGCCTGCGAGACCGCCGAGCGGACGAGGCTCTGGAGCAGCTTGAGGCTCGGGGACCCCAGCTTCAGGGCCGCGTGCTGTTCGGAGGTGGGGATGGAGTACATGACGTGGTGCACGCCGAGCCGCTCGGCCTCGTCGAGGGCCAGGGCGACCTGCTGCCGGTCCCGTACGACGACGAGGGTCATGCTGCGCTGCGGGCCGACGGCCTCGTGGGTGGCGTGCACCAGGCCGGCGTCCTTCGACCCGGGGCCGGACACCATGCCGACCTCGACCAGTTCGACGCCGGTGCGGACCAGCAGGGTGGCGATCGCCGCGGCGTCCTCGGGGCCGAATTCGACGCCCGCCATGTGCGCGGAGTCCCGCAGGGTGGCGTCGGATATACGGGGCAGGGGCGGGGCCGCGGCACCCGCTTCCTCTGATTCCATTGCATTCCCTTCGGTGTACGGTGCGCTGGTTTCCACCCACCGCCCGGGGCCTTTTCCGGCGCCGCGCCGATGAATTGCGCGACGGCGGTCCCGGGACGGCGGAGCGGTGTGGAGAACTGATGAACATGCTGCTCGCCCGAGACCCCCCGGCGCAATGAAGTCCGTGTCAAAGTACGGTCAGCCACTGTCAGGGCGTGTCATGGATCCTGACTCAGGAAAGCCCTGCACACGCATCGTGAAAAGAATTCACGACCTTCGCCCAGGCATTCGGTATTCGCGTCTACGGTTCATGCGGACGCACACACCGGGGAACTCGGTTCCGTTCCGTCCGCCGGTTCGACAACGAAACGTTTCTGCTCCATGGAGACCCTGCCGCCCGACAAGAACTCCGAAAGAGGAATGCCGATGCTGCTTTCACCGACCCCGCCCGTCCACGCCCCCAAGGACCCGGCGGCGGACCCGCCGACCGCCGGCCGGGCCCGCGAGCTGGCCGGCCGTGTCGCCTGGCCGTCGACCGCCGAGCGGGACGCCGGCCGCCGCTGGGACGAGGACCTGTTCACCGAGCTGACACGCGCACCGCGGGGGCCGGGCCTCACCGGGCCGCTGATCCCCGTGGAACTGGGCGGTGACGGGCTGTCCGCGAGTGAGGCCTTCGCCCTCCTGGAGGGGTGCGCCGAGGGCTCCAGGGACCCGGGCCTGACGCTCGCGGTGGTCACGCACGCCGTCCTGGCCGTCGTGCCGTTACGGGCCTTCGGCACCCCGGAGCAGCGGGAACGCTATCTGCCCCGCATGGCGTCCGGTGAGTGGCCGGGAGCCCTGTCCCTGACCCAGACGCAGGGCGCCGCGCGCACCCCGGCGGTGCGGGCACGGCCCGGCGGCCCCGGCCAGCCGGGCTGGGTGCTGTCGGGCGAGCTGGGCCTCGTGGCGGGCGGGCCGCGGGCCCACCACTTCCTGGTCGTCGCGGCCCACGAGGACGGGGGGCGGACGGCGTTCGTCGTGGACCGGTCCACCCCCGGCCTGCGGCTCCGTGAGGAACGCCCGGCGGCCATGCGCACCTGCGCCTGGAGCCGGCTGGTCATGGACGACTGCCCGGTGCCAAAGGACGCGGTCCTCGGGACGCCCGGCGGCGCGCCGGGCGAAGTCGAACCCCTGCTGGCGGCCCTGGACTGGGTGTTCTGCGGGGCCCCCTGGCTCGGTGTCATGCGCGCCCTGGTCCGGGACGCCATCCGGACGGCGGGCGAACGCGACGTGTTCGGCAGCCCGTTGACCCACTCCCAGACCTCCCGGTTCGCCCTGGCCGACCTCGCCACCCGCTGCGAACTGGCCGAAGGGCTGCTGCGCCGGGCGGCCGCGCGGTTCGACGCCGGTGGCCGGCCCTCCCTCCCGGAGGCCGCCGCCGCGCGCCTCTTCGTGACGTCGGCCGCCCGGGACGCCGCCGTGACCGCGGCACGTCTGGCGGGCCCGCTCACGGCCCGCGGCGACCGTCTGATCGAACGGACCCACCGCGACGCCCTGTTCTTCTCCGCGACCGGCGGCGGCCCCGAGGTGCTGCAGCCCGTCGTCGCCGCCCATCTGCTCGCGCTCGGCCAGGGATGAGGAGTGGTCACCGACATGCGTACCGAAGGACACCGCGGACGGACCGTGCCGGGTTTCCCGGGTGTGGCGTCCCGCGCGGGCGAGACGGACAGCACCGGCGTCATCCCGCCGCAGAACTGGGCCGAGATCGTCGACAGCGGCTATCTGCGGCTCTTCCACCCGGCCGAGGCCGGCGGCACCGGCGCGGACGGGCCGGCCCAGATCGACGCCATGGAGGCACTGGCCCGCGCCTGCTCGGGCACCTACTGGTCGGCGACCGTGTCCGCGCTGCTCTGCGGCAAGCTCGTCTCCACCTACGGCGACCTCCGCCACCACGGGGGCCTCCTGCGCTCGCTGCTCTCCGGTGAGCGGACGGCGTGCTTCGCCATCGTCGAACCCACCGCGGGCAGCGACGCCGCCACCTACCGCACCACGGTGCGTCCCGCCGGGGACCCGGACGGGGGGTTCGTGATCCGGGGGGAGAAGTCCCGGATCACCAACGCCCCGACGGCCGACCTGGCCGTGGCGCTGGCCCGCAGGCAGAGGCCGGCCGGCGACGACGGACCCGACTGGTGCCTGGCCTTCGTGGACCTGCACCGGCCCGGAGTCCACCGCTACGGCACACCCCACATGGGTCTGCGGGGAATGCCCTGGGGAGGGCTCGTCCTCGACGACGTCGAAGTCGACGCGCGGGACGTCGTCCCCGTCCCGTTCGACGAACTCGCCGAAGGGATGACCTGGGGCTGGCTCCTGGTGTCCGTGGCCGCCATAGCCACGGCGGAGGCGGCGCTGGCGGCCTCGGTCCGCCATGCCCGGGAACGGGTCTCGGCCGGCCGCCCGCTGGCCCACATGGAGGGCGTCCAGGCCCAGCTCGCCGAGTCCCGCGCGCAGATCGACGCCGCCCGTGTGCTCGCCCGCCGCGCGGCGTCCGAGCGGATGGCCGGACGTCCGGCCCGGCAGCTCATCGGCATGCTCAAGGTGTACGCCACCGAGATGGCGGTCGAGGTGGCGGCCCGCGCGGTGCAGATCCACGGGGCGTTCGGGGTGACCCAGGGGCACGAGGTGGAACGCCACTACCGGGACGCCCAGATGAACGTGATCGGCGCGTTCGCGTCGAACCGGCTGCGCGAGCAGATCGCCGAGGGCCTGGGCCTGGGCCCCGCGGTCTACCGGCCCTTCGACTGGATCGCGTCCTCGGGGCTGGAGCACCGGCCCGTGGGCCTCGACGGCCCGTACCGGCCCGCCGCGACGGCCTGACCGCGCACCGTGCCGTCCGCCGGTCCGGCCGGCGGGCGGTGCGGTCAGACCCCGGTCCGCTCCCGCACCGGGGCGCGCCCGGCACCCGGCAGGCACAGCGCCAGCCCCGCCCCGGCGAGCGGAACGGCGGCAAGCACCGCCCACAGGACGCCCCGGGGCGCGCCGAGGAGGGTGCCGGTGGCCGCGCTGCCCAGCAGGACCGCCAGCCCGGAGAGCGAGGACAGCACGCCGGTCGCGACACCGAGCCGGTGGCCCGGGACCAGGTCGGGCACCAGACCGCGGGCCGCCGGGACCAGGAGCATCTGGCCGAGCGTGAGCAGGACCACGAGGACCGCGCCGGGCAGCAGTCCGGCGGGCCCGCCCGGGGTGAGCGGCACCGCGGCGAACCCCGCGGCGACGACGGCCAGTCCGGCGGTGAGCGCGGCGCGGGGTGCGACGCGGTGGGCGGACCAGCGGGTGAGCGGCAGCTGGGCGGCGACGACCAGGAGCGAGGAGAGCGCGAACAGTCCGCCGAGCGCGTTCTGCGACCCGGTCGCCCGCTCCACCTCCGCGGGCAGCGCGAGATAGAGCTGGTTGTAGGACACGAGGTAGGTGCTGTACGCCAGGCACAGGACCAGGAACGGCCGGTTGGCGAGGACGTCCCGGAAGAGCCCGCCGCGCGGCCGTTCCCGTACGGTACGCGGCCGGCGGGGCATCAGACGGGCGTGCCCGGCCAGTACGAGGACGAAGACGGCGGCCCCGGCGAGGCAGGCGGCCCGGAAACCTCCGCCCAGGAACAGCAGCAGGGTGCCGAGCAGCGGCCCGAGGAAGGCCCCGGCCTGTCCGGCGGCGGAGAACACGGCGAGCACCCGCGCCCGCGGTTCACCGGTCGCCCGCTCGTGGGTGACGGCGGCCCGGGCGGTCTCGGACTCGACGGCGGGTGAGAACAGCGCGGCGGCGAACCCGATGAGGAGCACCGCCCCGACGACGGCGGCGGTGGCGGTGGCCTGGGCGAGCCAGCAGAACCCGGCGATGCGCAGCACACAGCCCGCCAGGACCACCGGACGCGGGCCGTAGCGGTCGGTGAGGGCCCCGCCGACGACGAAGAGGCCCTGCTGGCTGAACGTCCGCAGCCCGAGGACCAGCCCGACGAGCCAGCCCGCCATGCCGAGGCCGTCGCCGAGGTGGGCGGCCAGATAGGGCAGCACCGCGTAGAAACCGGTGTTGAAGGCGAACTGGGTGCCGGCCAGCAGGCGCAGGTACGCCTTCAGTTCCCGTGGGGCCGGGGGCGCGCCGGCAGAGCGCCGGAGAGCCGCCGTACGCCGCTGCGGACTCATCCGCCGCTCCCGCCCCGCCCGCCGCTCCTGCCCCGCCCGCCGCTCCCGCCCCGCCTGCCGCGTACGGACGCCGTGGTGAGCACCGCGAGGGCGCCGAGCACGGCGAGGGCGGCGGCCGGGGCGAGGACGGCCCAGGGGGCGCGTTCCGCGTAGGGCATGTTCTCGGAGAGCATGCGCCCCCATTCCGGGGCGGGCGCCTGCGCCCCCAGGCCCAGGAAGCCGAGCGAGGCGAGGGCCAGCGCCACGGCGGGGACGCGCAGTACGGCGTGGCGTACGACCGGGGGCACCACACCGGGCAGCAGGTGGCGGCGGAGCAGATGGCCGCGGCCGGCGCCCAGCGCCAGCGAGGCGGCCAGGTGCGGGGCGGCCTTCTCCTGGGTGTACAGCGCGGAGGTGTGCGCGGCGAGCGGGGCCCAGGCGACGGCGGCGACGGCGGCCGCGGCACCCCAGGGTCCGGGCCCGGCGACGCCCGCGACGACGAGGCCGGCCAGGACGGCGGGCAGCGCGTTGGCCGTCTCCGTCAGGGCACCGGCACGCAGCGCCCCGGCGACCAGGCCCAGCAGGAGGGTGACGGCGCTGACGGCGACGGCGGTCAGCACGGTCCGGGCCGTGCCATGGCCGAGCCGGGCCAGCACGTCACGGCCCAGCGAGTCCGTGCCCAGCGGATGCGCGGCCGACGGGGAGGCGAGGCGGGCGGCGGCGTCCACGGCCAGCGGGTCGCGGAGCAGCCCCACGACGGTGACGGCGGCCAGCAGCACGGCCAGGCCGCCCGCCGCGACGGTGACCGCCCGCCGCACGGGCAGCACCGGGGCGACGAGCGCGGGCAGGGCGCGCGCGGTGCGGACCGGCCCGAGCAGCAGCCGGGAGCCGGCGCGTGCGACGAGGGACGCGGCGAGCCCGAGCAGGAGCAGCAGCAGGACACACGCCTGCAGGACGGGCAGGTCCTGGGCCAGGGCGGCGGCCAGCGCGGTGGAGCCGAGCCCGGGTATCGCGTACAGCGTCTCCACCGCGACCGCGCCTCCGGTCAGCCCGACGACGACCAGGCCGAGCTGCGGCAGCAGTGCGGGCGCGCTGCGGCGCAGGGCATGGCCCGCGACCCGCCGCGGGGGCATACCGCTCGCGGCGGCGGCGCGGGCCCAGGGTTCGGCGAAGGCGGCGGGCAGGGCGTCGTCCAGCAGCCGCCCGAGCAGCGCGCCGGCCGGGACGCCCATGGCGAGGGCGGGCAGCACCAGCTGGTCGGCCCGCCCCCAGCCGAGCGCCGGGAACCAGCCCAGCTGCACGGCGAGGACGGTGGCCAGGACGGCGGCGAGGAGGAACTCGGGCAGGGCGGCGAGGACGGCGGCGACGGCACCGGCCCGGGTGGTGGTGAGCCTGCGGCGCGCCCCCCGCCACAGGGTGGGGGCCGCCAGGGCGAACGCCAGGACCAGGGCGACGGCGAGCGAGCCGCCCATCAGGGTCAGCGAGACCCCGAGCGCCGAGGTCACGTCGGGTGCGACGGGCTGCCCCGACACCCACGACCGGCCGAGGTCGCCGTGGAGCAGCCCGCCCGCCCAGTCGCCCAGCACCCGCAGCGGCCCGCCGTCCAGGCCGGTCTCGGCACGGATCGCGTCGAGCACGGCGGGGGTGGGAGGCCGGTCCGCGTAGCGGGCGTGCAGGATCGTCAGAGCCGGGTCGGTCCGGGTGAGCCAGGGCAGCAGCCCGACGGCGGCGAGGACGGTGGCGAGGACGGCCGGCCGCCCCAGGTGGCGCATCCGTCAGCCGATGCGGGTGTCGGCGGTGATGAGGGTGCGCTCCATCGGGTCGAGCGCGACGCCCTGGACGCGCTCGCCGTCGTACCCCTGGACGAAGCGCTCGTGGACCAGCGGTACGAGGGCGTCGGCGCCCAGGATGGCGGCCTCGGCGGCCATCTCGGCCGTGTGGCGCCGGTCCGTGTCGGCGATCGAGGCGGCCTTCGCGACGGCGGCGTCGACGCGCGGGTCGCAGAGCTGGGAGATGTTGAAACTGCCGTCGCAGGTGAAGTCCGAGGCGAGGTAGGAGACCGGGTCGGCGGTGTCCAGGAGGGTGTTGCGGGCCTGGATGAAGGCGTCGTACTTCCCGGCCAGCGCGTCGGCCTCCAGCTGGGCGTAGTCGCGGACGACCTGCTTGACCGTGAAGCCGCGTTCCGTCAGCTGCTGCTGGACGATCGAGGCGGCCTCGGGGAGTTCGGGCCGGTTGGTGTAGGTGGCGAGGACGATCTCCCCCGTCTTCGCCACCTGCTCCTCGTCCGCCGCCTCCGCACGGCCGGTGGGGGCGGTACGGGCCTTCGCGGCCCACGGGACGCCGGGGCCGAGCAGGCCCTGCGAGGTGTCGGCGCGGCCTTCGTAGACGCCGTCGGCCAGGGCCTCGGAGTCGATGGCCTCACGGGCGGCGGCGCGCATGGCCGGGTCGGCGAAGACACCGCGCCCGGTGTTCAGGGAGAGCCCGTTGGTCCGGGCGGACGGGAACTCGTGCACGAAGGAGTCGCCGAGCAGGGACGCCTGGGCGATCGGTACGTACTCGGCGACGTCGACCTCGCCCGTCCGCAGCGCGTTCGCGCGGGCGGTGCCGTCCGCGACGAAGGTGACGTCGACGCCGGGGGACTTCGCCGCGCCGCCCCAGTAGTCGGCGTTGCGCTCCAGGGTGGCCGCGACCGCGCCCTTGACGCCGGTCAGGGTGAAGGGGCCGGTGGCGTGCCCGGCGGGGTCCACCGTGCCGCCCTCGTAGGCGCCGGCGGACAGGATCGTCAACGAGGGGTTGGCGAGCCGTTGCGGGAGCAGCGGGTCGGCCTCCTCGGTGACGATCCGTACGGTGTCCGCGTCCTGGGCCGTGGCCGTCAGCTTCACGTCGGACAGGACGCGGGGCAGCGGGGACGCCTTGCCCGCGGCGGTGAGCGAACGGACGACGGCCTCGGCGTCGACCTTCGTGCCGTCCTGGAAGACGGCCTCGCGCAGTTCGAACGTCCAGGCGGTGGCGGACTCCCGCTTCCAGGAGGTGGCGAGCGCGGGCTGCGGCGCGCCGTTCCCGTCGAGGGTGGTGAGGCCCTCGACGACGGCCAGCCGGCTGAGGGTGACCGCGTCGTCGCCGTAGGGGGACATGGCCTGGGCGGGCGGGAAGGCCATCACGACCCGCAGCCGCCCGCCCTCGTCCGACGCCGCCGGGCCGTCCTGGGAGGAGCAGGCGGCGAGCGGGAGCAGCAGAGCGGCGGCTATCACCGGCAGGGACCGGCGGCTTCGGATCGTAGACATGTCGGAAACCCTATGTGAAAACGATTGTCATCTGAATAGCGGGGGCCCTGCGGAGCGGTCCGGCCTCACCGGGCGGGGCCGGGCCGGACCCCGCGGCACGGCCGGGAGCCGGCGCGCCCGGCCCCGGCCTCGGGGTCAGGCCCCGGGCGACGCGGCGGACGCGGCACCCGCGGGCGGCAGGGGCAGGGGCAGTTCGAAGTGGATGATGCCCTGCCCGCCGCCCGGCAGGGTCCGCTCGTCGCAGACCTCCCGCGCCATCGACCGCCAGAACGGCTCGGCGCCGGGCACGGCCGGATCGGTGTGGAGGTAGAGCGAGGTGTAGCCGCCCGCCCCGGCGGCGAAGGCCGCGAGCTCCCGCACCAGCCGGCGCGCCAGCCCGTGCCTGCGGTGCTCGGGGCGCACATAGATCCGGCACAGCTGGGCGGTGGAACCGGACGGGAAGCGGTCGGCGATCCAGCGGGGGTTGGGCGGCGACTGCGGGCCCCGGTCCCGGACGGCTCCGGTCGCCACGACCTCGTCGCCGTACCGGACGACCAGCAGCGTGCAGCGCCCGGGGCGCAGGTAGGCGCCCTCCAGGTCGATGATGTCGGCGTGCCAGCGGGGCACGTAGCCGGACCGCAGGTCGTGGTAGACGGTGTCCAGCATCACGGCCCGCGCACCGCCGACGTCCTCGGCGGCGGCGGTCTTGAGGACGTACCCGCCGCCCTTCTCCGGCGACGCCTCACGCGCCCGTGTCGCCGTCGCCCCGGCGGTCGCACTCACCACTGCCGCTCACCCTCGCTCCCGGCGGCCGTACGGCACGCCACCTGCGGATACCTGCCGTACCAGCGTACGTGCAAGTGATACGCAACAAGGAGCGGGGAGCCGCCGCGGCTGCCGCGGCGGCTCCCCGGAGGTCAGTCCGTGCGGTACACCAGGGCGGTCGCGATACCCGCGATCCCCTCTCCGCGCCCGGTGAACCCGAGGCCGTCGGAGGTGGCCGCGGAGAGCGAGACGGGCGCGCCGACCGCCTGGGACAGCACCTTCTGGGCCTCCTCGCGCCGCTTGCCGATCTTCGGCCGCAGGCCGATGACCTGGACGGCGACATTGCCGATCGCGAAGCCCTCCGCCCGCACGATCCGGGCCGCCTCGGTGAGCAGGGTGACACCGGAGGCACCGGACCACTCCGGGCGCCCGGTGCCGAAGTGCTGCCCCAGATCACCGAGTCCGGCGGCCGAGAACAGGGCGTTGCACGCGGCGTGCGCGACCACGTCGGCGTCCGAGTGCCCGGCCAGACCGGGGCCCTCGCCCTCCCAGAGCAGCCCGGCGCACCAGAGTTCACGGCCCTCCTCGAAGGCGTGGATGTCCGTCCCGATGCCGGTCAGCGGGATCACGGGAGCGGGCTGCGGCACCGTCTCAGAACCCATCGTTCGCCCTCCGGCGTGCGAGAACGGCCTCGGCCAGGACGAGGTCCAGCGGCCGGGTCACCTTGAAAGCCTCCTCGTGGCCGGGCACGACGACCACGGGCACGCCGAGCCGCTCGACCATCCCGGCGTCGTCCGTCGCCCCCTCGCCGTCGGGGGCCGCCTCGGCGTGGGCCCGCGCGAGCGTGTCCCGGTCGAAGCCCTGCGGGGTCTGCACCGCGCGCAGCCTGGCCCGCTCCGGGGTGGCCACGACCGGCTCCTGCTCGCCCTTCGCGCCGGGCTCGACCTCCTTGACGGTGTCGGCGAGCGGCAGCGCGGGCACCACGGCGAGCGCCCCGTCCCGCACGGCCTCGACGACGGCGTCCACGGTGTCGACGGGGACCAGCGGCCGGGCGGCGTCGTGGACCAGTACGACGGAGATGTCGTCGGGCAGCGCGCCCACGCCGAGCCCCACGGACTCCTGGCGGGTGGCACCGCCCGGGACGACGAGGTAGTCGGTGCGCTCGGGCAGCGCGTGGGTGTCGATGAGGTTCTTGACCTCCGTCACGCCCTCGGGGGGCGCGACCACGACGACCAGGCGGACGGCGCGGGAGGCGGCCATCGCCCGTACGGCGTGGATGAGCATGGGCGTACCGCCGAGCCCCCGCAGCGCCTTGGGCGCGCCGGGGCCGAGACGGACCCCGCGGCCGGCCGCGGGGATCACCGCCGCGGTACGGAACGAGCGTGGTCGGTCGGGCGTCGGTGACATCGATTGCACTCCGAGGCTTCGGCAGGTTTGTTTCCCCGGCCGCCATGGGTATGGCCCTGGGGGTGCCCCCGACCGTAGGTTGGGGGAGAGCCGGGCACGACGCCTCGACTCGGCCGGGACCCTTTCCGTGACCCCCGGCCGGGCGAGCGGGACCCGGGCGGGACGTCGAGGGGGCCGTACGGGGACGGGGACGGGTTCGAAGGATCCGGACATGCCGCAGCGCCCGGCGACTCACCGTACGGGACGGTCGGTCAGCGGGCACCGCGGCACATTCATACAGCCGGCGTGATCCGGTTCAGGACGCGAGAACCTCGTCGAGCAGGGCCTCGGCCTTGTCCTCGTTGGTGTTCTCCGCGAGAGCCAGCTCACTCACCAGGATCTGGCGGGCCTTGGCGAGCATGCGCTTCTCACCTGCGGAGAGTCCGCGCTCACGCTCGCGGCGCCACAGGTCGCGCACCACTTCCGCGACCTTGATGACATCGCCGGAGGCGAGCTTCTCGAGATTTGCCTTGTAACGCCGGGACCAGTTCGTCGGCTCCTCGGCATAGGGTGCGCGCAGCACCTCGAAGACCCGGTCCAGCCCGTCCTGCCCGACTACGTCGCGCACGCCCACGAACTCCGCGTTGTCCGCCGGTACGCGAACGGTCAGGTCGCCCTGGGCGACCTTGAGCACCAAGTAGGTCTTGTCCACGCCTTTGATCTGGCGAGTTTCGATAGCCTCGATCAGCGCGGCCCCGTGATGGGGATAGACCACGGTGTCGCCAACCTTGAACGTCATGTGACAGGTACCCCTTCCGTGGCTATCCAGAGTAACACGAGAATCGCTTCTCCTGAATGGCGTTTTCGCAGGTCAGGGCATATCTCGGGGCTTGACAACAACAACACGGACGTGCTGCGGAGGGCCCCCGGAAGGCGATATCCGCAGGTCGGAGCGGGCGCGCGAGCCCCCCGAAACGGGTACGTCACGCGGGCCGGAAGTCACTCAGAAGGACCCAAACATCCCGTTTTGCCGGGTTCCAGATGGTGAAGTTTCCGTACTCCGTTCGGAGATCGGTCACTCGTACGGCCCTTAACACGCGAGGACATTGGAATTGATCACCGTCCGGCCCTCGGGCCGATTATGCGTACGGAATGCGCCACCGCCCGGAAATCGATCACCCGGTGATCACGCTCCGATCACGGGCGTTATGTGAACACGGTGTGAATCGGCGTGTGACCACCGGCTGCCGGAACCTTCGCCGGCCACTCGCTCCGCGAGAGATCGCCCCGAGGGGCGGGTCGGGTGCGGGCCCGGCACAACGGCTCGGTAGCCTGGGCCCGCTGACACGTACTTGGGGCGGCTTTGTGCCGCCCGGCCTTCCTGTCCGCAGAGTCCGAAGCCCGCTGTCCGAAACGTTCAAGGAGTTGCCGCCGCCGTGAGCCGCAGCCTTCGACACGGCGCCCTCGCCGCCACTGCCATCGTGTTCTCGATCGTCTCGCTGTCCGCCTGCGGTGCCGGAAACGACGCGGCAACGCTCAAGGTCAGGCCCGACAACGCGTCGACCGCTCTCGACCAGATCAAAGTCCAGAACGTGAACGTCATCACGCAGCCCGAGCGGGAGGCCGAGGGCCCGGCTGTCATCGCCGCGACGCTGTTCAACGACGGCACCAAGCAGGAGACCCTGGAGTCCATCACCCTCCCGGGCACCGACACCACGGTGAAGCTGACGCCCGCCGAGGGCGGGGGCCCGGTCGTGGTGCCGGCCGGCGGCCGGGTCATCCTGGGCGGCGAGGGCAACGCCTCCGCCGTGATCGAGGACGGGCGCGAGGCCACACAGGACGGCAACGTCCAGAACGTCGCCTTCACCTTCAGCGAGACCGGCGAGGTCAGCCTGGGCGCTCTGGTCGTCCCGGCGACCCACTTCTTCAAGGACTTCGGCCCGAGCGCCCTCCCGTCGCCGGAGCCGACGCCCTCGCAGTCGGCGAGCGGCTCCCCGTCGCCGGACGCGTCGGCCGAGGGAACCGGGGCCGAGGGCGCGACGCAGACGGAGACCGGCGAGAACGCCTCGGCGGAGGACGTCCCGGCCGCCGGATGACCGTGCGCGAGAGGGGCGCCCCCGGTGGGGGCGCCCCTCTCGCACGGCGTCACAGGCCCGCACGGCGTCACGTGCTCCGCGGCACCCGGCCGTACCGCGCTCCGCGCCGCCGTCCCACGGGCTGCGCGGCCTGTGGCCTGTGGCCTGTGGCTCACGCCCTACGGCCTACGGCTCGAACTTGTACCCCAGGCCCCGCACCGTCACCAGGTACCGCGGCGCCCCCGGGTCCGGTTCGATCTTGGCGCGCAGGCGCTTGACGTGGACGTCGAGGGTCTTCGTGTCGCCGACGTAGTCAGCGCCCCACACCCGGTCGATCAGCTGCATGCGGGTCAGGACCCGGCCCGCGTTGCGCAGCAGCATCTCCAGCAGGTCGAACTCCTTCAGCGGCAGGTCGACCTTCCCGCCGGAGACCGTGACGACGTGGCGGTCCACGTCCATCCGGACCGGTCCCGCCTCCAGGGCCGCGGGCGTGACCTCCTCCGGTTCTCCACGGCGGCGCAGCACCGCGCGGATACGGGCCACCAGCTCCCGCGAGGAGAAGGGCTTGGTCACATAGTCGTCGGCTCCTATTTCCAGGCCGACCACCTTGTCGATCTCGCTGTCCTTCGCGGTGACCATGATCACCGGTACGTTCGACCGGACGCGGAGCTGCCGGCAGACCTCCGTACCGGGCAGGCCGGGCAGCATCAGGTCGAGCAGGACGAGGTCCGCGCCGTTGCGCTCGAACTCGTCGAGGCCGTCGGGGCCGGTGGCCGCGATGGCCACCTCGAAGCCTTCCTTGCGAAGCATGTAGGACAGGGCGTCGCTGAAGGATTCCTCATCCTCGACGACAAGCACTCGGGTCACGGAAGAGCCTCCGGGGCAGGAAACGGTTCGAAGGTGTCGTTCTCGTACGGGCCGTCGTCGTCGACGGATTCCCCGTCGGAGATGAGCGGTCCGCCGGTGGTGCGGCCCCGTACGACGCCCGATTCGGGCAGTCGCAGGGTGAAGGTGGAGCCCTGGCCCTCCGAGCTCCACACAGTGACCTCCCCGCCGTGCGAGGCGGCCACATGCTTGACGATGGCGAGGCCGAGGCCGGTGCCACCGGTGGCCCGTGAGCGGGCGGGGTCGACACGGTAGAACCGCTCGAAGACCCGCTCGCGGTCCTTCTCGGGGATGCCGAAGCCCTGGTCGGTCACGGCTATCTCGATCAGGTCCCCGCCGGGTGCGGCCATCCGGCGGGCGGCGATACCGACCCGGGTACGGACGGGACTGTAGTTGACGGCGTTCTCCACGAGGTTGCCGAGCGCGGCCGCGAGCTGGCCGCGGTTGCCCCAGACGAAGAGCCCGGAGGCACCGCCCGAGGCCATGGTGATCTGTTTGTGCGCCGCCTGCTGCCGGCACCGGTCGACCGCCTCGGCGACGAGCTCGTCCACGCGTACGGGCTCCGCGTCCTCCAGCGGGTCGTCGTTCTGCACCCGCGAGAGATCGATGAGTTCCTGGACGAGGTTGGTCAGCCGGGTCGCCTCTATCTGCATGCGTCCGGCGAACCGCTCCACCGCCTCCGGGTCGTCCGAGGCGTCCATGACGGCCTCGGACAGCAGCGACAGCGCGCCGACCGGGGTCTTGAGCTCATGGCTGACGTTGGCGACGAAGTCGCGGCGTACCGCTTCTATGCGGCGGGCCTCCGTGAGGTCCTCGACGAGCAGCAGCACCAGCCGGGAGCCGAGCGGGGCGACCCGGGCGGAGACGGCGAGTGCCTCGCCGCGTCCGGTGCCGCGCCTGGGCAGATCCAGCTCCACCTGTCGTATCTCGCCGTCCCGCCGGGTGTCCCTGGCCATGTTGAGCATCGGCTCGACCGCCAGGCGCCCGCCCCTGACCAGCCCCAGCGCGTAGGCGGCGGAACTGGCCTTGACGACGCTGTCGCTCTCGTCGAGCACCACCGCGGAGGAGCTGAGCACGGAGAGGACCGTGTCCACCCCCGCGGGCAGGGGGGCACCGCGCTCGGGCCGCAGGGACGTACGCGTCGGCCGCTTCTGCTCGCGCTCGCTCCAGCGGAACGCCAGCACGGCGATCACGCCGGTGCACAACCCGGCGATCGCAGCGGCTGCGGCGACCGCCGCGTTCACGTCCATGCTTCAAGGTTATGCGGGTGCGCGGACACTCTCCCAGCCATAGGAGTGCCATCTCGAACACTCGTCGCCCAGAGTTCACCAGGGGGAAAGTGACGGTTCACTTATGCGGCCGGAACCCGACGCGTTCGAACCGCACCGTGGCAGCGTGGAGGCCGGCCCGAGACCCCGGCCTCGATGTGCCCGCCCCCGATCGCCGGTCGGGCCAAGGATCTGGAGAGGGACTTCCATGCGCGACGCTTACCACGAGGAACTCGATTCGATCGGTGAAGGGCTGGTCGAGATGGCCCGGCTCGTCGGATCGGCGATCGGACGGGCCACGACGTCCATGCTGGACGCCGATCTCCATCTCGCCGAGAGCGTGATCGCCGCGGACCAGAAGGTCGACGACCTGCAGCACGACCTGGAGGCCAGGGCCATCGCCCTGCTGGCCCGCCAGCAGCCGGTCGCCACCGATCTGCGGATCGTGGTCACCTCGCTGCGGATGAGCGCCGACCTGGAGCGCTCGGGCGACCTCGCCCAGCACGTCGCCAAGCTGGCCCGGCTGCGTTTCCCGGCCTCGGCGGTGCCGCGCGACCTGCACGCCACCATCCTGGAGATGGGCCAGCTCGCCCAGCGGCTGATGGCGAAGGCCGCCGAGGTGATCATCACCAAGGACGTCGACCTGGCGCTCCAGCTGGAGCAGGACGACGACGAGATGGACCTGCTGCACCGCGCCCTGTTCCAGCACCTGATGGACGACCGCTGGAAGCACGGCATCGAGACGGCGGTCGACGTGACGCTGCTCGGCCGCTACTACGAGCGCTTCGCCGACCACGCCGTGTCGGTCGCCAAGCGGGTCGTCTACCTCGTGACGGGCGAGCACGCCGACGAGATCCAGACGCCGACGGCGGTGGAGGGGGCGTAAAGGCGCAGCCCTCCCCGATCGCACACGCGTCCCAGCGCGTGTGCGCCGTTGATGCGCCCGCCCGGATGGGCATGCAATGGGTCGGGGACGCCGGGGCACGCCCCGGTGCCCTCGCGTACGGCGGGTGCCGTACGCAGTCGTGTCGTACCCCCTGAGGAGGGACCATGGCCGATTCCCCCATGACCGGACCGCAGCAGGAGACCCTGACCGAAGTGGTACGCCCGACCGTGCTCGGGGCCTGCGGCTGCGGCTCGGGCTGCGGATGCGGCTGCCAGTCCGGCGGCCCGTGCCAGTGCGGCGGCTGCTCCGGCTGATCCGGGTCCACCGCGGGGGTGCCCCGGGGAGAACGCGACCCCCGGGGCACCCCCGCGGCCTCCCCGCGCGTCAGGCCGCCGGCCCGCTCTGCGCGGCGGCCCGCTGTATGGGCGACCCTCTCCGTACGCGCGAACCGCTCCGTACACGCGACCCGCTGTACGCCGCCCTACGCGCGCTCGGCCGCCGCCGCGGGCGGGGCCGGGGCCGCCGGTTCCGGTGCGGGGACCACGGGAAGCCGTCCGTCCGCCCGCGCCTTCTCCGGCTCCGGCAGCTTCCGCATCAGCAGCCAGTAACCGAGCGCCGCCGCCGTACCCAGCACCGCGCAGGTCCCCCAGAGCCAGTCGGCACCGTAGTGGTCGATCACCGTGCCGGACATCAGCGGGGCGACCAGCGCCGCCGCCGACCAGGACATCGAGTACATGCCCTGGTAGCGGCCCCGGCCGCGGGCCGGGGAGAGCTGGACGACGATGCCGGTCTGTGTCGGGGCGTTGACCACCTCGGCCAGGGTCCAGACGCACACGGTCATCGCGTACACGCCGACCGACCCGGCGAAGGCGGTCAGCCCGAAGCCGTACCCCGCGAGCACCGACGAGATGATCAGCAGCCGGCGCGGGTCGCGGTGCTGGATGAAGCGGGTGACGGGGATCTGGAGCACCACGATCAGCACCCCGTTGACGGCGATGGCCGTACCGAAGTCGGAGCTGGACAGCCCGTCCGCCCCCATGGCCACCGGCAGTCCGACGTACCCCTGCTGGAAGATCAGGGCGACGAGGAACGACAGGCCCACCACCCCCATGAACCGCCCGTCGCGCAGCACCGTGCCCAGCCGCACGTCGTCCTTCACCGCCTCCGCGCCCGCCGGCGCCCCCGCCTCCTCGGGCCGGGACTCCGGCACCTTCATGAAGACGAGGACGGCGCAGGCCAGCGTCATGGCGGCCTCCCCCAGGAACCCGGCCAGGTAGCTGTACTCGGCGATGAACCCGGCACCGGCCGAGGAGACGGCGAACCCCAGGTTGATCGCCCAGTAGTTGAGCGAGAAGGCCCGCACCCGGTCCTCGGGGCGCACGATGTCGGCCATCATCGCCTGCACGGCGGGACGGGACGCGTTGGAGGCCATACCGACCACGAAGGCCACACCCGCGATCGCGACCGGGTGGACCATGAAACCGAGCACCGCCACGGACACGGCGGTCGACAGCTGGGCGATCAGCATCGTGGGCCGGCGGCCGAGGCGGTCCGTCATCACACCGGCCCCGAGCGAGGAGACGACCCCGCCGAGCCCGTGCAGCGCGGCGACCAGACCCGCGTACGAGGCCGAGTAGCCGCGCTCCATGGTCAGGTACAGCGCCATGAAGGTGGCGACGAAGGCCCCGAGGCGGTTGACCAGCGTGCTGGTCCACAGCCACCAGAACTCCCTGGGGAGCCCGGCGACCGTCTCGTGTGCCGCCTTTCTGAGACCGGCGACGGACATAGGGCTTCCCCCCGGGGACGTACGGCATGGGCGAGGGCTCCGGTGGACGGCCCCACGCGTGAGCGGCGCGCTCCGAGGAGTGAACCGCCGCGGGTAAGCGGCCCCGAAGCCATCCGCACATTACGAAAGCGGAATCATCGACCGCCACTCAATTGACGCCGCACGTCAAACGTCGCCCGCCCACCGCACGCGCCTTCCCCGCCCACCGCACGTCACCCCGTCCGCGCCTCCCCCGCCCCTTTGCGCGTCACCCCGTCCGCCGCACCGCGCGCCAGGGCCGCCGCGCGGTGCTGTCCGCCCTGTGACCGTACGCGCGAAGGCCGCACCGGTTCGATTACGCTCGGGCACATGGCCGACGCACCGTACAAGCTGATCCTGCTCCGCCACGGCGAGAGCGAATGGAACGCGAAGAACCTGTTCACCGGATGGGTGGACGTCAACCTCACCGAGAAGGGCGAGAAGGAGGCGGTCCGCGGCGGTGAGCTGCTCAAGGACGCCGGCCTGCTCCCCGATGTCGTGCACACCTCCCTCCAGAAGCGCGCGATCCGCACCGCCCAGCTCTCGCTGGAGGCCGCCGACCGCCACTGGATCCCCGTGCACCGCTCCTGGCGCCTGAACGAGCGCCACTACGGCGCCCTCCAGGGCAAGGACAAGGCCCAGACCCTCGCCGAGTTCGGCGAGGAGCAGTTCATGCTGTGGCGCCGTTCGTACGACACCCCGCCGCCGGCCCTGGAGGACGGCACGGAGTTCTCGCAGAGCGCCGACGCGCGCTACGCGACGATCCCGCCGGAGCTGCGCCCGCGCACGGAGTGCCTCAAGGACGTCGTCGTCCGCATGATGCCGTACTGGTACGACGGCATCGTCCCGGACCTGCTGACCGGCCGCACCGTCCTGGTCGCCGCCCACGGCAACAGCCTGCGCGCCCTGGTCAAGCACCTCGACGGCATCTCCGACACGGACATCGCGGGCCTCAACATCCCGACCGGCATCCCGCTCTCCTACGAGCTGGACGCCGACTTCCGCCCGCTGAACCCGGGCGGCACCTACCTCGACCCGGACGCGGCGAAGGCCGCGATCGAGGCCGTGAAGAACCAGGGCAAGAAGAAGTAAGCAGACCGAAGAAGCCCCCACCTGCGGGTTCTCCGCGTGGTGGGGGCTTTTTGGTGCGCTGGGCCGTCTGTGGCCGTCAACCCTACTACCGCCAGCGTCGCATGGTGATCCGCAGCGCCACCAGGGCTCCGGCAGGGATACACAAGCCGGGCGGTGCGCTGCTCCACAGCGACAGGCATGCGGCGCCAAGATGCACGGCCGAGCCGGGTTCCCCCTGCTCCGCCACCGCATCCTCCTCCAGTGATCACTACACGGCGCTACCACCGATTACGGGCCAGAGCGGCTCGTTTGACAGACCCCCGAGCAGTTCTTCAAAAGCACGGGGCACACAGAAACGTGCCCTGGCACAAGCGATGACGGCTTGCACCAGGGCACGGACTAGCGGGTGATCTCGGCTGTCAGAGAACGTCCTTGATCTTGTTGAGGTATAGCTCAGCGAAGCCGCCCCATTGCTTCCTCAACTGTCCGTACTGCTCGTTCGGGGTGTCGTGCATCGACTCAGCCTTCGCGTAGGCGACGAGCAGCAGAGTTATGGCTTCGATCGCTCGACGTGCCGTCGTCTGCAGCGACGGAGCATTCGCCATGGTGACGTCCTTGGAGAGAGCATTAAGCGGCTCGTACATCTCCCGGTAGAAGGCGTGTCGCTGATTGAGCCGGATGATCGTCTGGTCCCCAAGGTGGGTCAGCTCGATGAGTTGGTCGCCAGGGAAGCTGACCGTCTCGATCACGAAGGGCATGTCCTTGATCTCTTGGACGTACGCTGCCTGCTCTTCCTCGGTCGAGCTGCGCCCCGCGTCCTGAGCAAGGTCGACGTACTCCCTGTCCCGTTCGTCCGGAGTGGGTACGTCCTTGACTCGCGACTTGGGCATCGTGCGATCGGCTTCCTTCACCGCCTTGGCCAGAGGGGCGTGCTCCCCTGACTTCACCGCTTCGGTCCGATCGTCATCGCCCCAGTGGCGCTGGAGTTCTTCGCGCGCCCGCGGGATGATCCGGCGAGCCAAATCGCGGAGAGTCTTGCGGAGTTCATCTGCCGGCACTGCTCCGCGCTTGACGTTGCGGACGCCCATGAGGCGGTCGAGCTCAGGGGTGAAGTAGACCTCGAAGCCGATAAACCTGTCCGGCGTAAGGATCCCGTCGGGGAAGAGACGGGCCACCGGCGTGTAACTGATCTCGCGGTCGAGCCGCATGAAGCTGATTGCGCCCTCGTTCTCGGGCAACCGCAGCTTGCGTGCCAGGGTGTCTCCACCCTTGCCCTTGGCCCGCAGCACTTCGCGGGGTGCGAGCGTAATGACCACTCGAATCTTGTGATCGGTTCCCTGGACGTCCACTTCTTCGTTGAAGAAGACCTGCCCCTCGAAGTGGGTGTCCTTGTCGTCCCGCGGTGCTTTCTCGCGGCGAGCGATTTCATCCGTCAGGACCTTGTCCACCCAAGTTCCCTTGCGCAGAAACGTCGGGTCGTGGGGCACAAGATCGGTGTGGTCGACCGTGATCTTGATGCCGCCGCAGAGGAAGTCCCGGAAGATCCTGGAGAGTTCCTTGGTGATTTCTGTGCGGACGTGATCCGGGGTGCTGCGGCCGTGTCCGTCGGACACCCGGTCGATCTTGGACCAGAGGACTAGCGTCCCGGTGCCTTCCGGGAAGTAGGGCACGAGATGGGCGGGCAGCGGCTCATCGTTGGGCGGATTAATGCCGATCTTCTCCCCCCGCTTCTCTGCTTCGACGGCATCGTCCAGGTCGAACTTCACATGCCTGATCGCCTCGCTACCCGCCACACGAGACCATGCTTCGATGCACGTGCCCACGCTGAGGCCGGCCAGCTTGGCGCCGACACCGAACTTTCCGATGGTCTTGTCGGACATGAACCGCGTGGAGAAGCCAAGTTGCAGGTAGTGGTGCAGGGTCTTGTCATCCATGCCCTCCCCGTCGTCGAAAAAGGCGATCTGGCTGATCACCTTCTTGCGCCCCTTCATGACCTCTTCAGTCATGATCTGGACGTGGTTGGCGCGTGCCTCGACGCTGTTGTCGATCACTTCCCCGACTGCGGACGGGAAGTTATGGCCCGACTCACGGAGGCTGAGGAGTGCCTGGCCGGACAGGACGACGGGAATGGCGCCCTCGGCGATGTCGTTCATGCTGGTCTCCTGATCTACAGAGTGTGCGGCGGAGGGAGAGCGCGGCGCAGCGCGCGCTCGATTTCGGTCTCATGGCAGTACGGGCAGCATCGGCCTGTTCCTGCGGGGCTGGCGGGGTGGATCAAGTTGGTGATCGTGGCGCTCGTCGAGAGGTAGCGGTGGTACCAGTACGACTCGATGGCGTAGGCGTGGTGGCTGTCGCGGGTTGGCGCAGCTACGAAGTGCGTGGCGCGGTTATAGAGGGGATGACGAATCAGACGTCGGCGAAGACAGGTGTCGGAGCGGCCGACGTACAAGGGCGTGGCCTGCTGCTGTTCGTATCGCAGAAGCAGATAAGCGCCGACGGTTCCCGCAGGAATTTGTAGGTTGACCATGGCCCGTGTGAAACGGAGAGCCAGACTTCCCTTGCTCTCGTACGGCTCACCAAGACGAACCCCTGATCCTTGGAGCCCCGTCACGCCGTGATGCTGATGAGTGTCTTCGCGTGCTGGCGAAGCGCACGCCGAGTCCGTTCCACGGTCGCCACGGACCGCTGCGTCTGCACTGCGCAGTCGGCGACGGTCATCATGTCGAGCATTCCTTGGAGGCACGCAGTCCCATGAGATCCGAGCGCCCTCGCGAACGCTCTCAGCTCCTGCAGAGTCTCCGCTGCGACGGCACAATCTTCGGGGGTGACATGGGTGATCACCTCAGCAACCATCGCTCCGTCCGCAGACGTGGAACACACACGGCGGCGAGCTGCGTCAGCGAGTGGACGGCAGGCGGCCTGCTCGCGAGCATTGGCATGCGCGCGACGTATGGTCCGGCGTACGTCCCTAATGACGTTCCGGCACAGATGGTCGGGGTCCTCCGCGGCGCGCTTGTCGCCGAGCGTGAGGTTCAGTGCGGTGTCGAGCCAGTCGAGGTACTCGCCATCCCACGGACGCTTGATGTACTTCGCGTAGAGACGGCACATCGTTTCGATACGAACTTCGTTGAGCTGGAGCATGGAGCCCCTCCCCGGTGCCCGGCTGCTGTAAGCCGGACCCACTCAGTCTTGACCCACTCTCCCTTTGGCCGTCGTCGCCAGGTGGTCGGCTTCGGCATGAGCAGGTTCTTGAACTGTAGAGCGTGCCACTGACAGTCATCTGC
The DNA here is from genome assembly GCF_008704555.1 of Streptomyces nitrosporeus. Classification (NCBI taxonomy): domain Bacteria; kingdom Bacillati; phylum Actinomycetota; class Actinomycetes; order Kitasatosporales; family Streptomycetaceae; genus Streptomyces; species Streptomyces nitrosporeus. Next base: position 3,447,071 of record NZ_CP023702.1, read on the forward strand.
GGAACGCCCCCATCTCCTATGGAACAGCTTCGCGGCCCTTCCCCTCACTGTCATCCCTGCGGATTCCCATCTGCCCGCGCGGGCGCAGGTCACAAGGCACGGAGGCGCGAGGAGTGCTGAAAGAACGCCCTGTCGGCTTCTGTCACCAGGTAGCGTTGGGGGCGGCTTGGATCATGTCGCTCTGGAGGACCCTGCGTGAACGCGAAGACGATCACATACACGTACCCAGCACACATCACGCAGCAAACGGCATCTGGCAAGCCGTTGGTCTTCTTCGCGGCGCCGGCGACCGAGATCGACCGATGGGTCGGCGTCCCGCAGCGCAGCCGACTGGACGACGAGGAAACGATCGGCTTCCAGCGACAAGAGAACAAGACTCGCATCCGTGAGCTTTCGAGCTTCTACCATGACGAGCGCAACATCGTGCAGAACCCGCTCCTTGCGGCGCCGCAGACCAAGACACTGGTGGAGTTCGAAGAGCTCGATGGGCACCCCCAGTTCGGCACGATCAAGATCGTGAGCCCTGACTTCAGCGACACCTCTCTGCTGGACCTCATGACTCAGGTTGTCGAACAACTGGAGTCACGAGTTCCGGAACTCAAGGAAACGGATCTGGATCCGGATCGCTTGTCTTCGATCATGGACCGAGGACGCAAAGAGCACGGGCTCGAAGTTCTGACAGAAGAGGACGACGAGGAGGACGAAGAGGGAGCGGAGGAAAACGGGGGCAGCGGTGACGACACGGATGCTGCCAGCGTGCTCCTCACAGACGAGACGCATCTGATCGACTTTTACACCGAGCTCAAAGGACGCATCAGGGTCCTTGAAGCTTTGGACACAGATGTGAACCCCGACAGAATCCTCGGGTTCGACCGCGGTGCCATGATCAGTTACCTCAAGCCGGTTATGCTTGTAGACGGTCAGCATCGCCTAAAGGGCGCCGTGCTCGCAGCCGAGAGCCTCGCCGAAGGAAGTGAAGGGGAAGACTTCCTGCTAGACGCGGCTGAGGCTGGCAAAGACCCCGGGCAAGCGAAGGACGAGTTCATCGGCCAGCACTCCCGACAGCTCCCGGTCTCCCTACTCATGGACGACAGCCCGAGCGAGCACGTCTTTCAGTTCGTGGTGGTCAACCAGAAGGCGACCCCCATGGGAAAGGCGCTCCTGGGCACGATCGTTTCAACCAGCCTGAGCAAAGAAGAGCTCGACCCTGTTGCCCAGCGTCTCAAGGACGCCGGCATCAAGCTCGATGACTCGCAAGCCATTGCCTACCTCACCCGCACTGATGAAAGTCCTTTCAAGAACTTCGTGCAAACAGGCATCACGGGTGCTACCGGGGATCAGAACACCCATCTCCAGTGGTCCGTACTCAAGGGACTCGTCAGCATCTTCCGTGAGCTGTCAGGTGGCAAGCTCTTCGCACAGAAGAATGACTGGGCAAAAGCCTGGGCAAAATTCCACCTGGACGACAGTTCCTACGTGGCTACCTTTGACACCCACAAGGAGAAGCTTGCCGAATGGGGTCGCCCCGACGGCCCCTGGCGCGAAGTCTTCATCAGGTTCTACTCGAACATCAGGGAGAAATTTGGCTCCGATGATCCCGAGGCGCTCAATGCGTGGGGGACGACGCGAAGCAACCTGTTCAATAAGGTATCTCTGACGATCCTGGCCGCCGACTACTTTGAGTATCTTCGCACCCAGAAGAGGACGCTCAATAATCTGGCCGATGTCGACGCCACCATGAGTGAGTGGCTTGACGGGGTTAATCTCGCCTACTTCAACCGGAACTGGAAAGTCGAGAAAAAGGACACCCCTCTGATTCGTCGCACTTGGGCCCGCCTGTGGAATGACTACCGCAGGAACCCTGACTACCTGCCCAAGGAAGGCGAGTTCAACCCAACTGCAGGGGCATGATGCAGCCGCAGGAAGTCGGCGAATTCTTCGCCGAGATCAAGAAAGCGCTGGACAGTAACTGGTCAGATGAGGCTTTGAGGTCACTCTCGAAGCACACGGTTCCAGAAGTTATCCCAGGCAATCACGGCTGGCTTCTACGCGGAGATCTCTCCACGGTATGGGCGCGATGGTTCATCGAAAGCCTGGTGGACCTTGCCCCGTACGAGCTGGACACGACACTCAACATCGGACACCTTCACCTACCGATACTGGCATTTTTTGACGCCACCAGCCCGCTGGTCCCCCTCGACGAGCGCAAGAAATACGCCAAAGCGCTCACCACATTCGCCTGGCAACTGGTCATCGCCCGAAGAGAACGGAAGCGGGCCCCGATCGGAGTTTCGCTACGCAAAGAGCTCTGGGCTCGTGGACAACCACAACCACGCTGCTATCTGTGCGGATTCTTGTTCGAGTCCCCGGCTCGGAAAAAGTTTCTCTGCGAGTCTAAGGATATTCCACCGGTACCGAAACTCGTTGACTTCACACGCCCTCGCGGTCAGCGTCCCGCACAACTATGTATCGAGGTCGATCATGTCATCCCCGTTACAGACGGAGGGAAGACGAATGCCGATAACTTGCGCCTTGCCTGTGGCTGGTGCAATTCGATAAAGAATCGGTACACGAACATTTACGATGCCACCCCGTGGTCAGGTGGCATATTTCAGCATCCTACGCTTGGGCCCGTGACACGACCCCAGCCGCTGTGGGTATTGCGTACGGTTGCCACTCGCAGAAGGTGCGAGCACCCCGATGGGTGCTCATCGAAAATTGAAGACAGCGAGCTGTTCGCGGGGCCTAGAAACCCAAAGGGCGCCCTTACACCAGTGAATCTCGCCGTGTACTGCGAGGTTCACGACCCCTGGTATCTGGATAGGTGGATCGGGCCGAAGCGTCTTGCCGCATCGTCCACGATGTAGCTGGAATGCGCTGGCAGGTTTCCGGTATGTGCACGAAACTTGCCAGCGCATTCATTACGTAGGGTTGGCCGCTCCGACCAAGCCTTCCAGGGACTGGAATTCCTTTTGGCCACCAAGGTGGCCGATGCCTCGATGTAGATGAATCGTCAAAGTCTTGGCGACGTTTTCATCCGTCGGCTCGTCCCCGTCGGCAATACAGCGTTGCTTAAGGAGTGCCAGATAGATGTCGCCATACTGGCCGGCAAAGGTCTTCCACGACATCTCCACAGTCGAATCGGTGACGATGTCCTTCACCAACGGCGTCGACGGGTCCTTGAGTGACATGACGAGGGCCCACCGACACAGAACGTTCCAGTTGGGGATCCCGGTCGTGCGCTTCAGCCACGACAAACGATCTTTGGCTGGCTGTGAGAGACGGACGCTATCGAGCGACATGCAGGGCTCCTTCGTTCCACCAGTACCCCTCGACGACGTTGGTGGTGAAAGTCGTATCGTCGTGGACCAGCGTGTACGTATGGGCTACCGACTTCTTCAGGCGGCCCAGCAGGTATTCGTCGATCTCCTTGTCAGTGGAGAGGAGAAGTACCTGGTCGCTCGCCTGCGGGAAGTATCGGTCCACAAGGTGCTCGCGATGGCGGCTGTCGAGGCGTCCGAGGGGCGTGTCGATCACGCTGGGAAGGCGGTTTCCGGCGACCTTCATCAACCCCCACAGAAGTGAGACGGCTAGGATTTGGCGCTCGCCAGCACTGAGGCGCCCAGGGTCGATCGTGTCGCCTTGAGAGTCGGTCAGGGTGAGCCTGAAGTCGTCGGCGATGCGGAGGTCTTGGACGAGTCCCCGCTTTCGCATGAGGTCCTTAAAGCTCTGCAGTACAGCCACCTCAAGCCGACTGATATGCCGCTGCAGGAGTGCTTCCCCAAAGCGCTCAAGAGTACCGCGGGCCTTCTCCGAGTACTTGATGATCCGCTCGACCTCTTTGGCCTTCACCTTCGTCCGGACGAACTCCTTGTGAGCACGTTCAAGGGCGGCTTCCACGTTGGCCCGACGCCGCTTGAGTTCGGCGGCGCGTTCCCTGCCACGGGCAACTGTGGCCTCCATGCGGGCAAGCTCTTTGAGCTGTGCTGCGCGCTTCTTCTGGAGGTCTTCTACCTTGCTCTGCTCCGGAACACCGGCCAGCTGCCGATCCAGTTGATCGAGCTCCTCAGCAGCAGCGGCAACATGTGCCAGAAGCTCGCTGGCCCGAGCCTCGTCTCGTACAAGAACCTCGTCAAGCACCGTCAGCTGCGCCAGAGCATCGTGGGGAAGCACGAAGTCCACCTTCAAGACAGAAGACTTGGAGCGCTTGGCTCGGTCTTCCTCCAGCCTTTTCGTGATGGTGTCCCTTGCATCCTCGGGCAAGAGATCGAGCAGCCACTGATCTCGCTGCTCCAAGACGTCAAGGACCTGGCCGGCTTCAGCCGCCGACTGCTCACGCCGGGCCTGCTTGCGGACGTCCTTCAGGTGCGTACGCATCATGAGCAGTGGGAGCGGGCCTGCTGCGAGCTGGGCTAGGGACAAACGAAGCTCGGCAAGGCGCTCGTCAGCCCGCTTACGCTCTTGCTCGATCTCGAGACGGCGCTCAAAGAGGCCGCCTCCTTCGTTCTGGAACTCGCGCTCCAAGCTCTCAAGTTTGTGGCGAGCATTCTTCAGCAGAGCATCTTGGTGCTTCGAATCCTGCTCCGCCACGTCCAACTGTTCCTGAACAGATTCGCATTCATGCTCCTGTGCACGAATGTTGTCCATCAGGTGCTGTTCCTCATCGGACAGTTTCTGGCGACGTTGGAGTGCGAGCAGGTCAGTGCGGAGTTGTTGCACGGTGCTTACTCCGAGCAAGGAATGCACCGCTGACTCGATGACCGAGGCTGCACGCTCGGGGTCGGCGAGGGACTCGATCTTCTCGCCGTCGAAGAAGGACAGCGATGCCACTTCAAGCGGAAGCAGGTCTTCGACGTGGTCTGCCCAGCCTTCGCTGAGTAGCCTGCTGTACTTCAGTTCTGGCTGAGTACGGCGCCCAGGCTTGGTGACGTAGTTCTCATCAACGGAGACGTTGAGGAATTCCTTCAGAGTCTTGCCGTTGACGTGCCAGCTTCGGACGACTCTGTAGTAGTGCTCTTTACCGTCGACAGTGACGGTAAATTCCAAAGTAACTGAGGAACCACGTGCCGGGTCGTGCTGTCGGTTGATGCTCTCGCGAAGGTAGGTCTCGTATGCCTTGCTACCTCGTCCACTGCACCGGGCACGCGGACCGTACAGGGCGAGCTGGATGGCATCGAGCAGAGTCGTCTTGCCGCAACCGTTGAGTCCACCGATCAGGATGATCGGCTTGCTCTTCTTCACGGTGAGGTCGAGTGACTGCTTACCTCGATAAGCGCCGAACTCTTCAAGGGTGATGTTACGCAGGAGCATCAGTGTCGGTCACTTCGTCGAAGGTCGGGTTGGTCTCTACCTCTTCGCGCCACTTCTTCTTGCGCTGCGCGAACGCGACGGCATCGTCACGATCCTCATAGAAGCCCTTCTGTACCGCACCTTCGAGTGCCTGGAAGAGTCCTGAGCGTCGCGTCATGGTGCGGTACTTGCGCTCGACGGAGAGCAACTCGCGCACCATGTCGTAATGCAACTCGTCACCGTCACAGACCTCTTTGAGGAGCTCCATCTCATCGGCACCCATGACGAGCTGCTCATCGAGCGGACCACCGGGGAACTCCTCGCCAGTAGCCTTCTTGTAGATCGTCGGTACAGAGTCCTCGACCTCGTGCTTGTCGAAGACCCAGATGCGCCGGATCTCCGTGAGCTCTTCGATGCTGATGAGCTCAATGTTGCGGACGTGCTCGGGCGCGTGGGCCCTGATCCAGGTTTGGGCAGTCAGGAGCTCCCTGAGCCACTCCTCCCGGTACTTCTGAAGGTAGGGGCCATGGACGACGCTGAATTCCCCATCGCTGCGACGAGTGAACAGGTTGACCTGTCCGTTCATCCGACGGAAGTCACGAGCTTGCTTATCTGGCCGAGGGTGCGGGATCTTTTTGCCGGGCTGGTAGTCGGGGTCCAGCTTGTCCTCAACGAAACCAAAGGGCGAATCGAGTTTGTCCCTCAAGTTCAGCAGAGGGATCATCCACTCCTTCTCTTCGTCGTTTTGGATCATTGCCGTCATTGACTTGTCCTGCTCGACCAGCGTGCACGTCCAGCAGCCGAAGCGGCTTGAACCACAAGACGGAGTAGTGGAGTCGACCACCAGCGGGCATTCCCCATCTTCAGAGGCACCCTGATACATGCTGAGGAGGTCCTGATTGTTGTAGCCCCATGGGTTGGGCTTCTGCATCAGGTACTCCCACACGTCATCGTTGGTCCAGTCCTCAACGGGGCTGTAGACGAGTGAGTTAGGAAGGTTTGCGTTCGGCGAGAGTCGGTCGCGGACACGGCGCTTCTCGTGCTTCTCCATCGCGCGGGCACGGGCCTGGCTCTCAGTCTTGCGAATACCGAGGACCATGATGGCTTCGCCGTGGGCGGCTACGACACTTCGGATGAACAAGTTGGAAGGTTTGATCTTCAACCGCTCGGTGCACCAACGGAACTTGGGACGCGGTGCAGGGTATCCGCGGCCGATGAGGTTGACCCAGAAGGTGTCCTTGATCTCTGGAGTCAGGCGATGCGGCTCGACAGGCAACCCCTGTTCGGCAGCAGCCTTCTCCATGGTTTCGAGCGACGCAGTAACCCAAGCCGCCACTACCGGGTTCTCAACCAGGGTGTCTGTGCTGATGACATGAACCGGCTTGGTGAGTTTGTCGGCTGGCAGTTCTTTCAGCGCCGCCCAGACCAGCTGAAGGACTGCGGTGGAGTCCTTGCCACCGCTGTACCCGATCACCCAAGGAACTTCATCCGCGGTGTAGAGCTCACGCACCTCGTCAGTCAGTTCGGCGACGACGTCGTCGAGTAGCCGACCGTCAAACGGCAGCCGTCGGACGGAGGGCAGGCCAAGGGGAAGGGGGGTATTCATGCATCGCCTCGCAGGTATGCGTCTTCCACGCGCTGCTCCTCGGGGCTAAGCCCGAGACCGAGGTGGTTGCGCAGGTAGTTCACAGTCAGGGTCACGTTCTGGTGGCTCTTGGACACACGGCCGCCGACGATGGCACGTCCCTCCCAGTCGGTATTCGCCCGCGCCCAGTCCACCTGCTCAAGCGGGGTGAGCCGCTTCTGCCACTTGGCCGGCGAGGTGGATTCACGCAAGAGGGAGTTTCCGATTCGCCCGAGGGCATGAAGGGCGATGCCGTGACTATGGATGAAGTCGCGCCGCATCTCGGCGGAGGTGAGAGCACGGGTGCGGACCATCTCCCACTCAGGGAGGGCCTTGTCGATCGTCTCCCAGTACAGCTGAGCCAGCTCCGTAGCAGCGTCTTGCTTGAGGTCAAGTCCTTGGAGGAGCGCCTGCGTTCCGTAGTACAGGGCGCTCAAGGTGAACATCATCCGGGAACGGGCCGAGAGATTGCTTTTCTCCATCTCGACGTAGCCCTTGAAGATCTTCGCCCTTCCCGTCATCTCCCGCACCACCTGGGAGGAAGGGTCCCGGTGGTCGTAGAGAACACCGATGGAGCGCGCCGGACGGACAGCATGCCGGTTGAGGTCGGCGAACATCTGCTGGGATCGATCCAACCCGGCGTCGTGGAAGAAAACGACAGCAATCGTCTCCTCGTTCAGGTCTGGGCTCTCCTTGAGGGCGAGCTCGATGGCTGCCCGTCGGTGCTGCCCATCATTGATCAAGAACCTGGCGTCCATGGGGATGCGGAGCTGCCCTGTGCGGAAGCCTGGGCCATCCGCGCTGTGGCTGTCGAAGTCCATTTCGCCATCGACCGAAGCAGTCAGAGCACTGAAGACGTAATCAGACGGATTGTCCAGAATGTACTTAGTGAGGGCGGGGAGTCTCCCCTTGTTGAGGATGCGTTGCGCCCGCAGCTCCGGAGACAGCTCATCTTCGTCAAAGATAAAGATCTTGGGGATCAGCCGTAGCGGGCACATAGAGACGTAGAACTCTCGACCTGCCTGAATGCCGCGGATCGCAGGGAAGGTGTACTCGAACCCCGTGGAAGTGCGGGGGGCGACGACTCGGGTCGCAGGTGCCACAGCTTCGCTCTCCACTTCGCAACTTTAACGTACTGGCGTCAACTGGCAGCCATCATTTGACGTACCAGCGCTCCCCCTCAGCACCCAGGTCGCGATGGAGCTAGCGCAGGGGCGAAGCGTGAATCGGTGGGCGCCTCGCCGTGACGCCACCCGGCGGGATGACGTGCGGCACCTCTTGTGTTGACAGAGGCGGCGGCGGTGCCCTGCGGCGCGTTAACGCGTCGCACGTGTACGTTAACCGATTGACGTACACGATGGTACGAGAAACGTCCTAGAAGTGGGTGGCGGTTGTGGTGGCGTATCTGGATGTGGCAGCAACGACTCGGGTGGACCCCCGCGTGGCGGATGTCGTACTCCACTGGATGACTGAAGAGTTCGGCAACGCCGGCAGCCGCACCCATGAGTACGGAGCACGCGCCAAGAAGGCGGTGCAAGAAGCTCGGGCATACCTAGCGGGCTCGGTAGGCGCCAAGACGGAGGAGGTCATCTTCACCTCCGGGGCAACCGAGTCGAACAACATCGCCCTTCTGGGTATGGCTCCCTACGGCGAGAAGAGTGAGCGACGCCACATCATCACGTCCGCAATCGAGCACAAGGCAGTGCTTGAGCCCCTTCAGCACCTACAGAGCCGGGGCTTCGAGGTCGACTTCTTGGAGCCGGGAGCATCTGGCCGAATCGAGACAGAGGCGGTACTGGCGAGGCTGCGCCCAGACACGCTCTTGGTCTCCCTCATGCACGTGAACAACGAGACTGGCGTCATCCAGCCCGTCGCGGAGCTCGCCGAGAAGCTCTGCGAGACGCCGACATTCCTGCATGTCGACGCCGCACAGGGCTACGGCAAGCTCCCGCAGGACCTCAAGGCCCCCATCGACATGATCAGCATCAGCGGCCATAAGATCGGCGCCCCGAAGGGCGTGGGGGCGCTGGTGACGCGACGACGCGGGTGGGACAAGGTTCCACTGGAGCCGATCATGTTCGGAGGCGGCCAGGAGCGGAAGCTCCGCCCGGGGACGCTACCTGTGCCGCTGATCATGGGTCTCTATGAAGCAGCAAGGATTTTCAACGAGGGGCAGGCTCGTTGGAAGCGGGACGCCCTTGCGATCCGAGAGCGAATGCTCACCGCCCTTGGCAAGACGCGCTTCCGGATTAACGGGGACGCTGATCGCACCGTGCCCCACATTCTGAACGTGACGTTCGATGGCCTCAATGCGGAGGCGTTGATCGTGCGTCTTAAGAGTCAGGTAGCTGTGGCGACCGGCTCGGCATGCACTAGCGCGGCGTACACGCCCAGTCACGTTCTGACAGCGATGGGATTGCCAGAGGAAGTTGCAACCAATGGGCTGCGATTTTCGTGGTTCCCGAGTCAGATTGCAGACTTCGACCCGGAGGATGTGGCAGCGACGATCGCTCGGATGCAGCCTGACGCAGTCTGATCTTCGAGAGCTGGGTCAGCCTTCCGGACGCCGGACGAGCCGGTGGCCGCGCAGTTCGCGGCCGCAGCGGATGAGCTCGGCTTCCCAGCCCTTCTCGGTGCCGATGAGGTGTGGGTGCTCGTACAGCCCCGCCTTCACCTCGGAGCTGGTGAGCCGGTGGTAACGGTCCACATCGGGGTCGTCCGGTGCCAGGAACTCATGCTTGCGGTGGAGAAGCGGGCGGTTCTCCGAGTTCGCGTAGGACAGGTGTGACGTCTCGAGGGACTTCAGATCCACTAGGTAGGAGGACAAGATCCGCGGGTGTGGGTCCTTGTCGAACTCGGGATAGTCGAGCCAACTGACGGCCCGGCCTTGATGCTTCAGCTTCGCCAGGGTCCATTCCTGTGGGCGGCCGGCGGCGATGGACGCGCAGTGCTCATACAGGCGCAGGATCGTGGGCATACGGCCCAGGGCGCGCCGATGGACGTACAGCGCGGTCGGTGTCATCTTGCCGATGGCTGAGGCGTTCATGGCGCCGCGCACGTAGGCGTCGTCGCGGAGCTTGAGGAGGAGCCGGTCGGATCGCTGGCAGGCTTCCTTGTACGACGTGAAGAAGGATCGGACGTCGAGCTGCACGCCGAGGGGCAAGCTGGCGAAGGGGCCTCGGCCGTTGAACAGCTCCACCGCCAGGTAGAGCAGAGTGTTCAAGGTGGAGCGCTTTCCGCCCTCAGCAACCTTGCCGGGATCTGCGGTGTCGTTCACCAGTCGCTTTACCTCACCGGGCTTGAGATGCGCGAGGAGTTCGGCCGTCGCCCGGGGCATCTCGTCAATGCGGGGCAGACGTCCCCGCCGCTCCACGTAGTCGACGAGAGCCGTGATCGCGGACGCGGTGTCCTCGGAGGTCAGCCACTCGGCATCTGGGGTGATCCGATGGGCGAGATAGCCGAGTCGGGCTGTGTCGTCCTTGAAGACGTAGACGATGCCGGGGGCCGCCGAGACAACCCGGGCACCGGTGACTTCCTCGACGTAGGAGCGCAGCTCATTGGCACCGAAGAGATGTTGGAAGGTCTGGCGGCTGGTGAGCAGTCCGTCACCGAATGCCTCGCCGCGGACTTTGGACTTCTCCCAGGTGAGACGTGCGGAGACGATCAGAACGGTGCTGGCGAGTTCCCAGGCGCGCTTCAGGGTTTCACGGCGTTCAGCCGGGTCCTCGATCACGTTCAAGACGTAAGTGAGGAGGACAACCGAGGACGGCTCAGCACGCGTCTCCGAGCGGTAGTAGGGGTCCCAGCCGACGACCTTGCAGTCCAGTCTTTCCAAGGCCCGCACGTCGTCGCCGCGTCCACAGCCGTAGTCGAGGATCGTTCTGTCAGGCGTGAGCTGTCTGTCGGCGAGAGCTTGGCGGACGGGGACGGAGAGGGCGACACGGCCGATGGCAGTGCGGCGGCGATCACTGTTCCAGGTCTGTTGCTGCATTGAGCCTCGCTGCATCTCACGAACCTGGAGGCAGCGTAGTTGCGGGCAGCGCTGGGCGAGACCTCTTCGAGGAATTTCTTGATCCCAAGGTGCTCGGGGCCGAGGCTTGGGCTTCGTAGCACTCAGCCCTGAGCTGTACTGAGATTTATGGAGTCCCTGATGCCAGGGTTACCGTCCTGGCGAAGGAGATCCACCAGCACCATGGCAGCACCCCGTAAATACCCGGACGAGCTCCGCGAGCGCGCGAGGTCCGCACCACCGGCCGCCCCATCGCCCACGTCGCGAAGGACCTGAACATCCACAAGGAAGCCCTGCGCGGCTGGGTCCGCCAGGCCGAGACCGACCGCGGCGAGCGGGACGACCGGCTCACCACCGCCGAGCTCGACGAGTTGAAGCAACTTCGCAGGGAAAACGCCGAGCTGAAGCGGGCGAGTGAGATCCTGAAAGCCGCCTCGGTGTTTTTTGCCCAGGAGATCGACCGTCCCCGGACGAGGCCGAGCAGGTGATCGACCACCTGCGTGGATACGGCCTCGGGGTCGATCCCGTCTGCCGGGTACTGGAGCTGTCCGCGTCGACGTACTTCGCCCGCAAGAAGCGGCCGAAGTCGGCCCGCCGGCCCTGGGACGAACAGCTCATGCCGCTGATCGAAAAGATTCATGACGATTCGGGCAGCACCTATGGTGCCCGCCGGATCACGCGGGCCCTGGGGCGCAAGGGCGTCGAGGTGGCCCGCTGCACCGTCGAGCGGCTGATGGCCGAGCTGGGCCTGGAGGGCGTCACCCGTGGCCGACGACGCCGGACCACGGTTCCAGAGCCGTCGGCACCCCGTCCGCCGGACCTGGTCGACCGCGACTTCACAGCCTCGCGGTCTGATCAGCCGTGGGTGGCGGACATGATGTATGTCCGCACCTGGTCGGGGTGGGCGATGTAGCGTTCGTCCTGGACGTGTACTCGCGGATGATCGTCGGATGGCAGGTCGCGAAGCATATGCGGACAGAACTCCCGCTGGACGCACTGGAGATGGCGGTGTGGAAGCGCCGGATCAAGAAGGATTCCGGCCTCATTCATCACAGCGACCGCGGGTCGCAATATGTATCAATTCGGCACACCGACCGGCTCGCCGACATCGGCGCCTCCGCGTCGGTCGGGTCCGTCGCGGACAGCTATGACAACGCGATGGCCGAGGCCTTGAACGGCACCCTCAAAGCCGAGCTGATCGAGATGCAGGGCCCCTGGAAGGACGTCGACCAGGTCGAGCGGGCGATCTTCCAGTAGATCACCTGGTACAACGAAGAGCGTCTTCACCCCGCGCTCGACTACGTGCCGCCGGCCGAGTACGAGGAAGCCTTCTGGCGGAGCCATGACCAAACCCCGCAGTCCGCCTGAAACAAGATCACCGGACTCTACGGAACTCGGTACAGCTCAGTTCCACCAGAGATCTCGTCCTGCTCCGCTCGCCAGCGGTGCCTCGTGCTCCAGAGTTTGCGATGGCCTCTCGGCGCAGTACACGCAGCGACCGCCATGGGCGGTTAGAACCATGATCCACACCCAGAGCGGCTGGCTCCCCCGGCCCCTACTCAGCACTTCCTGCTTGGCTACTGCCACATCCACCCCTTTGTCGCACAGTTCGACGACATCGTAAGGAGGTGTGCTGGCAGTCGGCCTTGACTACGTTCGGTAGCGCATCCGTCGGCACTGCTCAGGAATGCGAGGCGCTCAGGCTGCGGCTTCGCCGGGGTCTTCGTCCTCATCTTCCGAGGAGCCGCCCCGCTCGTATCCCGACACATCGATCTCGCGGCCGTCAGAGAGCCGCCTCGTGTGCGGAGTGACGGCGTGCTTGACGGGCGAGTTCCGCTGCTCGCTCTCGTCCGCAGAGTCAGCGGCCGAGCCGGCGTCCTCGGCGTCGTCCGGGCTAATGGTGTACGCGACTACTGCGACTGCGAAGAACGCGGCCACGGCACCGAATGCGCCCCCCACGGCGCGGATCGTCGGCTTGTTTTTCTCGTACCATTTCTTCGTCTTCTGACCGAAGGAGGTGGGCTCGTCATTTTCGGGCGTGGAGTCAGTCACGCGCACACATCTACCGGACACATCCCCCACCTGTCAGGCAATCAGCCGACATCGCCCGTCCTCGCCAGGCGAAGTACGTCTGTACCTCTTCCCGGAAGCCTTCTGTGCCGGCCTCCGGGGCGGCTCTGCTCCTTCGCCGCTGGAGAAGGAAGCGGCCATCTGTGCTGTGGGGCAGCTCGCTGACCACGTGCATTGGGTGCGAGCGTGTCCCGAGAAGCCAACTTTGCGTGACCGGCTCCGCCGATGGGCCTACCCCGAGTTCTACCGATCCGATCGGACCGCCACCCCACCAAAACCATGGGTTGGTCATCCAGCCGGAGCTTACGAGCGGACGGGTTGACGCATCCGAGCGGGGTACGTGCGATCCAAGCTGGCGTTTGAAGTCGAGTACGTGGTCTGTGATCTGTGCGAGATCGGCGGGGTTGAGTCACCTCTTTCTATTGATCAGAAACTCATGGGGTTCTCGTCCAGGACGTAGCGGACGTGCGGGCCGCCGAAGTATCCGCGAATGATGTGTGGCTGACGCTGGCGTCCACGGAAGAAGCGGCGGGTCTCCGCGGCGAGTTCGGCTTGGTCCCGGGCCCGGTGCCGCTTGGGCAGACTGTGCTTGAGGTCAGCGTTGACCAGCTCGTCGGGGTTCAGCTCGGGCGAGTACGGGGGCAGGAAGTGCAACTCGACGTCGTCGGGATGGGCAGCGAGCCAGTCGCGGACCTTCCTGGAACGGTGGGCGGAGTGCCCGTCCACCACGAGATGGACCTTGCGGTCGAAGTGGCCGGCGAGCCGGTCCAGGAAGCGGCACATCACCTCGGCGGTGAAGCTCTCGGCGAAGACCATGAAGTGCATCCGACCCTTGGTACTGATCGCGGACATCGCGTTCACCGAGAACCGGTTGCCGGTCCGCCGCACGACGGGAGTCTTCCCCTTCTCTCCCCAGGTGCGGCCGGTGACCTGGTCAAAACGGATGCCGACCTGGTCGACGAACAGGACCTCACCGCCGTCCTTCTTCGCCTTCGCCCGGATCGCGGGCCAGGTCTCCTCGTGCCAGCGGCGCACGGCCTCCGGGTCCTGCTCCACGGCCCGCTTGTCCGGACGCTGGAAGGACAGCCCCCACCGCTTCAGGTACTTACCCACCCCCGGTTCGGTCAGCCGCAGCCGGTACAGCTTCGCGATCAGCTCGCCCACCAGTCGCCGCGTCCACAACTGCCCGCTCAGCCCCACGTCGCAGGGCCGGTGATCGAGGACCGCCTGCCGCACGGCGGCCTGCTCGGCCTCCCCGAGCACCTGGTGCACCCCGACCGGCTTGCCCCGCGGCTGCATGACCAGCGCCTCCCGGCCGCCGGCCTGCCACTTCGCCCACCACCCATCGACGGCCTTCAGCGACACCCCGAAGACTGCTGCCACGTCCTCACGGCCCCGCCCCGCCACCAACGCGGCCACCGCACGCAACCGCAGCGCCTCCTGCGCCGACGGCGACAGATGCCGCGCGTCCCCCACCAGATCGCTCACACCCCACCAACGACTCAGAACCCAAACCGTTTCGGATCAATATACCCGGCAGGAAAGATGCCTTCACGTAGAACCATGGCGAGCGCAGCGAGCCTGAGTGGGCCCCTGAAGCCGTACTCGGGCGCCTCAGGCTGGGCCGCCCCTGGGCCGTCCGAGGTTGCTCAACGGCACCCGATAACGACCAATGGCGACCGCTCACGCCAAGTCGACCAGCGTCCCCACCTGCGAAAACCCTGGTGGACGAGATATTCCGCAAGACCCGGGGCAAGAAGAAGTAAGCACTTGTCACGGGTACACGGCCCCTCCGCAGGCGGTTCTCCGCCCGGTGGAGGGCCCGTTGCCGTACCGGGAGGCCCCGGTGGAGCCTCATCGGGCCGGCGGAGGGCCGTCCGGGGTGCCGAAGTGGATGCCGGAGAAGTCACGGCCCTGGAGGACCGGGCCGTTCTGGGTGCCGCCGCTGATGTCGTTGCGCGTCTCGCCATCACCGGTCCGCAGCGCCTGCGCCTGCTGGTGCCACTGCGCGAGCCCCGCCCCGAAGGCGGGCTCGGACCGGGCCCGGTGCCCCAGGGCCTCGCTCAACCGCCTTGCGCGTTCCTCGTCGTGGGGTGCCGAGACCAGTGCGTCCAGTTCGTCCTCGGCGGCCGCCAGGGCGGGCGGGCCGCCCTCTTCCGCGTCGCGTCCCCGGCTCCTGCGCACCAGTCCGCTCAGCGTCAGCCAGAGGTGCCGCCCGGCCTCCCCCGCGGTCCCGGTCGCCAGTGCCACGAGCAGTGCTGCCGAGATCGGTTCCATGCTCCGCGCCCCCCGTCCACGAACGGATCGATGCGCCATGGTCCCAGGAACAGTGTCTTCCGGGGAGGGCGCGAACCGGTCGCGCCCACGAGCCGGCGGCCGTCTGCCGGCGGCCGGGGAGGAGGGCCGCCGGCCGGGCCCCGGTGCCGGGCCGCGCCCGTGGCCCGGTGCCGGCGGCCGTCTGCCGGCACCGGGAACCGCATTCGTCAGAGGAAAGCCCCGCCGGCCCCGGTCAGGAATCCGCCCGGCCTTGCGGTGTATGCAATACATGTAAATGACATCAATATAAGGGCGCGGAGAAAATTACGCATTGGTTCGCTTTCTCTGTGCAATGAGCGGGCAGCCCCCTTCCCCACGGAAGCGGCGGCTGCGTTTCGATTGGCCACAGCCTAGCGCCAAAGCGGGGACCTTGATCACCCGTCATCCGGCCCACGAGGCGCCCATTGCCTCATGCGCGCCGCTGTCATATGCCTATGGCATATAAAATTGAATGTATGCAGGAATTCCCGCCCATCGCGCCGCCCGAAGCCTCACAGGCTTCGGCGCGCGCGTAGTCATACCTACAGACCTTCAGACAATCCGCGCATTCGGGTGAGGGCGCACACGGCGCGCGCTTCCTCTGCGCGCGCGCCTATGCGCCTGCTGATCGCCAAGCTCTCCTCCAGGTGGGCGACCGCCCGTTCCACGCTGCCCGCCTCACACTCGGCCATCGCGAGATCGTGGAGCACATCGGCCTCCTCACCTGCGGCATCGATGCGGCGCGCCACCGTCAGGGCGCTCGTGTGCCACCCCAGCGCCTCCTCGCCGCGACCGACCGCCAGGTGTGCCCGCCCCATCCCGTTCAAGGCGATCGTCTCTCCACGCAGGTCTCCCAGCTCCCTCAGCACAGGGAGGACCGCGGCGTAGAGGCTGAGCGCCTCGTCGACCCGCCCCTGCGCCTCCAGTACGTCCGCCAGGTTCATGTGCACCGTGACCTGGTCGCGTTTGGTCCCCACACCCGGCATCTCGGCTATCGCCTGCCGCAGATACAACTCGGCGGATTTCTTGTCCCCGATTTTCTGATGGAACTTCGCGAGGTTGTTGATGGCCACGTACTGGCCTCTCGCATCCCCTATCTCGGCGAACTCGGCAAGAGACTGCGTAAAGCAGAAAAGGGCATCCTGGTACTCTGCGAGATGGAGGTTGATGATGCCCAGCATGTTATGACTGCGCGCCGCCTTCAGTTTGTCTTCCGTAGCGGTCGGCAAGCCCAGTAAGTCTTCCTGTAATGACCGCGCCTCCTCGTACCGGCCGGCCTGCCAGAAGAGGATCGACAACTGGTGGGCACTCTGGAACTCCAGCTCGGGGTCCCCCACCGAGCGGGCGACTTCCAGTGCCTTTCCCGCCTCCGTGATGCCTTCCGGGTAGTGGGCGCCCTGGGTGTGCACCGTGCTGAGGTCGAGCAGCGCCTGCGCCCACTCCACGTCCTCGCCCCGCACCTCCCAGTGCCGCACGGCCTTCCGGAACAGCGGTTCGGTGGTGGCGAGATGGCCTTCCGCGTCCAGGAAACACGCCAGCGCGCGTACCGCTACCGCCAGTTCGTGCTCGGTTCCGTTACTCGCAAACCAGTTCAGTGCATTCAGCAGATTTCCGCTCTCGGTGATCAGCCATTGCTCGGCCGGACCCGCTCCGGCCAGTTCCGGAAGCGACGGGACGAGGTGCCGGGGGACATCGAATTCCGTGCGGGACCGGAAGGGGTACGCCATTGCGGATGCGCGGTCGGCCGCGCCGATGTAGTGGGTGACCAGATTCCGTACGGCATCCGCAGGATCGGTCCCGTCGGGTTCGGCCAGCGAACGGGCGTACTCGCGCAGCAGGTCGTGCATGGTGAACCGGTGGGGTGAGGGCTCCGACACGAGGTGGTGGGCCATGAGTTCCTCCAGCACCGCCTCTGCGGTACGGAAGGAGAGACCGGTGAGCGCGGCCACGGCGGACGGCCCGAACTCCACCCCGTCGTGCAGTCCGATACGCCGGAAAACCAGCTGCTGTCCGACGCTCAGGGCACGGTAGGAGAGATCGAACACATGCGTCATCGTCCGTTCCCCGTCCTGCAACGCGGCGAGCGCCCCCTCCCCCTCCAGCTGGCCCAGCAGATCCGAGACGGTCCAGGAGGGACGGGCGAGCAGGCGGCTGGCCGCGATCTCGATCGCCAGCGGCACATGGCAGCAGATGCGCACGATGTCGGCCGTCGCCGCTTCCGCGGTTCCCGGTCGGGCTCCCAGCCGCCGGTTGAACAGTTCGATCGCGTCATCGTCCGGCAGTACGTCGAGGGAGAACGCGCGCACCCCCGGAAGCCCCGGGAGCCGCCGTCGGCTGGTGACGATGACCGCCGTCGGCGAGGCCCCGGGGAGCAGCGGCCGGATCTGCTCGGAGTCGACCGCGTCGTCCAGGACGACGAGCATGCGCCGGTTACGCGCGGACGAGCGCCACAAGGCGGTCAGTTCGTCCGCCTCACGTGGCAGTTCCTCGGCGCGCATGCCGAGCAGACGCAGCAGTTCGGCCAGTACGCGGGCGGGGGGACGCCCGACCGTGGGTCCGCCCAGGTGCACGAAGAGCCGGCCGTCCGGGAAGCGGTCCTTCAGCCGGTGCGCCAGGTGGACGGCGAGCGAGGTCTTGCCCACGCCCCCCATCCCATGGATCGCCTCGACCGTGACCACCGTTTCCCCGGCGCCTTCACCGAGCGTCGAGCCCAGCCGGTAGAGCTCGTCGCGCCGCCCGACCCAGGGGATGTCGCGGGGCAGGTTGTCCGGTGCCGTACTCGCCGGCCGCTCGGGGGCCGCTTCCCGTCTGTCGTCCGTCCGCCGCAGCAGGTCCCCCGCGGGGGTACCGGTGATGATCCCCTGGTGGGCCCGGTGCAGGCGGCGGCCCATGTCGAGCCCTACGTCCCGGACGATGCGCTGCCGGGTCCGCTGGAGGAGTCCGGTCGCCTCGGCCGTGCGGCCGCTTCCGTACAGGGCGATGACCAGGCGCTCCGCCAGTGCCTCGTCCAGGGCCCGTTCCTCCACGAGGGGCAGGAGCACGGGTACCGCTTCGGTGAACCTCCCCATGCCGAGGAGTGCGTCGGCCCGCGCCGTCGCCGCCTCCAGCACCGTGCCCGCGACGGTGGTCCGCAGGTGTTCGGGCCAGGAACCGGCGATACCGGCCAGGGGCTCACCCCGCCAGAGGCCGTCCGCGCGGTCCAGCAGGCGCAGCGCCTCCTCCGGATCGCTTTCCCGCAGCGAGCGCCCCCGGCCGGTGAGATCCGCGTGCAGCCTGAGGTCCACACGGTCCGGCGGGACCCGCAGGACGTAGGAGTTGGTGCCTCTGACGACCACGGGCGTGCCGGCGCCGGCGGACTGCAAACCGCTGCGGATCCTCGACACGTGGGAGTGCAGCGATTCCCGGGGCTTGAGCGGCGGGCGGTCGTCCCAGACCCGGTGGATCAGGGTGTCCACGTCCACGGTGCGTTCCGCGTCCCAGGCGAGGGCCGCCAGCGTGAGACGGGTCTTCGTCGGGCCGAGGTCACCGCTGTGACCTGCGGTCCGCACCTCCACCAATCCCGAGAGCCGGATCTCGAACTCCACCAGCGTCCTCCCGCCGGTAGGGCCTTCTGCTGGCCGGGCGTTCAAAGCTGCCATGAACCTGCCGCAATGAACATACTCGGAAGAACTACGACCGAAATTAAACGACTGAAGGACAGTTCTGTTCGTTTCTCTGATGGATTGGGGAGGAGGTTCCGAGATACCGGCCATACAGCACCCGAAGGAGCCTCATGGAATCTTCCCGGCTCGAAGCGCTGTATTCGGTCTTGGCGGCACTCGGGGCCGATCCGGACTCCGTCCGCCTGGCATGAACTGGCGCGTCTCGTGGCGACGGCCGCCCGCCCGGAAGAGGCTCTGACCAGGCTCGGGGCCGTGTCCGCGACGGATCCGGCGCAGGCGCCGGCCGACCGGTGGCTGCTGGCCCGTGCTCTGGACCGGCTCGCGGCGGAGGAGACCGGGGTGGAGCAGGCCCTGACCGGCTGGATACGGCGTCACGCCCCGTCGGACACCGGGGCGACCGGGACCGTCGGTGCGACCGGGGCGACCGGGGCGATCAGCTCCACCGGCAACGTCATGAGCGGCGGTTCCGTGGTGCACGGCCCCAGCGTCCAGGCCCGCGACATCCGCGGCGGAATCCACTTCCACACGCGTGCCGAGGCCCCCCGCTCCCGGCCGCCCGTGCCACGCCAGCTGCCGGCCGTGACGAACCGGCTCCTCGGCCGGGACGGCGACCGGCGGGCGCTGGACGAGATCTGGGCCGGCCCGTCCGCACCGGCCTCCCGGATCATGGTCGTCACAGGGCTCGCCGGGGTGGGCAAGACCACCCTCGTCTCCCACTGGCTCCGGGAGCACACGAGCAGCTTCCCCGACGGCCATCTGTACGCCGATCTGGCCGGCCACGCGGCGGGGACGGAGAACGGCCCTTCGTCGCCCGGTGCCGTCCTCGAAGCCTTCCTCGTCTCCCTGGGAGTTCCGTCCGTGCCCGCCGACACCGCCCAGCGCATTGCGTTATGGCGGTCGTTGACAGCCGAACTGCGGATAGCCGTCCTTCTGGACAATGCTTTCTCCGCCGCGCAGGTACGCCCTCTGCTCCTCGGCGCCCCTGCCGCACTCACCGTGGTGACCAGCAGGAACTCGCTGTCGGGGCTGCGCGCTGACGGCGCGTCCGTCCACCGGCTGGACGGACTCCCGGCCGAGTCCGCGGTGGAGCTGCTGGCCGTCGGCGGCGGGGCCCGGGTGGCCCGGGAGCCCACGGCCGCCCATGAGGTGGTCCGGCTGTGCGGAGGGCTGCCGCTGGCCGTGGGGCTGGCCTCCGCACAGCTCGCCGTCCGCCCGTACCGCTCCGTATCGGCCCTCGCCGACAGCCTGGCACACGGGCAGGGGGCGGCCGGCGCGCTGTACGCCGACGGAGAGGCGGTCCTGCGCACCGCACTGGACCTGTCGTACCGCTCGCTGCCCGGCCGGGGCGCGGAGCTCTACCGGCTGATGGGTGTGCTGCCCACCGACAGGTACGACCCGTTCATGCTGGCCGCCGCTCTGCGCGGCCGGTCCCCGGACGCGGCACAGCTCACCGACATGACCATGCAGACCCTCATGGAGGCGAACCTTCTGGACGAGACCGGGCCGGGAACCTACCGGCTCCATGACGTCGTCCGGCCGCACGCCCGCAGACTCGGCCAGGACGGGGAGGGGCACGAGTGGCACGACCGCGTCCTGCGCCGCTACGTCGACTGGTGCCTGGCCACCACGGCCGCGGCCGAGCGCATCCTCGTCCCCAGCCATCGCCTCCCCGGACAGGAGGACCCGGAAGCCGTCATCACCCCCACCCCGCTGAACGGGCCGGGCGAGGCACTGGCCTGGCTGGACACCCAGCGCAACGGGATCATGGGCGCCATCCGCCACTGCGCGAGGGCCGGGTGGCACACCTCCTGCTGGCGCCTGGCCGATTCGGCCTGGCCCCTCTTCCAGCGGCTGCGCCCCACGGACCTGTGGATCGAGGCGCACCGGCTCGGCCTGGAGGCGGCGCGCCTCAGCGGGTCGGGGCCGGGCGAGGGCCGCATGCTCACCTCGGGCGCGATCGGCCTGCGGAACGCGGGCCGGTACGAGGAGGCGGCCTCCTGGTACCGAAGAGCCCTGGAGATGGCGGAAGCGGACGGGGACACCCGGCAGGAGGCGCAGGCCATCAGCGGGCTCGGCCACCTCCACCTGCTCACCGGTCGCCTCGACGAGGCCCAGGAGTACTTCGAACACGCCCTGCGGCTGAGGGAGTCGGGCGGCCACCGGCGAGGAGCCGCACTGACCCGTCGGCGCCTCGGGGAGACGGCCCGGGCCAAGGGCGACCTCGCGTCCGCGGCACGGTATCTGCGGCAGGCGGAGGCCGAGCTGGGAGCGCTGGAGGAAACGTACGAGCAGACCCGGGTCCGGGCCCTGCTCGGCCATGTGCTGGAGCAGGCGGGTGCCGGCGCCGAGGGGGTGGCCCTGCTGGAGGAGGCGCTGGCGGTGTTCCGGTCGGACCGGGCCCGCTCGGAGGACTGGGAGGGCCGCTGCCTGGAGTGGCTGGGCGTGGCCGCCGGGTCGAGAGGCGACACCTCTGCCGCGGAACGCCATTACAGGGCGGCCCACGTCCTCCTCCGGAGACTGGACCCCGAAGCCGCGCAGCGGGTGGCCGGCCGGCTGCGGCAGTTGTGACGGTACGACGGGCCGTCCCCCAGCAGGTGACAGTACGGCAGGCCGCCCACCAGCAGGTGACAGTACGACAGGCCGCCCACCAGCAGGTGACAGTACGACAGGCCGCCCACCAGCAGGTGACAGTACGACAGGCCGCCCACCAGCAGCTGACAGTACGACAGGCCGCCCACCAGCAGGTGACAGTACGACAGGCCGTCCACCGGCACCCGTGGCGGTGCGGTGGACGGCCCGGCCGGCACGCCGCCCGGAGACCCGGTGTGCCGGCCGGGCCTGTCCGGCGGATCAGGGCCGGACAGGCGTGGCGTCCTGCACGGCGCCTCGCGGCGTCGCCGGACACCACGCGCCACGCCCCTGGCCAGGACTGGCCAGGGGCCACCGGACAGCCCTTACGGCGCTACGCGACCGCGGTCCCCGTGGCCGGCGGGGACACCGAGCGCAGGGCGCCGGGCGGCCTCCCCGCGGCCACCCACGCGTGCATCACCGACGCGGCCGTCCCGGCCGGGGAAAGGCCCCCCGCGCCGAAGGCCCCCGTTCCCAGCAGCCGGGGCCCGCTCGCCTCGCCCCGCACCCCCACGAGAGCGCGCCCCGGCTCCAGCACCGGCACCGCGACGACGAGAACCCCCGGATAGCCGGTGAGCAGCTCGTGCACCCGCCGGCAGGCCGACGACGCCGGCAGCGGGACACCGCCCACCAGCACGTCCGCGTAGTGCGCCAGGCCGGACCGGAACGGAGCGTCCGGATCCGCCCGGAGGTGTACGTCGCAGGGGAAGCCGCCGCCCCCGTGAGCACACCGGGCCGGCGGTCCCGCGACACCGGACCGCGCGGGGCCGGACGGTTCGCCGGAACTGACGCGTACGGTGCCGTGCGCGGTGTCCGAGGTCCAGACGGCGAGGACGGATCCGCCCGCTCCGGCCCCGGACCCGCCGGCCTGGAAGCAGACCCCGAACCACGCCGCGTCCGCCTCCTCCCCCTGCGGACGCCCGTGATCCGGCTCCGGCGGGGCCGGTTCCGGGCCCGCCCCTCGCCCCGGCCACCCCCGGGCACCATGCCTCACAGCGCCACCCCGCGGTGCTCGTGCGCCTCCCACGCCTCCAGCGGAAGCGGTGGCGACGGCGGTGTGACGACCGGCGGGCGTGCGGGCTCCCCCAGACCGAGCAGCCGGTAGACCACCGACCTCATCCGCTGATGGAACTCTCCCGGTGCGGAGGACAGCGAGGCGGCCGCCTCGGCGTACTGCCCCGGTCCGCGCCGCCCGGCGGCGTACTCCAGCTGCTCGGCGAGCGGATGCAGCGCGGAGAGCACCGGTGCCACCCGCGCCAGCAGTCCCACCGGCGAGGATGCCGATATCTCCGGTCGCGGGCCGGGGTTGAACAGCACCGTGGCCTCGGTCAGCGTGCCGTACGCGGTCAGTGAGCCGTGGTCGCCGATGATCCAGTCGGCTGCGATCAGCAACGCCTGCCAGTCCGCTTCCGGGGGCACCAGGGCCACCCCCCGGCAGCCCGTCAGCCACCCCCGTACCTGCCACATGCCGTGGCCGGCGAACACGTTGGGATGCACCAGGAGCGCGGTCCGGTAGAGGTCTCCCGGCAACTGGCCGAGCAGGTGCGGCAGCAGGGAACCGAGCTGCCCGAACGTCGAAGCGGGCCCCCAGGTGGAGGTGACGACCACGAGCCGCTGTCCGGGCTCCAGCCCCAGCGCCTTCCGGTACTCCTCCCGGCGCGGGAGCCCGGCCGTGATCCTGTCGACGCACGGGTCACCCACGACATGGGCGACGGGCAGTGCCTCCGGGCAGGAACGCGCCAGTTCCGCGAGGTCCCGCTCGTGCGAGTAGACGACCGCCGCCGGTACCACCCGTCCCTCGTGCACCAGGTGCCGGCGGCTCAGCATCCCCGGCACCCGGGGCTCCCCGGGCACCAGCAGCGAGACATCGGTGAGCAGCTTGATCTGGCCCGCACCGTGGGAGATGCGCAGGACCGGGGCGCGCAACTCGTGCACCCCCCGGGAGCCGGCGGCCAGCGCGAGATCGAAGTCGGCCCGGAGGGCCTCCTCCCAGGGCACGGTGGCGATGCCCAGACCTCGCAGGTAGTGGGTGACGCCGCTGCCGAAAGCGTGTGGCGCGGCGGTGAAGACGACTTGGACGCGCAGATCCGCGTCCAGCAGTTCGAAGACCTCGCGGAGCCGTTGCGCGAAGGTCACCGTGTGCACGACCACCAGGACCCTTTTGCAGTCCCTCACGGTCAGCCAGTGTCCCTGCTCGATCAGCGCCGCCTTGGTGGTTCTCACAGACATGCGATCCCCCATCGCTCATCCCGGACGTATGACGAAGAAGGGGATTCCCGGGGAGTACGGCACATTCCTTGCAGCGTCCTTGCGGCGGCCTTGCCCCCGGCCGGGACCGCCGTCCCGCCCGTCGCTAACCTGGCCCGCACGCCTGCCCGTTCACCGTGTGCGTACACGGCGCGGAACGGGTACAGAGGACAGAGGGCGAGAAGATCGGGGGAGACTGATCATGGGCGAGTCCCTGAAGACCTTCGTCGGCGGTACCGAGGTGGACGTCCCCAACAGCATCCCGGCGATCCGTGCCGCGCTGCCGGAGGAGAGACGCGAGGAGTTCGACCGGGCGATCAACGAGGCCGGTGTGCACGAGATCCAGGCCGTCATGCGGCACTGGATGCTGGAGTCGGTGCCCGATCCCGAGGCCGATCGGATCCTGGACAGACTGGCCCAGGACGAGGCCGAGAGGCGGAGCGTGGCTTGAGCTTCCGGATCTCCTACGCACCGCCCGCCGACGACACCCTGGCGAAGATGCGGGACGGCGACTCCTTCCGGCGTGAGATGGCACGGACCCTGGGCCAGGACCCGTACGGGCACGCCTCGACCGCCGTCAAGCGGGAACGCGACCGCCGTGAGGCCACCGTGTCCGGGGCGATCGTCCTCTACTACGTCTCCGGGACCGTGCTGACCGTCACCGTGGTCAGGCTGGTTCCGCTACCGTGAGGGGGCGGGCCGTTCCCTGCCCCGCCCCCTCACCACGCCGCCGCGATCAGCCGAGCTTCTTGAGCTGGGCGTCGATCAGCTCGGTGGGCAGGTCGGATTCGGTCTTCTTCGTGGCCATCGCCCCGAAGTCCATCGTGGCGAAGGTGGCGACCGTCGCACCCTGACGGATGATCACCAGCTTGAAGGGCACCTTCGAGCCGTCCGCGTCGAACAGCACGTTCCAGGCCGCGGCCTCCTCGCCGCCGCTCACCTTCTCCTCGGTCACCTCGGCGAGGTTCTGCTTCTCCCCCTTCGTGGTCATCACGAAGCCGCCGGAGCACGCGGCGACGGCGTCCCGGAGCTCCGCGATGCTCTTCGCGGCGCCGTCACCCTCGTAGGAGTTCAGCGTGACCAGGGTGCTCGTGATGTCGAAGGCGGCCGCGAGCTGCTCCTCCGGGGAGGCGTCCTTGTCCTTCACGGGCTCCTGGGTCGCCCTGCGGGCGGCGTCACCGATCGGGGCGCCCCGCTTCACGCCGTAGAGGGCGGAGCTGATGGGCTCGCACTCCTTCTTGTCGGCGGTGACGTCCCCCTCACCGGCACGGTCGGCGGAGGTGGTCTTCGCGATCTTCTGGCCGGCCGCATCGCCCTGCTCCAGCGAGAGCTTCTCCAGCTCGGCGGAGGTGAGCGCCTTGACGGCCGCCTTCGTCGCGCCGCCGTCCTCGGCACCCGGTGCGGCGGCGTCGGCCTTCCCGCCCTTCTCCTCCGCACCGCCGCAGGCGGTGGCCAGGAGGGCCAGGGACATCACGGAGGCGGCGAGGGCGGTACGGCGTACGGCGGTGGTGCGCATGGCTGGTTCATCTCTCGTCCGAAGGGAGCGGCAGTCCTCCTGGCGCGAACTTCGGCGACTTCAGGGGCTGTTACGCAGAGGCACACTCTACGATCGGACTCCTGTCCGATGACCGGCCCGAGCGGTCACGGGATGTGATCGTGACGCCCCCGTGATCACCCTGTGAATCGGCTGTGGGGACGGGGAGTACCCGTACGGTCTCCCCCTCCCGCGGTCCGTCCCGCCGGGGACCCACCACGAACCCGTCGGCGGGCCCGCCGACGGCCCGCCAGGCCCGCCACCGAACTCGCCGCCGGTCCCGCCACCGGACCGCCACCGGCCCCGCCCCGCCCACCGGACCGCCATGACCGAGGAGTTCCCGCCCGTGACCACCGATCCCACAGCAGCCGCGCTCGCGGTGGTACGCGCGCTCGGCGCGGACACGACCGGCACTTCCACGTCCCCCGGCGCCTCCGCTTCCTCCGACGCCCCCGCACCCGTCGGCGTCTTTGCACCCGTCGGCGACCCCGTCTCCTGCGAGACGCCGGCGGGCGGGACGTACAACACCGTCGTCCGGATGGCCTTCGGCGACGGACGCGACTGGGTGGTGAAGATCCCGCCCGCCCACAGCTCCGGGCTGCGGTACGAACACGCCCTGCTGACCGGGGAGGTGACCTTCTACGAGGCGGCGGCCGGGCTCGGCGGCGTGGTCCCGCGCGTCGTGCGCGCCGGACTCGGCGGTGTGGTGCCGCGCGCCGGTCTCGGCCCCGGTCCGGCGACCGGGCCGTACGTGGTGATGACCGCGTGTCCGGGCCGCCCCTGGAGCGAGCTCGCGGACGAGCTGACGGACGTCGAGACACGCCGGCTGCGGGCGGAACTCGGGGCGCTCGTCGGGAGGCTGCACAGGGTGACGGGCCCCGCCGGCTTCGGATACCCGGGCGAACCCTTCGGCCCCCTCGCCCCCACCTGGCGGGCGGCGTTCACCGCGATGGCCGCCGCCGTGCTCG
The DNA here is from genome assembly GCF_008704555.1 of Streptomyces nitrosporeus. Taxonomy (NCBI): domain Bacteria; kingdom Bacillati; phylum Actinomycetota; class Actinomycetes; order Kitasatosporales; family Streptomycetaceae; genus Streptomyces; species Streptomyces nitrosporeus. Next base: position 3,473,397 of record NZ_CP023702.1, read on the forward strand.
ACGACGCGGAGGAGTACGGGGTCCGTCCGCCGCGGCCGGTGGGCGAGATCCGCACCCTGCTCGGCGCGGCCTCGTACGTCCTGGACGAGGTGGTCCGGCCCGCCCTCGTCCACTTCGACCTCTGGCAGGGCAATGTGCTGGTGGCGGGCGGGCCCGGGGCGCGTTCCATCGGCGGGATCATCGACGGCGAGCGGATGTTCTGGGGCGACCCCGCCGCCGACCTCGTGTCGCTCGCGCTGCTCGGTGACATCGAGGAGGACGAGGACTTCCTCACCGGCTACGCCTCCTCGGCCGGCGCGCCCCTCGTGTTCACGCCGTCGCTGCGGCTCCGGCTCGCGCTGTACCGCAGTTACCTCTACCTGATCATGCTGGTCGAGACGGTCCCCCGGCAGGCGTCGGCCGAGGACCGGGCCTGGGTGTGGACGCATGTGGCGCCGGAGCTCGACGCGGCCCTGGACACGGTGGCCCGGGCCACCGGATAACCGGGCGTTCCGTCAGCCACCGGAGCCGCCCGGTGCGCCGGCGCTCCGTCAGCCGTCGGAGCGCCGGGTGAGGTGGCGGAACGCGTCCAGGTTGCGGGTGGACTCGCCGCGCTCGACCCGCCAGGTGTACTCCTTGCGGATGGCGCTCGCGAATCCCAGCTCCAGCAGGGAGTTGAAGGCGCCGTCCGCCGCTTCGAGCACGACGCCGAGGAGCCGGTCGAGTTCCCCGGGGGTGACCACGGAGAGCGGGAGCCGGCCGGTGAGGTAGACGTCGCCGAGCGGGTCCACGGCGTAACCCACCCCGAACAGCTTGAGGTTGTGCTCCAGCAGCCAGCGGTGGACGGCTGCCTCGTTCTCGTCGGGGTGGCGGATGACGAACGCGTTGAGCGAGAGCGAGTGGCGGCCGACGACCAGGGAGCAGGTCGTGGACAGCTTCCGGGTACCGGGCAGTTTCACGACGTAGTTACCGGGCCCGGGGCTCTCCCATTCGAGCTCCGCGTCCTCCAGCGTCGCCTCGATGACCTGCGCCACTGCTGCCTCGTCGGGTACGTCAGCCATGGTGCGAGCGTACGGCAGGGGCGCGCCGGCGGTCGGCGGCGCCTCGCTCAGCCGTGGCGCAGCCGGGTGCGGCGGCGGTGGTCGTGGATCGCGGCCGTGTAGACGTCGGCGGTCGCGGAGGCGGCCGTGTCCCAGCCGAACGACTGGGCGTGCGCGGCGGCGGCGGCCCCCATCCGGCCGGCCAGTTCGGGGCTGTCCGCGAACCGGCCCAGCGCCTCGGCGTACGCCGCCGGGTCGTGTCCCGGGATCAGGAAGCCGGTCTCCTCGTCCCGTACGGCCACCGGCAGGCCGCCCACCGCGGCGGCGACCACCGGTGTGCCCGAGGCCTGGGCCTCGATGGCGACCAGCCCGAAGGACTCGCTGTAGGACGGCATGACCAGCACGGAGGCCGCCCGGAACCAGTCGGCCAGCTGGTCCTGGCCGACCGGCGGGTGGAAATGCACGACATCGGCTATGCCCAGGCGGGCGGCCAGCTTCTGCAGGCCCTCCGGCTTGGCGAGCCCGCTCCCGCTGGGGCCGCCGACGACCGGTACGAAGATGCGGGAGCGCAGGCCCGGGTCGCGGTCCAGGAGTACGGCGACGGCGCGCAGCAGTACGTCGGGGGCCTTCAGCGGCTGGATGCGGCCGGCGAACAGCGGGATCAGGGCGTCCCGCGGCAGACCGAGGCGGTCCCGGGCCGCCGCGCGGGCGTCGCGCGCGTCCCGTTCGCCGCCCGGACGGGGGCCGCCGGGGACGGGGCGGAACCGTTCGAGGTTGACCCCGGGGTGGACCACGGCGACCGACGCCGGGTCGGCGTCGTAGAAGCGGACCAGTTCGTCCGCCTCCTCGGCGGTGTTGGCGATGAGCCGGTCCGAGGCCCGGACGATCTGCGTCTCGCCGATGACCCGGGCCGCGGGCTCGGGGGTGTCCCCCTCGGCCAGGGAGGCGTTCTTGACCTTCGCCATGGTGTGCATGGCGTGCACCAGCGGCACACCCCAGCGCTGCGCGGCGAGCCAGCCGACCTGGCCGGAGAGCCAGTAGTGCGAGTGGACCAGGTCGTAGTAGCCGGGGCGCTGCCCGGCCCATGCCTGCATCACACCGTGGGTGAACGCGCAGAGCTGGGCGGGCAGCTCCTCCTTGGCCAGGCCCTCGTACGGGCCGGCGTCCACATGGCGTACCAGTACGCCGGGCGCGAGTGCGACCGAAGGGGGCAGGGTCCCGGTGGTGGCCCGGGTGAATATCTCCACCTCGATGCCGATCGCGGCGAGCCGTCTGGCCAGTTCGACGATGTAGACGTTCATCCCGCCCGCGTCGCCGGTGCCCGGCTGGTGCAGGGGCGAGGTGTGCACGGAGAGCATCGCCACCCGGCGCGGTTTGCGGTGCCCGCCGGCGAAACCGGACGGAAAGCGGATACGGGGTGCGACACGACCGGCGCCGAGCCTGGAGATGTACTGGCTCACTGGGTCCGCTCCTCCTCGCTCGGGGCATGCCGCTCACAGGGCGCGCGCGGCCCTCTCGGAGAGGCAGAACAGCGGGGCACGGCCATTCATTCCGCTTTACCCGATCGTTGCCCCGGCCCACCCGGTCCCCATCCCTCCGCGGACCGCCCGGCCCGCCCGGTCCCCTCCCTCCGCGGACCGCCCGGCCACGGCCCGTCCTCTACTACGCTCGCTGTCATGCACCAGCGCCCCATCGGCACCGCGACCCGCGGGACCACCAACCCCAACCGCCTGCGCCGTATGGACCGCTGGATCGCCGCCGCCCACGGGGCCGCCCTGCGCCGCAGCGATCTCCCCGTCGCGGTCGACCTCGGCTACGGTGCGGCCCCCTGGACCGCCGTGGAACTGCTGCAACGGCTGCGCACCGCGGATCCGCGCACGGCGGTCGTCGGCATCGAGATCGACCCGGAGCGGGTGGCCGCGGCGAAGCCGTACGAGCGCGAGGGCCTCCGCTTCGTCCACGGCGGCTTCGAGATCCCGCTGGACACCCGCCCCGCCCTCATCCGGGCGGCGAACGTGCTGCGCCAGTACGACGAGGACGAGGTCGCCGCCGTCTGGGCGCGGCTCCGCGCGCGCCTCGCCCCCGGCGGTCTCCTGGTCGAGGGCACCTGCGACGAGATCGGCCGGCGGCACGTCTGGGTCGCGCTGGGCCCCGAGGGACCGCGCACCGTCACCTTCGCGACCCGGCTGGGTTCGCTGGACCGCCCGTCGGATCTGGCGGAACGCCTGCCGAAGGCGCTGATCCACCGCAATGTTCCCGGCGAACCCGTCCACGCCTTTCTGCGCGACCTCGACCGGGCCTGGGCCACGGCCGCCCCGTACGCGTCGCTGGGCGCGCGGCAGCGCTGGATCGCGACGGCGCGGGCGGTGGCGGGCGACTGGCCGCTGACCGACGACGTACGCAGGTGGCGGCAGGGGGAGATCACGGTGCGGTGGTCCGCCCTGCGGCCGGCGACGGGCTGAACCGCGCCCACCGCCCGGCCGCCGTCCGTCAGCCGCCCGGCCGCCGTCCGTCCCGGTCCCGCCGATGGACAAAGGGCGGCCCGTGCGCGGACGAGGGCACTCCGCCGGGAGACGGACGAGAACGATCACGGATCCGGGAACGCGCCGGGCCCTCCCGATCGTCCCCTGTGTGACGTGTCGCGCGGCACGGGCCCCTGTTGCTTTACGGGACAACATGGCACGATCGCGTCGACACCGAAAAGTTACTGACGGTAAGTCACATGGGCGCGATTCGGCTTTTCCTGCCGTTCGCCCGGAGGGGGAGCTCGTGAACCGACGCCACTGTGCCTCTGCTGCGATCACTCTGGTCTGCGCACTGGCCCTGCTGGCCGCGCCGGTCCAGGCGATGGCGGCCCCGGGCCCGGACCCGTCTCCTTCCGCTCCCGGGGCTTCCACCCCGGGGAAGAAGAGCCTCGAAGAGGTACGCGAGGAGATCGAGACCCTGTACCGCAAGGCGGGGGCGGCCACGGACGCCTACAACCTCGCCGAGGAGCAGGCGGAGAAGCAGTCCCAGGAGCTGGCCCGCCTCACCCTCGCCATCGCCGAGGGACAGGCGAAGATCGACGAGCTGAAGAGCAGGGCGGGCGCCCTGGCCACCGAGCAGTACCGCAACGGCGGCCTCCCGCCGGGCGCCCAGCTGGTGCTGAGCGGCGACCCGGACCTCTTCCTGGACGGCGTGAACCAGCTCCGTGTGAACCAGCAGGCCACCAAGGGAATGCTCGCCGAACTGGAGCAGTCCCAGCAGGACTTGGAGACGTACACCCAGGACGCCGGTCTCAACTGGGAGAAGCTGGAGGCGAACCGGGTCAAGCAGGCCAAGGCCAGGAAGACCGTCAAGGCCAGGATCGCCGAGGCGGAGAAGCTGGAGTCCCAGCTGGAGAAGGAGGAGCGGGTCCGGCTCCTGGAGCTGGAGCAGAGGGCCGCGATCACGGCGCAGAAGTCCTGGCTCTCCTCCGGCGCGCTCACCCAGATCGACCGGGAGGCAAGCGCGAGCGGCAAGCAGGCCATCGCCTACGCGACCGCCCAGATCGGCAAACCGTACGTCTGGGGCGCCGAGGGCCCCGGCTCGTTCGACTGCTCCGGCCTCACCTCGCAGGCCTGGGCGTCCGCGCGGCACCCGATCCCCCGGACCTCCCAGGAGCAGTGGCGGCAGCTGCCGCGCGTGGCCGTGCAGGACATGCGCCCCGGCGACCTGATCATCTACCACGACGACGCCAGCCATGTCGGCATGTACGTCGGCAGCGGATCGATCGTGCACGCCCCCCGCCCCGGGAGGGACGTCACCCTGGCCGGCGCGGGCTCGATGAAGATCCTCGGAGTGGTCCGCCCCGACAGGTGACCGGGGCGCCGGGCACCAGGTGGCCGGGCCCGGGGCGACGCGCGTACGGGGAGCCGCCCGGCGGGCCGGGCCGCCGGCCGGCCCCGCTCTCCGCCCGCGCCCGCGGGGCTTCGCGGCGCGTGATGTTTGTCATGGCCCGCCTGTCCGTTTCGTCCGCTCCGAGTGCGCCGGATCCGTGGTGGGACGCGGCTTATGGCCGCGCATACGCCGGCGAACGATCTTCAGGTGGCATTCCGTTCCCCCGCCACCGACCGCTATCGTCCCCGTCTGGCGGGCCGTCGATCGGCGGTCCGCCGCGCCCTCGGGGGGAGGGAAGGAAACCCGAACCGATGCCCGTACCCGTACCGCAGCAGCGTGCTGTTTCCGCTGCGGAGACCACTCATGGCGCCGACCTCACCCTGCTGGTGATCTCGGACGACCCTGCGGGCACCTTCACCGTCCCCGAGCTGCCGTCCACCACCGGGGCCCGGGTCCGTGTCCGTACCGCCCGGAACCTCACCGAGGCCGGACGCCTGCTGACCCACCAGGTCGACTGCGTCCTGGTCGACCTCGGCGTGGCCCCGCCCGCCGCTCCCCGCGCCGACAGCCGGCCGGGGGACGACGCCTCGGCACACCCCGAGCTCGCCACCCTCCAGCACGTCCTGCGCATCGCACCGCGCCACGCGGTCCTCGCCCTCACCGCCGAGGACGACGCCGAGCGGGCCGCCGAGGCCGTACGGGTGGGCGCCCAGGACTACCTCTTCCGCGGGGAACTCGACGGCCGGCTCCTCAGCCGCGCCATCCGGTACGCCGTGGAGCGGAAACGCGCCGACATCGCCCAGCACCAGCTGACCGAGTCCCGGCTGCGCGCCCAGGAGAACGCCCGGCTGGAACGCGGACTGCTCCCCACACCGCTCCTGGACGGCTCCGACCTGGAGTTCGCCGCCCACTACCGGCCGGGCCGCAGCCGCGCCCTGCTCGGCGGCGACTTCTACGACACCGTCCGCACCCCCGACGGCACCGTGCACGCCATGATCGGCGACGTCTGCGGCCACGGCCCGGACGAGGCCGCGCTCGGGGTGGAGCTCCGCATCGCCTGGCGCGCCCTCATCCTGGCCGGGCTCTGCGGCGACGAACTGCTCTCCACGCTCCAGCAGGTCCTTGAGCACGAACGGCAGAGCGAGGAGATCTTCGCGACCCTCTGCACCGTCGACATCGCCCCCGACGGGCGGCACGCCGGACTGTGCCTCGCCGGCCACCCGGCCCCGCTGATCGCCCGCCACGGCCGGGCGGCGCGTCTGCTCCCGTACGAGGACGGCGGCCCCGCGCTCGGGCTGCTGCCCGGCGCCCGCTGGCCCCGCCGCCAGGTGCAGCTGGGCGGCTCCTGGAGCCTGATGATGTACACCGACGGGCTGATCGAGGGCCGTGTGGCCGCCGGGGAGAGCCGCCGGCTCGGTCAGGACGGCATGGTGGCGATGATCAACGGGCAGCTGGACCGGGGGCTCGGCGGCGAGGAACTGCTGGAGGCCGCCGTCGCCCAGGCGCAGGAGCTGAACGGCGGCGAGCTCACCGACGACGTCGCGGTGCTGCTCCTGGAACGCGACGAGGACCGGATACGCCGACGGGGCAGGAGTGCCACGCACTCCCGCCCCGGTCCGGGCCTGTCCGCCGGCGTTCAGCGCCCGCCGTTGTAAGGGCCGTACGGCCCGTCGCTGGACGAGCCGCCACGGCGTCCGCCGCCGCCCGTCACCGCCTTGATCGCCGGCCGCACGTCCACCATGAAGACGATGGAGGCGATCACTCCCGCGATCTGGAGGAACAGGATCGGGATGACCAGGTTCACGAACACGGTGATCCCGAGAATGATCAGCCAGAAGGACTTCTTCTGCTTGTCCGCCGCCCGGTAGGCGTCCTCGCGAGCCATGACGGCGAAGACGAACGCGACCACAGCCAGGACGAGCATGGCCAGGTAGAGCAGTTGGAGAACCGATCCGAATGCTTCGAGCAACACGGTGAGTACCGCCTAGTCAGTGGAGAGAGCGCCTCGCGGCAAAGGTACCGGGAACAACGACCGGACCACCCGTAAAGGTGCCCGGCCCCCGCCCGCCCGGCCCGCTACTCCGCCGACGGCGGGGTGCTCTTCTTCGCCGCGGGCTTACGCGTGGCGGCCGTCTTCCCGGCAGGCGCGGCCCCGGCCCCGGCCCCGCCGGTCTTCGCCTCCCCGGTCTTCGCCCCACCGGACCCGGCGGCGGACTTCACCGCGCCGGGGCTCGTCGCCGCGGTCTTCGACGCTACGGTCTTCGACGCTACGGTCTTCGACGCGGCGGTCTTCGACGCGGCGGGCTTCGCCTCCGGTGCGGCTCCCGACTTCTGCCGCGGCACCGGCTCGCCCTCCACGACGGTGGCGATCTCGACGATCTCCTCCGCCGCCTCCCCACGCCACGTACGCACGGTCTGCTCGCCGCGCTCGGCGACCTTCTCGTACGTCTCACGGGCCCGGACCGCGTACTCAGCGGCCACCCCCACGCTCCGCAGGGCCAGGTCCTGGGCGTTCTCACCCAGCTTCTTCAGATCGGTGTCCAGCGACCCGAGGAATCCGGCCACCTTCGCCTGCACCGCGGCCTGGGCCTCCTTGGCCTGCGTGGCGACCTTCTCCTGCACGGCCTTCGGGTCGGTGTTGCGTACGGCCTCGATGCGCTCGGGCGCCTCGGCCCGCAGCTGCTCGATCAGCGCCGGGACCTTGCGCGCCTGCTCCACGGCGAGATCGGCCGTACCGGCGGCGAAGTAGAGGGGGGTGGGGTCGGTGAGGGTCTTACGCAGGTCATCGGTGATGGCCATGACTGTGGTCCTCCCGGATCATCAGAAGTCAGTTCAGGGGTGGTTCCCGGCGTCACCGCCGCCGGCCTCACGGGGGCCGCGGGCATCCCCGCCGGAGCCGCCCGGACCGCCGGTGTCCTGTTCCGCGCCGGTCCCGGTTCCGCTTCCCGCACCGGCGGCACCGCGGACCTCGGGTCCGGCGCCGGTGTCGGTACCGGTGTCGGGCACGCCGTCGAAACCGTTCTCCTTGCGGAAGGAGTCGTAGATCTGCAGCAGCACGTTCTTCTGCCGCTCGTTGATCGACGGATCGGCCAGGATGACCGCCCGCGTCTCCAGCTCCTCCCGCTCCCGCTCGTCGAGGATCCCGGCGCGCACGTACAGCGTCTCGGCGGAGATCCGCAGGGCCTTCGCGACCTGCTGCAGCACCTCGGCGCTCGGCTTGCGCAGACCGCGCTCGATCTGGCTGAGATACGGATTGGACACCCCGGCGGCGTCGGCGAGCTGCCGCAGGGAGAGCTGCGCGGTGCGCCGCTGCTCACGCAGGTACTCGCCGAGATTGCCGACATTGAGTGATGCCATGCGCCGATGGTGCACCATCCCCGCTAACTTTTGCAAGCAGGCGCTTGCAAAAGTGTCTGCTCGTTTCGGCCGACCGGGCACGCCCGCGCCACCCCGCCCCACCGAAGGCGTCCCGTCTCCGTACGGCCGAGGCGCCCCCGGCCCTCGCGAGGCATCCGGTCGCACACCTCACCCCGCCCCGGGCCTCCGGTGCGCCGTCCCGTTCGACGCGAGGCAGCGGTCCACTCCACTTTTCCCGGTCATCACGCCTGGTCAGCGAGGTGAGGGAGCACGCCCCCGGCTCCACGACGGCTTTGCCGGCCCGGCGGAAGCCGTCGCAGATCCGATTCACGGCGGTGAACCCGGGACGCCCCGCCTCGACCGGCCGTCACGAAGCATCCATGCCGCGATCGGCAAGGGCCATCCCGGACGCCAGGGCGCGGGCCGCATCGGCGAAGTACTGCTCATCGGCGCCGGGGGCAAGACCGAAAGGGATGCCCTGGCCGAGGCCGACGAACAACGCCCTGAGGGCGGTGGCCAGGTGTTGCGCCTGCCGCGCCGTCACAACGCCCCCGTCGTGCGGCCTTCCGGTGAACAGCGCGGCCAGTTGGCTCTCCTGCGACCGGACGGACGCGGCGAGCCGGGCCCCCAGGCCGGGATCGTGCAGCGCCATGTCCAGCAAGGTGATCTGAAGCGACAGACGGGACACCGCGTCAGGGGCGTCGCAACTACGCCGGTAGAACCGGGCGAAGGCGTCGACCGCTTCCAGCAGATCGAGCCCGGCGGGGACGGCCTGCTCGATCTCCTCGTAGTGCGGCCGCAGATGGTCGGCGACCAGGGCGACCACCAGGCCGTTCTTGCTTCCGAACAGCGAGTAGACGGCACCGGTGGTCAGGCCGGCACGCTCGGCGATCTCCTCAAGCCTGGCCCGGTGCCCGTCCCGGGAAACGACCTGGAACGCAGCGTCCAGCAAGGCCCGGCGGTTGCGCTCCTTGGCCTCCGCTCTCGACATTCTCATAATGAGAATATTACCGTAATCTCATTATCGAAGTGGTCAGGGCAGCTGCCCAGGAGGATGCTCATGGCTCAGGAAGTGGCGTCACGGATGTCCCGCCGGATGGTCGGCGCCGTCGCCGACGGTGCCTTCAAGGTGCTGCTCGCCGCCGTCTGGATCGCCGGCGCCGCTCCGCTCGGCCGGTTACTCGGCACGCCGGCCTGGCTGATGGCGGCTTCAGGCGTGGCCCTGCTGATCGGCGGTGGCGTCGAGGTCGGATACACGCGCAGCCGGTCGATGCTCACCTACACGCGGCTCATGATCGCCTACGACAGCGGCTGGGTGCTGACGGCCCTGGCCGGCCTCCTGATGGCGCGGCAGGGCAGCGGTGCCGGGGGAGAAGTCTGGATGGGGTACCAGACGGCCGCTCCTCTCGTGTTCGCCGCGGTGCTGGTCGCCGCCACCCCCGTACGGATGGCCCCGGAGGCTCGGCGCGACACCTCGGACTGAGCGGAGTCTTCCGGGAACCCTCAGGAGGGGCCGGCAGCCCGGTCACATGGGACCGGGCAAAGGAACCGCGCGACGCGCGAGGGTCTCGCCGCGTGCCCGTCAGGCGCCGAAGCGGCCGCGTGCACGCTCGATGTGACCGAGATGCTGGTGGGTCCAGCCGCATATGGCGTCGACCGCGGCGCGCAGGGCCCGGCCCGGCCCGGTGAGGGTGTACTCGACTCGCGGCGGCACGGTGGGGTGCACCTTCCGGTCGACCAGGCCGTTGCGCTCCAGCATCCGCAGGTTCTGGGTGAGCATCTTGTGGCTGATGCCCTCGACCTCGTCCCGCAGCTCGCCGAAGCGCAGGGTGCGCTCGCCGAGCGCCTCGATGATCAGGAGCGCCCACTTGTTGGCGACGTCCGAGAAGATCTCCCGCGCCAGGGAGTCCGCGCGCCGCAGGTCGGCGCCCTCGGGCAGGCCCTTGAGTAGCTGCTTGGTCACCATGAGGTTCCCCAGTCACCGAAAAGTGCGTTCTTCCAGGTCAGCCGCCACTCTCCTACAGTTCCCGAGTAACCACAAGAGAGTAAAACGGAAGGACCGGGCACCGTGACCACCATTGATTCCTTCAGCTACGACGTGCCGGCCGAGAGCGACTTCGGCTACTCACAGGCGATCAAGTCCGGCGGGCTGATCCACGTCTCCGGACAGCTCTCGTTCGACGAGGCGGGCGAGTTCCTCCACGCGGGCGACTTCGCCGCCCAGCTCAAGCGGACCTACGCCAACATGGACAAGGTCCTGGACCACTACGGCGCCACCCGGAACCAGATCGTCTCGCAGACCCTGTACGTGGTGGACCTGCGGCAGAACGCCGCGGCGACGGCACAGGGCAACCTGGGGTACTTCGGCGACCACCGCCCGGCCAGCACGGTCCTGGGCGTCACCGAACTGATCTTGCCCGGCCAGGCCATCGAGATCAGCTTCGTCATCGACACGGGACTGCCCGCTTGAGGTCTCCTCCTCGCACGTCCCGCAGCCTCGCTCAGGTGGGGCCGGAGAGGCCACCGGCCCGCGACCCGCACCGCTCGTGGTGCCGCGTCCGTGCCCCTTCGGTGGAGAACGGGACCCGGCCTCAGCGGACCGTCCCCGCCCCTGGCCGTTCCACGGGCCGACCGGCCAGGGCAGTCCCGCAGTGACGCCTCTCGCGGGTCGCGTACTCGTCGGCACCGACCGCCCGCGGGGTCAGCGGAGGGTCTGGACCGCGTAGAGCGCGCCGACCGCGGTGGCGAGGGTGCCGAGCAGGAGCCGGAGGGCCGTCTCGGGCACGTGCGGCTGGAGTCGTGCGCCGAGGTAGCCGCCGAGGAGGCCGCCGGCGCCGCAGGACAGGCCCAGCAGCCAGTCGGGGGTGACGTCGCCGGTGGTGGCGAGGGAGAGCAGCGCGTAGGTGGCCGCGCCGACGACGGAGGTCACGAAGGTGGAGGCCAGCGCGGCGGGTGCGACGGTGGCGACCGGTGCGCCGCGGCCGACGAGGATCGGGCCGAGCAGCGAGCCGCCCCCGATTCCGTAGATCCCGCCGACCACGCCGACGGCCAGGGCCAGCGACGTCGTCGCGCGAGGCGAAGGCCGGCCACGGGTGCGGGGCGGGGCGGGGCGTACGGTCCGCAGCCACAGCCACAGCCCGAGCGGCAGGAGCAACGCCGCTACGAGAAGGCGGAAGACGCGCGGGCCGGGAACGGCGAAAACGCGGATCACGGCGCCGACGACGACACCGGGGACGGTGCCCGCGATCAGGAGCCGGGTCAGCGGTCCGCCGAGCTGCCCGGCCCGCCGGTAGCGCAGGAGGGCACCGGGGCCGGCCACGACGTTGTAGAGCAGGTTCGTGGGTGTCACGGCCGGGCTGGGCACACCCAGCACACTGACCTGGACGGGCAGCAGGAAGACCGCTCCGGAGACGCCCACGGGGGCGGTGACGACGGATATCAGGAGCCCGGCGGCGAACCCGGACAAGGCCATCGACCACTCCACGACGTCCCCCTCGGCACTCTCCGACCGGCACCCGGAGGAGGCTCCGGATCAGGTGCCCCCGTTCTCGTGAACCTCGCCCCCGCCCCGATCCAACCGCCTCCCGGGACGGTGGACAACTGCCGCCGGACTCACGGACGAAGCCATGAGGCGGAGAAGTGTCCGCATAGCGGATGCACACGGATGCACATGGGTGTACACGGATGTACATGGGGGTGCATGGAGGCGCATGGATACTCCGACGACTCCGCAAGGTGCCACGGCTGTCGTCGCGCTCTTCAGGGATCACGGGAGACCCCTTAGCGTTCCGTCCATGATCTTTCTGGACAGTGACACCGACGACAGGGCCGGCGTGGCCGTCCGCTGCCAGGACAACGCCTCCGTCGGCGTGACGTTCTGCGACAGGTCCGGCTTCGACGCGGACTTTGTGCACTATGCCGTCGAACTGCGGGCCCCGGGGCTGACCGCTCGCGTCGACGAGATCGTCGCCTGGCTCCGGGACAGTGGTCTCAGCACGTTCCTGGAAGGACTGGCCGCCGATTACCGGGGATGGGACGGCGAGCGGATCTGGCGGACCGACGACGGAGACCTGGCGGTGACGGCGGTCTTCCGGTCCGGCGGCTACGTCGGGCTGACCTGGTCCCTGCGGCCGTGGCCGCAGGCGGCCGGCGGCTGGAGCGCCTCGGTGACCACCTGGCTGGAGGGCGGCGAGCAGATGTCCTCCCTGGCCGCCGACGTCCGGTGTTTCCTCGCCGGGCAGCGGCCTTCATGACGTCCGGCACACGTATCACCCTCCGGCATCCGGGCCCGTGAACGACCAGTCGGCGCTCATCCGGGCGGGCACCGAGAAGCCGGCCTCACAGTCCGGGCAGATCGCGTCCCCGAAGACACAGGTCAACGCGGCGGCGACTTCGTGCCGGCCATCGGCCAGAGCGGCATCGTGGAGACGCCGGCCGAGTGCACACTGCCCTGATGGCAGAGCGCCGACCACAGGCCGGTCCAGTGCCCGGGAGCCGGTTCCGTCGCGATCCGGTCCAGCAGAGCGGGTGTGTCTCCCGCGGGGCCGTACGCGTGCCTGCGCTTCGGCCGATCCGTCATGTGGGTATCCAACCGGGCCGGCCCGGCATCCCTCGGGACCGTGCCACCGGATCAACTGCCGTGGCGGGGCTCCCTGTCACGGCCGAGCGCGTCGGCCAGCAGGACGCCCGGGTCACCGGTGAGGCGATGGCGGGAGGTGCCGGCCGGCCATGTGGAGATCCCGTCGCCCGTCCACCGTGGGACGACGTGGAAGTGCAGATGGGGCACGGACTGCTCGGACCCCGGGCCGCTGGCGCTCAGGATGTTGACGCCCGTAGCGCCCAAGGCGGTCCGCATCGCCGCCGCGACGCGCTGCGCCAGCGCCACCGTCGCGGCCAGGGCGCCGGGCGGGATGTCGAACACATCCGGGTGATGACGGGCGGGGACCACCAGCGTGTGCCCCGGTGCGAGCTGGTCCGGCGGGAGGAAGGCGCATGCCTCGGCCTCCTGGGCCACCCATCGCGCGGTGTCCTCGTGGATGAGCCGGCAGAAGAGACAGTTCATGACCGCCAACTCTGCCATCCGTCGCCCCGGAGCCTGTGGCAAAGAGGGCGCCACCGGACTCGGAGCGGCCGGGGCCGCGGCGCTTCGCGGGGGCCGGGCCGGCTCAGAAACCGCGGTCGATCACCTTGTCCCGCATCAGCCTCTCCAACTCCGCGTCCGACAGCGGACGCAGCGTGTCCAGCAGGCGGCGCAGTCCGGCTTCGTCCAGGGTCTGGCTGGTGACCTCGGCCTCCACGTCCCGGTGGCGGCGGACGAGGGTGACGGACCTCTCGCCGGCGGGGAGTTCGCGGACCATGCGTATCTCGCCGTGAGCGACCACCGTGCAGGTCATCCCCTCCTCCCCCGGTTCGGGGCACCGGAGTTCCGGCGTGAGCCGGGGGCGCACGGTGAGGCCCACGTACGCGAATCCGCCCTCCCGGCCGGGGCGGTACTCGACACCGAAGTAACCGGGCCCGACCGTGGCCCGGGACACCCGCATCCCGGGCGGCGCGGTCCCCAGGTACAGCAGCTCCTCCCGCTCCCGGTAGCGGGCGGCCTCCGCCTCGTGCCGGTGCTGTTCCGCCCGTGCCGGGCCGGCGAAGCCCCCGTGGACCACCCCGGCCGCCAGCACGGCCGCCGCTCCCAGCCGCACCCACCGGCCCGGTACGAAGAACGCCGCGGCCACCGCGTACGGAACCCCGGTCAGCGCGATCCTGGTACCGGCGCTCCCCAGGCCGACGCCTCCGCTGTAGGCGGCCAGACCGCCCAGGACGCCGAGCGTCCCGAGGACGAAGACCATGGCCGCCCAGCCGAACCGCCGCCACGCGGTACCGCACAGCGGCACCACGGTCCGCACCGGTACGCCCGTCGTGGCCAGCAGACCCACCGCCAGCGGCACCACCAGGACCAGCAGCGGCACCGCCGCACCGGCCCCGCCGCCCCAGGCCGCCGCAAGCAGCCCGAAGCCGAGCGCCGGCACGGTGACCGTCATCGCCGCCCAGACCAGGAGGAGATGGAGAACCGTGAGCGCCCCTCTGCCATGCGTCATGGCCCGCATCCTGTCAGCGGCCCCACCGGCCGGCACGAGTACGGATACTCAGGGTTCCGCGTCCCCGTCGCGACCGGCAAAGGGCCGGATCGGGCCGAACCGGCCCGGGAAGAAAGGTGTTGCCGCGCCGTCACCCGAGACCGCATGCTTCAGGGCGTGTCCACCGAAGACGACCGCACCGACGCCACCGTCACCCTGCACGTCAGCATGCGCGACCTACGGCCCGAGGACCTGCCGGCGTGCACCTGGTCCGGCTCGGCCACCCATCTGCACCACGTGGAGCGGGAACTGGCACGCGCCGCGGCGGGCGAGGTGGACTACCTGGCCGTATGCACCCCCGCGGGTCTGCCGGTGGCGATCGGCGGCGTCGACTACCGGGCCTGTGAGGGGGCCGGGACCCTGTGGCAGCTCGCCGTACTCCCCGCCCTGCAGTCCTGCGGCCTGGGGACGCTGCTCGTCCGAGCCGCCGAACAGCGGATCCGGGACCGTGGACTGCACCGGGCCGAACTCGGCGTGGAGGAGGACAACCCCCGGGCCCGCGCCCTGTACGAGCGCCTGGGCTACGCCGCTTACGGCCGTGCGCCGGACGCCTGGGACGAGGAAGGGCCCGACGGGACGATCCGCCGCCACGAGACGATGTGCGTACTCATGCGGAAGAACCTGACAGCCTGACCCGGCCCGGTCCGGACCAGGTGCTGCTCCCGTCACTGCCCTGCCCCTGTTTCTGCTCCCGGCCCCGGTGAACGCGCGGTCAGGTGGAAGAGGTCCGCGAACCGTTTCCGCTCATCGGTTCTGCTCATCAGTTCTGCTCATCGGTAGCCTGCGTCCTCATGATGCGCCCCTGGATCCTGCCCGTGCTGTTCACGCTTTCCGGCTCACTCGTCGCTGCCGGCCTGATCGCCCGGGGTGAACCTGGTGAAGCCGTGGCGCTCCTGCTGCTGTTCGTGCTGCTCGCCGGTGTGAACTCGCCGCTGGTCTTCCCCAGGCCGACCGGTGCGCTGGAGGCACAGCGCCGCAGTGCGGTGGACGGCAGACCGGTCGTCTACTGGCGGCCGGGCTGCGTCTACTGTCTGCGGCTGCGTACCCGGCTGGGCCGCGACGCCCGCCGGCTCCACTGGGTCGACATCTGGCGCGACCCGGCCGGGGCCGCAGCGGTGAGGGCGGCCAACGACGGCAACGAGACCGTGCCGACCGTCGTCGTGGCGGGCCGACCGCACACCAACCCCGATCCCGAGTGGGTGCGCGGGCAGCTTCTCCCGTAACGGGGCGGCCGATACGGCACCGCCCGCAGCCCTCGCAGACAGTCACCGGCGCGGCACCGTCCGGACCTCCGCCTGTACCGGCGACGCGGACGGAAACCGGAAACACAGGCTCGGCAGAACCGCATGCGCTTGTTCCCCCGGCCGGTTCGCGACCGCTACGGCCGGACGGCCACCGCGTCGATTCCCGACGCTCACAACTTACGGGCCAAGAGCTCCATTTCGGGCAGCGTCCCTGAGTGTGCCCCGCTCACCACCTCACGCAGGACGGACCTGACCTCGGTCAGGCCGAGCCCGAGCCCGGCCCGCAGAACGCGCATGACCGCGACGCCACCCGCCGACGGGTCCACCCGGAGTCGTGCCGCTCCATGGGCGAGGAGCAGCTTCTCCCTCCACTCGGAAGGCAGGTCGCCGCCGCACGCGGCCACCGCGAACCCGCAGGCTGAGCACGTGGTCTCCGTGTCCCAGCGCAAGGAGCCGTCCACCAGGGCCTGGACGCCCCGGCACTCCGACTCCGCACCGCACTCCTGGCACCCGGCCGAGTACCCGACCGATTCGAAAACCACCTGCTCCGTCCCCACCGGCCCAAGGGTAGGAGACCGGACCGACGGCGAGCCGGGCGAAGAGCGAGGCGTATCCCACCGATAAGGCAGGAGGTGTCCGCTGGATGGCTGAGGGACCCTCTCGCCACCGGTACGAGGACCCCACGCACCCTGCGGAAGCCATGGCCCTGCCGGATGCCGGACATCCTCAGCCCTGCCGCCACACGAGCGTGTAACGCCAGAACAGCCGCCGCCGCATCCGTGCACCGGGGAGAACCGCCCGGGCCTCACGGACGATGTCGTCGTAGGACATGTCCTCCGGGCGGGTGGGGGCCGTCATGGAGACGGGCCGGGGCGAGCGGCGGCCCTTGTTCTTCAGCCAGCCCACAGCCGCGTTGGCCGGTACGGCGACGGCTCCGAGGAAGTGGTCCACAGGGGTCCTGGGACGTGCCAGGCCGACGATCACCAGGGTCCCGCCCGGCGCCAGATGGCGGCGGAAGCGGGTGAGCGACGAGGTGAACGGCAGGTGGTGGACCGTGGCGACGCAGGTGATGACGTCGTAGGTCTCGTCCGGGAAATCCGCTGTGGCGTCCGCCACGGTGAAGGTCACCGGAAGTCCGGCCGGGGTCAGCTCCCGGGCCCGCGCGGTGATCACCGGATCGGCGTCGATCCCCTTCACCGCCGCGGCGCGGCCGGCCAGCAGCCTGGCGAGGTCACCGCTGCCCGAGCCCACGTCCAGGGCCCGGCCGAAGCGCCTCGGCAGCTGCCGCAGTATCCACCGGTGGTAGTGGGCGTTGTGATCCCAGGGGTAGGCGGAGTTGAACCGCTCCAGCGCCCGCAGGGCACGGGAAGTCAGGATCCCCATCCGCACAGTCCACCACCTCCGCCCCCGGCGGGACTTGTCGCACCGAAGGCCGGGACTCCAGCATGCGGGCCCGCCTCCCACGCCCACCGCCGCGCGGCCTCACCGCCCACTGGACGGCAGGGCCGCTTCCGTCGGCCTGTACCCCGGTCAGACGGTGCTGAAGTCACCGGCCTTGACGCCCTCGACGAAGGAGACGAACGCCGGAACCGGGACCTCCATGACCGGGCCGTTCGGGTTCTTGGAATCGCGGACGGGAACAAGGCCATGCGAGGTGATGAGGTTCGCGGCGACCTCGATGCACTGGCCGCCGTTGCCGCTGTAGGAGGACGTGAACCAACGGGGGGATGCAGTCGTCACGAGTTGCCCTTTCGTAGCTCTTGGACCATGGCAACGGATGCCGCCTGGGATAGCGATTCAGCCTGAAGTTGATGGTAGGCCGCCAATATGGGCACCACGAAAGCACTTTCACGTTCCAGGTGGCCCTGCTGGGAGGACTCCGCGTACGACATGAGAGAGCGGTCGGACAGGGTGAGGATGGTGACAGGCAAGCTGAAGGGCCTACGCTCGCCCATCGAGAACGGCGCGATCTGTAGAACTGTGTGAGGGCGCTCGGCGAACTCGATGAGCCGCGCGAACTGCTCGTCCATGACTGCGGGGGACCCCATCGGTCTGCGAACGCAGCTCTCGTCGAGTACCGCGATGATCAGAGGAGACGGTGACTTCAGGAGAGCCGCCTGTCTCTTGGCCACCAACTCAACCCGCTCGTCAGCCTGTTCTTGAGTGATCGCCTCTCTCCGGACCGCATCGGCTTCCAGCGTTGCCGCATAGTCAGGTGTCTGCAGGAGGCCAGGGATGACACCTACTTCGTACAGGCGGATCTCCACCGCCCGGCTTTCATGTCCCACGTACTCCGGGAAGCCCTCCAGAAGCACCCCGTGCCGCATCTCGCGCCATTCGCGCTCGAAGGACTCAGGCGTCCCGGCGGTACCGATGGCCTGGTCGAGCTCACGCGAGAAACGAAGAGTCGGCGGTTTCCTACAGGTTTCCACGGCCGAAACGTGTTGGCTGGAATACGTCAACTTTCCCGCCAAGTCCTCCTGGCTCCACCCAAAGCCTTCCCGGACCTGCCGGATACGGGCCCCGTACGCCGCCCTCGGACTCGACGCCGGGTTCAACTCCTTGCGATTGACCACGAAACCAGCTGCCTTCCTTCGGTTTCAGCTAGTTGAAGAGGTCTCGACTCTAGGCCACGCTGAACCCCCTCAGTAGCGGAATGACTACGGAGAGGAGCTGTCCGTGCTCTCTGAGAACGGTGCCTCGAACTGGCGGGAGCCCCCGCCCCTTCCGGCCCTCGGCACGCTCGTCGTGGACACCGGGAACGATGACCGGGTGGGTGAGTTCCGAGGGACCGCAGGCCCCTACTGGTCGTTGCGGCCCGTCCGTGGCGGGCCCGAGTGGGGGGCCGAGCCTGCTCTCGTACGCCCGGTCGACGCGGCGGAGCGGATGCGCGCGGAGACCGCTCGGGCGAATGCCCGGAGCCGCGGGGAACTGCTCTGAGGTCCCGTCTCCGTCCCAGCCCCCGCGCAGATCACCCTCTTGCGGCACCGAGGGGTTGACGGCTCCTGGGCGTCACCCCCATCCCAGCGCCAATCCTCCGCCCCTGCCCCGCGTTTCTCCGCCGGCCGGCACCGGCCGGGCCCTCCCCGAGAAGAGCCGCCGCCATGGACCAGTGCACCGCCATGACCTTGATCAGCCCTCCCGCCCATCTGGCGGATCTGCTCGCGAACGCCGAACCGGCGCACGTCCTCTGCGAGCTCGGCGAAGGCCATGAGGGCGACCACGCCCAGATGCTGTGGGACGACGACACGAACGACCTGGCCGCCTGGGCCCGGTGGAACGAACGCCGTGTCCGGCTCGTGCCCCGGCCGTGGTGCCCGGAGAACGCGTCTTCCGGTGAGGAGGAGGTGTGCGGGCTGTTCGCGGGCCATCCCTCCGGGCATTCGTGGGAGGTCACCGACCCGACCAGGGAAGCGCTGTGCCACGCGTTGGCCATGAAGCACCCGGATCTGTTCCCGGAGTGCACCGGGCCCGAGGACCGGGCGGGCTGAGATCCGCCGTGGAAGCCTCAGGCTCCGCCCCGAAGAGGGCTTGCCCCGATAAGGGCTTGCCCGGGAGAGGACTTGCCCGGAGAGAGCTCGCCCCGGGAGCCACTTGCCCCGGGCCGGAGCCACTTGTCCCAGGCCGGGTGCCCGCGGGGGCGCGGTGTCAGGTCCGCGCCCCCGCGGGCGGTCAGGGGGCCGCTGTCACGGCGTGGCGGCCGTGATGCGGTGGACCGCCCGGCTGGTGAGATCACGGCCGTGGGGCGCTCCGTTATCGAGGGCGCGGTGCAGGGTGAGGCCCTCGATGAGCGCGTCGAGCTGGCGGGCGGTGTCCGGGTCGAAGTACCGCTCCAGCAGATGCCTGCTGCGGCGCATCCACGTCTGGGTGAGTTCCTGGTACTCGGGCCGGCGGGCGGCGAGGGTGTACAGCTCCTGGGTCAGGACCAGGTCGCGGCGGGGCCCTTCGGACAGGGTGTGGACGAGGTCGGTGACGGCCTCACGCGCCTCTTCGGGGCTCCCCACCGGCTCCAGGTACTCCTCGAACACGGCCACGATATGGTCGGCGAACCGTGTGAAGGCCTGCCGCAACAGGTCGTCGATGCCTTCGAAGTGGTACGTCATCGAACCGAGGGGTACGGAGGCGCGGGCGGCGATCTTGCGGTGGGAGACCCCCGCGACGCCCTCCTCGGCGATGTGGTCCAGCGTCGCCGCGAGGATGCGCTCGCGGCGCTGCGGATCCGCGTGCCCGGTGGCCATCGCCCCTCAGAGGCTGCGGATCGGGCGGGCCGGATTGCCCACGGCGACGACACCGGCGGGCACGTCCTTGGTGACCACCGAACCGGCGCCGATCACGCTGTTGTCCCCGATCGTCACGCCGGGGCAGACGATGACACCGCCGCCGAGCCAGACGTTGTTCCCGATCACGATGGGGCTCGCCGCCTCCAGCTTGTCGCGCCGGGGCTGCGGCTCCAGGGGGTGCGTCGGGGTGAGGAGCTGGACGTTCGGGCCGATCTGGCAGTCCTCGCCGATGGTGATCGCGGCGACGTCCAGCGCGGTGAGGTTGTAGTTGACGAAGGTGCGGGCCCCGATGGTGATGTTGCTGCCGTAGTCGACGTACAGCGGCGGCCGTACGTGCACCTCGTCGGCGACCGAGCCGAGGAGTTCGGCGAGCACCCCGGCGGCGGAGCGCGCGTCCTCGGTGTAAGCGGCCTGGTACCGCGCGGCCAGACGCACCGCCCGCTGCTGGCGGGCTTCGATCTCCGGGTCGTCGGCGATGTAGAGGTCCCCGGCCGCCATGCGTTCGAGGTTGGTACGCGGGTCTCCCGCGAAGTAGTCCGTCGGCATGCGTCCGACTCTACCCCCTGAAGTGTACGAACGTACGCTCCAATCCGGGAGCCGTTCCCCGGGCCGCCTCCGCCCGGTCGGCGGGGCGTCGCCGGACAGGTTCCGGCAAGACTCCGGCCGGGGTCTGTCCGGCCGGACCCTGCCCCCGTACAGTCCGGTGCATGGGTGACGCGCTGCCGCTGCTGGTGCTCGTGGGCGCGCTCGGCGCGGTCATGGGCCTCTTCACCTGGCTGGCCGTCCATGTCCGCCGCCGCGGCTCGGCGGGGGCGGGGGTCACCGCGGCCCTGGCGGCGTACGACGAGGCATTCCGGGTCACCGCGCACGAGGCGCACCACGAGATCCAGGCCCAGGCGGACCGCCGGGCCCCGCTGACCTCACCCGACGGCCTCCGGGAACGGAGGCGCGAGGTGCCCGGCCGCCGGCCGGGCGGACGGCAGCGGGTCCGGCGGCCGGCGCGTGGGCCATGGAGGAGCCTCCGGCGGCTGCGGCGCGCGCGTTGACGGGCAAAAGGGACGGGCGGGAGGGCCGGGCGGAGGTGGGGCGGGAGGGGGCGGCGGGGCAGACGGACGGGCCGGGAAGGCGGACAGGACGGACGGGCCGGGGCAGACGGACGGGCCGGGAAGAAATCACTCGATCGGGTGTGGGGCTCTCGCTAACCTGCCGTACATGCCTGCCGGTAAAACCTCGTACGTCTGCCTGCCGTGCCGCGCTTCGTACAAGAAGGCGTACGACAGCGATCCGCGCCGTCCGGACCACGTCTGCCCGCGATGCGCGGGGGCGCTGATCCACGTCGGCTCGGCCTTCGCGACGCCTCGACGGCGGGACACGGCCGCGTGGCGCACCCTTTCCGTCCTGCTGCACGCGGGGATCCGTTTCCACAAGAGCTGCTGCGGCGGCCCCGGTTACCGGCCCCGCTCGCTGCGCGAGGTGAAGGAGCGGATGGCGTACGCCGAGGCCACCGGGGAGCCGTTCGCGCGGGCGCTGCTGCGTGGCGAGGTGCCGTAACCGCCGGAAACCGGCCGCCCGGTGCGGGAAGGCGCGGCCGGCGGGCACGACGGCGGTGTCCTCCGCCGGCCCGTGTCCGCGCGGCACCGCCTTCGTCCGGTCCTCCCGGACCCGCACCCCGTACCGCCCGGACACCACCGAGGGACAAGACCGAGGGACGAGCCCGTGGACACCTCCGACACGCCCCGGCCGCAGGGCACACCCGCCCCCGGCGCCCCGCCCGGCCGTCCTCCCGGCGGCGTCCTCCCGGCGCAAGGGACCGGCGCCCCCTACGACGCGGTGCTCTGCGACCTGGACAACGTCGTCCGTTTCTACGACCTGACCCGCCTCTCCGAGCTGGAGCGCGCCTACGGCCTGCCCGAGGGCACCACCACGGGCATCGCCTACGCCCCCGGGACCGACCTTCCGCTCCTCCTCGGCCGGATCACCCCGGACGAGTGGGTCGCCGCCATCGCGTCCGGCCTCGCCGGGCGGGTCGGTGAGGAGCGGGCACGGGAGCTGGGGGAAGCCCTTCGCGGCGCGCCTTTCCGGGCGGACGAGGCGGTGGTGGCCCTGCTGCGGCGCGTACGGGAACGGATGCCCCTGGTGCTGGTCACCAACGCCACGCTCCAGCTGGAGGAGGACCTGGCCCTTCTGGGGCTCACCGGGCTGGCGCACCACGTGGTCAGCAGCGCGCTGGAGGGCGTCGCCAAACCCGACCCCGCCATCTACCGGATCGCCGCCGCCCGGGCGGGGGTGCCCGTGGACCGGTGCCTGTTCGTCGACGACCGTCAGGAGAACGTCGACGCGGCGGTGGCGCTCGGGATGACCGGTGTGCTCTTCCGCGAACCGGACGGCCTGCGGGGCCTGTTCGGATTCGGGTACGACGAGGAAGCGCCCGCCCCCGCGCCCGGCGCGGGGCTCACGCCCCCGCCGACTCCTTGCGGATGAGCTCCTCCACGCCGTCCAGCAACCGCTCCAGGCCGAACACGAACTCGTAGTCGGGGTCGTCCGGTTCGGTCATGATGTCGGCCTCCAGCAGCCGGACCAGCGCCGGGTGCCGTACCGGGTCGACGAGCCGCTTGAGCGTGCGTTCCCAGCGGGCCATGACCTCCTCGGCGGGCACGCCCTCCCGCTCCACGGCGGCGGCGATGTCGCTCATCAGCAGCGCGTCGTTCCGTACGAGGCCGGACACCAGCAGGATCACGGAGATCTTGGACCCCTCGGTGAGTCCGCTGTCCGACAGCGCCTGGAGGCCCTGTTCCCACCAGGCCACCGAGTGGGGGCTGGCGGGCGGGCCCGTGATCGGGATGCGCAGGGCCCACAGGTTGCGGTGGTACATGCGCCGCTGGGCCCACGCCCATTCGACGAGCGCCTCGCGCCAGCCCGCGCCCGACACCAGGGCCGGGAGCGGTTCGGGCTCGCCCATGGCCGCCTCCTGCATGAGGAGGTAGAGCTCCTCCTTCGCGGAGACGTAGCGGTAGAGCGCCATCGTCGACACGCCGAGTTCCTTGGCGACCCGCCCCATGGAGACGGCCGCCAGCCCCTCGGACGCGGCCACGCCCACGGCCGCCGTGACGATCCGGTCCAGCGTGAGCCCCGGCTTGGGCCCCTTGACCGGGCGCTCCCGGAGCCCCCAGGCGGCTTCGATGCTCGCCGGCAGCCCCGTTTCCCCGGATGTGCCGCTCTTGTCCGTCACCGCATGCCGCCCTCTCCCCGCGCAGTCTTGACCCTCATCCTAGATTTGCGTATTACTTACACAGTAACGCGTATGTCATACACAGAAGCATGCGGGAACCGAAGGGGGGTCTCCGTGATGACGGAGACGATGATCGAGGCCCACGGCCTCACCAAGTCCTACGGAAAGCCGTCCGCCCGCGTCCGGGTCCTGGACGGCCTCGGCCTGCGGGTGCCCCGGGCCGAGGTGTTCGCCCTGCTCGGGCCCAACGGCGCGGGCAAGACCACCACGGTCCGCATCCTGGCCACCCTGTCCACCGCCGACTCCGGCACCGCGCGCGTCGCCGGGTACGACGTCGTCGCCGACCGGCGCGAGGTGCGCCGTTCGATCAGCCTGACCGGTCAGTACGCCGCCGTGGACGAGACCCAGACCGGCGAGGAGAACCTGCGGATGACGGCCCGGCTGGCCGGTCTGTCACGCGCGGAGGCGGGGCGCCGCGCCGATGAACTGCTCGCCCGCTTCGGCCTCACCGAAGCGGCCCGCCGCCAGGTACGCACGTACTCCGGCGGGATGCGCCGGCGCCTGGACCTCGCGGCCGGGCTGACCGGTTCTCCCGAGCCGGCCGTCTTCTTCCTGGACGAGCCCACCACGGGGCTGGACCCGCGCAGCCGCAGGGAGCTGTGGCAGGTCGTCACCGATCTGGCCGGCCGGGGCGCCACCGTACTGCTCACCACCCAGTACCTGGAGGAGGCCGACCGGCTGGCCGACCGGATCGCCGTCCTGGACCACGGGCGGATCGTCGCCGAGGGCACCCCCGAGGCGCTGAAGTCCAAGGTCCCCGGCCACCGTCTCGACCTGGTCCTCACCGGCCGGGACGCCTACACCCGCCTCGCCGGCCGCGCCGTGACCCACTCCCCCGCCACCCTCACCCTGGGCCTGCCCACCGACGGCACGGCCGCCCATGTACGCGCCCTGCTCGACGAGGTGGACCCGGACCGCAGGGACGTGGCCCGCTTCTCCCTGCACGGCGCGAGCCTCGACGACGTGTTCCTGGCCCTCACCGGCCACCACGCCCCGCGGACCGGCCCGGCGGCCGGCACCACGAAGGAGTCCAGCCATGTCTGAGACCGCTCCGGCCGCCCCCGGCCTCCTCACCCACGCCGCCGTCATGACGGGCCGCAGCCTGCGCATCAGCCGCCGCAACCTCGACGCCGTGCTCACGGCGATGACGCTGCCGGTCATGATGATGCTGGTCTTCGTCTACTTCTTCGGCGGAGCCATCGAGACCGGGACCGCGTACGACTCGTACGTCATGTACGTCGTCCCCGGGGTGCTGCTCCTCTGCGTGGGCTTCGGTTCGGCGAACACCGCGATGGCGGTGAGCGAGGACATGAAGGGCGGCGTCATCGACCGCTTCCGCACCCTGGACGTCGGCGGGACACCGGTCCTGGCCGGCCACGTCCTGGCGAGCACCGTACGCAACCTGGTCTCCACCACCCTCGTCTTCGGCGTCGCCCTCGCCATCGGCTTCCGCCCCGCCGCCACCCCCGGCGGCTGGTTCGCCCTCGCCGGGGTGCTCCTCGCCTACGTCGTCGCCCTCTCCTGGTTCGCCGCCGCCCTCGGCCTGCTCGCCCGCTCCCCGGAAGCGGCCGGCGGCTTCACCTTCTTCATGTCGTTCCTGCCCTACCCCAGCAGCGCGTTCGTCCCCGTCGACTCGATGCCCGGCTGGCTGCACGGCTTCGCCGACCACCAGCCCGTCACCCCGGCCATCGAGTCCCTGCGCGGCCTGCTGCTGGACCGGCCGGTGGGCGGCGCCCCCTGGATCGCGCTCGCCTGGGCCGCCGGAATCCTCGCGGTGGCGATCGGACTGTCGGGGGTGCTGTTCCGGCTGCGGACCCGGTGACGGCCGCCGGGGTACGGGCCGCCCAGCCCCTCACCGGGGCCGGACCCCGCGGGCGCCGGCCGGCCCGTGAACCGGCCGCCGGTCAGAACATGTCCGGGCACCAGGCCCGCCGCTCGGCCCGGAAGACCGCGTCCGCCGACCGGACGGCACCGGGGCGGAGCTCCTCGACGCCGCCCAGTGCCGCGAGCCGCAGCGCCGACTCGTCGCCGAGGTAGAGCGTGGCCAGTTCGGTGGCGCCCAGGGCGAGATCCGCGCTCCGCGTCGTGGGAACACAGGAGGCACCGGACGGGGAGACGTCCAGCCGGAACCGGCCGCCGGCCAGGCCCGCCTCGTCCCGGACGTCCAGCACCAGGGACGCCTCGGCCGCGTAGGAGCGCGCCTCCAGCGCGCGCGGGACGTCCAGGAGGCGCAGCCACAGCCAGTCCGCGTAGGTCACGACCCGCGCTGCCCGGGGGTCGGGGAGGAAGAAGGGCAGCAGGTCGTCCGGCGCGCGGTATCCGGTACGGACGGTGGTGACCCAGTCGATCGAGCAGACGAACCGCCACAGGGCGCGCTCCGCCGCCGGGGTGGCCGCGATCAGTTCACGTACCGTCGCCTTGTTCAGCGGCTGCTTCGCGTCGCCCCACCGGTCGTCCGCCCGGTAGACGAGCAACCCGTCCACCTCGCCGTCCGCCGACCGGTACATCGCGTAGAACGGCTCCGTCCACGCCTCGTACGACGGCACGCCGATCCCCGTACCGCGCTGCCACCAGTGCTCGTCACGGCTGACGAACCCGTGCCTGCGGGCGGCCAGGCGCTCGTGCAGGACCGGTCCCAGCTTGCGTACGGTGCCGCCGTCCACCAGGTCGATGCTGCCGCCGTCCGCCCCGTCCGGGACCGGGCGGTGCGGGTCCAGGCCGGTCCGGGGGACGTCGATCTCCCACTCGGTCGCCCAGGCCGAGGGGCCGAACCCGTACCGCCCGTAGATCGGGTACTCCGCCGCGATCAGCGAGGCCACCACCTCGCCCCGCTCCCGGGCGGCCGCCAGGTCCGCCGCCATCATCCGGCCCAGCAGACCGCGGCGGCGGTGCGTGGGTGACACCGTCACGGCCGTGATCGCGTCGGCCGGCACCCGGGCACCGCCGACCACCGTCAGTTCCTGGGCGAAGGAACGGAAGGTCGCCACACACCGCCCGGCGTCGAACACCCCCTGCACGCGCGGCAGATCGGTCCGGGCGAGGTTCACCTCGACGTCCTCCTCCGTCGCCCTGTACGGACGTAGGAAACCGGTCTCCACGCCTCGCATCCAGTCGGGGAGGTCGGCGGCGGAGACGGCACGCGGATCAAGGCTCATGTGGCACACGCTAGGCACTCGGCACCCTGCCTGTCGTGCGTTTTCCCGCACCTCGTGCCCGCACCCGGCCGGCCCCGCGGAAGAAGGGGTGCCCCGGGGGCGCCCCGCCCCTCAGAACGCCGCGCGGATCTCCCCGACCTCCGCGGCGCCGCCCGTCAGCGGTGCCCGGCCGATCCGGGCGACCACCGGGGCGTCGACGCCCAGCAGTCCGAGCGCGCGGGCCAGCACCGGGCCGAGCGCACGCGTCGAACCGTCGTCGATCTTGAAAGCCAGCGCCCGCCCGTCCGGCAGCGCCACCGCCTGGACCGCCTCGGCGCCCATCTTGGACAGCACGCCCGGCACCTCACGCATCAGCCAGGTGTCCGGCCGCCGGGTGCCCGCCACGTACTCCGGGTGGGCCCGCATCGCGTCCGCGACCCGGCGCTCGGCCGAGCCCGGCGCGGCGGTGACGAAGGTGCGGAAGGCGCGGGCCAGGCCCACCAGGCCGATCGCCATCAGCGGCGCACCGCAGCCGTCCGTGCCGACCGCCGCGACCGGCTCGCCCGCCGCCTCCGCGACGACCTGGCAGGTCAGCCGCTGCAAGGGGTGGGCCGGGTCGAGGTAGCCGGCCGTGTCCCAGCCGTTGCGCACGCAGACGGCGAGCATCGCCGCGTGCTTGCCCGAGCAGTTCATGGTGAGCGGCTCGCGCACCCGCCCGGCGGCGAGGTACGCCTCCGCCTCCACCGGGTCCAGCGGCAGATCGGGCGGGGTCCGCAGGTCCTCCGGGGTCAGGCCGTGCTCGGAGAGCATCGTGCGGACCAGGTCGAGGTGGAAGGCCTCGCCGGAGTGGCTCGCCGCGGCCAGCGCCAGCCGCTCCCCCGACAGGTCGAGGCCGGCCCGCAGGATCGCGGCGGCCTGCATCGGCTTGTTGCACGAGCGCGGGAAGACGGGGGCCGCGGGGTCGCCGAGGGCCAGTTCGACACTCCCGTCCGCCGCCAGGACGACCAGCGACCCCCGGTGGTGGCCCTCCGTGAAACCGGACCGTACGACCTCGGCCAGAACCGGCGGCGCGGAAGAGACGAAGGAGGAGCGCGACGGGGATGTCGGGGATGTCATGGGGGCTGGTGGCCTTCCGGAGACGGGACGGAACCCGCCTCCGGAAGGATCACTTCAGGCCAGCAGGTCGTCTACTTGTGCTTCACCGTCACGGTACCTGCGGGCGATCTCCGCACTGCAATCGTCGACCGTCCGCTGGAGCCGGTGGCGGCGCCGCGAGACCTGCCGCTCGTAGCCGACCAGCCGCCCCATCGCCGACGCCAGCTCCTCGTCCGTCCGGGCCCGCAGATCGGAGAGTCCCACCTCGGCCAGGGTGTCCGCCGCCAGCTGCCGGTACTCGTCGCTGCGCGGCGTGGTGAGGGTGACGTGCCGCACCGAGGAGCGGTGCACGGACGGGGCGTCGGCGAGGATCTCCGACAACCGGTCCACCACCGGCGTCTGCGGACCGGTGCGGCGGGCGAGCTCCGCCCGCAGGATGTCGATCCGGCCCTGCACCAGCCGGCGTACGTAACTGAGGTCCGCCTCGTCCCGCCGGGCGTCGCGGCACACGGTACGCAGCTCCGGCAGCCCCAGACCGCCGAACCCCGCCTGCGGCAGCGCCGCTCCCGTCCCCTCCGCGGAGGGGACGGGAGCCCCGGGTGCCCCGAGGGCTCCGGGAGTTTCGGGCGCTCCGTGGGCTCCGGGGGTTTCGGGGGCTCCGGGGGTTTCGGGGGCTCCCGCCGCTCCTCCGCTGCCCGCCGTCTGCCCCGGCACGTGCAGCGGGCCGGGCTGCTGCACCGGCAGCGGCACGGCCGCCGGAAGAGGCGCGGGCCGCTGGTCCGGTCCGGGCGCGGCACCGGTTCGCTGTACGGGTGGCCGCAAGGTACCGGCAGTACGTGTCACCGGCACGGCGCCGGGCGATGGCCCGGTTCCCTGTGTACTCATGCTGTTCCGTCCCCTCGGCCGGTGCGTCGGCACACCGACACCGTGCATGGTGCCACTACGGAGGGTGCTCGTGCAGGTGCTCTGTACCCGTTCGGCCCAAGATAGGTTGGTCTGTATGCGTGCAGTGATACAGCGGGTGGACGGTGCGAGCGTCACCGTCGCGGGCGCCGGGGACGACCCGGCCACGGCCGGGACGGTCGGCGAGATCATCGGTGAGGGGCTGTGTGTGCTGGTGGGAGTCACCCACGGGGACACCGCCGAGAAGGCGGCACAGCTCGCCCGGAAGCTCTGGACCCTGCGGATCCTGGACGGTGAGAAGTCCTGCTCGGACGTGAACGCGCCGCTCCTGGTCATCTCGCAGTTCACGCTCTACGGGGACGCCAGGAAGGGCCGCAGGCCCACCTGGAACGCCGCCGCGCCCGGCGACGTCGCCGAGCCGCTCGTCGACGAGGTCGTGGCGCGGCTGCGCGCGCTGGGGGCACGGGTGGAGACGGGCCGGTTCGGGGCGGACATGCGGGTCTCGCTCACCAACCACGGCCCGTTCACCGTGCTCGTCGAGGTGTGACCGGCCGGGCCCCGGCGCCCGGTGCCCCGGCCCGACGCCACCGCGCCGGGCCGGGGCCTACGGTCCTGGAGGCCGGGGCTTTCGGTCCTGGAGGCCGGTGCCTACGGTTCGACGACCGTCTCCTGGGCGGCCGCCGTGTCACCCGCGATCAGCTCCGCGTCGACCGGGACGTTCCGCTTGACCAGGGCCAGGGCAATGGGGCCCAGCTCGTGGTGGCGGGCCGAGGTGGTGACGAAGCCGAGCCGGCGGCCCTCCTCCCCGTCGGCCGCCAGCCGCAGCGGGGTGCCGGGGCCCGGCAGGTGCACCTCGCTGCCGTCCAGGTGCAGGAAGACCAGGCGGCGGGGCGGCTTCCCCAGGTTGTGGACGCGCGCGACGGTCTCCTGCCCCCGGTAACAGCCCTTCTGGAGGTGAACGGCCGTACCGATCCAGCCCAGTTCGTGCGGGATGGTGCGATGGTCGGTCTCGAAACCGAGACGCGGCCGGTGCGCCTCCACGCGCAGCGCCTCGTACGCCAGGATCCCGGCGGCCGGGCCGTTCGCGGCGGCGTACGCCTCCAGGCCGGCACGGGGGAGGAACAGGTCACGGCCGTGTGCCGTCTCGCGTACGGTCACGCCGTCGGGCACCGGGGCGATGGAACCGGCCGGCAGGTGCACCACGGCGAAGTCGGCGGTGCGGTCGGCGACCTCCACCCGGTAGAAGAACTTCATCGACTCCAGATAGGCGATCAGTTCGTCCCGGGTCCCCGGCTCGACGTGCATCCACACCGTGGCGCCGTCGTCGACCAGGTAGAGGGCGTGCTCGATGTGGCCGTTGGCGGACAGGATCAGCGCCTCGGTCGCCCGGCCGGGTTCGAGGTCGCTGACGTGCTGGGTGAGCAGCAGGTGCAGCCAGGTCAGCCGGTCGTCGCCGGTGACCGTGACGACACCGCGGTGCGAGAGGTCGACCAGGCCGCTGCCGTCGGCGAGCGCGCGTTGCTCACGGAACAGGTCGCCGTAGTGCGCGGCGACGCCTTCGTCGCGCCCCTCGGCGGGAACGGCGCCGGGCAGGGACAGCAGGGGACTCTTCATGCGACCAGCGTACGACCCGGCGGACCGTCCGTTACGAGGTCACCGGACGGCCCGGCGGCGCACCCGCCACGGGGCGGCGGAACGCCCCGGCGGTCCGCTTGTCACACGCGGGCCGGACGGCCAGGGGATGCGCCCTTCACAGGGTGCCGGACGGTCCGGACCGAGCACCGGCCGCCGGTCCCGGCCCTTCAGCCGGGGCCTCTGTCTCAGCCTTCGCCTCCGCCCCCGCCTTCGCCGTGCAGCCGGCGCACCGGCCGAAGATCGCGAAGTGCTTCATGTCCGTGTCGAAGCCGAAGGTCTCGCGCAGCTTCTCGGTGAAGTCGCTGACCACGCCGACGTCGGCCTCCATGACGTCCCCGCAGTCCCGGCAGACCAGGTGGATGTGGTGGTGGCGGTCCGCCAGGTGGTACGTCGGGGCGCCGTGCCCGAGGTGGGCGTGACTGACCAGCCCGAGCTCCTCCAGGAGCTCCAGGGTCCGGTAGACGGTGGAGATGTTCACCCCGGACGCGGTCTTGCGCACCTCGCCGAGGATGTCGTCGGGTGTCGCGTGTTCCAGTGTGTCGACCGCCTCCAGGACGAGCTGGCGCTGCGGCGTCAGCCGATAGCCGCGCTGCCGGAGGTCGGTCTTCCAGTCGGTGCTCACCACACGCCCAGTGTAGGGCGGGGCGGGCGGCGCCCACCGGGGGTCCGGTGGGCGGGACGGCCCGCCGCCCGCCGGGGCCCCGGGACGGGCCGCCCGGGTGAGGAGTCCGGCTACTTGAAGAACGCGATGCCGTCGTCAGGCATGTCACCGAGGCTCTTCGCCATCGCGGCGACCTCCTCCGGGGTGACGACCTTCTTCAGGTGCGCCGACATGTACGGGCGCAGCTCCACGTCGGGGGTCGCCTTCTCGCCGACCCACATCAGGTCGCTGTTCACATAGCCGTAGAGCCGCTTGCCGCCGCTGTAGGGCCCGGACGCCGCGGTACGGGCGACCGCGTCGGTGACGACGTCGATCTGCGGCTTCTGCTTGGCCAGCTCGCCGTACCAGACCTCGACGATGCCCTGGTCGCGGACCATGACGATCTCGACCTTGCGGTCCTTGTCGATGCGCCAGTAACCGGACTCGCTCTCCAGGGGCTTGACCTGGTTGCCCTCGGCGTCCAGCACCCAGGAGTGCGAGACGTACTCGAGGAAGTCACGGCCGTCGTGGCTGAAGGTGACCTCCTGGCCGAAGTTGCACTTCTCGGCGCCGGGGAAGTCGGAGACACCCGCACCCGCCCAGTTGCCGAGGAGGAAGGCCAGCGGCACGAGGTCCGGGTGGAGGTCGGACGGAATCTCGATCATGAGCGGCTCAGACGATCTGTGAGGGTGTACGGGAGATGTTCGGCGAGGGTCAGCGCTGGCCCTGGTACAGCTTCTTCACGGTCACCGCGGCGAAGGCGAGCACGCCCACGCAGACCAGGACCAGTAGGGCGGAGAAGAAAACCTCAAGCACGGGAGCTCCTCGGTGACGGCATGACGGCAGAACGGGGCCGGGCCCCAGCCTAATGGGTGGGGCCCGGCCGCGGCGGTCCGGGGTTTCCCCCGGGCCCCGTCATCCCAGCAGCTGGTTCTGCAGGACGACGGTCTGGTGGAAGGGGACCTTCAGATCGCTCCCTTGGCCCTCCTGGCGGTGGACGATCAGCGCCAGGGTGTCACCGGCCTGCACATAGGCGGCGCGCATGTGCTCCCTGCCGTTCTTCGCGGGGTCCGTGTACACGTAGGCGACGGTGCCCGGGACCTTGCCGTCGCCTTCCCAGTCCTCGTCGAAGACGAGCTCCTTCTTCCCTTCGAGCGCCTCGCCCGGACCGCTGCCGATGTACAGGTCGTCCCGGAACGCCATGGCGTAACCCACCGAATTGAACCGGAGGAGGTAGACGCGGGACTCCGTGCCGTCCGGCATGGTCCATCCGCGGACCGCGATGTGGCGCAGGGCGGAGTCCCTGAGCTCACCGGTGACCCGTTCGCGGCTTCCCTCCCCGTACTCCGACGCGAACTGTTCCGGAGTCGTCCAGCCACCCGTGAGCTTCTTGTCCACGGTGGCGCCCTCCGGAGCCGGGATCAGCAGCTTCCGCAGGTCGGCGTGGTGGATCTGGGCCGTGTTGCCCGGGTTGAACGGCCGGGGGGACCCCTCGGGCAGAGCCGGAAGGCTCAGTTCCGGATAGTCCCAGCGCCCATCGCCCTCCGTGGCCAGCCCCGGCACGTCGGTGCGCTCCATGGAGGCGATCCCGAAGGCCGTGCCCGTGCCCACCGCGCCGAACACCAGCACGGCCGCGGTCCAGCGGGCGACGGCCCGCAGCACCCTGCGCGGGGGCTTCACCGGAACGGGGCCGCCGTCCTGCCCGGCGGATGCCCCGGCCGGGGCGGGCGGGAGCACGGGGGCGGGTTCGCCGACGGGTGCGGCCTCGGCGGGTGTCACCGTCTGCTCGCTCATACGTACTCCCCCGGGGACGCGATGTGGTCCATCTGGTCCTTGAGCAGATCGGCCACCCCGCCCTTGTCGAACGGCCTGGTGCCCGAGGCGCTGAGGCTGATGCTCAGCTCGCCGTCGTACGCCACGCACTCCATGCCGCCGAGATCGACGGTGCCTCCCTCGGCGTCCTTCTCCACGGGCATGAGGAAGCAGGCGGCGTGCTTGTGCCCCTTGACGGAGGGCCCCTTGCGGAAGGAGCCCATCGCCTCCATCAGTTCCTTCCGGAACGCATAGGTGCCACGGACGGCCTCACGGTCGAGCATCTTGGTGATCGTCGTCCGGACCACCAGATCGGCGCTGACCGCGCTGTACGTGCGCACGGCGACGCCCTTGATCTCCAGCTTCTCGATCGCGTTGTCGAACGCGCGCCGCTCCTTGCCCGCCAGGCCCCGTCCGGACTCCTTCATGGCGGCGGTGGCCTTCTTCCCACTGGCCTCGCTGTCGTTGCCCTCGGCGTCCGCGTCCGGGCCCAGCGCATAGCCGTCGGGCACCGGGAGCAGCAGCCGGCTCAGCTCCGTGTCGTGGCGGCCGGCCCCCACGTCGCCCGCGGGATCCCTGCCGGGCGCCTTGCCGCCCTCCTGCCAGACCCTGGTCTTCGCCGTACGGTCCGCGCCGTCCACCGCGGACACGGTGTAGGCACCGGCACCGCCGACCGCGCCGAGCACCAGGACGAAGGGCAGCACCGTGAGGACGATCCGCCCGGCCTTCCCCGGCCGCCCGGCGGGGGCGGGAACAGCGGCGGGGGTGTCCGTGCCGGCAGGGGCTGCGGCAGGGGCGTCCGTGCCGGTCCCGGCGGGCTCCCGGTCCTTGCCCGGCTCCGGTGTGGTCACGTCGTTCACAGTCGCTCCAGCTGTCGTTCGGCCAGGCTGCGGATGTCCTTCTTGCTGATGGGCTT
Organism: Streptomyces nitrosporeus; assembly: GCF_008704555.1. Lineage (NCBI taxonomy): Bacteria > Bacillati > Actinomycetota > Actinomycetes > Kitasatosporales > Streptomycetaceae > Streptomyces > Streptomyces nitrosporeus. The sequence continues at coordinate 3,506,707 of NZ_CP023702.1, forward strand.
CGTGTCGTAGATGCCGACCTCCATCATCACGTCGCCCCGGTGCGCGATCGCCCTGGCCCGGTACACCGGCAGGTAGCCCGGCTCCCTGTCGACCTCGTAGAGGTAGTAGCGGCCGTCAGCGCTGCCTTTCAGAGGGTCGCCCTCGTTCCCGGCGCCGACACCGCTCTCGCTCATGTACGACAGCTGCCCATCGGCGTGCTCGACCGCACCGGTCTCGGCACCGCTGCGGAACTGGACGAGCGTCACGCCCACGGTGCGGTTGCCCCGCTCCCAGGACGCGCCGGCGATCCTGCGGAGGTCCCCGCTCAGGAGCTTCTCGTACATGTGGCCCTCGTTCCGGAAGGAACGGGCGTAATCCGCCAGGTCGATCCAGCCGTCGACCGCCTCGAAGCCCTCTTCCTCCCGGTATCCCTTCGGCTTGGCCACCAGCAGCTTGCGCAGGTCGCCGTCCGCGCGGGCCAGGCGGTCCTCGTCGGCCGGAAGCGGTCCGGGTGCCTCGTCCGCCGGAAGTGCCTTCGCCGGGTAGCCGAGGCCCGGCTGCGACAGCGCGGCCAGGGGGGTGGGGGGCCGCTCGGCCTGGATGCCGTATCCCACGGCGGCCCCGCCGGCGATGCCGAGCAGCGCGGCGGCCGCGATCAGCAGGGCCGTCCGGCCGCGCGGGCGGGACCGGACGGCCGCCGGCGCACCGGCCGGGGCGGCGGGCGGCGCGTCGGCGGGTGTGACGGACCCCACCACGGGCTGCGGACCGGCCGGTGCGGCGGCGAGCGTGACGGGCGCCTCCGCCGGAGCATCAGGAATGGTGTCGTTCGGTTCCAAAAGGGTCCCCCCATAGAGACCTGAGGCACGGATTCCGTTACCCGCGCACACAACTGACCCACAGGTACAGGGGGAGGTTGTTCACCGGACGATTACAGTTCGGTACATGTCCAAGAAGCTCGTGATCAAGGTGACTGCCGGGGCCGATTCCGCCGAGCGGTGCTCACAGGCCTTCACCGTGGCGGCCGTGGCCGTGGCCAGCGGGGTCGAGGTCTCGCTCTGGCTGACCGGGGAGTCCGCCTGGTTCGCCCTGCCCGGCCGGGCCGCCGCGTTCGAACTGCCGCACTCCGCACCGCTGGTGGACCTGCTCGACGCGGTCCGGGCGGGCGGGCGCATCACTCTCTGCACCCAGTGCGCGGCCCGGCGCGACATCACGGAGAAGGACGTCCTGGAGGGCGTACGCATCGCCGGGGCCCAGGTGTTCGTCCAGGAGGCCATGGCCGACGGCACCCAGGCCCTGGTCTACTGACCGGCTCCGCCGGCCGGCCGCGTCAGGGGGTGTCCCGGCGTCTCCTCCCGTCGAGCTCGCCCCACCAGGCGTCCGACTCCGGGTCGCCGGTGCCCGCCGCTCCGTCGGCGCGGACGTCATCACCGCGGGCACCGTCCCGGCGGACACCGTCACCGCGGGTACGGTCACCGCGGGCGCCGCGGTCTTCGCCGCCGGGCGGCGGGCGGTCGGGGCGTGCGGGTCTCCTCGGCGCCGGGTCGTCCCACCACCGGTCGTCCGGGCCGCGCCGGTTGGCGACCACCGCCGCGGCCGGCGGGATGACCATCGCCACCACGCACATCGCCACGGCCGCCGGGACGGACCAGAGCCGCACGAACGCCCAGGCGGACACGAACAGTACGAGGCATCCGCCCATCATCAGGAAGTAGACGCGCCTGCGTCGGGCGTACATGTCTCCAGCGTAGGACCGGAACGGCTCCGCGTCAGGACGGCCCGCTCCGAAACGGCGCGGAGGGCCGCACCCCGGCTCAGGTGGCGTCCAACCCCCTGGGGTGCGGCCCTCCGGCCGGTCCGTGCGCGAACCGCGCGGCGAGAAGAGCCCGCCGTGTGTCAGACGGCGATCGCGACCTCGGCGAGGCCGCCCGTCTGCGCCACGACGGTGCGGTCGGCGGTGCCGCCCGGGACCAGGGCGCGGACCGTCCAGGTGCCCTCGGCCGCGTAGAAGCGGAACTGCCCGGTCGCCGAGGTCGGGACCTCGGCGGTGAACTCACCGGTCGAGTCCAGCAGGCGCACGTAGCCGGTGACGGGCTCGCCGTCGCGGGTCACGCTGCCCTGGATGGTCGTCTCGCCGGGCTTGATCGTCGAAGCGTCGGGGCCACCGGCCTGTGCTCCACACATGGTGTTCTGTCCTTCGGGTCGCGGTCCTGCGGTACCCGCCGCGGAATCAGCGGTACCTGCTGCGGAATTACTTGTTGGCGCCGAGCTCGATCGGCACACCGACGAGGGAGCCGTACTCGGTCCACGAACCGTCGTAGTTCTTGACGTTCTCCTGGCCGAGCAGCTCGTGCAGGACGAACCACGTGAGCGCCGAGCGCTCACCGATACGGCAGTAGGCGATGGTGTCCTTGGAGAGGTCGACCTGCTCGTTCTCGTACAGGGCCTTGAGCTCGTCGTCCGACTTGAACGTGCCGTCGTCGTTGGCGTTCTTCGACCACGGGATGTTGCGGGCGCTCGGCACGTGGCCCGGGCGCTGCGACTGCTCCTGCGGGAGGTGCGCCGGGGCGAGCAGCTTGCCGCTGAACTCGTCGGGCGACCGCACGTCGACCAGGTTCTGGCTGCCGATGGCGGCCACGACGTCGTCGCGGTAGGCGCGGATCGACTCGTCCTGCGGCTTGGCCTTGTACTGGGTGGCCGGGCGCGTCGGGACGGCGTCGGTCAGGTCGCGGGAGTCGAGCTCCCACTTCTTGCGGCCGCCGTCGAGGAGCTTGACGTTCTCGTGGCCGTACAGCTTGAAGTACCAGTAGGCGTACGAGGCGAACCAGTTGTTGTTGCCGCCGTAGAGCACGACCAGCGTGTCGTTGCCGATGCCCTTCTCGGACAGGAGCTTCTCGAAGCCGGCCTGGTCGACGAAGTCACGGCGGACCGGGTCCTGGAGGTCCTTCGTCCAGTCGATCCGGATCGCGTTCTTGATGTGGTTCTTCTCGTAGGCCGAGGTGTCCTCGTCGACCTCGACGATCGCGACCTGCGGGTCGTCGATGTGGGCCTCGACCCAGTCGGCGTCGACCAGGACGTCTGCGCGGCTCATGTGTTCTCCTCCGGGGCAGTGTGCGGCGGGGTGGTGCTGGGCGTACGCGCGGGCATTCGGCACCGCAGGCGTACGGAAGGCACGGGCTCGGCCCTGACGTCGTCGAAGGGCCCGGGGAAGCGGAAGCGGGTCCCGCTCAGAAGGTGCGACAGAGCATGGCGGCGACGCGGCACAGGTCTACTGCCCGCCGCTTCGTGAGATCCGCCTGTCGCTTCATGGGTCCGATCGTAGGGAGGTATGGCCGGGGATGTCACCGTGGTATCGAATGGTGATACGCGATCGTCCATGATGCGAGACATCAAGCCCTCCGGATCCGTGTGCGGCAGCCCGCCGGGAAGCTCTTTCCGGGCACCATCTGCACAACGGACGGGGGCGTCTCATTATCTGGATCAGGGGCATCGGGATCAGGGCCATCCGGCTCGGTGTCGTCCGGCTCGGTGTCGTCCGGCTCGGTGTCGTCCGGATCGGGGCCGCCGGGCCTCCGGGCCGGTGCCGTCCGAGCCGGTGTCCCCGTCGTGGCGCGCGCCCGCCGGGGGTCACGGAACGTCCCCTCAGGTCCGGGCGGGCGGTGTCATCCCGCCAGGGCGATGTCCGTGCCGGACACCGAGATCTCCAGGCCGCCCGGAGCCACCTCGATCCTCTCCAGTCGCAGCCCCTCCGGCAGCCCGCCGACCTTCCGTTCGAAGTCCGTCTTGCTGCGGACGAGGTCCTCCAGGCCGGGGATGCCCTCTCCCGGAACCTCGTCGGCACGTACCTCGACGGTGTCCCCGCCCGTCAGGGCGACCGTGGAGAGCACACTGCGCGAGACGGTCTTGCCGAGCACCGGTATCTCCACCGAGCCCGTCACCTTGACCTTGCCGTTCCCGCCGTAGGCGACGGTGACGCCCTCGTCGGCCACCGCGGTGAGGTCCGCGTAGGAGACGACGGCCGTCCCGGTGGCCCTGGACGCCGTCGCGCTGGTGTAGCCGGCGCCGAGCACGACCTCGTGGAGCCGGGCGCGTATCTCGCTGATCCGGATCGTCCGGCCCGCGGCACTCGCCTCGATGTCCGAGACCTCGACGTCGACCTGGCCGAGCTCGGAACCGGCGACCTGGGTCAGGAAGGGGAAGCCCTTGATGGAGACCTCGGTCCTCCCGGTCTCCGCCCCGGCGAACCGGACCCGGCCCTCGGCCTCCGACTCGGCGAAGTACACGGCGGCGCGGTCGAGAGCGACGAAGGCGGCCCCCAGGACCACCGCCACGATCAGCAGTATTCGCAGTGCGCGCACGCCTGTCGCTCCCCCGCTCGGATCCGGCGGACCCAGGTGCCCGCCGGTCTGCCGCCGTTGCCCGGCGTGCCTGAAATGATCGACGTACGGGCGGGCCCGCCGGTTCCCTCCGTCCCGGAGACGGACACGGCGGGCCCTTCGGTACGGCTCCGCGCGGGGGCCGGACGGTGCTTCCTCAGACGAGTACCCGCCCGATCAGGTAGACGGCGGGCGCGGCCGCCGTCAGGGGAAGAGCCACACCGGCCGTCATGTGGACGAAGCGCGACGGGTAGTCGTAGCTCGCCACCCGCAGGCCGATCAGCGCGCAGCCGCCGGCCGCGAATCCGAGGAGCGCGGCCTGGGCCCCCAGGCCGGTGAGGGCGCCCGCCGCGGCACCGGCCCCCGTCGCGGCGAGCAGCGCCACGGCCACCGAGGCGGGCCCGGTCAGCGGGAGGGCCCTCACCGGTACGGCCACCGCGACCGCGAACGCCCCCACGACCACCGCGTCCGGCACGGCCGCCAGATGCCCTGCGGCCAGCACCGCGAGCGCGGCGGAGACCAGGGTGGCGGTCAGTCCGTACAGCCTCTCGTCGGCCCCGGCGCGGGAGCGGAGCTGGAGTACGAGCGTCAGGAGCACCCAGACACCGAGCGTGCCCAGGAGGGCCGCCGGGCCGTTCTCCCGGCCCACCGCCAGCAGCACCACGTCCGCGGCGAAGCCGCCCGCGAACGCGAGCGCGATGCCCTGGCGGGCCGGCCACATCCCGTTCAGCCGGAACCAGCCGGCCGCGGTGACCGCCTGCAGCAGGACCAGCGGGACGGCCAGGGCGTACTGCCCGACCGCCGCGCCCGCGGCGAGGAGCAGACCCAGCGCCGCGGTGATCGCGGCGGGCTGCATACCGGGCGCGATGACCGGCGACCGCCCCTCGGCACGGGCCCGCTGGGCATCGGTGACACGGCTGTTGCCCAGGGTCGTGGCGGGCCCGTACCCGTCGGCCCCGGCCGCCGCCGGAGCGGAGGCCCCGGGGGCCGGCGCTGGGGCGGCGGCCGGCGCGGGGGCGGGCGGTGCGGGGGCCGTGGGGGGCGCCGGGGCCTCGGGGGGCAGCGGGGCCCCTCCGCCGCCCTGCGGCGCGAAGGTCCCGGCGGCGGGCGCCGGAGCACCGGCCGGATACGGCCGGTCCGGGTACTCCTGGGCCGGGTACTCCTGGGCCGGGTACGGCTGCTGCCGCGCGTCCGGACGGGGCGCCCCGTCGTACGCCGGGCCGTCGTACGGCGCGTACGGGGCCCCGTCGTACGGCGCCTGGGCGTAGGGGGCCCCGTCGTACACGGGCGCCGGGGGGCCGGACGGTTCCGGGTACGCGGCGGCGGGGTGCTGCGGCGCGGCGTGGCCGTAAGGGTCCGGGCCCGGGGGGGTATACGGGTCCGGGTAGGGGTACGGGCCGGCTTCCGGGGGCTGCGCGGCGGGGGACGCCTGCGGCCGGACCGTGGGCTGGTAGCGGGTGTCCCAGGTCTGCCCCTGCCAGGTCTGGGCGGCCCCCGGATCGCCGTACCCCTGCGGGTCGCCCTGCCACTGCCCCTGGTCCTGGCTCTCGGGCCACCTGGCCGCCTCCGGCCCGGGAGGGGCGTCGTACGGGTGGGCGTCGTGCTGGTGGGCGTCGTACGGGCGGGCCCCCTGATCGGGGTACCCCTGCCCGTACCGCTGTTCGTCGTTGCTCATGGTCCTCGGTCTCACCCTCCTGCGAACGGCGGGAGCACCTCGACCGTGCCGCCCTCGGCAAGCCGTACGGTCTCATGGCCGCGGGTGCCCACCGGATTCCCGTCCACCAGGAACGAACATCTGAGCAGCACACGCGTCAGCTCGCCGGGATGCCGCTCGCGCACCCCGTCGAGCGCCTCGGCGAGCGTCGAGGCCGCGTACGGCTCCTCGGCTGTCCCCGCGGCGGCCTTGGCCGCGGCCCAGTAGCGGATCGTTCCCGCTGCCATGGCGGCACCCCTTTCCTCGTCCGTCAGCTGTCCATCATCAGTCACACACCGGTCACACCGAAGCGGCCCAGTCCCCGATGCGGGAGAGCAGCCCCTCGTCCGCCGCGTTCTCCGCGTGCCCCATCCCCCGCTCCAGCCACAGTTCCGCCCGGCCGTCCGACGCCGCGGCCAGCATGCGCGGGTGGTCGAGCGGGAAGTACGGGTCCCTGTCACCGTGCACGATCAGCAGCGGCACCCGGACGAGCGGGACCGCCTCGACGGGGGAGAGGGGCACCGGGTCCCAGTCCCGGGTGTGGATCCGCGTGCCGAAGCCGTACCGGCCGACGAGCCGCCCGGCGGGGCGGGTGACCACCCAGTGCAGCCGGCGCATCGGGGCCGTGCCCCGGTAGTACCAGCGGGCCGGTGCGCTGACCGCGACCACCGCGTCCGTATGCGCCCCCGCGCGCCTCTTCCGCGCCCCGGTGTGCCGTACCGCCACCCGTCCTGCCTCTCCGCCCGATTCCGGTACGGGGGAATCCGCGGCGTCCGGCCGCGTATACAAAGCGGCGTGCCGGAGCACCACCGAACCGCCCATCGAGAAGCCGACCGTAACGATCCGCCGGTGCCCCATCGACCGCGCCCAGGCGACGGCGGCGGCCAGATCGAGTACCTCCCGGTCCCCCACGGTGGACCGTCCGCCGGACTTTCCGTGGCCCCGGAAGGAGAAAGTGATCACGGCCGCACGCTGGGCGAACACCTCCACGGCACGCCGCAGCGCCGGCCGGTCGACGCTGCCGGTGAACCCGTGCGCCAGGACCACCGCCGTACCGCCGTCCGGGCCGTCCGGCCCGGCCCCGGCAACCGCCGTACACGGGCTGTACACCGCCTCGATACGCACACCGTCATCAGTCAGCAATGTGGCCCGGCGGGGACCCGGCGTGATCGAGGGAACAGAAGTACTCAGGAAACAACCCTCGGACACAGAACTCATGTGGGCTATTCTGCTGCGAAGAGGATCCGGGCAATGCAGCCCCCGGGTCCTTTTGTGCTTTCCGGACGTTGTTACGGCAACGTTTCCACAAGCTCAGCGCTCCCCGCGGAGGGGGGCGCACCCGTGAAAACCGTATTGCCTCCGCCCCCGGGCGAAAGTGATACGGGCATACGAAAGCAGTGCCGCAGACTCCTCCGGGCCAGGCCCGGGAGTGCCCCTGTCGCGGGAACGAGGAGGACCTACGTAATGGGCGAGCGAACCGTGCACGATCGACCGACGACCTTGGCAGGTGGGCGGCGATGAGTTCACTGCTGCTTCTCACCAACGCCCTCCAGCCGTCGACGGAGGTGCTCCCCGCCCTCGGTCTGCTGCTCCACAGCGTGCGGGTCGCCCCCGCCGAGGGACCCGCGCTCGTCGACACCCCGGGTGCCGACGTCATCCTCGTCGACGGGCGGCGCGACCTTCCGCAGGTGCGTTCCCTGTGCCAGCTCCTGCGGTCCACCGGGCCGGGCTGTCCGCTGATCCTGGTCGTCACCGAGGGCGGCCTCGCGGCCGTCACCGCCGACTGGGGCATCGACGACGTCCTGCTGGACACGGCGGGCCCCGCCGAGGTCGAGGCCCGGCTGCGGCTGGCCACCGGCCGCCAGCAGATCACCGCCGACGACTCCCCCATGGAGATCCGCAACGGCGACCTGTCGGTGGACGAGGCGACGTACAGCGCCAAGCTGAAGGGCCGGGTCCTGGACCTGACCTTCAAGGAGTTCGAGCTGCTCAAGTACCTCGCCCAGCACCCGGGCCGGGTCTTCACCCGCGCCCAGCTCCTCCAGGAGGTCTGGGGCTACGACTACTTCGGCGGCACCCGGACGGTCGACGTCCACGTCCGGCGGCTGCGCGCGAAGCTGGGCCCCGAGCACGAGTCCCTGATCGGCACCGTCCGCAACGTCGGCTACCGCTTCGTCACCCCCGAGAAGGCCGAACGGTCCGCCGAGGAGGGCAAGGCCAAGAAGGCCCCGAAGGCGGCCGAGGAGACCGTCACCCGCTCGGAGCAGTCAGCGGAAGCGAAGATTACGGAAGAAGCCCCGGTCCGGCCTGCCAAGCGGTAGGTCGATCCGCGTAGACTGCCGCGCGTGGCCAAGGTGACGCGGGACGATGTGGCGAGACTGGCGGGGACCTCGACAGCGGTCGTCAGCTACGTCATCAACAACGGACCCAGGCCGGTCGCCCCGGCCACGCGCGAGCGGGTACTCGCCGCGATCAAGGAGCTGGGCTACCGGCCGGACCGGGTCGCCCAGGCCATGGCGTCACGGCGGACCGATCTCATAGGGATGATCGTGCCGGACGCGCGGCAGCCGTTCTTCGCGGAGATGGCGCACGCGGTCGAACAGGCCGCCGCCGAGCGCGGGAAGATGGTGCTCGTCGGCAACTCCGACTACCGCGACGAGCGCGAGGTCCACTATCTGCGGGCCTTCCTCGGCATGCGGGTCTCCGGGCTGATCCTGGTCAGCCAGGGCCCCAGCGAGCGGGCCGCCGCGGAGATAGAGGCGTGGGACGCCCGGGTGGTCCTGCTGCACGAGCGGCCCGAGGCGATCGACGACGTCGCGGTCGTCACCGACGACATCGGCGGCGCCCAGCTCGCCACCCGCCACCTGCTGGAACACGGCAACGCCTATGTGGCCTGCCTCGGCGGCATGGAGTCCACCCCGGTGGTCGGCGACCCGGTCGCCGACCACATCGAGGGCTGGCGCCGGGCGATGCACGAGGCGGGGCTGTCCACCGAGGGCCGGCTCCTGCACGCCCCGTTCAACCGCTACGACGCCTACCAGGTGGCGCTGAAGCTGCTGGCGGGGCCGGAGCGGCCGCCGGCGATCTTCTGCTCGACCGACGACCAGGCGATCGGTGTGCTGCGGGCCGCGCGCGAGCTGCGGATCGACGTGCCCGGCGAGCTCGCCGTCGCGGGCTTCGACGACGTGAAGGAGGCGGGTCTGACCGACCCGCCGCTGACGACGGTCTTCTCGGACCGCCCGGCGATGGCACGGGCGGCGGTGGACCTGGTGCTCGACGACTCGCTGCGGGTCTCCGGCTCCCGGCGGGAGCGGCTGAAGCAGTTCCCGTCCGCCCTGGTCGTCCGGCGGTCCTGCGGCTGCGGGGAGCCGTCGCAGCTCCTGCGGTGAGCACCGGCCGGCGCCGCCGCCCTTTACATCGGGCATACACGGTTCTGCCGGGCTTCTCAGGACGTACTCAGACCGTTCTCATCTTCGCCGACCACTCTCGTCGTCATGACCGACAGCCACCGCCCGAGCGGCGAGTACCCGATGTACCCCTCGTACGGCAACGGCGAGGCGGCCTACCCGCCGCCGCCGGCGTACGGGCCCCCGCCGCAGGCCGGGACCGTCGGGGCCCCCGGCGCGCCCACCCGGTCCGCCCCGGGCGCCCCCGGGACCTGGCCCGCTCCGGCTGCCGCCGGGACCGGCCCGGACGCCGGGCCCCCGGAGCGTGGGCGCCGGGCCGGGCGGCCCGTGGCCCTGCTGGCGGCCGTGGCCATCGTCGCCGCGGCGATCGGCGGCGGCTCCGCCGCCCTCGTCGGTGAACTCTCCGGCGGCGGCCCGGGCACCCCGGGCGCCGGCAGCGCCGTCAGCGGCACCACCGTCTCGCAGCGCAGCGCGGGCACCGTCGCGGGGGTGGCGCAGGCCGTCTCCCCGGCGATCGTCGAGATCAGCGCGGTGTCCGGCTCCGGCGAGGCCACCGGCTCCGGGGTCGTCATCACCCCGGACGGCGAGATCGTCACGAACAACCACGTGATCTCCGGCGCCTCGCGGATCGAGGTGGCCCTCAGCACCGGCAAGACGTACACCGCCGACGTGGTGGGCACCGACGCCGCCAAGGACCTGGCGCTCATCAGGCTCCAGGGCGCGAGCGGGCTCAAGACCGCCACGCTCGGCGACTCCTCCTCCGTGGAGGTCGGGGACGAGGTGGTGGCGATCGGGTCGCCCGAGGGCCTCACCGGCACCGTCACCAGCGGCATCGTCTCGGCCCTGGACCGGGACGTCACGGTCGCCAAGGACGACGACACCGGCGGCGGGGACCAGGGACAGGGACAACCGGGCGGCGGGGACTGGCCCTTCGAGTTCGGCGGCCGGGAGTTCAACGGCGACACCGGCTCCTCCACGACGACGTACAAGGCGATCCAGACCGACGCCTCGCTCAACCCGGGGAACTCCGGCGGTGCCCTCATCAACATGGACGGTGAGATCATCGGCATCAACTCCGCCATGTACTCCCCCAGTTCCTCCAGCGCCTCCGGCAGCTCCGCCGCCGGCAGCGTGGGCCTCGGTTTCGCCATCCCGGTCGACACCGTCAAGGCGGATCTGGACGGACTGCGCTCCGGCGACGGCTCCTGAGAAGCCGGTGCGGCGGGCCGCCGGGCAGAGCGGTACGGCGCCCCCGCCCGTGCGAGGCTGATCCCCCGTGCCGCCGGAAGGAAGAGGACGAGTAAGCGATGAGCCCCGCCGAAGACGATCCGCAGCGCATCCTGATCGTCGACGACGAACCCGCGGTGCGTGAGGCCCTCCGGCGTTCCCTCGCCTTCGAGGGCTACGGCACCGAGGTCGCCGTGGACGGGTACGACGCCCTGGCCAGGGCCGAGGCGTACGAACCCGACCTGATCGTGCTGGACATCCAGATGCCCCGCATGGACGGGCTCACCGCCGCCCGCCGTATCCGCTCCACCGGCTCCACCACCCCCATCCTGATGCTCACCGCCCGTGACACCGTCGGCGACCGGGTCACCGGTCTCGACGCCGGCGCCGACGACTACCTCGTCAAGCCCTTCGAGCTGGACGAGCTCTTCGCCCGCATCCGCGCCCTGCTGCGCCGCAGCTCGTACGCGGTGGCGGCGGGGAGCGCCCCGGCCGACGAGAACGTCCTGTCCTTCGCGGACCTCCGGATGGACCTGAACACCCGCGAGGTCACCCGCGGCACCCGCCGGGTCGAACTGACCCGCACCGAATTCACCCTCCTGGAGATGTTCCTGGCCCACCCCCGGCAGGTGCTGACCCGGGAGCAGATCCTCAAGGCCGTCTGGGGCTTCGACTTCGAGCCCAGCTCCAACTCCCTGGACGTGTACGTGATGTACCTGCGGCGCAAGACCGAGGCCGGCGGAGAGCCCCGCCTGGTCCACACCGTGCGCGGTGTCGGCTACGCCCTGCGGTCCGGCGGCGGTGACGGGTGACCGGCCTCCCCCGCCGGCTGCGCGCCCTCCCGCTCCGCTCACGCCTCGCCCTGCTGGTCGCGACGGCGGTCGCGCTCGCGGTCGCGGCGGTCGCCACGGCGTGCTGGTTCGTCACCCGGGACCAGCTGAACGACCAGCTGGACCGCTCCCTGCGCAACTCCCCGGCCGTCGACAAGTCCCTCGTGGAGGAACTGCTGTCCGGCTGCCGGGGCACCGGGCGCAAACCGCTGCGCGCCCCCGGCTCGTACAGCCTCCAGATCATCGACGCCTCGGGCACCGTCTGCGAGAGCCCCGGCAGCGCCCCCATCAACCCGACCGGCGCGGACCTGGCCGTCGCGGGCGACGAGCGGCAGGACGTGCTGTACTCGGGCACCGACACCGCCGGCAAGAAGATGCGCATCTACACCTACCGCGTGGTGCTGCGCGCCTCGGGCGAGATCTACGCCGTGTCCGTGGCCCGCCAGGAGAGCGAGGTCACCGGCCCGCTCTCCTCGCTCGCCTGGGTCCTGGTCCTGGTCGCCGGCATCGGTGTCCTCGGCGCGGGCGCCGCCGGGCTCTGGGTCGCGCGCTCCGGGCTGCGGCCCGTCGACGAACTCGCGCACGCCGTGGAGCACGTCGCCCGTACCGAGGACCTCACCGTCCGGATCCCGGTCGAGGGCGAGGACGAGATCGCCCGGCTCTCCCGCTCCTTCAACACCATGACCAGCTCGCTGGCCACCTCCCGCGACCGGCAGTCGCAGCTCATCGCGGACGCCGGCCACGAACTGCGCACCCCGCTGACCTCGCTCCGTACGAACATCGAGCTGCTGGCCCGCAGCGACGAGACCGGCCGGGCCATCCCGCCCGACGACCGCAGGGCCCTGATGGCCTCGGTCAAGGCCCAGATGACCGAACTGGCCGCTCTCATCGGCGACCTCCAGGAGCTCTCCCGCCCCGACGCCGCCCAGCCGGGCCCGCTCCAGGTCGTCGCCCTGCACGACATCACCCGCACCGCCCTGCGGCGCGCCCGGCTGCGCGGCCCGGAACTGACCGTCACGGACGAACTGGCCCCCTGGTACGTACGCGCCGAACCGGCGGCGCTGGAACGCGCGCTGGTCAACATCCTGGACAACGCGGTCAAGTTCAGCCCGAGGGGCGGCACCATCGAGGTCACCCTGCACCGGGGGCAGCTCACCGTCCGGGACCACGGCCCCGGCATCCCCGCCGAGGACCTCCCGCACGTCTTCGAACGCTTCTGGCGCTCCCCGTCCGCCCGCCAGCTCCCCGGCTCGGGCCTGGGCCTGTCCATCGTGGCCCGCACGGTCCAGCAGGCCGGCGGCGAGATCACCCTGCGCCCGGCCGAGGAGGGGCCGGGCACGGTCGCCACGGTCCGGCTGCCGGGGGCGCCCACGCCGCCGCCGGGGACGGAGACGGGGACGGGGACGGGGTGAGAGCGGGGGCCAGATCCCGCGGCGGAACTCCGCGGCGGACCGCGGCGCACCGCCGGCAGCCTGCCCGTCCAGCAGGCCGTGCGGGCGGCGGCGCCCGTTCCGCTTCGCCGTACGGACGCCTCAGCCCGCCGGGTTGTGCCGGATCAGGGACTCCACCAGGCCGGGGCGGGTCGCCGGGTAGTCCAGCGGGACGATGCCGAGGCCGGTCCAGTCCGCCGCCTCCGGCCCGTCGAGGAAGGCGTGCACCCGCGGGTTGAGCCGGTCGGCGTTCCAGCGCGGGGGCATCAGGGCGGAGGTGCTGACGTAGTTCATGAACAGCTTGCCCGGCTGCCGCACGGCCTTGCGGAACTGGGCTTCCGTCTTCGGGTACTTGGCGAACGGCTCGGCCATGTAGTCGTCCTGGATGTCGAAGACCTCCGGGTCGGCGTACCGGACGCCCGGCAGGCCGCCGTTGTCGGCGAGCAGGACGACCTTGCCGCGGGCTCCGCCCAGGTCCGGCAGCGCGGGGTCCAGGCGGAAGAGCGGGCGCCACCCCTTGGCGTCGAGGTAGCGGTCGAAGACCTGCCGGAACGCGGCGTCGCTCTCCTGCGAGTACTCCTGCTTGACCCGCATCAGGACGGTCTCCGAGGGATGCGCGGCCAGGAAGTCGCGGCAGGCGGCGAGGACGTCGCCGAACATCATGTTCTGGTAGGCGGCACCGTGATGGATCGCGAAGGCGTCGCCGGTGATCCGGCAGCGGACGTCGAGGAAGCGGATGCCGCTGTCGAGCTGCTGGGCGACCGTGGTGTCCTGGCACTCCGCCCACGGACCGCCGTGGCGCGCCCCGGAGTCGTGCGTGCCGGGGATCGTCAGGTCCCGCAGCGCGGTGGCGCCGGCGATCCCGCCCATCCAGTCCCGGGTTCCCAGCACCCTGGCGGAGGCGGCCCGGGCGGGGGCCCCGCCGAGGAGGACTCCGGTGGCGGCGGCCAGTGCTCCGGTGAGGAGGGTGCGGCGCGTGGCGGTGTACGGACTCATGCGGATGCGTCTCCGTGGGCCGTGGGGGCGGGCCTGAATTATGGCGGGTGCACGTCAAATGCAGAACAGGGCGTGCGCCGGAGCGCGGGCCGGGGGACCGCGGGAACCCCGGCCCCGGTCCCGCGTGAACACGACGGCGGCCCGCCACCTGGGGGTGGCGGGCCGCCGGTCCTCGGGCCGGCCGTGGGGCCGGGGTGGTGTCCCGGTGCGGGGGCACCGGACGGGTGGTGCTACCGCACGAGCGTGATCCGGTCCGTGGCCGGCGGGGCCAGCGGGGCGCCGGCCGTGGAGTGGGCCGCCAGATAGGCGTTGAACAGGTCCAGGTCGGACGGGCCGACCAGCTTGTCCGTGCCCTGGCCGAGGGCGGCGAAGCCGTCGCCGCCGCCCGCGAGGAACTCGTTCATCGCGACGCGGTAGGTCTTCGCCGGGTCGATCGCCTCACCGTTCAGGCGGATGGTGCCGGTGACCACCCGGTCCGCGCCGGTCCGGGTCATGTCCAGCGTGTAGGTGAGGCCCTCCGAGACCTGGAGGATCTTCGGCGACGCCTCGTTGGAGCCGCTGACCTGCTGCTGGAGCGCGGCGACCAGCTGCGCGCCGGTGAGGTCGACGACGTTCATCATGTTGGTGAACGGCTGGACGGTGAACGCCTCGCCGTAGGTCACCACACCGTCGCCCTCGGCACCGGACGCCGCGTACACCAGGTCGGAGCGGATACCGCCCGGGTTCATGAGGGCGACGACCGCGCCGCCCTTGTCCTCGGGGGCCAGGCCCTCCAGCTGGGCGTCCGCGATCAGGTTGCCGAGCGGCTTCTCCAGGGCGGTGGAGCCGCGCCCGTCGATGTCGGCGGAGATGTAGCCCTGCGGGCGGCCGGCGATCGGCGCGGCGAGCGTGTTCCAGCGGTCGATCAGCTCCGTCATGTCGGCGGCCTTGGCCTGGTCGCGGCTGACGACGTGGTTGGCCGACTTCACCGACGTACGGACGATGTCCTGGGTGCGGCGGTCGTAGGTGAGGGTCGTGTCGGTGTAGACCTTGCCGAACGACGAGGCCGAGGTGACCATGCGCGGGTTGCCCGCCGGGTCCGGGACCGTGCAGACGTACGCCTGGTGGGTGTGGCCGGTGACCAGGGCGTCGACCTTCGGCGTGATGCCCTTGGCGATGTCCACGACCGGCCCGGAGATCCCGTCGCCGGCGCCCGGGCTGTCGCAGTCGTAGTTGTACGCGGAGGAGGCCGGGGCCCCGCCTTCGTGGATCAGCGCGACGATGGACTTGACGCCCTGCCGGTCCAGCTCCCTGGCGTACTTGTTGACGGTCTCGATCTCGTCGTGGAACTTCAGGCCCTTGACGCCGTTGGCCGTGACGATGTCGGGCGTGCCCTCCAGGGTCACCCCGATGAAGCCGATCCTGACGCCGTCCTTCTCCCACACGGTGTAGGGCGCGAGGACCGGCTTCCCGGTCTTCTCGTCCGTCACGTTGGCGGCGAGGTAGGGGAAGTCGGCCCCCTCGAAGGTCCTGCCCTCCTCGTAGCAGCCCTCGCTCGGGTGGCAGCCGCCGTTCTGGAGGCGGGCCAGCTCCGTGGCGCCCTCGTCGAACTCGTGGTTGCCGACCGCCGTCACGTCGAGGTCCAGCTTGTTCAGCGCCTCGATGGTGGGCTCGTCGTGGAAGAGGCCCGACAGCAGCGGGCTCGCCCCCACCATGTCGCCGCCGGCCGCGGTGACGGAGTACGGGTTGCCCTCGCGCGCGGTGCGCAGCGAGGTCGCCAGGTACTCGACGCCGCCGGCCGGTACGGACTTCACCGTGCCGTCGGGCTGCTTCTCGCTGACCGAACCCGCGGACCCGGCCGGCGGCTCCAGGTTGCCGTGCAGGTCGTTGAAGGACAGCAACTGCACGTCGACCGTGCGGGACGGCCCGCCGTGCCCGTTCCCCCGGTCATGGGCGCCGGCCGGCATCGCGGCGACGAGCGCGCCGGCGGTGGCCAGCCCGGCCGCCACGGCGAGCACCCGTCGGGGCGCACGGTTCTTCTGCGGATGTGGAGTCGCTGACATCGGTCCCCTTGTGAGTCCAGCGGAGGGTGGTGGGTGATCAGGTATGTCTGGATCCTGCTGCCGCAGCCTAAGGTCAACGCGCGTAGCGCGACAGGGTTCCGGTGGTTACGAGCTGGTTGCTTCCGGGTCCGAAAGCCGCACAGTCGGCATATACCGCATCCCTGCCGGACCGGACCGCTGACGGCTTGTCACTGTCACGGTTGCACGACGGGAGCGCCACAACCCGATCCCCGAGGACCGCCGAACTCGTCCGCCCCACAGCGTTTTCCAGCCATTTCCGCCCCTCTATATGCCGTGATTCCGGCCGGAAGCGGGCTTCCGCGCGGCCTCGCCGGTCCGGACGGCGTGTCGGCGGGGCCCCCTACTCTCCGCCCCATGAGGAATTCGAAGATTCTGGTCGCGCTGCTCGCCGCCGGCCTGCTCACCGCCGGCTGCGGCGACAGCGGCGGCTCCGGGAGCTCCGGGAGCCACGGGAAGTCGCGTTCGGGACACGGCTCCGGCTCCGGATCCGGCTCCCATGACGACGACACCGGCACCGAGGCCGCCGCCCCGTCCCAGGACGACCTCGCGGTCGTCATCGACGGCCCGCAGAAGGAGGTGCTCAAGAGCGGCGACGAGGGACTCAAGATCACCCCGAAGCCCGCGCAGGGCGCCTCGTTCACCGAGCAGGTCGAGCACCGGCTGCGCGAATCGGTCCTCTCCACCACGAGGACGCCCGGCACGACCGCGGCCGACTGCCCGGACGGTGTGACGCAGAAGGCCTCGGCCGTCTCCCGGTGCACCGTGACCTACGAGGGGGCCGAGATCCCCTTCGAGGTCACGATCAGCGACTCGTACCGCGAGGGCAGCTTCATCACCTCCTACACCGCCGAGGCGGGCAAGGGCGTGCTCGTCGCGAAGCTGGTGTACGACGAGTTCCACGACCGCTACGGCGCCGGGTCCGGGCGCAGCGACGCGAGCAGGCTCTCCTGCCAGGAGCTTCCCGTGGCGAAGGCCGTCGACTGGGAGACCGACACCGGCTACACCTGCCAGTTCTGGAGCAAGTACGGCGGTGACGGCGACGGCGGTTTCAAGACCGTGAAGCTCACCACCGGGCGTTCCGGTTACTCCGTGCCCACCTTCGAGGAAGCCCGGTAACGGCCCGGGCGGTGTCCGGCGGGCCGGGGCCGGACACCGCCTCGCCCGGTGAGGCGTTCCCGGCGCAGCGGGGGGCCGAGGGCATGGAACGCCCCACCGGGCGGCCGTACGCTCGTACCCATGACGACTGACGCACCCCTGCCCGCCCCCGGGCGCGAGATCGAGACCCTGGACGCACTCACCCCCGGACAGGCGGAGGCCGTGTCCGCACTCCTCGGCGAGGCCGCTCGGGCCGACGGCCGGCAGGCCGTCTCGGAGCAGGGGCGGCTCCAGCTCCGGGGCGGACACCGTGCGGGCGTCCGGCACTTCCTGCTCACCGCGGACGGGGTCCTCGCCGGATACGCCCAGCTCGAGGACACCGACCCGGTCGAGGCACCGGCCGCCGAGTTCGTCGTCCACCCGGCCCACCGCGGCCACGGGCACGGGCGGGCCCTGGGCGCCGCCCTGCTCGCGGCGACCGGGAAGCGGCTGCGGGTCTGGGCACACGGCGGCAAGGCTGCCGCCCGGCACCTCGCCCAGGTGCTCGGGCTCTCCCTCTTCCGCGAACTGCGCCAGCTGCGCCGCCCGTTGGAACCGCTCGACATCGCCGAGCCGGTGCTGCCGCCGGGCGTCACCGTCCGCACCTTCGTGCCCGGCGAGGACGACACGGCCTGGCTCGCGGTCAACGGCGCCTCCTTCGCCCACCACCCCGAGCAGGGGTCACTCACCCAGCAGGACCTGGACGACCGCAAGGCCGAGCCCTGGTTCGACCCGAAGGGCTTCTTCCTGGCCGAGCGCGACGGCGAGCTGATCGGCTTCCACTGGACCAAGGTGCACGCGGAGGAGCGGCTCGGCGAGGTGTACGTCGTCGGCATCCGCCCCGACGCCCAGGGCGGCGGCCTCGGCAAGGCGCTCACCGCGATCGGGCTGCGCCACCTGGCGGCCGAGGGCCTGCCGACCGCGATGCTCTACGTCGACGCGGACAACCCGGCGGCCCTGTCGGTGTACGAGCGGCTGGGCTTCTCCACCTACGAGACGGACCTGATGTACCGCACCGAGTCCTGACGGCAGATCAACCGGGCGAGGGGCGGCGTCACTTGACGCCGCCCCTCTTTTGCACCACCCTTTCACTACTCAATTAGTGAAAGGGTGGTGCCCATGGCAGAGTCCGCAGCGGTCGAGTTCCGTATCGACCGGCGCAGCGGCGTCGCCACCTACCTGCAGATCGTCCAGCAGACCAAGCAGGCCCTGCGTCTGGGCGTACTGGAGCCGGGCGACCGGCTTCCCACGGCCCGCGAGGTCGTGGAGGCCACCGCCATCAACCCCAACACCGTGCTCAAGGCCTACCGCGAGCTGGAGCGCGAGGGCCTCGTCGAGGCCCGGCGGGGGCTCGGCACCTTCGTCCGCCGCACGCTGGGCAGCGCGGCGGTCGCCGCCGACGCGCCGCTGCGCGCCGAACTCGAGGGCTGGGCCGGCCGGGCCCGCGCGGCCGGGCTCGACAAGGACGACGTGAACGCGCTCTTCACCGACGTACTGGACAGCATCTTCAAGGGGGAACCGCACTCATGACAGGCGCGGCCATCGAGGCGGACGGCCTCGGCATGCTCTACGGGCGAAGGCGCGGGTGGGCGCTGCGCGACTGCTCCTTCCGGCTGCCCGCCGGACGTATCTGCGCCCTCGTCGGGCCCAACGGCGCCGGGAAGTCCACCCTGCTCGCCCTCGCCGCGGGCCTGCTGAGGCCCACCGAGGGGACCGTACGGGTCCTGGGCGCGGCCGATCCCGCCGGCACCCGGCACCGCGTCGCCTACGTCGCCCAGGACAAGCCGCTGTACCCGCAGCTCACCGTCGCCGGCACGCTCCGGGCGGGCGCCGATCTCAACCCGGGCACCTGGGACGGCGAGGCCGCCGGCCGGATCGCCGGACCGCTCCCGCACGGCGCGAAGGTCCGCTCCCTGTCCGGCGGCCAGCGCACCCGGCTCGCCCTCGCCCTGGCTCTCGGCAAGCGTGCCGAACTCCTGCTGCTGGACGAGCCGATGGCGGACCTCGACCCCTTGGCCCGGCACCAGCTGATGGGCGCGCTGATGGCCGAGGCCGCCGACCACGCGACGACCATCGTGATGTCCTCCCACATCCTCACCGAGCTGGAGGGCGCCTGCGACTACGTCCTGCTCGTCGACGGCGGCCGGGTCCGCCTCGGCGGGGAGAGCGAGGACCTCGTCGCCGCGCACGCCCGGATCACCGGCCAGGTCCGCGACCTCGCCCCGCACACCGTCATCGAGTCCCGTACGACGGGGCGTCAGCTCAGCGCACTGGTACGGAAGGAAGGCCGGGTGGACGACACCGCCTGGGACGTGACGGAACCGTCCCTGGAGGAGCTGCTGCTGGCCCACCTCCGCACCCCCGGGGCCCCGGCCCTGCTCACCCCGAGCGCCGGCGGGCCCGTGCCCGGGGAGGTGGCAGCCGCGTGAGCACCACCCTCATCCCCGCGCCCGCCCGGGACCGCTCCCGCGCGTCGCTGCGCGGATCCCTCCGGGTCCTGTCGCGCCAGCACCGGCGGGCGCTGTGGACCGCCCTCACCCTGCTGCTCGCGGGCGCCGGGAGCGTGGTCGCCATGCGCGTCTGGATCGCCGCGCGCAGCGTCGAGGAGCAGTGTCCGGACCACGACGTGACCCGGTGCGGCGACGGCACCTACATGACCACCTACGCCCGGACCTCCACGGAGGTCTTCCTGTCCGACGGCGGAACGGTCATGGTGCTGCTCGCCGCGCTCCTCGGCGTCTTCGTGGCCGGCCCGCTGATCGCGCGCGAGCTGGGCGACGGCACGTACAGACTCGCCTGGTCCCAGTCGGTCTCCCCCGCGAGCTGGCTCACGGCGCGCCTCGCCCTCCCCCTGACGCTCGCCACCGCCGGGGCCGTCGTCCTGGTTCCGGTCTACCGCTGGGGCCTGTCGTTCGGGTCCGACCACCCCTACGCGTACGGGCTCCGGTGGCACGCGGAGGGTGTCTACCCGGGCCACGGGCCCGTGCTGCTCGGGTACGCCGTGCTCGCGGTGGCGCTCGGCGCGCTCTCGGCCCTCCTCCTGCGCCGCACCTTCCTCGCCGCGTCAGCCGCCGCACTGGCGTTCGGGGCGGTGTTCCTCGTCCTGTCGAAGGTGCGGTACCGCCTCTGGGAGCCGGTGCGGCTCACCGGGAAGGGAAGCCCGGAGGGTGACGATGTCTGGCATGTGCGTTCCGGCATGCTCACCGCGTCCGGGAAGGAGGTGGGCACGGAGAACTGCTACACCGTGGACGGGTTCGCCGACCCGGTCGCCTGCATGCGCAGCCGCGGCGGCGTCACGCGGTACACCGACTACCACCCCGCCTCGCACCACTGGCCCCTCCAGCTCGTGGAGACCGGCATCCTGCTCGCCCTCGCCGCCCTGGCCCTCGCGCTCGCCTTCCGGCTGCTGCGCCGCCTCCACGGCTGACAGGACTCCGCTGCCGGGTTCCGGGTTCCGGGGGGATCCCGGAACCCGGCAGAGGAACGTATGTACGAATAACGGGGAGCGGCCTGGCAGCCACACCGCTTCCTCCACGTCATGTCGCCGTTACCGGCCATTCAGAAGGGCTTGCGACCCTCACGGGATGCAGCCAGCCCTGCCCGCCCCCCGCAACGGGTCCGACCGGGCTTCACCGCCCGCTTCCACATCTTCCGTGGTATTCAACGGCTCCGACGCGCCTGCCGAGCCGAACACGCGGAAGAATAGGACCATGAGCCAGCAGCCCCGCGCCGAGGTCCCGGTCCAGTCCGCCCAGCCGTCGGTCGGCTCCCTCGCCGCCCACCGGCCCAAGGCGACCGCCGGCTCCGCCTCCGCCCTGTCCACCTCCGCCGACCTCGACCCGGACCTGGACAACGACGCGGACGCCTACGAGCCGGAGACCGACGGGGACGAGCTGCCGCAGGGCCGGTTCCTGGACCGGGAGCGCAGCTGGCTCGCCTTCAACGAACGGGTCCTGGAACTGGCCGAGGACCCCACCACCCCGCTCCTCGAACGAGCCAACTTCCTGGCGATCTTCGCCTCCAACCTGGACGAGTTCTTCATGGTCCGGGTGGCCGGGCTCAAGCGCCGCATCGCCACCGGGGTCGCCACCCGCTCCGCCTCCGGCCTCCAGCCCCGCGAGGTCCTGGACCTGATCTGGAACCGGTCGCGCGAACTCATGGCCCGGCACGCCGCCTGCTACCAGCAGGACGTGGCACCCGCCCTCTCGGACGAGGGCATCCATCTGATCCGCTGGCCGGACCTGACCGAGAAGGAACAGGCCCGCCTCTTCACCTTCTTCCGGCAGCGCGTCTTCCCCGTGCTGACCCCGCTGGCCGTCGACCCCGCGCACCCCTTCCCGTACATCTCCGGCCTCTCGCTCAACCTCGCCGTCGTCGTACGCAACCCGGTCAGCGGCCACCGCCACTTCGCCCGCGTGAAGGTGCCTCCGCTGCTCACCCGCTTCCTGGAGGCGTCACCGCAGCGCTACGTCCCGATAGAGGACGTCATCGCCGCGCACCTCGAAGAGCTGTTCCCCGGCATGGAGGTCCTCGCCCACCACATGTTCCGGGTCACCAGGAACGAGGACCTGGAGGTCGAGGAGGACGACGCGGAGAACCTCCTCCAGGCCCTGGAGAAGGAGCTGATGCGGCGGCGCTTCGGCCCTCCGGTCCGCCTGGAGGTCGAGGAGTCCATCGACCCCTACGTCCTCGACCTGCTCGTCCGCGAGCTGAACATCTCCGAGAACGAACTCTTCCCGCTGCCCGGACCGCTCGACCTCACCGCGCTGTTCGGCATAGCGTCCCTGGACCGGCCCGAGCTGAAGTACCCGAAGTTCATCGCCGGCACCCACCGGGACCTGGCCGAGGTGGAGTCCGCCTCCGCGCCGGACATATTCGCCGCGCTGCGCGAGCGGGACGTGCTGCTGCACCACCCGTACGACTCCTTCTCCACCTCCGTCCAGTCCTTCCTGGAACAGGCGGCGGGCGACCCGGACGTCCTCGCGATCAAGCAGACGCTGTACCGCACCTCCGGCGACTCCCCGATAGTCGACGCCCTCATCGACGCCGCCGAGTCCGGCAAGCAGGTCCTCGTCCTCGTCGAGATCAAGGCCCGTTTCGACGAACAGGCCAACATCAAGTGGGCCCGCAAGCTGGAGGAGGCGGGCTGCCACGTCGTGTACGGCCTCGTCGGCCTCAAGACCCACTGCAAGCTGTCGCTCGTCGTCCGGCAGGAGGGCGACACCCTGCGCCGCTACTCCCACGTCGGCACCGGCAACTACCACCCCAAGACCGCCCGGCTGTACGAGGACCTCGGGCTGCTCACCGCCGACCCGCAGGTCGGGGCCGACCTCTCCGACCTCTTCAACCGGCTCTCCGGCTACTCACGCCGCGAGACCTACCGCCGGCTGCTGGTCGCCCCCAAGTCCCTGCGCGACGGACTGATCGCCCGTATCAACAAGGAGGTCGCCCACCACCGGGCCGGCCGCCCCGCCTACGTCCGCATCAAGGCCAACTCGATGGTCGACGAGGCCGTCATCGACGCCTGCTACCGGGCCGCCCGGGCGGGCGTGCCGGTGGACATCTGGGTGCGCGGGATCTGCGCGATCCGGCCCGGCGTCCCCGGGCTGTCCGAGAACATCCGGGTACGTTCCGTCCTCGGCCGCTTCCTGGAACACTCCCGGGTCTTCGCCTTCGGCAACGGCGGCGAGCCCGAAGTCTGGTTCGGCAGCGCCGACATGATGCACCGCAACCTCGACCGGCGGATCGAGGCCCTGGTCCGCGTCACCGACCCCGCCCACCGCGCCGCTCTCAGCAGGCTGCTGGAGACCGGCATGTCCGACACCACCTCCTCCTGGCACCTCGGCCCCGACGGCGACTGGACCCGGCACTCCACGGACGCCGACGGCCAACCGCTGCGGCACGTACAGGAGATGCTCATCGATGCCCGGAGGCGCAGGCGTGCGACGCCCTGACCACCAGACGACGACCTGCTCCGCGGCCGCGGTCCTCGCGCCCTATCTGCACGAACAGGCGGCGGACTTCCTGCGCGGCCTGCGCCTGCACCAGGAGCACAGCACCCCCACGGACGCCGGCGGCCCGGGCGCGGAGGAGGCCACCGCCGCCCTGCGGCAGGCGGCCCGCCGGATCAGCGGCGCCCTGCACACCTTCCGGGCGGCGCTCGACCCGGGCTGGGCCGACCACCTCCGTACCGAACTGGCCTGGCTGTCGGGCACCCTGGCGCGCGAACACGCCTACGCCACCCGGCTCGGGCGGCTGCTGGAAGCCCTCCACCAGCTCTCCGGCGCCGCCCTCCCCGCCGCCAGGACGGGGGCGCTGTCCGCCGGCGGCGAGGAGCGGGCCGCGCTCGGTGTCGGCGCCGCCCGGGCCGGCGCGCTCCTGGAACGCCGGCTGACCCTCGCCCGGACCCGCGCCCACTCCGCCGCCCTCCAGGCGCTCGGCTCCTCCCGCTTCCACGCCGTCGCCGACGCCGTCGCCCTGCTGGCCTCCGAGGTCCCGCTGGCCCCGGCGGCGGCGGGCCCGGCCTCCGAGGTGCTGCACGATCCGGCCCTGCGGGCCGAGCAGCGGCTGCTGGCCGCGGTGGCGGCCCTGCCGCCCGACGAGAGCGCCGAACCGTACAACGAGGCGCGGGACGCGCCCTGGCACCAGGCCCGTCTGCTGCTGCGGCTGCACCGCTACGCCCGCGAGGTCGTCCACGGGGCCCCCGATCCGGTCCTGACCGGCGCCGGGCACGCCCTGGACCTGCACCGGGACGCCGCGGAGGCGGCGACGGCCGCGGCGTCGGCGGCCCGCACCCCGCGGATCGCCCCCGCGACGGCGTACGCCCTGGGGGTGCTCCACGCCGACCAGCGCCACGAGGTGGAGGCGGCGCGGGCGGAGTTCCGTGGGGCGTGGCCGTACACCGCCGCGGTGACCGCGTCATGAGCGGCGGCCCCGTCCTGGCCGCGGGCTGCGTGCTGTGGCGGCGCACCCCGGCCGGCGGGCCGGAGGTCTGCCTGGTCCACCGGCCGCGCTACGACGACTGGTCGTTCCCGAAGGGCAAGCTGAAACGCGGCGAGACCTCGCTGGAGGCCGCCCGGCGCGAGGTCCTGGAGGAGACGGGTCACCACTGCGTCCCCGGCCCGGCCCTGCCCACCGCCCGCTACCTGGCGAACGGGCGGCCCAAGGAGGTCGGCTACTGGGCGGCCGAGGCGGTGTCCGGCGGGACCTTCGTGCCGAACGACGAGGTCGACCGGCTGGCCTGGCTCGATCCGGCCACGGCCCGGGAGCGCCTCAGCCGCCCCGGCGACCGGGTCCAGCTGGACGCCTTCCTGAACGGCCCGGCCGACGCCTGAACGCGTCCTGGGCACGCTCCGGCCGGGGCCCGCGCGTCCCCGGCCGCCCCCGGCCGGAGGGCTGCCCCGGCCCTCCGGGCCCGGAACCGGCCCGACCGGCACGGTTCACCTTCCGTTCACTGAGCCCCGTAGGCCGCTTCACCTGTTCTGCCTAATTTCGGACGTGCACGGTGCACGGCACCACGCCGGCGCACCCCTCCTCATCGCACGCCGCCTCGCACCACCAGCCGCGGCGGCTCCTGGAAGGAACACCCCGAAAGTGAAGCTTCAGCGCAAGAACCGGCTTCGTGCCACCGCGCTCGGTGCCCTCGCCGTCTCCGGCGCCCTGGTCCTCACGGCGTGCGGTTCGGACGACAACAGCAACGCCGACGCGAACGGCGGCGGCAAGTCGAGTACGGCCGCCTCGGACATCACGTGCGACGGCGCCGAGGGCCAGCTGCTCGCCTCCGGTTCCAGCGCGCAGAAGAACGCCATGGACCTCTGGGTCAAGAACTACATGGCCGCCTGCTCCGGCGTGGAGGTCAACTACAACTCCTCCTCCTCCGGCGAGGGCATCGTCGCCTTCAACCAGGGCACCGTCGGCTTCGCCGGCTCCGACTCGGCGCTGAAGCCCGAGGAGGTCGAGGAGTCCAAGAAGATCTGCAAGACCGGCCAGGGCATCAACCTCCCGATGGTCGGCGGCCCGGTCGCGATCGGCTTCCACCTCGAAGGCGTGGACAGCCTGGTCCTGGACGCCCCCACCCTCGCCAAGATCTTCGACACCAAGATCACGAAGTGGAACGACAAGGCGATCGCCGACCTCAACAAGGGCGTCGAGCTGCCGGACAAGCCGATCCAGCCCTTCCACCGCTCCGAGGACTCCGGCACCACGCAGAACCTCGGCAAGTACCTGAGCGCCGCGGCTCCGGACGCCTGGAAGTACGAGGCCGAGAAGAAGTGGCCCGCCCCCGGCGGCCAGGCCGCGTCCGGCTCGTCCGGTGTCGCCTCCCAGGTGAAGGCCGTCGACGGCTCGATCGGCTACTTCGAGCTCTCCTACGCCGCCTCGCAGGACATCACCACCGTCGACATCGAGACCGGCAGCGGCACCCCGGTGAAGGCCACCTCGGAGAACGCCTCCAAGGCCATCGCCGCCGCGAAGGTCGTCGGCACCGGCAAGGACCTGGCCCTCGAACTCGACTACGCCACCAAGGCCGAAGGCGCCTACCCGATCGTCCTGGTGACCTACGAGGTCGTCTGCGACACCGGCAACAAGGCCGACACCCTCGGCACCGTCAAGTCCTTCCTGACGTACGCCTCCTCCGAGGACGGCCAGAAGGTCCTCACCGACGCCGGCTACGCGCCGATCCCCGCGGAGATCAACGCCAAGGTCCGCGAGACCGTCGCCGGTCTCTCGTAAGCAACCCGCACGACCCGGCAGGCGGGCCGGTCCGGCGCACCCCTCCGGACCGGCCTCCACCCGCCCGAACCATCCGGTGCACCGCCGCCAGGGGAGCCAGCCGCTCCCCCACACAGACCGGAAAGACCATGGCTTCCACCACATCACTCGACACCCCGCCGGCTCCGCCGGCACCACGTGACCGCCCCAGGTCCACCGGGCGCGTCGGCGACAAGATCTTCATAGGCCTCTCCCGGGGCTCCGGCATCCTGCTGCTGGTGGTCATGGCGTCGATCGCCGTGTTCCTCGGCTACCGGGCCGCGACGGCCATCTCGGAGAACGAGGGCAACTTCCTCACCACCTTCGACTGGAACCCGGCCGGCGACCCGCCGGTCTTCGGCATCGCCGTCCTGCTCTTCGGCACGGTCGTCAGCTCGGTCATCGCGATGGTCATCGCGGTCCCGATCGCCGTCGGCATCGCCCTGTTCATCTCGCACTACGCGCCGCGCAAGCTGGCCGCCCCCCTCGGGTACGTGATCGACCTGCTGGCCGCCGTGCCCAGCATCGTCTACGGCATCTGGGGCGCCCTCGTCCTCGTCCCGTACCTGGAGGGCCTGAACCTCTGGCTCGACCAGTTCTTCGGCTGGACGTACGTCTTCGACAAGACCGCGATCGGCGTCCCCCGCTCGCTCTTCACCGTCGGCATCCTGCTCGCGATCATGATCCTGCCGATCGTGACCAGCGTCACCCGTGAGGTCTTCCTCCAGGTCCCGAAGATGAACGAGGAAGCGGCGCTCGCCCTCGGCGCCACCCGCTGGGAGGTCGTCCGGCTCTCGGTCCTGCCCTTCGGCCGCTCCGGGATCATCTCGGCCTCGATGCTGGGCCTGGGCCGCGCGCTCGGCGAGACGATGGCCGTCGCCACGGTCCTCTCCCCCAGCTTCCTGATCTCCCTGCACGTGCTCAACCACGGCGGCGGCACCTTCGCCCAGAACATCGCCGCCAAGTTCGGCGAGGCCGACGAATTCGGGCGCGACGCCCTGATCGCCTCGGGTCTCGTCCTCTTCGTCCTCACCCTGCTGGTCAACGGCGCGGCCCGGCTCATCATCGCCCGCCGCAAGGAGTACTCGGGGGCCAACGCATGAGCCACGCCACCACCACCGGCCTGCGGGACAGCGTCCCCGGGACCATCCCGGACAGCGGCGGGAAGACCGCCGGCCTCAGCAGCCGCCGCCTCCCCCGCTGGGCCCCGCTCGGCTTCGCCGCCGTCGCGGTCCTGCTCGGCGTCGGTATCAGCAGCATCGCCGGCTGGCACAGCCGCATCCAGTGGGGCCTGCTCTCCGCCCTGTTCTTCCTGGCGATCTCCTACGTGGCGACCACCGTGGTCGAGAACAAGCGCCAGGCCAAGGACCGGCTCGCCACCAGCGTCGTCTGGGTGTGCTTCCTGGTCGCCGTCGTCCCGCTCGCCTCACTGCTGTGGACGACGGTCAGCCGCGGTGCGGAGCGCCTGGACGGCTACTTCCTCACCCACTCCATGGCCGGGGTCCTCGGTCCCGAGGCCAGCGGCGGTGTCTACCACGCGCTGATCGGCACCCTGGAGCAGGTCGGGATCGCCACCGTGATCTCCGCCCCGCTGGGCCTGCTGACCGCGGTCTACCTGGTCGAGTACGGCAAGGGCGCGCTCGCCAAGGCCGTGACCTTCTTCGTCGACGTGATGACGGGTATCCCCTCCATCGTCGCCGGGCTCTTCATCCTGTCGATCATGCTGATCCTGGAGATCGAACCGTCCGGCCTGATGGGCGCGCTGGCGCTGACCATCCTGATGCTGCCCGTCGTGGTCCGCTCGACGGAAGAGATGCTCAAGCTGGTGCCGAACGAACTGCGTGAGGCCTCGCTCGCCCTCGGCATCCCGAAGTGGCGGACCATCCTGAAGGTGGTCCTGCCCACCGCGATCGGCGGCATCACCACCGGCGTCATGCTCGCCATCGCCCGTATCGCCGGTGAGACGGCCCCGATCATGCTGCTGGTCTTCGGCAGCCAGCTGATCAACACGAACCCCTTCGACGGCGCCCAGTCCTCGCTGCCCTTCTACATCTACGAGCAGTACAAGGTCGGCGAGGTCGCCTCCTACGACCGCGCCTGGGCCGCGGCCCTGGTCCTGATCGCCTTCGTCATGATCCTCAACCTGGTGGCCCGCGGGATCGCCCGCTGGAAGGCCCCGCGGTGACGACCGTGCGGCTCCGCCCCGTGGCCGGTCGCTGACGCGGCCCCTCAGCGACCTTTCGAAAGAAGTAGTGATTCACATGGCCAAGCGCATCGACGTCGGCGGACTCACCGCCTACTACGGCTCCCACAAGGCCATCGAGGACATCTCGATGACCGTGGAACCCCGCTCCGTGACCGCCTTCATCGGCCCGTCCGGCTGCGGCAAGTCCACCTTCCTGCGCACCCTGAACCGCATGCACGAGGTGACCCCCGGCGGCCGGGTCGAGGGCAAGGTGCTGCTCGACGACGAGAACCTGTACGGCCCCGGGGTCGACCCGGTCGCCGTCCGCCGCACCGTCGGCATGGTCTTCCAGCGCCCGAACCCCTTCCCCACCATGTCGATCTTCGACAACGTCGCGGCGGGCCTGCGGCTCAACGGTTCGTACCGCAAGAACCAGCTCGGCGACATCGTCGAGAAGTCCCTGCGCGGCGCCAACCTCTGGAACGAGGTCAAGGACCGCCTGAACAAGCCGGGCTCCGGCCTCTCCGGCGGTCAGCAGCAGCGCCTGTGCATCGCCCGCGCCATCGCGGTCGAGCCGGACGTGCTCCTGATGGACGAACCGTGCTCGGCCCTCGACCCGATCTCGACCCTCGCCATCGAGGACCTGATCGGCGAGCTGAAGGAACGCTTCACGATCGTGATCGTGACGCACAACATGCAGCAGGCCGCGCGCGTCTCGGACCGCACCGCCTTCTTCAACCTCGCGGCGGTCGGCAAGCCCGGCCGGCTGATCGAGATCGACGAGACGGAGCGGATCTTCTCCAACCCGTCCGTGCAGGCCACCGAGGACTACATCTCGGGCCGCTTCGGATAACCCAGACGGCCTTGGGGTGCTGCATGGCGGTGCCACCACAAGGCGAAGGGTCCGCCCCGGCTCTCCCGGAAACCTCCGGGGAGCGGGGGCGGACCCATGTGCGTTCCATGCGGACCTGTGTGCGGGACCGTGTGCGGGCCGTGCGGGCCGTGCGGGGATCCGTGGCCGGAACCCCGGACCGTGTCACCGGTCACCGGGCGGGGGCCGCCAGCCGGGGGCCGCCGGCGGGGAGCCCGTCAGCCGGTGTCGTAAGCCCGGAAGCCGTCGGCCCGGAAACCGTCGGCCCGGGGGCCGTCAGCCGAAGAGCAGGAACACGATCCCGTAACTCAGCGCGGCGACGAGTGCCGCGGCGGGCATCGTGATGAACCAGCCGAGGATGATGTTCTTGGCGACGCCCCAGCGGACCGCGTTGACCCGCTTCGTGGCACCCACACCCATGATCGCGGAGGTGATGACGTGAGTGGTGGAGATCGGCGCGTGGAACAGGAACGCCGAGCCGAACATGATCGACGCACCGGTCGTCTCCGCCGCGAACCCCTGCGGCGGGTCCAGCTCGATGATCTTGCGGCCCAGGGTGCGCATGATGCGCCAGCCACCGGCGTAGGTACCCAGCGACAGCATCAGCGCGCAGACGATCTTCACCCAGACCGGGATCTCGTCGTTCGGACCCTCGACATCGGCGATGACCAGGGCCATCACCACGATGCCCATCGTCTTCTGCGCGTCCTGGAGGCCGTGACCGAGCGCCATGCCCGCGGCCGAGACCGTCTGCGCGATACGGAAGCCGCGCTTGGCCTTGTGCGGGTTGGTCTTCCGGAATATCCACATGATCCCGACCATCACCAGATAGCCGACGACCAGGCCGATGACCGGGGAGAGGAACATCGGGATGACGATCTTGGACAGCACGCCGTCCCAGTGCACCACCGTCCCGCCGGCCAGCGCCGCGCCCACCATGCCGCCGAACAGGGCGTGCGAGGAGGAGGACGGCAGGCCGTAGTACCAGGTGACGAGGTTCCAGATCACCGCGCCGACCAGCGCCGCGAAGAGGATGCCCATCCCCTTCTGGCCCTCGGGCGTGGCGATGAGGCCTTCGCTGACGGTCTTGGCGACCCCCTGGCCCAGGAAGGCACCCGCGAGGTTCATCACCGCGGCCATCGCCAGAGCCGCACGCGGGGTCAGCGCCCGGGTGGAGACCGAGGTGGCGATGGCGTTCGCCGAGTCGTGGAAGCCGTTCGTATACGTGAAGCCGAGCGCGACACCGATGGTCACGATCAGCGCAAAGGTGTCCACGAGGTTCAGGACTCCTTGACCGCGATGGTCTCCACGGTGTTGGCGACGTGCTCGAACGCGTCAGCCGCCTCTTCCAGCACGTCCACGATCTGCTTCAGCTTCAGCACGTCCATGGCGTCGTACTTGCCGTTGAACAGATGGGCCAGCAGCTTGCGGTGGATCTGGTCGGCCTGGTTCTCCAGACGGTTGACCTCGATCCAGTACTCGGTGAGGTTGTCCATGGTGCGCAGCCCCGGCATGGCCTCCGCGGTCAGCTCCGCCGCCCGGGCCAGCACCTCGATCTGCTGCTCGACGCCCTTGGGGAGCGCCTCGATCTGGTACAGCACGACCAGGTCGACGGCCTCTTCCATGAAGTCCATGATGTCGTCGAGCGACGAGGCGAGGTTGTAGATGTCCTCGCGGTCGAACGGCGTGATGAACGAGGAGTTCAGCTGGTGGAAGATCGCGTGGGTGGCATCGTCCCCCGCGTGTTCCGCTGCCCGCATACGCTCCGCGATCTCGACCCGGGAGGCTGAATCCGCCCCGAGCAGTTCCATCAGGAGCTTGGAGCCCGTGACGATGTTGTCCGCGGACGCGGAAAACATGTCGTAGAAGCTCGTCTCCCTGGGGGTCAGACGAAAGCGCACGTGGGGTCCTCGGGGTGCTCTGGATTCGGTCAGGCTGATGCTAGGCGCATCATCCGGCCACAGCTAACCGGCGTTCTTCAGTGTCGCGCATCGGGCGCGACGTTCGGCACGGACCCCCGGTCACGTTTCGGCTGTATTCGTTACGATATACCCGGCCGGGGTATATCGAGGACAACGGGAGGAGCCCCATGACCACCACCGACGCGACCGACACGGCCGACACCGGAACAGACCCGGGCACGGGTACCGAGACGGGTCCGGCCGCGGTGCCGGGGCCGGACGCGGGGGCGGGGCCGGAGCCGGGGGCGGGACCGGCCGCGGCGCCGGAAACGGGCGCGGAGACAAGCTCGGCCGCGGTGCCGGAAACGGAGCCGGTTCCGGCCTCCGGGCCCGTGGTCACCGATCACGACCGCGGGATCCACGGCTACCACCACCAGAAGGACGAGCACCTCAAGCGCCTGCGCCGTATCGAGGGCCAGATCCGCGGCCTCCAGCGGATGGTGGACGAGGACGTCTACTGCATCGACATACTCACCCAGGTCTCCGCGTCCACCAAGGGACTCCAGTCCTTCGCGCTCCAGCTGCTGGAGGAGCACCTGCGGCACTGCGTGGCCGACGCCGCCCTCAAGGGGGGCGGGGAGATCGACGCGAAGGTCGAGGAAGCCACCAAGGCGATCGCCCGCCTGCTCCGCACCTGACGCGCCACCGGCCGCGGCCGTGCCGGGGCGCGCGGCGCGGCCCGGCCGCAGGACACCGGGGGCGGCCTCAGGTCACCGAGGGTGACGGTGGGCGCGGCCCGGTCCTCGGACAGGGACGAACCGGCGGCCGTGGCTCCCGGGCCTCCCGGCGCCGGCGGCCACGGCCGCCCCGGGTTCAGAGCTGAGGCCGTGGTTGCCGGGGGACGGCCGACGGCACCGGCCCGGGGCCGTCGGATCCGACGTTGAGGACCTCGTCGATACGGTCCGGGCTCAGCCGGTCCTCCGGCGCGGCCGACGCCGCGATCATGAGTTCACCGCACCACTCGATCTCGGCGAGGGCCACGTGGTCCTGAGCGGTCGGGGCGCTGAGCGTCACCGTCTGCGTCACCTCTCTCTGCCTCGCCGGCTCCGGTGGGTGGCACCGGCCCCGGCGTGCCGGATTCCTAGCGTAGGGATCGCGCCATACTCGGTGCATGACACGGACGGGCCATTTCGGCCCCCTCCCTACGGCGATTCCGGGCCGTCCCCGCCCTGCCGGACACGGCCCGTGTAGATGTCGCCCTCGGGCGGCAGCCGTACGGAGACCGGAGACCCGAATCCGTACAGCAGCATCGTCGACACCACTTCGACCGACGGCCCGCCGGCCGCGTAACTGAAGCGGTGGCGCACCTTCCGCAGCAGCCCGTCGTCGTCGAGGTACGCGTCGAAGGGCACGGTGTCCGAACCGAGCCCGGCGGCGGCCGCGGCCATCGCGCCGCGCGAGGACGGCGAAGCCCTCCGGGCCGCCTGCCCCAGGTCGGCGGTGCCCCGGTAGTGGCGGACCGGCACCCCGGCGAGCTCCGTCCGCCCCATGTAGCGCACCTCGGCCGCCCCGCGCAGCAGCTCCGCGGCGGCCGTCGGATCGGTCACACCGCCGGTGACGAGGTTGCCGTCCGCCAGCCCCGCCGTGTCGATCCGGACCCACTTGCCGTCGGGCACACCGGCGCCACGGTTCTTCATGTACAGCGCACCGGGCACCAGCAGTTCCGTGACCGGGCGGCGCCCCTCCGCCCCGGCGGCGTCCTTCGGCAGCACCACCTTGATCCGGCCCAGCTGCCGGCGGAAGTCGTAGGCCCCCACACCCCGGATCGTCACCCGGGTCCCGCCGGACGCGGTCTCCATCGACGTACGTGTCTCGGCACTGCCGGCGTGCGACAGGACGGCGGCGGCCCGGCGGACCTCCGCCAGCGGGGGCCCGCCGCTTCCACGGTGCCCGGTGCCCTCGTCCCCGGCCGGTCCCGCACACCCCGTACTCATGGCCATCGCGCCCGCGGCGACGAGGGCGCACACCGAAAGCGCCCTGCCGTGGCACCTGTGCTGTCGCACCACCATCGCCTGCCAACCCCCAACGACCGTACGCCGGAACGAGCTTCAGCCCGACCCGCCTAACGACCACCCGGGCCCCTCGTCACGCCGGTTCACCACGGCCGCAAGCCGATCGGCCCATACGTTCACGCCGACGGGCGCCCCCGGTACCGTGGACACGTGCATGAGGACACCCCGGCGCCCCCGGACTCCGCCGTCCCGCCCCCCGCCGCCGCGCACAGCACCACGACCGTCGAACGCGGATCGTTCTGCCTGGCCCGATGCGTGTGCGGCTGGTCGGGACCGGCCCGCCGGTCCCGTGACAAGGCCCGCACCGACGCCGCCGGACACGGAGCGCCCCTGCCCGTGTGACGGACCGTGTGACGGAGCCCCCTCCGGTGGGGCGGAGTTTCCCTTTTCCGGTGTGCCGGGGCGCGCTCCGGCGTGCGGGAGCCGTCCTTCCGGGGCGGCGGTGCGGCGGAGCGCCCCTCGCGTCCGGCCCTCGGCCCGCCCGCGCGTACGTCCCCGCCTCGGCCTCCGCCCCCGTCTCCGGTTCCGTGTCCACGACACGACTCAGGGGGCGCCCCGGGGAGGGGCACCCCCTGAAGGTGTGCCGTGGCCGCGCTCCGTGCGCGGCCGGGTGGCCGTGAGGCCCGTGCGTACGTTCTACGCGGCCAGGTCCTTCTCACCGGGGCCGCCGCGGTTCCCGCCCGGACGCGGCTCGGGGATGCCCTGGGACTCGTTCCGGCCCCCGGCCGCCGCCGTAAGAGGCTTCCGCGAGCGGACCATCCAGCCCACCGAATCCGTACGCGCCACCGCACCCAGCAGCGGCGTCAGCAACATCATCGCGAGCGGGGCGAGAAGGAGGGCCACCGCCGTGCCCAGGGCGAAACCACCGATGACGTCGGTCGGGTAGTGCACACCCATGTAGATGCGGCAGAACCCTTCGAGCAGCGCCAGCCCCAGCGCGAAGAGGCCGAACTTCCGGTTGGCCACGAACAGCCCCACCGCGATCGCCATCGCCATCGTCGCGTGGTCGCTGACGAAGGAGAAGTCCGTCTTCCCCTCCACCAGGACCTCGAGACCGTCGTGGTCGTTGAACGGCCGTGGCCGTTCGACGAACCCCCGGATCGGGATGTTGATGATCAACGCGATCCCGGCCGCGAGGGGCGCCCACACCAGTCCGGCGACCGCGGTCACCGATTCCTCGGTCGTCCCACGCCTACGAACGCTCCACCAGCACCACAGGCCGAGCGCGACCATGGCGAACATGATCCCGAACTCACCGACGAACTCCATGACCCGGTCGAACCAGGTGGGAGCCGCCTTCGCCAGCCCGTTGATGTCGTAGAGCAGGCTGACGTCCGGGTTCGACCCTTCGAGTGCGAGTCCAGCCATCTCCTGCGGCCCCTTGCCTTGTCTTCTGCTGCGACGCACAGCGGTGTGCGTCGTCTTGGTCTGACCCCCGTAATCGGTGCGGATTCCTGCACACGTGACGTCGTGATGCCGTGACGTGTCTCCGCACTGGCCAGTGCCGCATGGTCAGTGCGCATGCTGTCCCAGTCCAGGGAACGGCCGAGCGGCCCCGTCCGTTCCGCCCTCCACCGAATGATCACCATGACGTTATCGAAGAGTGACCCATCGTCGCAGCTCAGGGCCCAGGCTTCACGGAGAGTTCCAGCCATGGCCGACGCCCTGTCAGCTCCGACAGCCCCCGCCGGCCACCGCCCCGCCCCCATCTCATCCCTGCGGCAGGTCGGTGGGCAGCGCGGCGGCCCCGTCCTCGGTGACCCGGGTCGCTCCGAAGTAGTCCGGCGTGTCGATCTTGTCGAACCGGATCACCGCACCGGTGTACGGCGCGTTGATCATGTACCCGCCCCCGACGTACAGGCCCACGTGCCGGATGGCCCGCGAGTTGTTCAGATCGTCCGAGAAGAACACCAGGTCACCGGGGAGCAGTTCGTCCCGCGAGGGGTGCGGGCCCGCGTTGTACTGGTCGTTCGCCACCCGTGGCAGCTCGATGTCGACCGTCCGGTACGCGGCCTGCGTCAGCCCGGAGCAGTCGAACCTGCCCCCCTGCTCGGCGGTGCCGTTCCCGCCCCAGAGGTACGGCGTCCCCAGTTTCTTCTGCGCGAAGTAGATCGCCCCCGCCGCCTGGCGCGACGGCGCCACCCGCCCCACCGGCCGGGCGAAGCTCTTCTCCAGCGAACGGATGATCTTCACGTAGTTCTGTGTCTCGCTGATCGCGGGCACCCCGCCCGACCTGATCACCCGGTAGGCCCCGGCGTTGTACGCGGCGAGCATGTTGTCGGTCGGGTCGCCGGGCACCTTCTTCACGTACCCGGCGAGCTCGCAGTCGTACGAGGCCGCGGAGGGGATGGCGTCCGCCGGGTCCCACACGTCGCGGTCCCCGTCGTTGTCACCGTCGATCCCGTGCGAGGCCCAGGTACCGGGGATGAACTGCGCGATCCCCTGGGCGGCGGCATGACTCTGGGCACGCGGGTTCCAGCCGCTCTCCTGGTACAACTGCGCGGCCAGCAGGGCGGGGTTGATGGCGGGGCAGAGGTTCCCCCACTTCTCCACCAACGGCTTGTACCGCGCGGGAACAGCTCCCTTGGCCAGCCCGACGGTCCCGCTCGCCCCGGAGATCCCGGCAGCGGCGGAGTACGTCCCCACGACGAGCAGCGCGATGAAACACAGGCCGAGCCCGATCCCACCGCCTACGAAGACCCAGTATTTCCGCACGCATCAACCATCCCCCATTCGGGCCTGGTTCACGTGCCGATTCGCTGGTGTGTACGGACGGGCGGGGGCATGAGGGGGCGTCAGGGGCGGTCTTGGAGGGTCAGGGGGCGCCGGCGGACCAGAAGGGGGAGCGGACGCGGGGGCGGGGGATGCCCTCGGCACCGGCGTCGAGGGCCGCCGTCGCCCTGCTGGTGGGGTCGGCCACCTCCGACACCTCGACGCAGGGGCTGTCGACCTCGAAGAACACCTGCCCCTCGCCCCCGACGACGAGACCCACCCCGAAGCCGTCCTCCGTCCGTGCGAAAACCGCCGGCGCCTCGGGGTCGTTGTTGACCGACTCGAACCGGTAACCGCTGGCACGCCAGGACCGTTCGACCAGCCCGAGGAAGTTCCCGCGACGTTCCGCGGAGACGACGGTCATGACCGCGCGCCTCCGCGTCACATCACAACCGCCTGTCGTGGTGGGCCCGTGAACCCAGCGCACTTCGGGGCGGATCTCCGCCAGGAGGTGGTCCAGGATGCCGTCCGCACGGTCGGCGGCTTGCTGCA
Source organism: Streptomyces nitrosporeus (assembly GCF_008704555.1). NCBI lineage: Bacteria > Bacillati > Actinomycetota > Actinomycetes > Kitasatosporales > Streptomycetaceae > Streptomyces > Streptomyces nitrosporeus. Next base: position 3,542,881 of record NZ_CP023702.1, read on the forward strand.
TATTCATACCGGGTCCACCATTTCCAGCATTCGGAACACCGCTGTCCCCGCATCCCGGAACCGCCATCACAGCGAGAAGGAGAAAAGTTCTCCGGACACCACGCATCAGCGGTACACCTCAGGCTTCACCTGATCCGAGCGCCCTGCGGCGATCAGAGCGATACTGTTGGCCGAGGCGGCGTCCCGATGCGGATCGAAATACCGGGAATGCGCGTCGATGGAAACACCCCCGGCTCCGACGAGAGGCGGACCGTCGTCCACATGGAACCGCCGGGCCCCGAACGACTCGCTCGCCGGGTCCTTCCCGAACCAGAGGTCGTCGTCCCCCGGGTCGGCGAGATCCCCGGCGAGGTAGGCCAGGGGGCCCGCCGCCGCACCGGCGGCAACCTGTTCCTTGGACGGCAGTCTGGTCACCACGTCGTTTTCCGCGGCACCGACGAATACATGCTCCCGCCCTACGCCCAGGTCTCCGGCATCGTCCACACCCACTCCCGGGCTGCCGACCAGAACGATATCGTCGACGCCCGGAATTCCATCGCCCTGCTGTGTGGCCGCGCCGACAGTGCGAGAGCCGTATGAATGGCCGATGGCCGTCACATGAGGATCCTCGTTCCGGTTGGTGACCACGAGGCCCTCCGCGAACGTATGGAAGGCCCGGCCGCCTTCTTCAGCTCTTCCGTCACCGGCCACTGCCAGGCTCCCCCACCCGTCCGGTGTCTGAGGCGCGTCATATCCGAGCCATGCGATGACCGCGGAGGAGGGGTCGTGGTAGCGCGCCCCGATCGCTGTGTCACGCGCGCGTTTGAGGTCGTCCCGGGCAAAGCCCTGGTCCAGCGACGTGTTCAGCCCCGGCACGTACGCGGCCACGTTCCGTGCCGTGTCCGGATTGCCGAACGCCACGATCGCCCGGCCGTTCCCCTCGTCGCTGATGCCCAGAAGGAGCATCGGCGGCTCTCCCGGCCGGGGACCCGCCTCCAGCTGCCGCTCGATCTCCCGCAGCCCCTCCAGCTGGGCCGCCGAGCGGCCGTCGTCACGGCCCTCCAGCTCGCCGATCAGCACCTGCAGGTTGTCCCGGTTCGCCGTGTCGCGGACGAGTGCGGGGATGCCGTCCAGGTTGCCGATCACGTCCGGGTACACCGCCAGGTACTCCTCGCGCTGCTCCTGGGTGAGGCCCGCCCACCAGGCGTACCGCTCGGCCGGGGACGCGTCCTGGGGCACGGCGTCCCGTAGGTACGATCCCGCCGCGCCCCGGACCGCTGCCGCGTCGCGCGCGGCGTCCCGCCGGACCGTGTCCGGTACGCCCAGGCCCTCGTGGGCCTTGAGCCGCCGCAGGATGCCCGCGTACCGCCAGTCGGTCTCGGCGGCACCGCGTACCGCCTCGGCCACCCGGTCCGCGATGTCCTGGGCCTTCGCCGTGTTCGGGTTCGGGGCGGTGAGCGCCGGGGGCGGAGCCGGGAGCGAGGGGGGCGCCGGAGGCAGCGGGCTGCTGGGCGCGGCCGTGCCGCCTTGCGGGGGCCTGTCCGCGATCAGGCCCCTGCCCGCCGCCGGGTACGACACCGAACCGTCCGCGTGGACCGTGAACTTCAGCGCGGCGGCGTCGTCCAGCGCTTCCCTCAGCGCCCGTTGCCGTACCTTCAGCTCGTGGGCGAGGCTGTTCAGCGCGGTACGGACCAGCCCGCACTCCGTGTACACGTACTGGAAGTTCCGGCTCAGTGCCCGCAGCCGGCGGACCGCGCCCTCCGCCGCCTCTCCGTGCTGCGTACCGCGCAGGCCGGTCAGCAGCTGCTGTTCGATGCGGTCCCGCGCCGCGTCGGCCCGGTTGCCGGCGCGGCCCCATCCGTCGGCCGCGCCCTCCAGCTCGGCGCACTTCAGGTCCCGCAGGGCCGCCCAGGTCAGGCCCGTGCCGCCCCTCACCGCGCCCCGGTCCCGGCACCGTCCGGTACAGGGGCAGGTGCAGGTGCAGGCACCGATGTGAGGGAGGATCCGACGGCCTCGTCCGTGCCGGCCTGTTCGCGTACGACCGCCCGCAGCTTCCCCGCGAGGCCGGCGCACTCCCGCTGGGCGGCGGTGAACCGGCGTTCCCAGGAGGTGCGTACGGCACCGAGTTCCGCGAGGGCCGTCAGCACACCGGCACCCGCCGTCAGCCCCTGGTGGGCCGCCGCCAGTTCCTCCCGCACCGGGGCCAGATGGGTACGCAGCGCCTCCGCTCCCTCAGCGGCGCGCAGCCACGGACCGTCGCTGTGCCGCAGGTCCGCCGCCTCACGGCCCGGCCCCGTCGGCCTCCCGTCCCCCGCACCCGCTGTTCCGCCCGCGCCCCACGCATCGCTCACCGCGCTCGCCGTACTCACCCCGTCGCCCACCCCGTTCCCGGTCACGGGCGGACTGTGTCAGCTCCGGAGCCCTCGACACGCCGGGCCGTCGCGCCGCGAAGGCCCTCACCCGCCCCGTACCAGGGCACCGCGCCGCCACACGTTCACCCGATCCGGGGACGGGGGCCGGCGGCGGCAGCTGCCGGAAGCGGAACCACGAGCCCGCCGCTCCACGTCCACACCCGCATGACCGGAACAGGAACCGCGACCCGCTACCTCTACGTGGCCCGCCACGGCGAGGCGCCGCCCGACGGGTCCGGGCTGACGGAACGCGGCCGGCGCCAGGCCACCCTGCTCGGCCGGCGGCTCCGGCGCAGCCCGCTCACCGCCGTCCACCACGGCCCCCTCCCCCGCGCCGCCGAAACCGCCCGTCTGGTGGGAAAGCAGCTCGGGCCGGGTGTCCCGGTACGGGAGGCGGAGGAGGCCGGCGACTACGTGCCGTACGTCCCCCGGCGCGAGGAACTTCCACCGGAGTCGGCGGACCGGCTGCTCGGGTTCGTCGAACGGATACCCGCCGAGGAGCGCGCCCGTGGTCCGGAACTGCTGCGCGCGGCGACAGCCAGGTTCACCGGGCCGGCCGACGGCGGCGAACCCCGCCACGAACTGATCGTCACCCATGCTTTCCTGGCCGCCTGGCTGGTCCGCGACGCGCTCGACGCCCCGCCCTGGCGCTGGCTGGGCCTCAACCACGCCAACGCCGCTCTGACCGTGATCCGTTACCCACCGCACCGACCGGCCGCCGTCATCACGATGAACGACCTCGGACACCTGCCACCGGACCTGCACTGGACGGGCTTCCCGCCCGAACTCCGCGTCTGAAGGCCGGATTCTCCAGCGCGGACCCTCCGCCTCCCTTCCCCTCCCTTCCCCTCCCTTCCCCTCTCCTCCACCGAGCCCGCCCGGACCGGGCCGGACGCGCGTCCCCCGGACACACGGCCGTAGACCCGTAAGCCCGGAGCACGCGCCGTGGCCGTTTGTCCCCCGGACGGATGGTTTACGGACCGGTGCCCATGGCGTAAGGGGCCCCGCCCCGCAGACGCCCTGATCATGCGACGCGTGATCTTCGTACACCGCACCTCATCGCGGCCGCGACGGCTGTTGCGCACCTCGGCCCTCACCACGGCGCTCGCCGCCGCAGCCGTCGTGTCGTCCCTGCCCGCAGGACCGCCGGCCCGAGCCGCCGCCGGGGCCGCCCCGGTCGCCGCCGGGGCCGCCCCGGCCGCCACCGCCCGGCCCACCACCCCCGCCGAGGACCGGACCGCAGCCTGGCTGAACAGCGCCCAAGTCCGCCCGGGGGCCGCCGAACGCTTCTTCCGAGAGCTTCCCAAGGGCGGTGACCTGCACAATCACCTCTCCGGCGCGGTACGCACCGAGTACCTCATCCAGCTGGCCATCGAGGACGACCTCTGCATCGACGCCACGATGACGGCGGTCGCCCCGCCGTGCGGCCCGCACCGGAAACCGGCCTCGGACGCCCTCACGGAACCCGTCTTCCGGGAGGAGATCATCCGGGCCTGGTCCATGGAGGACTTCCCGCAGGGTGAATCGGGTCACGACCACTTCTTCGCCACCTTCGGGAAGTTCGGTGCCGCGACCGCGCACCGGGGCAAGATGCTGGCTGATGTGGCGTCCACCGCCGCTTCCCAGAACCAGAGCTACCTGGAGACGATGGTCAGCCCGGCCTCCGCCGGTGCCAGGAAACTCTCCGACGAGGTGGGCTGGAACGCCGACTTCGCCGCCCAGCACCGCAAACTGCTCGCCGGGGGGCGGCTCGACCGACTGGTCGCGGACGCCCGCCAGGAAGCGGACACGGCCGACGCCGAGTTCCGCGACACCGCCCGCTGCGAGACCTCCGCCCCCGACCCCGCCTGCGCCATCACGGTGCGCTGGATCTCCCAGGTCTCCCGCAACAGCGCCCCGGAGAGGGTCTTCACCCAGATCGCCCTCGGCCTGCGCCTGGCCGAACGGGACCAGCGGTTCGTCGCGGTGAACCTGGTCCAGCCGGAGGACGGGGAGACCTCCCTGCGGGACTACCGGCTCCAGATGCGCATGCTGGGCTACCTCCACGGGGTCTACCCGCGTGCCCACATCACCCTGCACGCCGGTGAACTCGTCCCCGGTCTGGTGAAGCCGGAAGACCTCACCTTCCACATCTCCGAAGCGGTACGCACCGGGCAGGCGGAACGGATCGGCCACGGGGTCGACCTGGTCCACGAGGACGACTGGCAGAGGCTGGCCCGGGAGATGGCCGACCGCCAGGTCGCGGTCGAGGTGCCGCTCACCAGCAACACCCAGATCCTCCAGGTGACGGGAGCCGAACACCCCTTCCCGGTCTACCGGAAGTACGGCGTCCCCGTGGTGCTGTCCACCGACGACCCGGGCGTCTCCCGTGGTGACATCGGCCAGGAGTACCAGCGCGCGGCTCGCACCTACGGGCTCGGCTACCCCGAGCTGAAGGACCTGGCGCGGGCCTCGCTGGAGTACTCCTTCCTGCCCGGCCGCAGCCTGTGGCGCGACGACCCGGTACGCAGCGGGTTCCGTGTGGTCGGGGAGTGCCAGGACCCGCGCTCCGCCCGCTGCGCCCGCCTGCTGGCGAACAGCCCGAAGGCACGGCTGGAATGGCGCCAGGAGCGGTCCTTCCACTCCTTCGAGGCCCGCTACTCGGGCTGATCCCCCTGCCCGGTACGGGCGCGGCCCGGCTTCGGCCGGCCGCGCCCGTGCCGGGGCGGTCTCCCACAGCCGGCCCGGTCCATGAGGTGTCCACGCACACATCCGGCCGCCTCGCGAACCGCCGTTCCCCTCCACCGCCCGGAGCGTGCGGAGGGGAACCCCGCCGGTGTCACGGCGGGCCCGCCCCCTCACCGTCGGCCCCGGCCTCGGAGGGACCGGCCTCGGAGGGACCGGCTCCGGCCGGGCCCGGCTCACAGGGATCCGGCTGACGGGGGCCGGGCTCACCGCGGTCCGGCTCACAGGGGTCCGGCTCACAGGGGTCGGACTCAGCCGCGCATTCGACCCAGAGCAGCTTCCCGCCCTGCCCCGGCAGCCCGTTGTCCATCGGATACGCGCCCCAGCTCTCCGCCCAGAGCGTGACGAGATAGAGGCCCCGGCCGCTCTCCGCCATGAGCGTGGGCGCCTCGGCGTTCCAGCTGAAGGGGGCGGGGATGTGCGGATCGCTGTCCTGGACGCCGACCCTGACACGCTGCCGTCCCGCTCCCCGCAGCCGGAGCGAGTACGCGCCCTTGGAATGCAGATAGGCGTTGGTGACCAGTTCACTGGCCAGCAGTTCAGCGGTTTCCACGAGCCCGGCCATGCCGTGGGTCCGCAGGACCGTACGCAGGGTGGAGCGGGCCACGCCCGGTGCGCGGGGATCTCGCGGAAGGTGCAGGGTGTAGGCCCAGGGTGGCGATACGGTGGCAGGGGGCATGGAAGTCTCCGTTCACGGAGGATGGTTGAGGGGGTGCCGTGCGTTGTCCGGTGACCAGGTCGCTCCGTCGAGCGGGGTACTTCCGGGCGGGTGGCCTGCACTCAACGTAGCGGCTCGTGACATGAAGTATTTGCCGCATCGGCAATCAGCCACAGTAAGCACTCGTGTGAGTGACAGCGCCGCGCGGTTCGTGACAGGGAGGGTTGACGCATGACTCCCAGGAGCACACAGAGCACACAGAGCGCACGCCGTCAGCGCCTCGGGACCGAACTGCGGCGGCTCCGCGAGAAGGCCGGTCTCACGGCGACCGAGAGCGCACGGCTGCTCGGGGTCAGCCAGGCCCAGCTCAGCAACATCGAGGCCAGCCGCTTCGGGGTCAGTTCGGAACGCCTCCGGGCCATGGCCCGGCACTACAGCTGCTCGGAGGCCGCCTACATCGCGGGGCTGCTGGACCTGGCCGGTGAGCGCAAGGGCGGCTGGTGGGAGACCTACCGCGACGTGCTGCCCGCACCGCTGCTGCACATCGCCGAGCTCGAACACCATGCCGTGGCCCTGCGTTCGGCCAACACGGCCCATATGCCCGGTCTGCTGCAGACGACGGACCACGCCCGCGAACTGTTCCGCCAGGTCGTACCCGCGTTCTCCCGTACGGAGATCGAGCACCGGGTCAGCCACCGGTTGCAGCGGCAGGCGGTCCTCGACCGGCCCGAGCCGCCGGCGTACCAGGCGATCATCCACGAGGCGGCCCTGCGCGTTCCCGTCGGCGGACGCCGGGTCGCACGGGCCCAGCTGGCCCACCTGCTGGAACAGGGCGAACGGGAGCACATCACCATCCAGGTGATCCCCTTCCGGATCGGCGCGTATCCCGGCTCCGGACAGACCGTCCTGTACCTGCGCGGGACCGCTCCCCAGCTCGACACCGTCTCCCTGGACCAGTCGCACGGGCCGGCGATCGTGGACTCGGAACGGGAACTGGAGACCTACCGCCTGCTGCTGGCGCGGATGGAGGCACGGGCGATGACACCCGCCGAGTCCCGGGACCTCATCGCGGAACTGGCAGGCGAACTGTGAAGGAGCCCGACATGGAGCCGGTCCGGTGGCAGAAGTCCTCGTACTGCGGGCAGGGCGAGTCCTGCATACACGTGGCCGCCGGTCACGGAGCGCCCGTCCGGCTGACCGAGAGCGCAGACCCCCGGGGCACCGTCCTGCGGGCGGCGCCCGCCGCCTGGGCCGCCCTCGTCGGCGCGCTCAAGGACGGCCGCGGCCGTGACTGACCTCCCCGCCGGCCTCGTCTGGACCCGTGCCGCCCCCGAGGGCGCGGAAGGGCCCGGCCCCTGGATCGAGATCGCGTTCGGACCGGGTGAGTCCGTCCACCTCCGGGAGACCGGCGACCCGGCCACCGTCGTCACCACCACCCGCGCCAAGTGGGACGCCTTCACCCAGGGGGTCCGGGCCGGGGAGTTCGACCACTTCGCCGAACCCGCCTGACCCGCCCGGTGTGCCCGGTACGCCCCTGCTCGGGACGCCCCCCTCGGGGACGTGCGGGCACACGAACCACCACCGGACGTGGACACCGCGCGGTGAGAGAATCCGGCGATGACCTCTTCCCCCGGGCCGGTCGACGCGTCCGCAGCCGGCACCTGGAAACTCGGAGACCTGACGGTCAACCGGATCGGCCTCGGCGCGATGCGCCTGACGCAGAGCGGTCCGGCCTTCACACACGGACCTTCCAGCGACAGAGCACGGTCGCTCACCGTGCTGCGCCGCGCGGTCGAACTCGGTGTGAACCACATCGACACCGCCGCGTTCTACTTCTCGCCCCTGCGCTCGGCCAACGAACTCATCAACAGCGCCCTGGCCCCGTACGGCGACGACCTGGTGATCACCACCAAGGTCGGACCGGGCCGCGACCCCTCCGGGGAGTGGGTCTGGGGCCGGCCGGACCAACTGCGCGGCCAGGTGGAGGAGAACCTGCGCCAGCTGGGCCGCGACCACCTGGACGTGGTGAACCTCCGCATCGCGCGCAGCGGCACGGCCGCGTCCGTCGCCGAGCACTTCGGCGCTCTCTCGGAACTCCGGGAAGCCGGGCTCATCCGGCACCTCGGCATCTCCAACACCACTGCGGAACAGCTGGCCGAGGCACGGGAGATCGCTCCCGTGGTCTGCGTACAGAACATGTACGGCATCGGCTCACCGCCCGAGGACGGCGCCCTGCTGCGGCTGTGCGGCGAACAGGGCATCGCCTTCGTCCCCTTCTTCGCCATCGCCGGCGCCGGGAAGGAGTCGGGCGCCACCGTCGCCGAGAGCGACACCGTGCGTGCCATCGCCCGCACCCATGCCGCGACACCCGCCCAGGTACGTCTCGCCTGGACGCTCCAGCAGGGACCGCACCTGCTCGCCATCCCCGGCACGGGCAGCCCCGAGCACCTGGTGGAGAACATCGCCGCGGGGGCCCTCCGGCTCACCGCGGACGAACTCGACCGGCTCGGCCCGTGACCGGCCGGCCCGGCCGGAGGCCCGCCTCCGGCCCCTCCGGCGAGATCCTGCACTGGAACCTCTTCATCGGCGGCCACCTCAGCTCCTCCGTCCCCGTACGCCTCGTCGAACGCACCGACGGCGGCCAGCTGGTGTGGCTGGAGACCGGGACACCGATGTGGCGTACGGAACTCCCCCAAGGCGCACACCTCAGGGACATACCGCCGCGGGAACGCCCGGCCGGCGGTTACCCGGCGGTGGCCGGCCGCTGGCCCCTGGGCAGTGCCCTCATCCACCAGCCGGCCGGGGCGGGGTACGCGGTCTTCTGGTTCTTCGGACGGAGGGGGAGGCTGCGGGGGCACCGGTTCCGGGGCTGGTACGTGAACCTGGAGCGCCGTGTCCACCACGGCGGGGAGATCGACGTGATCGACCACGAACTCGACATCGAGGTGGCACCGGACCGCGGCTGGAAGTGGAAGGACGAGCGGTCGTTCGAGGAGAAGACCGGTCACCCCTCCTACTGGTCGGCCGAAGAGGCCACGGCCATCCGGGCCGAGGGCGCCGCCGTGGCCCGCCTCGCGGAGGCGGGGGCCTTCCCGTTCGACGGAACCTGGTGCGATTTTCGGCCACCCTCGCACTGGACTCTCCCGGACCGCTCACCGGAACCGCCACGGACGGTTCTCTGAGCGGCGGCAGCCGCGCGGAAGCACCCTCCCGTTGCCGGTACCTGACGGCCCATCGAACGGAGCCACCGGCGCACTCACCGCTTTCGAACAGCGCGTCCGAATGCCCGTCCCCCTTCGAACGCTGCGATCGCACCCGGAACCCATGGCCACCGTCGTTGCTAGCCGTCACACCGCGTGATACACAGAGTGACCACGTGTATGCACGCGGATCTCGGCACACACCGCAGGTCAGAGCGGTGGGACCGGTCAAACGTGCGAGATCCGGGTAAAGAGACCCGGAAGACGTCGTGCGATACCGGTTTCATCAGCGAAGATAGAGAGCGACCCGTGTCGCACGGCGCGGGCGGCGAACTACCCAACAGGGGCGGTGACTTACATGATCCTGGCAGCTGAAAAGGGCGACATCACCACCATCATCGGCGGAATCGCCCCGAACTGGGGGCCGTTCGGGACCCTGGGCAACGAGGCGCGCATCATGATCGAGGTGGTGATGGCGGTGGCCATCCTGCTCTGCCTCGGCATCGCCATCTGGGGAGCGGCGAAGCAGCGCATCGGGGCGACGGCCCTGCGCGACACGTTCAGCGCGGAGCAAGGCAAGGGCCTGATCGTCGCGGGCCTGACCGGCGTCTTCATCATCGGCTCACTGGGCACTCTGTTCACCATCGTGTACGGCATGGCGGTCTGACCCCGCGCCGGCCGCCGTGACCCACCCGTCCCCCGCCCGCCACCACTCCATACGTCCGTCGTGCCCACCGGCAGAGGTTGCGTCCCCTGATGTCGAGTCACCACTCCGCGCCTGCGCGGCAACCAGCACCGCTACCGTCGTACCACGCGGCACTGCACACGGCTGAGGGAGCGTACGCGGCATGAGTCAGGGCGACGAGCGCGGCTACGGAAGCGAACCGGGCGGCCGTACGGAAGACGCGTACAGCACCATCGGCGGCACACGCCAGACACGTACACGCCTTCCCGGCGGTGACGACGGCGCCGGTTACGGCCACCGTCCGGCACGCGGCTCACGGTCACTGGTGATGGCGGTGGGCATCGTGGTCCTGCTCGTCGCGGCCATCGCGTTCGCGAACCTGGGCGGCGGGGACGACACGGCCTCGGGCGGGGGCGGCAACGCCGAGAAACCGGCCGCCGCCGCCCCGGGGGCCACCGCGGCCACGGGGACCGATCCGGTGCGGGGCAAGAACGGCGCGATCCCGTCGGGCTTCGCCCATGACGAGCAGGGAGCGCAGAGCGCAGCGGCGAACTACGCGGTGGCGCTGGGGTCTGCGGAGATGTTCGACAAGGAACGGCGCGACGCGATCCTGCAAGCCACTCATGACCCCGCCGTTGTCCAGGGCCTGCGAGTAGACATGGAGAAGGCCTACTCGCCGCAGTTCCTCGCCAACATCGGCCTTAACGAGGACGGCAGCGCGCCCGACGGTATGACGTTTGTTTCACGAACCATGCCTGTCGGCACGAAGGTGACAGCCGGAGCAGAAGACAGCACCACTGTCGAGGTGTGGTGCACAGGGCTGGTCGGGATGGCCGGCGAAGGCTCCACCAAGCCGGTCACGGCCACGTGGTTCACCATCACCCAGACCCTCAAGTGGGTCGGCGACGACTGGAAGATCGAGTCGTCGAGCCAGTCCGAAGGTCCTACGCCGGTCAACGGTGACAACCGAGCCTCCAGCGCGGACGCCATCGCTGGTGCGGTCAATGGATACGGAGGCTTTACCTATGCCCGTTGACCGCAGTCTTCGTCCTCTGCTGTCCGTCACAGCGCTGCTGGGCAGCATCCCCGCCGCAGCGCTCGTGCTTCCGTCCTCCGCACACGCCGCCCCGAGCCCCACCCCGACGCCGACCCCTTCCCCGAGCACCAGTGACAATCCATGTGACCTCATCGTCGGGCTCGCCAAGGACTACTGCGAGGACGGCGAAGGCGCTGCCGGCAACGCCCGCCGTACCGATCCCTCGGTGACCGACGACCCCCTCGACCCCCTCTCCTCCCTCGCCCGCGGCTGCGCCGACGCCGCCTCCTGGACCGTCAAGGAGCTCAGCAAGGCGGTCGACGGGACCGCGGACGTCGACTTCACCAACCTCTCGTTCCTCAAGCAGTACGCCATCGTCTTCGCGGCGGCCACCGTCCTCACCCTGGTCCTGTGGCTGTTCGCCGTGGCCAAGCGCGCCATCCGCGGCGTACCGCTGACCACCGCGATCTCCGAGGCGATCGGTTTCCTCTGGCTGACCGTCCTGGCTTCCGCCTTCACCCCGCTCGTCCTCTACGTGGTCGTGTCCGCCACCGACGGCGTCACCGACATCATCGCCACAGCCACCGGCACCCAGAACGACGTCTTCTTCGGTTCCTTCGCCGAGGCGCTGCAGAAGGGCACCGACATCGGCGGCGGGCCGATCATGCTGATCGTCGTCTCGCTGGTCTCGGTCCTCGCCGCCGGCATCCTGTGGCTGGAGCTGGTCATCCGGGCCGCCCTCCTCTACGTGGGCGCCCTGCTCGGTGTGGTCGTGTACGCCGGGCTGGTCGACAAGAACATGTGGGGCCACGTCCGCCGCTGGGCGGGCATCATGATCGCCGTGATCATGGTGAAGCCCGTCATCGTGATCGTGCTCGGCCTGGCCGGCGCACTCGCCGAGGACGACGGCCCGAACGCCATGTCCGCCGTCGTCTCCGGGCTCGCCATCATCCTGCTGGCCATCTTCGCCTCGGCCATGATCTACCGCTTCGTCCCCGGCTTCGGCGACGAGATCCAGGGCGCCCGTACCAACCGCAAGCAGGCCACCGACGGTTCGCAGGCCGCCGCGCTGATCAGCTCGCCCGCCGCTCTCGTCTCGCAGGGCATCAAGACCCACAGCGGGCGCGGCGGCGGTGACAGCGGTGGCGGTGGCGCGCGGCCGGCCAACCCGGTCAGCGGCGGGGTCGCGGCGCACAGCTCGCGCGGGACGGGAGGGTCCGCCGCACCCGGCCCCCGCAGCGGTTCGGCGCCCACCTCCGGTACCCCCCACAGCAGCCGCCCCTCCCGAGGCGGCGGTTCCGGCAGCACTGGTAGCACGAGCACAGGAGGTGGCGGGCGTTGACGACCCAGTCCCACACCATCGCGCCCCGCCGTACGTATCTGATCGGCCGCGCCCGGCCGAACGCGATCGTCGGCAAGAACCGCGAGACGGGTGAGATCGCGCTGATCATCGCCGGGGCGTTCCTCGGCATGATGAGCGGGCTCCTCGTCCCGGTCCTCTCGCTGCGGATCGTCACGCTCGTCGGTTTCCCGATGCTCGCCCTGGCCGTCGTGTACTTCCCGTACAAGGGCCGTACGTTCTACAAGTGGTTCGAGATCAACCGCAGTTTCAAGCGGACCCTGCGCCGGGGCACCACCTATCGTTCCGCGGCCATGGAGGCGGGTGTCCGGGCCGACGGGCGCGAGGTGGAGATCGGTCCGCCTCCGGGCATCGGCCGGATCAGCTGGCTGGCCGCACCGTTCGGGCCGGACGAGATCGCGGTGCTGCTGCACGCCGACCGGCGTACGGTGACCGCCGCGATCGAGATCGAGGGGCCCGGCGTCGGGCTGCGGGACAGCGAGGACCAGGAGGCGCTGGTCGACCGGTTCGGCACGCTGCTCAAGCACGTGGCCAACGGCGACGGCTTCGTGACACGCCTCCAGATGCTCGCCCGTACGCTCCCCGCGGACCCCGACGCGCACGCCAAGGACGTCGCCCAGCGCGGCGACCACAACGCGCCCGGCTGGCTGCTGGAGTCCTACGACCAGCTCCAGTCGATGGTGTCCACCTCCAGCGAGCAGCACCGGGCCTATCTCGTCGCGTGCATGCACTACACCCGCGAGCTGGCCGCCGAGGCCAACGCCATGGCCCGTGCCGTCCGTCCTCAGGGAGGGCGCAAGCTGGACCGTGACGCCGGGCTCGCCGTCGTCATGGCCCGCGAGCTGACCGACATCTGCGCACGCCTCGCCGAGGCGGACATCCGGGTACGCCAGCCGCTCGGGCAGAGCCGGCTGGCCTCTCTCGTCCACTCCATGTACGACCCCGACCATCCCATCGACCACATCCAGGCGATGACCAAGCGCAACGCCTGGCCCGCCGAACTGGACGCGGTCGAGCCGACGTTCCTCCAGGCCAAGACCCGTGAGTCGACGACCCGCGCTCCCTGGTGCCATGCCACGGCCTGGGTGAAGGAATGGCCGATGACCCCGGTCGGGGTGAACTTCCTGGCTCCGCTGCTCGTCCACACCCCGGACGTGATCCGTACCGTCGCGGTCTGCATGGACCTGGAACCCACCGAGATCGCCATCGAGCGGATGCTGACGGAGAAGACCAACGACGAGGCGGAGGCGAGCCGTCAGGCGAAGATGAACCGCACCGTCGACCCCCGGGACATCGCCGCCCACGGGCGCCTCGACCAGCGGGGTGAAGATCTGGCGAGCGGAGCGGCCGGAGTGAACCTGGTGGGGTACATCACGGTGTCGTCCCGGTCGCCCGAGGCCCTCGCCCGTGACAAGCGGACCATCCGGGCCTCGGCGGGAAAGTCCTACCTCAAGCTGGAATGGTGCGACCGCGAGCACCATCGCGCCTTCGTGAACACCCTGCCGTTCGCCACCGGCATCCGCCGCTGACCGGCCCCGCCACCCCGCCACCCCGTATCCGCACTCGTACCCGAACCCGTTCCCGTCCCCCGTCCTCGCTACCGTCCCTCGTCCCCAGCTCCCCGTGACCGGGTCCGACTCCGGTTCCGATCCCGATTCCGCCCCCGCCGCCGCCCGGTCCTCGAACCGCCGGCGGCACACACCGAAACCAACGAGACCGAACCGAGAGGGAGGGCAGTCACGCCATGCGAGACCCGCTGTCCGCGTTGTCGGATGCCTTCACGTCCTTCCTCTTCGGGAAGGTGGAGACGACCCGCTTGCCGGTCCGTACGTCGACCGGGCAGGCGCAGGCCGTCTATCTGCCGACCGCCGCCCCCGGCCTCGGCGACTCCGGTGTGATCATCGGCCGCGAGGTGTACTCCGGGAAGGGCTACATCTACGACCCGTTCCAGCTGTACGGCCAGCAGCTGCCCGCCCCGCACTGGCTGGTGCTCGGCGAGTCCGGCAACGGCAAGTCCGCGCTGGAGAAGACCTACGTGCTCCGCCAGCTCCGCTTCCGCGACCGGCAGGTCGTCGTGCTGGACGCCCAGGGTGAGGACGGCGTCGGCGAGTGGAACCTCATCGCGCAGGAGCTGGGGATAACCCCCATCCGGCTCGACCCGACCGCCGCGCTGAACGACGGGATCCGGCTCAACCCGCTCGATCCGTCGATCACCACGACCGGCCAGCTGGCCCTGCTCCGTACGATCATCGAAGTCGCCATGGGGCATGGCCTCGACGAGCGTTCCGGATTCGCCCTGAAAGTCGCACACGCGCACGTCAACGAGACGATCACCGATCGTCAGCCCGTCCTGATGGACATCGTCGAGCAGCTGCGCCACCCGGAGCCGGAGTCGGCGGAGGCGATGAACGTCGCCACGGAGGACGTACGCGCCTGGGGCCTGGACGTCGCCCTGGTCCTGGACCGCCTGGTCGACGGCGACCTGCGGGGCATGTTCGACGGCCCGACGACCATAGGGATCGATCTCGACGCTCCGCTGATCGTCTTCGACCTCTCGCACATCGACCGCAACTCCATCGCGATGCCGATCCTGATGGCGATCGTCGGTGTGTGGCTGGAACACACCTGGATCAGGCCCGACCGGAAGAAGCGCATCTTCCTGGTCGAGGAGGCGTGGCACATCATCAACTCGCCTTTCGTCGCCCAGCTGTTCCAGCGGCTGCTGAAGTTCGGCCGCCGTCTCGGCCTGTCCTTCGTCGCGGTCGTCCACCACCTCAGCGACGTCGTCGACGGAGCCGCGGCGAAGGAGGCGGCGGCCATCCTGAAAATGGCCTCGACCCGCACCATCTATGCCCAGAAGGCCGACGAGGCCCGGGCCACCGGCAAGGTCATCGGCCTGCCCAGATGGGCGGTCGAGATCATCCCGACGCTGACCCCGGGCATCGCCGTCTGGGACGTCAACGGCAACGTCCAGGTGGTGAAACACCTGATCACCGAGGCGGAACGGCCCCTCGTCTTCACCGACCGCGCGATGACCGAGGGCTCCGCGCCCGACCTGCTGCCCGACGACGTACGCGCGGCGGAACTGGAGGCGGAGGAGCGTACGGCCATGATCGAGCGCCGGCGCAGGCTGAGCGAGTCCTCCGAGTCGACGGTGGCCTGACGGATGCCGCGCCAGGCCCCCGCACGTACGGAACGCTCCGGCGACGGCCGGGCCGGCGGCGTACCGGACGGGATGCTGATCGGTCTTCTGTGCCTGCTGGCCGGGGCGACGGTGCTGGCCTGGACGGCCACCGGGCTGGCCGGGCTGCTCTCCCACGGTTCCTGGCCCGGCGGGGTCACGTTCACCCGGACACCGCTGGCCCTGCGCGCGCTGATCGCCGATCCACGGGACCTTCCCGCGGCCTGGCCGGACACGCCCGCCGCCGAGCTCTCCGGACACGGGCTGTTCTGGGGGCTGTTCATCGGTGAGCTGATGGTGCTGGCCGTGCTGAGCGTCTTCGTGTTCGGTGTGGTGGCCCGCCGGCGCCTGATCCGCGCGCGGAGAGCCGAGGGGGCGGAGGAACGGGAGCACCGTCCGGGGCCTCCCGGCGGCTCACGGCCGTATCCGGAGGCCGGTTCCACGCGGCGTCCCCACGCCGATCCGCTGCCGGAACCACGGACGGAGCACGCACCGGAACACGCGCCGGGACCCTCGCCGGAGTACTTGTCGAAGTCCTCGCCGGGCCTCTCGTCCCAGCCCTTTCCAGGCCCCTCGTCCGAATCCTTCCCGGGCCCCTCCCCCAGTCCCTCGTCCGAGCCCGGTCGGGAGCGGGGAATGCGGCGGCCGGTCGCACCGGACCCGGCGCCCGCGGCCCCCTTCTCCGGTCCTCCCGCCGTCCCCGCGCCCCGCGCGCCGTTCCTCGTCTACGGCACCGCGTCCCACCGGCGCCCCGCCGCCGTCCAGGCCGTCCTGGACGCCGAAGGGCCGGTGCTCGTGGTGACGTCCGATCCGACGGTCTGGGCCGACACCAAGGACTCCAGGAGCAAGCTGGGCCCCGTCCTCGTCTACGACCCCGGGCACCTCTGCGACACCCCGGGCCGCCTCCGCTGGTCCCCCACCGCCGGCTGCGAGGACCCCGCCACCGCCACTTCCCGGGCAGCGGCGCTCCTCGCCCCGGTGCGCCCCCGGGCCCGTGCGGACGCCGCCGTCGCCGACACCGCGCAGACCCTGCTGCGGTGCTGGCTGCACGCGGCGGCCGTGGACGGGCGCCCCTTCCGCCAGGTCCACCGCTGGGCCTCGGGCGGCAGCGCCCATGAACCGGTACGGCTGCTCCGCACCCACCCCGGGGCCGCGTCCGGTATCGCCGGGCTCCTGGAGTCGGCGCTCACCGCCTATCCCGAACGCCGCGAGGTGGCACAGGAACTGACGGTACGTGCCTTCTCGGCACTGTCCTCGGTACACATCCGCGACGCGTGCACGCCGAACCGCAACGACGCCCTTCTGCTGGAATCATTTGCCGCGGAGGGGGGAACGCTCTATGTGGTGGGTGAACCCATCGAGGATCCCCGCCACCGGCCCGGCGCGATGCCTCTGCTCACCGCGCTCGCCTCGCACGTGGTCGAGCACGGCCGCCGCATGGCCGCACGGTCACCCGACGGCCGGCTCGACCCACCAATGACGCTCGTCCTGGAAGACGTCGCGGCCGTCGCCCCGCTGCCCCAGCTCCCCGGGCTGCTGTCCGCCGGGGGACACCACGGGATGCCCACCCTGGCTCTGCTGCGTTCCCAGGAGCAGGCCAGGTCACGGTGGCAGGAGCAGCTGACGGCACCCGGGGCCCCCAGCGGCTCCGACAGGTCCGGCGGGGCGGGCGGGGCCGAGGGAGCCGACAGCCCCTGGGGCCCCGGCGGCTTCTGAGCCGCGGACCCGGCCGGTACCGCCCGACGCGCCGTACCGCCCGCCGCGCCGGTGCTCAGCCGTCCGCAGGCTGCCTGCGGATCTCCAGCTCCAGTTCCAGGGACGTGGGATCGCCCTCCATCGGGACCGTGTGCCCGGACGGCAGGAACCCGTTCCGCCGGTAACTCGCCGCGGCCCGTGCGTTCTTCTCGTGCACATGGAGCCGGACCCGCTCCACTCGGGGCCCCTCCAGGGACCACGACCAGGCGACCGCCTCCCGGAGCAGCGCGTCGATCACCCCGCGCCCCCGGTGGCCGGACCGCACGAACACCGCGACCACATGCGTCTGGTCCCCCACGGCCGGCTCGCCGAAGACCGCCTCGTCCGACGGCCGCTCCACCAGCACCGACACCGTGCCGGCCCACCGGCCGTCGGGGTCCTCCGCGACGAACTGCCGCACGCGGACACCCGCCGCGGCGTTCGCCGTCCGCTCCTGCCAGAACGCGTCGGAGCGGGCCGCCGCGGCCTCGTACGTCTCCAGGAAGGCGATCGGGGCCGCCGGGTCCTGCAGCGCCTCCAGCCGGATCTCCCTGGCCTTCTTCCAGTCCTCGGCCCGTACCGCTCGTATCACGTAGTCCATGCACCTGATCGTGTCCCGCCCGGCACCACCCGGGCAACCGAGTTCCTGTCCGCCGGCACGGGCCCGTCGTACCCCGGTACTACGGGCTTCGCCATCTGCCGCCCCGGGTCGGACGACCACCGCCCGTCCGCTCCGTAGCGTCGACCGCATGATCAGGGCCTACGAACTCACCAAACGGTACGGGGACAGAACCGTCGTCCAGGGACTCGACTTCACGGTCCGCCCCGGCCAT
Organism: Streptomyces nitrosporeus; assembly: GCF_008704555.1. Classification (NCBI taxonomy): domain Bacteria; kingdom Bacillati; phylum Actinomycetota; class Actinomycetes; order Kitasatosporales; family Streptomycetaceae; genus Streptomyces; species Streptomyces nitrosporeus. The sequence continues at coordinate 3,560,682 of NZ_CP023702.1, forward strand.
GTCACCGGCTTCCTCGGCCCCAACGGGGCCGGCAAGTCGACCACGATGCGCATGCTGCTCGGGCTGGACGCCCCGACCCGCGGCCGGTCCACGATCGGCGGCCGGGACTACACCACCCATCCCGCCCCGCTGACCGAGGTCGGCGCCCTGCTGGAGGCCCGCTCCGTCCATCCGGGACTCACCGCGTTCCACCACCTGACGGCGCTCGCCCACACCCACCGGATCCCCCGCGGCAGGGTCGAGCACGTCCTGGACCTGGCAGGGCTGACGGAGGTGGCGGACCGGCGGATCAAGGGTTTCTCGCTCGGTATGGGCCAGCGCCTGGGCATCGCCGCGGCACTGCTCGGGGACCCCGCCACCCTCGTCCTGGACGAACCGGTGAACGGGCTGGACCCCGAGGGCGTCCGCTGGATCCGCGGTCTGCTCACCTCCCTCGCCGCGGAGGGGCGTACGGTCCTCGTCTCGTCCCACCTGATGAGCGAGATGGCTCTCACCGCCGACCACCTCGTCGTCATCGGCCGCGGCCGGCTCCTCGCCGACACCACCGTCGACGCCCTGATCCGCGAGGCGGGCGGCGCCTGGGTCAAGGTCGTCACCCCGCGGGCCGAAGCCCTCCGCACCCTGCTGGCGGGACCGGGGGTGAGGACCGGCCCGGTACCGGACGCCGGCCCGGACCACCTGGCCGTACACGGGGCGGACGCCGCCCGCATCGGCCGTGTCGCCGCCACCCACGCCATCCCGCTGCACGAACTCACACCGCAGACCGTCTCGTTGGAGCAGGCCTTCATGGACCTCACCCGGGAATCCGTCGAGTACCGCACCCCCGCGCCCCTGACCGGAGCGCCCGCATGAGCACCTCCCCCACGGCCACCCCGGCCCTCACCGCGCCCGCCCCGGCCGTCCACCGGCTCAGCACCGCGGGCATCCTGCACTCCGAGTGGCACAAGCTGCGGTCCCTGCGCTCCACCTGGATCACCCTGGGCACGGCGGCCTCCCTGGTGCTGGGCATCGGCCTGGTCATGGGCGGCACCTACACCTCCGGGGGCGGCGACTCCGATATCGACACCGTCGTCCTCGTCCTCTACGGCACCCTGCTCGGCCAGCTCTGCGTCACGGTCCTCGGCATCCTCGTCACCGCCGGCGAGTACTCGACCGGCATGATCCGGACCTCGCTCACCGTCGTGCCACGCCGCCTGCCCGTCCTGTGGGCCAAGGCGGCGGTGTTCACGGTGACCGCGTTCGTCTGGATGACCGTCACCGCCCTGGTCACCTTCCTCGCCGCGCAGGCCCTCCTCGCCGGAACCGACCAGGCGGCGGCACTCACCGACTCGGGCGTCCTGCGGGCGATCGCCGGGAACTCCGCGGGGATCACCCTGCTCGGCCTGACCGCCCTCGGCCTCGGCGCCTCGCTCCGGTCCGTACCCGGCGCCGTGGGCGCGTACATCGGCGGTGTCCTGCTCCTGCCCGAGGTCCTCGGGATGCTTCCGTACGATGCCGTGGAGAGCGCCCTCGTGTACTTCCCGACCCAGGCCGCCGGCGCGCTGGGCTCCGCCACGCCGATCCCCGGCGCCGCGTCCGCCGGGCCGGCTCTGCTGGCCCTGTGCCTGTGGGCGGGCGCCTCGCTGGCGGTGGCGGCGGTGCTGGTCAGGCGCCGGGACGTATGAGGCGCGGAGGGGGAGCGGTGACGGACGGACCACGGGTGGACGGACCACGGACAAACAGCCCGAGGACGGACAAGCCGAGGCCGGACAGGGCCGGTGCGCAGGGGGCCGGCCCCGGACGGCGGGGCGACCGGGGCGGCGGCACCGCCGCCCTGACCCGGTACATCCAGGAGCGGCTGGACCGGCTCCGTGCCCTGGACCGCCGGCGGCCGGTGTTCTGGGACCTCACGCTCACCGGGTTCTGGACGATGTTCGCCGTGCTCGACTACACCAGCGGCGGATGGCGCACGGTGGCCGACAACCGGGACGCCCCGGAAGCCCTGGTGCTCCTGATGAGTCTGTGTTTCTCCGTACCGCTGCTGTGGCGCCGCAGCCGGCCCCTGGCCGTGCTCGTCCTGATGGCACCGGTGTCCGCGCTGAACATCTGGACGGGCGCCGTGGTCCAGGCCGCGTTCCTCCAGCTGATCCCCGCGTACACGATCGCCCTGACGCTCCCCTTGCGGACCTTCGCCCGGTCGGCGCTGCTGATGTGCCTGCCCGCCGCCGCCGGTGCCGTGCTCGTCCCGGGGACCGCGGACCGGCAGCTGGTCTCCTACCTGTGGGGCATCGCCTTCGTCGCCCTCCTCGGCATCGCGGTCCGCACCCGCCGGGACTACACCGAGGCCCTGGTCGAACGCGCCCACCGCCTCGAACGTGAACGCGACCAGCAGGCCCGGCTCGCGGCGGCCGCCGAACGCGCCCAGATCGCCCGGGAGATGCACGACATCATCGGCCACAACCTGTCCGTCATCACCGGCCTGGCCGACGGGGGCTCCTACGCCGCGGCCGCCCGGCCCGAGCGCGCGGCACAGGCGCTGGAAGCCATCGGCACCACGAGCCGCCAGGCGATGGCCGAGCTACGACGGGTCCTCGGCGTCCTGCGTGAGACGGAACCGGCCGCCGAACTGGCGCCCCAGCCGTCCCTCACCGACCTCGACACCCTCCTGGCAGGCGTACGGGACGCCGGACTCGCCGTACGCCTGACCGTCCACGGCCGCCCTCCGAAGACCGCGGCACCGCCCGGCTGCCAGCTCGCCGTCTACCGGGTGGTGCAGGAGTCGCTGACCAACACCCTCAAGCACGCCGGCCCCGGGGCCACCGCCGACGTCACCCTCACCTACACGCCCGGGGCCCTGGAAGTGCTCACCACCGACACGGGCGGCGACCGCCACCGCACGGACCACGTCCCCGCGGCCCCGGCCCCCGCGCATCCCGTCCCGGCAGGCCGGACCCCGCAGGACCGCCCCCCTGTCCCGGCCGCAGGCCGGGGCCGGGGAATCAGCGGTATGCGCGAACGGGCCTCCCTCTACAACGGCACACTCGAAGCCGGCCCGCTGCCGACCGGCGGCTGGCGGACCCTGCTTCACCTTCCCCTGGAGGACTCACCCGCGTGACGAGCGTACTGATCGCCGACGACCAGGCCATGCAACGCTTCGGGTTCCGCATGCTGTTGGAGAGCCAGGACGACATGACCGTCGTCGGCGAGGCCGCCGACGGCACCGAAGCGGTCAACCTCGTGACCCGCCACCGGCCCGACGTCGCCCTGATGGACATCCGCATGCCCGGGCTCGACGGCATCGAGGCGACCAGGCGGATCCTCGACTCCGGCGTCCGCACCCGCGTCCTCATCGTGACCACGTTCGACATGGACGAGTACGCGTACGCCGGCCTTCGCGCGGGTGCCAGCGGTTTCCTGGTGAAGGACGCGATGCCGGAAGAGCTCCTGTCCGGCATCAGGGCTGTGGCCGGCGGTGACGCCGTCGTCGCACCCAGCCTGACCCGCCGGCTCCTGGACGCCTATGCCCACCATCTGCCCTCCTCCCCCGGCGCACGCCCGCACACCGAGGACCCCCGTATCGCGTCGCTGACGGAGCGGGAAAGGGAAATCCTCACGGTGATAGGGCAGGGCTGGAGCAACCAGGAAATCGCCGCACGGCTGCATCTCGCCGAATCGACAGTGAAGACACACGTCACCCGGATCCTTGCGAAAACCGGCTCCAGGGACCGTGTCCAGGCGGTGATCCTGGCGTACGACACCAGGCTGGTGAACCCCAGATGACCCACCGCGCAGACCGGGGCGGGACAGCTGACAGCCGTACGGCCGACCACCGTGCCGCCCCGGCCACGGACACATCTGTCGGACGCTTTCTGGGTGTGTTCCGGTGGTGAACGCAGGAAAGCCCCGCACCAAAAGGTGCGGGGCTTCCCCGGAATAATTGTTCGGCGGCGTCCTACTCTCCCACAGGGTCCCCCCTGCAGTACCATCGGCGCTGAAAGGCTTAGCTTCCGGGTTCGGAATGTAACCGGGCGTTTCCCTAACGCAATGACCACCGAAACACTATGAAATTAACCAACACCGGACAACAACACGGCCGTTCGTTATTTCAGAACTAACACAGTGGACGCGAGCAACTGAGGACAAGCCCTCGGCCTATTAGTACCAGTCAGCTCCACCCGTTACCGGGCTTCCACATCTGGCCTATCAACCCAGTCGTCTACTGGGAGCCTTAACCACTCAAGGTGGTGGGAACACTCATCTCGAAGCAGGCTTCCCGCTTAGATGCTTTCAGCGGTTATCCTTTCCGAACGTAGCCAACCAGCCATGCCCTTGGCAGGACAACTGGCACACCAGAGGTTCGTCCGTCCCGGTCCTCTCGTACTAGGGACAGCCCTTCTCAATATTCCTACGCGCACAGCGGATAGGGACCGAACTGTCTCACGACGTTCTAAACCCAGCTCGCGTACCGCTTTAATGGGCGAACAGCCCAACCCTTGGGACCGACTCCAGCCCCAGGATGCGACGAGCCGACATCGAGGTGCCAAACCATCCCGTCGATATGGACTCTTGGGGAAGATCAGCCTGTTATCCCCGGGGTACCTTTTATCCGTTGAGCGACAGCGCTTCCACAAGCCACTGCCGGATCACTAGTCCCGACTTTCGTCCCTGCTCGACCCGTCGGTCTCACAGTCAAGCTCCCTTGTGCACTTACACTCAACACCTGATTGCCAACCAGGCTGAGGGAACCTTTGGGCGCCTCCGTTACTCTTTAGGAGGCAACCGCCCCAGTTAAACTACCCATCAGACACTGTCCCTGATCCGGATCACGGACCCAGGTTAGACATCCAGCACGACCAGAGTGGTATTTCAACGACGACTCCACAACCACTGGCGTGGCCGCTTCAAAGTCTCCCACCTATCCTACACAAGCCGAACCGAACACCAATATCAAACTATAGTAAAGGTCCCGGGGTCTTTCCGTCCTGCTGCGCGAAACGAGCATCTTTACTCGTAGTGCAATTTCACCGGGCCTATGGTTGAGACAGTCGAGAAGTCGTTACGCCATTCGTGCAGGTCGGAACTTACCCGACAAGGAATTTCGCTACCTTAGGATGGTTATAGTTACCACCGCCGTTTACTGGCGCTTAAGTTCTCAGCTTCGCACACCCGAAAGTGCACTAACCGGTCCCCTTAACGTTCCAGCACCGGGCAGGCGTCAGTCCGTATACATCGCCTTACGGCTTCGCACGGACCTGTGTTTTTAGTAAACAGTCGCTTCTCGCTGGTCTCTGCGGCCACCCCCAGCTCACCGAGTAAATCGGATCACCGGTGATGGCCCCCCTTCTCCCGAAGTTACGGGGGCATTTTGCCGAGTTCCTTAACCATAGTTCACCCGAACGCCTCGGTATTCTCTACCTGACTACCTGAGTCGGTTTAGGGTACGGGCCGCCATGAAACTCGCTAGAGGCTTTTCTCGACAGCATAGGATCATCCACTTCACCACAATCGGCTCGGCATCAGGTCTCAGCCTTAACGTGTGACGGATTTGCCTACCACACGGCCTACACCCTTACCCCGGGACAACCACCGCCCGGGCTGGACTACCTTCCTGCGTCACCCCATCGCTTACCTACTACAAGTCTGGTTCATCGGCTCCACCACTACCCTCAACTCCGAAGAGATCGGGCCGGCTTCACGGACTTAGCATCGCCTGATTCAGTACTGGGCGTTTCAAAGCGGGTACCGGAATATCAACCGGTTGTCCATCGACTACGCCTGTCGGCCTCGCCTTAGGTCCCGACTTACCCTGGGCAGATCAGCTTGACCCAGGAACCCTTAGTCAATCGGCGCACACGTTTCTCACGTGTGTATCGCTACTCATGCCTGCATTCTCACTCGTGAACCGTCCACAACTCGCTTCCGCGGCTGCTTCACCCGGCACACGACGCTCCCCTACCCATCCCAGCCCCCGTTGGGGGTACATGCTGGAATGACACGACTTCGGCGGTACGCTTGAGCCCCGCTACATTGTCGGCGCGGAATCACTTGACCAGTGAGCTATTACGCACTCTTTCAAGGGTGGCTGCTTCTAAGCCAACCTCCTGGTTGTCTCTGCGACTCCACATCCTTTCCCACTTAGCGTACGCTTAGGGGCCTTAGTCGATGCTCTGGGCTGTTTCCCTCTCGACCATGGAGCTTATCCCCCACAGTCTCACTGCCGCGCTCTCACTTACCGGCATTCGGAGTTTGGCTAAGGTCAGTAACCCGGTAGGGCCCATCGCCTATCCAGTGCTCTACCTCCGGCAAGAAACACACGACGCTGCACCTAAATGCATTTCGGGGAGAACCAGCTATCACGGAGTTTGATTGGCCTTTCACCCCTAACCACAGGTCATCCCCCAGGTTTTCAACCCTGGTGGGTTCGGTCCTCCACGAAGTCTTACCTCCGCTTCAACCTGCCCATGGCTAGATCACTCCGCTTCGGGTCTAGAGCGTGCAACTCAAACGCCCTGTTCGGACTCGCTTTCGCTACGGCTTCCCCACACGGGTTAACCTCGCTACACACCGCTAACTCGCAGGCTCATTCTTCAAAAGGCACGCAGTCACGACTGTATGTGCAAGCACACACAGCGACGCTCCCACGGCTTGTAGGCACACGGTTTCAGGTACTATTTCACTCCGCTCCCGCGGTACTTTTCACCATTCCCTCACGGTACTATCCGCTATCGGTCACCAGGGAATATTTAGGCTTAGCGGGTGGTCCCGCCAGATTCACACGGGATTTCTCGGGCCCCGTGCTACTTGGGTGGTTCTCAAACGAGCCGTCAATGTTTCAGCTACGGGGGTCTTACCCTCTACGCCGGACCTTTCGCATGTCCTTCGCCTACATCAACGGTTTCTGACTCGTCTCACAGCCGGCAGACTGTGAAAGAGAACTCCCACAACCCCGCATGCGCAACCCCTGCCGGGTATCACACGCATACGGTTTGGCCTCATCCGGTTTCGCTCGCCACTACTCCCGGAATCACGGTTGTTTTCTCTTCCTGAGGGTACTGAGATGTTTCACTTCCCCTCGTTCCCTCCACACTGCCTATGTGTTCAGCAGCGGGTGACAGCCCATGACGACTGCCGGGTTTCCCCATTCGGAAACCCCCGGATCAAAGCTCGGTTGACAGCTCCCCGGGGACTATCGTGGCCTCCCACGTCCTTCATCGGTTCCTGGTGCCAAGGCATCCACCGTGCGCCCTTAAAAACTTGGCCACAGATGCTCGCGTCCACTGTGCAGTTCTCAAACAACGACCAGCCACCCATCACCCCACCCATAACAGGTGAGTGCACTGGGGCCGGCAACCGAAGGCGACCATCACGGCCGTACCTTCAGACACCCAACAGCGTGCCCGACCCGACCAGCCCATTCCCTGTGTTCCACGCCGAAGCAGTACTAACAGAAACCAGACCAGCCGTGCCGAATAGTCAACGTTCCACCCATGAGCAACCAGCACCGGACACTCGCCGGTGTACTGGCCCCTGACCGAGCGAACTCGGTAAGAAGTGCTCCTTAGAAAGGAGGTGATCCAGCCGCACCTTCCGGTACGGCTACCTTGTTACGACTTCGTCCCAATCGCCAGTCCCACCTTCGACAGCTCCCTCCCACAAGGGGTTGGGCCACCGGCTTCGGGTGTTACCGACTTTCGTGACGTGACGGGCGGTGTGTACAAGGCCCGGGAACGTATTCACCGCAGCAATGCTGATCTGCGATTACTAGCAACTCCGACTTCATGGGGTCGAGTTGCAGACCCCAATCCGAACTGAGACCGGCTTTTTGAGATTCGCTCCGCCTCACGACTTCGCAGCTCATTGTACCGGCCATTGTAGCACGTGTGCAGCCCAAGACATAAGGGGCATGATGACTTGACGTCGTCCCCACCTTCCTCCGAGTTGACCCCGGCAGTCTCCTGTGAGTCCCCATCACCCCGAAGGGCATGCTGGCAACACAGAACAAGGGTTGCGCTCGTTGCGGGACTTAACCCAACATCTCACGACACGAGCTGACGACAGCCATGCACCACCTGTATACCGACCACAAGGGGGGCACCATCTCTGGCGCTTTCCGGTATATGTCAAGCCTTGGTAAGGTTCTTCGCGTTGCGTCGAATTAAGCCACATGCTCCGCTGCTTGTGCGGGCCCCCGTCAATTCCTTTGAGTTTTAGCCTTGCGGCCGTACTCCCCAGGCGGGGAACTTAATGCGTTAGCTGCGGCACCGACGACGTGGAATGTCGCCAACACCTAGTTCCCAACGTTTACGGCGTGGACTACCAGGGTATCTAATCCTGTTCGCTCCCCACGCTTTCGCTCCTCAGCGTCAGTAATGGCCCAGAGATCCGCCTTCGCCACCGGTGTTCCTCCTGATATCTGCGCATTTCACCGCTACACCAGGAATTCCGATCTCCCCTACCACACTCTAGCTAGCCCGTATCGAATGCAGACCCGGGGTTAAGCCCCGGGCTTTCACATCCGACGTGACAAGCCGCCTACGAGCTCTTTACGCCCAATAATTCCGGACAACGCTTGCGCCCTACGTATTACCGCGGCTGCTGGCACGTAGTTAGCCGGCGCTTCTTCTGCAGGTACCGTCACTTTCGCTTCTTCCCTGCTGAAAGAGGTTTACAACCCGAAGGCCGTCATCCCTCACGCGGCGTCGCTGCATCAGGCTTTCGCCCATTGTGCAATATTCCCCACTGCTGCCTCCCGTAGGAGTCTGGGCCGTGTCTCAGTCCCAGTGTGGCCGGTCGCCCTCTCAGGCCGGCTACCCGTCGTCGCCTTGGTAGGCCATCACCCCACCAACAAGCTGATAGGCCGCGGGCTCATCCTTCACCGCCGGAGCTTTCAACCCCGTCCCATGCGGGACAGAGTATTATCCGGTATTAGACCCCGTTTCCAGGGCTTGTCCCAGAGTGAAGGGCAGATTGCCCACGTGTTACTCACCCGTTCGCCACTAATCCACCCCGAAGGGCTTCATCGTTCGACTTGCATGTGTTAAGCACGCCGCCAGCGTTCGTCCTGAGCCAGGATCAAACTCTCCGTGAATGTTTTCCCGTGATCGGGATGAACACCACGAGAGCGGAACGACCAGGTCGGAATATGACCGGTCGTTCACAGCGTCCTCGCTGTGTGTGCCTGACCGCATCCGGAAAAGTTCCGGACCGGGCAGGTCTTTTCAAAGGAACCACCAACCTGCCGAAGCAGGCCGGGGTATCAACATATCTGGCGTTGACTTTTGGCACGCTGTTGAGTTCTCAAGGAACGGACGCTTCCTTCGGTCCCGTCTCACCGGGCCCTCCGGGCGCTTCCCTTCGTTCTTGCGTTTCCGACTCTATCAGACTCTTCCGTGTCCGATTCCCGGCCGAAGCGGGATTCCTGCACTCGCCTTCCCGGTCCCACGCTTTCGCGCTTTCCCTTTCCGGCGAGTCCGACTCTATCAGATCCTTTCGGGCCTGATTCCCAGTCAGCGGGGTTTGTCTTCCCGGCCCTTCGGCCGTTCCGACATCCAGAACTCTAGCGGATTTCCCCGGCGACTCATAATCGAGTCTTCGAATTGAATTCCGGCATGCCGAAATTCTCCCCGACGGGGTGTCGTGCTGAGTTTGGTTGCCGCGTCCGCGGCGGGATCGGCTGCCTCGGAACCGTACCGGCTCCGTGACAACTCGAAGAACCTTACGGATCGCGGAGGGGCGTGTCAACCCCTCCCCAGCACCTCCATGGCGCCACCCGCACCACCCGCACCACCCGCACCACCCGCACCATCCGGGCCCGGGGCCCGGCATCGGAGCCGTGCCACCGGAGCCCAGGGGCCGTCAGTCCAGGTCGGTGAGCCGGCCGCCGGCGTCCGGCTGTGCGTGTTCCACCCGGCGCAGCAGCCGGATCAGAACCTCGCCGAGGGCTCCGCGTTCCTCACTCGAAAGATCCTGGAGGAGATCCTCCTCGAAGGCGGTGGCCATGCGCATGGCCTCGAGCCACTTCGTACGGCCCTCGTCGGTGACCTCGACGATGACCCGCACCCGGTTGTTCTCGTCCCTGTCCCGGGTGACCAGGCCCTCGCCCGCCATCCGGTCGATGCGGTGGGTCATCGCGGCCGGGGTCAGCCCCAGCCGCTTCGCCAGCTCGCCGGGGCCCAGGCGATACGGCGAGCCCGCCAGCACCAAGGTCTTGAGGACCTCCCATTCGGCGTTGCTGATGCCCAGGTCGGCGAGCTGTCTGCCGTAGGCGACGTTCATCCGCCGGTTCAGACGGCCGAGTGCGGAGATGACCTGCTCGACCTGGGGGTCGAGATCACGGAACTCGCGCTGGTAGGCCGCGATCTGCTCGTCGAGGCTCGGCTCCTGGAGCTCGGGCTGCTCGGTGGTGTCAGACATGGCGGGAGTATTGCACGCTCCCCCTCACCGTCGAAGTCCTTCCACATCAAGTATTGAAGTTCTAACTTTAGTGCTAAAGTCTACGGGTCTGTTCAGTGGCTCTTCGATGTCTTGAGGTAGGTGAGTGTGACCAGGGAAATGGGTTCGGCACTGCGGCGGATCCAGGTGGGAAGCGCGCTGAGCGCGTTCGGCCTCGGATTCACCGTCCCGTATCTGTACGTCTACGTGGCACAGGTCCGGGATCTTGGTGCCGGTACGGCAGGTGTCGTACTGGCGGTCTTCGCCATGGCAGCGCTGGCCGTCCTGCCGTTCACCGGGCGCGCCATCGACCGGCGCGGCCCGTTGTCCGTACTGGTGGTGGCCTCGGCCGCGGCGGCGGTGGGCGCCGTGGCGCTCGGGGTGTCGGCGGGTGTGACCACGACCGTGCTGTCGGCCGCGGTGCTCGGTGCGGGCACCGCCGTCATGCAGCCGGCCCTCGCGACGATGCTGGTGCGGTGCTCCGACGCCTCGACCCGTACCCGGGTGTTCGCCATGCAGTTCTTCCTGCAGAACCTGGGGCTCGGCATCGGTGGTCTCGTCGGCGGGCAGCTGGTCGATGTCGGGAAGCCGTCGAGCTTCACCGTCCTCTTCCTGATCGAGGCCGCGATGTTCGTGGTGCTCGGCGTGGTCGCGGCCACCGTGCGTATGCCGCAGAACCGGGCCGTCACGGGGAGCACGTCCGGTGAGGCCGCCGCTCCCGCCGCCGGACTCCGTGCTCTGCTCTCGCACCGGGCGATGGTCCAGCTGTGTGTGCTGGGCTTCGTGATCTTCTTCGCCTGCTACGGGCAGTTCGAGTCGGGGCTCGCGGCGTACGGCACCGAGGCCGCCGGCATCGACCCCTCGACGCTCGGTGTGGCACTGGCGGCCAACACCGCGGTCATCGTGCTGGCCCAGTTCGTCGTGCTGCGTCTGGTGGAGCGCCGGCGGCGCAGCCGGGTCATCGCGTGGGTCGGTCTGATCTGGGCGTTCGCCTGGATCGTCGCCGGGTACGCCGGGCTCGGCCACGGCAGCCAGACGATGGCGACGGCCGCGATGATCTCGACGTACGCGCTGTTCGGACTGGGTGAGGCGATGCTGTCGCCGACCGTGGCGCCGCTGGTCGCCGATCTCGCGCCCGAGTCCATGGTCGGTCAGTACAACTCGGCCTTCGCCCTGGTGAAGCAGCTGGCGCTGGCGGTCGGCCCGGCCGTGGGCGGCCCGATGGGCGCGTCGCTGCACGGGCCGTACATCGTGACCTTCGTGCTGTTCTCCCTCGGGGTGACCGTCCTGGCGCTGAAGCTGGGCCGGCGGCTCGCCCCCCACCAGGACAACCCGTCGCTCGCGCCGGTGCCGTCCCGGGTGGTGGCCGTGTCCCTGCCGGAGAGCGAGCCCGCCGTGGCTCCCGCCGCCACTCGCTGAGGCGGGTTGCCGGGGCCCGGCCGGAGCACCCTCACGGAGCGGTGCGCCGGCCGGGGCCCGGCAGCCGCGTCCAGCCGGCCGTGTCCAGTCGGCTTCGGTCAGCCGTGCTCCCGGCCGGCCGTGTGTCAGCCGGGCAGGGCGAACTCGCACCAGACGGCCTTCCCGCCTCCCGGTGTACGACGGGAGCCCCAGGAGGTGGCGATCGTCGCGATGATGGAGATGCCGCGTCCCGCCTCGTCCACCGGCGCGGCGCGGCGCCGGCGCGGAAGGTGCTCGTCCCCGTCGGTCACCTCGATGATCAGACGCCGGTCGGTCCGGCGCAGGCCCAGTCTCATCGGCGGGGTGCCGTGCTGGAGGGAGTTCGCCACGAGTTCGCCGGCGGCGAGCACCCCCAGGTCGCAGAGCTCCACGGGGAACCGCCACGAGGTCAGGACCCCGGTCGCGAAGGCCCGTGCGCGGGGCGCCGCCTCGACACCGCCCAGCAGTTCGAGCGAGGCGTTGTGGAAGAGCTCCGCGCTCGCCCCCGTGCGGGCCGGGTGCTGGACGACCAGCACCGCCACGTCGTCGTCGTGCTCCGCGGTCACTCCCAGGGAGCGGATGAGCCGGTCGCAGACCACCTGCGGCGGTCCCACGGCCCCGGACAGGGCGTGTTCCAGGGCGGCCACCCCCACGTCGATGTCCTCGTTGCGGCGTTCGACCAGCCCGTCGGTGTAGAGCACCGCCGTCGAGCCGGGCGGCAGGGCGATCGTGCCGGAGGTGTGGTCCCAGCCGCCGGTGCCCAGGGGCGGGCCGGTGGGTTCCGCGGTGCTGTGGACCGTGCCGTCCTCGTGGCGTACGAGGATCGGCAGGTGCCCTGCGGAGGCGTACACGAGGTGCCCCTCGTTGGGGTCGTGGACGGCGTACACGCAGGTGGCGATCTGGCTGGCGTCGATCTCGGCGGCGAGTACGTCCAGCAGCTGGAGGATCTCGTGGGGCGGCAGGTCGAGGCGCGCGTAGGCGCGGACGGCGGTGCGCAGCTGGCCCATCACGGCGGCGGCGCGCACTCCGCGGCCCATCACGTCGCCGATGACCAGGGCGGTCCTGCCGGCGCCCAGGGTGATCACGTCGTACCAGTCGCCGCCGACGGCGGCGTCCGTGCCGCCCGGCTGGTACGTCGCCGCGATCCGCAGGTCGTCGGGCTGTTCGAGGTCCTGGGGCAGCAGGGAGCGCTGGAGGGTGACGGCGGTGTCCCGGTGGCGGCGCTCGCTGGCGCGGAGCCGTTCGGCGGCTTCGGCGTGGTCGGTGACGTCCGTGGCGTAGACGAGCACGCCCGTCCCCCCGTCCGTGCCGTCCTCCGCCCGCGGGTCGCGGACGGCGGCCGGTGTGCAGGTCACGGTGTAGGACTGGCCGCTTCGGACCTTGCGGGACTTGACCGTACGGGGGGTGCCGCTGCGCAGGACCTGGCCGACGAGGGGCAGCAGGCCGAGTTCGGTGAGCTCGGGCATGGCCTCGGCCGCGGGCGCGCCGTGGAGCCGGTCGCCGAAGGCCGCCGTGTAGGCGTCGTTGACGTAGGCGATGCGCAGGTCGGGGCCGTGCAGCAGGGCCACCGGGGCGGGCAGACGGCCGAGGATCCCGCTCGCGGCGCCCGCCTCCGGTGAGGTCTCCGGCGTCCCCTCCCGCGGTGCGCGGGCGGAACCGGAGCGTGCCGTCCCGGTGCGGGCGGCGGGGACGGAGCCCTGGTCGTCCCGCGCGGCGGCTCTACGTCGGGTTCCGGGGAGGCGGGCGCTCCAGCGCGTGAAGTTCACAGATTTTCTGGCCTCGTGTGTCGGTCTGGTCCGCTCGGGCGAGCTGCTTCGTCTGCCGGTGCCTGTCCGGCCCCTTGTCCGGGCGCCGGGGCCGGTTCCCAAAAGGGGCGGCCGGCCAGGCCTCTCGTTCCTGGTGGTTCTCGCTGTCGGTCACTCCGGGTGACTGCCGCTGGGTCACTCTGTGCAGGTGCGGGCGCACCTATGGTCACACGTCCAGTCTGACCGGCCGTACTGACAGTTCTCGTACGCCGGCCGGTCCTGTGGCTGAACCGCGGCCGTCGCGCCCCCGGTGGTGGTGCGGCCGGACGGTGTGCGCCCCGGGGGCGCCGGTCAGCCGGACGACGTCGGCGGGCCGTCGTCCGGCGAGGGGCCGTCCCCGGGGCGTGCGCGGTCCCCCGCGCCCCCGGGGCGTCGTGGATCCGGGTCCGCGCCCGCCGCGATCTCGAATTCGGCGCGCGGGTGTTCGAGCGAACCGAGGGAGACGATCTCGCGTTTGAAGAGCCCGGCCAGCGTCCACTCGGCGAGCACCCGGGCCTTCCGGTTGAAGGTGGGCACCCGGCTGAGGTGGTACATGCGGTGGATCAGCCAGGCCGGGTACCCCTTGACCGCACGCCCGTGCACCTGGGCGACGCCCTTGTGCAGCCCGAGGGAGGCGACCGAACCGGCGCTGCGGTGCCGGTAGTCGGTCAGGGGCTGGCCGGCGAGGGAGGCCAGGATGTTCTGGGCGAGGACCTTGGCCTGCCGGACCGCGTGCTGGGCGTTGGGGGCGGTCTCGGCGCCCGGTTCGGCGGAGGCGCGGTCGGGGACGGCCGCGGCGTCGCCGGCGGACCAGGCGTGTTCGACGCCCTCCACCCGGAGGGCCGCGGTGCAGCGCAGTCTGCCGCGTCCGGTGAGGGGCAGGCCCGTCGCGGCGAGGAGGGGCGAGGGTCTGACTCCCGCGGTCCACACCAGGGTCCGCGCCGGGAAGCGCGATCCGTCGCTGAGCTGGACGATCCGCCTCTCGCAGCTGTCCAGCCGTGTCTCGAGCCGGACGTCGATGTTGCGGCCGCGCAGCTCCCCGACCACGTACCTCCCCATGGCCGGGCCGACCTCGGGGAGGATGCGGCCGGACGCCTCGACGAGGATCCACCGCAGGTCGGAGGGGAGGATGTTGTGGTAGTAGCGCGAGGCGTAGCGGGCCATGTCCTCGAGTTCGGCCAGCGCCTCGACGCCCGCGTAGCCCCCGCCGACGAAGACGAAGGTGAGGGCCGCGTCCCGGACCTCCGGGTCCCGGGTCGCGGAGGCGATGTCCAGCTGTTCGATCACGTGGTTGCGCAGGCCGATGGCCTCCTCGACGGTCTTGAAGCCGATGCCGAATTCGGCGAGCCCGGGGACGGGGAGGGTGCGCGCGACGGATCCGGGCGCGAGGACGATCTCGTCGTACGCGATCCCGACGGCGCCGGTGCCGTCCTCGCCGGTGGCGAGGGTGGTGACGGTCGCGGTGCGCTTGTCGTGGTCGACGTGTTCCACCTCGCCGATGACGACCTTGCAGTCGCGCAGCACCCGCCGCAGCGGTACGACGACGTGGCGGGGCGAGATCGAGCCCGCCGCGGCCTCCGGCAGGAACGGCTGGTACGTCATGTAGGGCTCGGGCGTGACCACCGTGATCTCGGCGTCACCGCTGCGCAGTCTCTGCCTGAGCGCACGCTGGAGGCGCAGGGCCGTGTACATCCCGACGTACCCGCCGCCGACGACGAGGACGCGTACGGCCGGCCGGGTGCCGGGGGCCGTCCCCCGGGAATCTGGAGCCATCACCATCCCATGAGGCAACGGAGTCCGTGGTTTGTCCACAGGCCCGGCAATTTGTGTGACCGGAGGTCCCCGGCCGGAGGACACAGGTCCCGCGGTGCCTGTTCCGGCCTGCCGCGCAGGTCAGGAGTGACGCCGGGGGCCGCCGGACGGAACCGGACCGGGCAGGGCCCGGCGGGTGTCCGGAGCGGGGAACCCGTGCTCGGGAGTCTCCCCCTTCTGAATTGACTCCGGCTCAACTATGTTCGTAACCCGCCGGAGTTCGGAATCGGAACGTGATCCGCGCACCGGCTGACACGGCGGGAAGTCTCCGGGGGGAGACGTCATAACCGGGGGAAGTCATGCACATTCAGGATTTGCACGGGCCGGGTGCTGCCACCTCTGCTGCGGAGGGACGCGGGACGCTGGGCTCCGTGACGGTGGCCGTTCCACCGGCCGCGGTCCGGGCGGCCGCCGCCCAGACCGGCACGATCCGTTCGGCGCCGCTGCGGGTCGACGCCCAGAGGAATCTGGAACACGTCCTGCGGGCCGCCCGTGAGGTGTTCGGCGAGCTGGGGTACGGCGCGCCGATGGAGGACGTGGCCCGGCGTGCCAGGGTCGGGGTGGGGACGGTCTACCGCCGTTTCCCCAGCAAGGACGTGCTGGTCCGGCGGATAGCCGAGGAGGAGACCTCCCGGCTGACCGACCAGGCCCGTTCGGCGCTGGGACAGGAGGAGGAGCCGTGGTCCGCGCTCTCCCGCTTCCTGCGCACCTCGGTCGCCTCCGGGGCCGGGCGGCTGCTGCCGCCGCACGTGCTGCGGGTGCGGACCGCCCAGGAGGAGGCCGCCGCGATACCGGCGACGGCCGACGACGAGCAGCGGGTACCGCAGCAGCGCCAGGGGGCCGTGCAGGCCGGTCCTCAGGTGACCGGCCGTCGTCCCGCCGGCGGGGCGGGGCCGGGCGACGACTCCGGCGCCTTCGAACTGCTGGAGGTGGTGGGTCGGCTGGTGGCCCGGGCGCGCGAGTCGGGTGAGCTGCGGGCGGATGTGACCGTGGCCGATGTGCTGCTGGTCATCGCCACGGCGGCACCGGCGCTGCCGGACCCCGCTCATCAGGCCGCGGCCTCCGCACGGCTGCTGGACATCCTGCTGGAGGGTCTCCGCTCCCGTCCCGCGTGACAGCGGTCCGCCGGCCCGTCACCGGGCCGTGCGGGCGGATTGTCCCCGATGGCGGGCCGTCGTGCGACCCGAGTGCGGGAAGTGACCTCGGACGAGTGGTTGCCCCCGTGGCCGGCGAACAACGGGAAGGGCCTGTGGCACTCTTGCCCGGTAATTCGGGACCAAAGGGTTGTCCTGTGATCCGTGGCGGCTCGGCGCGCCCGCCAGGGATCACGGGGCAGTCCTAAGGGTGGTACGGGGGCTTCCACGATGAGTGGTGACGCGCAGCAGGACGAGCCCATCGCCGCTGCCCCCGGCGGGGGGACGGGGACCGGCGGACCGTCCGCGTTCCAGGTGCCCGGCCAGGCGGGCCGGGGGACGCCGGACGGACCGGCCGGGGGCGGCACCGTGCTGCCGGGTCCCTGGTCCTCACCGGCCGACGGGACGCTACCCGGCGGGACCACATCCGGTGCGGCGGTGTCCGGCGGCACCGCGCCCGGTGACGCCGGCGGTCCGGGCGGTGCCGTCTTCGCCGTGCCTCTCCAGCGTGAGGGCCGCGCGGGCTCGGCCGGCCCGGGGGTGTCCGACGCCGAGCTGATCCAGGGCATGCGGTCCGGCGACGACCGGGCCTACGACGAGCTGTTCCGGCGCCACTCCGCGGCCGTCCGCCGGTACGCGCGCACCTGCTGCCGTGACGCGCACACCGCCGACGACCTGACGGCGGAGGTGTTCGCCCGGACACTGCAGGCGGTACGGGGCGGGAAGGGCCCGGAGGAG
This sequence comes from Streptomyces nitrosporeus, assembly GCF_008704555.1. NCBI lineage: Bacteria > Bacillati > Actinomycetota > Actinomycetes > Kitasatosporales > Streptomycetaceae > Streptomyces > Streptomyces nitrosporeus. Next base: position 3,577,996 of record NZ_CP023702.1, read on the forward strand.
GCGGTGCGCGCCTACCTCATGACGGCGGTACGCCATGTCGCCGCCGCCTGGACGAAGAGCGCGCGGCGTGAGCAACTCGTCGACGACTTCGCGGTGTTCGCCGCGCAGGCGACGCGTTCCACCGGTCTTCCGGAGGCGGAGACCCTCGATCTGGGTGCCGATGTGCGGGCGATGCACGAGGCGGACCGGTCGATGGCCGTGCAGGCGTTCCGCAGTCTGCCGGAACGCTGGCAGGCGGTGCTCTGGCACACCGCGGTGGAGGAGGAGTCACCGAGCGAGGTGGCCCCGCTGTTCGGCCTGTCGGCCAATGCCACGGCGGTGCTGGCCCTCCGGGCGAGGGAAGGGCTCAAGCAGGCCTACCTCCAGGCGCATGTGAGCCGTTCCCTGACCTCCGGCGGGGACTGCGCCCGGTACGCGGACCGGCTCGGCGCCCATGCCCGCGGGGGCCTGCGCACCCGGGCCGAGCGGGGGCTGCGCAAGCATCTCGACGCGTGTGCGAAGTGCCGGGTGGCCGCCGGTGAGCTGAAGAGCGTCAACGCCGGTATCCCGGCGCTGCTTCCGGTCGCGGTCATCGGCTGGTTCGCCGCGGGGTACGCGGTCAAGGCGGCGGGCGTCGTCGCGGGCGGGGCGGCCGGGGCGGCGGGCGCCGGTGCGGCAGCGGCGGCGACGGGCGGCGGCGCCTCCTCGGGCGGACCTGCGGGCGGGGCCGCAGCCGAAGGACTCGGCGCTCCGGCGAAGGCCGGTATCGCGGCGGCCGCCGCCGTGGCGGCCACGGCCGGACTGGTCTGGGCGCTGGTGGGCGACGAGGGGACGGCCCCGGTGCCCGCGCCGGTGGCGAAACCCCCGGCGGTGGCTGCGGCCACACCGTCCCCCACTCCCCCGCCGGAGCCCACGACCGCTCCGCCCGCACCACCGGCACCCCCCGTGACGCCCCCGGCGGCCTCGGCACCCACACCGACGCCCACGCCGGCGCCCGCACCGAGGCGGCGGCCGGCCCCGGCAGAGGCGACCTCCGCCCCGGCCCCCTCGCCCTCCGCTTCGGTCCCCGCGCCGGAGCCGAGCCCCGTACCGCCTCCCCCGGCCACCCCGCCCCCGCCCGAGGTCTTCCAGGTCAACGAGCTGGCGTACTCGGTGGCCGGGGACCACATCGCGCCGGAGATCGTCCTCGGGGAGTCCCGTGGTGTGGTCTGGCAGCGCACCGGTCTGTCGGTCGGCGGCACGGCGTACGCGCACGGGGTGACCGTCCGCCCCCGTTCGTCGATCGCCATCCGGCTCAACCGCACGTGCACGCGGTACGAGGCGGTGGTCGGCGTGGACGACCTGACGCAGGGGGCGGGCCCGGTGCGTCTCCCGGTGCGTTTCTTCGTCCAGGGCGGTGACGGGTCCCAGCTGTGGGCGTCCCCGGTGCTGCGCGGCGGAGACACGGCCGTACCGGCGGATGTCGCCATCGAGGGGCAGGAGGCGATCCGGCTCGTCGTGGAACCCGCCGGACCGATGGGCGGGGCGGCCCTGGCGGACTGGGCGGAATCCCGGATCAGCTGCCGCTGACGGCATCCCTGCCGGCAGCCTCCCCGCCGGAGGCGTCCTCCTCGCCCACGGCCCCTTCCCCGGCGAAGGCATCCTCCTCGGCGGCGGCCGTCTACCCGGAGGCACCCCCGCCGGCGGCCTCCCCGTTCACGGTGGTCAGGTAGGCCACGGTGTCCGCCAGGGTCATCCGTGCGCCCCTGGCGCGCTCGGCGGCGTACCGCTGCGGGCCCAGACGTGCGCGCAGCCGGTCCAGGGCCGCCGCCAGCTCGGCCTCCTCCGTCGCCGGACGGAGGACGGGCGGACGCCATCCGTCCGCGGCGGCGAGCACACGTACCGCTGCCGCGTCCAGTCCCAGCCGGGGCAGGGTGAGGCCCGCCGCTTCCGTCAGGTACGCCATGTAGACCTCCGGGCAGCCCGCTTCGGCGGCCAGGCCCAGGGCCTTCGTGATTCCGCGGAGGCCGACGGCGGGGCCGCCGGACGGCTCGAACACGCTGATGTACGCGGCCATTCCCTGGGCCGCCGCGGTGAACTGCGGGGGCGGGCTGCCGTACACCTGGTTGCGGCCCGCCTCCTCCAGGAAGCGCCGCGCCTCGGGGATCCGTCTCTCCGCCAGGGCGATCGAGGCCCGCAGGAAACCGATGTGGGCGTGGGCGTCCCGCACGTGCCGGCGCCTCGCCACCTCCTCCGCCCGGTCCAGTCCTCGGCGGGCGCTCTCCAGGTCCCCCGTACGGTAGGAGATCTCGGCGAGGCGGCCGAGCAGGAACGGCTCCTCCGCGTGGGCGCCCACCTCGCGGGCGAGTTGCAGCGCTTCCCGGTAGGCGGCCCGCGACTCCTCGTACTTCCCCCACATCATCCCCGCCTCCGCGGCGGCGCTCGTCACCTGGGCACGGAGGTAGCGGTCGCCGATGCGGTGGCTCAGCGCCCGCAGTTCGGCGAGGTCCTCCTCGATGCCGTCCACACCCTGCGGGGTGTCCACCAGCATGTGGGTGCGGAACATCAGGGTGACGCCGTACTCCCAGTCCCCGCCGTGCTCACGGGTGTGGGCGACGGCCGCGTCGAACTGCGCGAGCACATCCACGTCGTGCCCGCGGCGCATATAGGCGGTGAGGGGCCACAGCAGTCCGGGGAAGCGGGCGGATTCGGGGCTGTCGAGGGCCGCGAAGGCCGAGGACACCCGGTTCACCAGCGCCTGGAACGCCTCGTCCTCGAGGATGTCGTCCATCGGCCGGCTCTCCGCGGTGAGGAAGAACCGCAGCATGTGCAGGTGCATCCGGGGCCAGTAGCGGGGGTCGCCCGGATCCGTGGGATCGGTGCCCATCGCGGCCGCGCGGTCCGCCCAGCCGAGGCCCTCCGTACGGAAGTTGCGCAGCCACCAGAACCAGCCGGTGCTGAGCACCATGCGCAGCGCCTCCGCCTCGTCCGGGTCGGTGACGACGGCACGGTGCAGGGCGGCCCGTACGTTGTCGAGGTCGGTCTCCAGGCGGCGGATCCAGGGCAGTTGCCCCGCGGACCGGAGTTGCGGGTCCGCGCGCGTCACGAGGGCCGCGAAGCAGGCGGTGTGGGCGGCGGAGGCGGCGGCGAGTACGTCCGGGGTCTCGGCGGCGCGCTCGGCCGCGTACTCGTGGATGGTCTCCAGGAGGCGGTAGCGCATCTCGCCGTACCCGTCCGGGGAGGCCAGGACGAGCGACTTGTCCACGAGGGCTCCGAGCAGGGACGCCGTGTCCGGGCCGGTCCCGCCCGGGGAGGCGGTGTCCGGGCGGGCGGTCACCGCTTCGGCGGCGGCGAGGTCCCAGCCCCCGGCGAAGACGGACACCTGGCGCAGGAGGGTGCGTTCGTCCTCCGTGAGCAGGTCCCAGGACCAGTCCACGACCGCCCGCAGGGTCTGCTGGCGGGGCAGCACGGTGCGGCTGCCGCTGGTCAGCAGCCGGAACCTGTCGTCGAGGCGGTCCGCGATCTGGCGCGGGGTGAGCAACCGCAGCCGGGCCGCGGCCAGTTCGATGGCGAGCGGCAGCCCGTCCAGCCTTCGGCAGATCTCGGCCACGGCCTGCGGGGTGCCGTCGGCCGCCTCCGGGTCGAAGCCCGGCCGGACCGCACGGGCCCGTTCGGCGAAGAGCCGGTGCGCCGGGTCCGGGGCCAGGGGGTCCACGGGGCGCACGACCTCGCCGGGGACACCGAGGGGTTCACGGCTCGTGGCGAGGACACGCAGCCCCGGGCAGTGGGTGAGCAGGGTTTCCGCGAGGGCCGCGGCCGCGTCGACGACGTGCTCGCAGTTGTCCAGCACGAGGAGGAAGGGGCGGGCCCGGGAGCGTTCGGAAAGATGCTCGACGAGCCTGTCCGTGGGGTCGTCGGACACGGCACCGCCGTCGCGGGCGGCATCGCGCAGAAGGGCCGTCTCACGCAGGCCGAGCGCGGAGAGCACGGCTCCGGGCACCGCGGCGGGGTCGTCGAGCGGGGCCAGCTCGGCGAGCCAGGCGCCCTCCCCCGCCGCCGCTTCCTCGGCCAGCCGGGTCTTCCCCGAGCCACCGGTCCCGGTGAGGGTGACCAGCCGGGCACGGCCCAGTTCGGCTCGGATGTCCCGCAGCTCGGTGGTGCGTCCGACGAAGGAGGTGAGCCGGGGGCGGATGTTGCCCGCAGCCGTACCGGCTCCGTGGACGGGATCGACGGTGCCGGCTACGTGGTGCGCGCCCCCGGGGCCCTCCGGGACGGCGGAGGCCACCGGGGCCGCGGGGCCGGTGGAGCCCGTGGGGTCCCCGGGATCGGTCGAACCGGTGGTGGCTGTGGGGACTGTGGGGGCCATGAGACCGGCAGGGCCGGTGGTGGCCGTGGGGTCCGGCCGGCCCGAGATGTCCGAGTAGCCGGCAGGGCCGGGACGTCCCATCGCCCCCGGGCGGCCCCCGGGCCACGGAGGGCCGCTGCGGGCGCGGGGACCCGTGGCGGTGGGCGCGGCGGGGTCCGCCCCTGTCCCGTGCCGTCCACCGGGGCCGCCCGGGGCTCCCCGCCCGTCCGGGGCTCCCCGCCCGTCCGGGCCCGCCGGGCTTCCCCGGCCCTCCGAAGCAGGAACCGGAGCAGGAGCAGGAACAGGGGGCGGCGCCGGATCCGGAACAGGGGCAGGGTCCAGGAGTTCCCGGTGGAGGGCGGTGAGTTCGGGGCCCGGGCCGGTGCCCAGACCGTCGGCGAGGGCCCGGCGGGCCTCCTCGTACGCGACGAGGGCGTCGGCCTGTCTGCCCTCGGCGCGCAGTGCCCGGACGAGCTGGGCCCGCAGGGGCTCGTGGTACGGATGCGTCGCGACGAGCTCCCTCAGCTCGGGGACGAGGCCCTCCCGCGCACCGCGCCGGAAGTCGGCCTCGACGCGCTGCTGGACCGCGGTGAGCCGGTGCGCCTCCGCCCGTGCCGCGTACGCCCGTCCGCTGCCGGGGAGGTCGGCGAGGAGAGGGCCGCGCCACAGGGCCAGAGCATCACGCAGTGTGCGGGCAGCGGTCTCGGCGTCCCCCGCGGCCAGTTCGGCGGAACCCCGGCGGGCAAGCCGCTCGAAGACATGGAGGTCGATGTCCTCGGGAGCGGCGTCCAGACGGTAGCCACCCGGCGTCCCGGGCACCGCCTGCCGGCCGAGCACCCGGCGCAGCCGTCCCACGAGTGCCTGGAGGGCGGCCGGCGCGTCGTGCGGCCGGTCGCCGGCCGCCCATACGTCGTCGACGAGCGCGGCGACGCCCGCCGGCCGGCCCGCCCGCACGGCCAGAGCCGCGAGCAGGGCGCGCAGCCGGGGCCCGCCGACGGGCAGCGGGTCGCCGTTGTCGTCCAGGGCCTCGGTGACGCCGAGGATCAAGTACCGCATCGGTTCATTGTGTCCCGGGCCGCGGCACCCGGCCCCGTCGTTCCTCAGGCCCCGTGGACACGCGTCCGCCCCGTCGTTCCTCAGGCCCCGTGGACACGCGTCCGCCCCGTACCGTCCCGTCCCGGCGGGGCGCGGCTCAGGACTGGAGCGTCCGGCGGGCCGGGGCCACCCCGCCCGCCACGGCACGCAGGCGCTGGGCCGCCGTCCCGGTCCAGCAGGTGCCCCGCCGGGTCACCAGGCGGCGCAGCCAGAGTTCCGTGGACGCCAGGTCGGCGAGACCGTCCAGGGGCAGCGGTTCGCCCTCCGCCGCGGCGCGCAGGGCCTTCCGTACGACACGGGCCTCGATCAGTCCCGCGTCCGCGAGCAGCGGGGCGTCGAACAGGGCGATCAGCTCGGGAAGGGCGGTACGCAGACCGAGGCGCCCGGCCGCGTCCGTCGTGGCCTGGGACGGGGCGCCCCAGCCGGGCGGGAGGTCGTGGATGCCGGCCCCGGCGAGCACCCGCCGCAGGATCGCCGGCCGGGCCCCCGGCTGGACCCGCAACGACTCGGGCAGCGCGCGGGCGGCGCGTACGACCTGGTTGTCGAGGAAGGGGGCGTGCAGACGCTGGCTGCGGATCTCCGCGGCCTGTTCCAGGATCCGCTGGTCGGTCGCGTGCCGGGCGAGGGCGGCCCGGGCGCGGGCCTCCCCGGGGCGCTGCACCGGCGCCGGGCGGACCGCCGCTCCCTGGAGCCGGACCGACACCTCGGCGAGCGCCTCCCCGGTGAGCCAGCGGGCGGCCGGTCCCGGGCGGGACCAGGCGAGGGCGGCGAGGGAGGCGTCGGCGGGGGTGTCGAGGCCGGGCGCGTGGCGGTTGGCGTCGGGCAGCAGTCCGGCCGCCGTCTCCAGGCCGGTGCGGTAGGAGGTGCGGGCCAGCTTCCGGGCGGCACGGTAGACGGCCAGCGGGACGAACAGCGAGTGGGCGGACGGCCCTTCGGCCTTGGCGAGCGCGGCGACGGGCCGCAGGAGGTGGCGTCTGCGCCGGTCCATGAGGAGGTCGGCCAGCCGGGCCGGGTGCGCGTCGAGCACCTGGCGGGCGCCGTGCCCGACGAAGTGGTCGGCGCTGCCCGCGGCCAGTCTGCGCCGGTGGCGCTCGGCGACGACGAGGGAGGGCGCGGGTTCGTCGGTGAGCGGGCCGCTCTCCAGGGAGGCGTAGGGCAGTGCCTCCTCCCCCGCGGCGACGACGACGTGGTGCAGCCGGGGGTCGGCCGCGATGACGCGGGCCCGTTCCAGTTCGTCCTCGCGGCCCTGGGTGGCCAGGTCGTTGAAGGTGACGGCGAGGAGCCGCTCGCCCGCGCCCGTGCCGTGGCCGAGGACGGTTCCCGGGAGCCCCGGCAGTCCGGCGGCCAGCAGGGCGAGCGTGGCGGAGGCGCTGCCCCCGGAGAGGTCCGCGCCGATACCGGGTACCGGCGCCCCCCGGGCGGCGCGGCGGTCGGCCGGCCCCATCCCCGGGACGGGCCCCGGGTCGGGCGGCAGGGTCTGCGGGGCGTGCCGGGGCGCGGTGAGCCGGGCCCGTACGGCCTCGACCAGCGCGTCCCGTACCCCTTCGACGGCGCTCACCGGGTCGGCCTGCGGGGCGGCGACCGCGAGCGAGGCCACCGCCTCGTACCCGGTGATCTCACGCGAACCCTCGCGGAGGATCAGCGCGTGGCCCGGCGGGACCCGCTTCACCCCTTCGTAGGGGGTGCCGTCGCCCAGCGCCTCGGGCGACTCCGGGCAGGCGAGCAGGGCCGCCAGATGACCGATGTCCAGCTGGGCCTCGACCAGGTCGGCGAGCGGGAGTGCCGCGGTGGCGTACGCGGTGCCGCCCGCCCAGGGTGTGTGGAAGACGGGCCGCGCTCCGGCGAGGTCCCCGACGACGGTGGTACGCCGGCCGGTCTGCACGACGGCCGTGTAACTGCCCGGCCAGGCCGTGAGATGGCGCAGTGCCCCGCCCCGGGCCGCGAGCAGCCCGACCCGCAACTGCTCGTCGCCGGCTCCGCAACAGCCCAGTACCGCGAGGCGGGTGGCGGGCGCGCCCCCGGGCGCCGGGACCGTGACGACCCGGATCTCGTCCGGCCGCCAGTCACCGACGGCCCACAGCGGGTCCGGGCCGCCCCACAGGGGCTGGGCGCCCACGGGGTGGACCGTGCTCCCGTCCTCCCGCGGGTCCCCCGCACCCACGGCGGAGAAGCTCGCGGCGATACTGCTCCACCCCACCAACCAACGCATCGCCGCCTCCACGGGCTGTGGACGAACCGGCGTGCCAGGACCCGGGAACGCCGCTGCGGGACATGCTGCCACGACAACGGCGGCCCGGAGGGTGTACGGGCAGCGCACACGGGATGAGCATGCGCCCCTGGCAAAGGCCACACCGGTGGCTCCGCCACCCCAACCCAACGGAACCAGAGGTTCCGGTTGTTGTGGCGTACAGGTGCCGCCGAGCCCCTGCGAACGCCCTCGCCGCCAGATGCGATCCGGCCAGTTTCGCTTTCTTCACGAGCGTGATGACCGACCATCGGAATTCGGCCATTCTCACCTCGCGCCGCCCCCGCGCGTTTCGCTCCGCAGGCTCCGGCCGGGGCCGTCCGCCCCGTTCCCCGGGACCGCCCGCCGGCGCGGGAGGCCGCGCCCGGGAAACGGCGTCCCGGCACCCGTCCACCGCGCCCGTCCCCGGGCTTTCGGCGGGAGCCGTGCCCGCCGGCCGCCGGCGTACCGGCCGGCACATCCCCCCGGTGCGCCGGCCGGCCCGCCCGCTCCCCGTCGAGCCGCATACGGCACGGTCCGGGAGGTGTGCGCCACCTCCCGGACCGGTTCGCCGCCCGCGGGGATTGGAGCGGCGGTCTCCCCCAGCCCGCTGTGTCCAGTGCAGCGGGCCGACCCACGCAGGACCCATCGAAGCGCCTGCCCCCAGGCCGGACGAGAGCGCACGGCCGGGCGCACGGCCACACACCGGGAGCACGGCGCACAGGGCCCGCGGCGGCCGTCCGGGCCCCGCCCGGGGGCACGGCGCGGGGGCGGGCAGGCCGTGCGGACCCGCGCGCGGAGGGAGCGGGCGCGCGCACTTTGCCCGCACGGGCAACATTCCCGCCATCCGGACGACTGACCCTTAACGGTAGGGATGCGGCGAACTACGCTGTGTTTACCGATGTTCTCAGCAGGGCGGCATATTCCACGGGGCTCGGCCACATGCGTGTGCGCGTGCGTGCCGGGGCCCGCGGCTGGGGAGGACACGGTACGAATGCCGCGCGCCTCCCGGGTGACGCGGCGGCCGTCTGTGTGTCGAGGGGTGACGCATGTCCAGGGAGCAACGCGGGCCGAACGAGAAGCTCGGCACAGTTCTCGCCCTCGCGGGAATCAGCAACGCCGGGCTCGCCCGGCGGGTCAACGACCTCGGAGCACAGCGCGGACTGACACTTCGTTACGACAAGACCTCGGTGGCCAGATGGGTCGCCAAGGGAATGGTGCCGCAGGGTGCCGCGCCCCATCTCATCGCCGCGGCGATAGGGGCCAAACTCGGCCGCCCCGTCCCGCTGCACGAGATCGGGCTGGCCGACGCCGACCCGGCGCCGGAGGTCGGGCTGGCCTTCCCCCGTGACGTGGGTGAGGCGGTGCGTTCGGCGACCGACCTCTACCGGCTGGATCCGGCCGGGCGCCGGGGTGGCGGGATCTGGCAGTCGCTGGCGGGCTCCTTCGCGGTGAGCGCGTACGCCACGCCGGCGTCACGGTGGCTCATCACGCCCGCCGACCCGTCCGTCGCCCGGGACCCCTCGGCGGTCCAGGGAGGCGTTCCCGGCGCCCAGGGCGCATCCGGGGCGCACGGTCCGTCCGTTCTCCAGGGGCCTCCCGCGGGAGGAACCGGCAGAGGGGCGGCCGGGGTGCCCGCCCAGCCCGGACCGGACGGCGCGGCCGACGCCTCGCCCTCTCTCCTGCGGGTCGGCCACAGCGACGTGGCCAAGCTGCGCGAGGCCGCCCAGGACGCCCGCCGCTGGGACTCCAAGTACGGCGGAGGGGACTGGCGTTCCTCGATGGTCCCGGAGTGCTTACGCGTCGACGCGGCACCGCTGCTGCTGGGTTCGTACAGCGACGAGGTGGGCCGCGCCCTGTTCGGCGCCTCCGCCGAACTCACCCGGCTCGCCGGGTGGATGGCGTTCGACACCGGGCAGCAGGAGGCCGCCCAGCGCTACTACATCCAGGCCCTGCGTCTCGCCCGGGCCGCCGCCGACGTGCCGCTCGGCGGATACGTGCTCGCCTCGATGTCCCTCCAGGCGACCTACCGCGGGTTCGCCGACGAGGGCGTGGACCTCGCGCAGGCGGCCGTCGAGCGCAACCGGGGCCTGGCCACCGCCCGGACGATGAGCTTCTTCCGGCTCGTGGAGGCGCGCGCCCATGCCAAGGCCGGCGACGCACCGGCCGCGGGGTCCGCGCTCAGGGCCGCCGAGAGCTGGCTGGAGCGCTCCCGGGCCGGCGACTGCGACCCGAGCTGGCTCGGCTTCTACTCGTACGACCGGTTCGCCGCCGACGCCGCCGAGTGCTACCGCGACCTCAAGGCGCCGAGGCAGGTACGCCGCTTCACCGAGCAGGCCCTGTCCAGGCCCACGGACGAGTTCGTCCGCTCGCACGGCCTGCGCCTCGTGGTGTCGGCCGTCGCGGAGCTGGAGTCGGGCAACCTGGACGCGGCCTGTGCCGCGGGCACCCGCGCCGTCGAGGTGGCGGGACGCATCTCCTCGGCGCGCACCACGGAGTACGTACGCGACCTGCTGCACCGCCTGGAGCCGTACGGGGACGAGCCGCGTGTCGCGGAGCTGCGTGAGCGGGCGCGCCCGCTCCTGGTGTCCCCGGCCTGACACCGCCCGCCCGGACGCCACCGCCGCACGGGCGTACGCCCCGGGTCGCGGTCGTTGTCAGTGGGGCGGTGCAGTATCGGGGTGGGAGGTGGCGTGGTGACGACACATGCGGCGTACGACTGCGATGTGCTGGTGGTCGGCGCGGGGATCGTCGGTCTGGCGAGCGCGTACGCGCTCACGCGCACCGCACCCGGCGCCCGGGTCATGGTGCTGGGGAAGGGACAAAACCCCGCCGGACGGGCCGCCGGGCCCTGGCCCGATGGTGCGGGGCGGGCCGGGTCGCCGTCCGGTGGTGCGGCGCGGAGCGGGTCCGCAGCGGGGGGTACGGGGCCGGGCGGCAGGGCGGACCGCAGTGACGGGGCGGTCCGCGGTGACGGGGCGGTCCGCGGTGACGGGGCGGTCCGCGGTGACGGGGCGGTCCGCGGTGACGGGGCGGTCCGCGGTGACGGGGCGGTCCGCGGTGACGGGGCGGTCCACGGTGACAGGGCGGCGGTGTGGAGCGGCGGTGAGGCAGTCCACAGCGGTATCCAGCACGCCCCGGGCACCCTCAGGGCCCGCTGCACGGTGCGGGGCGCGGCCGAGCTGGCCGCCTTCTGCGCCGAGCACGGCATCGCCCACACGGTGACCGGTGAGCTGGTCGTGGCGACCGGCAGCGGCGGACTGCCCCGGCTGCACGGCCTGGTGCAGCGCGGCCGGGCGCACGGGCTGCCGGTGCGCGAGCTCGGCCCCGCCCAGATCGCGGAGCACGAACCGCGGGTGCGTGCGCACGCCGCGATCCTGGTCGGGGCGGGCGGGGTGTGCGACTTCGCCGCCGTGTCGGACCGCCTGGCCGCCGAGTTCGGCGCGGCCGGCGGCCGCATCGGGTACGACGCGGAGGTCGTGGCCGTCGACCGGCGCCCCTGGGGCGTCGCGGTGCGGACGTCCGACGGCCGGGTGGTCCGGGCCCGGACCCTGGTCAACTGCGCGGACGGGGACAGCGGACGCGTCGCCGGGCTCACCGGCGACGACCCGGGCGTCCGGATCGTTCCGCTGCGCGAGGAGTGCTACGAACTGACCGCCCCCGGACTGGTGCGCGGGCTCGTCCGCCAGGTGCCGGACCCGGGCTCGCCGTATCCCGGGGTGCGGCTGTCCCAGGGCCTCGACGGCACGGTCCGCATCGGCTGGTCCGTCACCTCCGCCGGAGCGGAGGCGTCCGGCCGGCACCGGCCGGCCGGGCGCCTCTCACGCCTGCGGGCGCCCGCCCTCAGCCGGTCCGGCGTCTGGCGGGCCGCCCGCCCGGCCGGCCGCCAGGGGGTGGCCGAGGCCCCCGCCGCCTCGTCGCGGCAGGCCGTCGCGCGGGCCCTTCGGCGGCTGCTTCCCGGGGTGGCCGAGGACGATCTGCGGCCCGGCCCGTCCGGTGCCCGGACGCAGACGGCGGTCCTGCGGGACGGCACCCCCGTCGACGACTTCCTGCTCCGGGACGCCCCGCACGCCGTGCATGTGCTGAACGTCCCGGTGCCCGCCGTGACCGCCGCGCTGCCGCTGGGGAGGGAGGTGGCGCGTCGGGCCCTGCTGCGGGCACGGGCGACGGGTTGGAGCCCGCTCGCCGTAGAATCGGGTCATTGTGTCTGAGCCTGTGAACCCCACCCCCAAGACGCCCGGTGCCGAGGCGGCCTCGACGGCCGCCGCCCCCACCGCCCCGGCGGCCCGGACCGAGGTCCCGGCGCCGCTCGCGGACGCCGGGGACCCGGCCGCCGGGGCCCGGGAGGCCGAAACCCTCGACACCGAGGCCCGGGACGCCGAGGCACGCCGGGAGGCGTCCTTCGAGCGGCAGCGCAGGCTGCGCCAGGAGCCGCGCTTTCCCGGCGGCCCCGCGGCCGACCCGGCGGGCTCGCACCACGAGCGCCGTATCCGCAGTTTCCAGCCCCGCCGCAGCCGGGTGACCGCCGGCCAGGAGGACGCCCTCCAGCGGCTCTGGCCCAAGTGGGGCCTGGACATCGACGGCCGGCGGATCCTCGATCTGCCCACGCTCTTCGACGGGCTCCCAGTGGTGCTGGAGATCGGCTTCGGCATGGGCGAGGCGACCGCGCAGATGGCGGCCGAGGACCCGGGCACCGGGATCCTCGCCGTGGACGTGCACACGCCCGGCCAGGGAAACCTCCTCGGGCTCGCGGACCGGGCCGGGGCGACCAACGTCCGGGTCGCCAACGGTGACGCGATCATCCTGCTCCGCGAGATGCTGGCGCCCGGGGCGCTGGACGGGCTCCGGGTGTACTTCCCCGACCCCTGGCCCAAGACCCGGCACCACAAGCGGCGGCTGATCCAGCCGGAGTTCCTCGACCTGGCGGCCCAGCGGCTGAAGCCCGGGGCGCTGGTCCACTGCGCGACGGACTGGGAGCCCTACGCGGAGCAGATGCTGGACGTCCTCACCGCGCACCCCCTGTACGAGAACACCCAGGCGGACGGCGGCTATGCGCCGAGGCCCGCGTTCCGGCCGCTGACCCGGTTCGAGGGCCAGGGCCTGGACAAGGGCCACCTCGTCCACGACCTGCTCTTCACCCGGCGCGCGGACCGGACCTGACCGTCACCGGCGGACCGGTCCCGGCCTTCACCGGCGGACCGGTCCCGACCGACACCACCGGACCGGCCCAGACCGTCGCCGGCCGGCCACCGGGCCCCGGGCCGGCCGACGGGCCGTGGCCCGTTGTCGGTCCTCCTCGTTAGGGTCGTCAGGTGTCCGAGGGGTTCCCGCAGCACCAGCAGGCAGGCCCGGTCCCGGGGGAACGGGCGACCGCGCCCGGAGCCGGAGGGCGGCCGGGCGTATCCGCACCCGCCCCGGAGGGGTGGCCGGGCGGGCCCGGCCCCGGGGGGCCTCCGGGCGGTCCCGCAGCGACGGGGCAGCCCGCTGTGCCCGTCCTCGGGGCCCAGCCGGTCGACGAGTTCCTGGCCGCCGTGCCGGGGCGCCGCCACTGGCTCTACCGGCCGCGCCGTGTCGGCCTGGTCTGGCGCAGCAGGGCGTTCCGTGCGGGTGCGGTGGTCTTCGTGCTCGCCCTGTGCGGTCTGGTGATCCTGGCCTTGGTGCGTGAGCAGACCGGCACCGAGGGCTTCCTGGTGGGGCTGGGACTGGCCGTGCTGCCCGTCCCGCTGCTGATGGGGGCGTTCCGCTGGCTGGACCGGGTCGATCCCGGCCCCTGGCGGAGCCTGCTGTTCGCGTTCGCCTGGGGCTCCTGCGCCGCGGCGCTGGTGGCGATCGTCGCCAACTCCTTCGCGACGCGCTGGATAGCGACGGCCACCGCCGACCCGGCGGGCGCCGACACCCTGGGGGCCACCGTCATCGCGCCGGTCGTCGAGGAGAGCGCGAAGGCCGCCGCACTCGTGCTGATCTTCCTGTTCCGCAGAAGGCAGTTCAGCGGGCTGGTCGACGGCATCGTGGTCGCCGGGTTCACCGCGACCGGTTTCGCCTTCACCGAGAACATCCTGTACCTCGGCAACGCCTTCGGCGAGGACCAGCAGGCGGGGGCGGCCGGCTTCGGTTCGGTGACCGTCGGGACGTTCGTCGTACGGGTGCTGATGTCGCCCTTCGCCCATCCCCTGTTCACGGTGCTCACCGGGATCGGTTTCGGGCTCGCGGCCGCCGCCGGGCGGCGCCACCGGGTGCGCAGGGTCCTGTTCCCCGTCCTCGGGCTCCTCCTGGCCATGGGGATGCACGCCGCGTGGAACGGCTCCTCGGTCCTCGGTCCGTACGGCTTCTACCTGGTGTACGGCGTGTTCATGATGCCGTGCTTCGGGCTGGTGACCTGGCTGGCGGTCTGGTCACGGCAGCGGGAACTGCGCACGCTCGCCGAGGAGCTCCCGGTCTACGCCTCGGCCGGCTGGCTCGCCTGGCCCGAGCCGCTGGCCCTGGCCTCGCTGCGGGCCCGGGGGGTCGCCCGCGACGCCGCGCGGCACCTCGGGAGCCATCCGGATCCCGCCCGCGGCAAGCAGGCGGCGCGTGCGGTCGCGGAGTACGAGTCGTTCGCGACCTCCCTGGCGATGCTGCGCCGCCGGGCCCGTCACGACGGGCCCGGGGAGGACTTCGCCGTGCGGGAGAGGGAGCTGCTGCACCATCTGTGGCAGCGGCGGGCCGTCGCGAGCCCGGCCCTGACGTACGCGGCCCAGGTGACGGGCCGGATCCACCGGGCCGGGCCGCCCGTACCGGGAGTGCTGCCCCGGCAGTCCCCGTACGGCCAGGCCCCCCGGTGGCAGCCGGCCGCCCGGCCGGTACCCGCGCCGCACCGGCACTACGGCGGCTACAACCCGTATCTGCACACCGGCGGCGCCGCACCCGGCCGGAGCGAGGGCCCCGGCCGGGGCGGGGTCCCGGGCCGGGACGGGACACCACCGGTCTGAGCACCGGCCCGGACGGGGGGCCGGGTGGCCGTCCCGGTGGGGGTCAGGCGGACGCCTCGGTGAGGTCGGCCAGTTGCCGGCCGGTCAGTTCCAGGTCCGCCACGGCGGTGAGCGCGGGAAGCTGCGCGACCGTACGGGCCGAGGCGATCGGTGCCACGACGGTCGGGCGGGCCGCGAGCCAGGCCAGGGCGACGGTGGCGACCTCGGCGTCGTGTTCCCGGGCGACCTCGTCGAGAGCCGCGAGCACCCTGCGGCCGCGCTCCGACTCCAGGTGCTGGGCCGCGCTGCCGGCCCGGGCGCTGTCGACGTCCTTGCCGGGCCGGTACTTGCCGGTGAGGAAGCCGGAGGCGAGCGCGAAGTACGGTACGGCGGCCAGCCCGGCGGCGGACGCGGTGTCGAGCAGCGGGCCCTCGTAGGTGTCGCGGGAGACCAGGTTGTAGTGCGGCTGCAGCGCCACGTAGCGGGCCAGGCCCTCCCGCTCGGAGAAGTCCAGCGATGCCCTGAGCCGTTCCGGGCTGATGTTGGAGGCCGCGATCTCCCGGACCTTCCCCGCCTTCACCAGCTGGTCCAGGGCCGTGATGATCTCCTCGACCGGCACGCTCTCGTCGTCGAAGTGCGTGTAGTACAGGTCGATGTGGTCGGTGCCGAGCCGCCGCAGCGACGCCTCCGCCGCCTCCTTGAGGGTGGCCGCGGCCAGACCCTTGTACGCGGGATGGGCGCCGGCCTTGGTCGCGATCACCACGTCGTCGCGGCGGGCGCGCGCCTTCAGCCACTTCCCGATCAGGGTCTCCGACTCACCGCCCTCGTTGCCCGGGACCCAGGCCGAGTAGGAGTCGGCGGTGTCGACGAAGTTGCCGCCCGCCTCGGTGTAGGCGTCCAGAACGGCGAAGGAGGCGGCCTCGTCGGCCGTCCAGCCGAAGACGTTGCCGCCGAGGGCCAGCGGGAAGACCTTGAGGTCCGAGGAACCGAGTGCGCGATAGGTGGTCATACCGGGGCCAACGGTGCGAGGGAACCTGCTATTCCGTCCGTGGCGGCCGCCGGGAACCGGAGCCGGGGACCCGGGAAGGGACCGGCAGCCCTGACGTCGGGGGGTGTGCGTCAGGGCTGCCGGGGCATGGGGCGCCGGCGGTGGCCGGCGCGCGGGGCTCAGATCGTCAGGCCCTTGCCGCGCAGCCAGGTCAGCGGGTCGACGCCCGCGCCGTCTGCGGTGTGGACCTCCAGGTGGAGGTGAGGGCCCGTCACGTTGCCGGTGGCGCCGACCCGGCCGATGGTGTCGCCGGTGGCGACCCGCTGGCCGGCGGACACGTTCATCGAGGACTGGTGGCAGTACCAGATCTCGGTACCGTCATCGAGCTCCAGCACCGTGCGGTAGCCGTACGACCCCGACCAGCCCGCCGACTTGATGACACCGCCGTGGACGGCCTTGACCGGGGTGCCGGTCGGAGCGGCGAAGTCCAGGCCGGTGTGGGAGCCGGAGGACCACATCGAACCGGACTGGCCGTAGGTCGAGGTGAGCGTGTAGGAGGACGTCGGGGCGGCGTAGCTGGCGGCCAGCTTGGCCAGGCGCTCCGCCTCGGCCTTCTTCTTCGCCGCTTCCTCGGCCGCCTTCTTCTCGGCTGCGGCCTGGGCCTCCGCCTCGCTCTGCTGCTTCGCGGCCTCCTGTGCGGCCCGCTCCGCCGCCGCCTTCTCCTCGGCCGCCCTGGCCTCGGCGTCGGCGTCGGCCTGCTGCTGCTCGGCCTGCTGGAGGATGCGGGCGCGCAGCGCCTCACCGGCGTCGGTGGCGCCCTGCTCGGCCTCCGCGACGGTGATGCCGGCGGTGGTCAGCGGAGCGGCGGAAACGGGCCGCGTCGCGTCCGTTCCGGAATCGTCGGACATGAACGCGCCCACACCGGGAAGGGATGAGGCGTCGGGAAGTTTGTCGGTGATGGCGTCCGGAAGGGAGATGGAGACCGGCGGCTTGCTCTGCGCGGTGGCCATGCCGCCCGCGCCGACGGCCGCGATCACACCGACACCGAGAACCGTGGAACTACGGGCCAGGCCACGCTGCTTGGCTACGCGGTGCCTGCCGCGCACGGGCCGGACGGACTCCTCGGTGGGGTTCCACTCCCCCCACGACCGCTCCTCGTCCCCGGGGGACGCGGGCCTGAAGGACGACGGGGCCTCGGGGGCAGGCTGGTTGGACGCCACGTGGGCGCACTCCTTTCCTTCCTTCTCGCCTACCGGGTTAGCTGACGGGTTCGGAGCAGGAAGGTCTCCTACGGGTACCCGGGTCACTGACGAGACCTGGATGCCCGATTCACCCCATGTAGGTGGTTCCCCGGTTCCCTTGCGGAATTCGGCGCGTGCGCACGGTGCCGCCTCTTGCGACGACTGGGACGACCGCGCTGCGTTATCGAACGTTAATAGACACCCGGCTCCGATTCCAAGCCGTTCCTCTTGATCGTTCCCGCTCATGGCCCGGACTTTCAGGTATCAACCACCCTCAAACGGGCCACTTGAACGGGCCTTGCCTACTCGCCAGTTTCTGACGGTTCGTCAAATGTTATGCGGAGCGGGGTCCGTCGGTCACCGTGTGTCGCCCCCCGTCATCCCCCGGTCCGGCCCACGATCCTCACCGTCCTGCGCCGGGCCGGCTGGCCGAGCGCCGGCCTGCCGACGGCGAGCAGGGCCATGTCGTCCGTGGAACGCCCCCCGGTGTGCAGCCGGACGTCGTCCGTCAGCGCGGAGAGCAGCTCTTCCGGGCCGGGGAAGATCCGGCCGCGCAGCCGCTCCTCCGGGTCGTAGAAGGACCCGGCCGCGTCACGCGCCTCGGACAGGCCGTCCGTGAAGACCAGGAGCGTCGACCCCGGGGGCATCTCCCACTCCTCCGACCGGTCCGGCCACGTCTCCAGCCCCATCCCGATCGGCATCGCCGGCCTGGACGGCGCCAGTACGTCGAGCCGGCCGTCCGCGTGCAGCAGCAGCGGCTCGGGGTGTCCCCGGTTGACGATCCGCAACGCCCCGGAGCCCGTGGGGATCTCGGCGAGCACCACCGTGACGAACCCCTCCATGGAGTCCAGCCCACCGCGCCGCTCGCCCTCCCGGGCCAGCGCCCGTTCCAGCCGCTGGGCCACCCCCTCCAGCGAGAGCTCCGTCTCCGCGGCCTCCCGGAACGCCCCGATCACCACGGCCACCGCCCCCACCGCGTCCAGACCCTTGCCGCGGACGTCACCGAGCACCAGCCGTACGCCGTGCGGCGTGTCCACCACCGCGTAGAGGTCGCCGCCCACGAACTCGTCGGCCTGCGCCGCCTCGTAGCGGGCCGCGACCAGCAGGCCGCCGATCCGTTCCTCCGGCGTGGGCAGCACCGCCCGCATCGCGGTCTCCGCGATGGCCCGCGCGGACGCCAACTGCTCGCTGCCGCGCCGTACGACGCCGTTGATCAGAAGGGCGAGCACCGAGACGGTGACCAGGGTGAGGAGCTCGGTGACCGGCACCACATCCAGGACCACCCCGTCCCAGAGCCTGATTCCCACCACGGCCAGCACCGAGACGATCCCGGCGCCCGCGGTGCCGGCGAAGGAGAAGAAGGGGGCCGCCACCAGGGGGGCCGCGGCGAAAAGGGGGACGGCCGTGACCGTCGGCGGGGACGCCAGGTCGATCAGCAGTCCCACCCCGATCAGCAGCCACGGCAGCAGCCGTACGAACCGCCGGGCCCCGGCCCCCCGGGTGCCGGTCCCCCGCACCCGCGCACCGCGCCGTCCGTCCCGCATCCCCACCTGTGCACTCCTGCCCGGTCCGCCCACGGCTGCGGACGGTACCGCGCCCGGCACCCGGCCCGGCCGGAGCCGCGCCGTGGTGCGCGACCGGTCGTCGGCCGAAGGAAGGAGCGCGCCGAAGCCGCCCTCCCCGGTGGTCGGCCGGAGAACGCGTGCCCCGCGTAGATCGTCAGTGCATCCCGTACGAAGACGGCGCATCCGTCCCCCTAGCGATCGTAGTTCTTCGCGGAGCGCGGATCGGCGGTATACGTCTCGCCCGGCCCGGTGGCGTACGGACCGGGCCACCGGCGCCGTCACCGGCAGCCAGGCGCAGTGCCGCCGTGCGGTTTCCCGGACGGACCGCTCCCCGCCGGAAACGCTGGATCTTCACGTTGCGTCGAGGTCGAGCACCCGCCGCCCACCGGGCCGGTACCGGCGGAACCGGCGGTGGAGTGGAGGGGGTGAGGCCGGTGAGGGGGCGGGCATACGACGGTGGCCCGGATCCTTGATCAGGATCCGGGCCACCGTCTTCAGTAGCGGGGACAGGATTTGAACCTGCGACCTCTGGGTTATGAGCCCAGCGAGCTACCGAGCTGCTCCACCCCGCGCCGTTGTGATGACAACTCTACGGCATCCGCGGGGTGCTCCCGACCACCCGCGCCCCGCCGGCCGTCCGGACCCCGCGCGGGGCGACCGTCCGGACCCCGTGCGGGGCGACCGTCCGGGCGCTCCGCGCGGGGCGCCCGCGGAAGGCATCCGTCCGCCCGATGACGTGCATCAACACATCGGATGTAGCAAGTGGTTGCCATGTGTAGCGCTTTGCCCAAAGATGTTGCTGCCGCACCCCCCGATCTTGCCTTGAAGCCTGTCTGGAGGGCCTTCGACGATGTCCACCCCGCTCAGATCTGACCACGTCCCGTCCACCGAGCCGTCGCCGTTGCGGGTCTCGATCACCAGTGGACTCATCGGCGGACTGGCAGGGGCGGTGATGAGCGCCCTCATCAACTACCTCGCCATCGGCATGCCTGACGGCGAGGGGGTCAACGCGCTGAACCACGCCATATCCGGCCTGTTCAGCGGGTTCATCGCGGGGTTCATCGGTCTGATGACGCACATCCGCAAGACGTCGAAGGCAGCCCCGGCGGCCTCTCCGGCCGGTCCCGCCGCCACCCCTGCGGACGCTCCCGCCGGGGACACCGCCGACATCGCGGAGGCCGGGACGACCACGCAGAACGCCTGACGCCCGGCCGCCGGGGCACCGGCACCGCGGTTTCGAGGGGATGCCCCGGCTCACGCCCGGGGCATCCCCTTTTCCCTTCACCGCCGCGCCGAGGGCGCCCGTCCCGCCGTGAACCTCGTGCCGGACAAAGCAAATTCAGGGGAAAGCCGTGCCGGGAGAGTTACAGTCTGCATGCACCGCTGATGGTCCGGACGCCCCCGGAGCGACGTGCACCGGGAGCGGCCCCTGTCGCCGCACCGGTCGAAGACCTCCGCCCGGCACAGCCGGCGGCCGGTCGTGGGCTCTCACCGCACACCTACCTACAGGACCGCTGATGACCGACATGCCCGCACGCTCCACGCACCGGCACAACGAAAGCCCGAGCGTGGCGAAGGACCTGGGCACACCGGCCCCGCCTCCCGCACCGCAGTACGCGGGCCTGTTCGTCGAGCCGGACCTGCCGCCGCTCGCCGACGACGCCGAGTGACACCCCGGTGTCCGCCGGGTGAGCCGGGGGGAACGGACGGGTGACCGCACGGCAGTGACCAGCCGGGCGGCGCCGTCGTTGGGGAGACCATGCGCATCCGTATCGGCGTGGTCGTCCTCTCGGTGGTCCTGCTGTTCGCCGCGTTCGTCTCCGGCATCCCCTCGCAGGCCGAGACGGAGGCCGCCTGCCGGAGGTCCCTCGACAACACCTCGACCGCGACCCACCGGCCCGAGTCCTGCGAGGACGTCTCCGCGGAGACGTACCGTGCCTTCCTGCTGATGTACGACCTGCGGGCGGAAGGACTGGACTGACACGGACGGCCGTCGGCTGTTACCGCCCGCTCCGCCCGATCCGCTGCCCGGCGCCCGGGGCCGGGCCGTCCGGTGGCCCCGGCGGACGTCCCGCGCGTCCCGGCACCCTGGAACACACCGCCCCCCATCGGTACAGTCCGCCCATGCCGCCCCTGTATCCGCTCAGCCGCCGAAGCGGCCGTCTGGCCCTGCGCGAGCTCACCGCCGACGACGTGGACGCGGTCCTCGCGGTCTACGGCGATCCCGAGGTCAACCGCCACATGTCCTTCGGGCCGCGCACCCGTGACCAGACCACGGAGATCGTCACCCGTTTCCGCACCTCGGCCACCGCCACGCCCCGTACGGAATTCGCCTTCGCCGTCACCACGCGGCAGGACGGCGAGGCGATCGGCGTCGGCCGCGTCGCCACCGACCCGCACCAGCCCGGCGGCGCGACCTTCGGCTTCGCGCTCCGCCCCGACACCTGGGGCCGGGGCTACGGCGTGGAGACCGTACGCCTCCTCCTCGGCCTGGCCTTCGAGGAACTCGGCCTCCACCGGGTCTGGGGAGCGCGTGCCCCCCTCAACGAGGCGTCCGCCCGGACGATGGCCAGGGCCGGGATGGTCCAGGAGGGGGTCATCCGCGAGCACATCCGCAAGGACGGACAGTGGCGCGACTCCGTCGTGCACGCGATCCTCGACCGCGAGTGGGCCGCGTCGGCAGGCCGGTCCGCCGGCTGACGCCCGCCCGACACGCGGGGACACCCGGGCGGACGGGCGCGGCGGGCCCCGGATAGCCGCGCAGGGCGCGCCTCCGCCGCGTCCACGGCCCTCCGCCCTCCCCGCGGGCGCTCCGCCTTCCCCACGGTCTTCCACCGGGCCCCCGGGCGGACGGGCGCGGCGGGCCCCGGATAGCCGCGCAGGGCGCGCCTCCGCCGCGTCCACGGCCCTCCGCCCTCCCCGCGGGCGCTCCGCCTTCCCCACGGTCTTCCACCGGGCCCCCGGGCTCCGTGGTGCCCGTGCTCAGGAGCGCGGACCGGCGCCGCGCAACAGGGTGTCGATGATGCGGGCCGCGAGGGTGTCGGCGTCGGTCTCCGCGTCGCCCGGGTCCCCGTGCAGGCACTCCCCGAGGAGCGCGTAGTAGACACGCCGGACCCAGTCGAGGTCGGCCGCCTCGTCGATGAGCCCGGCCTCCCGGGCCCGCTCCAGCACCGTGGTGCAACGCCGGGCGATGTCCTGCTGGAGGACCGCCGCCTCGCTGCCGGGTTCGGCCGGCAGCCCCAGGGCGAACGCCCAGGCGCTCTTCACCTCGATCACATCGGCCGTGATCCGGTGCAGCGCCACCAGGGGAGGGGCGGTGTCCGGCCGGCCGTCCTCCACGACCCGGGAGAGCTGACGGGCCGCGGACACCGCCAACGCGTCGATCAGCGCCTGCCGGTGGGCGAACCGCCGGTGGACCGTCGTCCTGGCCACCCCCGCCGCCGCCGCGATCTGCTCCATCGACGCGCCGGGGTCCTCGGAGAGCACCCGCTCGGCCGCCTCCAGGATCGCGCGCACGCTGCGCTCCGCGTCGGCCCGCAACGGCCGGGCCGCTGTTCCGCCCATGACGCCTTCCACCCCTCCACTCGCCCCGCTCATCCACTCGACCCAGAAAATGATACAGCGCTGACCCTTCTTCAAATT